>NZ_JAVSSI010000027.1:0-540 GCF_044917495.1 Agromyces mediolanus | reverse complement strand
GGTGCCGTCGGTGAGGTTCACGCTGATGGCGCCGTCGTCGGAGTAGAGGATCGCGTTGGGTCCGCCGAGGAGGTCGTCCACGAGTTGGCTGAGGTTCGGCGGGGTGACTGCGATCGTCGCGTCGCCCAGGCTCACGGAGGCGACGCCGAGGAGTTGGATGTCGGCGATCGCGTCGACCACGCCCTGCACGGCACCGCCGGGGCCGGCGAGGGCTTCCAGGTCGGTGGTGAGGTCGGTGGTCGCGGTGGTCAGGGTGCTGCGCAGCTGGGTCGCCAGGCCCGCGACCGCGGGGCTGGACAGGTTCAGCTTCAGGTCGGTGACGCGGTAGTCGCTCGTGACACCGGTGCCGCCGGTCTTCGCGGCGCGGGTGGCGAGGGCCCCGACTTCCAGGGATGCCTCGTCGATGAGCTGGTCGGTGACCGCGGCGACGCCGAGCTGGTCGAGCAGATCGGTGAGGTTCACCGTGGCGTTGCCGAAGTCGGCCGGGTCGGCGTCCTCGGACACCGAGATCGTGCCGTCATCGGCGACCGCGCCGGACGC
>NZ_JAVSSI010000026.1:0-1004 GCF_044917495.1 Agromyces mediolanus | reverse complement strand
TCGCCGAGGTTCAACAAGCCCGGCCCGGTGCCGTCGGTCAGCAGCGGGACCTGCACCAGGCCGTTGCCGATGAGGTCGAGCTGGAGGCCCAACGCTTGCAGCACCGCGAGATCGAACGGGTCCGCCTCACTCGCAGGACCCCCCGGATCCGAGGCGTACGCGTACGCGAGATCCGCGGCCTGCAGTTGCAGCAGATCCGCCCCCAAGAACTGCCCCAACGCTTGGGACGGGTCCGACGGGGCGGCCTGCGCACTCAGCGCACCACCACCCCCGACGACGAGCAGAGCCACGGTGCCCGCGGCAAGCCCGCGCACCACCCCCGCCCGCCCAGACCCCGACGAGGCATCCCCCCGCCGAACCTTCCCGAACCCGGACATACGTGTACGCAGGCGCGACATTTTCCCTCCCCCGTGGGCGAAGCCGTTCCCCTCGGCTTCGTCGCCTTCCGACGCAGCGTGTCGATCGCTGCGGTCGATGGCGCACACGCTGCCACAGGAGCTGAGACGGATTCAAGACTTCGATGAAAAAAGCTCGCCATTCCCCCCGAACGGGGTGAGCATCGCTCATCTCCCCGCGCGCGTGCATCCGGGCCCGCGCTCGCGCGAGGGCGCGCGGGCGCTCGCGCATGCCCCCGCGCTGGCGTGCGTGGGCGCGCGAACGCCCGCGCGCGAAGCGCACCGCTCGCCGGGAGCGACTGCGGTGCCGAGCGAAGCCCATGGCCTCCGAAAGGGGGACACCAGTCCGGCTGGCGAAGGAGTACGTTGCGGCGCAAGGGAAATCGTCGCGAATGCGGCACATCGGGGGAAACATGCATCAGGACACTGTTGCGACCGCTCCGGCGGCTTCTTCGGCGGGGGGGGCCGCGGAGCCGCCGCACCGCGCCGCCCGGGCCCCGGGGGGGCGGTAATATCATCGGCTAAGTGCCGCGGGGGTGGTTATCTGCCTCCTGGGGGGGCTCAAGCTCACCGGCTGGTCTGAACGGGAGTTAGCGACCTAGATAGGAC
>NZ_JAVSSI010000025.1:0-3901 GCF_044917495.1 Agromyces mediolanus | reverse complement strand
CCCCCCGCCCCCCCAGCCCCCCCCGCCGCGCCCGGCACCACCCCCCCCCCCACAACCCCCCGACCCCCCCCCAGCGCCGGCGCGGCGCCCCGAGCCCCCCCCCCCGCCGGCTTTGTGGGGCCCGGTGTGTGCCCGCGCCCCCCCCCGGGCACCAGAAAACACACCCCCGCCCCGCATCACAACCACCCCCCCCCCCCCCCCCCGCCCCCCCCCCCCCCCCCCCCCCCCCCCCCCCCGCCCCCCCGGCCCCGCGGGCGGCGCGGTGGTGCCGGGGCGGGGCCGCGTGCGTCGTGCGCGACGGCGGGCTGCCGATGATCGGCGGATTCCGGACACGGATGCCCCGGGCCGTTCCCGCCGTCGCCGGGTGGCCGTAGCCTCGACGGGTGAGCAGCACCGAACCCCGCGAATCGTCCGCCGCGCAGGCCGAGCAGGCCGCGCGCACGGCGGCCCCCGCGGGCGGACCGACCGCCCCCGCCGGCCCGCCGACCGGGCCGAAGCGGTGGTCGACGTGGGCCCAGTTCCTCGTGATGGGCCTCGTCTGGGGCGCGAGCTTCCTGTTCATGAAGCTCGCGCTCGCCGGGGTCAGCTTCGGTCAGATCGCCTGGTCGCGGGTGCTGCTCGGCGCCCTCACGCTCGGCGTGATCGTCGCGGTCACCCGGCCGCGCGTGCCGGGCGCCGACGGGCGGCCCGGGCCGGTGCTGCCGCGGGAGCCGATCGTCTGGCTGCACTTCCTCGTCGTCTCGTTCACGACCTGCGTCATCCCGTACCTCTGCTTCGCCTGGGCCGAGCAGTACGTCTCCTCGAGCCTCGCCTCGATCTACAACGCGACCACGCCGATCATGACCGCGCTGATGGCGACGCTCGCGTTCCGGGTCGAGCGGCTCGGGCTGAGCCGCTGGGTCGGCGTCGCGATCGGCATCGTCGGCGTCGTCGTGGTGATCGGGCCCTGGCAGTACCACGCGCTCACCGGCAGCCTCGCGGGCCAGCTCGCCTGCCTCCTCGCGACCGCCTGCTACGGCTTCACCTTCGGGTACCAGCGCAAGTTCCTGAGCCAGCGGCCGATCGCGCCGGCGACCTTCGCGTTCCTCTCCATCGGGGTGTCGGCGCTCGTCATGCTGGCGCTCACCCCGTGGCTCGCGATCGGGCCGGTGCGGATCGACTGGACGGTCGGCGGCTCGCTGCTGGCGCTCGGCATCCTCGGCACGGGCTTCGCGTACATCTGGAACATCAATGTGCTGCGCGCGTGGGGGCCGACCGGCACCTCGACGGTGACGTACGTCACGCCGGTGGTCGGCGTCGCGCTCGGCGTGGCCCTGCTCGGCGAGCGCTTCAGCTGGCACGAGCCGATCGGCGCGCTGCTCGTGCTGCTCGGCATCCTGCTCGCCCAGGGTCGGGTGCGCCTGCCGCGTCGCGCTCCGGCGGGGGCCGCCGGGGCGTAGCGCCGGGCCCGGCGGCGGGCGGATGGCGCGATCGCGCACGGATCTCGATCCGGCGCTTGACACGAGCCCGCGCACATGATTGGTTAGTTACACAAGTAATGAACCAACCAGGTTTGTTTCCGGGCACGAGAAGCAGGAAGGCCGGAATGGACGAATCCCGCCCGATCTTCCTCCAGATCGCGGAGCAGATCGAGAACGACATCATCGACGGGGTCATCGCCGAAGGCGCGCAGATCCCCTCGACGAACGAGTTCGCCGCGTACTACCGGATCAATCCGGCCACCGCACTGAAAGGGGTGACCCGCCTTGTCGACGACGGCATCGTGGTCAAACGAAGGGGCATCGGCATGTTCGTGACCGAGGGCGCCCGTGACCGGCTCGTCGAGCGACGGCGGGCCGACTTCGCGGCGGAGTACCTCCGCCCGCTCATCCTCGAGGCCGAGAAGCTCGGCATCACCATCGACGACCTCGCGGCACTCATCCGCGCGGAAAGGATCGCATCATGACCAGCACCGTGGTCCGCGCCAGCGGTCTCACCAAGCGCTACGGCTCCTTCGCGGCGGTCGACCGAGTCGACTTCTCGCTGGAGGAGAACCGCATCTACGGCCTCCTCGGCCGCAACGGCGCCGGCAAGACGACGCTCATGCAGCTCCTCACCGGGCAGCTCTTCCCGAACGAGGGCGAGCTCGAGGTGTTCGGCCGCACCCCTGCCGAGCACGCCGACGTGCTGCGCCGGCTCTGCTTCATCGCCGAGTCGCAGCGCTACCCCGAGGACTTCACGCCGAAGCACGTCTTCACCTCGGCCCCGTGGTTCTTCGAGAACTGGGACGCGGAGTTCGCCGAGCGGCTGATCGCCGACTTCCGCCTCCCGGTGAAGCGGCGCATCAAGAAGCTCTCCCGCGGTCAGCTCTCGGCCGTCGGCGTCATCGTCGGCCTCGCGAGCCGCGCCCCGCTCACCTTCTTCGACGAGCCGTACCTCGGCCTCGACGCGGTCGCGCGGCACATCTTCTACGACCGCCTGCTCGAGGACTACGCCGAGCACCCGCGCACGATCGTGCTCTCGACCCACCTGATCGACGAGGTCGCGAACCTCCTCGAGCACGTCATCCTGATCGACCAGGGCCGCATCCTGCTCGACCGCGACGCCGAGGAGGTGCGCGGTCAGGCGACGACGATCGCCGGCGCCCGCTCCGTCGTCGAGGAGTTCGTGCAGGGCCGCCCGATCATCGGCCGCGAGGGGATCGGCGGACTCGCCTCGGTCACCGTCGACGGCCGCCTCGACCGCGACGAGCGCATCCGGGCCGCCGAGCTCGGCCTCGAGCTCGCCCCGGTGTCGCTCCAGCAGCTCATCGTCCACCTCACCGGCGCCGACCTCGCCGGTACGACCGAGAAGGAGGCCGCAGCATGACCGCCGTCGCCACCGCCACCGCCGAACGCGAGCTCGGGGCATCCCGACTCCGCTTCGGGGAGATCTGGCGCGTCGTGCGCCTGCTCGCCGTGAACCCCACGATCTTCTTCGGCGTGCCGTGGATGATCCTCGGCGGCGCCTGGGCCGTCACCATGGTCCTCGCGCTCATCATGACCGGCGCCGGCGCACCGATGGACGAGGCCCGCGAGGGCTTCCGCTACAGCTGGGCCGTGCTCTCGCCGCAGTGGTACCTCGTCGTCGTCGGGGTGCAGGCCGTCGCGTACACCTTCTCGTTCGCCCTCGGCTTCGGTTCGACCAGGCGCGACTTCTGGCTCGGCATGAGCGTGATGTTCGTGCTCGTCTCCGCCGAGATGGCCGTCGCGATCGCGACGCTCGTGCAGCTCGAGCAGCTGACGAACGGCTGGTGGATCGGCGCCGGCATGTTCGACGCCCTCTGGTACGGGCAGCTCGGCTGGGGCTTCGACTTCTTCTCGACCTTCGTGCTGCAGCTCCTCGTGCTCTTCATCGGCGCGAGTGCGACGACGATCTACATGCGCTGGCGGGTGCGCGGCATGATGGTGCTGCTGTTCAGCACCGTCGCGCTCGTGTTGATCCTGATCGCCACGCTGACCTTCACCGAGTCGTGGCCGGCCGTGTGGACGTGGCTCGTAGGGCTGACCCCGATCGGGCTGACCCTGCTCGGACTCGCCGCTGCCGCGGTGGCGGCGATCGCCGGCTTCCTCGTGATCCGCCGGGCCACCCCGCGCTGATCGCCGGGCGCCGGATGGGGCCGGCGTCCGCTCCGCGGGGGGGGCGGTGGGGGTGGGGGGGCGCGGGGCGGCCCCCCACCCCACTCGCCCCCCCCCGCCCGCACAGTCGGCCCCCGGCGGGTGTTGGGGGGGCTCCCAACAGGGGGGGGGCGGGGGGTGGACTCCGCCCCTTCGCGGCCCCCCCCGCCAATATCCCCCCCCCCACCCCCCCCCCCCCCCCCCCCGCCCCGGCCCACAAAAATAATTAAAAAATCAAATAAAAACACACAAAACAAAAAAAAAAA
>NZ_JAVSSI010000024.1:0-5344 GCF_044917495.1 Agromyces mediolanus | reverse complement strand
GTTTGGTTCGTCTGTTGGGAACCACACAGTGGACGCGAGTCATCAGGCTCTACATCGTGCCTTTTGCAAACGTGATGTAGATAGTGATTATCAAGTTATCGGCGTATTAGTACCAGTCAGCTGCACACCTTGCGGTGCTTCCACATCTGGCCTATCAACCCAGTCGTCTGGCTGGGCGCCTCTCCCCCCGAAGGGGATGGAAATCTCATCTTGAGGCCGGCTTCCCGCTTAGATGCTTTCAGCGGTTATCCATCCCGAACGTAGCTAACCAGCGGTGCTCCTGGCGGAACAACTGGCACACCAGAGGTTCGTCCAACCCGGTCCTCTCGTACTAGGGTCAGATCCTCTCAAATTTCCTGCGCGCGCAGAGGATAGGGACCGAACTGTCTCACGACGTTCTAAACCCAGCTCGCGTACCGCTTTAATGGGCGAACAGCCCAACCCTTGGGACCTACTCCAGCCCCAGGATGCGACGAGCCGACATCGAGGTGCCAAACCATGCCGTCGATATGGACTCTTGGGCAAGATCAGCCTGTTATCCCCGAGGTACCTTTTATCCGTTGAGCGACAGCGCTTCCACAAGCCACTGCCGGATCACTAGTCCCGACTTTCGTCCCTGCTCGACCTGTCAGTCTCGCAGTCAAGCTCCCTTGTGCACTTACACTCGCCACCTGATTGCCAACCAGGTTGAGGGAACCTTTGGGCGCCTCCGTTACTCTTTGGGAGGCAACCGCCCCAGTTAAACTACCCACCAGGCACTGTCCCTGAACCGGATCACGGTTCGAAGTTAGATATCCAGAGTGACCAGAGTGGTATTTCAACAATGACTCCACGAACACTGGCGTGCCCGCTTCAAAGTCTCCCACCTATCCTACACAAGCCACACCGAACACCAATACCAAGCTGTAGTAAAGGTCACGGGGTCTTTCCGTCCTTCTGCGCGTAACGAGCATCTTTACTCGTACTGCAATTTCGCCGAGTTCGCGGTTGAGACAGCTGGGAAGTCGTTACGCCATTCGTGCAGGTCGGAACTTACCCGACAAGGAATTTCGCTACCTTAGGATGGTTATAGTTACCACCGCCGTTTACTGGGGCTTAACTTCTCAGCTTCGCTCCGAAGAGCTAACCGTTCCGCTTAACCTTCCAGCACCGGGCAGGCGTCAGTCCGTATACATCGTCTTGCGACTTCGCACGGACCTGTGTTTTTAGTAAACAGTCGCTTCCCACTGGTCTCTGCGGCCTTCACGCCTTCGGCAGCAAGTGCCTACAACGATCCGGCCCCCCTTCTCCCGAAGTTACGGGGGCATTTTGCCGAGTTCCTTAACCACGATTCTCTCGATCTCCTCGGTATTCTCTACCTGACCACCTGAGTCGGTTTGGGGTACGGGCGGCTAGAACCTCGCGTCGATGCTTTTCTCGGCAGCATAGGATCACCCACTTTTCATCCGCATCACGTCTCAGCCTGTATGAGTCGCGGATTTGCCTACGACTCGGCCTACACGCTTGCCCCGGGACAACCATCGCCCGGGCTGGGCTACCTTCCTGCGTCACACCTGTTAATACGCTCACCGCACCAGACCGGGTCCCATGCTCCCCGCCACGGTGTCCCCCGAAGGGAACGATGTGACAGTTCGGATGGTTAGCATTACTGGATTGGTGTGGGCGGTTCTTCGCCGGTACGGGAATATCAACCCGTTGTCCATCGACTACGCCTGTCGGCCTCGCCTTAGGTCCCGACTTACCCAGGGCAGATTAGCTTGACCCTGGAACCCTTGGTCTTCCGGAGGACGGGTTTCTCACCCGTCTTTCGCTACTCATGCCTGCATTCTCACTCGTGTGCCGTCCACGGCTGGTTTCCACCGCCGCTTCACCCGGCACACGACGCTCTCCTACCCATCCACACGACTGGACCACGAAGGCCTATCGATTGTATGAATGCCACGACTTCGGTGGCGTGCTTGAGCCCCGTTACATTGTCGGCGCGGAATCACTTGACCAGTGAGCTATTACGCACTCTTTCAAGGGTGGCTGCTTCTAAGCCAACCTCCTGGTTGTCTGTGCAACTCCACATCCTTTCCCACTTAGCACGCGCTTAGGGACCTTAGTCGGTGGTCTGGGTTGTTTCCCTCTCGACGATGAAGCTTATCCCCCACCGTCTCACTGCTGCGCTCTCACTTACCGGCATTCGGAGTTTGGCTGACGTCAGTAACCTGTTGAGGCCCATCGGCCATCCAGTAGCTCTACCTCCGGCAAGAAACACGCAACGCTGCACCTAAATGCATTTCGGAGAGAACCAGCTATCACGAAGTTTGATTGGCCTTTCACCCCTATCCACAGCTCATCCCCTCAGTTTTCAACCTAAGTGGGTTCGGTCCTCCACGACGTCTTACCGTCGCTTCAACCTGGCCATGGATAGATCACTTCGCTTCGGGTCTAGGACCTGCGACTGAATCGCCCTATTCAGACTCGCTTTCGCTCCGGCTACCCCACACGGGTTAACCTCGCCACAGATCACTAACTCGCAGGCTCATTCTTCAAAAGGCACGCCGTCACCCCAACACGGGAGCTCCGACGGTTTGTAAGCAAACGGTTTCAGGTACTATTTCACTCCCCTCCCGGGGTACTTTTCACCTTTCCCTCACGGTACTTGTCCGCTATCGGTCATCTGGGAGTATTTAGGCTTACCAGGTGGTCCTGGCAGATTCACACGGGATTTCTCGGGCCCCGTGCTACTTGGGATCCCTCTCCGGGCCGCACACGATTTCGACTACGGGACTCACACCCACTCCGGTCCGGCTTTCAATCCGGTTCGTCTATCGCATACGCGTCACCGTGGCTGTCCGGCAGAACAGCCCGAAAGGTCCCACAACCCCGACCATGCAACCCCTGCCGGGTATCACACATGACCGGTTTAGCCTCATCCGCTTTCGCTCGCCACTACTCACGGAATCACGGTTGTTTTCTCTTCCTGTGGGTACTGAGATGTTTCACTTCCCCACGTTCCCTCTACCCGCCCTATATATTCAGGCGGGAGTCACCAGGTCACCCAAAGGGCCTGGCGGGGTTTCCCCATTCGGAAATCCTCGGATCACAGCTCGTTTATCAGCTCCCCGAGGCTTATCGCAGATTACGACGTCCTTCTTCGGCTCCAGATGCCAAGGCATCCACCGTTTGCTCTTAGAAACTTGAAATCACATGAGTTCAGAAACCACCAACCCCGAAGGGCCGGCGGTGACCAATGATTAGTCGAACGCACCCCCAAAAGGGCACGTCCTACGAATCTTTGTGATCGACACTCCCGAAAGAGCGTCAATCTAAGATGCTCGCGTCCACTATGTAGTTCTCAACAGACGAACAGCACCCCCACACCCGCCCACCACAGTGAGCATCAGCAAGGGCCTGCAAGAAACCAGCCACCCCAAAAAACAGGGGCTGCGTCCGGTCCCTCAGGACCCAACAGCGTGCACGTACCCGCCCGGCCGGCCCCCACCGTTCCAACCCCCAAAAGAAGGCGTACTAGGTCTGAACCATTCAGACGAGCACCTATGTCAATGTTCCACCCATGAGCAACCAGTGAGAACGTTCGCCTCAATCTGGCTGACCTGGAACCAGCAAGCTGGTCCAGTGCTCCTTAGAAAGGAGGTGATCCAGCCGCACCTTCCGGTACGGCTACCTTGTTACGACTTAGTCCTAATCACCGATCCCACCTTCGACGGCTCCCTCCACAAGGGTTAGGCCACCGGCTTCGGGTGTTACCGACTTTCATGACTTGACGGGCGGTGTGTACAAGGCCCGGGAACGTATTCACCGCAGCGTTGCTGATCTGCGATTACTAGCGACTCCGACTTCATGAGGTCGAGTTGCAGACCTCAATCCGAACTGAGACCGGCTTTTTGGGATTCGCTCCGCCTTACGACATCGCAGCCCTTTGTACCGGCCATTGTAGCATGCGTGAAGCCCAAGACATAAGGGGCATGATGATTTGACGTCATCCCCACCTTCCTCCGAGTTGACCCCGGCAGTCTCACATGAGTCCCCACCATAACGTGCTGGCAACATGCGACGAGGGTTGCGCTCGTTGCGGGACTTAACCCAACATCTCACGACACGAGCTGACGACAACCATGCACCACCTGTTCACGAGTGTCCAAAGAGTTGACCATTTCTGGCCCGTTCTCGTGTATGTCAAGCCTTGGTAAGGTTCTTCGCGTTGCATCGAATTAATCCGCATGCTCCGCCGCTTGTGCGGGCCCCCGTCAATTCCTTTGAGTTTTAGCCTTGCGGCCGTACTCCCCAGGCGGGGCGCTTAATGCGTTAGCTACGACACGGAAACCGTGGAAAGGTCCCCACATCTAGCGCCCAACGTTTACGGCGTGGACTACCAGGGTATCTAATCCTGTTCGCTCCCCACGCTTTCGCTCCTCAGCGTCAGTAAGTGCCCAGAGACCTGCCTTCGCCATCGGTGTTCCTCCTGATATCTGCGCATTCCACCGCTACACCAGGAATTCCAGTCTCCCCTACACCACTCAAGTCTGCCCGTACCCACTGCAGGCTAGAGGTTGAGCCTCTAGATTTCACAGCAGACGCGACAAACCGCCTACGAGCTCTTTACGCCCAATAATTCCGGACAACGCTCGGACCCTACGTATTACCGCGGCTGCTGGCACGTAGTTAGCCGGTCCTTTTTCTGCAGGTACCGTCACCCGAAGGCTTCTTCCCTACTAAAAGCGGTTTACAACCCGAAGGCCGTCATCCCGCACGCGGCGTTGCTGCATCAGGCTTGCGCCCATTGTGCAATATTCCCCACTGCTGCCTCCCGTAGGAGTCTGGGCCGTGTCTCAGTCCCAGTGTGGCCGGTCACCCTCTCAGGCCGGCTACCCGTCGACGCCTTGGTGAGCCATTACCTCACCAACAAGCTGATAGGCCGCGAGTCCATCCCAAACCGAAAAACTTTCCACCCCACACCATGCGGTGCAAGGTCCTATCCGGTATTAGCTCCGATTTCTCGAAGTTATCCCAGAGTCCAGGGCAGGTTACTCACGTGTTACTCACCCGTTCGCCACTAATCCCCCAGAGCAAGCTCCAAGTTCATCGTTCGACTTGCATGTGTTAAGCACGCCGCCAGCGTTCGTCCTGAGCCAGGATCAAACTCTCCAAAAAAAATGATTCAGACCAGACCCGAAAGCCCGACCCAGAGTTTGTTCACTGACAGAGAAACAACTGACTAATCAAAATCAAATTGTCCATCAATCAAAGGAATCCCACCTGCAAAAACAGGCTGGGGTTCAATAAATTGGCATTGAACATAGTGCACGCTGTTGAGTTCTCAAGAAACGGACGCACC
>NZ_JAVSSI010000023.1:0-21409 GCF_044917495.1 Agromyces mediolanus | reverse complement strand
AGGAGGGTTTGCGCGACTTCGGAGGGTCGGGGGCGGGGGGAGGGGCCGGGGGGGGGCGGGGGCGGGGGGGGGGGGGGGTGGGCAGCCGGGCGGGGGGGGGGCGCATGGCCCGCACCGGCCGTAGGCTCGGAGCATGACGGTCGCCACGACACCAATGCTCCGCATCGAGGGCGGCACGTTCCGCATGGGCTCGAACGAGTTCTACGCCGACGAGTCGCCCGTGCACGAGCGCACCGTCGACGGCTTCGAGCTCGACCTGCACCCGGTCACCACCGAGCAGTTCGCGGCCTTCGTCGCCGACACGGGCTACGTGACCGTCGCCGAGCGCCCGCTCGACCCCGCCGACTTCCCGGGCGCCGACCCGGCCGAGCTCGTGCCCGGGGGCCTCGTCTTCACGCCCACGCCCGGGCCCGTCGATCTCCGCGACTGGCGGCAGTGGTGGCGCTGGGGCCCCGGCGCGAGCTGGCGGCATCCCTTCGGGGCGGCCCCGGAGGGCGAGCCCGTCTTCGACGCCCTCGCCGAGCGGCCGACGCATCCGGTCGTGCAGGTCTCCTTCGAGGACGCCTCGGCCTACGCCGCCTGGGCCGGCAAGCGCCTCCCGACGGAGGCCGAGTTCGAGTTCGCGGCCCGCGGCGGCCTCGACGGCGCCCGCTTCGCCTGGGGCGACGAGGAGTTCCCGCGCGACGCCGAGCACCCCGACGGCCGGCTGATGGTGAACCGCTGGCAGGGCTCCTTCCCCTACCGCAACACGGGTGCCGAGGGCTGGGTGGGCACGAGCCCGGTCATGACGTTCCCGGCGAACGGGTACGGCCTCTTCGACGTCACCGGCAACGTCTGGGAGTGGACGAGCGACTACTACACCGAGCGTCACGTCGTGCCCGGCGCGGCGGATGCCGCGGTCGACGCCGGCGCCCGCCCGAACCTGCTCGCGGCGGCCTCGGCGGAACCGGGCTCGCGCATCCCGCGCCGGGTGTTGAAGGGCGGCTCGCACCTCTGCTCGCCCGACTACTGCCTGCGCTACCGGCCGTCGGCCCGCTCCCCGCAGGCCGACGACTCTGCGACGACGCACATCGGCTTCCGCTGCGCTCGATGAGCTAGGCCGCTGAGCCTCCCCGCTGAGCTCTAGGCCGTCTCGCCGGGGCCAGCCCCCGCGGCTCCGACCGGCCCCGCCACCGCGTCGTCGAGCGTCGGATAGACCCGCCCCGCACGCTCGAGCCCGGCGAACCATACCCCGCGCCGCGCCATCTCCGCCCCCGACTCGGGCACCGCGGCGAGCCGCAGCTCGACGCCCATGCCGCCGAGCTCCCGATCGAGGTCGGCGAGCATGTCGAGCACCGTGACCGAGGTCGTCTGGAGGCGGGTCAGCTCGAGCGCGACGGCGGTGAGCGGCGGTTCGTCCGCGACGGCCCCGCCCGCGCGCTCCAGCACCGCCTGCTGGTAGGCGAGCGCGTTCGCGGTGAACAGCGGCCCGAGGAGCCGCACCGGCAGCACGCCCCCGCTCGGCTCGCCCGCGTCGATCCGCACCCGGCCGAGCTCGCGGAAGATCACGACGAAGGTCGCGACGAGCCCGACGAGCACCGCGTAGAGCAGACCCGCGCTCAGGCCGACGGCGGCGGTGAGCGCCGCGATCCAGAAGTCGTTCCGGCTCGTGCGCCAGAGCTCGACGATCGCGCCCACCTCGACGAGACCGATGACCGCCACGAACACGAGCGAGGCGAGCGTCGCCTGCGGGAGGAGGCTCAGCACCGGGCCGAGGAACAGCGCCACGAGCACCGCGAGCACGACGGTCGTGAGGGAGGCGAGCTGGGAGCGGGCGCCCGCGCCCTGGTTGACGGCGCTCTGCGAGAAGCCGCCGGCGGCGGGCAGGGTCTGGAAGAAGGCGCCGATCGTGTTCGCCGCACCGGTCGCGAACAGCTCCCGGTTGCTGTCGATCTGCGGCTCGCCGGGCTTCCGGATGCCCCGGGCCACCGCCGCGGACTCGAGGAACGCCATCACCGCGATCGCGAGCGCCCCGGGCAGCATGCCGCCGAAGTGCGCGAAGGAGGGCAGCTCGAACGGCGGGAACCCCTGCGGCACCGCCGCGATGAGCTCGACCCCGAAACGGTCGATGCCCGCGAGCCAGACGAGGAGGATCCCCGCCGCGACGACCACGAGCGGTCCGGGCACGCGCTTCGCGAAGCGCTTCAGCAGGAACAGCGTCGCGATCGAGCCGACGGACAGCAGCACGGTCGGCAGGTTCGCACCGGGCAGCGCCTCGACGGCCGCGACGATCGAGCGGATGAAGCCGTGCCCGGAGAACTCCGCGTCCTCGCCGAGCAGCTTCGGCAGCTGGCCGACGGCGACGGTCGCCCCGACGCCGACCTG
Source organism: Agromyces mediolanus (assembly GCF_044917495.1). Classification (GTDB taxonomy): domain Bacteria; phylum Actinomycetota; class Actinomycetes; order Actinomycetales; family Microbacteriaceae; genus Agromyces; species Agromyces mediolanus_B. The sequence continues at coordinate 19,045 of NZ_JAVSSI010000023.1, read as the reverse complement.
CACGCCGATGATGGTCGGCTTCGAGATGTACTCGACGGCCGAGCCGGCCTTCAGCAGCCGGGCGAGCAGCAGGATGAGCCCGACGAGCAGGGTGAGCGCCATGAGGTCGGGCACCGGATCGTCGGAGCCCGCGGCGACGCCGGCGCTCACGAGGGTCGTCGCCGTGAGGGTCGCGATGGTCGACGTCGTCGACACGCTCATCGCCCGCGAGCCGCCGAGCATCGCGTAGACGAACATCGGCACCATGCAGGTGTAGAGGCCGAGCTGCACCGGGAGGTTCGCGATCGTCGCGTAGGCCATCGCCTGCGGCACGACCACGGCGCCGGCGGTGAGCCCGGCGAGGAGGTCGCGCGGGATCAGCGCGGGCCGGTACCCGGCCAGCGTCGGCAGGATGACGCGCCCGCGACGGGCGACGGCGGCTCGGGTCATCCGCTCAGCCCTCCGGGAAGACGCGGGACCAGTCGCGCTTCACGCTCACGACCGTGATGCCCCGATCGGATGCCTCGGCGAGCGCCTGCTCGGCGCCCGTGTCGTACGGCTGGTCGCCGCGGCCGGCGTCGTCGTCGTGGTGCACGAGGATCGCGAACCCGCCGCCCGCCCGCGCGTACGCGAGCATCGGGAGGTCGCCGTTCGAGTTGCCGCCCGCGAAGAGCGGGCGCCGGCCGATCCGGCTCCAGATCCGCACCGGCTTCTCGGGGCCGTCGTCGAAGAAGTCGAGACCGGCCGTGTACCGGACGTCGCCGGTCTCGGCGTCGAAGCTGAGCCCGAGCGCAGAGCCGACCACGTGCTCCGGCGGGATGCCGTAGTACTGCTCGGTCATCGGGCGCATGAAGTCGCGCTCCCCGCCCGACACCAGGTACACGGTGAAGCCGTTCGCCTCGAGCTCGCGGAGCAGCTCGATCATCGGGGCGTAGACGGCGTCGGCGTACGGGGTGCCGAGGGTGAGGTGCTTCGCCTCCTCGTAGAAGCGAGCCACCGAGGCGGCGTAGTCCTCGACGCTCATCCCCGCGGTGACGCCGACGAGCGCGCCGATCAGGATCTTCAGCTGCGAGTCGTCGCCCTGGTAGTGCCGTTCGACGGCGCCGCCGAGCCAGCCGTAGTCCCCAGTCACGGCGGCCCGGTACGGCTGCCGCTCGGCGAGCGACGGGTCGGCCTCGGCCTGCCGCTTCCACTGCTCGACGATGTAGTGCAGCTGCGTCGGCATCGGCTTCTCGGTCCAGAGCGTGCCGTCGTTGTCGAACACGGCGACGCGCTCCGCCTCGGGGACCTGATCCGGACCGCTCGAGACGCGGTCGATGAACGCGAGGATGGCGTCGCGGGTCGGGGTGTCGGCCCAGGAGGGCAGGCGCTCCGGCATCCGCTCAGTCCCGCGCGTAGGCGGCCGCGAGATGCGCCTCGAGGTCGAGGTACGCGTCGTCCGCGATGTCGAAGACCACTTGCGCGATCTCGCCGCCCGTGAAGTCGAAGCCGTAGCCGTACAGCGACGACACCGGGTCGGCGCTGTCGCGGCCGATCGTGAGGCCCTCGCCGCAGAGGGAGAAGTGCCCGAGCACCGTGCGGATCCGCTGCTCGCCCACCTGCTGGTCGTCGACGTAGAGCTTCACCGGGCCGACGCCCTCGCGGTGCTCGCCCATGCCCTCCTTCACGAACTCGACGCCGATGATGTGCTTCCCCGAGGTGGGCGCGGGCGCGGAGACGCGGTCCTCGGGCGGGATGCCGAGGAAGTTGTAGACGTAGTGCACCTGCCCGTCCTTCACGACGAGCGCGTGCCCGCCGAAGCGGGAGCCGTGCGCGAAGATCACGCCCTCGGTGTCGGGCGTGAACTCGACCTCCGCGGCGATCTTGAAGGAGACGCCGTGCGTGTTGGCCGCGCTCCGCTCGGGCACCTCGCTCGTGCCCGGGTAGTACACGTAGCGCCCCGACGGCGGGGCGGGCTGGTGGTACTCCATGTGGATGAAGGTCTCGAAGTCCTTCGGGTTGCCGATGATCTGCAGGTCGTTCAGCGGCAGCACGAGGTTCGCCTTCGCCTCCTCGAGCCAGAGCGCCTTCAGCTCCTCGAGCTTCTCGGGGTGCTCGGCGGCGAGGTCGTGCGACTCGGAGCGGTCGACCTCGGTGTGGTAGAGCTCCCATACGTCGTCGTCGAAGTTGCCCTTGCCGCTCACCGGCCCGTGCACGGTGACGGCCTTCCAGCCCTCGTGCCAGATGCCGCGCTGGCCGAACATCTCGTAGTACTGCGTCTGCTTGTTCGAGGGGGCGTCGGGCGCCGCCTCGAAGGAGGGCACCATCGAGACCCCGGACAGCGGGGTCTGCTCGACGCCGTTGTACGTGTCCGGGAAGGCGACGCCGCAGGCCTCGAGGATGGTCGGCACGATGTCGGTCGAGTGGTGGTACTGGTGCCGCACCTCGCCGCGGGCGGCGATCCCCTTCGGCCAGGAGATCACGAGCGGGTCGGCGACGCCGCCCTGGTACGTGTACCGCTTGAACATCTTGTACGGGGTGGAGAAGGCCACCGCCCACCCGGTCGGGTAGTGGTTGTACGTCTCGGGCGAGCCGAGCTTGTCGACCATGCGGAGGTTCTCGGCCTCGTCGTCGGGGTAGCCGCCGAAGATCTTGCCCTCGTTGACGGAGCCGTTCGGGCTGCCCTCGCCGGAGGCGCCGTTGTCGGCGCAGTAGATGACGATGGTGTTGTCGAGCTGCCCCGACTCCTCCAGGTAATCGATGATGCGGCCGACCTGGGCGTCGGTGTACTCGCTGAAGCCGGCGTAGACCTCGGCCATGCGCGAGACCATGGCCTTCTCCTCGTCGTTCAGCGTCGCCCACGGGCGCACCTCGTCGGTCTGCGAGAAGGTGCCGTCGGGCATGGGGTTCAGCTCGGTGAGGGCGGTGCCCTCGGGAAGGATGCCGCGCTCGATCATCCGCGGCAGCACCCACTCGCGGTAGGCCTCGTAGCCGTCGTCGAACTTGCCCCGGTACTTGGCGATGTACTCCTCGGGCGCGTGGTGCGGGGCGTGGTTCGCGCCGGGGCAGAACCAGAGGTACCAGGGGCGGCCGGGCTCGGTCTGCTTGACGTCCCGGATCATCTTCAGCGCCTGGTCGGCGAGGTCCTTCGACAGGTGGTACCCGTCCTCGGGCAGGTAGGGCTGGTCGATGTAGCGGTTGTCCTCGGCGAGGGAGGGGTACCAGTTGTTGGTCTCGCCGCCGATGAAGCCGTAGAAGCGGTCGTAGCCCTGGGCGAGCGGCCAGTTCTTCTTCGAGCCGCCCGCGGTCCATTCGTCGATCGGCACGTTGTGGTTCTTGCCGACCCAGAAGGTCGACCAGCCGGCGTCGCGCAGCAGGTGCGCCATCGTCACGTTCGACGGCGGGATGTGCGAATTGTAGCCGGGGAACCCGGTCGACGACTCGGAGATCGTCGCGAAGCCGTTCAGGTGGTGGTTGCGCCCCGTGAGGAACGTCGAGCGCGTCGGCGAGCAGAGGGCCGTCGTGTGCCACTGCGAATACGTCAGGCCGTTCGCGGCGAGCCGGTCCATCGTCGGCATCTGGATGCGGCCGCCGTACGGCGACCAGGCGGCCATGCCGGTGTCGTCGTAGAGCACGACGAGCACATTCGGTGCGCCTTCCGGCGCGGGCTCCGGCAGGAAGGCCTCCCAGTCCGCCTGCGAGTCCCGCACGTCGAGCTCGATGTGCCCTTGGAATTCACGCGCCACGATGTCCCCCCGGATCATCCACGGGCGGACGCAGTCGGCCGCCCCTCCTGCGGCAAACCTAGCCAGCCGGACCGGCGTTTGGCTAGAGGGGCGTTCGCGCCGTCAGTCGAGCAGCGCCGCCTTCAGCCGCACCGGGTCGACGCGCCAGTAGGTGTGCACCTCGCCGTCGATGAGCACGACGGGGATCTCCTCGGCGAAGCGCTGCGCGAGCGCCTCGTCGTCGAGGATCGACTGCTCGTCGAACGCGATCGCGGGGCCGTCGGGCAGGGCGGCGAGCTCCTCGCGCACCGCCTGCACGACCTCGCGGGCGTCGTCGCAGAGGTGGCAGCCGGGCTTGCCGACGAGGGTGAGGCGGACGTCTCGGGCCATCCCCCCAGCCTACGCGGCGGCTTGGTGCCCCGAGCTTGTCGAGGGGCCGCCTGGTTCCCCGAGCCCGTCGAGGGGCCGCCTGGTTCCCCGAGCCCGTCGAGGGGCCGCCTGGTTCCCCGAGCTTGTCGAGGGGCGCTTCGACAGGCTCAGCGAACCATCCGGGGACAGCGAAAAGCGCCAGGCCCGAGGACCTGACGCTCAGCCGTAGCCGGGAACGACTACTTCTTGTTGCGACGCTGGTGGCGCGTCTTGCGAAGAAGCTTGCGGTGCTTCTTCTTCGCCATGCGCTTGCGACGCTTCTTGATGACGGAACCCATCGAAACCTCACTGAAGATCGTGTCGGCCGCGCGTGCCGCAGCCGAGGGCCCAAAGAGCCTCGGGGTAGTCTACCTGATTCATCCGCGCGCCCCGACCGCGGGCCTCGGGTAGCGTCGGAGGATGCCAGGCGCGCCGTTCACCATCCGTTCCACCCGCGAGGACGACTGGCGCGAGGTCCGCGCGCTCCGTCTCGAGATGCTCCGCGACGAGCCCATCGCGTACGGCGAGACGCTCGCGCACGCCCTCGACGTCGAGGAGGCGGGCTGGCGCCTGCGGGCCCGCCGCGGCGAGACGGACGGGCAGACCGCCCTCGCCGCGATCGAGGGGGAGCGCTGGATCGGCACGATGGGCGGCTACGTCCCGGATGCCGCGACGGGCCCGATGCTCGTCGGCGTCTACGTCGCGCCCGACCGTCGGGGCGAGGCCCACGGCGTCGCCCGCGCCCTCCTCGACGGGGTCGAGACGTGGGCGCTCGGCTTCGGCGACACCCTGCGGCTCGAGGTGCACGAGACGAACGCGCGCGCCCGCCGCTTCTACGAGAAGCTCGGCTTCACCCTCACCGGCCGCAGCCGCGAGTACGAGCTCGCCCCCGGCGGCCTCGAGCTGGAGATGATCAAGCCGCTCCGCTGACCGGGGGCTACTTGCGCTTGACGGCCTGCGTGACGCGCTGGGCGGTCTCCGCGAAGGCGGCGCCGAGCCGGGAGGCGAAGGCGCGCTGGTCGTCGTTCAGCGAGATGGCGGCACTCGCCAGGGTCGCGGCGTCGGCGGCGGCATCCCCCGCGGTGAACGGGATGAGCCAGTCCTCGATGGTCTCGAGCGGCTCCCGGTCGAGCCGGTAGTAGCGGTGCTGACCCTCCTCGCGGACGGCGACGAGCCCGGCCTCGCGGAGCACCTTGAGGTGCTTCGACACGGTGGGCTGGCTCACGCCCAGGGCGGCGACGATCTCGGAGACGCTGATCTCCCCGCCCGACGACGGCTCGCTCTGCTCCCGCTCGAGGAGCACGGCGAGGATGTCTCGCCGGGTCGAGTCCGCCACCACGTCGAAGATGTCCGCCATGCTGCAAGGGTAGCCACTCGCGCCGGGGAGTACCATGACACACGCGTCACGCAAGGCTGGAGGGGGCTCGATGCACGCACGGCCGACGATCGGGAACCCCGGTCGCGGGAGCCGCAGCTGGCTCGGGGTCGTCCGCGACGCCGTCGACGGCCTGGTCAAGCACTCGCCGTCGCGATTCGCGATCCTCGTCTTCGCCGCACTGATCCTCCTGTTCACGCTGCTGTTCTCGCTGCCGATCGCCCGCGCGGGCGAGGCATCCTCCGCGCCCCTCCACGACGCGCTGTTCACGGCGGTCTCGGTGATCTGCGTCACCGGTCTGTCGACCGTCGACATGGCGACGTACTGGTCGCCGTTCGGGCACGGGCTCGTCTACCTCGGCGTGAACATCGGCGGCATCGGCGTGCTGACCCTCGCGACGACGCTCGGCTTCGTGATCTCCCGCCGGCTGGGCCTCCGCGCGAAGCTCATGGCCGCGAGCGACACGAACCCCTCGCGCCTGCACGTCGGCCCCGTGGCCGAGCGTCAGGCGATCCGGCTCGGCGAGGTCGGCGGACTGCTGTTCACCGTCGCGGTCAGCGCCCTCGTCATCGAGGCGGCGCTCGCGATCGGCCTGATGCCGAGCATGCTCGCCGCGGGATACGACGTCGGCCACTCGATCTGGTACAGCCTCTACTACTCGGCGATGGCGTTCACGAACACCGGATTCTCGCCGAACCCAGGCGGGCTCGCGCCGTTCGAGCACGACTACTGGATGCAGTCGCTGCTGATGGGCGGCGTGTTCCTCGGCAGCCTCGGCTTCCCCGTGATCTTCGCGCTCGCGAAGTCGTGGCGCACCCCGCGCAAGTGGAGCGTGCACGTGAAGCTCACGCTCACCACGACCGTCATCCTGTTCATCGCGGGCGCCGTGATGTTCATCCTCCTCGAGCACGCGAACCCGAAGACGTACGGCCACCTCGACGCCGGGCCGACGATCTTCCAGTCGTTCTTCATGTCGGCGATGACGAGATCCGGCGGCTTCGCGACGGTCGACATGCACGACCTGTACGGCTCGAGCCAGCTCGTGAGCAGCATGCTCATGTTCATCGGCGGCGGCTCCGCGTCCACCGCGGGCGGCATCAAGGTGACGACGCTCGCCGTGCTGTTCCTCGCCGCCGTCGCGGAGGCGCGCGGCGCGCCCTCGATGGAGGCGTTCGGCCGGCGCATCCCGCGCGACATGCTGCGGCTGTCGGTCTCGGTCGTGCTCTGGGGCGCGACGATCGTCGCCGGCGCCTCGATCGCGATCCTGCAGATCACGAAGGCGCCGTTCGAGAACGTGCTCTTCGACGTCATCTCCGCGTTCGCCACCTGCGGCCTGTCCACCGGGCTCACCGCCGACCTCCCGCCGGAGGGCGTCTACGTCATGGCGGGCACGATGTTCATGGGACGCGTCGGCACCGTCACCCTCGCCGCGGCGCTCGCGGCGAGCACCCGCCGGCAGCTGTTCAAACGACCGGAAGAGAGGCCCATCGTTGGTTGATCGCATCAAGCACAACGCCCCCGTCCTCGTGATCGGGCTCGGCCGCTTCGGCGCCGCGACCGCGGGGCAGCTCGACCGGCTCGGCCGCGAGGTGCTCGCCGTCGACACCGACGAATCGCTCGTGCAGAAGTGGGCCGAGCGGGTCACCCACGCCGTCGTCGCCGACGCGAAGAACATCGACGCGCTGAAGCAGATCGGCGCGCAGGACTTCTCGACCGCGGTGTGCGCCGTCGGCTCCTCGATCGAGGCATCCGTGCTCATCACGGCGAACCTCGTCGACCTCGGCGTCCCGCAGATCTGGGCGAAGGCGATCTCCGCCTCGCACGGCAAGATCCTGCAGCGCATCGGCGCGAACCACGTCATCTACCCGGAGCGCGAGGCGGGCGAGCGCACCGCGCACCTCGTGAGCGGCCGGATGCTCGACTTCATCGAGTTCGACGACGACTTCGCACTCGTGAAGATGTACCCGCCGAAGCCGATCCGCGGCAAGAACCTGACCGAGTCGGGCGTGCGCACGAAGCACAACGTCACGGTGGTCGGCGTGAAGAGCCCGGGCAAGCCGTTCACCTACGCGACCGAGAAGACCGTCGTGTCGAACCACGACCTGATCATCGTGACCGGCACCGAGAGCGACATCGAGAAGTTCGCCGCGCTCGAGTAGACGGGCGGGCGACGGATCGCCCTGCGCACCCGGCCCGTAAGGATTCCGTTAGGAAGATTCACGAATTCGTGAAATCGGCGTAGCGTCGCGCGCATGACCACCGTCATCCGCACCAGCGACCTCGTGAAGCGCTACGGTCGCACCCGCGCCCTCGACGGGCTCGACCTCGAGGTCGACGCCGGCCAGGTGCACGGATTCCTCGGCCCGAACGGCGCGGGGAAGTCCACGACGATCCGGATCCTGCTCGGCCTCGCCCGCGCGAGCTCCGGGGTCGCGAGCGTCTTCGACGCCCACCCCTGGCGCGACGCCGTCGCGCTGCACCGCCGCATCGGCTACGTGCCGGGCGATGTGAGCCTCTGGCCGAACCTCTCGGGCGGCGAGGCGATCGACTTCCTGGCACGCCTCCGGGGCGCCTCCCACCGGGACGCCGGCTACCGAGCGGAGAAGGCCCGCCTCGTCGAGGCGTTCCAGTTCGACCCGCGCAAGAAGGGCCGTGCCTACTCCAAGGGCAACCGGCAGAAGGTCGCGCTCATCGCCGCCTTCGCGGTGCCCGCCGAGCTGTACATCCTCGACGAGCCGACGAGCGGGCTCGACCCGCTGATGGAGCTCGTCTTCCGCCGCGAGGTCGCGCGGGTGCGCGCCGCGGGCGCGACGGTGCTGCTGTCGAGCCACATCCTCTCCGAGGTGGAGCAGCTCTGCGACCGGGTGTCGATCATCCGCGCGGGCCGCGTCGTCGAGAGCGGGACGCTCGCCGAGCTCCGCCATCTGACGCGCACCGAGGTCTCCTTCGAGGCCCCGGCCGGAGCGGATGCCTCGGGGGGCACCGCGTTCGCGGGCCTCGCCGACATCCACGACGCCGCCGTCTCCGACGGTCGCGCCCGGTTCACCGTCGACAGCGACCGCGTCGCCGGCATCCTGCCCGCCCTCGCGAGCCGGAACGTCGCCGGACTCCGGATCGAGCCGCCCTCGCTCGAGGAGCTCTTCCTCCGCCACTACGGGGACGAGATCGGCGAGGGGTCGGAATCCGGCGGCGAGGCGCCCGGCGAGGCATCCGGCCGCACCGCCCGGGAGGGGGCGCGGCGATGAGCGCCCTCGGCGCGCTGCTCGGGCAGCGGCTGCGGCGCGACCGCTGGCAGCTCGTGCTCTGGGTCGGCGGTACCGCGCTCCTCGCGGTCGCGGCGATCGGCGGCGTGCAGCAGTCCTACGGCACCGAGGCCGACCGGCAGGAGGTGCTCGCCGCCGTCGCGGCGAACCCCGTGATCATGCTGTTCCGCGGCCTGCCGTCCGGCGCGGAGCTCGACGCGTTCACGCTGTTCCTGATCCTGCCGTTCCTCGCGATGATGGCGGCGTTCATGTCGAGCTTCCTGGCCGTCCGGCACACCCGGATGGACGAGGAGCTCGGCCGCGCCGAACTCGTCGCCGCCACTCCCGCCGGGCGGGCGGCGCCCCTCGCGGCGACGGTGCTCCACGGGCTCCTCGCGAACGTCGTGCTCGCCGCCCTCGTCACCGCGTCCTTCGCGGGCGCCGGGTACACGCCGCTCGGCTCGCTCGTCTCGGGGCTCGCCTCGGCGGGCGTCGGACTCGTGTTCCTCGGCGTGGGGCTCGTCGCGGCGCAGCTCATGCGCACCTCGCGCGGCGCGAACTCGCTCGGGGTGTGGGTCCTGCTCGTGAGCTTCCTCGTCTGCGGGCTCGGCAACGCGCTCGGCACGCCGTCGACGGACCTGCAGCGCATCGAGAGCTCGGGGCTGACCTGGCTGTCGCCGTTCGGCTGGGCCGAGAACTCGCGCCCGTTCGCCGACGACGCCTGGTGGCCGCTGGCGCTCTGCGCGGTCGTCGCGATCGCCCTCACCGCCCTCGCCGTCGTGCTGCAGCGCGCCCGCGACCTCGACGGCAGCTTCATCGCGGAGCGCGCGGGACGGCTGGACGCCCCCGCGACCCTCGGCTCGCCGATCGGGCTCGTCTGGCGGCTCTCCCGGGGATCCGTCGTCGGCTGGGCGATCGGCGGCCTGCTCACGGGCGTGCTCGCGACGAGCCTCGGATCGGTCATCGACCAGATCGGGACGAAGATCCCCGCGGTCGAGCAGCTGTTCGCCGCACTCTCGAAGAACGGCAGCCTCGAACAGGGCATGGTCGTCATCTTCTTCACCATCGTCGGGGTGCTCGCCGCCTGCGCCGCCGTGCAGACGGTGACGCGCGCACGGCAGGAGGAGACCCACGGCACGGCCGAGCAGGTGCTCGCCGCCCCGGTGGACCGGGTGCGCTGGCTCGCCTCGTTCCTCGCGATCGCGCTCGTCGCCGCGGTCGCGGTGTGCGCGGCGGCCGTGCTCGGCGCGTGGCTCGGCGCGCAGGCGAAGGGCGCGGACGCCTCGCTCGCCTGGGACGCGCTCGTCGCCGGGACGGGGCAGCTCGCCGCGGCGGCCGTGTTCCTGGTGCTGACCGCGCTCGTCTTCGTGCTCGCGCCGCGGCTCACGATCGCCCTCGGCTGGGTGCTCGTGCTGGTCGCGCTGCTGCTCGGCATGTTCGGGCCGCTGTTCCAGCTGCCCGACTGGGTGACGAACCTCTCGCCGGTGGCGGTCACACCGATCGCCACCACCGACGGGGTCGACGTGAAGGGACTGTGGTGGCTCCTCGCGATCGTCGTCGCCGGCGGCGCGCTCGCGCTCGGGCTGATGCGCCGCCGTGAGCTCGCGGCGGGCGATTGACGGGGAGCGGACGCGGATGAGGGAGGGCCAGTGACGGCAGCTGAGGATCGCAGCCGCCACCGCGCGATCGCGGCGGCCGAGGAGGGCGCGGCGATGCTGACGGCCGCCGGGATGCCGCGGATGCCGTCGCGCGTGCTCATGGCGCTCGTCGCCTCCCCCGCGGAGGGCTCCACCGCGGCCGAGCTCGCCGAGCGGCTCGGCGTGAGCGCTGCGGCGGTGTCGGGGGCGGTGCGGTACCTGCAGACGACGCGGATGGCGCAGCGGATCTCGAGCCCGTCGAGCCGGCGCGACCGCTACCGGCTCCTCGACGACACCTGGCATGCCGTGCTCACGAGCGGGCTGCCGATCTACTCGCGGCTCGCGGAGCTCATCGACGAGATCGCCGACGCCGCGCACGACGAGGACGCGGCCGCGCGCGGGCGCGACATGGCCGGCTTCTTCCGCTTCATGGCGGCGCGGATGCCTCGGCTCCTCGACGAGTGGGAGGCCGAGCGCGAAGCGCTCCGCCGCGGGGAGTAGCCGCCACTTCCGAGAGCCGCGCTTGTGGAGAGATTCGAGCAGAAATGGTATCCCCAAGCTAGCTTGCGGGGATGAGGGTCACATCACGAACGAAACTCTTCGTAGCCGCGCTGCTCGCGGCTTCCCAGTTGATGCTGCCGGCGCCAGCAGCCGCGGCCACGAGCACTCCACCCCCTCAGCAAGCGCAATACGAAGTGTTGCTCAACGGGAAGCGGTACTCGTCGGACGCCGCAACCCCCTTTCTCGCCCCGACCGGTTGCGCAAAGTCCGATTCGGAGACCAAACACGTCGTGAGCTACCAGCGGCGACGCCCCAATGGCGTCGGAGTTCTGCTGTGCGGCAACTCAGGATTCGGATGGCGGCACATCTCCGCGCGCCACGGAGGGGACTGGCAGACGATCGTCACGAAGTACAAGCTTGGAGGGACCTGGGACAAGTTCGCCAAGTGGGCGATGAGCGGGACGCTGGCACAGCCGCTCAGCGCCCGGTACAACTCTGGAAACGATACCTACCGGTACACCGCCGTGCTCCAGATTCGGTCATACAACTCAGCGGCGACGACTCGCAGTTACACCATCGTGGTTCCAGTCGGCGGGCAGAACAATCGGATCGTCACCGCATACCCCGTAGGGTGACCGACATGCTGGAGCGCTTCCTCGACCACCTCCGCGCGGTGGATCCTCGCAACCAGGGCGACCTCGACACCGGTGAATTCGTCGTCTGGGGTGCGGATCAGCGGCACGCGGTCGTTCACCTCGATCCGTCGGAGCTCGAACGCGCGGTCTCGGAGCGGGCACTGCAGGCGAATGGCCTGTGGCCGGATGCCCCGCCGGAGCTGGTCGGGTTCCGACTGCTGTCCATCCACCTCATCGAGGAGATCGATTCCGGCCCTCCGCCGGCGTCGAAGCTTCGCCTTCGGAACGGAGAGATCGTCACCGACGGCGAGGAGCGGTGAGCCGGGCCAAGGCGGCGCTTCGACGGGCTCAGCGAACCAAGGGCGGCGCTTCGACGAGCTCAGCGGGCCGGGACGTGAGGGGCGCGTAGGGATGGCGCGGGCGGGGCGTTAGGGAACCGTGAGGACGGGCCCGGCGGGGCCCGGGCGGGTGTTGCATCGCAGGTGCAGCCGAACCGCTGCCCGCCCGCCGCGACCGCGGCAGGCGGCGCCCGACCCTGGAGTATCCGTGCTCGACGTCGTCGCCACCCTCGGCATCCTCGCCGTGTTCGCGGTCGTCGCCCTCATCGCCAAGGGGGTCGAGAAGCTGTGATCGTCTTCGAGCTCCTCGCCGCCGCGCTGGGCATCGCCGCCATCATCACCCTCGTCATCGCTCTCGTGAAACCCGAGCGGTTCTGATGGAGGTGCTCTTCGCCGTCCTGCAGGCGGCCACCCTCGCCCTCGTCCTCGCCCTCCTCTACCGCCCCCTCGGCGAGTACCTGGCCCGCACCTACACGAGCGACCGCGACTGGCGCGTCGAGCGCGGCTTCTACCGCCTCATCGGCGTCGACCCGCGCGCCGAGCAGTCCTGGCCCGCCTACCTCCGGGGCGTGCTCGCCTTCTCGCTCGTCGGCCTGCTGCTCGTGTACGCCCTGCAGCGGGCGCAGGCGGTGCTGCCCTACTCCCTCGGGCTGCCCGCGGTGCCCGAGGGGCTCGCGTTCAACACCGCCGCCTCCTTCGTCGCGAACACGAACTGGCAGTCGTACTCCCCCGAGCTGACCATGGGCTACACCGTCCAGCTCGCCGGCCTCGCGGTGCAGAACTTCGTGTCGGCGGCGGTCGGCATCGCCGTCGCGATCGCCCTCGTGCGCGGCTTCGCCCGGCACGGCTCCCCCACGATCGGGAACTTCTGGGTCGACCTGGTGCGCGGCTGCCTGCGCGTGCTGCTCCCGCTCGCCGTCGTCGGCGCCGTCGTGCTCCTCGCGGGCGGCGTCGTGCAGAACTTCGCCGGCTTCACCGAGGTGCAGACGCTGTCCGGCGGCAGCCAGCAGCTGCCCGGCGGCCCGGTCGCGAGCCAGGAGGTCATCAAGCTCCTCGGTACGAACGGCGGCGGATTCTTCAACGCGAACTCGGCGCATCCCTTCGAGAACCCGACCGCGTGGACGAACCTCTTCGAGAACGTGCTCATGCTCGCCATCCCCTTCGCCCTCCCCCGCGCCTTCGGCCGCATGGTCGGCTCGAACAAGCAGGGCTACGCGATCCTCGCCGTGATGGCGACGCTCTTCGTGATCTCCCTCGTGGCGCTCAGCTCCCTCGAGGCGGCCGGGCGCGGCACCGCGCCGGAGCTCGCGGGCGGCGCGATGGAGGGCAAGGAGGCGCGGTTCGGCATCTTCGGCTCGACGCTGTTCGGCACGACGTCGACGCTCACCTCGACCGGCGCCGTCAACTCGATGCACGACTCCTACACCGCGCTCGGCGGCATGCTGCCGATGCTGAACATGATGCTCGGCGAGGTCGCCCCCGGCGGCGTCGGCTCGGGCCTCTACGGCATGCTCGTGCTCGCCGTGATCGCGGTGTTCATCGCGGGGCTGCTCGTGGGCCGCACCCCCGAGTACCTCGGCAAGAAGATCGGGCCGCGGGAGATCAAGCTCGCGAGCCTCTACATCCTCGTCACCCCGACGCTCGTCCTCGCGGGCACGGCGCTCAGCTTCGCCCTCCCCGGCGTCCGGGAGGACGTCGAGTCGACCTCGATCTGGAACCCCGGCATCCACGGCATGAGCGAGGTGCTCTACGCCTTCACGAGCGCGTCGAACAACAACGGCTCGGCGTTCGCGGGCCTCACCGCGAACACGCCCTGGTTCAACATCGCGCTCGGCGTGGCGATGCTGCTCGGCCGCTTCGTGCCGATCGTGCTCGTGCTCGCGCTCGCCGGCTCGCTCGCGGCGCAGCGGAGGGTGCCGGCCACCGCCGGCACCCTGCCGACCCACCGACCGCAGTTCGTCGGGCTCCTCGTCGGCGTCACCGTGATCGTCACGGCGCTCACCTACTTCCCCGTCCTCACCCTCGGACCCCTCGCAGAAGGGCTCAACTGATCATGTCGCTCACCACCGAATCCCCCGCCGGCGCGGGCGGCGCGGAACGCCCCGACGGGCGCGACGGCACCACGCCTGCCGACGGGCCGGCCACCCCGACCGGCGACCGGAAGCGGAGGCCGAGCACGTTCGGCCCGGCCCAGCTCGCCCAGGCCCTGCCCGGCGCGTTCCGCAAGCTCGACCCGCGGCTGATGTGGCGGAACCCCGTCATGCTCATCGTCGAGGTCGGCGCGATGCTCACGACCGCGCTCGCGATCGCCGAGCCGTTCCTCGGCGGCCCGCAGGCCTCCGGCGGCACCGAGGTGCCGTGGTCGTTCACCTGGGCGATCGCCGTCTGGCTCTGGCTGACCGTGCTCTTCGCGAACCTCGCGGAGTCCGTCGCCGAGGGCCGGGGCAAGGCGCAGGCCGACTCGCTCCGGCGCACCCGCAGCGACACGGTCGCGCACCGCGTGGCCCGCTACGACGCGGTCGCCGATCCGGGCGCGGAACGGTCGGCGCTCGTCGAGGTCTCCTCGGCCGCGCTGCAGCTCGGCGACCTCGTCGTCGTCACGGCCGGGGAGCTCATCCCGGGCGACGGCGACATCGTGCACGGCATCGCCTCGGTCGACGAGTCCGCCATCACCGGGGAGTCGGCGCCCGTCGTGCGGGAGTCCGGCGGCGACCGCAGCGCGGTCACCGGCGGCACGCGGGTGCTCTCCGACCGCATCGTCGTGCGCATCACGTCGAAGCCGGGCGAGACCTTCGTCGACCGGATGATCGCGCTCGTCGAGGGCGCCGCCCGGCAGAAGACGCCGAACGAGATCGCACTGAACATCCTGCTCGCGAGCCTGTCGATCGTCTTCGTCGTGGTCGTGCTGACGCTGAACCCGATCGCCTCGTACGCCGCGACCCCGGCGTCGATCCCCGTGCTCGTCGCACTCCTCGTCTGCCTCATCCCGACGACCATCGGCGCCCTGCTCTCGGCGATCGGCATCGCCGGCATGGACCGGCTCGTGCAGCGCAACGTGCTCGCCATGTCGGGCCGCGCGGTCGAAGCGGCCGGCGACGTCACGACGCTGCTGCTCGACAAGACCGGCACCATCACCTACGGCAACCGTCGCGCGACCGCCTTCGTGCCGCTGCCCGGCGTCGAGGAGTCCGAACTGGTGCGCGCGGCGGCCCTCGCCTCGCTCGCCGATCCG
The DNA here is from genome assembly GCF_044917495.1 of Agromyces mediolanus. Taxonomy (GTDB): domain Bacteria; phylum Actinomycetota; class Actinomycetes; order Actinomycetales; family Microbacteriaceae; genus Agromyces; species Agromyces mediolanus_B. The sequence goes on along the minus strand of NZ_JAVSSI010000023.1, from coordinate 3,994 downwards.
ACCCCGGAGGGCGCCTCCATCGTGGAGCTCGCCGTGACGCGCGGCGTCGCCTTCCCCGCTTCGGGCGCGGGCCGGCCGGCCGGCGAGGTCGTGCCGTTCACCGCGCAGACGAGGATGTCGGGGCTCGACCTCGCCGACGGCCGCATCGTGCGGAAGGGCGCGGGCTCGGCGGTGCTCGCCTGGGTCGAGGCATCCGGACGTCTGCCCTCCTCCTTGCTCGCGGAACTGGACGAGCGCGTCGAGGCGATCTCGAGCTCGGGCGGCACGCCGCTCGTCGTCGCGGAGCGCGCGACCGACGGCGCCACCCGCGTCCTCGGCGTCGTGCACCTGAAGGACGTCGTGAAGGCCGGGCTCGTCGAGCGCTTCGCCGAGCTCCGCGCGATGGGCATCCGCACCGTGATGATCACGGGCGACAACCCGCTCACCGCGGCCGCCATCGCGAAGGAGGCCGGCGTCGACGACTTCCTCGCGGAGGCGACGCCGGAGGACAAGCTCGCGCTCATCCGGCGCGAGCAGGAGGGCGGCAACCTCGTCGCGATGACGGGCGACGGCACGAACGACGCGCCCGCCCTGGCGCAGGCCGACGTCGGCGTGGCGATGAACACGGGCACCTCCGCCGCGAAGGAGGCGGGCAACATGGTCGACCTCGACTCGGACCCGACGAAGCTCATCGACATCGTGCGGATCGGCAAGCAGCTGCTCGTCACCCGCGGCGCGCTCACGACCTTCTCGATCGCGAACGACCTGGCGAAGTACTTCGCGATCATCCCGGCGATGTTCGCCGGGGTGTTCCCGGGGCTCGCAGCGCTGAACCTGATGCAGCTGCACTCCCCGGCCTCCGCCGTGCTCTCGGCGATCATCTTCAACGCGATCGTGATCGTCTTCCTCATCCCGCTCGCCCTCCGCGGGGTGAAGTACCGGCCGGGCGGCGCGAGCGCCGTGCTCAGCCGCAACCTCCTCGTCTACGGCCTCGGCGGCATCGTCGCACCGTTCATCGGCATCAAGCTGATCGACCTCGTCGTCAGCCTCATCCCCGGGTTCTGACCGGACCCGGAGCGAAAGGACCTCCCATGAGCACCACCCGCTCGACCCTCCGCACCCACTGGGTCGCGCTCCGCGCCATGCTGCTGCTGACCCTCGTGCTCGGCGTCGGCTACACGGCGGTCGTCACCGGCGTCGGCCAGTTCGCGCTGCCCGCCCAGGCGAACGGCTCGCTCGTCCGCGACGCCGACGGCGCGGTCGTCGGCTCGGCCCTGATCGGGCAGTCGTTCACGGATGCCGAGGGCGCGCCGCTGCCGGAGTGGTTCCAGCCGCGGCCCTCCGCGGCCGGCGACGGCTACGACGGCGGCGCGTCCAGCGGCAGCAACTACGGGCCCGAGAACGCAGACCTCGTCGCGGCGATCACCGAGCGGCGGGCGGCGATCGCCGGGGCCGACGGCGTCGCGCCGGAGGAGATCCCGGCCGACGCGGTGACGGCCTCGGGCTCGGGCCTCGACCCGCACATCAGCCCCGCGTACGCCCGGCTGCAGGTGGCCCGGGTCGCGGAGGCGCGCGGACTGCCGGAGCGGGAGGTCGCCGCCCTCGTCGAGCGCTTCGTGCAGGGCCGCGACGCCGGGTACCTCGGCGAGCCGACCGTGAACGTGCTGCGCCTGAACCTCGCGCTGGCGGAGCTCTGAACGGCTCGGGTGGGAGGATGACCACATGAAACGGGGTCGGCTGCGGGTGCTGCTCGGCGCCGCGCCCGGCGTCGGCAAGACGTACACGATGCTCGAGGAGGGCCGGCGTCTCCTCGGCGAGGGCCGCGACGTCGTCGTCGGCTTCGTCGAGACGCACGGCCGGCGGGCGACCGCGGCGATGACGGCGGGGCTCGAGATCGTCCCCCGCCGGGTCGCCGTGCACCGCGGGATGCCGCTCGAGGAGCTCGACCTCGACGCGCTCCTCGCCCGCCGCCCCGAGGTCGCGCTCGTCGACGAGCTCGCGCACACGAACGCCCCCGGCTCCCGGCACGAGAAGCGCTGGCAGGACGTCGAGGAGCTCCTCGACGCCGGCATCGACGTCATCTCGACGGTGAACACGCAGCACATCGAGTCGCTCGGCGACGTCGTGCTGCAGATCACCGGGGTGCCGCAGCGGGAGACCATCCCCGACCGCGTGCTGCGCGCGGCCGATCAGATCGAGGTCGTCGACCTGGCGCCGCAGGCGCTCCGCGACCGGCTCTCCGGCGGGCTCGTCTACCCGGCCGAGCGGATCGACGCGGCGCTGTCGAACTACTTCCGGCTCGGCAACCTCACGGCGCTCCGCGAGCTCGCGCTGCTCTGGCTCGCCGATGAGGTCGACTCGGCGTTGAAGGCGTACCGGGCCGAGCACGGCATCAGCCACAAGTGGGAGGCCCGCGAACGCGTCGTCGTGGCGCTGACGGGCGGCCCGGAGGGCGAGACCCTGCTCCGCCGCGGGGCGCGGATCGCCTCGCGCTCCTCCGGCGGCGAGCTCATCGCGGTGCACGTCACGAAGCCCGACGGCATGCGGGCGCGGCATCCGGGCGCCCTCGACGCCCAGCGCACGCTCGTCGAGCAGCTCGGCGGCACCTTCCACCAGGTCGTCGGCGAGGACGTGCCGCGCGCCCTCGTCGAGTTCGCCCGCTCAGCCGACGCCACCCAGCTCGTCATCGGCGTGAGCCGCCGCTCCCGGCTGGCCGCGGCCTTCTCGGGCCCCGGCATCGGGGCGACCGTCATCCGCGAGTCCGGCGACATCGACGTGCACATCGTGACGCACGCGGCGGCCGGCGCCGCGGTGTCGCTGCCCCGGCTCGGCGGCGCGCTCAGCCGCACCCGCCTCCTCGTCGGCTTCGTGGTCGCGCTGATCGCGGGCCCGCTGCTCAGTTGGGTGCTGCTGCAGTTCCACACCGAGACCTCGATCACGAGCGATGTGCTCGCCTACCAGCTGCTCGTCATCGTCGTCGCCCTCGTCGGCGGCATCTGGCCGGGCCTGTTCGCGGCGGTGCTGTCGGGGATCACGCTGAACTTCCTCTTCGTCGCGCCGGTGCACACGCTGACGATCGCCGATCCGCGGCAGTTCCTCGCGCTCGTGTTCTACGTCGCGAACGCGCTGCTCGTGAGCTACGTCGTCGATCAGGCGGCGCGGCGCACGCGGGAGGCGAAGCGGGCGGCGGCGGAGTCGCAGCTGCTCGCGACGATGGCCGGCAGCGTGCTGCGCGGCGAGGACGCGCTCCAGGCGATGGTGACGCGCACGCGGGAGGCGTTCGGCCTCTCCGGCGTGCGGCTCCTGATCGACGGCGAGCCCCGCGTCGCCGACGGCGAGCCGACCCGCGACGACCGGGTCGCGCTGGTCCCCATCGGCGAGCGCGGCACGCTGGAACTGCACGGCCCAGACCTGGATGCCTCGGAGCGCCGCCTGCTGCAGGTCATCGCGACGCAGCTGGATGCCGCGATCGAGCACGGCGCGCTCGCCTCCGCGGCGGAGGAGGCGTCCGAGCTCGCGGAGACCGACAAGGTGCGCTCGGCGTTGCTCGCCGCGGTCGGGCACGATCTGCGCCGCCCGCTCACCTCGGCCTCGGCGGCGATCAGCGCGCTCCGCTCCCCCGAGCTGCGGCTCCCGGCGGGCGAGCGGGCGGAGCTGCTCGACACCGCCGCGGAGAGCCTCGACTCGCTCGCCGAGCTCGTGACGAACCTGCTGGACGTGAGCCGGGTGCAGGCCGGTGCGCTCGCGGTGCGCCTCGCGCCGGTCGAGACGGCGGACGTCGTGCTCCCGGCGCTCGACGAGCTCGGTCTGGGTCCTGGGGCGGGGGGGGGGGGCCGCCCCGCCCGCCGGCCGCCCCGCCCCGCCGCCCCGGGGGTGCTGCACCGGGGGGGGGGGTACCAGCTCGCCTAACCCGGGCGGCACAACCCCCCGCGCGACCGGGTGGGGGGCTCCGTTATGTGAATAACAAAACTAATAAAAAAAAAAAAAATAAAATATAAAATATTTCATCTTATTT
>NZ_JAVSSI010000022.1:0-29268 GCF_044917495.1 Agromyces mediolanus | reverse complement strand
CGCCTGCCCGCGCTTCGACGGCGCGTACTCGAGCACGAGGTACTCGCGGACCGTCGTCGGCTGCTGGGCGATGCCCGCCGAGCGGCTCGGCCCCTTCGGCCGGGTGCCCGTCGCGACCTCGCGCTGGGGGTTCGGCGTGGGGGTCGGGTTCGGCGTCGGCGTGGGGGTCGGGTTCGGCGTCGGCGCGGGGGCCGGTTTCGGCGTGCAGTCGTTTCCAGCGGCGTGTGCGGCCTGCGGAGCACCGAGCTGAAGACTGACCCCGCCACCCGATGCCAGGAGCAGGACCAAGACGAGGCCCACCCCGCTGCGCGGCTTTCGCCGCGCGATGAGGAGAACTGCGGCGCCGGCACTGACGAGAAGCGCTGCGGCGAGCACCCACAGCGTGTCGAGTGTTCCGCCGCCAGTCAGTGCCAAGCAATCGGGGGTGTTCGTCATCTGCCTACAGTCCTTGGTCGCATTCATCTACAGGTGGTGGCGAGTCATGGATGGTCGCCCAAAAGTCCATCGGTATGAGATTGTCTCGCACCTACTGCGGAAAATGCCAGCTACAGGGCGGTAGATTGCAAATCTCTGTGGAATCCCGAAAATCCAACCCCGCGGCGGAGTCAACGCCCCTCGACGGGCTCGGGGAACCAGGTCTGGTTCGCTGAGCTGCTCGAAGCGTGGATCCCCTCGACGGGCTCGGGGAACCGACTGGCCCCTCGACGGGCTCGGGAACCAGATGGCCTCAGCGGATCGGCAGCACGAGCGGCACGCCGGTGCTCGGGTGCGGCAGCACCTCGACGGCCTGGCCGTAGACGGCCTCGATGCGCTCGGCGGTCAGCACCTCCGCGGGCGAGCCGGTCGCCACGACGCGGCCCGCGCGGAGCAGGGTGACGTCGTCGGCGTAGGCGGCCGCGAGGTTGAGATCGTGCAGCACGACGAGCACGGTGTCGCCGCGGAGCGCGTGGGCGCGGGCGAGGCGCAGCACGTCCTCCTGGTGCTTCAGGTCGAGCGCGGCGGTGGGCTCGTCGAGCATCAGCACGGGGGTGCGCTGAGCGAGCACGCGGGCGAGCGCGACCCGGGCCCGCTCGCCGCCCGAGAGCGAGGGCACCGTGCGGTGGGCGAGGTGCGAGACATCCGTCACCGCGAGCGCGTCGTCGACGATCGCGTCGTCCTCGTCGGCCGCCGGGGTCCGCGCCCACGGGTGGCGGCCCATCGCGACGACCTCGCGCACGGGGAAGGGGAAGGACACGCGGTGGTCCTGCGTGAGCACCGCGCGCTCGCGGGCGAGGGCCTTCGGGCTGCGGCCCGCGAGCGGGGCGTCGCCGAGCCGCACCTCGCCCGCGGCGGCCGGCAGATCGCCGGAGAGCGCGGCGAGCAGCGTGGACTTCCCGGCGCCGTTCGGCCCGATGAGGGCGTGCACCCGGCCGGCGTGCGCTGCGAAGTCGACGTCGTGCAGGAGCCGGGCGCCGTCGATCTCGACGGACAGCCCCCGCGCCTCGAGCGTGGCGGGCCGAGTCATCCCCAGCCCCCCGAGCGTCGACGCGTGCGCAGCAGCAGCCAGAAGAAGAACGGGCCGCCGATGAGCGAAGTGAGCATGCCGATCGGCAGCTCGGCCATCGGGACGAGGGTGCGCGCCGCGAGGTCGGCGAGGAGGAGCAGCAGCGCGCCGCCGAGCGCGCTCGCGATGAGCAGCGGTCGGTGCGCGGGCCCGATCGCCATGCGCATGAGGTGCGGCACGATGAGGCCGACGAAGCCGATGATGCCGGCGAAGGCGACGGCCGAGCAGACGAGCACGGCGACGAGCACGATGGACGTGATCCGCACCGCTTCGACCCGCACACCGAGGTGGCGCGCTCCGCGCTCGCCGAGCGAGAAGAGGTCGAGCGTGCGGCCGAGGAGCAGCGCCCCGGTGATCGCGACGGCGATGAGCGGCAGCATCACGGCGACCTCCTGCCAGCGGGCGCCGTTCAGGGAGCCGAGCTGCCAGAACACGATCTCCTCGCGGGAGCCGGAGTCGCCGAGGAAGGTCAGGAACGCGAGCGCGCCGCCCGCGAAGGCGTTGATGGCGATGCCGGTGAGGAGCAGCGTCACCACCTCGGTGCGGCCGCCGGCGCGACTCGTGAAGTAGACGAGGAGGGTCGTGAGCAGGCCCGCGACGAACGCCGCGCCGGCCGTGACGAGGTCGCCGGCCGCGGTCCAGCCGAACACGATGGCGCTCGCGGCGCCGAGCGCGGCGCCCGAGGAGACGCCGACGACGCCGGGCTCGGCGAGCGGGTTCGCGAAGATCGCCTGCATCACGGTTCCCGCGACGGCGAGGGCGGCGCCGATCAGGACCGCCATGGCGACCCGGGGGAAGCGGATGTTCCAGAGGGCCGAGTCGGCGTTCGGCACGGTCTCGGGGGTGTTCGAGAGGCCGAGGCCGCGGAGGATCGAGGCCCAGACTTCCCCGGGCGGGATGGCGAGCTGCCCGGTGCCCGCCGCGACGACGGCCGCGACGACGAGACCGAGCGCGAGCCCGGTGAAGAGCAGGGTGCGGCGCGTGCGCAGCGTGACCCGGCCGCTCGGCGGGGCGGTGACGGTGTCGAGGGGTTCGCTGGCGGTGCCCGTCTCGGCCGTGCCGGTCACGGCAGCGGGCCGGACTGGGTCGGCGCCCAGACGGCGCGGGCGAGGGCGTCGACGATGTGCGGGGCGCGCGGCCCGAAGCTCAGGATCTCGGTGTCGGCCATGTCGACGAATCGGCGGTGCTCGCCCGCGGGGGTCGAGGCGAGGGCCGGCACGCGCTCGAGCAGTCCGTCGACGCCGCCGACCGACTCGAGCCCGTCGGTCATGAGGAGCACGACGTCGGGCTGCGCCGCGACGAGCGCCTCGGCCGTCACGGGGCGCATGCCCTTCCAGCCGATCTCGCCGGCGATGTCGACGCCGCCGATCGCCTCGATCAGGGCGTCGGCGCCGGACTCCTCGCCGAAGAGGTAGTAGACGTTCGCGGAACCGCGCACGTAGAGGAACAGGACGCGCGGGCGCACCTCGGGGTCGGCGGGCACGGCCGCGGCGATCTCCGCGGTCGTGCGGGCGAGCTCCTCGTCGACCTGGGCGGCGAGCAGCCCGCCGCGCTCGGGCACGCCGAGGGCGGCGGCGACCTGCTCGATGAGCACGTCGATGGTGTCGAGGCTGCGCTCGGAGGTGGTGAGGACCACGGGGATGCCGGCGTCGCGGAGCTGGTCGAGCACGTCGAGGGGGCCGAGCGTCGTGTCGGTGATGACGACGCTCGGGTCGAGGGCGAGGATCGCCTCGGCCGTGATGCTGTGACCGCCGTGCGTGACGACCGGCAGCTCGGCCGCCTCGGCGAAGCCGGTCGAGCCGTCGCGGCCGACGACGCGGTCGCCGAGGCCGAGGCCGAAGACCGTCGCCGCCAGGGAGCCGGAGATGTCGAGGGGGAGGATGCGCGAGGCATCCTCGACCGTGACCTCGGTGCCTTTCGCATCGGTGACCGTCACCGGCAGTGCGGGCTGCTCGTCGCTGTCGACGACCGGGAGAGCGGAGTTCGCGAGGCAGGCCGTCGACTCGCCGACGGTCTCGCGCGGCGTCTGCTCGATCGCGAGCTCGGCGAACGGCACGTCGGCGTCGATGCAGTTCGGGGCGACGGACTCGGGTCCTGCCGCCGCTCCGGTGGCGCAGCCGCTGAGGAGCACGACCGCGAGGGTCGCGAGAGCGGCGAGGCGCATGCGCGCCGAGCGGGGGCTGGTGCGTGAGGTCATCGGGAGTGAGGTTAGCCTACCCTGAATATTGACAGGGTGTCAGCTCGAGGCTTAGGTTCGTCTTAGCCAAGCCTAACCTCATTTGGTTTCCCCCGATCACCATCTCCGAAGCCGCGCTCGCCGACGTGCGCCGCGCGGCTTCGCCATGCCTGGAGGACCGCGTCGTGAAGACACCGTCACCGACCACCGCTCGACCGGCGACCCGCGCCAGGACGGCGAACCGCTGGCTCGCGAGCGCCCTCGCCGCCCTGCTCGTGGCGGGAGGCTCGCTCATCTCCGCCGGACCGGCGCTCGCCGACGAGGCGACGACGCCGGCGCCGCTCGTCGCCGAGGCGCAGCTCGCGCCCGCGGCCGATGGCAGCGGCGAGGGCACGGGCGACGCGGGCGGCGCACCCGCTGAGGCATCCGCGGCTCCGGAGGCTCCCGCTTCCGACGCGCCGGCCGAGGCGCCCGCCGCCGAGACGCCCGCTGCGGAGACGCCGGCCGTCGAGCCCGCTGCTCCCGCCGCGAAGGCCCCGGCCGCGAAGGCCGCTGCGCCGCTCGCGGCCGCAGCGCCGCAGCTCTCGATCTCCCCGGCGACGAACGTCGACCCCGCCGTGCAGAACGTCTTCACCGTGAGCGGCACCGGCTTCGTCGGCGAGGGCGCCAAGAACGGCGCCTACCTGCTGATCGGCGAGACCGGCATCTGGGCCGGCGAGGGCCCGCTCGTCTCTGACGGCTGGCTCGCGCAGAGCTGGGTGATGCCGCGCGAGTTCAACGACGGCGCGTTCTCGAAGACGATCACGATCCCCGCCGGGAAGTTCGACCCCGCGAAGACGTACACGGTCGCCTCCTCGGCGGCGCACGAGCTGTCCGCGACCGACCGTTCCCTCGACGCCTTCGCGCCGATCACCGTGAAGCAGCCGGTGGTGCCGGTGGTGTCGGTGTCGAAGTCGAGTGGCTTGGATGCGGCTGGTGAGGTCGTGACGGTGTCGGGGACGGGGTTCGTGCCGGTGTCGCCGTCGACGGATGGGACACGTCCGCCGCTGGCGGGCAAGTTCGGTGGCGCGTACGTGGTGTTCGGGTCGTTCCTGGATGAGTGGAAGCCGAGTGCTGGGGCGGCGTCGTCGGCGCGGGTGGTGGACTCGCAGAAGTGGGTCGTGAACCCGGAGGACGTCGCGACGATCGGTGGGGCTGCGCGTGGCGCGGTCGCGATCAACGCGGATGGGTCGTTCCAGGTCGAGTTGACGGTGCGCGAGTTCGCGGCGGCGTTGGCTGACGGGAACTACGGCATTTACACGTACTCGGGTGGTGGTGCCAAGCACGCCGGGTTCGAGACCTTCACCCCGATCACCTTCGCCACCGCCCCGGTGGTGCCGGTGGTGTCGGTGTCGAAGTCGAGTGGCTTGGATGCGGCTGGTGAGGTCGTGACGGTGTCGGGGACGGGGTTCGTGCCGGTGTCGCCGTCGACGGATGGGACACGTCCGCCGCTGGCGGGCAAGTTCGGTGGCGCGTACGTGGTGTTCGGGTCGTTCCTGGATGAGTGGAAGCCGAGTGCTGGGGCGGCGTCGTCGGCGCGGGTGGTGGACTCGCAGAAGTGGGTCGTGAACCCGGAGGACGTCGCGACGATCGGTGGGGCTGCGCGTGGCGCGGTCGCGATCAACGCGGATGGGTCGTTCCAGGTCGAGTTGACGGTGCGCGAGTTCGCGGCGGCGTTGGCTGACGGGAACTACGGCATTTACACGTACTCGGGTGGTGGTGCCAAGCACGCCGGGTTCGAGACGTTCACCCCGATCGCCTTCGCCACGGCACCGCAGCCCGCGAAGCCGACGCTGACGGCGACGCCCGCGACCGAGGTCGACTCGACCCTCGCGCAGACGTTCACCGTGACGGGCACGGGCTACACCGGGCCGGGTGCGGCGCAGGGCGTGTACGTGCTCCTCGGCGATGCGACGATCTGGACCGGGAACGGCCCGCTCGTCGCCGACGGCTGGGCCGTGCAGACCTGGGTGAAGCCGGCCGAGATCGTCGACGGGAAGTTCACCGTCGAGCTGAAGGTGCCGGCGCGCACCCTCGACCCGGCGAAGCGGTACACCGTCGCCTCCTCGGCGGCGCACGCGCTCTCGGCGACCGACCGGTCGCTCGACGCCTTCGCGCCGATCGCGCTCAAGCCGGGCGCGGCGAAGCCGACCCTGACTGTCACGCCGGCGACGAACGTCGACCCGGCCGCCGCGCAGACCTTCACGGTCACCGGCACCGGCTACGTCGGCTCCGGTGCAGCGCAGGGCGTGTACGTGCTCCTCGGCGACGCGACGATCTGGACCGGCAACGGCCCGCTCGTCGCCGACGGCTGGACCGCCATGGACTGGGTCATGCCGAACCAGATCGTCGACGGGAAGTTCACGGTCGAGCTGAAGGTGCCCGCCAAGTCGTTCGACCCGGCGAAGCGCTACACGGTCGCCTCCTCGGCCGCGCACGGCCTCTCGGCGCTGAACCGCACGATGGACGCGTTCACGCCCATCGCGCTCAAGGCCGACGCGCCGAACCCGAAGCTCTCGGTCACCCCGTCGAAGGACGTTGATGCCGGCAAGGCGCAGACCTTCACCGTCAGCGGCACCGGGTACACCGGGGCCGGCGCGGCGCAGGGCGTGTACGTGCTCCTCGGCGATGCGACGATCTGGACCGGCAACGGCCCGCTCGTCGCCGACGGCTGGACCGCGCTCGCCTGGGTGAAGCCGGGCGAGGTCGTGAACGGCGCGTTCACCGTCGAGCTGAAGGTGCCCGCGGGCAAGCTCGACCCGAAGAAGCGCTACACGGTCGCCTCCTCGGCGGCGCACGGCCTCTCGCTGACAGATCGCTCGCTCGACGCCTTCGCGCCGATCACGGTCGCGGGCGGCACGGTCGTCCCGCCGAAGCCGAAGCCCCCCGTGACGCCCACGAACCCGGGCACGACCAAGCCCGTTTCGAGCGGATCGCTCAGCTGGGGGATCGCCGACGCGTTCCGCTCGTACGTCGTCGGGCCGATCGCCCGCGGCTCCATCACGGTCGGCTCCGGCGCGACGCAGGCCGGCGGCGCGTTCCAGTTCGGCCAGTCCGGCGGCAGCTTCACCGCGGCCCGCGGCACCGGCACGGCCGAGTACTCCGGCTCCGTGCGCTTCACCGGCCACGGCGGCATCCTCGACCTGACCTTCTCGAACCCGACGCTGCGCGTGACGAGCGCCACCAGCGGTGTGCTCGAGCTGACGGCGAACGGCTCCCGGATCGACTTCGCGACCGTCGACCTCGGCGCCGCCGCGAAGTCCACGGTGGGCGGCGCGACCCGCTTTGCCGGGGCCCCGGCGACCCTGACCGCGGCCGGCGCGGACGCGTTCCAGGGCTACTACGGCACCGGCAAGGCGCTCGACCCGATCACCGTCGTGATCGGCAGCCCCGGCGCGGCTCCGGCCGGCAGCTCGGGCACCACCGCCTCGGCGACGCCCGCCTCGGCCACGAAGCCCGTGCCGCTGACGCCGCCGGCGACCACCGGCATCCAGCTCGACCCGGCCGTGCTCGCCGAGCTGATCGCCGGCAAGCCCGTCACGATCTCGGTCGACGGCTTCGAGCCGAACGAGACCGGCATCATGGTCGTCGTCTACTCCACGCCGACGGTCCTCGCCGAGAACCTCACGGCCGACGCGAACGGCGTCGTGACCTGGACGGGCTCGCTGCCCGCCGGACTCGAGCCGGGCCAGCACACGCTGACCTTCCAGGGCTCGGTCTCGAAGGGCGTCGTGTTCACCGTCGCCGCGGCGGCCGAGCAGTGCGCCGTCACGACCGCGAGCCTCGACTGGGGCTTCAAGGCGAGCTTCCTGCAGTACCTCGAGAGCGGCATCGCGAACGGCGGCTGGACCGTCGCGGGCGCGAGCGAGCAGGACGGGCGTTTCGCGTTCACCGGCGGCACCGGCTCGCTCGACGCGAAGACGGTGCGCGGCGTCGTCGCGTTCCCCGGCTCGGTCGAGTTCACCGGCCACGACGGCGCGCTCGACACGACGATCGCGAACCCGAAGCTCGAGTTCGCGAGCGCCGACGAGGCCTACCTGCTGCTCGACGTGACCGGCACCACCCAGGAGGGTGCGCCCGTCGAGGCGAATGCCGTGCGCTTCGCCGAGCTCGACGTGTCGGGCCTCGCGCTCGAGGGCAGCGTCCTCGCCGCCGTCGACGTGCCGGCCGTGCTCACCGAGCAGGGCGCTGCGGCCTTCGGCACCTACGCCGCGGGCGAGGAGCTCGACCCCGTGTCGTTCAGCATCGAACTGCCGGCCGACTGCGGCGTGGCCGCGCCGGCCGTCGCGACGGACGACGGCGAGGTCGAGCGCACCGACGCCGGCACCGCCGAGGTCGCCGAGACGGCCGGGGTCAGTCCCTGGCTGATCTGGGGCGGCGTGGCGCTGCTGCTGCTCGTGATCGCGGTGGTCCTCGTCGTGCTCCTGCGCCGCCGGGCTACGCGCACCGAGGCGTAGGCCGCGGCATCCCCGAAGTCCGGCGTCGGCCGGGAGTCCAGCGAGGCTCCCGGCCGGCGCCGTTTCCGTCCCGGTCCCGCGCCGTGAGCCGATGCGGGACAATGGAGGGGTGAGCACCGACGACCAGCCCGAGCCCGCCGCCGACCGGGGCGCCGAGGCACCCGCCGCCGACGCGGCATCCGCGCCGGCTCAGCCGGAGGGGCAGGTCCAGCCCGAGGCGCCCGCGCAGCCCGAGGCATCCGCCCCGGTCGAGCCCGTCGTCGAGACCGAGACGAGCCGCGACGAGGTCGTCGTGCGCCGTTCGCCGCGCTACGGTGCGTTCCTGCTCGTCGGCGCCGTGGTGGGCGCCCTCGTCGCGCTCGTGCTCTCGCTCGCCATCACGCCCGATCCTGACCGCGTCGCCCAGGACTTCACGTACGACCCGGGGCAGGTGTTCGGCTTCCTGCTCCTCGGCGGGGTCGCGATCGGTGCCGCGCTCGGCGCCCTCACCGCGCTCATCGTCGACCGCGCGCTCGCGCGCCGCACGAAGCGCGTCGTCGCCGAGCGCGACGAGACGCACCGCGTCGACGACTGACCGGGTTCACCCCGCGAGTTGACTGACCGGGTTCACCCCGCGAGTTGCCCGACTTCCATGAAACTCGGGCAACTCGGGAAGCGGATGCTCCGGCTCAGCTGAGCTGCGTGCGCTCCACCCAGTCGAGGTACTCGGGCGTGACGGTGCCCGTGACGTACTCGCCCGTGAAGCAGGAGAGGTCGAGCTCGGTGATCGAGGTGCCCTCGGTGATCGCGGCCTGGAGGTCGGCGACCTCCTGGAAGATCATGTGGTCGGCACCCAGCTCGGCGGCGATCTCGGGGATCTTGCGACCGTGCGCGATGAGTTCCTGCCGGCTCGGCATGTTGATGCCGTAGACGTGCGGGTAGCGCACGGGCGGGGCGGCCGAGGTGAACGTCACCTTGTTGGCGCCGGCGTCGCGGGCCATCTGCACGATCTGCTGCGAGGTGGTGCCGCGCACGATCGAGTCGTCGACGATGAGGATGTTCTTGCCCTTGAACTCGGTGCCCATCGCGTTCAGCTTCTGCCGCACGGAGCGCTTGCGCTCGGCCTGCCCCGGCATGATGAAGGTGCGGCCGACGTAGCGGTTCTTGTAGAAGCCCTCGCGGTACTCGATGCCGAGCTTCTGCGCGACCTGCATCGCGGCGGGCCGCGAGGAGTCGGGGATCGGCATGACGACGTCGATGTCGCCGAGCGGCATGTGCGTGGCGACGGTGTCGGCGAGGCGGTTGCCCATGCGGAGGCGCGCCTCGTAGACGGAGATGCCGTTCATCACCGAGTCGGGGCGGGCGAGGTAGACGTACTCGAAGGAGCACGGCACGAGGCGGGGGTTCTTCGCGCACTGGCGCGAGACCATGGTGCCGTCGAGGGCGATGAAGATCGCCTCGCCGGGCTCGACGTCGCGCACGATCTCGTAGTCGCCGTTCTCGAGCACGAGGGACTCGCTCGCGACGATCCATTCCTCCTTGCCGGCCTCGGTGAGGCGACGGCCGAGGATCAGCGGACGGATGCCGAAGGGGTCGCGGAACGCGAGCAGGCCGTAGCCGGCGATCATCGAGATGACCGCGTAGGAGCCCTCGACGCGCTGGTGCACGGCCTCGACGGCGGCGAAGACCTGATCGGGGTCGAGTTCGAGCCCGGTGATCTGGCTCTGCAGCTCGGTGGCGAGCACGTTCAGGAGCATCTCGGTGTCGCTCGTCGAGTTGACGTGCCGGCGGTCGATCGAGAACAGCTCGCTCGAGAGTTCGCGGGTGTTCGTGAGGTTGCCGTTGTGCACGAGGACGATGCCGTAGGGCGCGTTCACGTAGAACGGCTGCGCCTCCTCCTCGCGCTCGGCGGCGCCCTTCGTGGTGTAGCGCACGTGCCCGAGGCCCATGTTGCCGATGAGCGAGCGCATGTCGCGGGTGCGGAAGCCCTCGCGCACCTGCCCGCGCGAACGGATCATGTGGAAGACGGGACCGTCGGCGGTGGCGATGCCCGTCGAGTCCTGGCCACGGTGCTGCAGGAGCAGCAGGCTGTCGTAGATCTGCTGGTTGACCGGCTCGGTGGAGACGATGCCGACGATGCCGCACATGCGAGCGATGGCTCCTTGGGGGTGAAGGGGCGTCCGAGGTGGACCCGTCGATTCTCCCACACGCGCGGGCGAGCACGGCCCGCGGGCAGGGTTGCTCGGATGCGCAGAACGCGGTACTTGCTATTCGGCTTTATTTAGTTCTAAATTAACACCAGTACCCGCCACGGCAGAGAGGCTCAGATGGCGCACCGCACCAGCCCCCGCACCGACGTCACCCGCTCGGCGATCCTCGCCCAGCTCGGTGCCAACGGCCCGGCGTCCCGCGCCGACCTCGCCCGCGCGCTGTCGGTGTCGCCCGCGCTCGTCACGCAGCTCACGAAGGACCTCCTCGCCGACGGCCTCATCGCCGAGCTCGAGCAGGCCCCCTCGAGCGGCGGGCGCCCGGCTCGCATGCTCGGACTCGTCGCCTCCGCCGGTCGTGCGGTCGGGGTCAAGGTCGTCGCCGACCACGTCGCCTTCGTCGAGGTCGGCATCGACGGGCGCGTGCTGCGCTCGGCCAGCGAGCCGTTCGACGCCATGGCGAGCACCTACCTCACCGAGCTCGTCGAACGCATCCGCCACTTCCTCGACGGGGGCGGCGGAGCACCGCTCCTCGGCGTCGGCGTCGGCGTGCCGGGCAGCGTCGACCAGCCCGGCAGTGGCGTCGTCGACGCCCCCGCGCTCGACTGGAGCAAGGTCGAGCTCGGCGACGCCCTCCGCCGGGCCCTCGGCCTCCCGGTCATCGTCGAGAACAACGTGAACGCCCTCGCCGTCGCCGAACGCCTGTTCGGGCTCGGCCGCAGCCACGACAATTTCCTCGTCGTCACGATCGGCACGGGCGTCGGCGCGGGCATCGTCGTCGACGGTGCGGTGCTCCGCGCGGCGAACGGGGGCGCCGGCGAGATCGGGCACATCCCGGTCGCCGAGGGCGGCCCGCGCTGCCACTGCGGCAACGACGGATGCCTCGAGGCGCTCATCGGCGAGGCGGCGCTCGTCGCCCGCGCGCGCGCCGAGGGCGTCATCTCCGCCGCCGCCGGGATCGACGCCCTCCGGGCCGCCGCCGACGCCGGCGACGAGCGTGCGAGCCGGGTCTTCGGCGACGCCGGCGCCGTGCTCGGACGCACGCTCGCGGGCGTCGTGCACACGATCGCCCCCGCCTTCGTGGTCGTGCTCGGCGAGGGCACCGACGCCTGGCGGCACTGGTCGTACGGCTTCGAGCCCGCGTTCCGCTCCCACCTCCTGCGGCACCTCCGCGGCATCCCCGTCGAGGTCGAGACCTGGCAGGACGAGAGCTGGGCGCAGGGCGCCGCCGCGCTCGTCCTCGCCACGCCGTTCGACGCGGACGCGGCCGGCGACCAGGCCCGCCTCATCCGCGCCCGCCTCGTCGAGCAGGCCGGCCGGCCATGACCGCCACCCTCACCCGCCCCGGGCGCCCAGCGCCCGCGGCGTCGCGCCGCGCACCCTCCGGGGGTCGTGGCCGCACGCCCGCGGCCCGCCGTCGCTACGCGCTCACCGTCCTCGCGTTCCTGCTGCCGAGCGCCGTGCCGCTCGCGATGTTCGTGCTCGGCCCGATGGTCGCCGCGGCCTGGATCAGCCTCACCGACTGGAACCTGCTCGCACCCGCCAACTGGGTCGGCTTCGACAACTACGCGAAGCTCCTCGCCGACCCGAAGACCGGCGAGGTCTTCCTGCACACGCTCGCGTACATCGCGGGGTACCTGCCGCTCGTCTATCTCGGCGGCCTCGCCATCGCGCTCGGCCTGAACACCGCGCTCCGCGGCCGCACCCTGCTCCGCGGCGTCTACTTCCTGCCGGTCGTCACGAGCTGGATCGTCGTCGCCCTCGTCTGGCGGTGGCTGCTGAACCCGGCGAACGGCGTCGTCAACACGGTGCTCGCGTGGTTCGGCATCGCGGGGCCGGGCTGGTGGACCGACCCGGCCTGGGCGATGCCGTCGATCATCCTCGCCTCGGCGTGGAAGGACCTCGGCTTCGTCATGGTGATCCTCCTCGCCGGGTTGCAGGCCATCGACCCCGCGCTGCTCGAAGCCGCGCGCGTCGACGGCGCCGGCTGGTGGCGGCGGCTCGTCTCGATCATCATGCCGCTGCTCTCGCCGGCCACGTTCTTCGTCATCGTCATCTCGCTCATCAACGGCTTCCAGGTGTTCGACCAGGTCTACGCGATGACCGGCGGCGGGCCCGGCGGGGCGACCCAGGTCGTCGTGCAGCAGATCTACGACCTGACCTTCCGCTACGGCCGAGCCGGCGAGGCATCCGCCCTCTCCTGGATGCTCTTCATCGTCATCCTCGCGGTCACCGTCGTGCAGATCCGCGGCCAGCGCAAGTGGGTGAACTATGGCTGAGACGCTCGCGATCCGCTCGTCCCGCATGTCCCGCCCGCGGCCCGTGCCGTGGCGGAGCATCCTGCTCCACCTCGTCATCGCGCTCGGCGCCGTGGCGATGTTCTTCCCCTTCTACTGGACCCTCGTCACCTCGCTGAACGCCGACAGCCGGCTCGACTCCGCGCCGACACTGTGGCCGGCCGATCCGAGCCTGGAGGCCTACGCGACGCTCTTCACCCGGCTGCCCTTCGCGCGGGTGATCGGCAACAGCCTGCTGCTCGCGGTCGTCACGACGCTCGTGCAGCTGTTCACGAGCGCCACCGCGGCGTACGCGTTCAGCCGGCTGCCGTTCCGCGGCCGCACGGCGGTGTTCGGCACCTACCTCGCGACGATGATGGTGCCGCTGCAGGTGCTCGTCGTGCCGCTGTTCGCCGAGCTCAAGGCCTTCGGGCTCGTCGACACCTACCTCGGTGCGCTGCTGCCGACCTTCGCGAGCGCGTTCGGGATCTTCCTGCTGCGCCAGGCGATGAACCAGGTGCCGACGGAGCTCGACGAGGCCGCCGCCCTCGACGGCGCCGGGCACTTCCGCATCTTCTGGACCGTGATGCTGCCGAACATCCGGCCCGCGCTCGCGACCCTCGCGGTGTTCGCCTTCATGGGCAGCTGGAACAGCTTCCTCTGGCCGCTCGTCGTCCTGCGCTCGCCGGAGGTGCAGACCCTGCCGGTCGCGCTCGCCGGGCTCCAGGGCCAGTTCACCACCCAGTGGGACGTCGTCATGGCCGGCTCCATCGTCAGCATCCTGCCGATGCTCGCCATCTACCTGTTCGCGCAGAAGTACGTCATCCAGGGCGTCGCCAACACCGGGCTGAAGTAGCCGGCCCGGGCGTCGCCCGCATCACCCGAGCAATTCCCCCGCACCACCCACCGCACCACCCCTCACACGATCGAAGGAGATTCCCGAATGAGGACCACAGCGCTCACCGCCGCCGGCATCGCCGCCGCGGCCGCCCTCGTGATGACCGGTTGCACCGCCGACGGCGGGCAGTCCGACGGACCCGTGACCATCACGTACACGAACTTCATCTCGAACGACGGCAACGAGGAGAACCTGCAGAAGATCGTCGCGGCCTTCGAGGAGGAGCACCCCGACATCACCGTCGAGGTGACCACGCTGCCGTACGCCGACTACGGCACCGCGCTGCAGACCGACCTCGCCGCCGGCACCGTCTCCGACGTGTTCGACCTCGAGTACGCGAACTACGCGCAGTACCAGGCGAACGGCGTGCTCGCCGAGATCCCGGTCGAGGACCCCGGCGTCTACCGCGAGAGCGTGCTCGAGGCGTACGCCACCGACGGGAAGCAGTACGCGCTGCCGAGCTCGTTCTCGACCGTCGTGCTGTTCTACAACTCGGACCTCTTCGACGCGGCCGGGCTCGAGTACCCGACCTCCGACTGGACCTGGGCCGACGAGCAGGCCGCGGCCGAGCAGCTCACCGACCAGGCCGCGGGCGTCTGGGGCGATCACCAGCCGGTCAGCTTCTACGAGTTCTACAAGGTGCTCGCGCAGAACGGCGGGGAGTTCCTCGACGAGTCCGGCACGAAGACTGCGTTCAACACCCCCGAGGGCGTCGAGGCGGCCGAGTGGCTCGTGGGCAAGAGCGGTACCGTCATGCCGACGGTCGAGCAGGGGCAGGGCACGCCCGACTTCGACACGAACCTCTTCGCGGACGGCAAGCTCGCGATGCTGCACACCGGCATCTGGATGTTCGGCGCCTTCGCCGACGTGCCGTTCGGCTGGGACATCGCGGTCGAGCCGGGCAACACCCAGCAGGCGAGCGCGCTCTTCTCGAACGCGGTCGGCGTCTCCTCGGGCTCGAAGCACCAGGATGCCGCAGCCGAGTTCGCCCGCTTCCTCACCTCGAGCGACGTGATGGTCGAGACCCGTCTCGACGCGGGCTGGGAGCTGCCGGTGATCTCCGACGAGGCCGCGCTCGCGAGCTACCTCGAGCTCGGCGACCCGGCCAACCGGCAGGCCGTCTTCGACTCGCTCGACCAGGTCGCCCTGCCGCCCGTCGTCGCGAAGGGCCAGCAGGAGATGCAGGACATCATGACCGAGGAGCTCGTCGAGGCCCAGGCCGGTCGCAAGACCGTCGAGGAGGCGCTCGATTCCGCGAGCACGCGCATCGACGCCGCGATCGGCTGATCCCGCGTCGGCCGCGCGCCCGGACCGGGCGCCGGCCGGCGCCGGCGGGGCCATCGACCCGGCGGTCCCGCCCCAGACCACCCCGAACACGAAAGCAGCACGACGCATGACCCTTCCCGTGACCGGCCGCAGGCCGTCGATCCCCGAGCTCGCCGAGACGAGCGCCGAGCTCATCGCCTCGCTCCAGGACGCGGGCGGCGCCTACCCGGCGAGCCCGACGTTCTCCGCCTACGCCGGGTACAGCTGGTTCCGCGACGGCGCGTTCATCGCCGACGCGATGTCGGCGGCCGGTCGCGCGGAGTCGGCCGAGCGCTTCTTCGACTGGTGCGCCGCGGTGCTGGAGGCTCGCGCGGACCGGATCACCGAGATCGTCGCCGCCGCCGAGGCGGGGGCCCCGGTGCCCGACGCCGAGATGCTCGCCACCCGGTTCACGTTCGACGGACGCGAGGGCGACGACGAGTGGTGGGACTTCCAGCTCGACGGCTACGGCACCTGGCTCTGGGCGCTCGGCGAGCACGTCCGCCGGCACGGTGCGGATGCCTCGCGCTGGCGCCGCGCGATCGAGCTCTCGGTGGACTACCTCGTCGCCTCCTGGGACCGTCCGTGCTTCGACTGGTGGGAGGAGCACGCGCAGCACGTGCACGTCTCCACCCTCGGCTGCATCGCGGCGGGGCTGCGCGAGTCGCTCGCGCTCGGCGTGCTCGACCCCGCGCGCTCCGCGGTCGCTGCGGCGGCGGAGCGCTCCGCGCTCGCCCGGATCGGCGCCGCCGGCGAGGGGGTCGTCGACGGCCATCTGGCCAAGTGGCTCGGTTCGGACGCCGTCGACGCGAGCCTCGGCGCCGTCGTCGGACTCCTCGACGTGGTGGCGGCGGGCTCCCCGCTCGGCGCGGCGACGATCGAGCGGCTCGAGCAGGAGCTCACGGTCGGGGACGGCGTGCACCGCTACCTCGACGACACCTTCTACGGCGGCGGGCAGTGGCCGCTGCTGTCCTGCTTCCTCGGCATCGCCCACGCCCGGGCGGGCGACGTCGAGCGGGCGCGCGAGCTGCTCGCCTGGGCGGCCTCGACGGCCGACGCCGACGGCGCCATGCCGGAGCAGGTGGGGCAGCACCTCCTCGCCCCCGAGCGGGTCGACGAATGGGTCGAGCGCTGGGGGCCGGTGGCGCAGCCGCTGCTGTGGAGCCACGCGATGCTGCTCCGGCTCGCGGTCGAGCTCGGCGACGACGAGGGGGTCCGCGCATGATCCGGCACCGCCCGTTCGGTTCGGGGCATCCGTACTCCGAGGACACGGAGCAGCGCCGGCCGGTGCTGCCGGTCGCCGGGGAGCCGCTCGCCCTGGGGGTGCGCGCGAGCGCCGAGGTCGAGACCGTCGAGCTGGAGTTCGTCGTGATCGATGCCGACGGCGGCGAGTCTGCCGAGACGATCGCCCTCGGACGGGTGCCGCGCAGCTCCCGCGGGCAGCTGGTCGACGGCGGGCACCTCGCCACGGCGCAGGCCAGACTCGCCCGCGCGGCGGGGGGCTGGGCGGCGACGATCGACGCGCCCGCCGCCGGCTCGCGGCTCCGCTACCGCTTCACGGGCCGCGACGGAGACGGCGGCGCGCAGCGCACCCGCTGGTTCGAGGTCGCGTCGGCGAGCTGGCGCACCGCCCCCGACGAGGCGGTGCGCGTGCTCGGCCGCGACCGGCTCGTGCCCGGCAGCGTGCAGCTCCTCGCCGACGGCGAGCGGGTGCACCGGGTGCGCTTCGCGCTGCCGCTCGAGGCGGGCGAGCACGTCACCGGCTTCGGCGAGCGCTTCGATGCGCTCGACCATCGGGGCCGCAGCCTCGACGCGGTCGTCTTCGAGCAGTACAAGAGCCAGGGCGCCGAGCGGAAGACCTACCTGCCGATGCCGTTCGCGCACGTCGTGGGCGGCGAGGGCTGGGGCTTCCACGTGCGCACCTCGCGGCGCAGCTGGTACGACCTGGGCGAGTCCCGCGCCGAGCGGCTCGTCGTCGAGGTCGAGGTGGACGCGGCGGATGCCTCGGCCGGCCCGGCCGGCGCGGCGCAGGACCCCGTCGTCGAGCTGGCGGTCTACGACGGCGCCCCCGCCGAGGTGCTGGGCGCCTTCCTCGACGAGGTCGGCCGCCCGGAGGAGCTCCCCGACTGGGTGTTCCGCCTCTGGGCGAGCGGCAACGAGTGGAACACGCAGGCCGAGGTGATGCGCCAGCTCGATCTGCACCGCGAGCACGACGTGCCGGTCGGCTCCGTCGTCATCGAGGCGTGGAGCGACGAGCGCACCTTCACCGCGTTCCGCGACGCCCGCTACGCGGTGGACGCCGACGGCTCGCCGCACCGGCTGGCCGACTTCGAGTTCCCCGCCGACGGCGCCTGGCCCGACCCGAAGGGCATGGTCGACGAGCTGCACGCCCGAGGCATCCGGGTGCACCTCTGGCAGATCCCGCTGATGAAGCTGCGCCCGCACCCCGAGGGGCAGGCGAAGGCGGATGCCGAGGCGGCGATCCGCGAGGGCGTGCTGCTGCGGGAGCCCGACGGGCGCGGCGCCCTCCGGCCGTACCGGAACCGCGGCTGGTGGTTCCCGCTGTCGCTCATGCCCGACCTCACCGACCCGCGCGCCGCGCGCTGGTGGACCGAGAAGCGCCGCTACCTCGTCGAGGAGCTCGGCATCGACGGCTTCAAGACCGACGGCGGCGAGCACGCCTGGGGTCGCGAGCTCGTCTCCCTCGACGGCAGCCGCGGCGACGAGGCCAACAACCGCTTCCCCGTCGCCTACGCGGCGGCGTACGGCGAGCTGCTGCGCTCGGCCGGCAAGGCGCCGGTGACGTTCAGCCGGGCCGGGTTCACCGGATCGCAGGCGCACGGCGCGTTCTGGGCGGGCGACGAGAACTCCACGTGGGAGGCGTTCCGCTGGTCGATGTTCGCGGGGCTGTCCTCGGCGGCGAGCGGCATCCTGTACTGGGGCTGGGACCTCGCCGGCTTCTCCGGCCCGGTGCCGGGCGCCGAGCTCTACCTGCGGGCCACGGCCGCCTCGGTCTTCGTGCCGATCATGCAGTACCACTCGGAGTTCAACCACCATCGGGCGCCCTCGCGCGACCGCACGCCGTGGAACATCGCCGAGCAGACCGGCGACGAACGGGTGCTGCCGGTGTTCCGCGAGTTCGCGCAGCTGCGCGAGCGGCTCGTGCCGTACCTCGCCGCCGAGGCGCGCGAGTCGATCCGCAGCTCCGCGCCGCTCATGCGGCCGGTGTACTTCGACCACCCCGGGCTCGAGACCGCGTGGACGCATCCGCTGCAGTGGTTCCTCGGCCGCGAGCTGTTCGTCTCGCCGGTCGTGACGGAGGACGGCTCGCGCCACGAGGTGGCGCTGCCGCCGGGGGACTGGGTGGATGCCTGGACGGGCGAACCGGTGGCCGGCGACCGCGTGTTCGAGGTCGAGGTGCCGATCGACCGGGTGCCGGTGTACGTGCGCGCGGCGGCGTGGCCCGAACTGCGGGAGGTCTTCGGCGGCTGAGGCCGGCCACGGATCAGTACTTCGACGGGATCGGCAGCACCGCCATGGTGCAGCGCGAGATGCAGACCGGCCGGCCCTGCTCGTCGGTGATGCGGATGTCCCAGACCTGGGTGGTGCGGCCGCGGGTGAGCGGCCGCGCCTCGCCGTAGACCCAGCCCTCGGCGACGGGGCGCACGTGGTTCGCGTTGATCTCCATGCCGACGCAGTAGTACTGCTCGGGGTCGACGGTCATGCTCGCGCCCCAGCTCGCGAGCGTCTCGGCGAGGGCGACGGATGCCCCGCCGTGCAGCACCCCGCCGGGCTGGCGGGTGCGGCCGTCGACCGGCATCCGCCCCTTCAGCGAGTCGTCGGTGAGCTCGGTCATCTCGATGCCGAGGCTCGTGATCGCGGTGCCGTCGCTGCGGGAGTTCGCCCACTCGAGGGAGGGCTCGCCGAACCAGATGCTCATGCGTTCGAGTCTGGCACGGGCCAGGGGCGGACGGATCTGGCGGGACGGGCCTGCGACGTCGAGATGATCGCGCCGACGAGCCGCTCGTGCTTGAATCGAGCGTGCGAGGAACGGAGAGTGTTCCTCGCTTGATCCCGCCCGCGACTGCCCTGGGGGAACGATGCGGTTGCACATCTCGGTGGACCGGTTGGATGCCGCGGAGCTGCGCGGTGCCACGCAGGCCGATTTCCTCATCGCGGTCGACGGCACCCTTCGGATCGCGTCGGATGACGCCATCCTGTTCGAAGAGCCGAGCTTCCCGGCCGTCGAGCTCGCCTGGCTGCTCTCCGCGTGGCGCGCAGCGCCTGGCGCCCGCTTCCAGTTCGACTCGATGTCGCTCGAAGAAGTGGACGCGGTGGAGATCACGCCGTCCCCGAGCGGTTGGCTGGTCGCCTCCTGCTACCGCCCGGGCTCCGCCATCGGCCCATTCGTTTGGGCGGAGGTGGATGCCGGCATCCGCTCCTTCGTCTCCGACATCGAACGAGAACTCCGAGCACTCGGCCTCGACCCCGCCGAGGTGCTGCGACCCCCGTACAGCTCTCGATCGGTTCGTGCTCAGGGACTGCGGACGCGCGTTGAGCATGGCTTCTGAGAGGTGCCCAGGATGACGGTCAGGGCCTCGGTGCTGCTGTCGATGCAGCGTGCGCTCCGGGGGCTGGTGACGCCGGGGCTCCGCGCAGTGGCGGTTCGCTGGGAAGGCGGAATGATCGCGGCACGGTTCCTCTTCGACCACGATCCGGGGGAGGACGACCGGGCGGATGTCTCCCTCGCGGAGACCCGCGTCGTCGCCGATTGCACGCCGGAGCACGTGGTGGAGTTCTCGGCGATCTGGCTTCCACGCCCGATGGCGCTCCTCTTGAACGAGGGCGAGGAGTGGGTGTATGTCCGCAAGGAGCGGACCTTTGATGAACTCATCGTCGAGGAGATCGTCTCGGACTTCCGCGAGGAGCTCACGGACGACTATGTCGAGCTCTGGGCGTTGCCGTGGAGGATCCGGCGCGCGTTTCCGGGCGTCTCCGACGAGCGGGTGCTCGAGCTGGGTGCCGTCATCCTGAAGGCGCTGTTGACGGATGCCGTGATGGGCAACCTCGACGGCGACACCGGTCGGTTTCATCCGTGGTCGGGCGACGGCTTCGAGGTCGCCATGTCCGCGTGGCGGGCGCTCGGCAGAGACCCGAATATGGGAGACATCGGCTGGATCGCCGCCCTTCCGCTGGACGGCTGAAGGAACGCGAGGGCCGCCGGCGCGCTCCGCGCCTGACCGACCCGCCCTACGCCAGCTCGGCGATGATCGGGTGGATGGCGTCGTCGAAGGCGGCGGCGTCGCTGCGCAGCGAGTCAGTGACGGCGACGGTCTTGCGGCCGATCCACCACACCCCGACCTCGGCGAGCGGCAGCACCTCGACGTTCAGCTCGAAGGAGTGCGCGCGCCGGCCGACCTCGCGCTCGTGCTCGGCGATGGTGCCGGCGTACGCCCGGTAGGAGTCGCCGCGCCGCGACTTCGAAGCGGTGCGGTAGCCGTCCTCGGCCCACTCGACCCAGGCGAGCGCCGCGCCGGCGTGCGGCACGACGGCGCGGGCGAGCTCCTCGGCCCCGCTGCGGGGCAGGGCGATGGCCGTGCCGTACGCCTCGACGAGCTCGAGCGGCACCGGGGAGGGATGCTCCTCCGGCTCGACGGTCATGTCCCACCACGTGCGCCACTGCCGTTCGAGGCGGCCGTCGCCCGGCGCGCGATCGCCGATCGCGCCGACGTCGCGCAGCCGCGGCAGCTCGGCCGGCGCCCCGACCGCGAGCACCTCGCGGAGATAGAGGGCGAGCAGGATTCCGCGACCCGCGTTCTCACGGATCACCCACGACGGCGTCGCCCCCGCATGCATGACTGAATTCTAGTCGCCGAACCGCCGCTACCCTTGGAGGGTGAGCGCGAACTCGTCCTACGCCGCGGCTGGAGTCGACACCGCCGCCGGCGACCTCGCCGTCGAACTGATGAAGGCGCAGGTCGCCGCCACCCACGGGCCCCAGGTGCTCGGCGGGGTGGGCGGCTTCGCCGGCCTCTTCGACCTGTCCTTCGCGAAGGACTACGCCCGGCCGCTGCTGGCGACCTCGACCGACGGCGTCGGCACGAAGATCGCCATCGCCCAGGCGCTCGACAAGCACGACACGATCGGGCAAGACCTGGTGGGCATGGTCGTCGACGACATCGTCGTGGTCGGCGCGAAGCCGCTGTTCATGACCGACTACATCGCGTGCGGCAAGGTCGTGCCCGAGCGCATCGCGACGATCGTCACCGGCATCGCGCGCGCCTGCGCCGACACCGGCACCGCCCTCGTCGGCGGCGAGACGGCCGAGCACCCCGGCCTCATGGGCGCCGACGACTACGACGTCGCGGGTGCCGCCGTCGGCATCGTCGAGGCCGACCGCGCCCTCGGCGCCGAGAAGGTGCGCGACGGCGACGCCGTCATCGCGATCTCCTCGAGCGGACTGCACTCCAACGGCTTCTCGCTCGTGCGCGCCATCCTGCGCGACGCCGGCATCGGCTACGGCGACCACGCCGCCGAGCTCGGCGCGAGCTGGGGCGAGGCGCTCCTCGAGCCCACCCGCCTGTACTCCGGGCAGCTCGTCGAGCTCCTCGAGGGCGAGCACGGCCCAGCAGTGCACGCCCTCTCGCACGTCACCGGCGGCGGCCTCGCCGCGAACCTCGCCCGGGTGCTGCCGAAGGGCTCCTACGCCGAGCTCGACCGCGCCACCTGGTCGCCCGCCCCCGTCTTCCGGGTGCTGAACGAGCTCGCCGGCACCACGCTCGAATCGACCGAGGGCACCTGGAACCTCGGTGTCGGCTTCTTCGCCGTCGTCGCCGAGCAGGCCGCCGACGCGATCGTCGCCGAGCTCGACCGCCTGGGCCTGCCGTCCTGGCGGCTC
The DNA here is from genome assembly GCF_044917495.1 of Agromyces mediolanus. Taxonomy (GTDB): domain Bacteria; phylum Actinomycetota; class Actinomycetes; order Actinomycetales; family Microbacteriaceae; genus Agromyces; species Agromyces mediolanus_B. Next base: position 7,490 of record NZ_JAVSSI010000022.1, on the reverse strand, counting down.
GGCACCGTCGCGCACGGCACGCCCCCCGGCGACGGCTGGGAGCAGGGTGCCAAGGGCGTCGACGGCGGGGCGGTCCGCCTCGTGGGCGGCTACGCGAGCTGAGCACGACATGGCCACCGCGTACTCGATCGGACTCATCGGCACCACGCCGGCCGAGCACGTGCGGGCCCTCGCGCCGCGCATCGAGCGCCTCGGCTTCCACGCCCTCTGGCTGAACGACGTGCCCGGCGGCGACTCGCTCGCCGGCCTCCGCGAGGCGGCCGCGGTCACGAGCGGGCTCGGCCTCGCGACGGGGGTCGTCCCGCTCGACCGCCGCCCCGCGGCATCCCTCCAGCTCGACGGGCTGCCCGCCGAGCGCACCCTCATCGGCATCGGCTCGGGGCGCGCGGCCAAGCCGCTCGGGCTCGTCCGAGACGGCCTCGCCGAGCTCCGCGCCCGCACCGGCGCCGGCATCGCCGTCGGCGCCCTCGGGCCGAAGATGCGCGAGCTCGCCGCGCACGAGGCCGACGCGGTGCTCCTCAACTGGCTGACGCCCGACGCCGGCGACGCCGCACGCGAAGAGCTGCACCGCCGGGCCGCCGGCCGCGAGGTGCGCGCCGTGCTCTACGCCCGCACGATCGTCGAGCCCGGCGCCCGCCCGGCGCTCGAGGAGGAGTCGGCCCGCTACCAGTCGTTCCCGGCCTACGCGGCGAACTTCGCCAGGCTCGGCTTCGACGCCATCGACACGACCATCGCGGATGCCTCGCGACTGCGGGCCTACGACGGCCACGTCGACGAGCTCGTGCTGCGCGCGATCACGCCGCGCGGCTCCCTCGACGAGCTCGAGCGCTTCGTCGAGCGCACCGCGGAGTGGCTGCCGACGCCATGAGGGTGCTCGTGACCGGCGCGACCGGCTACCTCGGCGGACGGCTCGTCCCGAGGCTGCTCGCGGCCGGCCACGAGGTGCGGCTCATCGCGAGGCATCCCTCCCGGCTCGCCGAGGCCCCCTGGGCCGACGAGGTCGAGATCGTCGAGGGCGACCTCACCGACCGCCGGGCGGTCGACGAGGCGATGACGGGCGTCGACGCCGCGTACTGGCTCGTGCACTCCATGGGGGCGCCCGGCGACTTCGAGGCGAGCGAGCGTGCCATGACCGAGCAGTTCGCCGCCTCGGCGCGCGAGCACGGCGTGCGCCGCATCGTCTACCTCGGCGGACTGCACCCGCCCGGCGTGCCGCTGTCGCGCCACCTCCGCTCCCGGGCCGAGGTCGGCGAGATCCTGCTGCGTTCGGGCGTGCCGACGATCGTGCTGCAGGCGGGCGTCGTGATCGGCTCCGGCTCGACCTCCTTCGAGATGATCCGCCACCTCACCGAGGTGCTGCCCTACATGCCCGCGCCGCGCTGGGTGCGCTCCTTCATCCAGCCGATCGCCGTCCGCGACGTGCTGCACTACCTGATCGGCGCGCTCGACGCGCCGCCCGAGGTGAACCGCGCCTTCGACATCGGCGGACCCGACGTGCTGCGCTACGGGCAGCTGATGAACGGGTACGCCGTCGAGGCCGGGCTGCCGCAGCGGCCGATCGCCGCGCTGCCCGTGCTCACGCCGTGGCTCGCGGCGCAGTGGGTGAACCTCGTCACCCCCATCCCGCGCCGGCTCGCCGTACCCATCATCGAGTCGCTGCAGTACGACTGCGTCATGCACGACCACGACGTGGACCGGGTCATCCCGCCGCCCGCCGAAGGGCTCCTGCCGTACCGCACCGCCGTGCGCCTCGCGCTCGAACGCGAACGGGCCGGCGAGGTCGAGACGAGCTGGCGCAACGCCGCCGCCCCCGGCGCGCCGAGCGACCCGCTGCCGAGCGACCCCGACTGGGCGGGCCACACGGTCTACACCGACGAGCGCACCCGCGACTGCGCGGCGCCCGTCGCCGAGCTGTGGCGGGTGATCGAGGGCGTGGGCGGCGAGAACGGCTGGTACTCCTTCCCGCTCGCCTGGGCGGTGCGCGGCTGGATCGACAAGCTCGTCGGCGGCGTCGGCCTCGTGCGCGGGCGGCGCGACCCGCACGAGCTGCACGAGGGCGAGGTCGTCGACTTCTGGCGGGTCGAGTCGCTCGAACGCGGCCGTTCGCTGCGGCTGCGCGCCGAGATGCGGGTGCCGGGCCGGGCCTGGCTCGAACTCTCGGCCGAGGAGGCGCCCGGCGGCGGCTCCCGCTACCACCAGCGGGCCGTGTACTTCCCGAAGGGGCTGCCCGGGCGGCTGTACTGGTGGGCGATCCTGCCCTTCCACGGCATCATCTTCGCGGGCATGGCGAACCGCATCACGGCCGAGGCCGAGGCCGGCGCCCGCGAACGGCGCGAGGCCGGCGCCCGCGAGCGGACGGGGGCCGATTCGTGACCACGCTCGTCTGGTTCCGGGACGACCTCCGGCTCGCCGATCACCCCGCGCTCGCGGCCGCGGCCGGCGACCCGGGCGGCGTCGTCTGCCTCTACGTGCTCGACGAGGCATCCCCCGGCATCCGCCCCCTCGGCGGCGCCGCGCGCTGGTGGCTGCACCACTCGCTGACGGCGCTCGCCGCGGCCCTCGCCGAGCTCGGCGCGACGCTCGTGCTGCGCCGCGGTCCCGCGGGCGAGGTCGTGCCCCGCGTCGCCGCCGAGGCGGGCGCCGACCGCGTCGTCTGGAACCGCCGCTACGGCGGCCCGGAACGCGAGGTGGATGCCGCGCTGAAGCGCGAACTGCGCGAGGCCGGCCTCGGCGCGGACTCCTTCCCGGGCGGCCTGCTGCACGAGCCGTGGACGATTGCCACCGCCGAGGGCGGCCCGTACCGGGTGTACTCGCCGTTCTGGCGGGCGTGCCTCGCCGCACCGCCGCCCGCCCTCCCGCTCGCCGCCCCGGAGACGCTCCGCGACGCGGCCGGTCCCGTGCGCTCCGACCCCCTCGACGACTGGGCGCTGCTGCCCACCCGCCCCGACTGGGCCGGCGGGCTCGCCGAGACCTGGCGGCCGGGCGAGGCCGCCGCCCTCGAGCGGCTCGAGACCTTCCTCGACGAGCGCGTCGACGACTACGCCGACGACCGCGACGTGCCCTCCATCGACGCGACCTCGAACCTCTCGCCGCACCTGCGCTGGGGCGAGCTCAGCCCGCGCACCGTGTGGCACCGGGCCGCCGAGCCCGGCCGTGCCTCCGCGGCGTTCCTCGGCGAGCTCGGCTGGCGGGAGTTCGCCTGGCACACCCTGTTCCGCGCGCCCGAGCTCGCCGAGCGCAACCTCGACCGACGCTTCGACGCCTTCGAGTGGGCCGAGCCCGACGAGGAGCTGCTCGGCGCGTGGCAGCGCGGCGAGACCGGCTTCCCCCTCGTCGACGCCGGCATGCGCGAGCTCTGGCGCACCGGCGCGATGCACAACCGGGTGCGGATGGTGACCGCCTCCTTCCTCACGAAGAACCTGCTCCTCGACTGGCGCATCGGGGAACGCTGGTTCTGGGACACCCTCGTCGACGCCGACCAGGCGAGCAACCCGTTCAACTGGCAGTGGGTCGCGGGCTGCGGTGCCGACGCCGCGCCCTACTTCCGCGTGTTCAACCCGCTGCTGCAGGAGAAGAAGTTCGATCCCGAGGGCCGCTACGTCGGCCGGTGGGCGCCCGACAGCGCCGGACGGATGCCGATCGTCGAGCTGCCCTTCACGCGGGAGCGCGCGCTCGCCGCGTACGCGCGCGTCCGGGGGAGCTGAGCCCGGCGACGGCGACGCCGGTCCGGGGCACGGGATGCACCCGAGCTGGGGGTGCCCGGCAGGAGTTTTCTCCCTGTGGCCCGACGGGCGCCGGTTTCTAGGCTGATCGCGTCCTGCCGCCTGTGCGCGTCCGCGCACCCGACGCCCCGGCCCGTCCGGGGTGCCGCCGAGGCAGGATGCCAGACCCGAAGGCGTCCCTACATGACTTCGCAGGCTTCTGCCGTCCACCCCGCCGCGCGCCCGCCGCGCTCCCGTCACCTGGTCCGACTCGCCGCCTGCGGCGTCGCCGCATCGCTCGCCGTCGCCGCGCAGCCGATGGCCGCGTTCGCCGCCCCGCCGAGCGTGTCCGGCCCGAGCGAGCCCGTCGCCTACGTCGAGCAGGCCCCGCCCGTGGCCGTCGGCGAGCAGGTCACCTTCAGCGGCGGTTCGAGCTACGGCGGCGGCTACCTCGACTTCGCGGTCGACGGCGGCACCGCCGAGGAGACGCTCTCGCTCATCACCGCCGAGACCGCCGACACCACGGCCGGCGTCGTCAGCATCGTCGGCACGAGCGTGTACCTGGGCAACGGCACGGGCGCCGACCTCATCGGCGCCGTGGCATCCGACCGCGCCGGCGCGAACGGCGCACTGCGCATCGAGTTCACGAGCCCCTTCGACAACCCGAGCTTCGAGGACGACGACAGCATCGGCGGCTGGACCGTCATCCAGGACCGGGTCGACCTCGGCGTCACCTCGATCGCCGGCTTCCGCACCATCGACCAGAGCTCCTACGCGGGCCTGTCGGGCGGGGCGAACGCGCCGGTCGACGACGACGCCGCGCCCGTGCGGGCGAGCTACACCGTGCGACTCACGGAGGCGGCCGCGAGCCACGGCGCGACGAGCCTCGAGCTCACGAGCGACATGCAGACGGCGGAGGGCTGCGACGTCGTGCACGGTCCCGCCGTCTCGAGCAACCCCTTCGAGGCCGCCGCGAACGACAAGATCTACTTCGACTGGCGGGCCTACCAGGGATCGGACAACTTCCACGTCTACGGCTACATCCTGAACACCGCGACCGGTGCGCAGACGCCGGTGCTCGACGCCACCGGCGGCAACGAGGTGAACGCCTTCATCACGAAGGAGACGGTCATCCCGGCCTCGGGCGAGTACCGCTTCGTCTTCGTCGGCGGCACCCAGGACAAGACCTGCGGCCGGGCCGCGGGCGCGACGCTGCTCATCGACAACGTGCGCGTCTTCGGTACGAAGGTCACCGACGCGGTCGCGGCCTCGATCAGCGACAAGCTGCAGTACCACAACGCCTCCGACGACCCCGCGGCCAGCCGGACGATCGCGATCACCGCGGCCGACGCGGACGGCCAGGTCTCCGCAGCGGGCAGCGTCGCCATCGCGATCACCGCGGTCGACGACGACCCCGCCTTCGGTCCGGTCGCCCCGATCATCCTGCTGAACCAGGACGGCGCGCAGAGCTACCCGACGAGCACCGGCACGCTCGACGTGAGCGACCCCGACAGCCCGATCACGAGCGCCATCGTCGGCGGCGAGCAGGCCACCACGACGATCGACGGGGTCACCTACACCCAGCGCAAGCGCGGCACCTACGGCACGCTCCACCTCGACGCGGCGACGGGGAAGTACGCCTTCGTGCCGGATGCCGCGGCCGCCGACGCCCGTCAGCGCGACGACAGCGAGTCGTTCGAGTTCGAGATCTCGGCGGAGGACCGTTCGCCGGGCGGCCCTCACCCGGCGAAGACCGCGCGCCAGACGCTCACCGTCGCGCTCGAGGTCGAGGCGAGCGGGCCGGGCGCCGGCACGGCCACGAGCGCCGTCGCGGGCGCCGAGCAGGCGTTCGTCAGCTGGACCGCTCCCGCCTGGGAGGGCGGCGCCGCGATCACCGGCTACGTCGTCGAGTGGACGGCGGACTCCGGCGAGTCCTGGACGACCGGCATCGAGGACACCGGCTCCGACGCGACGAGCGCCACCGTGACCGGGCTCGCCGCGGGCACGCCGATCGCGTTCCGCGTGGCCGGCCTGAACGCGAACGGCCAGGGTCCGTGGGCCGCGACCAGCAACCCGGTCACCCCCTACACGACGCCGGCCGCGCCGCTGCCCGTCACGGCCACGCCGGGGAACACCACGGTCGAGCTCGGCTGGACGGCGCCCGTCGCCGACGGCTGGACGCCCGTCACCGGCTACCGGATCGAGCAGTCCATCGACGGCGGCAGCACCTGGGCGACGATCGTGCCCGACACCTCCGTCTCGCTGCCGAGCCTGCTGCGCGGCCAGTCGCTGCGGCCCGCCGCGCTGCTCGCCCCGACCCCGGCGACGAGCCACACCGTGACCGGATTGCGCAACGGCGCCCCGGTGGCCTTCCGGGTCTCCGCGATCAACGCGGCCGGCACCGGCGCGCACGCCGAGACGGCGCTCACGACGCCGCGCACCACGCCGGGCGCCCCCGCCCCGCTCGTCGCGACGCCCGAGGACGGCCGGGTGGCGCTCAGCTGGACCGCGCCCGCCGACACCGGCGGCGCACCGATCACCGGCTACCTCGTCGAGCAGTCGAACGACGGCGGCGCGACGTGGACCACGGTCATCGCCGACACCGCCTCCACCGCGACGACGACGACGATCACGGGCCTCGCCAACGGCACCCCGCTCGCGTTCCGGGTCTCGGCGCTGAACGAGGCCGGCAGCGGACCGGCGGCGGATGCCTCCACCACGCCCCGCCGTCCGGCCGACGCCGTGACGATCGACTCGATCACGCCGGGCAACCGCACGCTCACCGTGAAGTTCACCCCGCCCGCGAACGACGGCGGCTCGCCGATCAGCGACTACGAGTACTCGATCGACGGCGGCAAGACCTGGATCTCGGCCGGGACGACGACGAGCCCGATCGTCATCGAGGGCCTCGGCAACGGGGTTCCGCGCCAGGTCGCGGTGCGCGCCGTGACCGACGCCGGCCCCGGCGCGGCATCCCCGGCCCAGACGGCGACGCCCGTGCTGCAACCGATCCGCACCGCCTCCGGCGCCCTGCCGAAGCTCGCCGCGGGCACGGCCGCCTCGACCCTGAGCGGCGTCGACGAGCCCGTCTCGACGAGCACCGACGGCGACACCTTCGTGATCTCGGGCGACGGCTTCGCGGTCCGGGTGCAGGCCGTCGGGCCCGACGGGAAGCCGGTGGCGCTCGTGAACGGCACCCTCGCCGTGCCGGCGGGCGGCTCGCTCCGCATCAGCGGCGCCGGGTTCCAGGGCGGCAGCGCCCTCGACTTCTGGCTCCTGGGCGCCGAGCTCGGTCTCGGCGAGGCGACGGCGAACGCCGACGGCACGTTCACCGCGACGCTGTCGCTGCCGAAGGGCGTACGGCTGGGTGCCGAGACGCTGCAGATCAACGGGCTCTCCCCGGACGGCGGCGTGCGCAGCATCGTGACCGGCATCACGATCGTCGCGGCGAACGACCTCGCGACCACCGGTCGCGACGTGTCGGTCGAGGCCGTCGCGCTCACCGCGGGCGGGGCGCTGCTGCTCCTCCTCGCCGGCATCTGGATCAGCGTCATCACCCGAAGGCGCCGAGGCGAGGGTCGCGCGCAGCTCTGAGCCGGCCACCCGTCTTGGGGGGGGGGGGGGGGGGGGGGGGGGGGGCCCCCCCCCCCCCCCCCCCCCCCCCCCGCCGGGCGCACGCGGGCTGCGCAGGCGAAGTGCAGGCGCAGGCGCAGGAGCAGTGCGGGCTCAGTGCGAGCGGACGGGCGCGGGCTCCGCGTCCGCCTTCGCGGGGGCGAGGTCGCCGGTGTC
>NZ_JAVSSI010000021.1:0-32591 GCF_044917495.1 Agromyces mediolanus | reverse complement strand
GGGGGGGGGGGGGGGGGGGGGGGGGGGGGGGGGGGGGGGGGGGGGGGGGGGGGGGGGGGGGGGGGGGGGGGGGGGGGGGGGGGGGGGGGGGGGGGGGGGGGGGGGGGGGGGGGGGGGGGGGGGGGGCCCCCCCCCCCCCCCCCCCGGCTCACTCCGGGATCACGATCCAGTCGTCCCCGTTCGACTCCCACGCGTTCGTGCCGCTCAGGAGCTTGATCGGCCAGCCCGCGGTGTTGTCGTGGTGCGCGTCGGCGGTGCCGAACACCCACGGCGTGCCGACCATCGGGTTCTCGATCGGCTTCATGTCGTGCAGCGCCTTCGTCACCGTCTCGCGGGTGATGTCGCCGTCCATGCCCTCGAGCACCTCGATGAAGTACTTCGCCGCGAGGAAGCCGCCCTGGCTGAACGAGGTCAGCGGGATGTCGTTCGCCTCCATGAGGTCGCGCCACTCCTTGTTGACGTCGCTCTCGGCGTCGGTGAAGGGGTAGAACTCGGCGGGCACGTAGACGCCCGCGCCGACGTCGGAGACGGCCTTCGCGAAGTTCTCGCTGTAGACGCTCGTGAGGTAGAGCCAGGTCACGTCGTCCCAGCCCTGGGCGGCGGCGGCCTTCACCTGGCCGATCGCGTCCGGCTCGACGGGGTTCACCGCGACGGCCTTGCAGCCCGCGTCCTTCGCCTTCACGATGTACGGCGTGTAGTCCGACGCGCCGTAGGGCACGGTGTCGTCGACGTAGATCGGCTCCTTGCCGGTGACCTCGGTCCAGCGGTCGATCGCGGCCTGGTAGGTCGGCCGGGTGGAGCCGGCGATCTCGAGCAGCACGCAGATGTCGTCGAGGCCGAGCACCTCGGAGCCGTAGTACAGCGTGAGGGTCATGTCGTTGAAGGGCCCGACGTTCGCCGGCGCGATGTTCGGCGTGGAGAAGCAGCCGGTGTCGACGCCGATGCCGGGGATCGAGAGGATCTGCTCCTGCTCGTAGTACTGGGCGTTGATCTCGCACTCGATGAGGCTCGCCGAGCCCACCATCGCGACGGCCTCGTCGCTGCCGACGATCTCGCGGGCGGCGGCCGAGGCGCTCGCCGGGTCGCCCTTGTCGTCGAGGGACTTGTACTCGATCTTGCGGCCGTCGAGCCCGCCGGCCTCGTTGAAGGCGTCGAACACGGCCGCGGCTGCGAGGCTCGCCTCGGGGAAGGTCGCGGGACCGCTCTTCGTGTTGACCGAGCCGACGACGATGGGCGAGCCGCCGCCGTCGCCGCCGGAGTCGCCGCCGGCGCAGCCGGCGAGGACGAGCGCTGTCGCGGCGGCGAGTGCCGTCGCGCCGAGGAGGTGATGCTTCATTGGATCCTGCCTCTCGATGGCCGCGGGGTCGGCCGCGGCATCCGTCGTCGATCCGGGCACGGAACGACGTTGGTGCGTGGCATGCAGTCTCCAGCGGCGCCAGGCGCCCTGGAATGCCGTGCAGCGCACGACGCTTGCCTGAGCGGGAAGACGCGTGCGCCGGCTCGTCGGCCGCCCCGGCGCGACGGACGGCGGGCCGCCCGCGCGGTCGGGCGCGGGCGGCCCGGGCCGCGGTGCTCCGCCCTCAGGCGGTGCGGATGGCGCGGTTCACGAGCTCCGTGTCGGTGAACTGCTCGAAGCCGGTGACGAGGCCGCCCTCGAGCCGCCAGACGTGCGCGACGCGCGCCGCGAAGAAGCGCCCCGTCTCCCGGTAGGTGCCCGAGTAGGTGCCGATGCCGACGACCGTGTCGCCGCCGTCGACGAGCTCGTCGATCGTGAGCGTGTAGTCGTCCCACTCCGCCTGGATGCGCTCGAACACGTGCTCGGCGACGGCCTGCGGGCCGACGTAGGTGCCCGCGTAGGGGAAGCCGGCGGCCTCGGTCCAGCGCACGTCCTCGGCGAGCGGGGCGAGCATGCCGGCGAGGTCGCCGGCGTCGGATGCCGCGTAGTGCGCGGCGATGGTCTCCGCGTTGCCCATCCCGGTCACACCGGCTGCACGTCGGGGTAGGCGACCGAGCCGAGCGGGTAGATGTGCCCGCCCGCCTTCGAGTGCTCGCTGCGTCCGTCGCCCGTGAGGCCGAGGAAGTTGCCCGTGGTCATGAGCTGGTAGCCGAGATCGTGGAGCCAGACGCTCGCGACCGCGATGCGGAACTCGCGGAAGCAGAAGAGGTAGAGCCCCTCGTCGAGCTTCCAGACGGTGGACAGGTCCATGTCGCCGTGCCCGCGCTGCACGCCCTCGAGGCACTGCCAGGCGTAGCGCAGACTCGAGACGTAGACGTGCTCGTAGAGGTGCTCGGGGCTGTAGCGGTAGACGTTGCGCTTGCCGATGAGCTCGCGGCTCGGGCCGGGCGCCTCGCCCGTGGCCTCGGTCCCGTCGATCGTCGCCGCCCAGAACGTCTGCCCGACGCGGGGCACGTCGTCGGGGGTCTCGTCGTCGGCGATCCGGCTGAGCACGACGATCGCCCGGCCCGTCGGCGCCGAGAGCACGACGGTGAGCGACTCGCGCTCCCGGCTCTCGAGCGGCAGGGTCACGAAGTGCACGCCCTCGCGCACGGCGACCGCGTCGTAGGGGTCGACGGCCGGCGCGTCCTGGTCGAGGGCGCCGGTGCCCGTCCAGCGCACGGTGGCCTCGTCGAAGTCGAGCTCGAGCCGCTCGCCGCCGTCGAGGCTCAGCGCGACCCGACGGCCGGCGAGCGAGCCGCTCGGGAGCCGGTAGGTGTCGATGCCGGCGGCGAACTCGTCGTAGGTGTGCCAGTCCTCTTCGCCCTTCACCGGGGCGGTCGTGTCGGTCATGCTGCATCCTTCCGATCGGTCGTTCGAGTCATGCTCGGCCGGGACCGGAGGGCGCCTCAAGGGCGCAGGGGGGATCGTGCGGGGCTGGTCAATCCGCGTGCCGCGCGCGGCAAGCGGGCAGCCCGGCTCAGCGGGCGCGGAGCTCGCTCGGGGCGTGCCCGTACGCGGCCTTGAACGCGCGGCTGAAGTGCGCGGCGTCGACGAAGCCCCAGCGGGCGGCGATCGCCGCGACGGGCCGATCCGCGTAGAGCGGATTCATGAGATCGCGGCGGCAGCGCTCGAGGCGCCGCGTGCGGATCCAGGTGGACACCGTGGTGCCCTGCGACTGGAACAGCCCGTGCAGGTGCCGGGTCGAGATGTAGTGCGCGGCCGCGATCGAGGCCGGGCCGAGCTCGGTGGAGGCGAGGTTCTCGTCGATGTACGCGCGGATGCGCTGCATGAGCGCCTGGTGCGGGTCGCCGCCCTCGCGGTCGAGGTCGAGCTCGCGGGCGAACACCGTGGTCACGAGGTCGAGCGCGCTGTGCGTGAGCCGCACGCCGGCCGAGCCGTGCAGCTGCTCGAGGTTGCCGGCGAGCTGCGTGAGGTACGGCACGACGAGGGCGCCGAGGCCCTCGTCGCCGGCCATGCGGACGGCGGTGAGCTGGCCGACGACCTCGGCGGGGAGGTCGATGAGGTGCTTCGGGAACATGACGACCATGGTGCGGAACTCGGCGTCGAAGACGAGCGAGTAGGGCCGGTTGGTGTCGTAGACGGCGAGGTCGCCGGGGCGGAGGACGGCCTCGCGGTTGTCCTGGATCAGGATGCCGGAGCCGGCGAGCATGAGGCTCAGCTTGAACGAGCCGCGGTCGCCGCGGGCGATGAGCTCGGGGGTGCGCTCGACGACGTGGTCGGTCGCCCGCACCTCGCTCACGTGCACCTCGTCGACGCTCGCGGCGCGGATGAGCCCGCGGAAGGGATCGGGGTGCTCGCTCGTCACCTGCAGGGGCACGAAGGAGTCGCTCACCGCGGTGCGGAAGGCGGAGAAATCGCGCGCGAGGATGGTCGAGACGGGGCCTTGCTCGGAGCGAGCGGCGGGGGAGCTGTGCACGGGTTCACCTCGATGTGCTCGGAACGCGACTGCGTTGTATACGATCCGTAGCGGCGAGCTTAGCAGGCTCCGCTGGAGGCGGCACCCGCCCCGGAACGGGGTACGGCGCGGCTCCGTGCGCTCGCGGACAAGGCCCGTGCGGCGCCGCACCTGACCGCCCTGCCGCGCCGCGGCTAGCGTCGGAACGTGCTCGCCCCCGCCCTCACCGTCGCCGCCATCGGGCTGACCGCGGCCTCCGGCGCCTGCGCCGGCATCGCCGTCGCGCGCCGGGCGGCACCGCGGCGCGTCGCGCCCGCGGCGATCGTGATGACGGTCTCCGCGCTCGACATGCTGCTGCCCGGGACGATGCTCGCGCCCGTCGCCTGGGGCGCCGTCCTGCTCCTCGCCGCCCTCGCCCTGCTGCTCGGCCGGCCCGCGCGGGCGGCCCGGAGCGAGCTCGGCTGGCACGCCGGCTCCATCCTGCTCATGGCGGCGATGTGGTTCGGGATGGCGGTGCCGGATGCCGCGGGCGGTGCCGTCGTCGCCGGGCCCGCGCACGCCGGGCACGCCGGCCCCGTGCTCGCGGCGCTCCTCCTCCTCCTCGCGGCGGCCGGGCTCGCCGTCGCCGCGTTCGTCCACCTGCCGCGGGCGCGCCGCCAGGAGCCGGGGGTGGCCGCCTGGCGGCATCCGCTCATGGCCGTCGCGATGCTCGCGATGCTCGTCGCCATGCCCGCCTGGTGATCGAGCGCGCTCGCGCCGCCCCCGCGCGGCGCGAACTGAGCGAGGCTCGACGCACGGTACACTGAGAGCGGTCCGAGGTGCCGCCGCGTCCAGTCCTTCCCACTCCGCGGGTCCGTACAATCCCAGACACCCCCGTTTTCGAGTGCGGTCGACGCTGCCCACCAGTGCGCGCGCGGCCGAGAAGGACGCAACGTGAGCCACGAGTTCGAAGCCCGACGTCAGGACTGGATCGCCCGAGAGGAGCTCGCCGAGCGGATGATTCCGCTCATCGGCGGCCTCTACCGCGACCACGGAGTGGTCACCAGCATCCACGGGCGGCGGCTCATCAACCGCTCGGCCGTCGAGCTGCTGAAGGCGCACCGCTTCGCCCGCCAGGCCGGTGACGTCGAGCTCGACCTCGAGGACACCATGCACGTGCTCGAGGCCCTCCGCGACATCGCGCCCGGCCCGGCCTCGATCGACGTCGCCCGGCTCGTCAGCCGCTTCGCCGAGGCCGGGGGAGACCTCGCCGACGCCGCCGCGCTCACCGCCTTCCTCCGCGCCGAGCTCGCCCCCGTGCTCGTCGACGTCGACGCGGCCCCGGCTGCGGGCACCGACGTCGTGCTCTACGGCTTCGGCCGCATCGGGCGCCTCCTCGCGCGCATCCTCATCGCCCACTCCGGCGGCGGGCAGGGTCTCCGCCTCCGCGCCATCGTGGTGCGCCGCGGCAGCGACAACGATCTGCAGAAGCGGGCGAGCCTCCTCCGCCGCGACTCGGTGCACGGCCCCTTCCAGGGCACCATCGAGGTCGACGAGGAGGCGAACACGATCCTCGCGAACGGCACGCTGATCCAGGTCATCTACTCCGACGACCCCGCGTCGATCGACTACACCGCCTACGGCATCCGCGACGCGATCGTCGTCGACAACACCGGCCGCTGGCGCGACGAGGCCGGGCTCGAGCAGCACCTGCGCTCCACCGGCGTCTCCCGGGTGCTCCTCACCGCGCCCGGCAAGGGCGCGATCAAGAACATCGTGCACGGCATCAACCACGACGTCATCGAGCCGGGCGACCGCATCCTCTCCGCCGCGTCCTGCACGACGAACGCGATCACCCCGGTGCTCGCCGCGATCGACGAGGCCTACGGCGTCGTCCGCGGACACGTCGAGACGGTGCACTCCTTCACGAACGACCAGAACCTCATCGACAACTTCCACAAGGGCGACCGCCGCGGCCGCTCCGCCGTGCTCAACATGGTCATCGCCGAGACGGGCGCGGCGAAGGCCGTCTCGAAGGCGCTGCCGCAGCTCGAGGGCAAGCTCACCGGCTCCGCCATCCGCGTGCCCACGCCCGACGTCTCGCTCGCCATCCTGAACCTGCAGCTCGAGCGGCCGACCGACAAGGCGACCCTGAACGGCTTCCTCCGGCAGACCTCGCTCACCTCGCCGCTGCGTCAGCAGATCGACTACATCGAGTCGCCCGAGGTGGTCTCGACCGACTTCGTCGGCTCGAACCGCGCCGGCATCGTCGACGGCCTCGCGACGATCGCCGACGGCACCGACGTAGTGCTCTACGTCTGGTACGACAACGAGTACGGCTACTCCTGCCAGGTGGTGCGCGTCATCGAGGCGATGGCCGGCAGCCACCCCGTCGTGCTCCCCGAGCGCCTGCCGGTCGTCGTCGAGCGCGAGATCGCCCCGGTTCCCTGAGCCGCTCGCGACGTAGGCTGAGGGCATGAGCACCGAAGCCGTCATCGTCGACGTCGTGCGCACTCCCGTCGGGCGCGGCAAGCCCGGCGGGATGCTCTCGGCCGTGCACCCGGTCGACCTCCTGGCCGGCGTCCTCGACGCGCTCGTCGGGCGCAACGACCTCGATCCCGCGCTCGTCGAGGACGTCATCGCCGGCTGCGTCAGCCAGGTCGGCGAGCAGTCCATGAACCTCGCCCGCAGCGCCGTGCTGGCGGCCGGCTTCCCGGAGACGGTGCCGGCGACGACGATCGATCGGCAGTGCGGCTCGAGCCAGCAGGCGGTGGCGTTCGCCGCCCAGGCGGTGCTCGCCGGCCAGGCCGAGATCGTCATCGCCTGCGGGGTGGAGTCGATGAGCCGGGTGCCGCTCGGCTCGTCCCTCCAGGGGGCCGACCCGCAGGGGGCGCGCCTGCGCGCCCGGTACCCCGAGGGGCTCGTCAACCAGGGCGTCGCCGCCGAGCTCATCGCCGCGCGCTGGGGACTCGACCGGGAGCGGCTCGACGCCTACGCCGCACGCTCGCACGAGCTCGCCGCGGCGGCGGGCGAGTCGGGCGCCTTCGCCACCGAGCTCGTCCCGGTGCCGGGCGTCGACGGCCTCGCCGACGAGACCGTGCGCCCCGGCACGACCGTCGCGGGGCTCGCCGGGCTCCCCGCCGCCTTCCGCACCGAGGAGCTCGCGGCCCGCTTCCCCGAACTCGACTGGCGCATCACGGCCGGCAGCTCCTCGCCGCTCAGTGACGGCGCCTCCGCGGCGCTGATCATGAGCCGGGCCGCCGCGGAGCGGCTCGGTCTGCCGCCGCGCGCACGCGTGCACGCCTCGGTCGTGGTCGGCAGCGACCCCATCACGATGCTCACCGGCGTCATCCCCGCGACCGAGCGCGTGCTGCAGCGGGCCGGCCTCGACCACGACGACATCGACGCCTACGAGGTGAACGAGGCCTTCGCCTCGGTGCCGCTCGCGTGGCTCGCCGACACCGGCGCGGATCCGGCGAAGCTCAACCCGCGCGGCGGGGCGATCGCGCTCGGGCACGCGCTCGGCTCCTCGGGCACGCGGCTGCTCACGACGCTCGTGAACCAGCTGGAGGCGAGCGGAGGCCGCTACGGCCTGCAGACCATGTGCGAGGGCGGCGGGATGGCGAACGCGATGATCATCGAGCGCACCGCGTCGTAGCCGGCCGAGCACTCGGGCCGAGCCCGCGGGGCTCGCGCCCGCTCACGAAGAAGGGGAACCACACGGAATGGAACTGACAGGCAGCTCGGCGATCGTCACCGGCGGCGCATCCGGACTCGGCCGCGCCACGGCCCGCGCGCTCCTCGACGGCGGCGCGTCCGTCGTCCTCGTCGACCTCCCGGGGCCGCGCGGCGAGGAGGCCGCCGCGGCGCTCGGCCCCGGCGCGCGCTTCGTCGCGGCCGACGTCGCCGACGAGGCGCAGGTGCGCGCCGCCGTGGATGCCGCGTCGGCCCTCGGCCCGCTCCGCGTCGCCGTGAACTGCGCGGGCATCGCGACCGGCAACCGCACCGTCGGGCGGGACGGTCCCGCGCCGCTCGACGTGTTCGAGCGCACCATCCGGGTGAACCTCATCGGCACCTTCAACGTGACCCGGCTCGCCGCCGCCGCGATGGCGGAGACGGAGCCCGTGTCCGGCGGCATCCCGGGCGCTCCGGCGACCGCCGAGCGCGGGGTCATCGTGAACACGGCCTCGGTCGCCGCCTTCGACGGGCAGATCGGGCAGGCCGCCTACTCGGCGTCGAAGGGCGGGGTCGCGGCGATGACGCTGCCGCTCGCCCGCGACCTCTCGAAGCTGCTCATCCGCGTCGTCACGATCGCACCGGGCATCTTCGAGACGCCCATGATGGCGGGGATGCCGCAGGAGGTGCAGGATTCGCTCGCCGCCCAGGTGCCGCACCCCTCGCGGCTCGGATCGCCGGTCGAGTACGCCGACCTCGTGCGGGCGATCGTGCGCAACCCGATGCTGAACGGCGAGACGATCCGCCTCGACGGCGCCATCCGCATGCAGCCCAAGTAGCCGGCCGACACCCCTCGACGTGCCCGACGTTCAGGAAAGTCGGGCACGTCGATAGGGCGCGGTGCGGGCGGGCGGTGCTGGGCGGTGCGGTGCCGGGCGGTGCCGCGTGGCTCAGGCCGCGATGCGGCGCGCCCGGCCCGCCCGCCAGCTCTTGACGAAGCCGTCGACGATGTCGGCGAGGGCGACGCCGATCACGGTCACGACGGCGACGGCGACCACGATCGGGCCGGCGTCGCCCCAGGGCCAGCCCACCGCCTCGAGGGCGGCGGGGTTCACGAGGCGGCCCTCGAGGAGGAGCCAGAGGGCGGGCACCGTGAACGCGATGTTCAGCAGCACGTTGACCGTCGCCAGCCACCAGTTCCACCCGGCGAGGAAGACGGCGACCGCGAAGAGGATCTCGAGCCCGATGATGCCGATGAAGTACGGCAGCCAGAAGCTCCAGAGCGCCGGGTCGAGCACCGGGATCGACTCGAGCTGCGGCACCCACGGGATGCCGAACTGCTGCCAGACGATGGCGGCGGCGAACACCACGAGGAAGAACACCGCGGCGATCAGGTCGGCGAGGCGCGAGGTGCGGGCCGGTTCCGGCGTCGCGGGCAGCTGGTCGAGCGTCCAGAGCGAGTCGATGCCGCGCCGGCCCTCCGGGGCGGGCGCACGCTCGAGCACCGCGAAGACGAGGGTCGTCCAGAAGCCGAGGTGCACGACGACCGAGAGCGAGACCACGACGACCGTGCCGATGATCTCGCCGACGGATGCCCCGTCGATCGCCTTGCCGAGCGCGACGCCGACGGCGGCGACGGGCACCACGATGGCGAGGAGCAGCTTCAACAGGCGCCACCAGGTGAGGTAGTAGCGCGGCCCGATGAGCTGCAGCGGCCGGTCGACATAGCCGGCCGCGAGTGCGACGGGGTCGCCGAGCTCCGTGAGCACGGCGCGCTCGGCGTCCTCGGGGGAACGGCCCTGTTCGAGGAGCGCGTCGGTCTCGTCGCCGATGCGCTCCCGGAGCTCGCGTTCGAGCTCGCTGCGCTGCGCCTCCGGCACGCTCCGGGCGGCGGCCCAGACGTAGCGGTCGGTCAGTGTGGCGGTCATGATTCGTCTCCCGTCAGGCGCGCGAGCGCCGCGTCGATGAGCTTCCAGTCGCCGGTGAGGGTCTCGGCTAGACGCTCACCGGCGGGGCTCGTGCGGTAGAACTTGCGGGGCCGCGCCTCGTCGGTGTTCCACTCGCTCGTGAGCAGCTCCTGCTTCTCGAGCCGGCGGAGCAGTGGGTAGAGGGTGTTCGCGTCGACGGTGATGCCGAGCGCGTTCAGCGATTCGAGGAGGGCGTAGCCGTAATCGGCCGTGCGCAGCCGGATGAGGCAGGCGAGCACCACGGTGCCGCGTCGCAGCTCCTGCAGGTGGCCGGCGGTGAGGTCGTCAGTGCTCATGCCTCACACGATACTGTGCGATACACACTATTGCAAGACACACGATGACGTGTGGGTGAAGAACCTTGCTCCCGTCGCATGCCGAACGTGCACCGCCCGCGCCTCCAGGCGCGCCGCACGCACAGGGCGGGCAGGGCGCATTGCGGGCAGGGCGCACTGCGGGTCAGGCGCGCACTGCGGGCGCAGGCGCTCTCAGGCGCGCCGCAGCTCGGCTTCGATCGCGGGGGAGAGGTCGCCGCGGCCGGTCACGGCCACCTCCCCGAGCCCCTGCCAGGCGGCCGCGCGACGCAGGACCGGGATGAGCCGGGCCGCCGTCTCCTCGGGTGCGCCGGGCTCCGCCCAGGCCGACTGCACGCGCAGCACCCCGGCCTGCCGGTCGCTCTTCAGGTCGACGCGGCCGACGATGCGATCGTCGACGAGCACCGGCAGGCTGTAGTAGCCGAAGACCCGCTGCGGTTCCGGCGTGTAGATCTCGATGCGGTAGTGGAAGTCGAACATGCGCTCGGTGCGCGGACGGAACCAGACCACGGGGTCGAAGGGGGAGAGGAGCGCCGTCGCCTCCAGCCGCCGCGGGCGGCGCGCGTCGCGATGCAGCCAGCTGGCAGTCGGCTTCTGGCCGGTGCGCCAGCCCGGCACTTCGACCGGGAGCAGCAGGCCCCCCTCTTGCAGCTCCTCGATCGCGCGGCGCACCGGCGCGCGCTTCATGCGCCAGTAGTCGGCGAGGTCGGCCTCGGTCGCGATGCCGAGGGCGGATGCCGCGAGCGCGACGAGCTCGCGGACAGCATCGGGCTCGGGCGGCGCGCTGTCGAGGAGCTCGCCCGGGAGCGCCTGCTCGGGCAGGGCGTAGACGCGCTCGAACCGGCGCCGCTCGACGCAGACGACGTCGCCCGTGCGGAACATCATCTCGAGCGTGCGCTTGACGTCGGACCACCCCCACCAGGGCCCGCGCCGTTCGTTGGCGTCGTGCTCGATCTCGCTCGCGCGGAGCGGACCCTTCGCCGCGAGCTCCGAGCGCAGCCAGCCCGCGAGCCCGCGGTCGTCGGCGACCCAGCCGCCCCAGTCCTCGCCCCGGTCGCGGTACTCGGCGCGGCGGAACTCGAACAGCGGCCAGAGCCGCCGCGGGATGAACGCCGCCTGATGCGCCCAGTACTCCACGGTGCGCCCCCGGCGCCCGTAGGTCAGGCGGTCGAGCGACTCCCGCTCGTAGTGCCCCAGGCGGCTGAACGCCGGGAGGTAGTGGCTGCGCTCGAAGACGTTCACCGAGTCGATCTGCAGCAGTCCGAGTCGATCGACGACGCCCCCCACGGCCCTGGTGCCGGCGGCCTCGCCGGGCTCGAAGACGGGCTTGCCGATGCCCTGCGCGGCGAGCGCGATGCGTCGGGCGAGCGCTGGGCTGACGGTGTCCACCATGTGCGGGAGGCTACCGCCCGCCGCCGACACTCGCATGCCGGTGCCGGAATGGGCCGCGCCTAGACTGGGACGATGGACGACTCGAAGGGGCGGGCTCGAGGCAGGTTCCTGTGGCGGCCGAGGCCGGCCGACACGGAGGCGACGGTGCGCGAGGCTCCAGACCGACGCGATGCAGACGACGGCGTGCCCTACGGCATGCGCCTCGCGGGGGCGTGGTCCTGGCGGCTGCTCCTCGTCGGCGCGGTGATCGCCGTCGTGATCTTCCTCGTCATCCAGCTCCGCCTCATCGTCATCCCGCTGCTCGTCGCGGTGCTCCTCTCGGCCCTCCTCGTCCCGTTCAGCCAGTTCCTCCAGCGGCACCGCTGGCCGAAGTGGCTCTCCGTGACCGCGGCGATGCTCGCGATGCTCGCCGTGGTCGGCGGCCTGCTGACCCTGGGCATCTGGCAGATCGCGCGCGGCTCCGACGAACTCGCCGCGCAATCGCTCACCGCGTGGGAGGACCTGAAGGCGTGGCTCCTCGAGGGGCCGTTCCACATCACCGAGGCGCAGCTGAACGACTGGGTGGGCCAGGCGCTGTCCGCGATCCAGCAGGACTCCGGGGTGCTCTGGAGCGGGGCGCTCTCGGTCGGCTCGAGCTTCGGCCACTTCCTCGCCGGCATGCTCCTCGCCCTCTTCGCGACGCTGTTCATCCTCATCGACGGGCGCGGCATCTGGAACTGGCTCGTCGGCATCTTCCCCCGTCGCGGCCGCACCGCGATCGACGGCGCCGGCCGCTCGGGCTGGGCCAC
Source organism: Agromyces mediolanus (assembly GCF_044917495.1). Classification (GTDB taxonomy): domain Bacteria; phylum Actinomycetota; class Actinomycetes; order Actinomycetales; family Microbacteriaceae; genus Agromyces; species Agromyces mediolanus_B. Next base: position 20,622 of record NZ_JAVSSI010000021.1, on the reverse strand, counting down.
CCTGCAGAACTTCGTGAAGGTGCAGATCCTCGTCGCGACGATCGACGCCGTCGGCATCGGGCTCGGCGCGCTCCTCCTCGGCGTCCCGCTCGCCATCCCCATCGCGGTGCTCGTCTTCCTCGGCTCCTTCATCCCGATCGTCGGCGCCGTCGCGACCGGCGCGCTCGCCGTGTTCGTCGCCCTCGTCTACAACGGCTGGGTGATCGCGCTCATCATGCTCGGCGTCGTGCTCCTCGTGCAGCAGGTCGAGGGGCACATCCTCCAGCCGCTCATCATGGGCACGGCGGTGAAGGTCCACCCGCTCGGCGTCGTGATCGCGGTGGCGACGGGCTCGCTCCTCGCCGGCATCCCCGGCGCCCTCTTCGCCGTCCCGATCGCCGCCGTCGCGAACGTGATGATCGCGTACATCGCGAAGGGGGAGTGGAAGAGCGGCAGTCCGCCCTCGGCGTCCGACGCGACCTCCCCCCTCTGGCGCACCGTCCCGCAGCGTCCCGGCTTCCAACGAGGAGAACCCACCCCGTGACCATCAGCTACCCCGGCCCCGGGCTCGCCGACTTCGAGCGCGCCCGCGAGATCGTCTCCCGCGTCGCCCGCGAGACCCCGATGGAATCCTCCCGCTACCTCGCCCGGGTCGTCGGCGCTCCCGTGCACCTGAAGTGCGAGAACCTGCAGCGCACCGGCTCCTACAAGCTCCGCGGCGCGTACCACCGCATGTCGAGCCTCAGCCCCGAGGAGCGCGAGCGCGGGGTCGTCGCGTCCTCCGCCGGCAACCACGCCCAGGGCGTCGCCTTCGCCGCGCGAGAGCTCGGCATCAAGGCGACGATCTTCATGCCGGTCGGCGTCACCCTGCCGAAGCTCGAGGCCACCCGCGCCTACGGCGCGGACGTCATGCTCGCGGGCGCCACGTTCGGGGAGACCCAGCAGGCCTCGATCGAGTACGCCGAGCGCACCGGCGCCGTGCTCATCCCGCCGTTCGACCACCCCGACGTCGTCGCCGGCCAGGGCACCCTCGGGCTCGAGATCCTCGACCAGGTGCCCGACGCGGCGACCATCGTCGTGCCGATCGGCGGCGGGGGCCTCGCCGCGGGCATCGCGAGCGCGGCGAAGCAGCGGGCCGCGGCCGAGGGGCGCACGATCCGCGTCGTCGGCGTGCAGGCGGCGAACGCCGCCCCCTACCCGGTCTCGGTCGAGGCGGGAGAGCCGGTCCAGGTGCCCGTGCTGCCGACGATCGCCGACGGCATCGCCGTCTACCGGCCGGGGGAGCTGAACTTCCGGATCATCCGCGAGGCGGTCGACGAGATCGTCACCGTCGGCGAGGACGACATCGCCCGTGCGCTGCTCGTGCTCCTCGAGCGGGCGAAGCTCGTCGTCGAGCCCGCCGGCGCGGTCTCGGTGGCGGCGCTCATCACGGGCGCCGTGCAGACCGACGGCCCGGTCGTCGCGATGCTCTCGGGCGGCAACATCGACCCGCTCCTCATGCAGCGCGTGATCTCGCACGGCCTCGCGGCCTCGGGCCGCTACCTGACCGTCCGCGTGGGGCTTCCCGACCGGCCCGGCCAGCTCGTGCGCATCGCGGAGCTCCTCGCCGGCTCGCACGCCAACGTCGTGGAGGTGCTGCACACCCGGCACGGCCGCGGCCTGCAGATCTCCGAGGTCGAGATCGACATCTCGGTCGAGACCCGTGGACCCGAGCATCGCACGCAGGTCGTCGAGGTGCTGCGCAGCGCCGGCTACGACCCGGTCGTCCTCGACGACTGAGCGGCGGCGCGCGGCGGACCGAGTCCCTCGTGGAACGCAGGATGCCCCGGGCGATCCGCCCGGGGCATCCGTTCGTTCGTGGACCGCTCGGCTACTCGCCGCCCCAGGTCTCGACGCGCACGATCTCGACCGCGATCTCGCGGCCGTTCGGCGCCTCGTAGCTCGTCTTCTCGCCAACCTTCAGGCCGAGGATCGCGGCACCGAGGGGCGACTGCTCGCTGAACACGTCGAGCTCGGAGTCGCCGGCGATCTCGCGGCTGCCGATGAGGAAGGTCTCCTCGTCGCCGGCGATCACGGCCGTGATGACGGTGCCCGACTCGACGATGCCCTTCGAGGCGGGCGCCTCGCCGACCTCCGCGTGCTTCAGCAGCTCGGTGAGCTGGCGGATGCGCGCCTCCTGCTTGCCCTGCTCGTCCTTCGCGGCGTGGTAGCCGCCGTTCTCCTTGAGATCGCCCTCTTCGCGCGCCGCCTCGATGCGCTTCGCGATCTCCTCGCGCCCGTGCGTGGAGAGGTGTTCGAGCTCACCGGCGAGCCGGTCGTAGGCCTCCTGGGTCAGCCAGGTGACGGTGGCGTCCTGCGCCATGGTGCACACTCCTGTTCGGAACTGCGTCCGGAATAGACGTGTCGCCCCGGCGGATGCCGGAGCGAATCTCCAATGTTAGGTGAGCCAGCACCGGTTGATCAAACCGGTGTTGGCCTCCTGAGCCGTGCGGACGGTCTCCGTGAACTCGCGGATCGGCTTGTCGGAGGCGGGGATCTCGACGACCTTCCAGCCGACGACGGTGAAGTCCTCGTTCAGCGCCTGGACGATGCACGCCGTCTCGTTGCCGGCGGGCACCGAGAGCTGCCAGGTCACCTCGACGGAGCGCTCGTCGGGCTGCAGCACGTGACCGAGATCGGTCGCCTGGATCTGCGGCTTGCTGCCGTCGAGCCCGGCCCACACGACCCAGGCGACGAGGACGATCGCGACGGCGGCCCCGCCGAGCACGAGCAGCAGCCGGTCGCGCGAACGGTTGCGCTTCGTGCGGCCGTAGCGGGCCTCGATCGCCTCGGAGGGCGCCGCGGGGGCGTCGGCATCGGCGGGCGACGTCTGGTCGCGCGTCGCGGATGCCGCGGCGTCGGCAGGGCTCACTCGGGCTCCTTCGAGGTGGATCGACTAGGCTGCATCAAGCCTAACGCCGCCCCCTGAAGGGATCCCGATGTTCCTGCCCTCCGCCGTCTCCACGCTCTCCGCCGCCGTCGTCGCGGCCGAGAAGGAGGAGTTCGACCCGAACACGGTGACCCCCGGCGTCATGGGCTTCGTCGTCACGTTCCTCGTGATGGTGGCCGTTCTGCTGCTCATCCTCGACATGACCCGCCGCATCCGCCGCACGAACTACCGCGCGCAGGTGCAGGAGCAGCTCGACGCCGAGGAGCGGGCGGAGGCCGAGGGCGCCGCCGAGGCGACGGATGCCGAGCCGGCCGTCGACGATGCGACCCCGGCCGCGCCGACGGCCCCGGCGGAGCCGACCGCGCAGGAGCCCGGCGCCAAGACCCGCGACTGATCGCGGCGAGCGCGCCTCAGCCCGCGTTGTAGGCGGGCGCGAGCGCGATCAGCAGCGTCGCCGTCCAGTGGCACATGAACGCGAGCACCGTGCAGACGTGGAAGATCTCGTGGAAGCCGAAGTGCCCGGGCCACGGGTTCGGTCGCTTGAGGCCGTAGACGACCGCGCCGATCGTGTAGAGCACGCCGCCGACGATCACGAGCACCATCATGGCGACGCTCGCCGCGAGCAGGTCGCCGAGGTACATCACCGCGGCCCAGCCGAGCAGCAGGTAGATCGGCACGTACAGCCAGCGCGGCGCGTGGATCCAGAAGACGCGGAAGCCGATGCCGAGGAGCGCGCCGCCCCACACGACCGCGAGCAGGACGAAGCCCTTCTCGGGCGGCAGCGCCAGCACCGAGAGCGGCGTGTAGGTGCCCGCGATGAGCAGGAAGATGTTGGCGTGGTCGATGCGCTTCAGGATGACCTTCGTGCGCGGCTTCCAGTTGAAGCGGTGGTAGAGCGCCGAGTTGCCGAACAGCAGCATCGAGGTCAGCATGAACACCGCGGACGCCCACTTGGCGGGCGCGCCGTGCGCGAGCGTGATGAGCACGATGCCCGCGGCGATCGTGACGGGGAAGGTGCCCGCGTGGATCCAGCCGCGCCAGCTCGGCTTCAGCTCGGTCGGATTCGCGACGGAGGCGTCGAGGAACGGGATGTTGGGGAGCTCGGGTCCGGCGCCCTCGTCGCGGGCGACCGCGGCGTCCGCGGCGTCGAGCTCGGCCGCGGGATGCTCCAGCAGCTCGGCGACGTCCTCGGGCTCGCGCGCGTTCGTGGGGGTCATGTCCCAAGCGTAGGGCGTCACCCATCACGATCGGCTGTGAGTGTCGGGGGCGCGGAGGGGTAGCGTAGTCGGGTGCAGAACAGCGATCGCTCCCTTGGTCGCGGTCTCCTCTACCGGATGTATCAACGGCGCCTGCAGCGGGGCCTCGGTCCCGGGGCGGTGCCGCGGCACGTCGCGATGATCATCGACGGCAACCGGCGCTGGGCGAAGCAGCTCGGCTACGACACCGCCGCCCACGGGCACCGCGCCGGGGCCGCGAAGATGCGCGAGTTCCTGGAATGGTGCGACGACCTCGGCATCCGCGTGGTGACGCTCTACCTGCTGTCCAGCGACAACCTGAGTCACCGCGCCCCCGACGAACTCGCCGACCTCATCGAGATCATCGCCGAGCTGGCCGAGGAGCTCAGCCACTACCGGGACTGGCGGGTGCAGCACGTCGGCACCGACGCCGGGCTCCCGGAACCGCTGGTGGCGGCGCTCGACGCCGCCGAGCACCGCACGGCCGACAAACGCGGACTGCACGTGAACCTCGCCGTCGGCTACGGCGGGCGCACGGAGATCACCGACGCGATGCGCGCCATCGTCGCGGCGCACCACGCCGAGGGCCGGAGTCTCGAGGACCTGGCCGAGCGGCTCACGCCCGACCTCATCGGGGAGCACCTCTACACGGGTGGCCAGCCCGATCCCGACCTCGTCATCCGCACCTCGGGGGAGCAGCGCCTCAGCGATTTCATGCTGTGGCAGTCGGCGCACAGCGAGTTCTACTTCGTCGAGGCGCTCGGCCCCGACCTCCGCAAGGTCGACTTCCTGCGCGCTCTCCGCGACTACGCCAAACGGCACCGGCGCTTCGGCGGCTGAGCCCGCCGCGGCGCGCGCGAGACGCCGTGTCCCGGGCGGCGGAACCGGCCGGACGGTCGGTACGAGCGCTGTTCGCCCTCCGAGCGCTATCCTCAGTGCTGGACTTGCGGAAGGGGCCCATGAGCATCGAGGAATACGCCGCCGGATTCACGGAGGAGCCGGGCTATCTCGACTACGGTCGGATCGGCCCGATCGCCTCCGTGGCGGCGGAGGAGATGCTGGCGCTCGCGCAGGTGCTCGCGCGCGCCCGCCACGGCAGCCTCGACGTCATGCGCGAGCAGGACGCCCGGGTGCGCGCCGCGGCATCCGCGCTCCTCGGGATGCCGAGCGAGCAGATCGTGGCGCAGCCGAACACGAGCCAGGGCCTCATGCACGCGATGTTCGGGCTCACGGGCGGCGTGCTGCTCTCGGCGGGGGAGTTCCCGAGCCTGCCGATCGCCGCGGTGCGCGCCCAGGAGGCGCTGCACGCGATCACGCCCGTCTGGCTCGAGACCGACCACGGCAAGGTCACGCCGGCACGCATCCGGGAACAGCTCGATCCGAGCGTCAAGGCCGTCGCGGTCAGTCTCGTCGACTCCCGCACCGGGTACCTCTGCGACCTCGAAGGCATCCGCCAGGTCATCGGCGACCGGCTGCTGATCGTCGACGCGATCCAGGGCTTCGGCGTCGTCGACGCGCCCTGGGCGCTCGCGGACGTCGTGGCGACCGGCGGGCAGAAGTGGTGCAGGGCGGGCTGGGGCACCGGCGTGCTCGCGCTGAGCGAGCGCGCGCTCGACCGGCTCACGCCCGTGTTCTCCGGGTTCACCGGCACGGAGGAGGACGAGCCCTGGGGCGAGGTGCCCCCGCCGGCCTCGTCGGCGCGGGCGTTCCGGGTGACGAACCCCGACCCGATCGCGGAGGCCCGCTTCGCGGCGGCGCTCGAGGAGATCGCCCGGGTCGGTGTGCCGCAGGTGAACGCCGCCATCGCCGAGCGGGTGAGCCAGGTGATCGAGCTCGCGGACGAGTTCGCGATCGCCGTCGCCTCCTCGCGCGACGAGCACGAGCGGGCCGGCATCGTGGTGCTCGAGCCGCCCGTCGAGCAGACGACGATCCTCTCGGCCTCCCTGCACAACCACGGGGTGACCGCGACGAGCCGCCAGGGGCAGGTCCGGCTGAGCGTCCACGCCGGCACGACCGCCGAGACGCTCGGCATGCTGCGCGACGCCCTCGTCTCCTACGCGACCGCCGCCAGCTACTGACCTCTCCCTGATACAACTCAGGAACATCCGGCGGTTATGGCGTGCGAGGCCTTCCGGGATCCCCGGAACGACGCGGATGCCTCGGCGACCGTTCCTGAGTTGTCGAAGGTGGAGCACGGGGCGGGCAGGGGGCGGGCGGGCCGCGGCCGCGGGACGGGCGGCGGAAGGTGAACACGCGACATCCGTCCGCGTGTCGCTTCCAGGGTTCCCGCGAAACGGTCGTAGCTTCAGCTCAACGGGTAAATCACCTGTTCGAGTCGGCTCGTGACCGCTCGTAGGAGGATCGCCGGCCGGCGCGTGAGCCGAGCGAAATGCTCGGGGCGGGAGCGGTTGTGGCGTCCTCGGTTACTCATGAATCGGTCGGTCGTTCCACTGGGCGTGCGAAGTCGCGCGAAGCGGAGGCGGCGCGGGATGATCTCGCGCAGCTCGAGCGAACGTACGTCCTCGACACCTCGGTGCTGCTGAGCGATCCGCGCGCACTCTTCAACTTCCACGAACACGCGGTGGTGCTGCCGGTCGTGGTCATCACCGAGTTGGAGGCGAAGCGGAACGACCCGGAGATCGGCTACTTCGCGAGGCAGTCGCTGCGGCTGCTCGACGAACTGCGGATCGAGCACGAGCGACTCGACTTCCCGATCCCCGTCGGCGACGGGGGCTCGCTCCGCGTCGAGCTCAACCACTCGAACCCCGCGGTGCTGCCGAGCGGGCTGCAGCTCGGCGACAACGACTCGCGCATCCTCGCGTGCGCCGCGAACCTGCAGGCCGACGGGGTGCCCGTCACGGTCGTCTCCAAGGACCTGCCCCTCCGCGTCAAGGCGGCCTCGATCGGCCTCGACGCGCAGGAGTACCGGCACGAGCTCGCCATCGACTCCGGCTGGACCGGCATGGCCGAGGTCACGCTCGGCTCGAACGACATGGCCCGGCTCTACGAGCGCGAGACGCTCACGACGAGCACCATCGAGGGGATGCCGATCAACACCGGCCTCGTGCTGCACTCGGATCGCGGTTCGGCGCTCGGCCGGGTCGTGGGGGAGCGGGAGGTGCGGCTCGTCCGCGGCGACCGCGAGGTGTTCGGCGTGCACGGCCGATCGGCGGAGCAGCGGCTCGCGATCGACCTGCTGCTCGACTCGGAGGTCGGGATCCTCTCGCTCGGCGGACGTGCCGGCACCGGCAAGTCGGCGCTCGCGCTCTGCGCCGGGCTCGAGGCCGTGCTGGAGCGGCAGCAGCACAAGAAGATCATGGTGTTCCGGCCGCTCTACGCGGTCGGCGGCCAGGAGCTCGGCTACCTCCCCGGCGACCAGGGCGAGAAGATGAACCCGTGGGGTCAGGCGGTGTTCGACACGCTCGGCGCGCTCGTCTCGCAGAACGTGCTGGACGAGGTCGTCGAACGCGGCATCCTCGAGGTGCTGCCGCTCACGCACATCCGCGGCCGCTCGCTCCACGACGCCTTCGTGATCGTGGACGAGGCCCAGTCGCTCGAACGCAACGTGCTGCTCACGGTGCTGAGCCGCATCGGGCAGAACTCGCGGGTCGTGATGACGCACGACGTCGCCCAGCGCGACAACCTGCGGGTCGGTCGGCACGACGGCGTCGCCTCGGTGATCGAGACTCTGAAGGGGCATCCGCTCTTCGGGCACATCACGCTCACCCGCAGCGAGCGCAGCGCGATCGCCGCGCTCGTCTCGGAGATGCTCGACGGCAACGAGCTCGCCTAGTCGGAGCCGCAGCCCGGGGCGTCGGCTCCGGGCTGCGGCCGCTCGAGACCGAGCCGCGGGCGGAGGAGATCCGTGCCCGGGGAGGACGTTCGGGCGCGAGTCATCCTCCCTGCGTGCATCTCCTCCGCCGAGGCGGGCGGGAACGAGCGAGCGTCAGTACATGCGCTCGGCGTAGCTCGGGCCGTAGTACTCCTCGAGCGCGGCGACGGACTCCTCGGGCCGTTCGAGCGCCTGCGCGATGACGGCGCGCCGGGGCGCGGCGTCGGGGGTCCAGCTGTCCGCGTCCCAGGTCTTCGAGCGGAGGAAGGCCTTCGAGCAGTGGAAGAACACCTGCTCGACGGTCACCTCGAGCACGAGCTGCGGCACGTGACCGCGGACGGTCATCCGCTCCGCGTAGGGGACGTCGCGGAGGAGGCGGGCGCGACCGTTCACCCGCAGCGTGTCGCCGCGCCCAGGGATGACGAAGACGAGCCCGACGTTCGGGTTCTCGAGCACGTTGTGGAAGCCGTCCGCGCGGCGGTTGCCCGGACGCTCCGGGATCGCGATCGTCGTGTCGTCGAGGACGAGCGCGAAGCCGGCCGGGTCGCCTTTCGGTGAGACGTCGGCGGCACCCGAGGCATCCGCCGTCGCGATGAAGCAGAGCGGGGATGCCGCGAGGAAGGCCCGGTCGATCTCGTGCAGTCGCGTGCGCTCCTTCGCCTTCGCGGCCGGGAGCGGGGTGCCGATGAGGTCCTCGAGCTCGGCGCGGTCGGTGACGGGGATGCCTCCGTGGTCCATGGTTCCACGCTACTCCCGCCTGCCGGGTCGAGCCGTTCGCGCCGCGTGCCAGCCGGAACACGCCCGGAATCACCGGGTGTTGCGCGGCTATCTCGATATAGCTAGGTTCGAGGCATGACGTCTCCCCGCATCACCGACGCCACCGCCGACGTGCTCGAAGCGCTCGTCGACGCCGCCGATCCGATCTGGGGCCTCGCCCTCGTGAAGCGCTCCGGCCGGCCCGCGGGCACCGTCTATCCGCTGCTCGAACGGCTCGAGCGCGCCGGCTGGCTCGAGTCGGAGTGGGAGCTCGACGCCGACCGGCCCGGACCCAGACGGCGGCTCTACACCCTGACCGCGGCCGGGCGCGAGGCCGCCGCACCCGCCATCGCCCATCGGATCGCGCGCCGGCGCGCCGTGGCCGCGCACTCGCGGTCGGGCCTCGGACCCGTCGCGGTCGGAGGCAACGCGTGAGCGCCGAGCGGTGGATCGGCGGTGCCGTCCTGCTGCTGCCCGGAGCGCTCCGTCCGCGGTTCCGCGAGGAGTGGCTCGGCTCGCTCCGCGACGCCCCGGAGCTCGGCGTCGCCCGCGCCGCGATCGTGCGCGGTGCCTACGCGACGGCGCTCGGCGCCCCGCGCTCCCCGGCCGCGTTCGGCCTCACGCCGGGGGAGCTGGGCTTCCGCCGGCTGCGCTGGGCCGCGGCCTGGTTCGCGACCGCCCTCGTGCTGCTGAACGGCGGATGGCTCATCCCGGGCGAGGCGCTGCCGGGGACGTTCGCCGCACTCGTCTCCATCGGCCTCGGCGGGCTCGCCGTCGTCGCGCTGGTGTTCGGCGCGATCGCGGCGAGCGTCGGGCTGCGGACCCTGCTGCCCGTGCGGCGGCCGCTCGTCGCCTGGCTGCTCGCGATCGGGATCGCGGTCGCCGGGGCATCCGTGCTCGCCCTCGTGCTGGCGCTCTTCGCGCTCAGCTTCGCACTCATGCTCGGCCTCGTCGCCGGGCTCGGCGTCGCCGCGGTGGCGCTCGCCTGGCCGATCGCGCGCGACCCGGCGCTGCGGCGCACGACGCCGGGGATCCCGGCGCGGCTCGGCACCCGGCTCTCGGCGCTCCTCGCCGCCCTGACGCTCACCGCCGCGCTGGTCGTCGCGGTGCTGCACCTCCTCGTGTGGAACCCGATGGCGAAGGTGCCGGGCCTCGAGCTCGGCGCGATCTACGCGGAGCTCGAGGCCCGGGGCGAGATGCCCGCGGCGGGCGTCGGCTTCGTCCTCGTCTGGGCCGCGTCCTGGCTCCCGCTCGTGCTCCTCTTCCTCGCCGTGGCCGTGGTCGGTCCCCGCGGGGTCCTGCGGAACCTCGATGAACGCCGAGTGGCGCGCACCGCGCTCACCGGGCTGGCGTTCCTCGGCTTCGGGGTGTTCGTGGCCGGCTTCGGCCTCGGCATGTCGCTCGCCGACGCGTTCATGATCTCGGGCGGCGACGCCGCGCCGAGCGGTGCGCTGCTCACGGCCGGGGCGACGGTGGCGGGGATCGCCGCGTGCCTCCGGATCATCCCGCACACGACGGCTCCCGTCGAGGCAGCTGCCGCCTGAGGCAGCTGCCGCCTGAGACGGGGCCAGGAACGACGGATGCCCCATGCCGACGTGCGGCACGGGGCATCCGGGTGCTGAACGCTACTTCGCCTGCGGCGGACGCGTCATCGAGAGCAGGTCGAGGGCGGCGTCGAGCTGCGCCTCGCTGAGCTCCCCGCGCTCCACGTAGCCGAGGTCGATGACGGCCTCGCGCACGGTGATGCCCTTCGCCACCGAGTGCTTCGCGATCTTCGCGGCGGCCTCGTAGCCGATGAGCTTGTTGAGCGGGGTCACGATCGACGGCGACATGCCGGCGAGGGCGGTCGCACGCTCGGTGTTCGCCTGCAGGCCGTCGATCGTCTTGTCGGCGAGCACGCGCACCGAGTTCGACAGCAGACGGATCGACTCGAGCAGCGCGGTGCCCATGACCGGGATCTGCACGTTGAGCTCGAAGGAGCCGGATGCCCCGCCCCAGGCGACGGTCGCGTCGTTGCCGATGACCCGGGCGCAGACCATGAGCACGGCCTCGGGCACGACGGGGTTGACCTTGCCCGGCATGATCGAGGAGCCCGGCTGCAGGTCGGGGATGTGCAGCTCGCCGAGGCCGGTGTTCGGGCCGGAGCCCATCCAGCGCAGGTCGTTGCAGATCTTCGTGAGGCTGACCGCGATGGTGCGGAGCGCCCCCGACGCGTCGACGAGCCCGTCGCGGTTCGCCTGCGCCTCGAAGTGGTCGGCGGCCTCGGTGATCGGCAGTTCCGTCTCCTGCTGGAGGAGCTCGATCACGAGCTGCGGGAAGCCCGCGGGGGTGTTGATGCCGGTGCCGACGGCGGTGCCGCCGAGGGGGACCTCCGCGACGCGGGGGAGCGCGGTGCGCACCCGCTCGATGCCGAGGCGGATCTGGCGGGCGTAGCCGCCGAACTCCTGGCCGAGGGTCACGGGGGTGGCGTCCATGAGGTGCGTGCGGCCGGCCTTCACGACGCCGGCCCACTCGGCGGCCTTCGCCTCGAGGGCGACGGCGAGGTGGTCGAGCGAGGGGATGAGCTCGTCGATGAGCGCCGCGGTGACGGCGATGTGCACCGAGGTCGGGAAGACGTCGTTCGACGACTGCGAGGCGTTGATGTGGTCGTTCGGGTGCACCGGGCGGCCGAGCTTCTCGGTCGCGATGGTGGCGAGCACCTCGTTCATGTTCATGTTCGAGCTGGTGCCCGAGCCGGTCTGGTACACGTCGACCGGGAAGTGCTCCACGAAGCCGTGGCGGCCGGCGATGACCTCGTCGGCCGCGGCGACGATCGCCTCGGCGAGATCCTGCTCGAGCACGCCGAGCTTCGCGTTGGCCTGGGCGGCCGACTTCTTGATGCGGGCGAGCGCGGCGATCTGCGCGGGCTCGAGGCCGCTGCCGGAGATCGGGAAGTTCTCGACGGCGCGCTGCGTCTGGGCGCGGTAGAGGGCCTTCGCGGGAACCCTCACCTCACCCATCGTGTCGTGCTCGATGCGGTAGTCGGCGGCGTTGTCCACCACGATGTGTTTCCCTTTCGATCGGCGATGCCGGACGCTCCGGCGGGGCCCGGCTGGCGGCTGGCGTCGGCGGTCAGACCGCGCCGACGACGATGTCGGTCTCGACCCGGCCCTCGAGGAGCCGGTAGTTCGCGCCGACGATAGCCAGCGTACCCGCTGCGATCGCGTCGCTGATCATCTCGGAGGACTCGACGAGACCGGTGACGGTGTTGCGCAGGTGCTCGCGGCCGACGTAGCCGGCGTCGATGCGCGCGGGCTCCACCGGGGCGTCCGCGGCGACACCGGCGACCTTGCGCACGGCCGGCACGATCTTCTCGACCAGTCCGCCGATGTACGAGGGCAGCGGGGCCGCATCGGCCGCCTGCGAGTCGATCGCGGCGCGCACCGCGCCGCACTCGTCGTGCGCGAGCACGAGCACGAGCGGCACGTTCAGGACGCCCACCGCGTACTCGAGCGAGCCGAGCGCCGAGTCGGAGACGACCTGGCCGGCGTTGCGCACGACGAAGGCGTCGCCGAGGCCGACGTCGAAGATGATCTCCGCCGCGAGGCGCGAGTCGCTGCAGCCGAAGATGGCGACGAGCGGGCGCTGCGCGTGCGCGAGCGAGGCGCGGCGCTCGACGTCCTGACGCGGATGCATCGGGGCGCCGGAGACGAAGCGGGCGTTGCCGTCGCGGAGCTCCCGCCAGGTGTCGGCGGGCGTCTTCGGGGTGGAGCTCTTCACGGAGGGATCCTCTCGTTCAGCGGCGGTCGCGGGCTCGGTCACTCGGAGTCGGTCGAGCCCTGGGCCGTGATGGTCGGCGCGAGCGCCGTGGCCAGCTCGGCGAACTCCTCCGGGGAGGCGGTGCCGATCAGGATGATGGTCTGCTCGCCGGCCTCGGCGACGAGCCCGTAGCGCGCGTTGCCGACGTCGGCGTCGCTCGTGCGGTTGTCGTAGACCGTCCAGTCGACGCCGGCGATCTCGGTCGTGCCGACGGGCAGCGTGCGGGCGAGCTGCGTCGACACCCAGCTCGGGTTGGCCCCGACCGCCTGCGACATGCCGATGTACTCGTCGCCGGGGGTCAGGTAGCCGACGTACCAGGCGGTGACCTGGTCGGCCTTGCTGTTGCGCACCTCGGCGGCGTTCGCGCGCCAGCCCTCGGGGAGCACGGGCACCGCGAGATCGTTCGAGAACGCGGGCTGCACCTGCTCGGCCACGGCGGGCACGTCGACGTCGCGCTCGATCGCGGTGTTGCTGCGCGGGACGATGAGCACGATCACGAGCATCAGGCCGAGGCTCGCGACGAGGGCGAGCACGAGGTTGCGCAGCGTCTGACGCTGACGGTGCTTGCGGGAGTTCTCGGCCTTGCGGGCCGCGGTCTCCTCCGGGGTCTCCGGTCGACCGAGCTCGGCGACGACCCGCGGGGCGCGCTCGGCCATCAGGCCTCGCCCTCCGAGTCGGAGGAGCCCGCAGCGGATGCCTCGGCGGCGACCCCGGCGCGGGCGGCGTCGAGCCGGGCCTTCGCGCCGATCAGCCATTCCTCGCACCGCGCGGCGAGGGCCTCGCCGCGCTCCCACAGCGCGAGCGACTGCTCGAGCGTCGCGGAGCCCTGCTCAAGTTCGGCGACGACGCGCACGAGCTCATCGCGCGCCTGCTCGTAGCTGAGCTCGGCGAGGTCGGGGGAGGAGGGCATACCGGCCATTCTATTCGCCGCCACTGTCGGCGCCCGACGCGGCCGACCCGTCGCCGCGGCCGGCGGCATCCGGCGCGGCGCCCGCCGAGACCGCGGCGATCGTGCCCTCGGCGAGCGTGAGGGTGAGCGCCGCGCCCGGCGGTGCGGCGGCGGGCGCGCGGACGACGTGCCCGTCGGCGCCCTGGACGATGGCGTAGCCGCGATCGAGGGTCGCCTGCGGCGACAGGGCGCGGAGGTGACCGCGGAGCTCGCCGATGCGGTGCTCCTGGCGCTCGACGAGGCGGTCCACGAGCTCGGTGCCGCGGGCGACCCACCGGGTCAGCTCCTCGGCGCGGCGGTCGACGATCCAGGCGCCGTCGGCGAGCGAGGGCCGGGAGCGCAGATGGCCGATGCGATCGATCTCGTGGGCGAGGAAGCCCTGCAGGCGCACGGTCAGCCGCGAGCGCGCCTGCCCCACGCGGGCGAGCTCCTCGGCGACGTCGGGCACGACGCGCTTCGCGGCATCCGTCGGCGTGGAGGCGCGGAGGTCGGCGACCTCGTCGAGCAGCGGCCGGTCGGCCTCGTGCCCGATGGCGCTGACGATCGGCGTGGTGGCCGCCGCCGCGGCGCGGACCACGCGCTCGTCGCTGAACGGCAGCAGGTTCTGGAAGTCCCCGCCGCCGCGGGCGACGATGATGACCTCGACCTCGGGGTCGGCGTCGAGCCGCTCGATGGCGCGGGTGACCTCGCCCACGGCCCGGTCGCCCTGCACCGCGGCGTGCACGACTCGGAACTCGACGGCCGGCCAGCGCATGCGGGCGTTGCGCAGCACGTCCTTCTCGGCATCCGAGTCCTTGCCCGTGACGAGCCCGACGACCCCGGGCAGGAACGGCAGCCGGCGCTTGCGCTCGAGCGCGAACAGCCCCTCCGCGGCGAGCTGGGCGCGCAGCCGCTCGAGCCGTTCGAGGAGGTCGCCGAGGCCGACGTGCTTCAGCTCGAAGACCTGGAAGGTGAGACTGCCGCCCTTCACCCACCAGTTCGGCTTCACGAGCGCGACGACCCGGTCGCCCTGCTTGAAGTCCTCTGAGAGGCGCGCCCGCACGCTCGACCAGAGCGTGAACGAGACCGTGGCGGCCTGGTCGAGGTCCTTCAGCTTGCCGTAGACGTTGCCGGCCGACACCCCCCACTGGGTGATCTCGCCCTCGACCCACACGGTGCCGAGCCGGTCGATCCACTCCTTGACCTTCGTGGAGAGGAGCGCGACGGGCCACGGATCGTCGCGCGTCGCCGGCGCCTGCGTCACTCTGCCTCCAGGGGAGCTCGTCAGCCTGCGCCACGTAGGATGGACATCGTGACGAGCTCGATTGATGCCCCGCGGGTCGGCCTCGGCATGCCGAGAATCCCGAGCGTGCGAGGCCGGCTCAAGGATATCCCCGCCGGCCGACCCAAGCGCGTGCTGCTCGCCGCGCCCCGCGGCTACTGCGCCGGCGTCGACCGCGCCGTCGTCGCCGTCGAGAAGGCGCTCGAGCACTACGGCGCGCCCGTGTACGTGCGCAAGCAGATCGTGCACAACATCCACGTCGTGACCGAGCTCGAGAAGCAGGGCGCGATCTTCGTCGACGAGGTCGACGAGGTGCCGGAGGGCGCCCACGTCGTCTTCAGCGCGCACGGCGTCTCGCCCGCGGTCGTGAACGCCGCCGCCGATCGCGGCCTGCACGCGATCGACGCGACGTGCCCGCTCGTCACCAAGGTGCACCGTGAGGCCGTGCGCTTCGCGCGCGACGATTTCGAGATCCTGCTCATCGGCCACGAGGGCCACGAGGAGGTCGAGGGCACCGCCGGCGAGGCGCCCGACCACGTCACGCTCGTGAACAGCCCCGACGACGTGCCCGACATCGAGGTGCGCGACCCCGACAAGGTCGTGTGGCTCTCGCAGACGACCCTCTCGGTCGACGAGACGATGGAGACGGTGCGCCGTCTGCGCGAGCGCTTCCCGAACCTGCAGGACCCGCCGTCCGACGACATCTGCTACGCGACGCAGAACCGGCAGGTCGCGATCAAGAAGGTCGCCGCGGAGGCGGAGCTCGTGATCGTCGTCGGCTCGGCGAACTCCTCGAACAGCGTGCGCCTCGTCGAGGTCGCGCTCGAGAACGGCGCGAAGGCCGCGTACCGGGTCGACTTCTCGAGCGAGATCCGCCAGGAGTGGCTCGACGGGGTCGCCACGGTCGGCGTCACGAGCGGCGCCTCGGTGCCCGAGGGCCTCGTCAAGGAGGTGCTCCTCGAGCTCGCCGACGCCGGCTACGGCGAGGTGGCCGAGGTGAAGACGGCCGAGGAGGACCTCATGTTCTCGCTGCCGAAGGAGCTCCGGAAGGACCTCGCGGGCAACCGCGACGCGCGTGCTCTCGGCGGGCGCGGCCGCTCGGTCGACTGACCGCCAGCGACGCCCGGTCCGCCCCGGCTTCGCCTTCGGCGAACGGGATTGGAGTGAGCGCTCACTCAGCGTAGGCTCCCCGACGTGACCACGACGAGCGAGGCCCGGAAGCGCCGGGCGAAGCCGATGTCCGTCGACGAGCGCCGCGAGGCGATCGCCCGGGCGACGCTGCCGCTCCTGATGGCGCACGGACGCGACGTCACGACCCGCCAGATCGCCGAGGCGGCCGGCGTCGCCGAGGGCACCCTCTTCCGCGTCTACGACAACAAGGACGCGATCGTCGATGCCGCCGTCGCGGCCTACCTCGAGCCCGGGCCGTTCCGCGCGGAGCTCCGCCGGATCGACCCGCAGCTCCCGCTGGAGCTCAAGGTGCGGCTGATCATCGACCGCTTCCACGACCGCTTCACCGGCATCTTCGGCGTCTTCGCCGCGCTCGGCACGCACCCGCGGCCGCCTGTCGACATCAACGTCGACGCGATCGTCGCGATCTTCGCCGAGCTCCTCGAGCCGGAGCTCGAACGGCTGCGCGTGCCGCCCGCCACCGTCTTCGCCTTCGTGCGGGTCGTCGCCTTCGCCTCGGCGCTGCCGCACTTCAGCTCGACGATCTCGCTCGACTCCGCCGAACTCGCGAGCCTCGTCTGCCACGGCATCGCGCACGGGCCGCCGGGTGGTCCGCCCGCCGAGGCATCGTCCCCTGCCGCCGCCGGCATCCCCGCCGCCGGCATCCCCGCCACCGACCTCCCCACTACCGAGATTCCCACCACCGAGAGGAGCGAGCCGTGCTCGTGACCCTGCTCCGCCGATATCTGAAGCCCTACTGGCCGCTCCTCGTCGCCGTCGTCGTCTTCCAGCTCGCGCAGTCGATCGCCTCGCTCTACCTGCCGAGCCTGAACGCGGACATCATCGACGACGGCGTCGCGACCGGTGACACCGGCGCGATCTTCCGTCTCGGCGCGATCATGCTCGGGATCACCCTCGTGCAGGTCGCCTGCGCGATCGCCGCCGTCTACTTCGGCGCCCGGGCCGCGATGGCGCTCGGACGCGACCTCCGCCGGGCGGTGTTCCGCCGCGTCGCGGCGTTCTCCGAGCAGGAGGTCTCCCGCTTCGGCGCGCCGAGCCTCATCACCCGCTCGACGAACGACGTGCAGCAGGTGCAGATGCTCGTGCTGATGAGCTGCACCATCCTCGTCTCCGCCCCGATCCTCGCGATCGGCGGCGTGATCATGGCGCTCCGCGAGGACCTCCAGCTGTCCTGGATCATGGTCGTCGCGGTGCCGGTGCTGCTCGTCTCCGTCGGGCTCATCATCAGCCGCATGGTGCCGCTGTTCCAGTCGATGCAGCGGAAGATCGACAACGTCAACCGGGTGCTGCGCGAGCAGCTCACCGGCATCCGCGTCATCCGCGCCTTCGTCCGCGAGGGCGTCGAGAGCGAGCGCTTCGACGACGCGAACGACCAGCTCACCGACACGGCGCTGAAGGCGGGGCGGCTGTTCGCGCTCGTGTTCCCGATCGTCATGCTCGTGCTGAACCTCTCGAGCATCGCCGTGCTGTGGTTCGGCGCGTTCCGCGTCGAGGACGGCTCGATGCAGATCGGCTCCCTCACCGCGTTCCTCAGCTACCTCATCCAGATCCTCATGGCCGTGATGATGGCGACGATGATCGCGTTCCTGCTGCCGCGCGCCGCAGTCTCGGCGGGCCGCATCGGCGAAGTGCTCGACACCGAGCCGAGCGTCGTCGAGCCGACCGCGCCGGTGACCGCCCTCAGCGAGGCCGGCACGGTCGAGTTCCGCGGCGTCACCTTCGCGTACCCGGGCGCCGAGGAGCCCGTGCTGCACGAGGTCAGCTTCACCGCCCGGCCCGGGCAGATGACCGCGATCATCGGCAGCACCGGCGCGGGGAAGACCACGATCGTGAACCTCGCGGCGCGCCTCTTCGAC
This sequence comes from Agromyces mediolanus, assembly GCF_044917495.1. Classification (GTDB taxonomy): domain Bacteria; phylum Actinomycetota; class Actinomycetes; order Actinomycetales; family Microbacteriaceae; genus Agromyces; species Agromyces mediolanus_B. The sequence continues at coordinate 2,836 of NZ_JAVSSI010000021.1, read as the reverse complement.
GCCACGTCGGGTCAGGTCCTCGTCGGCGGCGTCGACGTGCGCGAGCTCGATCCCGAGCTGCTGAACGCGCAGTTCGGGCTCGTGCCGCAGAAGCCCTACCTGTTCGCCGGCACGGTCGCCTCCACGCTCCGCTACGGCAACCCGCACGCGAGCGACGAGGAGCTCTGGGCGGCGCTCGAGACCGCCCAGGCGCGCGACTTCGTCGAGGCGATGCCGGAGCAGCTCGAGGCGCCGATCGCCCAGGGCGGCACGAACGTGTCGGGCGGCCAGCGCCAGCGCCTCTCCATCGCCCGCGCGCTCGTGCGGAACCCCGCGGTGTTCCTCTTCGACGACTCCTTCTCGGCGCTCGACACCGCGACCGACGCCCGGCTCCGCGCCGCGCTCGAGCGCCGCGTCGGCGACGCGACGATGATCGTCGTCGCCCAGCGCGTCGCGACGATCACGGGGGCGGACCAGATCCTCGTGATGGAGGACGGCCGGATCCTCGACCGGGGCACCCACGCCGAACTGCTCGAACGATCCCAGGCCTACCGGGAGATCGTCGAGAGCCAGCTGAGCGTCGAGGAGGCGGCATGAGCGACACGAAGACCCCGCGGCCCCCGGTGCGCCGCGGCCCCATGGGCGGCGGCCCGATGGGCGGCATGGGCATGCCCGCGGAGAAGTCGCTGAACTTCGGCCCCTCCGCCAAGCGCCTCGTCGGCCGGCTCGCCCCGGAGCGCGGCCCCGTCGTTTTCGTCATCCTGCTCGGCGTCGTGAGCGTCGTGCTGTCGGTGCTCGGCCCGAAGATCCTCGGCCAGGCGACGAACCTCATCTTCGAGGGGTTCTTCGCCGCCCAGATGCCGGCGGGGGCGACGAAGGAGCAGATCGTCGCCGGCCTCCGCGCCGACGGGCAGGACCAGCAGGCCGACCTCATCAACTCGCTGAACCTCGTGCCCGGTCAGGGGATCGACTTCGGCGCCCTCGCGACCGTGCTCATCTGGGTGCTCGCGCTCTACGTGCTCTCGGCGCTGTTCGGCTGGGCGCAGGCGTACGTGCTGAACGGGGTCACCCAGCGCACGGTCTACCGGCTGCGCCGCGAGGTCGAGGAGAAGATCCACCGCCTGCCGCTGTCGTACTTCGACAAGATGCAGCGCGGCGAGCTGCTCTCCCGCGTCACGAACGACATCGACAACATCTCGCAGACGCTGCAGCAGACGATGAGCCAGCTGCTCACCTCGCTGCTCACCGTGGTCGGCGTCCTCGTCATGATGTTCGTCATCTCGCCGTGGCTCGCGCTCATCGCGCTCGTCACGATCCCCGCGACCCTCCTCATCACCGCGGTCATCGCGAAGCGCTCGCAGAAGCAGTTCGTCGCGCAGTGGACCCACACGGGCGTGCTCAACGCCCGCATCGAGGAGGCGTACTCGGGCCACTCGCTCGTGCGCGTCTTCGGTCGCACCCGCGAGGTCGAGCACGCCTTCGACGAGAAGAACGAGGAGCTCTACAAGGCGAGCTTCGGCGCACAGTTCGTGAGCGGCATCATCATGCCCGCGATGATGTTCGTCGGGAACCTCGTGTACGTGGCGATCGCCGTCGTCGGCGGCCTGATGGTGTCGGGCGGCTCGATCTCGCTCGGCGACGTGCAGGCGTTCATCCAGTACTCGCGGCAGTTCACCCAGCCGCTCAGCCAGCTGGGCGCGATGGCGAACCTGCTCCAGTCGGGCGTCGCGAGCGCCGAGCGGGTGTTCGAGCTGCTCGACGCCGAGGAGCAGGTGCCCGACCCGGTGGAGCCCGAGGCGCCGGCGGAGGAGTCGGGCCGGCTCGTCTTCGAGGACGCGTCGTTCTCCTACGAGCCGGAGAAGCCCCTCATCGAGCACCTCTCGCTCGTCGCGGAGCCGGGCCAGTCGATCGCGATCGTGGGCCCGACGGGCGCGGGCAAGACGACGCTCGTGAACCTCATCATGCGCTTCTACGAGCTCGACGGCGGCCGCATCACGCTCGACGGGGTCGACATCACGAAGATGACCCGCGACGAGCTGCGCGGACGCATGGGCATGGTGCTGCAGGACACCTGGCTGTTCGCGGGCACGATCCGCGACAACATCGCCTACGGGCGACCGGATGCCTCGGAGGAGGAGATCATCGACGCGGCCCGCGCGACGTACGTGGACCGCTTCGTGCGCTCGCTGCCCGACGGTTACGACACCGTGCTCGACGACGAGGCGTCGAACCTCTCGGCGGGCGAGCGGCAGCTCGTGACGATCGCGCGCGCCTTCCTCGCGCGGCCGTCGGTGCTGATCCTCGACGAGGCGACGAGCTCCGTCGACACCCGCACCGAGCTCCTCCTGCAGCACGCGATGAACGCGCTGCGGGCGGACCGGACGAGCTTCGTCATCGCGCACCGGCTCTCGACGATCCGCGATGCCGATCTCATCCTGGTGATGGAGGCCGGCAGCATCGTCGAGCAGGGGACGCACGCCGAGCTGCTCGCCGCGGACGGGGCGTACGCACGGCTCTACGAGGCGCAGTTCGCGGCGCCGATCGACGACGACGCGGAGGAGGCGGTCGCGTCCTGACGCCCGCCGAGGCCGAATCGACGAGCGCGGGGGGGGGGGGGGCCCCCCCGGCCCCGGGGCGGGGGGGGGGCCGGGGGGCGCCCCCCCGGGCCCCCACCCCCCACGCCCCGGCGCAACACAATAAAAAACCAAACAACAAAAAACCAAAAAAAAAAAAAACACCCCCCCCCCCCCCCCCCCTAAAAAAAACAAAAAAACCCCCCCCCCCAACGCACACCACAACGAAAAAAAAAAAAAAAACACAAAAATGTTTGTTTGAGGGCTTGTTGTTTATATATTTG
>NZ_JAVSSI010000020.1:0-46456 GCF_044917495.1 Agromyces mediolanus | reverse complement strand
CCCGCACCCGCCGCCCACCCCACCCGCCCGCGGCCCCGCCGCCTGCGAGTTGCACGACGATCCGGGCGGCACGCCGTGCGGCGCCCGCGCGCCGCGACATCCGTCGTGCGACTCGCCGAAAGTCCCGAGAGTCCCGACGACCCGGACGCCGCGCGCCGCGCGCGGCCGCACCACGCACCACCCGCCACTCGTCTCAAATACCTTGCACTTGTTCGGTTTTAACGAGAGGCTGCCCTTCGTCCCGTCCGAACGAACGAAGGAGTTCCCATGCGAACGAGACTGCGCGCCCTGCTCGGCGGGGCGCTCGCGATCGCACTGCTCGTCCCCGCGACCGCCGCGAACGCCGGCGGCACCGGCGGTGGGAAGGGCGGCGAACGCGACACGCTGTTGCGCTACGCCGCCGACACCTGGACGTCGATGGCCGCCATGACCGACGAGGGCACCGGGCTCGTCGCCGACCACATCGACGGCGAGCTGACCGCGCCGAGCGGGTACACGAGCCCGACGAACATCGGCGGCTCGCTCTGGTCGACCGTGGTCGCCCGCGACCTGAAACTGATCTCCCGCGGCGAGGCGCGCGAGCGGATGGCCCGCACCCTCACGACCCTCGCCAGCATGGAGCGGCACGAGCCGAGCGGCATGTACTACAACTGGTACTCCCCCGCCGACGGCTCGAAGCTCACCAGCTGGCCGACCGACGGCAGCGCGGTGCATCCCTTCCTCTCCACCGTCGACAACGGCTGGCTGGCCGCCGCCCTGCGCATCGTCGCCGACGCCGAGCCGCGCCTCGCGAAGCAGGCCGACGCGCTCTACGCGAGCATGGACTTCGGCTGGTTCCACGACCTCGCGGCCACCCCCGAGGCGGGCATCAATCGCGGCGGCTTCTGGGTCGAGCCGCCGCCCGGCTGCTCGGTGCCCGGCAACTACGGCGACGACGGCCCCGACGTGTACTACACGTGCCACTGGTACGACACGACCGTGAGCGAGGCGCGCATCGCGACCTACCTCGGCATCGCGAACGGGCAGATCCCGCCGGAGTCCTACTACGGCACGCTCCGCACGATGCCCGATCGCGGCTGCGACTACGCCTGGCAGGAGCAGAAGCCCAACGGCGAATGGCGCGAGTACCTCGGCGTACCGGTCTACGAGGGCGTGTACGAGTACCGCGGCATGAAGCTCGTGCCCGCCTGGGGCGGCAGCATGTTCGAGGCGCTCATGCCCGACCTCTTCATCCCCGAGGCCGAGTGGGGCGAGGACTCCTGGGCGGTGAACCACGAGGCGACGGTGCGCGCGCAGATCGAGCACGGCATGGAGGAGGCCGGCTACGGCTACTGGGGCTTCTCCCCCGCCTCAGACCCGTTCGCGGAGTACCGCGAGTACGGCGTCGAGGCGATCGGCATCAGCGCCGACGGCTATGCGAGCGATGTCGAGCGCACGAACGTGGATGCCGGGTACGAGGGATGCCGCGAGGCCACGAACCCCGAGCCGGACTTCGGCGACGGGGTGGTGACGCCGCACGCGGCGTTCCTCGCGCTGCCGTACGCGAAGGACGAGGCGCTCGCCGACCTCGCCGGGCTGAAGGAGGAGCTCGGCGCCTACGGTCCGGGCGGCTTCTACGACGCCGTCGCCGTCGGCAGCGGCACGGTGGCCGAGCGCTACCTGAGCCTCGACCAGTCGATGATCCTGGCCGCGATCGGCAACGAGTTGCAGCGCGACCGGGTGAAGGACTACTTCGTGGACCGCGGCTTCGAGCGTGCCGTGCGCCCGCTCGTCGAAGCGCTGGAGTTCGGCTCCGAGCTGCGCTGAGCCGGGGCCCGCGCCCAGAACCCGAGTTGCCCGACTTCCATGGAAGTCGGGCAACTCGGGTTGGCGGGCGGGCGCGGGTTACACCGTGCTCGCGTGCGGGCGCGCTACACCGTGCCCGCGGGCGGCCAGACGCCGATGATGAGCGCCATCACGAGCACGGTCACGAGCTCGTGCGCGATGTTCATCGTCGTGAGCGCGGGCGGCCGGCCCTCGAAGGCGTCGTGAGTGATGAATCGGGCGGCGGTGAACCCGGCCCAGAGCGCGCCCGCGGTGAGCAGTGCGCCGAGGAGGAAGTTGCCGCCGTAGAAGTGCCACGCGATCGCCGTGGCGCCCGCGAGCACCCAGGCCGTGATGAAGCTCACGAGCACGGTCACGAGGATGGCGCCGACGGCGCTCGAGGCGGCCCCGTCGAGGTCGACCTTCGCGAGCTTCGCCCAGCGGGTGCCGAAGACCTTCGGCGTGTACCAGATCGAGCCCACGACCATGCTCGACAGCGTCGCGAGGATGACGGCCCAGTAGTTGATCTCAGGGGTCATGACGGCTCCTTCTCGAGCGCGGATGTTGTGCCGAGCGTAGCGCCGACTTCGACTGAGGCGGCGGATACGGCATGCTGGGGCGACCGGCGAGTGCCGGAGATCGGAGTCCGCATGCCGCAGCCCGACGACGCTCCCCGCCCCGGCTCGCGTCGCGCCGAACTCGAACGCCTCGTCTACGGCGCGGGGGCGAACGCCGAGGAGCGGGCTGCCGCCGAGCGCGAGCTCGCTGCGCTCGAGCTCACTGAGCCGACACCGCCGAGCGGCGCGGCCGCACGGGATGCGTCAGCGGCCCAGGATGCCCCGGCAGCGCCGGATGCCTCGGGCGCGTCGGATGCCTCGGCCGCTCCCGGGACCGCGGCCGGCGCCGGCCCCGCAGCATCCGCCACCGCGACCGCGACAACCGCGACCGGCGCGACCGACCCCGCCTCCCGCCACCCCTGGTACCGCTCCCGCACGCTGCTCGTCGCGGCATCCGCCGCGGTCTTCGCGCTCCTGCTCGGCGGCCTCGCCGGCTGGCAGCTCTCGCGCGCGGCGATGGCGAGCGGCGGGCTCGGCAGCCCCGTCGCCGGCTCGGGGGCGGAGGCGGCGCTCGATCGGGCCGCGGACTTCGACGACCGCCCCGCGATCTTCGACGCCGAGTCCGGCATCGACCGCGACACCTTGCGTCGCATCGGCTCCGCCGAGAGCGGGGTCACCGCCTACGGCGCGCGCAGCACGGACGGCCGGGAGCTCTGCCTCGCGGTGATGTGGGAGCGGATGGGCGGCGGCGGATCGACTTGCACGAACGGCGGCCGCTTCCCGCCGAACGGTCTCACGATGGACATCGGCACGAACGACCCGGCCGTCGAGAACGGGCTCATCACGCTGCGCGCGACCTGGTTCGCCGACGGCACGGTGCAGCTCGGCATCCCCCTGCTCTAGCGAGCCGGGCGCCACCCGCGCTGAGCCGGCCGGCCCGCGCTGAGCCGGCCGGGCCGGGCACGCCGGCCGGGCCGGCCGCGCTCAGGCGTTCTTCGCGTCGCGCCACTCGATCCAGCGCCGCACCGGCGCGAGGTCGTAGTCCGGGCCCGAGACGCCGATCGTGAAGAGCCGCACGCCGGCGTCGTACAGCGCGTCGGCGTGCTCCACGTCCTGCCCGGCGCGGTCGAGCTCGTTCGAGACGGTGATCTCCGAGACGTCGCGGCCGACCTCGTCGCCCCAGCGCTTCAGTACGTCGAGCTTGTGGCCGAGCTCGTCGGGCTGCACGAAGGAGTGCCAGATGTCGGCGTGCTCGGCGACGATGCGGAGCGTCTTCCGCTCCCCCTTGCCGCCGATCATCACGGGGATGTCGCGGGTGGGCGCCGGGTTCAGCTTCGCCCAGCGCGCCCGCACCCGCGGCAGCGCCTCCGCGAGCGCGGCGAGCCGGGTGCCCGGGGTGCCGAACTCGTAGCCGTACTCGTCGTAGTCGCGCTCGAACCACCCGGCGCCCGTGCCGAAGATGAAACGGCCGGTGCCGCCCTTCGCCGAGACGTGGTCGAGGGTGCGCGCCATGTCGGCCTGCAGGTCGGCGTTGCGGTACGAGTTGCAGCTCACGAGCGTGCCGAACTCGATGCGCTCGGTCTGCTCCGCCCAGGCGCCGAGCATGCTCCACCCCTCGAAGTGCAGGCCGTCGGGGTCGCCGTACAGGGGGTAGAAGTGGTCCCAGTTGAAGACGACGTCGGCGCCGAGGTCCTCGACGCGCAGGACGGCGTCGCGGATGGCGGAGTACTCGGCGTGCTGCGGCTGGAGCTGCACGCCCAGGCGTGCGCGGGAGTCGAGGGTCATGTCGCCAGCCTACGGTCTGCCAGGGCACCGACGGCCCCTCTGCCCGGGCACCGACGGCCCCTCTGCCCCCTGCGCGCACGCCGCTCCGCCAGGGTTGCCCGACTTCCCTGGAAGTCGGGCAACCCCGGCGGGAGTGCGAGTCCTACTCCTTCAGGTCGAGCATCGGCGTCGGCCGGCGGAAGCCGCGCGTCACGATCGCGAGGATGACGACGCCGAGCGCGAGCCACGACAGGCCGATGATGAAGGTGCGGCCCGAGAGGCTCGTCCACAGCCACACCGTGAGCGCGAAGCCGATGAGCGGCAGCACGAGGTTGTTCAGCACGCCGAGACCGGTGCGCTCCTTGCCGTCCAGGAAGTAGTGCTTCACGACCGAGAGGTTCACCACCGAGAAGGCGATGAGGGCGCCGAAGCTGATCATCTCGCTCAGCAGGGTGAGGTCGAAGACGAGGGCGAGGAGCGAGATGGCCGAGACGATGAGGATCGCGACGACCGGCGTGCCGAATCGCTTGTTCAAGTGGCCGAACACCCGGCGGGGCAGCACGCCGTCACGGCCCATCGCGAACAGGATGCGCGCGACGGAGGCCTGCGAGGTGAGCGCCGATCCGGTCGCACCCGCGACGTAGCCCGCGATGAACAAGGTCGACAGCCACTGCCCGCCCGCGGCGCTCACGACGTCGACGCCCGCGGCGTCCACCGAGGTGAAGTCGTTCGAGGGGAACACGAGCTGCGCCACGTAGGAGAGCAGCACGAACACGAGGCCCGCGCTGATCGTCGTGATCATGATGGCCCGGGGAACGGTGCGCTTCGAGTCCTTCGCCTCCTCCGCGAGCGTCGACACCGAGTCGAAGCCGAGGAAGGAGAGGCACAGGATGGCGGCGCCCGCGAACAGCGCGCCGAAGCCGTCGACGGTGCCGTCGCCCTGGAACGGCAGCAGCGGGTCGACCCCGTTGCCGGCCGCGGTCGAGAAGCCGAGCGCGACGAACACGACGATGAAGATCGTCTGCACAGCGATGATGACGAAGTTCGCCCGGTTCACCGAGACGATGCCGACGACGTTCAGGATCGTGACGAGCGCGATCGCGGCGACGACGAACACCCACGCGGGGATGCCCGGGAACGACGCCGAGAGGTAGATGCCGAGCACCAGGTAGTTGATCATCGGCAGGAACAGGTAGTCGAGCAGCAGCGCCCAGCCGGAGAGGAAGCCGACCGCGCCGCCGAAGCTCCGCTGCGTGTACACGTACGCCGAGCCGGCGTACGGGTAGGCGACCGACATCCTGGCGTAGGAGCGCGCCGTGAAGACCATCGCGACGAGCGTGATCAGGTACGCGACGGGCACTCGGCCGCCGGTGACCTGGGTGACGATGCCGTAGGTCGTGAACACGGTGAGCGGCACCATGTAGACGAGGCCGAAGAGCACGAGCGAGGGCACGCCGAGCACGCGTTTGAAGCGGCCCTCCGTGACTTGCGCGGTGGCGGTGGTCGCCGAGATCAGCGGATCGTGGGGCGAAGCCTGGGACATGGCCGGGTTCCTTTCGTGGTGCGGCGCTACGCTGCGCCGCGGTATCGGGGGCTTCCTGCGAGATAGGTGGAGCGGATGGCGAGGGCGGGCAGCTCGGCGGGGGCGAGCTGCCTGGGGTCCGCGGCGAGCACGACGAAGTCGGCGCTCGCGCCCAGCTCGATGCGCCCCCAGGGGGCGGCGGCGAGGTCGGCGAAGCCCTGGTGGGCGACGGCGGACGAGTAGGCGTCGAAGGCGATCGCGGCGTCGAGGATCTCGGCGGGGGTCCAGCCGCCGGCCGGCACGCCGTCGGCGGTCTGCCGCGAGACGGCGATCGCGAGCCCGTCGAGCGGTGCGCCGGAGCTCACGGGCCAGTCGGAGCCGAACGACAGCGCGGCGCCGGATGCCTCGAGCGAGGCCATGCGGTACTGCCGGTCGGCGCGCTCCTGACCGAGTCGGGGCACGGTGAGCACGGTCATCAGCCCGTCGAGCTGGGCCCACAGCGGCTGCATGCAGGCGATCACGCCGAGTTCGGCGAAGCGGTCGAGGTCGGCGTCGTCGACGAGCTGGGCGTGCGCGATGACCGGGCGGCGGTCGCGCGGGCCGTTGGCGGCGATGGCGCCCTCGATCGCGTCGAGCGCCTGGCGCACGGCGGCGTCGCCGATGGCGTGGATGTGCACCTGGAAGCCGGCGGCGTCGACGGCGCGCACCGCCTCGGCGAGCGACTCGCCCTCCCAGACCGACATGCCGTGCTTGTGCAGCGCGGAGCAGTAGGGCTCGAGCAGCGCACCGGTCTCCGACTCGATCACGCCGTCGGCGAAGAACTTCACGGTGTGCGCGGTGAGCATGGGCGAGCCGAGCGCGTCGACCCGCTCGCGCGCCTCGCGCATCGCGGGCAGCTGCGCGGGGAAGCGCCGCGGGTCGGCGTAGAGGGCGAGGTTGAAGCGGACGGGCAGGATGCCGCGCTCCGCCGCCTCGAGGTAGCTGTCGACGTCGCCGGGCTCGACCCAGGCATCCTGCACCCAGGTGACCCCGCGGGCGAGGTAGTACTCGCCCGCGCGCACGATGGCCCGCATGCGCTGCTCGGCGGGCCGCACGGGGGCGGCGTCGAAGACGAGGTCGACGGCGCCCCATTCGCGGAGCGTGCCGAGCGGGCTGCCGTCGGCGCGGCGGGTGATCTCGCCGAGCACGGGGTCGGGCGTCGAGGCGCCGATGCCCGCGAGCTCGAGCGCCCGGGAGTTCACCCAGACGGTGTGGTAGTCGTAGGCGCGCAGCACGACCGGGCGGTCGGGCACGGCGGCGTCGAGCCAGCGGGCGTCGAAAAGGCCCTCCTCGACGAGGCTCGGGTCGTAGGAGGCGCCGAAGATCCACTCCTCCTCGGGGTGCGCCGCGGCGTACTCGGCCACGGCGGCGACGATGTCGTCGACGGAGGTGCAGCCGCGCACGGCGGGCCCCTCGGCCTCGAGGCCGCCGAACAACGGGTGGGCGTGGCCGTCGCCGAACGAGGGCATCAGGAATCCGCCGTCGAGCTCGACCCGCTCCGCACCCTCGGCCGCGGCATCCGCCGCCTCGTCGAGCGCGACGATCACGCCGTCGTCGACGAGGAGGGAGCGGGCCGGGGCCTCGCCCGCGCCGCGCCAGATCGTTCCGCCGGAGAAGTGGATGGCCGTCATGCACCGTTGCTTTCACTCGGACGAACAGCGTTCATACGAACACTGTTCGTGTGGGTGTAGAGAGGCTACACTCTCGGCAGGGCTCAGGGAAGGGGGGATGCCTCGATGCCGACCGTGAACCGCGAGCAGATCATCACCGCCGCCCTCGCGATCGTCGACGAGCAGGGCAGCGACGCGCTGACGATGCGCACGCTCGCCTCGCGCGTGCACCGCCAGGTCTCCTCGCTCTACAACCACGTCGGCAGCCGCGACGAGCTGATCGAGCTCGTGCGTGCGCGCATCGTCGAGGACATCGACACCTCCGCCTTCGCGGTGCAGCCCTGGGACGTCGCGCTCGAGGCGTGGGCGCGCTCCTACCTCCGGGCGTTCGCCGCGCACCCGAACCTCATCCGCATCCTCGCGACCACGCCCATCCGCGACATCTCGACGTTCGAGATCTACGACGACGTCATCGGGGCGCTCATCGAGGCCGGTTGGCCGATGCACGACGCCGTCGCCGTGATGCGCACCGTCGAGGCGCACGTGCTCGGCTCCGCCCTCGACATCGTCGCCCCGAGCGACATGCTCGATCAGGCCTCCGTGCCCGCGGAGCTCGCGCGCGTGCACGCCGCGCTCGCCCCCGAGTACGAGGCGTCGACGAGCGCCGCCGCGGCGTTCGAGCTCGGCATCCGCGCCCTGCTCGACGGCCTGCGCACCCGCCGCGCCGCGGTCGCCCCCGCCTGAGCCCCCCTGCCCCGGGCACGCCGGTTCGCTCGACCAGGGTTGCCCGAATTTCATGAAAGTCGGGCAACCCGGGGAGTGATGTGCCCCGTTTGCGAACGATTCCGCAACGACCCGCAGGATTCGCGCGCGACCGCGCGACGGCACGCAACGGTCCCGCGTACACTCGCGTTCCATGGACAACCTGGACCGAGCGATCCTCGATCTTCTGCGGCAGAACGCCCGCGCCGGCTACGGCGACATCGGCTCCTCCGTCGGGCTGTCGGCCTCGGCGGTGAAGCGCCGCGTCGACAAGCTCGTCGCCGAGGGGGTCATCCGATCGTTCACGATCCAGGTGGACCCGACGGTCGACGGGATGTCCACGGAGGCGTACGTCGAGCTGTTCTGCCGAGGCACCGTCGCCCCAGAGGAGCTGAAGCGCATCCTGCAGGAGGTGCCCGAGGTCGTCTACGCCGGCACCGTGACCGGCTCCGCCGACGCGATCGTGCAGATCCGCGCACGCGACATCGCCTCCCTCGAGGACGCGCTCGAACGCGTGCGGATCGCCCCGAACGTCGACCACACCCGCAGCGCGATCGTGCTGTCGCGGCTCGTGAACCGGGTGCGGGACTGAGCGGGCGCGCGATGTCGGAGCCCGGCGCCGGCCTGTCGCTCACGATCGACCCGGACGCGGCGACCGCCCCGTTCGAGCAGCTGCGCGCCGCCGTCGTCGAGGCGGTGCAGTCCGGTCGACTCGCCCCCGGCGACCGGCTGCCGACCGTCCGCGCGCTCGCCGAGCAACTCGGCCTCGCGACCAACACGGTGGCGAAGGCGTACCGGGCGCTCGAGGGCGACGGCGTCATCGAGACCCGTGGCCGCAACGGCACCGTGATCGCCGAGCACGGCGACGCGGGCCGGCGCGCGCTCCAGCGGGCCGCGGCCGACTACGCGGCGCTCGCCCGCCGCGTCGGCGTCGAGGCCGAGGACGCGCGCGCGATCGTCGACGCCGCACTGCACGGCTGACGCCCGGACGGTCGTTCGCGGGTGCACGCCCGGGGCATCCGGAGCATCCGTGGCACCTGCGCCCGGTGCACCCGCGGCATCCGCGCGCTCAGCCCGCCGTGAGCGCCAGGGCCAGCGTCGCCCCGCCGACCGTGAGCGGCGCGACGAGGAGTCCGAGCGCGGCGTAGCGCCACCACGAGATCGTCACGCCCATCGAGACCAGCCGCTGGTGCCAGAGCAGCGTCGCGAGCGACGCCCACGGCGTGACGATCGCGCCCGCGTTCACGCCGATGAGGAGCGCGGCCGTGCGCAGCGGCGACTCCGCGAAGGGCTCGAGCGCGAGGAACGCCGGCAGGTTGTCGATCGCGTTCGCCGAGAGGGCGGATGCCCCGGCCAGCCGCAGCAGCTCGAGCGAGCCCTCGCCCGTGCCCGCGAACGCCCCGAGCAGCGCCGTCGTGCCGAGCTCGTGCGCCGACTCCATCGCGAGGAACAGGCCGCACACGAACACCACGAGCGGCCAGGGCACGAGGGAGATCCGGAGCACGCGCGGGCGGCGCGCGGCGAAGACGAGGGCGAGCACGACGGCCGCGGCGGTCGCGGGGATCCACACGGGGATGCCCGAGACGAGGAGCGGCACCAGCGCGACGAGCACGCCCACGGCGGTCCAGAACAGCGGGCGGTCCGGGATCGCGGCCGGCTCGTCGGGCGCGAACCGGGCCGCGAGGTCCCGCCGCCAGACGAGCAGCACGACGACGACGGGCACGAGCACCGCGACGAGCGCCGGTGCGGCCATCAGCGCGGCGAACTGCAGCGGATGGAGCCCGAGCCGCTCGGCGGCGAGCAGGTTCGTCAGGTTCGAGACCGGCAGCAGCAGCGAGGCCGTGTTCGCGAGCCACACCGTCGTGAGCGCGAACGGGATCGGCGGCAGCCGCACGTGCGCGGCGAGCGAGACGACGACGGGCGTGAGCAGCACGGCGGTCGTGTCGAGGGAGAGGAACACGGTCGACGCCGTCGCGAGCACCACGACGAGGAGCCACAGCAGGATGGCGCGGCCGCCCGCCATCCGCGCCAGCCGCTCCGCGAGCGCCCGGAAGACGCCCGCCTCGGCGGCGAGCTCCGCGACGACGGTCATCGCGACGACGAAGCCGAGGATCGGCCCCGAGCGCTCCGCGAGCGCCGCGACCGCCTCGAGCGGGAGCACGCCGGTGAGCACCGCGACGAGTCCGAGCACGGTGAGCACGGCTCCGACGATCGCGATGCGCACCAGGCGAGGGTAGTCGATCCGGCGGCCCGCAGCGGTGCAGCGGCCGGTCGGGCGATGCCGCGTCTCGCAGCGACGCCCGGCCTCGGGACGCCGCCGCTCCTCGTCGCGCCGCCGCTACTCGGTCGTCGGCATCGCCTGCTTCGGGAGCTTCCGCACCTTCGCGCGCCGACGGCGGCGCTCGGGGATCATCGAGCGCATCTCCTCGAGCTTGCCGAAGCAGAGCAGCCGGTCGCCCGACTCGAGCAGCACGCCCTTGCGCGGGTTCGGGATGACGTTCGCGCCGCGGTGCAGGGTGAGCACCGTGATGTCGCGCTCCCACAGCCCGGACTCCCCGAGCGTCTTGCCGACGAGGTCGGCGTTCGTGTGCACGAGCAGCTCGGCGACGCCGTAGCCGGTCGACACCGTGAGGCGCTGGCGCACGTCGATCTCGGGGAAGGCCACCTGGTTCGCGATGTAGTCGATGATCGCGCCGGCGACGTCGAGGTTCGTCGCCGCCTCGATGCCCTGGAGGCCCGGCGAGGAGTTCACCTCCATGACGAGCGGGCCGTGCTCGCCCTCGAGCATGTCGACGCCGGCGACCTTGAGGCCCATGATCTGTGCCGAGCGCACGGCCGCCTGCTCGTACTCGGGGGTGAGCTCGACGGGTTCGACGGTGCCGCCGCGGTGCACGTTCGAGCGGAACTCGTCACCGTTCGCGACGCGGCGCATGGCCGCGACGACCCGGTCGCCGACGACGAGGGCGCGGATGTCGCGGCCGCGGCTCTCGGCGATGAACTTCTGGATGAGCACGTTCTGCTTCGTCGAGTGCAGCGTCTCGATGATCGCCTCGGCGACCTTCACCTGCGGCGCGAGGATGACGCCGATGCCCTGCGTGCCCTCGAGCAGCTTGATGACGACCGGCGCCCCGCCGACCCGCTCGATCGCCGGGCGCACGTCGGCGCGGTTGCGCACGAAGGCGGTCGGCGGCAGCGCGATGTTGTGCCGCGACAGGATCTGGTTCGCGCGCAGCTTGTCGCGGGCGTTCGAGATGCCGTTCGCGGTGTTCGGCGTGTAGACGTCCATCTGCTCGAACTGGCGCACGACGGCCGTGCCGAAGTAGGTGATCGAGTTGCCGATGCGGGGCAGGATCGCGTCGTAGTCGCTCAGCTGCCGTCCGCGGAACTGCAGATCGGGCTCGGGCCCCGCGAGATCGATCGCGAAGCGCAGGGTATTCAGCACCTTCACCTGATGGCCGCGCTGCTGCGCTGCGGCCCTCAGCCGTTGGGTGGAATACGCGTGCGGCGCGCGCGAGAGGATCGCGAGTTTCATGCTGGGTGCCCTGCCAAGATGGACGAGTGAGTTCGAGTTCCCATTCAAGCACCATCGCCGGATGGCGCGAATGGGCGAGCCTCCCCGGGCTCGGGGTGGACTGGATCAAGGTGAAGCTCGACACCGGGGCCCGCAGCTCCGCGCTGCACGCCTTCGATCTCGAGGAGTTCGAACGGGACGGCGAGCCCTGGGTGCGCTTCGGCGTGCGCCCCTGGCAGGGCTCCGACGAGGACGACGTGCGGGTCGAGCTGCCCGTGCACGACCGGCGGCTCGTGCGCAGCTCCTCGGGGCACACCGCCGAGCGCATCGTGGTGCTGCTCGACGTCGTGCTGCTCGGGCAGCAGGTGACCGCCGAGGTCACGCTGACGAACCGCGACGAGATGGGCTTCCGCATGCTCGTCGGCCGCGAGGCGCTGCGCCAGGGCTTCGTCGTCGACTCGGGCCGCTCCTTCGTGGGCGGCCGCGCGCCGAAGCACACGCGCCGCCGCAACCGCGGCCGCGACTGACCCCTGCTTCAGGGTTGCCCGACGTTCATGAAAATCGGGCAACTCGGGAGGTTTCGGAGCCGGCGCCTAGATCACGCCCTGCGACAGGGTCGTCGGGTTGCCGAAGCGGTGGTTCGTGATCGAGATCGCCTGCTCGTGCAGGAAGGGCAGCAGCTCCACCCGGCCCGAGGGCGTCACCGGGTGCGCCCAGACGGCGACGTCGGGCGCACCGCCGAGCGCCTGCGCGAGCGCCGAGGCATCCCCGCCGACGAGTCGCACCCGGTTTGCACCGAGCGCCGCCGTGCCCCGCTTCGCGATGCGGGCGAGCCAGGCGGCGTCGTCCTCGCGCGCGATCCGCACGTCGCGGGCGGCGAGCACGGTGCGCACGCCCTTCGGCAGCTCGAGCGCGGTCGACACCTCGAAGCGGGACTTCGCCGTGAGCCCCGCGGCGATGACCCGGAGGCCCTCGGCGAGATCGGCGTCGTCGGAGATGCGCACGGTGACGGGCAGCGGGCGGTAGCGGAAGACGTTCCGCTCGACGCCGAGCTGCGAGGCGTCGCGGGCGACGCCGTACTCCTCGGCCCAGGCGACGGCGTCGCTCAGCGCCGAGCGGCGGAGCACGTCGAACGACTCGTAGTCGAGGGCCGACTGCGAGGCCTCGATGAGCTCGGTGATGCGCTTGTCGAGGCCGCGCAGGTGCAGCGTCGAGGACTGGCGGCCGTGCTCCGGCTCCCAGCTGCCGAGCCCGAACAGGTAGTTCGGGCCGCCGGCCTTCGCGCCGGCGCCGACGGCCGAGCGCTTCCAGCCGCCGAAGGGCTGGCGCTGCACGATCGCCCCGGTGATGCCGCGGTTGACGTACAGGTTGCCCGCCTCGACCTGGTCGAACCAGCTCGCGAGCTCCGCCGGGTCGAGCGAGTGCAGCCCCGCGGTGAGCCCGTAGTCGACGGCGTTCTGGAAGCGGATGGCCTCGTCGAGGTCCTTCGCGTGCATGATGCCGAGCACCGGGCCGAAGAACTCGGTGAGGTGGAAGTACGAGCCGGGCTGCACGCCGGTCCTGATGCCCGGCGACCAGAGCTTCCCGCTGTCGTCGAGCTGCTTCGGCTCGACGAGCCACTCCTCGCCGATGCCGAGCTGGGTGAGGGCGTGCAGCAGCTTGCCCTGCGCCGGCTCGATGATCGGGCCGATCTGGGTGCGGGCATCGGCCGGGTAGCCGACCCGCATCGAGCGGGCGGCGTCGACGAGCTGACGGCGGAAGCGCGCGGACTTCGCGACCGAGCCGACGAGGATGACGAGCGAGGCCGCGGAGCACTTCTGCCCGGCGTGCCCGAACGCGCTCTTCACCACGTCGGACGCGGCGAGGTCGAGATCGGCCGAGGGCGTCACGATGATCGCGTTCTTGCCGCTCGTCTCGGCGAGCAGCGGCAGGTCGGCGCGGAACGAGCGGAACAGCTCGGCCGTCTCGTAGGCGCCGGTGAGGATGACCCGGTCGACCTCGGGGCTCGAGACGAGCTGCGTGCCGAGCTCGCGCTCGCCGACGTCGACGAGGGCGAGGAGCTCCTTCGGGATGCCGGCCTCCCAGAGCGCCTCGACCATGACCGCGCCGGAGCGCTGGGCGAGCTTCGCGGGCTTGATCACGACGCCCGAGCCCGCGGCGAGCGCGGCCAGCACGCCGCCCGCGGGGATGGCGACCGGGAAGTTCCACGGCGGCGTGACGACGGTGAGCTTCGAGGGCACGAAGACGGCGCCCTGCACGTGGTCGAGCTCGCGGGCGCGCTCGGCGTAGTAGTGCGCGAAGTCGATCGCCTCGCTGATCTCGGGGTCGGCCTCGGCGATCGTCTTGCCCGCCTCGGCGGCCATGACCTCGATCAGCCGGTCGCGGTTCGCGGCGAGGGCGAGTCCGGCCCGGTGCAGCAGGGCGGCGCGCTCGGCGCCGGACTTCCGCCCCCAGGCCTCGCCGGCCGCCGCGACGCCGGCCATCAGCTCGGCGAGCGTCTCGGCGTCGTCGACGCGGGCGGCGCGGATGGTCTCGATGCCGAGCTCCGACGACGGCACCCGTTCGAGGATGCGCCGGCCCCACTCGCGGTTCGCGGCGAGCGCCGGGTCGGTGTCGGGCTCGTTGCGGAAGCCGGGGGTGAGCCCCGGCCCCTGGAGCGCTGAGCCCGTCGCCTGGTCCGCTGAGCTCGTCGAAGCGCCGCTCGAGCCCGTCGAAGCGCCGCTCGAGCCGCGGGTGATGCCGAGCACGACGTTCGTGAGCCCCTCGTCGGCGTGCTCGCTGCCGGGAGCCGGCGCGTCGAGGCGGGCGAGCGCGGCGTCGAGCGCGTCGCCGTCCCACTCGGTGCGCCGGTTCTGGGTGCGGTTCGGCGCGGGCGCCTCGCCGATCTCGGGCTCGAGGGCGGCGAGGGATCGCTCGTAGCGCACGTGCTCGCGGTCGAAGAGCCCGCGATCGTCGGCGAGCTCGAAGACGGCCGACATGAAGTTCTCCTGGCTCGCGTTCTCCTCGAGCCGGCGGATCAGGTAGGCGATGGCCACGTCGAACTCGGCGGGGTTCACGACGGGCGTGTACAGCAGCAGCCGGCCCACGTCGCGGCGCACGGCCTCCGCCTGCCCCGTCGCCATGCCGAGGAGCATCTCGAACTCGACGCCGGCCTCGACCCCGCGGGCCTTCGCGGTGAGCCAGGCGTGGGCGACGTCGAAGAGGTTGTGCCCGGCGACGCCGAGGCGCACGGCGTCGATCCGCTCCGGGGTCATCGACCAGTCGAGCACCCGCTTGTAGTTGGTGTCGGAGTCCTGCTTCGTCGAGTACGTGGCGACGGGCCAGTCGTGGATCGCGGCATCCACCTGCTCCATCGCGAGGTTCGCGCCCTTGACGACGCGCACCTTGATGGGGGCGCCGCCGCCCTGGCGCCGGGTCTTCGCCCAGGCCTGCAGCTCCTGCATGGCGCGGAGCGCGTCGGGCAGGTAGGTCTGCAGCACGATGCCGGCCTCGAGCTCGGCGAGCTGCGGCTGGTCGAGGAGCGCCGTGAAGACCGCGATCGTGAGGTCGAGGTCGCGGTACTCCTCCATGTCGAGGTTGATGAACTTCGGCTTGCCGGCGGCCGAGCTCGTCGCGGCGAGCTCGTAGAGCGGGGTGAGCTTGTCGACGACCTTCGCGACGGCCTCGTCGAACGACCACATCGAGAGCTGGCTCACGACGGAGGAGACCTTGATCGAGACGTAGTCGACGTCGTCGCGGGCGAGGAACTCGTAGGTGCCGGAGAGGCGGCGGTCGGCCTCCTGCTCGCCGAGCACGGCCTCGCCGAGGAGGTTCAGGTTCAGCCGGTTGCCGCCCTCGCGGAGCTTCGCGATGGCGGGGCCGAGCTTCGCGGGGGTCGCGTCGAGCACGAGGTGGCCGACCATCGCGCGGAGCACGCGGCGGGCGATCGGGATGACGAGCCAGGGCAGCACGGGGGCGAAGACGCCGCCGACCCGGATGGCCGCTTTGAGATACCACGGCAGGAACTTCGGGGTGAGCTTCGCCACCTGCTCGAGCGTGCGGCCGGCGACGCCGAGGTCCTCGGGGCGCATGACGCCGTCGACGAAGCCGACCGTGAAGGCGAGGCCGTTCGGGTCCTTCAGCACGCCGGCGAGGCGCTCGGCGGCCGGGTCGACGGGGTGCTCCGCGCTCTCGGCGAGCCAGCGGCGGACGAGGGAGACGACGTCGTCGGTGCGCGGGCTGCCGGTGGCTGCGCTGAGGTTCGTCATGGTCACGACAGTACTGTCCTTCACTGGAAGCGGGGCGGGACGCGGGCGGGCGTGCCTGGTGGCGGCGCCGGCGGATGGCCGGGCGTCGAGTCAAGTGTGCGGCCGCGCGTTCGTTCGGTACAGCGAATGATTCCGATGGATACTGTTCATGATTTCCGAATGGTTGCTCCCCCAAGATTTCGACGTGCCCGACTTCCATGGAATTCGGGCACGTCGAGAGATCAGAAGCACCGAGAGAAAGAACGAGAGGATGCCGAGATGCTCGACGTGCGCCGACTGCGCCTCCTCGTGGAGCTGAGCCGGCGCGGCACGCTCGCCGCGGTCGCCGAGGCCCTCTCGTACAGCCCGTCGTCGGTGTCGCAGCAGCTCGCCCAGCTCGAGCGCGAGGCGGGCGTGCCGCTGCTCGTGCAGGCGGGCCGCCGGGTGCAGCTCACCCCGCAGGCGCTCGTGCTCGTCGAGCACGGCATCGCGGTGCTCGACCGGCTCGAGGAGGCCGAGGCGGAGGTCGCCCGCTCGCTCACCGCCGTCGGCGGCACGGTGCGGCTCGCCGTGTTCCAGTCCGCCGCGCACGCGGTCGTGCCGCAGGCGCTCACCCTCCTCGCGGCGGAGCATCCGGCCCTCCGCGTCGAGGTGACCGAGCGCGAGCCCGAGGCCGGGCTCTTCGAGGTCGCGGCGCGCGACTTCGACCTCGTGCTCGCCGAGCAGTATCCGGGGCACACCCGTCAGCACCGGCCGGAGCTCGACCGGGTGCCGCTCGTCGCGGACCCGATCAGGCTGGCCCTGCCCGGCGACATCCCCGCGCCCGTCGCGCCGGCGCGCGCCGACGCGACCCTCGCGGACGCGGCATCCCTGCCCTGGGTCCTGGAGCCGGCCGGCACCGCCTCGCGCGAGTGGGCCGTGCAGCTGTGCCGCGAGGCCGGCTTCGAGCCCGACGTCCGCTTCGAGACCGCCGACCTCATCGCCCACATCCGGCTGATCCGCGCCGGGCACGCGGCGGGGCTGCTCCCCGACCTGGTCTGGGCGGGCGAGCCGCCGAGCGTCCGGCTCGCGGAGCTGCCGGGCCGCCCGCAGCGCGAGGTGTTCACGGCGACCCGGCACGCGGCGGCGACGCGCCCCGCCGTGGTCGCCTGCCGCGACGCGCTCGCGCGGGCGGCCCGCGCCGCAACTCCGGCGCCGCGCCCCGCGGGCTGAGCCGGGAGGCGCGGTCGGCTCAGCGCTACGCGTCGAGCACGCGGCCGAGCCGCTCGGCCATCGCCGCCGGCTCCCAGCTGTGCCACGCGCCCGAGACCCGCTCCGAGGCCCCCGCGGGCGCGGCATCCGCGATCGCGTCGGCGGCCTCGGCCATCCCGGGGAACGTCTCCGTGCCCACCACCGCGAGCACCGGCACGGCGAGCCCGCCCAGGTGCGCGCCGAGGCCGTCGGCCTCGATCGAGGCGAGCGCCTCGCCGTCGGGGATCCAGCTCAGCACGAGCCCCGGGTAGTCGGGCGAGCGGCGCAGCTCCTCGAGCCACTCCGGCGGCATGCCGACCATGTAGGCGGCGACGGCGTCCTCGAGCCGGCCGTCGGCGACGGCCTGCTCGACCACCGCCCACCACGCGGGCGCACCGCCCTCGAACTGTCCGAACGGAGCCTCCCAGAGCACGAGGCCGGCGAGACCGGGCACGCGGGGTGCGGCCCGCACCGCGATGGCGCACCCCGAGGAGTGTCCGACGAGCACCACGGGCGCGGCGGCCGTCTCGGCGAGCGCGGCGATCGCCTCGAGCTCGCGCTCCAGCGCGATCGGGCCGGATGCCGGGGAGTCGCCGCGCCCGACCCGGTCGTGCACGATCGCCTGGTGCCCGCGCTCGGCGAGGAGGCGGCCGGTCTCGGCGGTGACCGGGTCGTCGGCGCGGGTGGGCCCGGCGCCCTGGATGAAGACGACGGCGGGGGTTCCCGGCGCGCCGTAGCGGTCGAAGGCGACGCGGTCGCCGCTCGCGGTGGTGATGGTTTCCATCGAGGCATCCCCATTTCTAGACTCACTAGTCTTGATTCCTGATGAATATAGACCCGTGAGTATGATGTTTGCAAGAGCCGGACCGATCGGAGGAGGAGCGGATGCGCCCCAGCTCGCTGCAGAAGCGCGAGGCCGCCCTGCGCGCCGCCGAGCGCCAGTTCCTCGCGACGGGCTACGAGTCGGTCACGATGGACTCGATCGCCGCCGAGTGCGGCATCGCGAAGCAGACCCTCTACAGCCACTTCGGCAGTAAGCGCGCGCTCTTCCTCGAGCTCGTCACCGCGGAGACGGTCGGCACCCGGCGCGCGGTGCTCTCCCCGCCGCCGCGCATCGACCCGCACGACGAGCCGCGGGCCGCGCTGCGCGAACTGCTCGTCGGCCAGCTCCAGGCCGTGCTCACGCCGAAGATCGTCGGGCTCCGCCGACTCGTCATCGGCGAGCTGACCCGCTCCCCCGAACTCGCCGAGGCCCTCTACGAGCACGGGCCGAAGCGCGCCATCACGACCCTCGCGGGCATCATCGCCGAACTGCAGTCCGCGGGCGTGCTGCGCACCGCCGACCCCGAGCGGGCCGCCGCCCAGTTGAACTGGATGGTCATGGGCGAACCGCTGAACCGCGCCATGATGCTCGGCGACGCCTCCCTGCCCGACCGGCCCGAGATCGAGGCGCAGGTCGACGCCGCCCTCGAGCTCTTCTTCGACGGGCTCGGCACCGACCCCGGCATTGGCCCTCGCTGAGCGGAGCGCGACGAGCCGGCGCACCGCCCGGCCTCGGATGCCGTCCTGCTACCGCCCGAGCAGCGACTCGGCGAGCTTCGCCGCGACCGGTTCGAGCTGCGCGATCCGCTCGCGATCGGCCTCGCCGTCGACCCCGTCCTCGCGTACGGGTCGCACGACGAGCACCACTTCGAGGTACCCGGGCTCGCTCGGGGAAGCGAGGGCGATGCGCGCGGTGCGCCGGTACTCCGTCAGCGCCCCCTCGATCTCGCCGAGCTCGGCGGCGTGCCCGCCCAGCTCCACCGCCTCGCCCCGAGCCGCCGACGGCCGCTCGGCCAGGGCATCGGTCGAGGCCCGCAGTTGCACGACGAGCGAATGCCCCGGCTCGACGAACTCGCAGACGAAGGGCGCATCCTCGCGGACCGCGTCCTGCCGCACGACGAGCGGCGCGCGGAACTGGCCCATCACCGTCGAGAGCGGGCCCTGCGCGGCCGCGCAGAGGGCATCGGGATCGGCCTCGCCCCGGACGAGCACCTCGGTGGGATTCGCCGGCACCGGCACGCCCTCGCGCATCGGGGCGCACTCGCGCGCGACCGGGTCGAGCGCGTCGGCGCAGCCGGCGGAGGCGGCGGTGTCCTGCTCCTCGCCCTTGGCGTAGAGCAGCTGTTCCGGTCCGGGATCGGCCGGCGCCTGGCTCGCGAGCTGCGGCGCGAGCTCGGCCGCCAGGCGCTCGGCGTCGTCGCAGCGCTCGGCGGAGAGCTCGGCGCGCAGCACGAGCCCGGCGTGCCCGGGGTCGCTCGCCGGCCGGGCGTCCCAGGACAGCGTGCATCCGCCGTCGGCACCCGGCTGCACGAGCGCCGGGACGCCGCCGAGCGAGACCACCTCGAGCTCCGCGCGGGCACCGGACCTCGCCCACTCCTCGAACGGCGCGAAGTAGTCGAGCGTGAAGCCGACGAGCGGGCCGGTGAGCGGCTCGGCGTCGGGCGCATCCCAGAGCCCGCAACGCGCGAGCGAGTCGAAGCGTCCGGCGAGCGGTCGGAGCTCCGCGCCCGCTGGAGCGGCCGACCCCCCGGCGACGGCGGCGAGCGCATCGCAGGCGACGAGGCCGTCGTCGCCCTCCCTCGCGAGCGAGCGCGGGTCGCTCCGCAGCGCGACCGCCGCGCGGCTCGCGAAGGAGTCGGCGAGGGTGCAGTCGTCGCCCGGTGCGCGCAGCTGGCGGAAGCGGATGGCGTGCTCGAAGTCGACGGGCAGGAGCACGCTGCATCCCTCGGCCGGGTCGCGCTGCCGGTAGGCGGTGATCGCCCCGACCGGCGACCCGCCGACGCTCGTGCGCTCGGACCAGAAGCGGTCGTCGGCGCCGAAGTCGACGAGGAGCTCGACGCGGGCGAGCTCCGGCAGCTCGCAGTCGAAGAGCCCGCCGCGCGGGACCGCCTCGACGCCGGCGAACGCGGCGTCGTCGCGGTCGATCTCGAGGAGGGCGCACGGGTCGACGGCGGCGAGCGCGCGGCGCACCTCGTCGCTCGGACGGTCCTCGTTCAGCGGCGGCGCCTCGCGCTCGACGGGCGGGCTGGGCGCGACACCCGAGGTGCAGCCGGCCAGGAGCCCGACAGCGAGGAGCGCGCCGAGGAGTGCACCGAAGGGCGCGGTGCTGCGACGCGACATGCGACCTCGATTCACGCGATGGTATCCCACCGTCTCACGCCGCCCGCCCGCGGGCAAGCCTCACCCGCCGAGCCGCAGGCCCGCCGAGCGCGCATCAACCGGCTGCCGCGGCGAAGCGGCGTGCCTCCTCCGCGAGGAGTGCCCGCAGCTCGTCCCCCTCCACCGCGTACGCCGCACCGCGGGGCAGCCACACGAGCGCCATCGCGAGCGCCTCGACCGAGTCCGCCTCGAGGGGCCACGCGCAGTGCCCGGCATCCACCGTTTCCAACTCCCGCCCCCACCAGCCGAGGTGCTCCGCGAGCTCGGCGCGCGGCAGCGCGACCACGATCCGCGCGGTGGCCGAGCTGCGTCGGTATCTGGTCGCTCGCTCGACGCGTTCCCGGGCCTCCTCCTCGCCCATGGGCCGCGGCTCGAAGCGCACGCGCGTCTGGAAGACCTCGGCGACGCGATCGACGCGGAAGGTGCGCCAGTCGTCGCGCTCGCGGTCCCAGGCGAGGAGGTACCAGCGCCGCGCGATCGGCACGAGGCGGTGCGGCTCGACGCTGCGCGCGGTCTCGCCGCCGTTCGCATCGGTGTACCGGAAGCGGAGGCGCTCGGCGTCGCGGCAGGCGAGCGCGAGCAGGCCGAGCAGCTCCGAATCGACCGCGGGCACCGGCCGGCCGTCGCGGCCGGCGGCCGGCAGCGGTCCGGCGGCGTGCGACTGCAGCGCCTCGATCCGGCGGCGGAGGGCCGGCGGCAGCACCTGCTCGATCTTCGCGAGGGCGCTGAGCGTCGTGTGCTCGGCGCCGCGGAGCCCGGCGGTCGCCTGGGAGCGCAGCCCGACCGCGATCGCGACCCCCTCATCGTCGCTGAGGAGGAGCGGCGGCAGCCCGGTGCCCGCCTCGAGTCGGTAGCCGCCAGCCACGCCGCGGAGCGACTCGATGCCGTAGCCGAGCTCGCGCAGCCGCTCGACATCGCGGCGCAGGGTGCGCTCGCTCACGCCGAGCCGGTCGACCAGTTCGTGCGCGGTCCAGTGCCGGTGGCTCTGCAGCAGCGAGAGCAGTTCGAGCGTTCGCGAGGTCGTGGCGGCCATGCAGCGATTCTCCTCCGAAACCGGACAGAAACTGACCGGATGCCTCGAGAAGCTGTCGACATGACGAAGCACACGCAGGCCGATTCCGGCCAGATGATCACCGCCCGCGGTTTGACGAAGACGTTCCGCTCGAAGGGGCAGACGGTCGAGGCGGTGCGCGCCGTCGACCTCTCCGTCGCCGCCGGAGAGCTCATCGCGTTCCTCGGGCCGAACGGCGCGGGCAAGTCCACGACGCTCCGCATGCTCACCACGCTCCTGCCCGCGACGAGCGGCGAGGCCGTCGTCGCCGGCTGCGACGTCCGCCGCGACCCTGCCGGGGTCCGCCGCCGCATCGGCTACGTCGGGCAGGGCAGTTCCGGCGGGCACACCCAGCGCGTCCGCGACGAGCTGCACGCGCAAGGCGCCTTCTTCGGCCTCGGCCGCCGGGAGACGCGGGCGCGCGCAGCCGAACTGCTCGAGTCGCTCGAGCTCGGGGCGTTCGCGAACCGCACCGTGCAGTCGCTCTCGGGCGGGCAGCAGCGCCGCCTCGACATCGCGCTCGGGCTGATCCACCGGCCGGAGCTGCTCTTCCTCGACGAGCCGTCGACCGGGCTCGACCCACACAGCCGCGCGAACCTGTGGGAGCACATCGTCGAGCTCCGCCGGTCGACGGGCACGACCATCTTCCTCACCACGCACTACCTCGACGAGGCGGATCAGCTCGCAGAGCGGGTGATGGTCATGGACCACGGCCGGGTCATCGCCGACGACACGGCCCCGGCGCTCAAGGAGTCGCTCGCGGGCGACCGGATCACGCTCGGCTTCGCGAGCCCGGCGGATGCCTCGGCCGCCGCGGCACGGCTCGGCGGCGAGCCCGATCTGGCCGATCCTGCCCGGCTCGTGCTCACCGAGGCCGACGGCGCGCGCGCCCTTCCCCGGCACCTCCGGGAGCTCGCCGGCGCGGGCCTTGAGGTCGTCACGGCGACGCATCGCTCGCCGACTCTCGACGACGTCTTCCTCGCCCTCACCGGCCGGAGCCTCCGCGAGGAATCGGCGCCGGGCGGGTCCGGGGCGGCGCCCGCGCAGGCCGCCGCCTGACCGGCATCCGCCGATCCGCATCACCACGCCACCGCCACCGCCACCGCCACCGCCACCGCCACCGCCACCGCCACCGCCACCGAAGGAGCCTGACCATGAACACGATCGCCGATCCGACCGCCGCGGCTGCGCCGACGTCCGCCGCACCGACCCCCGCGCGCCCCGCGCCCCGCCGCACCGGCTTCGCCCGCGACACCGCAGCCGTCTTCGTACGGGAGTCCCGCCCGCTCGTGCGCGACCCGTTCAGCGTGCTGTTCTCGCTCGTGCAGCCGCTCGTCTTCCTCGGGCTCTTCGGCCCGCTGCTCGTCGGCGCCGCGGGCGGCGACGTCGCGGGCACGCTGCAGTGGTTCGTGCCCGGCATCCTCGTGATGGTGGCGCTATTCGGCACCGCCTCGACGGGGGCCAACCTGCTCTTCGAGATGCAGACCGGCTCGCACGAGCGCACCCTCGTCGCACCGCTCTCGCGGAACGCGCTGCTCGTCGGCCGTGCGCTGAAGGAGGTCGTGCCGCTCATGGTGCAGGGCACGATCGTGGTCCTCGTCGCGGTGCCGTTCGGCTTCAGCGTGAACGTGCCGGGGTTGCTCCTCGGCCTCCTCGTGCTCGCCGTCTTCGGCATCGGCTTCGGCGCCCTGAGCTACGCGCTGGCGCTCGGCTGCCGCAACCGGGATTGGATGTTCTGGATGGTGCACCAGACGCTGCTGTTCCCGCTGATGATCCTGTCGGGCATGCTGCTGCCGCTCGAGGACGGCCCGGAGTGGATGCGCGTCGCCGCCGCCGTGAACCCGCTGAGCTACCTCGTCGGCGCCGAGCGGGCGCTGCTCGCGGGCGACTTCGGCGCCCCGGCGGTGCTCGGCGGGGCGATCGCCGCGGTCGTCACGTGCGCGATCGGTCTCGTCGTCGGCGTGCGCGCGATGCACCGGGCCCGCTGAGCCCCGCCCGGTCCTCGAGAGGGTCGTTCTGCGACCGTGGATGCCGCCGGCACCCGCGCCCGAGTCGGAGAACGACCCCCTCGCCGGGCGCCGCGACGAGCACCCCGCGACGACCGCCGGGGCTACGCTCGATCCATGCGCGCGCACGACGTCGTCATCCTCGGCGGGGGCCACAACGGGCTCACCGCCGCCGCCTATCTCGCCCGGGCCGGGCTCGACGTGCTGCTCCTCGAGCGCGACGACCACCTGGGCGGCGCGGCCGTCTCGGCCGAGGCGTTCGACGGGGTCGATGCCCGGCTCTCGCGCTACTCCTACCTCGTGAGCCTGCTGCCGCGCCGCATCGTCGACGAGCTGGGTCTCGAGCTCGAGCTCGTGCGCCGCCGCTTCTCCTCGTACACGCCCGACCCGGCCGACCCCGGGCGCGGGCTCCTCGTCGACCGCGACGCCGACGACGCCGCCCTCACCGCGGCCTTCGCCCGGGTCGGCGCGGAGGGCGACGTGCCCGCCTGGCGAGAGCTCGGCGACGACACCGCGCGCCTCGCCCGCGCGGTCTTCCCGACGCTCACGGAGCCGCTGCCGACCCGCGAGGAGGCCCGCGCCCTCGTCGGCGACGACCGCGTCTGGCGGGACTTCGTCGAGCGCCCGCTCGGCGAGGCCATCGACGCCCGCTTCGCGAGCGACCTCGTGCGCGGCGTCGTCGCGACCGACGGCCTGATCGGCACCTTCACCGCCCTCGACGATCCGGCGCTCGACGCGAACCGCTGCTTCCTGTACCACGTGATCGGCGGCGGCACGGGCGACTGGGACGTGCCCGTCGGGGGCATGGGGGCCGTCACGGGCGAGCTCGAGCGGGTCGCCCGCGCGGCGGGCGCGACGCTGCTGACGGGGGCCGAGGTGCTCGGCGCGAACGCCGAGGGCGCGGTCAGGTACCGGGATGCCTCGGGCGAGCAGCTGGTCGCGGCGGGCACGATCCTCGCGAACGTCGCCCCGGCCGTGCTCGACCGGCTGCTCGCGGCGGGCGCGCCGTCACCGGGCCGGGCCGACGCGGACGCCGCCGGTGCCGACGCTGCCGCGGGGGCATCCGCCCCGCGCACGCAGGCGCCGTTCGCCGACGACCGGGTCGCGGGCGTGCCGCCGGTGGTCCTCGAACGCCTCCGCCATCTCGACGCCCCCGAGGGCGCGCAGGTGAAGGTGAACCTGCTGCTCACCCGCCTCCCCCGGCTCCGCGACCCGGAGGTCGCGCCCGAGCAGGCGTTCGCCGGCACGTTCCACATCAACGAGCTCGAGTCGCAGCTGGAGGGGGCGTTCCGCGCTGCGGCGCGCGGCGCCATCCCCGACCCGCTGCCCTGCGAGATCTACTGCCACACCCTGAGCGACCCGTCGATCCTCTCCCCCGAGCTCGCCGCCTCCGGCGCGCACACGCTCACCGTCTTCGGCATCCACGCCGCCGACCGCCTCGGCGAGCGCTTCGGCGCCGAGGAGCTGCGCGAGCGCCTGCAGCAGGCGGTGCTCGACTCGCTCGACTCCGTGCTCGCCGAGCCCATCGCCGAGGTGATCGCGACGGATGCCTCGGGGCGGCCGTGCATCGAGACGAAGACGACGCGCGATCTCGAGGCGGCGCTCGCGATGCCGGGCGGGCACATCTTCCACGGGCCGCTGTCGTGGCCGTGGGCGGAGCCGACCGCGAGCCTCGCGACGCCCGCCGAGCGCTGGGGCGTCGCGACGGCGCACGAGCGGATCCTGCTGTGCGGCTCCGGCGCGGTGCGCGGCGGCGCGGTCAGCGGGGTCGGCGGGCAGAACGCGGCGATGGCCGTGCTCGAGGCGCGCGGCTGACGCGCGGCTCGAGCACGGCGTGACGGCGCGAGTCCTCGGCTCAGGCGCCGGGCATCTCGCCCGTGTAGAAGCCGAACGTGGCGTCGGCGGCGCGCGCAGCGGTCTCGGCATCCGCGCCGGACGCTCGGTGCGCAGCAGCCCAGCCGTCGGCGGCTGCGCGGGAGAACGCCCGCCCCTCCTCCGACAGCATCCAGGCCATGGCGTCCTCGGGCGCGATCCTCGCATCCTGGGTGCCGAGGTGCAGAGCGAGCCCGAGCAGCGCCTGGTCCCAGCCGACACCGGTCGCCCCCGGGCCGAATGTCTGCCACATCTCTTCGGGGATGTCGCCGATGCGCGCGGTGTGCTCGAGCTCGAAGCGGGTGCGCGCGGCGTCGATCGACGCGAGGCGCACGGTCACCCACGACATCCCGCCGCCGTACTCCCAGGTGATGCGGTAGCTCGCGCGCCCGTCCGCGGGCGGCGAGCAGGCGAGCACCTCGCCGCCGGCGTTGCCCTCGAGCTGGTACCGCCCGCCGAGCTCGAGCGAACCGGTCACCGGCAGGAACCAGCGGGCGATGCGCTCCGGATCGGTCGCGGCCGCCCAGACGTCGGCGAGGTCCGCCGGGTACTCCTGCGCGACGATCTGGATGCGCGCCGGCTCGCCGTCGTGGTCCTCGGTCCGCAGCTCGCGCGTCACGGCGTCGATCTGCTCGTTCACGTCGACCATGGTCACTCCTCGTCTCGTGGCTGATCGGCCGGGCCGTCGGCCCGGTCGTGCACGTCGTCGGCGTCGAGGCGGCGGGCCCGCTGGCCGCGCTTCAGCTCGGTTCCGAGCGCGGCGAGCGGGCCTCGCCAGAAGCGCTCGAAGGGGCTGAGCCAGTCGCTGGCCTGCTGGAGGCCACGGGCGTCGACCGCGTAGAGCCGTCGCCGGCCGTCGACCCGCACCGAGGCGAAGCCCTGCTCACGGAGCACCCGCAGGTGCTGCGATACCGCGGGCTGGGTGATGCCGAACTCGGCCGACACGATCGCGCAGACCGCACCGGCGGGCGCCTCGCCCTCGGCGAGGAGCTCCAGGATGCGTCGTCGGACGGGGTCGCCGAGGACGTCGAACGCGTGCATGGCCTAATACTTACGCCCAGACTTATATAAGTCAAGGCGTAAATAACTTCATCAGAAGACGAAGAGCTGGCCGAGCACCAGGATGGCGATGACGAAGAGCGCGACGATCGCGCCGACGATCGCGAGCGAGCGGGCCGAGAGCTTCGCGATCGCGTAGCCGACGAGGATCGGCAGGGCGACGAGGAAGATCGTCACGAGCCACCAGAACGCCTGGTACGCGCCGGTGCCGACCTCTTCGAGCCGGCCCGCGAAGAGCTGCTGCGAGTGCGGGTGCGTCGCGAACGCGAACGCGGCCGAGAGCGGCACGGCGATGAGGGCCAGCACCACGAGACCGGCGAGCCAGCCCCAGAGTCCGGACTTGCCCTCGGTGATGTCCATGGCGGCTTCGCGCTTCGCGGCCGACGACCCCTTGCTACTCATGGCCTCGATGCTAGTGGTTCCGCGCGCCCGGGGTTAGCCTGAGGGAACGGACGACGAGGGGGTCGAGATGAGCGCCAAGCCCACCGGTCACTACGAGCTGAAGCCCGACGGCCGCTATCTGCAGTTCGACCGTCTCTTCCGAGCGCCCATCGAGGACGTCTGGTACAGCCTCACCAATCCGACCGCACTCCGCTCCTGGATCGGCACGTACACCGGCAGCCCGTCGACCGGGGGCGTCCGCTTCCGGATGACCGCGGAGAGCGAGGACGCCCCGTGGCAGAACGTGAGCATCCTGCTCTGCGAGGCGCCGCACCGCTTCCACCTCGACGTCGACAACCAGCCGAACGCGTGGCGGCTGCACTGCCACCTCCGCGAGGGCGGCGGCATGACGACGCTGAGCTTCGCCCAGCGGCTCGACGACTCCCTCGACGTCGGCGAGATCGGTCCCGGCTGGGACTACTACCTCGACCGGATGCACGCCGCCAGGCAGGGCCTCGCGATGCCGGAGTGGGGCGACTACTTCCCCGTCTTCGCCGCGCACTACCGCAGCCTCCCGGTCCCCGACGCCGCGCGCCCCTAGACTGACGCCCGTGAGAGCGGCAGATCGATTGCGGCGGCGTCCGGCGGCCGCGGAGTCCGGGGGCTCCTTCTTCGCGCAGCATCCGCTGCGATGGGGGTTCATCGTCACGCTCGGCGTGCTCCTGGCGGTCCTCCTCGCGATCGTCGTCGTGAATCTGCAGAGCGTGCTGCTCTCGGTGTTCATCGCCTCCTTCGTCGCGCTCGGCCTCGACCCGTTGATCCGCTGGTTCCAGCGGCACGGGCTGAAGCGCGGCCCGGCGATCGTCGTCGTCATCATGCTGTTCGTGCTCGTCGTCGTCGGCATCATCTGGGTGCTGATCCCGCCGCTCGTCTCGCAGGCCACCTCGCTCGTGACGACGCTCCCGGCGCAGGTGCAGCAGCTGCAGGACTCCGGCTGGTTCGAGCAGGCGAACGAGACCACGAACGGCCTGCTGTCGACCGTCGTGCAGTCGGTCGAGGACATCCTCTCCGACCCGAACGTGTGGGCCTCGATCGGCGGCGGCGCGCTCGCCTTCGGCGCCGCCGTGCTCGACGCCGTCTCCACCGGCTTCTTCGTCGTGGTGCTCTCGATCTACTTCATCGCGACGCTCGACGCCACGAAGCGGGCCTGCTACTCGCTCGTGAAGGCCTCGAACCGGGAGCAGGTCGAGAGCTACGGCGAGCGCATCATGCAGTCGGTCGGCAAGTACCTGAGCGGCATGGTGGTGCTCGCCTTCCTGAACGCGGTCTTCTCGACGATCCTGCTGAGCCTCGTCGGCGTGAAGTACGCGCTCGTGATCGGTGTGATCGCGCTCTTCGTGACGCTCATCCCGCTCATCGGTACGGTGCTCACCACCATCCTGATGACCGTCGTCTCCCTCTTCGTCTCGCCGACGGCCGCCCTCATCGTGCTCATCGCGATGCTCGTCTACATGCAGATCGAGGCGTACATCCTGACGCCGAAGGTGATGGGCAAGGCGGTGCAGGTGCCCGGCACGATCGTGCTGATCTCGGCGCTCGCGGGCGGCACGCTGCTCGGCCTGCTCGGCGCGCTCGTCGCGATCCCGATCTCCGCGGGCATCCTGCTGATCATCCGCGAGGTCGTCGTGCCGAAGCAGGCCCGCAGCTAGCGCTGCACCGCGTCGACGAGCTCGGCGCCGGGATCCCCCGCGGCCTCGGCCGAGTCATCCGCCGGCGCCGCCGCCGAGGCATCCCGGCCGCCGCTCCG
Organism: Agromyces mediolanus; assembly: GCF_044917495.1. Taxonomy (GTDB): domain Bacteria; phylum Actinomycetota; class Actinomycetes; order Actinomycetales; family Microbacteriaceae; genus Agromyces; species Agromyces mediolanus_B. Next base: position 18,055 of record NZ_JAVSSI010000020.1, on the reverse strand, counting down.
ACCGAGCGGCAGGAAGAACGCCGCGACGAGCGCGAGCACGAGCCCGGCCGAGCCGACGAGCACCGCGGGCACCGCGGCGTCGACGAAGCCGGTCGGGGTGAGCTCGCCGCCCGCGCCGGTGAACACCGCGGTGAGCACGGCGACGCCGAGCGCGACGCCGACCTCGCGGAGGGTGGAGTTCGTGCCCGAGGCCTTGGCGTGGTCGTCCTCGGGCATCCCCGCGAGCACGGCCGTCGACATCGGTGCGAAGACGAGCGACATGCCGACGCCGGCCATCAGGAAGGGGCCGATCAGCGCGCCGTACGCGACGTCGGGGTCGAGCTCCAGGGCGAGCCAGGCGAGGGCGGCGGCCTGCAGCGCGAGGCCGGCGACGATGAGGGTGCGGGTGCCGACGCGGGGCGCGAGGGCCCCGGCGATGGGCGCGATGAACATCGGCGCCAGGGTCCACGGCATGGTCTGCACGCCCGCCTCGAGCGGCGTCGCGCCCTGCACGACCTGGAGGAACTGGATGAGCACGAACACCGAGCCGAACATGCCGAAGCTGAACCAGAAGCCCACGAGGTTCGCCGCCGTGAAGCCGCGGTTGCGGAAGAGCCGCAGAGGCAGGAGCGGTGCCGGGGCGCGCAGCTCCCAGGCGATGAACGCGGCGAGCAGCACGGCGCCGGCCGCGAGCGAGCCGAGCACCTCGGCGCTCGACCAGCCGGCGTCGTTGCCGCGCACGATGCCGAAGACGACGCCGAGCACGCCGAGTCCGGCGAGGAGGATGCCGGGCACGTCGATGCGGACGCGGGCGCCGAGGGCGTTCGGCAGGGCGGCGAGGGCGAGCGGGATGGCGATGACGCCGACGGGCACGTTCAGCCAGAAGATGGCCTCCCAGTTCCAGCCCTCGATGACGGCGCCGCCGACGAGCGGTCCGAGCGCGACGCCGAGGCCGGCCACGCCGCCCCAGATGCCGATCGCCATCGGGCGGCGGCGCTCGGGCACGCTGCCGGCGAGGAGCGTCAGCGAGAGCGGCATGATGCCGGCCGCGCCGACGCCCTGCACGGCGCGGCTCGCGATCACCATCCACGGCTCGGTGCTGAGCGCGACGAGTGCGCTCGCGGCGGTGAACACGGCGAGCGCGATGAGGAAGACGGTGCGCCGGCCGATGCGGTCGCCGAGCGCCGCGGCGCCGAGGATGAACGCCGCGAAGGAGAGCGTGAAGGCGTTCACGAACCACTGCAGCTCCTCGATCGAGGCGCCGAGGTCGGCGGCCATCGCGGGGAGGGCGTTCGTGATGACGAGGTTGTCGAGCGTCGCCATGAACATCGGCAGGGATGCCGCGACGATCGCGAGCCAGACGGGGGTCCGGCGTGCGGTGGAGAACATTTCGGGGCTCCTCGGAGGGCGGTGGACGGCAAGGTGGTAATCGACTGATTACTTCATGGAGCGACTGTAGTAATCGACTGATAACATGTCAAGCATGGTGTCGAAGACGGACCGGATCCCGGCGACCGAGCGCCGCGAGCAGATCCTCGAAGCGGCCACTCGGGTCTTCGGCGAACTCGGCTACGCCGGCGCCACCACCGACCGCGTGGCGAAGGCGGCCGGCATCAGTCAGCCCTACGTCGTGCGCATGTTCGGCACCAAGGAGCAGCTCTTCATCGAGGTGCTCGAGCGCACCTGCGAGCTCATCATCGCGGCCTTCGACCGGGCGGTCGCCGACGAGGCGTCCGAGAAGCCCGTCGGCCCGCGCATCGGCGAGGCCTACGTCGATCTCGTCGAGACCGACCGGGGCGTCCTGCTCGCCCTCATGCAGGGCTTCATCCTCGGCCACGACCCGAACATCGGGCCCGTCGCCAGGCGCGGCTTCCTGCGCATCTACGACCGCATGCGCGACGTGATGAGCCCCGACGAGGCCATGCGGTTCATGGCCCAGGGCATGCTGATCAACACGCTCATCGCCTCGAACCTCACGACCCGCATCGACGAGGACGAACGGGTCGACGAGCTCTTCGCCTGCACCTTCGGCGACAAGCTCGGCATCGTGCTCGAGGGGCTGAACCGCACGGCGTGAGCAGCCTCGCGGGTGCCGCGGCGCCGCCCTCGCGAGGCGCCCCGGCCAGCGGCTCAGCTCACGCGCACCCCGAGGCTCAGCTCCAGACGGACGGCGCCTCGGCGCGGGTCGCCGGCAGGGCGACGTCCTGCCCCCAGCGCTCGATCCACTCGGGCAGCCCGTCGCCCGGGCCCGCGCCGAACGCCTCGACGACCTCGGCCATCGGCACCGTGCCGCCGGACTTCTTCAGGAAGCGCCCGCGGATGAACCCCTGCGCGTAGATCTCCGGCCGCCCGTCGGCGCCCTTCTTCACGAAGCGCTGCTCGACGTACACGGCCTTGTCGTCGAAGCCGAGCACCCGCGATTCGATCGTGAACCGCTCCCACAGCTGCAGCGACTTGCGGAAGGTGATCGTCTCGCTCGCCACGACCGGGTACCAGCCGCGCTCCCGCATGATCCCCCAGACGCCGTTGCGGACGAGCATGTCGAAGCGCGCGACGTCCATGATCGAGAAGTAGACGCCGTTGTTCATGTGCCGGTTGATGTCGAGATCGGTCGGCAGCGTGATGAAGCGCGTGCGGGCCACGTCGTAGTGCCCGAGGTCGGGCCTGCGCCGCGAGAGGAACAGCACGTGGAGGAGCGTCCGGAAGAGCATGTGCATGAGCACCGAGCGTAGGCCCGTTCGCCGGCGGCGCGGCATCCCTTGAGGGTCGGCACAGCCGGCCCCGGGATGCCTCGGCCCGCCCTTGTGCGGAATCGCCAGCCGCCGCGCGGCCGATGCCGATGCCGCCCGGTCGGCGGCCCGCTAACGTATTGGCGTGCTCGGGATGCTGCGGACGACGGGGCGGGCGCTCGCCTCGCACTGGCCCGCGCTGCTCGCCTGGTTCCTCGCGGGCACCGTCGCGCACTACCTGCTGATCGAGCTCGCGGGCTACGTCGGCGCCTTCACCGCGGCCGGCGGCCTCGCCATCCTGCCGCTCGCGATCCTCGCGAGACTCGGTTCCTTCGTCGCCATGTTCCTCGTCGTCCGCGACAGCCTGGCTCGCCTCTCGGCGCTCGCGCCCCGGCCGTCGGCCCGCGGCGAGCGCCGCCGCGAGTTCGTGCGCGCGCTCCTCGGCGGGGTGCTGCCGTTCTTCGCGTTCTACGCCGCCTGGGGCTACCTGCGTCAGGATGCCGCGCAGTACGCCGCACGGGCGCTGGAGGTGCAGACCGGTCCGCTCTGGCAGGCCGTCGTCGATGCGCTCGAACGGGGCGAGACGGGCGCGTACACCCCGCCCGACACGAGCGGCACGGTGCTCGAGCTCGGCTTCGACGCCGTGACCATCACCGCGATCGTCCTCGCCTTCGCGGCCCGCTGGGCCCTGAAGCGGGCCGCCGCCCGCCTGCCGCGGTGGACCGCGCTGATCGCGGTCTACCTCGAGGCCGTGTGGGTGTTCCTGTCGGTGCTGCTCGTCTCGCAGGCGCTCGGCGCGATCGACGGCTGGGTGCAGTCCCGGCAGGCGATGGTCTGGCTGGGCGAGCTGCGCGGCTGGATCGGGGAGCACCTGCTCGTCGTCGCCTGGCTGTGGGAGGGCGTCGAGTGGCTCCTCGGCGAGCTCGGCGGCATCGTGCTGCTGCCCATCGCCTGGCTCACGATCGCGGGCGTCGTCTACGGGCGCGCCGTGTCGGCCGCGGCACCGCAGCTCGGCGGTCGGCTCGTCGCGGGCGCGCGGACCCGCTGGGGTGCGTTGCCCTCGGGTGTGCGGCGCCAGCTCGCCGACGTGTGGGGCGAGTTCGCGTCGCGGTTCCGGCCGATCGGGCGGGCGCTCGTGCTGATGTGGCGGGCGGGCCCGGTGCTGATCGGCGCCTACGTGCTGCTCGCGACGGCGGTGGTCGCGCTGCAGCAGTTCCTCCAGCTGGCGCTCACGAGACTCATCGGGCCGCACGAGTTGTCGAGCTTCTGGCTCGTCGCCGACACCGCGCTGCTCATCCTCGTCCCCCTCGTCGTGGAGCCGATCCGCATCGCGCTCGTGGCGGGCGCGTACGACACGGTGCTCGCGCGGCTCGACGACGCCCCGGCGTCGCCCGCGACGTCGGCGGCTCCCGCGACTCCCGCGGCTCCGGCGACTCCTGCGGCTCCGGCGACTACCGCGGCTCCCGCGACTCCCGCGGCTCCGGCCGCCGGGTCGATCGGCTCAGAGCCCGAGACGGAAGCGGGGGAAGGCCGGGAGCTCGTCGGCGACGACGAGATCGAGGTCGAACGTCTCGCCGCTGCCGGCGGGCACGACGAACGGCGCGACGATCTCGAACGGCGCGGTTCCGCTCCCCGCGCATGAGTCCGCCGAACGGTCCCCGGACCAGTCCGTCACGGCGAGTCCGGCGGAGTTCCACTGCCGCTCGGACCCGCCGGCTTCCCGGAGCGTCGGGGGCAGGCAGCTGATCGCATCGGCGCCCGGGCGCACCTCGATCGTGGCCCGGTAGACCACCGCGCCGTCGGGGAGATCCGCGTCGTCGGGCGGGTCGAGCCGCTCGATCCGGGCGGGGCCCCACTCGGCTCCGCCGAACGCGACCGTGTCGCCCGGCTGGACCACGACGGGCTGCGACGGGCGGCCCGAGAAGTAGTCCCACCACTCGCCCCAGCCGAGCACGAGGAACGTGGCGGGGAGGAGCACCGCCGCGGCGATGAGCGGGACGAGGTTGCGCCGCCACCAGCCGGCGCGCGGACCGCTCACGATCCGGCCCAATCGATCCTCGGGAGCTCGACCTCGCCGCTCGGCTCGAGCTGCGCCAGGTCGAACGGCACGACCAGGAGGGAGTCGAGCCGCGTGTCCGCCGAGATGGCGAAGGCGAGGCTCGCGGGCGCCGCGCCCTCGGCGGCCGCGGCATCAAACGTGCCGGGCGGCAGCTCGAAGGCGACCGCGCCGCTGCGCGGCAGGCCGACCGCGAGCGCCGTGCGCAGGAGGGAGCCCGGCGGCCGCTCGCTCGCCCGGTAGCTCCGGCCGTCGAACTCGAGGACGGCGGAGCCGAGCAACGCCGCCTGCTCGGCGACGACGGCCTCCGCCTCCAGCTCGACGACGAGCCAGTCGCCCTCCGCCCGCCAGCCCCCGTCGACGACCGTCCGGGCCGCGGCGAGCCCGGTCACGACGATCGCGAGGTTCCGGCCCTCGGCCCGCTCCCCCGGCGCCGCCTCGACGACGAACGGCCGCTCCGCGGCGTCATCGCCCGGCGTCACCGCCGCGAGCCCCCACGCCGCGGCGAGGAGGGCCGCTCCGCCGAGCGCGGGCAGCCACCGGCGCCGCGCCGCCGTCCCACGCGAGGACGCCTCGCCCCGCGCGCGGCGGCTCATCGCCCGGCCTCCGGGCCGGCATCCGGGTCAGGGTCCGCACCGGCATCCGGGTCGGGCTCCGCCCCGGCATCCACGTCGTCGATGACGAGCTCGACTGTGGCCGCGGCCACCGGGTCGCCCCAGCTGGTGCCGCTCGTGACGAAGCTCCCCGTGGTCAGCGTCTGCTCGTGCACGACCACCCGGATCCGCTCCCCGTCGGCGAAGCGGTCGGCGTCGACCGCCCAGACCACCGCGAGTCGCGCCGGGACGCCCGGTTGCAGCCACGGCCGCACGGTGGCGTCGTCGTATCGCGCGATCGACGCGGGCGGCTCGCCGGGCAGCGCCTCGATCGAGACCGCCGTCGCGAGTCCCCCGGTCGCCGCCGACGCGATCGGCTCGGTCCAGCGGTTCTCCGCCTCGAGCACGATCCCGAGCACGCGCTGGCCGGGCTCGACGATCACGCCGGCCGCCGAAAGCTCGTCGAGCAGCACGGCTCGCTCCACGGTCAGCTCGAACTGCGCCCCGCGGTAGGGCTCGCCCGCAGCGAGCGGGACGGGGCCCGGTTCCCGGGCGGTCGCCATGCCGCCGAACGCGGCGGTCGCCACGAGGAACGCGCCCGCGCCGATCGAGGCGAACCACTTGGTCGGCACCCGATCGCCCGCCGCACGGAGCCAGCGGAACCGCCGGCCGGTGCCGGTCGTCGCTCGCCGCTCGGGTGAATCGCCCACGCTGAGCAGCCTAGAGGGCGGCGGGCGCCCTCGTCGGCCCGGCTGCGGAATTGGGATCCCGAATCTCCGATGGTCCGTTCGTGCGACCCTGGCGCTTGCGCTCGTGCAGGCGTACGCTTCCAGGCACGCCACCTTTCTGGCATCCCGAGCCGCGCACAGAGAACGAGGAATCCATGACCGTCGCCATCATCGGAACCGGCAGCATCGGCTCCGCACTCGCACGCGACCTGACCCGAGGCGGCGAGCGCGTCATCCTCGCCGGCACCGACGGGGCGAAGTCCGCGGCCCTCGCCACGGAGCTCGGCGACCTCGCGTTCGCGACGAGCGTCGCCGACGCCATCGACGCCGCCGACGTCGTCGTCTTCGCGGTCTGGCTCGACGTGATGCAGCAGCTCGTCGACGAGCACCGCGCGCGGCTCGTGGGCAGGATCGTCGTCGACCCCTCGAATCCGATCGCCCCCGACGGGAACGGCGGATTCGTGAAGATCATCGACGAGAGCGCCTCCTCTGGCCGGCTGATCGCCGACGCGCTGCCCGACGGCGCCGCGTTCGTGAAGGCGTTCGGCAGCCTCTCCGCGGGATCGCTCGCCGAGGCCGCCCACCAAGATCCGGCGTTCGTCCTGTTCTACGCGACGGACGATGACGCCGCGGGCGACACGGTGGCCGGACTCATCCGCGCGGCGGGCTTCGATCCGGTGCGCGCGGGCGGGGTGGATGCCTCGATCCGCATCGAGGTGTTCGGCGCCCTGCACGAGTACGGCGCGCTCGGCCGCACGGTGCACCGCGAGGAGGTGCTCGGGCTCGTCTGAGCGCCCTACTTGGCCGGTACGTGCCGCTCGTCGACCCCGTTGTAGACGGAGAGCGGCCGGATCAGCGCGTTCGAGGCGAGCTGCTCCCGGACGTGCGCGGTCCAGCCGACGACCCGGCTCGCGACGAACAGCGGGGTGAACGTCGGGGTGTCGAAGCCCATCAGGTGGTAGGTCGGGCCCGCCGGGTAGTCGAGGTTCGGCTTGATGTTCTTGCGCTCCCCCATGGCCTGCTCGAGCGCGACGTACACCTCGAGCAGCTCGGGGCGGTCGAAGTGCTCGATCATCCGCTCCATCGCGTCGCGCATCGTCGGCACGCGCGAGTCGCCGTTCTTGTACACCCGGTGGCCGAAGCCCATGATCTTGCGCTTCTCGGCGAGCGCGGCGTCGAGCCAGGCGACCGCGCGCTCGGCGCCGCCCTCGCCCGCTCCGATCTCGTCGAAGGCGTGCATGACGGCCTCGTTCGCGCCGCCGTGCAGCGGCCCCTTCAGCGCTCCGATCGCCCCGGTGACGGCGGAGTAGAGGTCGCTCAGCGTCGAGGCGATGACGCGCGCCGTGAAGGTCGAGGCGTTGAAGGAGTGCTCGGCGTAGAGGATCATCGACACGTCGAAGGCGTTCACGACCGCGAGCTCGGGCGCCTCGCCGAAGGTCTGCCAGAGGAAGTTCGCCGAGTAGCCGAGGTCGTCGCGGGGCTCGACGAACTCGAGCCCGTGGCGGCGGCGCTGGTCGTAGGCGACGATCGAGGGCAGCTTGGCGAAGAGCCGCATCGCCTTGTCGAGGTTCGCCTCGGGGGTGTCGACGGGCGTCTCGGGGTCGCTCGCCCCGATGACGCTGACGGCGGTGCGCACCACGTCCATCGGGTGCGCCTCGAGCGGCAGCTCGTCGATGATGCGCTTCGTCTGGTGGTCGAGCCCGCGGTGGCGGCGCTCGAAGTCCTCGAAGGCGGCGAGCTCGGCGTCGCCGGGCAGCTCGCCGTGCCAGAGCAGGTACGCCACCTCCTCGAAGGTGCACTGCGCGGCGAGCTCCTGCACCGGGTAACCGCGGTACAGCAGGGAGTTCGTCTCCGGGTTCACCTTCGAGATGGCGGTGTAGTCGACCGGCACCCCGGCCAGTCCCTTGAAGATCTCCTGCTCGGTCATTCGTGCTGCCCTTCGTTGGGAACGGTCGCCGTCGTGCGGCGCGGTCGACGGCCGGGCGGGTCGCCCGGCCGGTGGTTCAGCCGGCGCGGCCCCCCGGGGTGTCGCCGACGGTGAAGTTGAAGACCCCGGAGTCGAAGCGGTTGTAGCCCTCGTAGTCGATGAGCTCGTAGAGCTCGGCGCGGTGCTGCATGTCGCCGAGCTTGCCCGTGAGCGAGCCCGCGGCCTCGAGCTCGTCGAGCCCGCGCATCGCGGCGCCCATCGCGAGCCGGAGCAGCGAGACCGGCCAGATCACGAGGTTCATGCCGACGTCGCGCAGCTGCGCGACGGTGAAGAGCTCGCTCTTGCCGAACTCGGTCATGTTCGCGAGGAGCGGCACGTCGACCGCTTTCCGCACCGCCTCGAACTCGGCGAGCGAGCGCATCGCCTCGGGGAAGATCGCGTCGGCGCCGGCGTCCACGAGCGCCTTTGCGCGGTCGACCGCGGCCTGCGGCCCCTCGACGGCGGCGATGTCGGTGCGCGCCATGATCAGGAAGTTCGGGTCGCGCCGGGCGTCGACGGCGGCGCGGATGCGCTGGAGCGCCGTGTGCTCGTCGACGACCTGCTTGCCGTCGAGGTGCCCGCAGCGCTTCGGGTTCACCTGGTCCTCGATGTGGAGGCCCGCGAGGCCGGCGTCCTCCATCTCCTGCACGGTGCGGGCCACGTTCATCGGTTCGCCGAAGCCGGTGTCGGCGTCGACGATGGCGGGCAGCTCGGTCATCCGGGCGATCTGCTTCGCGCGGCCCGCGACCTCGCTGAGCGTCGTCAGCCCGATGTCGGGCAGCCCGAGGTCGGCCGAGAGCACCGCCCCGGAGATGTACACGCCCTCGAAACCGCGCTGCTCGATGAGCCGGGCGGACAGCGGGTTGAACGCCCCGGGGAAGCGCAGCAGCTCGCCCGTGGCGAGCCGGGCGCGGAAGGCGGCGCGCTTCTCGTGCGCCGGCGTCGTCGCGTACAGCATCGGCGGCCTCCTAGAACAGCCCGGTCGGGATCGCGAGGCCGGCGAGCACGCCGGGGCCCGCGGTGATCGTGAGGCCGACGAGCTCGTCGGGCGAGAGCTCGGGCAGGCGCTGGGCGAGGTCGAGGAAGCGCTCGATCTCGGCCGGCTCGAGCACGCCGTCGGCGAGCAGGCGGAACTTCTCCACGTACTGCTCGCGGGCGAAGGGCCGGGCGCCGAGCGGGTGGGCATCGGCGACGGCGATCTCGTCGACGATCTCGCCGCCGTCGGCGAGGGTGATCACGACGCGGCCGCCGAAGGCCTTCTCGGCGATGTCGAGCGAGTGGTAGCGGCGGGTCCACTCGGCATCCTCGACCGTCGTGATCTTGCGCCACAGCGCGACCGTCTCGGGGCGGTGCGCCCGCTCAGGCGAGTAGGAGCGCTCGTGGTGCCACGCGCCGTCCTGCAGGGCGACCGCGAAGATGTACGGGATCGAGTGGTCGAGCGTCTCGCGCGACGCGTCGGGGTCGTACTTCTGGGGGTCGTTCGCCCCCGAGCCGATGACGTAGTGCGTGTGGTGCGAGGTGTGCAGCACGATCGACTCGATGCGCTCGGGGTCGTCGAGGATCAGCGGGTAGGCGTCGTGGAGGCGGCGGGCGAGGTCGATCCACGCCTGCGCCTGGTACTCGGCCGAGTGCTCCTTCGTGTAGGAGTCGAGGATGGCGCGCTTCGCCTCGCCGCGCTCGGGCAGCGGCACCTCGTAGGCGGCGTCGGGGCCGTCGAGGAGCCACGCGATGACGCCGTCCTCGCCCTCGTAGATCGGCACGGGGCTCGTCTCGCCGCGCATGGCCCGGTCGACCGCCTCGACGGCCATCTTCCCGGCGAAGGCGGGGGCGTGCGCCTTCCAGCTGGAGATCTCGCCCTTGCGCGACTGGCGGGTCGCGGTGGTGGTGTGCAGCGCCTGGCCGATCGACTGGAAGATGGTCTCCCGGTCGAGGCCGAGCAGCGTGCCGATGCCGGCCGCCGCGCTCGGGCCGAGGTGGGCGACGTGGTCGATCTTGTGCTTGTGCAGGCTGATCGCCTTCGCGAGGTCGATCTGGATCTCGTAGCCGGTCGCGATGCCGCGCACGACGTCGCGCCCCGTGAGCCCGCGGGCGGCGGCGAGGTGCTGGGCGACGGCGACGATCGGGGGGATGTTGTCGCCGGGGTGCGAGTACTCCGCGGCCAGGAAGGTGTCGTGGTAGTCGAGCTCGCGCACGGCGACGCCGTTCGCCCAGGCGGCCCACTCTGGGCTCGTGCGGCGGGCCGGGTCGGCGCCGAAGACGGTCGCGCCCTCGCCGCCGATCGAGACCGGGTGGGCGAAGGCCTGGCTGCGCGCCGAGATCACGGGGCGTCGGGTGAGGGATGCCGCGGCGACCGCCGCGTTGTCGATGACGCGGTTCACCACCATGTCGACGACGTCGGCGTCGAGCTCGACGGGGTCGGCGGCGAGCTCGGCGAGCTGCCAGGCGAGCTGGCCCTCGCGGGGCAGGTGCTCGTCGCTGCGGTGCGTGCGCAGGTGGTGCGTCTGCATCGGGGGTCCCTTCGGTGGTGCGGTCGGTGTCAGGCTACGCTCCGCCCGCCGATGGAGGCGAGGGCGTGACGAAGGCTCAGGTGCAGGTGGACGTGGGTGGCGTGCGCCGCGAGTGAGGCGTCGCCGTCGATGATCGCGTCGACGATGAGGAGGTGCTCCTCGGCCGCACGGCGGAGCCGTTCGGGGTGGTGCCGGGCGAGTCGGCGCACGCGCGCGGAGTGCAGGCGGGCGCCGCGGAGCGCCGCGGTGAGCAGCGGGTTGCCGGCGGCGCGGTCGACGGCGTCGTCGAGCTCGGCGATCGCCGCGTAGTACTCGGCGAGGCCGTCGCCGCCGTCGAGCCGCTCGGTGGCGGCGACGATGCGCCGGCGCACGGCGAGGAACGGCGCGGGGTCGCGCCGTTCGGCCGCGAGTCGCGCCGCGCGCTCCTCGAGGGCCTCCCGCAGCTCGTAGAGCGCGGCGATGCTGTCGGCGCTGAGCTCGGCGACGACGAGCACGCGCGGCGAGGCGGCGGTCGCGAGCCCATCGGCCTCGAGCCGGGCGAAGGCCTCGCGGACCGGGGTTCGGGAGACGCCGAGGCGGGCGGCCTGCTCGACCTCGCCGAGCGGGGCGCCGGGGGCGAGGTCGCCGTCGAGGATGGCCTCGCGCAGCTGCCGGTACGCGCGCTCACTGGCTCGCATCCGCACCTCCCCGCTTGATGTATACATTCCGACGCTATCACACGGTATCGTTCGCGATTTCTGCACGGAATGTATACATGCATCCGGCCCTCACCCACCCGCCGCATGGGACGATGGAAGGGATGAGCAGCGACACCATCGGCGCCCGGCGCATCGCCGACCTCCGCCTCGAGTTCCCCGTGTTCCGCGACGGGGGCGAGCACGCGCCCGCCTACCTCGATTCCGCGGCGACCTCGCAACGCCCCGCCCGCGTGCTCGACGCCGAACGCGACTACCTCGAGCACCACCTCGCCCCGGTGCACCGCGGGGCGAGCGCCGCCGTCGGCCGCTCCACGACCCTCTTCGAGGACGCCCGCGCCACCGTCGCGCGCTTCATCGGCGCCGGCGAGCGCGAGCTGGTCTGGGCCGAGAACGCCACCGACGCGCTGAACATCGTCGCGCTCGGCATGGCGGATGCCTCGGCCGGGCTCGGCGGCGCCGAGGCATCCCGATTCGCCCTCGGTCCGGGCGACGAGCTCGTCGTGATCGAGGCCGAGCACCACGCGAACCTCATCCCCTGGCAGCGCCTCGCCGCCCGCACGGGGGCCGCCCTGCGGCCCGTCCGGGTCGACGAGCGCGGCCTCTGGGGCCCGGCGGAGCTCGCGGCCGCGCTGTCGCCGCGAACCCGGGTGGTCGCCTTCGCCGAGGTCTCGAACGTCACCGGATTCCTGGCCCCGGTCGCCGAACTCGTCGCCCTCGTGCGCGAACGCTCCCCCGAGGCGCTCGTCGTGCTCGACGCCTGCCAGTCGGTGCCGCACCGGCCGAGCGACCTCGCCGCCTCGGGCGTCGACTTCGCCGCGTTCTCCGGGCACAAGATGCTCGGGCCGAACGGCATCGGCGGCCTGTACGGCCGCGCCGAACTGCTCGACGCGCTGCCGCCCGCCCGCACCGGCGGGTCCACGATCACCCGGGTGACGCTCGAGCACGCCGAGTTCCTGCCCGCACCGCACCGCTTCGAGGCCGGCACGCAGCCGGTGTCCCAGGCCGTCGCCCTCGCCGAGGCCGCGCGCTACCTCGACGAGCTCGGCATGGCCGAGGTCGCCCGGCACGAGTCCGCGCTCGCGGCCCGCATGGTCGAGGCCGTCGCCGCGCTGCCCGGCGTGCGACTCATCGGCCCGCCGCCCGGCGAGGAGCGCGCCGGACTCGTCTCGGTCGTCGTCGACGGCGTGCACGCCCACGACGTGGGCCAGTACCTCGACGAGGCGGGCGTCGTCGTCCGCGTCGGCCACCACTGCGCGCAGCCGCTGCACCGCGCGCTCGGCGTCACCGCGACGACCCGGGCGAGCGCCCACGTCTACACGACGGAGGACGAGGTCGACCGCTTCATCGACGCCCTCGGCGGGGTGCGCCGCTTCTTCGGCGTCGCCGGCGCCGGCGAGCAGGCGGAGGTCGTGGCGTGAGCGGGCTCGAAGGGCTCTACCAGCAGATCATCCTCGACCACTCGAAGGCCAGGCACGGCGACGGGCCGCTCGAGCACGCGGCCGCGGAGCACCACGAGTACAACCCGACGTGCGGCGACGAGCTCACCATGCGCATCCGCCTCGACGAGTCGGGCGAGCGCATCGAGGAGCTCGCCTGGCAGGGCGACGGCTGCAGCATCTCGATGGCCTCGGCGTCGGCGCTCGTCGACCTCATGGCCGGCCGCACCCTCGCGGAGGCGGGCGAGCGCATCGACGCCTTCCGCGCGATGCTGCGCTCGCAGGGCGCGGGCGAGCCCGACGAGGAACTGCTCGAGGACGCGATCGCGTTCCATGGCGTCTCGAAGTACGTCATGCGGGTGAAGTGCGCGATGCTCTCCTGGGTCGCGCTCGAGGCCTGCCTCGCCGAGGCGCGCGCCGCCCGCGGCTGACCGCCGCCGACCTTCCCTCCCCCGACCCCGACCCCGGCCCCGCCGTTCCACGCGTGCATTTGCGAGTTGCACGCCGAACCGCACGGCGCGCCGGCGCCGACCGGCGCGCCCCCGAGATCGTCGTGCAACTCGCAGCGGCGCGGCGCCCGCCCGCCCGCCCGCCCGCCCGCGATCAGATGAACACGCCGCCGCCGGGGGCGGGGGTCACCAGCACGCGGCCGGGCAGGTCGAGCGGCACGTCGCGGATCTCGGGCGGGTTCCAGCGGGGCGAACGGTCCTTGTCGATGACGCGGGCGCGGATGCCCTCGTGCAGGTCGGGCTGGTCGAGGAACCAGCTGACCGCGCGGAACTCCTGCTCCAGCGCGTCCTCGAGCGCGGGCAGCGTGCGCGCCCGGCGGATCGAGGCGAGCGTCACGGCGAGCGCCGTCGGCGACAGGGTCTCGAGCTCGTCGGCGGCGGACTCGGCATCCTCGTGGCCGTGCTCGCGCAGGCGCCGCACGATCTCGGCGACCGTCTCCGCGGAGTAGCAGGCGTCGATCCAGTCGCGCGCGAGCGCGAGCTTCGAGGGGCCGGGGGTCTCGTCGAAGAGCATGACGATCTCGGCGGGGCTGCCCGGGTCGGCGCGCTCGGCGAGGGCCTGCACGAGGTGCGGCAGCCGCTCCGAGGGCACGTAGGCGTCGGCGAAGCCGGCGTAGAGGGCGTCGGAGGCATCCATCGTCCTGGCGTTCAGGCCGAGGTGCACGCCGAGCTCGCCGGGCGCCTTCGCGAGCAGCCAACTGCCGCCGACGTCGGGGGTGAAGCCGATGCGGGTCTCGGGCATCGCGACCCGGGAGCGCTCGGTGACGATGCGGATCGCGGCGTGCCCGGCGAGGCCGATGCCGCCGCCCATCGTGATGCCGTCCATGATCGCGACGACGGGCTTCGGGTAGCGGGCGATCGCGGCATCCAGCCGGTACTCCGTGCGGAAGAAGGCGCGCGCCTCCTCGTGCCCGTCGCTCGTCGCGTAGCCGTAGAGCTCGCGGATGTCGCCGCCGGCGCAGAAGCCGCGCTCGCCCGCGCCGTCGAGCACGACGAGGCCGACCTCCGTGTCGCGCCGCCAGGCCTCGAGCACGCCGGCGAGCTCGCGCACCATCTCGAAGGAGAGGGCGTTGATGGCCTCGGGCCGGTCGAGCGTGACGTGGCCGACGCCGTCGGCGACCGTCGCGGAGATGTGGGGGCTCACACCGCCACGCTAGCGGAGTAGCATCCTCGCATGGTCCCCGCCTCGAACCTCTGGGCGTTCGTCGCCGCCTCGGTCGTGCTCATCGTCGTGCCCGGCCCGAGCGTGCTGTTCGTCATCGGCCGATCGCTCGCGCTCGGCCGCGTCGGCGGCCTGCTGAGCGTCGTCGGCAACGCGCTCGGCATGATCCCGCTCGTCGCGGCGGTCGCGCTCGGCGTCGGCGTCGTGGTGGCGCAGTCGGTGGTGCTGTTCACGGTCGTGAAGATCGTCGGCGCCCTCTACCTCGCCTACCTGGGCGTGCAGGCGATCCGGCACCGGAAGGATGCCTCGGCCGCGATCGCCGGCCGGGTGGCGCGCCGTTCGCCGTGGCGGCTGCTCGGCGAGGGCTTCCTCGTCGGCGTCACGAACCCGAAGACGATCGCGTTCTTCGTCGCGGTGCTGCCGCAGTTCGTCGACTTCGGCGCGGGCGCGATCCCGCTGCAGCTCGCGACCCTCGGCGTCGTGTTCGTCGTGCTCGCGCTCGCCTGCGACTCCGTGTGGGCGCTCGCGGCGGGCTCGGCGCGCGACTGGTTCGCCCGCTCGCCGAAGCGCGCGGAGCACCTCGCGGCCACGGGCGGCGTGATGATGATCGGGCTCGGCGGCGTGCTCGCCCTGAGCGGCAGCAAGCACTAGCCGGCCGTGCCGTCGGACCGCCGCGCGAAGTCGCACGAACGGTCCCGGTGCCGGGCCGGAGTCGACGGTTCGTGCGACTCCGCGTCGTGGAGTCGCGCGAACGGAGGCCCGGACGGCGCGGGAAGGGCGGTTCGTGCGACTTCGCGCGGCGGTACGACCGCGCTGCCGCGCGCCTCAGGCCGCGTCGGCGGGGTTGACGTCGGTGCCGATCAGGATGCCCCGGGCCAGCCCGTGGAAGAAGCAGTTGAAGCCGAGCACGGCGGGCGTCGCGACGGCCGGGTCGAGGTCGAGGTGCGGCACGTCGAGGGCGTGCACGGCGAAGTAGTAGCGGTGCACGCCGCTGCCGGCGGGCGGGCCCGAGCCGCGATAGCGGGGCTCGCGGTTCTCGTTCTGCAGCACGAGCGCGCCCGCGGGCAGCGCGCCCGTGGCGAGCGCGTCGGGGGCGCCGGCCCCGGCAGCGAGGCTCGTCACCGAGGCGGGGATGTTCGCGACCGCCCAGTGCCACCAGCCGGACCCGGTCGGCGCGTCGGCGTCGAAGCAGGTCACCGCGAAGCTCTTCGTCTCGGCGGGGAAGCCCGACCAGTTGAGCTGCGGGGACACGTCGCCGCCCCCGCGGCCGGCTCCGCGCTGCGCCTCGGCGAGCGGCTGCCCCGGCTCGAGGTCGGCGCTCGTGAGGGCGAAGGAGCCCATCGGCCGCAGCTTCTGCAGCTGCTCGTACGGGTCGAAATCGAACATCGTCGTCCTTCCGTCGTGCGCCGGGCCGCCGTCCGTTCCGCGGGGCACCGGCATCCGGGTTCCGCTCCAGCCTATGCGGCGGCCCACGTAGGATTTCGGGGTGGCCGTCGCCAAGATCCTGCTGTATTACGTCTTCACCCCCATCGCCGACCCCGAGGCGATCCGCCTCTGGCAGCGCGACCTCGCCGAGTCGCTCGGGCTCCGCGGGCGCCTCCTCATCTCGAAGGACGGGCTGAACGGCACCCTCGGCGGCGAGCTCGGCGCGCTCAAGCGCTACGTGCGGAAGACGCGGGAGTACGCGCCGTTCCGCCACATCGACTTCAAGTGGAGCGAGGGCAGCGGGCTCGACGAGGCGGGCGGCAGCCGGGACTTCCCGAAGCTGAGCGTGCGGGTGCGCGAGGAGATCGTGTCGTTCGGCGCACCGGGTGAGCTCGTCGTCGATGCGGACGGCGTGGTCGGCGGCGGCGCCCGGCTCGACCCGGAGGCGCTGCACGAGCTCGTGGCGGAGCGCGGCGAGGAGGTGGTCTTCTTCGACGGGCGGAATGCGCTCGAGGCGGAGATCGGCCGGTTCCGCGGCGCGGTCGTCCCGGATGCCGAGACCACCCGCGACTTCGTCCGGCTGCTCGACCGCGGCGACTTCGACCATCTGAAGGACCGCCCGGTCGTGACCTACTGCACGGGCGGCATCCGCTGCGAGGTGCTCTCCGGGCTCATGGCGAGCCGCGGCTTCGGCGAGGTGTACCAGCTCGAGGGGGGCATCGTCCGCTACGGCGAGCGCTTCGGCGACGACGGCCTGTGGCAGGGCTCGCTCTACGTCTTCGACGGCCGGGGCTCGGTGGATTTCAGCGACCACGCCGAGGTGATCGGCCGGTGCGTCGGCTGCGGGGTCGCGACGAGTCGCACCGCGAACTGCCCGGATGCCTCGTGCCGGGTGCAATCGGTGGTCTGCGAGGGGTGCACGACGGTCCCCTGCACGGTGCACGCCGGGGTTTGAAATTCGCTTTCGATTAAGGTTAGCCTCACCTTAGTCGACGCGACGAGGGGTCGGCATCCCACTGCACACTCCTACGAACGGGGACTTCAGCATGCCCAGACGCCAGTCGATCATCGCCGCCGCCGGGGCGCTCGCCGCGGCGAGCCTCCTCCTCGCCGGCTGCGCGAGCGGCACGGCCGAGGCCGAGCCGAGCACCGCCGCCGCCACCTCGGTCACCATCGAGGACAACCACGGCGAGGTCGAGGTCCCCGTGAACCCGAAGCGCGTCGTCGCCCTCGACAACCACGTCTTCGAGACCCTCTCCGCCTGGGACATCCCCCTCGCCGCCGCCCCCAAGGGCGTCATGGGCACCGACATCTGGCCCGAGTACACGGGCGACGAGGCCGTGCTCGACGTGGGCGCCCACTTCGAGCCGAACCTCGAGTCGATCGTCGCCGCGCAGCCCGACCTCGTCATCGGCGGCTACCGCTTCGCCGAGTCCTACGACCAGATCGTGAGCCAGAACCCCGACGCCGCCGTCATCGAGATCGCGCCGCGCGAGGGCGAGGACCCGGCCGCCGAGCTCGTGCGCCAGGTCGAGATCCTCGGCCAGATCTTCGACCGCGAGGACGAGGCGGCGAAGATCGTCGCCGACTTCGAGCAGTCCGTCGCCGACGCCAAGGCCGCCTACGACGGCACCTCGACCGTCGTCGGGCTGATGACCTCGGGCGGCGAGATCTCCTACATCGCCCCGGTCACCGGCCGCGGCCTCGGCATGCTCTACCCCGCCCTGGACCTGAAGCCCGGCATCGAGCAGGCCGCCGACGACACCTCGCACGGCGACGACATCAGCGTCGAGGCGATCGCCGCCGCGAACCCCGACTGGATCGTCGTGATCGACCGCGAGGGCGCCATGACCGACGCCGAGGGCTACGTGCCCGCGAAGCAGCTCATCGAGGGCTCGGAGGCGCTCGCCAACGTCACCGCCGTGAAGAGCGGCCAGATCGTCTACGTCGACCCGGCGTTCTACCTCCGCGAGGACATCCAGACCTACACCGGGGTCTACGAGCAGCTCGCGAAGGCGTTCGGGGCGGCATCCTGAGCCTCGACACGTCCCACGCTCGGGCGGCAGACCCCGCCGCCCGGCCGGAGGGGGGGGGCGGTGGGGGGGGGGGGGGGCGCGGGGGGGGCCCGGGGGGGGGGCTCCCCGCGGGGGGGGGGGGGGGGGGGGGGGTTTTCTTGGGGGGGGGTGTGTTGGTGTGCGGCCACACGAAAAAAAAAACCCCGCCCCCGCCCCTTAAAAAACGCCCCAACCCCCGCGCGCCCGCCCCGC
>NZ_JAVSSI010000019.1:0-50157 GCF_044917495.1 Agromyces mediolanus | reverse complement strand
TTTATTATATAATAAATGACAAGCCCCCCGCGTGGCGCGGGGGCTACACCCGGCGGCCCGGGCCGCCTGCTGTGTCGGCGCGCTGCAGGGGCCCCCCCTCAAAAAGAGAGACCCCCCCACCCAGCGGGGGAATTATAAACACCACCCACCGCGGGGCGCCGCCCCCCCCCCCCCCCCCCCCCCCCCCCCACCCCCCCCCCCCCCCCCCCCCCCCCCCCCCCCCCCCCCCCCCCCCCCCCGCCGCGGTCCTCACGAACGAGGCGGTCTTCGGGCTGCACCCCGTGCGCGTCATGCGCGACGGGCGGCAGGTGCGGATGTCGCTCTACGCGGGCTGGGACCCGACGCACTACGCGGCCGGGCTCATCGAGCGCTGGGTCGCCGAGTACGGGGAGTGGCTGCAGACCGTCGACGACGTCGCGAACGTGGATGCCCCGGCGGTGCGCGGCTAACCCCCGGCGGTGCGCACGGCGGTGCTCCCCGCGGCGCGCGCGGCGCCGGTGCTCCCCACGGCGCGCGCGGCGGCCGTGCTCCCGGTGGTGCGCGCGACGCGGGCGACGCGGGAGCCGATCCGGGTGACGATCTCGTGCGGGATCGTGCCGGCCCATCCGGCCCAGTCCGCGACGGTCGGCTCCCCGTCGTCTCCCGGCCCGAACACCGTCACCGGCTCGCCGGGCCGCACTTGTTCGCCGCCCGTGTCGACGACGACCATGTCCATCGAGAAGCGCCCGACCAGCGGGCAACGCCGCCCCCGGACGAGCACCTCGGCACGCCCGGCGGCCGATCGCGGCAGCCCGTCGGCGTAGCCGAGCGGCAGCAGCGCGAGATTCGTGCGGCGCTCAGCGCGGTGCTCGAGGCCGTAGCCCACCCCGCCGCCCGGCTCGAGCTCGCGCGCGCCCGCCACCCGCGTCGTCAGGGACAGCGCGGGGCGCAGCGCGGCGGACGTGCCGGAGGGGTCGATCCCGAAGAGCCCGGCCCCGATCCGGTGCAGCCCGAACCCGGCCCCCTCCCCCGTCACCGTCGCCGCGGTGGCCGCGAGATGCACCACGGCCGGACGGAGCCGCCGGCGTCGCGCCGCCAGCACGGCGTTCACGAACCGCTGACGCTCGAGCCGCGTCTGCGGATGCCCGACGACGTCGGCGCAGGACAGGTGCCCCATGATGCCGACGACCCGGACGGCATCCTGCCGCTCCAGCTCGTGCGCGAGCTCGCAGAGCGCCGACCACCCCCCGCGCGGACAGCCGTCGCGCGCCATCCCGAGGTCGAGATGCAGGTGCACCCGCGCACGACGGCGCTGCAGTATCGCCGCCCGGCTCACCGCGCCGAGCAGCGCGGGGCTCGCCACCGCGAGGTCGACCTCGGCCGCGATCGCCGCGCCGAGGTCCGCGTCGAGCGGGTTCAGCCAGCTGAGCACGGGCGCGCGGATGCCGGCCGCCCGGAGCGCGAGCGCCTCCTCGACGGAGGCCACGCCGAGCCATCCCGCCCCCGCGTCGAGCACCGCGCGCGCCGCCTCCGCATGTCCGTGCCCGAACGCGTCGGCCTTCACCACGGCGAGGAGCCGCCCGCCCGTGAGCGCGGCGAAGTGGGCCGCGTTGGTATGGATCGCCGCCTGGTGGACGAGGAGCTCGGATGCCGGAGAAGCCATCCGCCCAGTGCACCCGCCGCCGTGTTGCCCCGGCGTACGCGGAAAGCGATACGCCCACGCAACATCCCGCTCGATGGACTCGATCGGGAGGAGGCGAACATGCCAGGAGCTGCACCAAGACCGAGCACCCCGGCGGAGCGCGTCGCGCCGGACCGCGCCGCGCCGCAGCGCGTCGCGCCGGACCGCGCCGCGCCGCAGCGCGCCACGCAGACAGCGCGCCGCATCGGCGTGGTCTCCGGCGGCACCAGCGCCGAGCACGACGTCTCCGTCGCGAGCGCGGCCGCCGTCGAGGCGGCGCTCGCCCGGCTCGGCGTCGAGACCATCCGGCTCCGCATCGAACGCGACGGCTGCTGGAGCACCCGCGGACGCCCGCTCGGCTCGAGCCCCGCCGCGGGCCTCGCCGCGGCGCTCGAGCTGCTCGCCGGCGCCGACGCCATGTACCCGATGATCCACGGCGCGCCGGGGGAGGACGGCGCGCTCGCCGCGCTCGGCACGCTCGCCGGCCTGCGGGTGATCGGCTCGCCGCTCACGGCGAGCGCCGTGACCATGGACAAGGAGCTCACGAAGCTCGTGGCCGCCGCGCACGGCGTCGACGTCGCGCCGGGCCGCTGCTACCGGGCGGACGAGCTCGATGCCGGCATCCCCTTCGGCGGCACGGCCATCGTGAAGCCGACGACCGCGGGATCCAGCCACGGGGTGCGGCTCGCGCGCACCGCAGCGGAGTTCGCGGGAGCGATCGCGGAGGCGCGGCGCTTCGACGATCGGGTGCTCGTCGAGCAGCCGATCGCGGGCCGCGAGATCGACGTCGCCGTCGTGCGCACGGCGCGCGGCGAACTGCTCGTGCCGCCGCCGCTCGAGATCCACGGCGAGGGCGTCTTCGACTCCGCCACCAAGTACGACGGCTCGGCGCGGTTCACCGTCCCCGCGGCGATCGATGACGGCACCGCGCGACGACTGCGCGAGACGGCGTGCCGGCTCTTCGAGCTGATCGGCTGCGACGCGATCGCGCGCCTCGACTTCTTCGTCACACCCGACGGCCGTCTCGTGCTGAACGAGATCAACACGATCCCGGGCATGACGGCGCACTCGCAGGTGCCGCGCATGTTCGCCGCGGCGGGCGTCTCCTACGACGAGCTCATCGGCTGCCTCGTGGGCGTGCCCGTCCCAACGCGGACGCCCGCTACCGTGGGGGCATGAGCGACGCACCCGAGATCACCCACCCCGTGCTCGGCGCCTTCCGGCGGGCCCGCACCGAGCTGCTCGACGGCGAGGTGCTCGACCACGACTGGTACTCCGCGCTCATCGAGGTCGACGGGGAATCGGTGGAGCTCACCGCGGCGAGCGGATCGCCCGAGGAGGTGCGCGCGATGCTGCCGCGGATCGCGGAGACCGTGCAGGCGCTGCCGGCGCTCCGCCGCGCGCTGAGCGACGCGGTGGTCACGGGCTTCAGCGAGGGCGAGCCGACCGCCGCCGAGCTCGACGACGCAGCGAGCGACCTCGAGCTGCAGACGATCGAGGCGCACCCCGACGGCACCGTCACGGTGCACCTGAACGACGGCTGCGGCGAGCACATCCCCGAGGGCTCCTGGCCCGCCGTGCACCTCGACCGCGACGGCGCGGTCAGCGAGGTGACCGTCGAGGCCTGAGCCAGCGGCGGCCACCGGGGCGCTTCGACGAGCTCAGCGGACCAGAGGGCGCTTCGACGAGCTCAGCGGACCAGAGGGCGCTTCGACGGGCTCAGCGGACCAGGGCGCGCGGCATCCGTGCGTGGCCGGCGCGGGCGCGCGCGTTCCGTGCGCGACCCGGCGAGACGCTGCCAGGGAGCGGGTGGCAGGATGGTTCGGTGACTTCGCAGCTCCACGACACCACGTTCCGCGGCTTCGCCAGCGACAACTACTCGGGCGTGCACCCCGCCGTGCTCGCCGCCATCCAGGCCGCGAACGACGGCCACCAGGTCGCCTACGGCGAGGACGTCTACACCGAGCGCCTGCAGCAGGTGTTCGCCGGGCACTTCGGCGACGGCGTCGAGGCGTTCCCGGTCTTCAACGGCACCGGCGCGAACGTCACCGGACTCCAGTCGATGCTGCCCCGCTGGGGCGCCGTCGTCAGCGCCAAGACCGCGCACATCAACTCCGACGAGGGCGGTGCGCCCGAGCGCGTCGGCGGCATGAAGCTGCTCACCGTGCTCGCCGAGGACGGCAAGCTCACCCCCGAGCTCATCGACCAGGAGGCCTGGGGCTGGGGCGACGAGCACCGCGCGCAGCCGCTCGTCGTGTCGATCACGCAGACGACCGAGCTCGGCACCGCGTACACCGTCGACGAGGTGCGGGCGATCGCCGACCACGCGCACTCGCTCGGCATGAAGCTGCACATGGACGGCGCGCGCCTCGCGAACGCCGGCGCCTCGCTCGGCGTGCCGCTGCGCGCCTTCACCCGCGACGCGGGCGTCGACGTACTGAGCGTCGGCGGCACGAAGAACGGCGCGCTCGGTGCGGAGGCCGTCGTCGTGCTGAACCCCGAGGCATCCGAGGGCCTGAAGTACCTCCGCAAGCTGAACATGCAGCTCGCCTCGAAGATGCGCTTCGTCTCGGCGCAGCTCATCGCCCTCTACGAGGGCGAGCTGTGGCTCGAGAACGCCCGGCACTCGAACGCGATGGCCCGCCGCCTGCGCGACGCGCTCGACGCCGGCATCGCCGCGGGCGAGCTGCCCGGCCTCGGCTTCTCGCAGGAGACGCAGTCGAACGGGGTCTTCGCGATCCTCCCCGAGGGCGTCGCCGACCGGCTGCGCGACCGGGGCTTCCGCTTCTACGACTGGGATGCCGCGCGCGGCGAGGTGCGCTGGATGTGCTCCTTCGACACCACCGAGGCCGACATCGACGCGTTCGTCGCGGGCATCCGCGAGGAGCTCGCCGGGCGCTGAGGCGCGCGCGCCACCACTCGCGCCGCGCACCCGCGCCGCGCACTCGCGCCGCGTCCCGCATCCGCCCGCGTCCCTGGCCTCACACAACTCAGGAAGCCCGCCCGGCGACACCCGGAACGACGCGCGTCGACGAACGGCTCGCCGCCCATACCCGGCGGATGTTCCTGAGCTGTGCGAGGCGGCGGGTCGGAATCAGGCGCGCTCAGCGGGCGGCGGCGGCGACGTGCGCGCGGAGCGGATTGCCGGGCGACATCGCGACGAGCCGCGCGGCGCCGTCGAGCGGATCGGTCGAACCGATCTCGATGTGGGCGGCCGGGATCTCGTGCCGGACGGCGCGCTCGAACGCGGTCGCGAGGCGCTCCGAGCCGAAGACGCCGCCGACGGCGCGCACGGTGGGCGCCGTCGCCGAGTCCTCGCCGACCCGGCGGAGCCCGGTGACGGCGGCGTGCGCGAGCTCCCGCGCGGCGGCGTCGAGGATGCCCGCGGCGACGGCATCGCGCTCGGCGAGCTCGGCGACGGCGCGGGTGTAACGGGCGACCCGGCGGATCCGCTCGCCGTCGCCCTGCAGCACGATGTAAGCGTCCTCGAGCTCGGGGAACTCCTCGCGCACGACCGCGGTGAGCGCCGTCGGCTCGCCGCGACCGTCGTGCGCCCGCATGACCGCCTCGAGGGCGGCGCGCCCGATCCAGTAGCCGCTGCCGGCATCCCCCATGATGTTGCCCCAGCCGTCGATGCGGGCGACGTCGACCGCCCCGACCGCGAGGGTCACGACCCCGGTGCCCGCGGCGACGACGACGCCGGGCTCCTCGTCGAGGGCGCCGAGGTAGGCCGTGATCGAGTCGTGCGCGAGGATCAGCGAGCGGGTGCCGAGCGGCGCGGCCGCCTCGATGAGCGGCTCCGCGTCGAAGTCGGGGGCGGTGAGGCCGGTCGTACCGATGCCGACGGCCTCGGCGGAGAGCCCGCGGGCGGCCGCGCCGCGGATCGCGTCGGCGAGCTGCGGCAGCAGCGGCCGATCGGTGCGGACGCCGGGCTCGGCCCACTCGACGAGGCCGTCGGGCGAGCGGTGGCGCACCTTCACCCCGGTCTGGCCGGCGTCGATCGCGAGCACGCTGGCGGGCACGCGCGCGGGCGCGTCGGCTGCGGAATCCATACGGGTATTGTGCCCGCTCGCGGACGCCCTCGACGCCGCGCACGGAATAGGCTCGGATCTCGATACGTTCGTATGGACGGGTCAACGGCGCCCCGGCAGAAGTTCGACCACCAGGAAAGCCGCACCATGACCCTCGTCACCGATCTCACCAGCCGCAAGGCCGCCACCGAGGCCCCGCTCATCGACCCGCTCGCCGACCGCTGGAGCCCCCGCGCGTTCGACCCGGAGGCCGTCGTCGAGACCGAGCAGCTCCGCACCATCCTCGAGGCCGCGCGCTGGGCGCCGTCGGCCAACAACTCGCAGCCGTGGCGCTTCATCGTGGCCCGGCGCGGCACCGCCGCCTTCGCCTCGCTGCACGGCGCGATGGCCGGCTTCAACAAGGAGTGGGCCGACTCGGCCGCCGTCCTCATCGTGAACATCGCCGAGACGACGGATGCCGAGGGCCGGCCGCGCCCGTGGGCGCGCTACGACCTCGGGCAGGCCGTCGCGCACCTCACCGTGCAGGCGCAGCACGAGGGCCTGCACACGCACCAGATGGGCGGCTTCGACGCGCAGGCGATCCACGACGCCTTCGGCCTCGACGCGCACCAGGAGGTCGTGTCGATCACGACGATCGGCGCGCTCGGCGACGTCGACCGCCTCTCCGACGTGCTGCGCGAGCGCGAGGTCGCCCCGCGCCAGCGCAAGCCGCTCGCCGAGTTCGTCACCGTCGGCGAGTAGCCCCCGCCCCGCCACACCCGCCGCACCCGCCGCCGGGCTCAGTGCAGCGGCACGGGCGCGGTCGGCGGGTCGACCCGCTCGGATGCCGCGGGCGCCGGCATCGCCTCCATGGCCCGCTTCACCCGCCAGGCGGCGAACACCGCGACGACGCTGACCGCGAGGTGCATGCCGAGGAAGACGTCCGCGAGCCCCGCGCCGAGCAGCACGCCGGCGACCAGGGGGCCGGCCGCCGAGAACGCGGTCTGCAGGGCGCCGATCGTGCCGAGCGTCTGCCCGACCATGCCCTTCGGCGCGAGCTGCGCCGTGAGCGGGTTCAGCACCGGGCTGTAGATCGTCTCGCCGATCGCGAAGACGCCGTAGGTCGTCACGAACAGCGCGGTCGCGATGCCGGGGGCGAACTGCGCGGCCGACAGCGCGAGCCACGACACCACCCAGATCATGCCGACGACCATGAGCAGCGACGGCGCGCTGCGCTTCGCGGTGAGCTTCACGACGAGCACCTGGAGTGCGACGATCACGATGCAGTTCACGGCCGCGGCGATGCCGATCGCCGAGGCGTCCACGCCCAGCACGGTGAGGCCGTACGCCGGCAGCCCCGACTCGAACTGCGCGTAGAAGCCGAGCGCGAGGGTGACCGTCACGATCGCCGTCCAGCGCAGCGCCGGGGTGCGCAGGATGGCGCGGACGACGCTGCGGTCGCGCTTCGCGGCGCGCACGTCGACGGCCGCGATCGCGCCGGTCGCCGCCTCGATCGCCCCGACGGTGCCGGTGACCGGGCGCCCGTCGGCGACCGCGGCGACGGCGAACTCGCTGGGCACGACCGCGCCGCGCCCGGCGAGGGCGATGATCGCGGAGGACAGCACGAAACCGGCCGCCGCCATCGCGAAGCCCACGTCGAGCCCGTCGGGCCGGCCGAGGTCGACGATCTGCCCGGCGAGGAACGCGCCGGCCGCCATGCCGAGCGACTCGCCCGTGAACTTGTAGGCGAACACCTTGCGGCGGTCGTCGCTCGTCGACCACTGCAGCGCCAGCACCTGCTTCGCGGGGACCGCGGCGGCGAGGCCGAGCCCGAACACCAGCATGCCCGCGAGGAAGAGCCCCGGGCTGTCGACGAAGGCGAGGGCCCCGACGCCGGCGGCGCCGATGAGCTGGGCGACGACGGCGACGAGCACCGGGTTGAAGCGGTCGCTCAGGCGCCCGGCGATGGGGGCGGCGACGAGCGCGCCGATGGAGAAGAGGGAGGATGCCCCGGCGGCCACGAGCGCGCCCCAGCCGCGGGTGTCGGCGGCGTAGGCGTACTGGTAGGGCAGCACGGCCCCCCAGCCGAGCATGCCGATGGCGGATGCGAAGATCAGCAGTTTCGCGCGCACGGGGTCGCGCCCCCTTTCATGCCTCAGGTTCTGGGAGCTCGCGACGGGTTCCCGTCGCAGGCTCAGGTTCGGATGGTGCTCGCGACGGGCTCCCCCGGCGCCGCACCGGGCCGAGGCATCCGCGCGCTTCGAATACGAACTATTCGATGTCGAAATATTAGCAACCGAAGAAGCCGTGCGAGAATTCCCGCATGCCGAACCGCACGCCGAGCGCCCCCGAGCTGCACCGCCGGGCCGTCGCGACCTACGTCGCCGCGGGCGGCGAGGAGTCGGTGCAGCGGGTCATCACCGCGGTGCAGAGCCTCACCAAGAAGCTCGACCAGTGGTACGTGCGCCAGCTCGCCGACCTCGACGTGACGGGCGGCGAGTGGGCCGTCGTCACCTCGCTCGCGAAGGCCGGCGAGCCGCTCACACCGAGCCAGCTCGCCGACCTCACGAACGTCGCGCCCTCGTCCATGACGCACCGGCTCGACAAGCTCGCCGACCGCGGCCTCATCGAGCGCACCCCCGACGCCGCGAACCGCACGCGCATCTTCGTCAGCCTGACCGAGGAGGGCTGGGAGCTGTTCAGCCTCGCCATCCGCGGCTCGGACGTCGTCGAATCCGACGTGCTGCAGGACCTGAGCGACGCCGAGCGCGGCGAGCTCGCCCGCCTCCTCGAGGTGGTCATCGACCGCCTCGACGACATCGACGCCTAGGCCGACTCGAGCCCGTCGGCGGCGCCGCGCTCCGCGCGCGGCCGCCACTCCTCGAGCCGCCGATGCACCTCGGCGTGCGCCACGGCCGCCGCGATGAAGCGCTCGCGCAGACGACGGACGGCCGGTCGGGCATCGGTCGCCTGCTTCGCCTGCTGGAGCCGACGGTTCGACGGCCCCACGCGCGCGGCCAGGCGCTGCAACCCCGCCGGCAGCGCGGGCAGCGTCGCCGCCGCCGCGAGTTCCGCGGGCACGAGCACGGCACCGTACTCGGCGCTCTCGATCACGCCCCACGGCTCGACGCCCTCGGCCTCGAAGACCCCGGCGGAGGTGACTGTCAGCCGGGAGTAGAAGGCCCGCTGCCCCTCCCCCTGCCCGACCACGCCGACCGCGCGCCGCTCACGGAAGTGCTTCCACAGCACCGCCACCGAGTCGTCGGGGACCCGTCCCGCGTCGAACCAGGCGATCCGCTCAGGCACCGACGCGCGCCGAAGAGGGGTGCGTCGGATGCTCGCGGGCGAGGGGACACGATCGGGGGAACGGTGCACGCATAGGACCACTGAATCACACCGCCGTACCGCCGGTGAAGCCTTCGCGCCCGATTGGCGGTCCGGCCGGCCTGCGTTGCACGGTGCCGCGGGCCCGCGCACCGGCACGGTCGCCCGCCGGAGCCGAGGGCCGCTCGCACTTTGGAGGATGTGGTATCCCCTGCGGCACCAGCGCACCGCTTCTCTTGATGATCCAGACGAACGAGTTCACCCGCGCCAAGCCGCGCCGTACGCTCGAACGCGGGATCACCCACCTCGCGCCGACCATCGGGTTGCGCCGCGCGCGAGGCCCGCGGGGCCCGTCGTCCCCTTGGGCGGGCCCCGCGGCTTCCCACCCTTGCCGCATGGTATCCCGAGAGTTACACTCCGTGCGTGGGTATCCGTCGAGCAGGCGGCCGCACCGGGTAGTGGTCGCGTTCGGGTCAGCGGATGTCGTCTCCTGGCGCTCCGGTTCGGGTTCCGGAAGGCCATCAGACCCGGGATGCCGCCCCGTCTCCCTTCGGGGCCGGCATCCCGGCTCTCCGCGCGGGCTCAGTTCGCGCCGCGCAGCGCCTTCGCCACTTCCGGGGCGAGCCCGGGCACCTCGTCGACGGGCACCGCGAGGGCCAGTAGCGCTCGGCTGAAGTAGTTCCGGGCCGCCGCGGCGAGGGTCAGATCGACGATCTGCCGATCGCTGAAGCCAGCATCGCGCAACTCCTGCGTATCGGCATCGGTCATCGACGCGGGATCGCGGGAGAGTCGCTCGGCGAAACGGATGACGAGCCGCTCGTCGTCCCGGAACCCCGAGTCTTCGCCCGCCGCGAAGGCCACGAGCCCGGCCTCGTCGACGACGCCGGCGCGGAGCGCCTTGCGCCCGTGGGCGAGCAGGCAGTGCTCGGAGCCGATCGCTCGCGCCGCGCCGAGCGTCGCGGCCTCGTACAGGCGGAGGCCGATCGACGGCACGACCGCTCGGATGAGCTCCTCGAACGCCCGGTACGCCTCGGGGTTCGTCGCCATCGCCGCGGTGTGCGCATAGACCAGGCCATCGGCTCGCAGGTCGTCGTCGTACAGCTCGGCGACCGTTCCGGTCGCGGTCTCGGCCGCGGGTGGGGTGATGATCATGGCCGCAGGCTAGGCCCGCGCACCCGCGACCGTGCGGATCGGCGGACGCATGGCCGTGACTCGCGGGCCTCCCGTGCCGGCCGCCCAGTCGCGCGCCGGCAGCTGCGCCTGCGCGACGGCGCTCGCCCAGATCCGGGTGGCGAACGCGCCCCGCCGCGCGAGCGCCTCGGCGATCGCGTCCTTCGCCTGCTCGTCGAGCTCGGCGAACGGCGCGAACAGGGCGAACACCGCGCGCGACGCCCGTCCGTCGAGCCGCTCGCGGCAAGCCGTCACGATCCCCTCGGGCAGCTCGTCGGCATAGGCCAGCAGGTCGGCGCCGATGCGCCGGTCGAGCCGGCCCGGCGTCGGCCTCGGCAGCTCCTCGTCCGCGGCCACGGCGTTCCAGAGCTCGAGCTTCGCCTCGCGGCGGGTCACCCGCCCCCGCTCCAGACGGTCGAGCAGCCGGTCGCAGGCACCGCCCGCGCTGCCGGCACCGGGGATCGCGGCATCCGCGCCCGCTCCGAACTCCGACGGCACGTCCACCGCGCGGGAGAGCAGCACGTCCACGACATCGGCGTCGTAGCGGTCGATCGAGAGCGGCTTCGAGAAGCCCTCCACGAGGTGGAAGCGCTCCACCGGGCGATGCCGCGGATTGAAGTCGGGGCCGAGTCGCACCTCCTCCGCGAGCTCCGCGACGGCCCGGCTCGAGAGCGCACGGCCGACGACGGCCTCCTCGGCCGCCACGCGCTCCTTCAGGATGCGCAGCGCCTTCGCCGTCTCGTGCCGCACCGGCCCGTTCACGAAGCGGGAGCAGACGGTCGTCGCCACCCGCTGCACGATCGCGCCGGGGACGGGATGGCCCGCCTCGAGGCGCTTCGCGAGCTCGAGGAGGGTCTCGCCGACGGCATCCTGCATGTCGGCGTCGCTCAGTCCCATGCGGTTCCGCAGCCCGCGGACCGAGCGCGTCGTCTCGGCGAGGAGCTCGCTCGCGGCACGGCGCACCTCGTGCGGGTCCTCGCTCGCGAGGTCGATCGTCCAGTCGCGGGGCGGCGCCGACGGCGGCGCGCTCCCGGCGGTGCGATCGAGGTGTTCCACGCGCCCATCGTGCGCGGCGCCCGTGCGCCCGTCCGCGCCGCGGATCCCCCGGATCCGACACGGTGGTCGCGCACGATTCGCCAGCACCGCGGATCCGGCCGATTCCGCCGCGACGCGGCGCCGTCCCCACCGGAATCCGCCGGGGCATCCGTCGAAGCGATTCACGGATCCCGCACCCGGATTCCCCCGCCCCCGTGTCCGGGGGCCGTCGGGAATCCGCCGCGCATGTACTGAGCGCCGGGTGACCGTCGCGGGAGCGCGACGACCCGGCGCTGAGAGTGAGGGACCCCCGGTGAAGACCGACGAACGCGATCGGATGATCGTCGAGCACCTGCCGCTCGTGGGCTTCCTGGTGTCGAAGGTGATCGCGAGCGCCACCCACCTCTCCCGCGACGATCTCGCGCAGGCCGGGGCTGTCGCGCTCGTCAAGGCCGTCGACGCGTACGACGCCGAGCGCGGCGTCCCGTTCGGGGCGTACGCCCGCGAGCGGATCCTCGGCGGCATCCGCGACGAGATGCGCACGACCGACTGGGCGAAGCGCAGCACGCGGCAGACCATCAAGGAGACCGTGGCGGTGCAGGAGGAGCTCACCGCAGCTCTCGGCCGCCGGCCGTCGACGGGCGAGCTCGCCTCGGCGCTCGGCGTCGACCGCGCCACCGCCTCGGAGTACGAGGGCCTCGCCTCCCGCCGCGTCGGCCCCTACGACGAGACCTTCGTCGGCGACGAGGCTTCCGAGGTCATGCTCCCCGAGGCGGAGCTCGTCGTGCGCGAGCGGGTCGAGTTCGCGCACGCCGCGGTCTCGGCCCTCCCCGAGCGGCTGCGCTACGTGATCGAGGAGATCTACTTCCACGACCGCGCGGTCACGGAGCTCGCCGAGGAGCTCGGTGTCACGCACTCGGCCGTCTCGCAGCAGCGCAGCGAGGGTCTGCGCCTGCTCCGCCTCGGCGCGGCGGGCTACCTCGCCGACGAGACGGAGCTGCCCCTCCAGGTGCCCGCCCCCACCACCACCCGGGCGAAGAAGTACCTCGACGACCTCGGCGGCGCCTTCGGCGGGCGCCGCAGCACCACGCTCGCCTGAGCCGGGCACCCCCTGGCCCGGCTCAGGCGACCCTTCCCGCCCGGTGCGCTCGCGGCATCCGATTGCGGCTTCCGATCGCGGCATCCGATCGCGGTCGGTATTCGTGCGACCAGCAGATACCGACGCCGACCACCGCACGCGGTCGACACCTAACGGACCCGGATGCCGCGACCGACAGTGCCCCTCGACGGTCCACGGATGGACCGCGACCGATCAAGGAAGAGATCACCACCATGGGTATGCAGATCAACACCAACGTTGCGGCGTTCAACGCGCACCGCAACCTCACCAACACGCAGAACGAGCTGTCGAAGTCGCTCGAGAAGCTCTCGAGCGGTCTGCGCATCAACCGTGCCGCCGACGACGCCGCCGGTCTCGCGATCTCGGAGGGCCTGCGCTCGCAGATCTCCGGCACCAAGGTCGCGGCCCGCAACGCGCAGGACGGCATCTCCGTCATCCAGACGGCGGAAGGTGCGCTCACCGAGGTCCACAACATCCTCCACCGCATGCGCGACCTCGCGGTCCAGGGTGCGACCGACTCGAACAACACCGAGTCGCGCGCCGCCATCCAGAAGGAAGCCGACGCGCTGAGCCGCGAGCTCTACCGCGTCTCGGAGGGCGTGAACTTCAACGGGATCGACCTGCTGAAGGGCGGCTCGCTGAACTTCCAGGTCGGCGCCGGTGACACCGCGAACGACACGATCGCGATCAACCTCGCGAACGTGGGCACCGACGTCGGCACGCTGGCCTCGGCCGACGGCACCGCCGCCGGCGCCGGCTTCGTCGTCACCGACAACGCGACCGCGAACACCACGCTGACCGCGATCGACACCGCGATCACCGCGATCTCGACCGCTCGCGCCGACCTCGGTGCGCAGCAGAACCGCTTCGAGTCGACCATCCGCACGCTGAACGTCTCGGCCGAGAACCTCTCGGCGGCCGAGTCGCGCATCCGCGACACGGACATGGCGGCCGAGATGGTCAGCTACACCCGCGCCAGCATCCTCTCGCAGGCCGGCACCGCGATGCTCGCCCAGGCCAACCAGGCCAACCAGGGCGTGCTGAAGCTCCTCGGCTAAGCCGCAGGGATCACCTGACCGAACCCGGCGGTGACCGAGGCGCTGCACTCCGCCCCGTCACCGCCGGGTTCGTCCCGTTCCACCCGCACCACCCGCACCACCGCAGGACCCGAGCCCGCACGACGACCGCAAGGAGCAACGCATGGGGATCTCCCTCGACGGCCTCGTGAGCGGCCTCAACACCACCGAGCTCATCGCGAAGCTCATGGCCGCCGAGGCCGCGCCGCGCACCCTCCTCGTGCAGAACAAGGCCAAGGCCTCCACGATCGTCACCGACATGCAGTCGCTGAACACCCGGCTCGCGGCGCTCATGGAGCTCGCCCAGGCCGCGGGGAAGCCCGACGCGCTGTCGAAGTTCACGACCACGAGCTCCGACCCCTCCGTCACCGTCGCGACCCGCCCCGGCGCCGCTGCGGGCGGCATCGACCTCACGGTCACCCGCGTCGCGAGCGCGCACGTCATGGTCTCCGCGGCGATGCCGAGCCTGCCCGGCGTGCCGCCCGTGCTCACGATCGTGCGCCCCGACGGCACCCGCACCCAGGTCGTCGCGAGCAGCAGCTCCATCGAGGACGTCGCCCGCGCCGTGAACAACGCGGAGCTCGGCATCCGCGCCACCCGCATCCAGGCCGGCACCGACGGCGGCGGCGCCGCGCTGTCCCGCCTCCAGCTCGCCTCGACCGAGACCGGCGCCGCGGCATCCTTCCGCGTCTTCATCGGCAGCGAGGCCGACGTCGACGCCGGCACCGCGACCGAGCTGACCGACCAGCCCGGTGCGGCGCTCCTGCGCCAGGGCGTCGACGCGCAGGTCACCCTCTTCGCCGGCACCGCGGCCGAGCAGCAGCTGACGAGCGCCAAGAACACCTTCACCGACCTCCTGCCCGGCGTCGACGTCACGATCTCGAAGGTCACGTCCGCGCCCGTCACGATCGGGATCGACCCCGACACGAAGTCGTCCGCGACCGCCGCCCAGGCGTTCCTCGACAAGGTCAAGGACCTGCTCGCCTTCATCGACGCCAAGTCGGCGACGGCGAAGTCGACGGATGCCTCGGGCAACCCCATCACGGTCGTCGGCAGCTTCACGAGCGACTCGAACATCCGCACCCTGCGCCAGGCGCTCGTCTCGGCCATCCAGGCGCCCGTCGCCGGCACCTCGATCTCCCCCTTCGGCATCAGCGTCTCGAAGGACGGCGAGCTCGAGTTCGACGCCGAGAAGTTCCAGAAGGCGCTCGAGACGAACCCCGACGCGGTGCGCACGGCCTTCGCCACGGTCGCGAGTCGCGTCGAGGACGTGAGCGACCGCTACTCCGACCGCTTCGACGGGCTGCTGACGAAGCAGATCCAGGGCCGCCAGTCGACGATCGCCGACCTCGACAAGCAGATCGAGTCGTGGACGCGCCGCCTCGAGCAGCGCGAATCGACGCTGAAGCGCACCTACACGGCGCTCGAGGTCGCGCTCAGCAGCATGAACAAGCAGTCGGACTACCTCGCGTCGCAGCTCGCGAACCTGCCCACCTGGTCGAACTCGAACAAGTGACCCCCGCCCGGAAGGAGCCGGCATGACCGATCGGCTGAACGACTACCAGCGCACCGCCATCCTCTCGGCGAGTCCGGCGCAGTTGCTCACGATGCTCTACGACCGGCTGCTCCTCGACCTCGATCGCGCCGAGCAGGCGCAGCTCGCCGAGCAGTGGGCCGAGGCGAGCGCGCAGCTGCTGCACGCGCAGGACATCGTGAGCGAGCTGCAGCGCACCCTCGACGTGCGCGTCTGGGACGGCGCGAGCCGGCTCATGGCGATCTACGACTACGTGTACCAGTCGCTCGTGCGGGCGAACATCTCCCGCGACGTGACGCTCACCCGCGAGTGCCAGGCGCGGCTCGAACCGCTCCGGCAGGCGTGGCACGAGGCGGCCGCGATGCCGGTCGCCGCACCGGTGGGCGGGATCGCGCGTGTCGGCTGACGCCGGGACGCCGGACAGCGGCGGTCGGATGCCGGACGGCGCCGGTCGGATGCCGGATGGCGGCGCGGGGACTCCCGCCGGGACGCCGGATGGCGGCGCGGGGACTCCCGCCGGGACGCCGGATGCCGGCGCAGGGACGGACTCGGAGACGGCCGCATTGGGGGCGGCCGCCTCGGAGCCGCCGTCGCCCGACCCCTGGACCGCCTGGCTCGACGAACTGGAACTGGCGCTCGCGGTCGACGGCCCCGTCGCGCTCCCTGAGCCCGCCGGACTGGACCGGCTGCCCGCCGAACTCGCCGCCCGGGCCGCCGCCCTGCGCGCGCGGATCGACGCGCGCGCCGCCGAGCTGCGCCGCGACCGCGACGACACCGCCGCCGAACTCGCCAGGCTCGGGGCGGCGGGGGCCGCGGCATCCTCCACGGCATCCGCGGCGCGCCCCGCGTTCCTCGACGCGACCGCATAGCCGCGCCGCACTGCCCGCCCTGGCTCTCTGCCCGCCCCGGCTCTCCCCGCCCGCACTCCCCACTCGCACTCCCCTACCCCGCCCGCATTCCCCTCCCCGCCCGCACTCCCCTACTCCCGCGCGCACTCCCCTCCCCCGCGGGAGGAGATCGTGGCGCGGGGAGGGCTGGTTACGGCCCGGGCATCCTCCCGACGCGCGAATCTCCTCCCGCGGGGTGGGGTGCCGGTGGTGCAGGGGCAGGGCCCGGAGCCCGGCAGCACCCGGAACCCGGCAGGACCGGGAACCCGGCAGCACCCGGAACACCGGCAGCACCCGGAGCGCCGGCGCACCTAACGGGGGCGTCGCCCGCGACCGAGAGTGAATCCCGAGCACGGATCGCTCGAGACGACGCCACGGATCGGCCCCCACCACGCACTCTTGGAGGATCGTGCTCGAATCCGTCTCCTCGCTCGCCCTCGCGAGCGCGCTCGACGGCCTCGCCGAGCGCCAGCGGGCGATCGCGAACAACATCGCGAACGTGAACACGCCGTTCTACACGGCCAAGCGCGTCCAGTTCGAAGACGCCCTGGCCGCCTCCATCGAGGCGGGCGACGGCCGCGTCCGGCCCACCACGCAGAACTCGCTCGAGCCGACGAAGCTCAACGGCAACAACGTCAACCTCGACACCGAGACCCTCTCCAACATCGACACCGTGCTGCGATACCAGTTCGCCGCGCAGGCCGCGAACGGCCAATTCACCTCGCTGCGCACCGCGATGCGCACCAACGGATGACCCGGAGGACCCCATGACCTTCGACGCGATCGGCATCGCCGGCTCCGCCCTCACCGTGCACCGCAAGTGGCTCGACGCGGTGTCGGACAACCTCGCCAACATCAACACGGCGGCCCCGACGAACGGCGACGCCTTCCAGGCCCGCTACGTCATCGCCCAGGCGGGCGAGGGCACCTCGGGCGTCTACGTGCAGGGCGCCGCCTACGGGGATGCCGAGGGCCGCATGGTCTACGAGCCGGAGCACCCGCTCGCCGACGCCGAGGGCTACGTGCGCTACCCCGACATCGACCTCTCCAGCCAGATGGGCTCGCTCATCATGGCCCAGCGCGGCTACCAGGCGAACGCCGCGGTCGTCGACCGGGCCCGCGAGACGTACATGTCGGCCCTGCAGATCGGACGCAGCTGATGCCCATCCCCGGAGTGAACGGCGTGCAGTCGGGCGTCGAGGCCGTGGCGCAGAGCGGCTACCTCGACCCCGACGCGACCACCACGGCAGGCACCCCGGGCACCGGCGGCGCCGCGTTCGCGGGCGTGCTCGGCGCGGTCGACGGCGCTCAGGCCCTGCAGGCGGAGTCGAAGACGCTCGCGCTGAAGGCCGTCACGGGCGACCTCACCGACATCCACCAGGCCACGCTCGCCTCCTCGCGCGCGGCCGTCACGCTCGAGCTCGTCGCCGCCGTGCGCAACAAGGGCGTCGAGGCGTTCAACGAGATCATGCGGATGCAGGCCTGATGCCCGCCCCCGTGAAGGCCGGGCTCGCGCGGATCGGCGCGTTCATCGGCGGGTTCAGCACCGCGCAGCGGGTGCTCGCGGTGCTCGCCGTCGGGCTCCTCGTGCTCGGCGTCGTCGGCCTCGCCGCCTGGCTCACGAAGCCCTCGTACACGCCCCTGTTCAGCGGGCTCTCCGGCTCCGACGCGAGCGCCGTCGTCGAGCAGCTCCGCTCGGGCAACGTCCCCTACGAGCTCGCCGACGGCGGCACCACGGTGCTCGTGCCCGAGCAGGTCGTCTACGAGGAGCGCATCAAGGCCGCCTCCGCCGGGCTCCCCGCGAACTCGGACGGCGGCGGCTACGCCCTGCTCGACGACCTCGGCATGACGACGTCGTCGTTCCAGCAGTCGGTGACCTACAAGCGGGCCATCGAGGGCGAGCTCGCCGCCACCATCAAGGCGATGAAGGGCGTCCGCTCCGCCTCCGTGCAGCTCGCGCTGCCCGAGGAGACCGTGTTCGTCTCGGAGAAGGTCGACCCCACGGCATCCGTCTTCATCGAGACCGAGGCGGGCAGCACCCTCTCGACGACGCAGGTGAACGCGATCACGCACCTCACGAGCGCCGCGATCGAGGGCATGAAGGCCGAGGACGTGGCGGTCGTCGACGCCGACGGCAACGTGCTCTCCGCGGTCGGCGTCGGCGCCTCCGGCGGGGCGGAGACCCGCGCCGCCGACTACGAGACCCGCACCACCGCGGCCGTGCAGCAGATGCTCGACCGTATCGTCGGCTCGGGCAACTCGAGCGTCGCGGTCGCCGCGACGATCAGTGACGAATCGGCCGAGGTCACGACCGAGCGCTTCGAGGGCGCCGAGGACACCCCCGCGCTGAACGAGTCCGTGAACACGGAGACCTACACCGGTACGGGCGGCGCCCAGGCCGGCGTGCTCGGCCCCGACAACATCGCCGTCCCCGGCGGGAACGGCGGCGACGGCACCTACACCTCCGAGCAGCGGGTGCAGAACAACGCGGTCGACAAGGTCACCGAGACCCGCAGCATCCCGGCCGGCGCCGTCGCACGGCAGACCGTCTCGGTCGCGATCGACCGCGGCGCGGCGAAGGGCCTCTCCTCGACCGCGATCCAGGACCTCGTGGCCGCCGCCGCCGGCATCGACCGGCAGCGCGGCGACGCCGTGAACGTCGAGCTCGTCGACTTCAGCACCGCCGACTCCGAGCGGGCCACCGAGGCGCTCCGCTCCGCGGAGGCGCAGGCCGAGCAGGACCGCATCGCCGAGCTCATCCGCTGGGGCGCCATCGCCCTCGTGACGCTCGTCGTCGGCATCGTCGGCGCGATCATCATCGCCCGCCGCCTCCGGCCCCGGCGCGAGCCGCTCGAGCTCGAGGAGGCGGTGCCGCACTACACGCAGGTGCTGGAGTCCGCGCCCGAGCCCATCGCCCTCACCGCGCCGACGGAGCCGATCGGCCCCGACCCGGCCGAGAGCCGGCGCAGCGACATCGCCCGGATGGCCCAGCAGGACCCCGAGCGCACCGCGAAGCTGCTCCGCGCCATGCTCGATGATCGGAGCGCCGGGTGAACGACGCCGCGACGATGACGGGCGCCCAGAAGGTCGCCCTCGTGCTGATGAACCTCGAGCGCGACCAGGCGGCCGCACTCCTGAAGGAGTTCAGCGAGACGGAGGCGGAGGAGATCGCCGCCGAGATCATCCGCCTGCAGCGGGTCGACCTCGACGCGGCGGATCACGCGATCGCCGAGTTCCACGAGCTCGCGATGCGCGGGCGCCTCGCCGCGCGCGGCGGGCTCGACGTCGCCGAGGGGCTCCTCGAGTCCTCGTTCGGCAGCGAGCGCGCCACCGGTGTGATGAACCGCGTCGCCTCCTCGCTCGCCGGGCGCTCCTTCGAGTTCCTCGACGCGGCCGAGCCGACGCAGGTCATCTCGCTGCTCGAGGCGGAGATGGCCGAGACCGTGGCGCTCGTGCTCACGCACCTGCGCACCGCGCAGGCCTCGAACATCCTCGCCGCCCTGCCCGACCCGCGCCGCGCCGACGTGGCCGAGTGCATCGCCGGGCTCTCGAGCGCGACCCCCGCGGCCGTCGCGATCGTGTCGCAGGTGCTGAAGTCCCGCGCCGCCTCGATGATCTCGCCGCGGAGCGCGGCCGAGGTGACGGGCGGCGTGCAGCCGCTCGTCGACATCATCAACCGCGCCCCGGTCGCGACCGAGAAGGCCGTGCTCGAGGCGCTCGAGCAGCGGAACCCGGAGCTCGCCGCCGAGGTGCGCAGCCGCCTGCTGACCTTCACCGACCTCGTGCGCTTCGAGGACCGCGACGTGCAGCTCATCGTGCGCGGCATCGACATGGGCGTGCTCGCGCTCGCGCTGCGCGGCGCCCCGCCCGCCGTCGAGGAGAAGATCCGGCACAACCTGTCGGAGCGCAACCGGGAGCTGCTCGACTCCGAGGTCGAGCTGCTCGGCCAGGTCCGCCTGTCGCAGGTCGAGGAGGCGCGCTCGGAGCTCGTGCGCACCATCCGCGAGCTCGCCGAGGAGGGCCGCATCACCGTGCAGCGAGGGGATGCCGATGAGTTCGTCTCGTGACGCCGCCTTCGGCACCATCGACTTCCCGCGGATCGGACGCCCGGGGGAGGCGGATGCCGCGGCCGAGGAACGCGGCTTCGCCCGGGGGCTCGCCGACGCCCGGCGCCGCACCGAGGCCGAGCGCGAGCGGCTGCTGACGGCGCTCGCCGCCGAGGCCGCCGAGCGAGAGGCCCGTCGTGCGGCCGAGCACCGGGCCGCGATCGAGGCGCTCGTCATCGCCCGGACCGCGATCGGGGCCGCCGCGCTGCCCGTGCTCGCCGAGGCGGAGCGGCAGCTCGCGGCGGGCGCGCTCGCCCTCGCCGAGA
The DNA here is from genome assembly GCF_044917495.1 of Agromyces mediolanus. Taxonomy (GTDB): domain Bacteria; phylum Actinomycetota; class Actinomycetes; order Actinomycetales; family Microbacteriaceae; genus Agromyces; species Agromyces mediolanus_B. The sequence continues at coordinate 29,969 of NZ_JAVSSI010000019.1, read as the reverse complement.
CGCTCCTCGGGGCGGAGCTCGCCGCCGACCCCGACGGCGCCGCCCGGGCGGCGCTCCGCCGCGCGCTCGACCACGACGACGCGGCGCTCGTCGTGCGGGTCCGGATGCATCCGGCCGCGCTCGCCCGCGTCGCAGCGGCCGCCCCCGAGGGCGTCGAGCTCCTCGCGGACGCCTCGCTCGCCCCGGGGAACGCCGTCGCGGAGCTCCCCGACGGGCTCGTCGACGCCCGCATCTCGACCGCGATCGACCGCGTGCGGCGCTCGCTCGAGGAGGCGCCATGACGACGCTGCTCGAGGCACCGGCCTTCCGCGACGCGCTCCGGGCGGCGCGTCCCGCACGCCTCGGCCGGGTGCGCAGCGCCGTCGGCCTCGCTCTCGAGGTGGAGGGGCTCCCGCTCGCCGTCGGCGAGGTGGTCGAGCTCGGCGGGGCGTCCGCGGAGGTCGTCGCCGTGCGGCCCGGCGCGGCATCCTGCATGCTCCTCACCCCGCTCGACGCGCCCGCCGTCGGCCTGCCGGTGCAGCGCGTGGCGGGCACCGCGACGGCCCCCGTCGGCCGCGGGCTCCTCGGCCGCGTCGTCGACGGACTCGGCCGGCCCATCGACGGCCGCGGCCCGATCCGCGCCGAGGCGCAGGTGCCGCTCCGGCATCCGTCCCCGCCGCCGCTCGACCGCGCCCGCATCGACCGACGCCTGCAGACCGGCGTGCGCGTGCTCGACGCGCTCGTGCCCCTCGGCCGCGGCCAGCGCCTCGGCCTCTTCGCCGGCTCGGGCGTCGGCAAGTCGACGCTCCTCTCGATGATCGCCCGCGGCTCGGAGGCGGAGATCTCCGTGATCGCGCTCATCGGCGAGCGCGGGCGCGAGGTGCGCGAGTTCCTCGAGGACGATCTCGGTCCCGCGGGCCTCGCCCGCTCGGTCGTGGTCGTCGCGACCGCCGATGAGCCGGCGCCGATGCGGTTGCGGGCCGCGCAGCTCGCCACGCGCATCGCGGAGCACGAGCGCGAGCGCGGCGCCCACGTGGTGCTGATGATGGACTCCCTCACCCGCGTCGCGATGGCGCAGCGCGAGGTCGGGCTCTCGGCGGGCGAGCCGCCCGCCACCCGCGGCTACCCGCCGTCGACCTTCGCGCTGCTCGCGCGGCTGCTCGAGCGCGCCGGAGCCGGCACGAGCGGCTCGGTCACCGGCCTCTACACCGTCCTCGTCGACGGCGACGACCACAACGAGCCCATCGCCGACCAGGCCCGCTCGCTGCTCGACGGGCACGTCGTGCTCGACCGCCGGATCGCCGTGTCGGGGCGGTACCCCGCCGTCGACGTGCTCGGCTCGGTGTCGCGCGTCGCCGGGCGGATCACGCCGCCGGCCGAGCTCGCCGACGCGGCCGCGCTCCGGCGGGCCCTCGCGGCGCGCACGCAGGCGCAGGACCTCATCGATGTCGGCGCCTACCAGCCCGGCGCGAACCCGCTCGTCGACGCGGCGATCGCGAACGAGCAGGCGATCGACGCCTTCCTCGGTCAGCGACTCGGGGAGTCGACGCCGCTGGAGCAGACCACCGCCGCGCTCGCGGCGCTCGTCACTGCGATCGGAGGTGCCGCGGCATGAAGGGATTCCGCTTGGACGGCCTGCTGCGGGTGCGGCGGGTGCAGGAGGAGCGCACCGCGAGCGTGCTCGCCTCCCGCACCGCGAAGCTGCGCGACAGCGAAGCGCTCCGGGCCCGCGCGCAGCGCGAGCTGTCCGCGTACGGCGAGCCGGGCACCCAGCTCGAGACGCTCCGGGCGATCGCCGCGGCGCGGGCCTCGAGCGAGGCGATGCTCGCCGAGCTCCTCGCCGCGAGCACGCTGCTCGAGGCCGAGGTCGACGAGGCGAAGCTCACGCACGACGAGGCGCGCCGTCGCGTGCGCACGCTCGAGCGCATGGAGGCCGCCCACGCCGAGGCGGAGCTCGAGACCGAGCTCCGCGTCGAGCAGAACCGACTGGACGAGATCGCGAGCGGTCGTGCCGTTCGCGGAGGGGAGGAGTGATGGCCGCCGTCGACGCCGTCGCCCGGATGCAGGAGATCAGCCAGACCGTCGCCGCGCTGCAGGGCCGCCAGCTCGCCGCGAGCGACGGCACCGCCTTCGCCCAGGCGCTGCTCGCGGCGCTCGGCGCGAACGGCACCACCGGCGCGGACGCTGCGCCCCGCGCCTCGCTCGGGCAGGGCGGCCCGGTCGCCCAGGGGGTGACCGGCGAGGACCTCGTCGCCGAGGCGAAGACCTGGGTGGGCGTGCCCTACGTGCTCGGCGGCAACGACCGCTCCGGCGTCGACTGCTCGGGCCTCGTGCAGCAGGTGCTCGCGAAGTTCGGCATCGACGCGGAGCGCCGCGTCTCGCTGCAGACCGACCTCGGCGTCGAGGTGCCGTCGATGGCGCAGGCGCAGCCGGGCGACCTCATCATCACGAACAACGCCGACCACGTCGTCATCTACGCGGGCGACGGGATGATCGTGCACGCGCCGTACGAGGGCCGCACGGTCTCGTACCAGAAGAACTACCTCGACGAGTCCGACGTGCTGACGATCCGCCGGGTGGTGCCCGACGCGGGGCAGCCCGCCGCGGCCGCGCCCGCGTCGGCGTCGACGGCGGGGCTCGGCGCCGGTTCGTCCGGCATCGGTGCGCTCGGCGGCGCGGACGTCGCGGCGCAGCTGCAGGCGCTGCTGGCCTCCTCGGGCGGGCTCGGCACGGCCGGCATGCTCAGCGCCCTACTCGGCCTCGGCGGCGCGGGCGCCGCGGGCGGGCTCGGGGCGGGGCTCGGCTCGGGGCTCGGCGGCGCGCTCGGCTCCGGCCTCGGTTCCGGTCTCGGCGGCGCGCTCGGCTCCGGCGCCCAGGCCTCGGGCGGACTGGGCTCGGGCGGACTGGGCGATCTCGTCGCCGCGGCGCAGCTGCAGGCGATCCTCCGGAGCGCGGCGTGACCGCCATCGCCCCGGCGCTGCCCGCGCCGGCACCCGCCGCCCGCCAAGGCGGCGCGTCGAACGGCACGGCGTCGAGCGGCGACGGCGGCTTCGCGGCCGCGCTCGCGGGCGTCGCGGGAACGGCGCAGCCGACGGATGCCTCGAGCGGGGCGCCCGGCACCGGCACCAGCACCGGCCCGGGCTCCGACGGCGCCGCCGGCACCGGCACCGGGGATCCGGCGCCCGGCGACGCCGCCCTCGACCCCGCCGTCGCCGCGGCACTGCCCGCGGCGTTCGCCCCGGCGACCCCGACCCCCGTTCCGGCGACGGCACTCTCGCCGTCGCTGCCCGGCGCGATCGGGGACGACCCGGTCGAGGGCGGGCTCGCCCCGGGCGCAGGCGGCACCGGCGACGCGGATGCCCCGGCCGGCGCAGGTGCCGGTACTGCCGCCGCAGCCGCCGGCGGTGCCGCAGCGCAGGCCGTCGGCTCGACGGCCCCGTCGGCGGGCGAGCCGAGCGGGAGCGTCGCGCCCGGTGCCGCGCCCGGCGACGGCGCCGGTCACCCCGGCTCCGGTGCGGGCGGGGGCACGAACCCCGACGGCGCCGACGGTACGCCGACGGGCATCCGCCCCGCCGCGGGAACGGCGACCTCCCCCGACGAGCCCGCGACCGAGCCGAGCGGACCCGGTGCGGCCGCGGCGGCCGCCGGCCCCGAACATGCCGCTCCGGCATCCGCTCGCGTCGACCCGTCCACGACCGCGCCGTCGCCCGCGAGCGATGCCTCGACCACGCCCGCCGCGTCCGCGCCGGCCGCCGCAGCCGCCTCGATCGGGGCACCGCGGAGCGAGGGCACCGCATCGGCCGCGGCATCCGCCCCGACCGTTCCCGCGGCGGCACCCGTCGCCCCGACCGCGCCGACCGCCGCGGCTCCGGCGGCTGCTCCCGCGACTGCGGCCTCCGCGTCCCCCGTGACCGCCCCGCCGCTCGCCGAGCAGCTCGGCGGGCACCTCGTCTCCCTCGCCCGCCGCGGCCCCGGCGAGCACCTCGTCTCGGTGCGCGTCGCCCCCGAGGAGTTCGGCCCCGTCACCGTGCGCGCCGTCGTCGGCGCCGACGGGCACGTCCGCGTCGAACTGCACGCGCCGAGCGACGCCGGCCGGGAGGCGCTCCGCCAGGCGCTCGGCGACCTCCGCCGCGACGGCGCCGCCGCGGGCCTCTCCGGTTCGCTCGACCTCGCCCCGCAGAACCGCGAGGGCGGGCGTGAGCCCGGCGACGACGCCCGCAGCGGCGGCACCGCCGAGGACCGGCGCCAGGCGTCGGCGACGACCCCGCGCCCGCTCGCCCCGACCCCCGTCCCCACCGGACCGATGCCGCTCGGCACCGGCCTCGACGTGATCGCCTAGGAGGCACCGGATGACCGTCGATTCCGTGAACGCGACCGCCGGCAGCGCCGGCACGAGCATGTACACCGGCCAGGTCGCGACGCGCCGGCCGAAGCAGGAGATGGACGGCGAGCTGTTCCTGAAGCTGCTCGTCACCCAGCTCGCGAACCAGGACCCCAGCTCGCCCATGGACACGAACGCCATGATCGGGCAGACCACGCAGCTCGCCACGATGGAGCAGCTGACGGCGCTGTCGAAGCGGCAGGAGGAGTCGTTCTCCCTGCAGATGCGCACCGCCGCGGCCGCCCTGATCGGCAAGGAGGTGGAGTACCTCGACGCCGACGGCAAGACCGTGAAGGGCGTCGCGGGTTCCGTCTCCTTCGCCGGCCCGATCCCGACCGTCGACGTCGGCGGCGTGTCCGTCGCACTCGACAAGCTCTCCGCCGTCCGCACCTGACCCCGCCGCGGCATCCGCCCGCGACGCCGCCGACCACCACGACCGACCCAGCGCACCTGCGCACGACCGAAAGGACGCCACCGTGCTCCGCTCGATGTTCTCCGGGATCTCCGGACTCCGCGCCCACCAGACCATGCTCGACGTCACCGGCAACAACATCGCCAACGTCAACACCACCGGGTTCAAGGGCTCGGCGACGCAGTTCCAGGACACGCTGTCGCAGCTCATCCAGGGCGGCGGCGCACCCGGCGCCGCCATCGGCGGCACGAACCCCGCCCAGATCGGCCTCGGCGTGCAGATCGCCGGCATCAGCACGAACTTCACCCAGGGCTCCGCGCAGGCCACCGGTCGCGCGAGCGACCTGATGATCTCGGGCGACGGCTTCTTCGTCGTGAACGCAGGCGGCGAGACGCTGTACACCCGCGCGGGCGCGTTCGACTTCGACGCGCAGGGCCGGCTCGTGACGCCGAACGGCGGCTTCGTGCAGGGCTGGATGGCGCAGAACGGCGTCGTCAACCAGGGCGGCGGGCTGCAGAACATCACCCTCCCCCGCGGCGTCGTCGCGCCGGCCGTGCCGACCACCTCGGTGCGCTTCACCGGCAACCTGCCCGACGACGCGGCCGTCGGCACGCAGATCGTGCGCGACATCGACGTGTACGACGCCACGGGCACCGCGACGAGCGTCACGCTCGAGTTCACCCGGAGCGCGACCGGCTGGGACGTCGCCTCCGGCGGCACGAACCTCGGCGCGATGACGTTCGCGAACGGGCAGCCGACGGGCATCACCTCGGTCACCGTCGCGGGCGCGACGATCGACCTCGCCGGGGTCACCGGCTTCGCCGACCTCAGCACGCTGAAGGTCGCCGGGCAGGACGGCCGCCCCGCCGGCACCCTCGACGCCTACTCGATCGGCCCGGACGGCACGATCACCGGCACCTTCTCGAACGGCGCGACGCAGGCCGTCGGCCGCATCGCGCTCGCGACCTTCGTCAACCCGGGCGGCCTCGAGAAGGCCGGCGACTCCTCGTACCGGGCGACGGCCAACTCGGGCGCGGTCGAGCTCGGCGCGGCGGGCGACCCCGGCTACGGCAAGCTCGCGAGCGGCTACCTCGAGATGTCGAACGTCGACCTCTCGCAGGAGTTCACGAACCTGATCATCGCGCAGCGCGGTTTCCAGGCGAACGCCCGGATCATCACCACGAGCGACGAGGTGCTGCAGGAGCTCACGAACCTGAAGCGCTAGTCGGACGGGCCCGGCCTCGGTCCCGCGTCGCTCCGGCATCGCGGGCACCGTCTGCGCCACTTCGTGCTCCACGCGCCACCTGTACTGGCGCAACGCGGCCGAAGTGGCGCAGACGGCTGCGCGGAGGCATCCCGCCCGCCCGCCGTCGCGGCGCCGCGGCGCGCGGCAGCGAACGACGCGTCCGCCCGCCCGCCCGCTGCGCACCCGTTCCCTAGGCTGGAGCGGTGCAGCGCGCGATCGAGTGGTGGGACCGGCACCAGCTCGTGCTCGCCGTGCTCGCCATCCTCGCCGGCGCCGCGCTCGGCCTCGCCGCGCCGGCCGTCGCCCCGGTCCTGGCGACCGCGACGAACCCGGTGCTGGCGCTGCTGCTGTTCGCGACGTTCCTGGGCGTGCCGATCGACGGCATCGGGCGCACGCTCCGCGACCTGCGCTTCCTCGGCACGGTGCTGCTGGTGAACTTCGTCGCGGCGCCGCTCGTCGCCTTCGGGCTCTCGCGCGTCGTCGCCGACGACCGGGGGCTGCTCCTCGGCGTGCTGCTCGTGCTCCTCACGCCGTGCGTCGACTACGTCATCGTGTTCACGGGCCTCGCCGGCGGTGCCCGCGACCGGCTGCTCGCCGCGACTCCGCTGCTCATTCTGCTGCAGCTCCTGCTGCTGCCGGGATTCCTCTGGCTGTTCGCGGGCCCCGGCGCGCTCGCGCTGCTCGACGCTCGGCCGTTCCTCGAGGCGTTCCTCGTGATCATCGTCGTGCCGCTCGCCGCGGCCGCCGCCGTGCAGCTGCTGGCGCGCCGGTACCGCGCAGCCCGCACGCTCGAGCGCATCGCGGCGGGCGGCATGACGCCGCTGCTGATGCTGACGCTCGCGGTCGTCGTCGGCTCGCAGATCGGCGCGGTCGGCGCCGAGGCCGTCGCGCTCGCGCGGCTCGTCCCGATCTACGTCGGATTCCTCGCGGTCATGCTCGGCGTCGGCATCCTCGCCGGACGGATGACCCGGCTCGACGTCCCGCGCACCCGCGCCGTGGTGTTCAGCGGCGTCACACGGAACTCGCTCGTCGTGCTGCCGCTCGCCCTCGCCCTGCCGGCGAGCCTCGCGATCGCCCCGCTCGCGGTCGTGACGCAGACGCTCGTCGAGCTGGTGGGGCTGCTCGTGCTGGTGCGGCTCGTGCCGAGGCTCGTGCCCGGATCCGGCCCGGCGGGCCCGGCGGCCCGGCTCAGTCGTCGATCGTGATGTAGGTCTTCCGCAGGGTCTCGTGCACGTGCCAGACGCCCTCCCAGCCGCTCGGCATGACGAGCGTGTCGCCCGCGCCGATCGTGGCCCGCTGCCCGCCCGTCGTCTCGACGGTCACGGAGCCCGAGAGGATCTGGCAGATCTCGGTGTACCCGTCGCGACGCGCCGTGAAGCTGCCGGGCGAGCACTCCCAGAAGCCGACCTCGGTGCCGCCCCCGCTCCAGAGCGGACTCGTCGCCTCGACGACGCCGGGCGTGGTCGCGGTCGGCTTCGGCGCCGGCTCGCCGAGATCGGCGGCGAGGGGCTGGGACTGGATGACGAACTCGACGGTCATGCTGGTTCCTCTCGTGCGGGGTGCCGCCGCGCGAGCGTGCGGCGGGCGGTGGATGCCGGGCTCAGTGCCGGCCGGCGATGAGGTCGGCGAGCCGGGCCGTCGGCGCGGTGGTGGTGCGACCGGCGAACTCGGCGCGGTCGGCGTTGCGGTAGAGCCCGTAGATGCCCTGCACCGCGAGCCAGCGCAGCGGCTCGAACTCCCAGTTGCGGGCGCGGTGGCCGACCCACGGCAGGCGCACGAGCTCGGTGTCGCGCTGGAGCACCAGGTCGGCGAGCGTGCGCCCGGCGAGGTTCGTCGCGGTCACGCCCGTGCCGACGTAGCCGCCGGCCCAGCCGAGCCCGGTCGAGGCATCCACCCCGACCGTCGCGGCCCAGTCGCGCGGCACGCCGAGCACACCGGCCCAGCCGTGCGCGATCGGCACGTCGGCGGCGGCCGGGAAGAAGCGGCGCAGCAGCGCGGCGAGCGAGTCGATCGTCTGCGGCTGGGTCGCGCCGTCGGTGTCGACGCGGGAGCCGTAGCGGTACGGCACGCCGCGGCCGCCGAAGGCGATGCGGTCGTCGGCGGTGCGCTGCGCGTACATGTAGACGTGCGCGAAGTCGCCGAGGGTGTCGCGGCCGGCCCAGCCGAGCTCGTCCCACACCGCGGCGGGGATCGGCTCGGTGACGATCATCGAGGAGTTCATCGGCAGCCAGCGCCGGTGCTCGCCCTTCAGGTTCGCGGTGAAGCCCTCGGTCGCGCGCAGCACGTGCCCGGCACGGACGACGCCGCGCTCGGTGATCGCCTCGCCGGGGCGGATCTCGGTGACGAGCGTCTGCTCGAGGATCGGCACGCCGAGCGCCTCGACGGCGGCGGCGAGGCCGCGGGCGAGCTTCGCCGGGTGCACGCGGGCGCAGTGCGGGTGCCACACGCCGCCGAGCGTGCCGGCGACGTTCACGCGGGCGGCGGATGCCTCGGCCGAAAGCAGCTCGACGTCGGCACCCGGCCACTCGGCCTCGGCGGCGGCGAACGCCTGCATCCGGGCGAGCTGCGCGGGGGCGTAGGCGACGTTCAGCTCGCCGCCCTTCACGAGGTCGGCGTCGATGCCCTCGGCCTCGGCGACCCGGGCCACCTCGTCGACGGTCTCGTTCAGCGCGCGCTGCTGGGCGATCGCGGCCTGCCGGCCGTGCGACTTCGCGTACCGCTCACGGCCGCCCGTGACGGAGTTGGTGAGCCATCCGCCGTTCCGGCCGGAGGCGCCGAAGCCCGCGAAGCGCGCCTCGAGCACGACGACGCGGAGGTCGGGCTGCAGGGTCTTCAGGTAGTACGCCGTCCAGAGTCCGGTGTAGCCGCCGCCCACGATCGCGACGTCGACGTCGAGATCACCGTCGAGGCCCTTCCGCGCCGTCGGCAGCCCGAGCTGCTGCCACCACCACGACACTCCGCCGTTGCCCGTCATCGTTGCCTCCTCGCGACGATCCGTCCACCGACGGCCGTCCGTTCGATCATGCGGGACGCCCCGGTCGAGGCGCCACCTTCCAACTGCCGTCTTTCCGGACTCCGTCCGGACGATGTGTCGCGCGCGGCGCTCACTCCGCGCGCCCCGAGACGGTGCGGCCGCCGACGATCGTGCGCTCCACGCCGATCGCGCCGATCGCGGCGGGCCCGACCGAGTACGGGTCCGCGTCGAGCACGACGAGGTCGGCCAGGAGGCCGGGCGCGATCCGCCCCTTCTCCCGCTCCTCGCCGACGCCCTCCGCCGCCCAGCTCGTGAACATCCGCACGGCGTCGCGCACCGGGATCCGCTCGGGCGACGGCCCGCCGTCGGTTCCGACCCGCCCCGCCGCGCCCGCGATGTTCGCGAGCGGCCCGACGGCGTCGGGCACGGTGCCGGTCGAGTCGGTCGCGCCGATCACGCGGTGCCCCGCGGCGACGAGGCTCGCGAGCGGCTGGAAGCCCTCGCGGTCCGCATCGGACGACGTCGCGAAATGCGGCGTCGCCACGAGGCCGACCCCCGCGGCCGCGATGCGCGGCAGATCGGCGAGGTCGACGTAGTCGCCGCCGTGCTCGATCCGGTGCCGCACCCGGGCCGGGCGCTCCCGGCGGGCCGCGATCACGGCGTCGCAGGCGAGGCGGATGGCCCGGGGCGTGACGGCGTGCATCATGAGCTGCACCCCGGCGGCGTCCGCGCGGTCGACGAAGCGCGCGAGCTCCTCGGGCGCCCACTTCACGTCGTCACGGGCGTGACCGAGTCCGTCGCCGCCCTCGCCGTCGACGAAGATCTTCACCCCGCCGAAGCGCAGCCGCTCGTCGCCGAAGCCGGACTCCGGCCCCCAGGCGAGCACCTCGTCGAGGCTCGCGGTGCGCGGCACGTGCGTGAACCAGCGCACCCGGAACGGCAGCTCGCCCGACTGCGCGAGCCGGTGCAGGGCGCGCACGTCGTCGGCGGAGGTCGAGATCGTGCTGAGGCTCGTCGTGCCCTGCCGGGAGAACACCGGCACCGCGTGGGCGCGGAGCGCGGCCATCGCTTCCTCGACGGTGCACGTGGGCAGCCGGTCCCACACCTCGGTGAACACCCCGGTCGGGCCGTCGGCGTCGCGGTGCACCGTGATCCACCCCGGCAGCGCGTCGGGATCGGCGAGGCCGAGCTCGCGCATCGCGACGGTGTTCAGGCAGGCGACGTGGAGGCCGGCGAGCACCACGATCGGCTGGGTCGGGCTCACCCGGTCGAGCTCGACCCGGTGCGGCAGTCGCCCCTCCGCGACCTCGCGCTGCAGGCCGAAGGGGCCCCGCCCGACGATCCAGCCCTCGGGCTGCGCCCTCCGCGCGGCGGCGAGCACGTCGAGCATCGCGGCGAGGCTCGCGTGCCCGTGCAGCGGCACGTGGTGCTCGAGCGCCTGCACCGTGAGCTCGAGGTGGCAGTGCCCGTCGACGAAGCCGGGCAGCACGACGAGGCCGTCGAGGTCGACGTTCTCCTCGGCGTCGCGGATCCCGCCGGGCTCGGCGACCCGCACGATGCGGCCGTCGCGCACGAGCAGCTCCGCTGGTCGCGGCGCGGCCTCGTCGTCGACGAGCACGTGGCCGCCGCGGTACGCGACGGCGGGGCCGGGAACGACGGATGCCTCGTCCGGCGCGAGGCCGCTCACGCCGCCCGCTCCGCGGAGCCGGGCACCGGGACGACGACGGCGTGCTCGGCGTCCCAGCCGACCGTGACGGTGTCGCCGAGCGCGATCGGCGCCGGGGCGTCGACGCCGTCGTGCAGCAGGCCGCTCGAGCCGTCGGCGTAGCGCAGGGTCACCCGGCGGAAGGCGCCGAAGTAGGCGATGTTCGTCACCCGCGCATCGACGCGGTTCCCGCCGCCCGAGGCATCCGCCCCACCGGCCGCACCGGCCGAGGCATCCGCCCCGCCGCCGGCGCCGCCCGAGGCATCCGCGATCCCGACGAGCCGCAGCCGCTCGGGCCGCACGACCACGGCGGCCGACCCGGCGGCCGGCGCCTCGCCCGTGAAGCGCAGCGGTTGCTCGCCGAAGCGCAGCACGCCCGGCCCGGCCAGCTCGCCGCGGAAGACGTTCGACTCGCCGAGGAACTCGGCCGCGAAGAGCGAGGCGGGGCGCTCGTAGAGCTCCGTCGGTGTGCCCACCTGCACGACCCGCCCCCGGTCGAAGAGGACGATCCGGTCGGAGAGGCCGAGCGCCTCGCCCTGGTCGTGCGTGACGAAGAGGAACGTCGTGCCCACCTCGCGGTGGATGCGGCTGATCTCGACCTGCATCCGATCGCGGAGCGCTTTGTCGAGGGCGCCGAGCGGCTCGTCCATGAGCAGCACCGGCGGCCGGTACACGAGCGCCCTGGCGAGGGCGACGCGCTGCTGCTGCCCGCCCGAGATCTGCTTCGGCGTGCGATCGCCGAGCCCGTCGAGGCGCACCATCGCGAGCGAGTCCTCGATGCGCGCGCCGACCTCGGCCTTCGAGAGGCCCCGGCCGTGCAGGCCGAAGGCGATGTTCTCGCGCACGGTCATGTGCGGGAACAGCGCGTAGTTCTGGAACACGACGCCGAGGTTGCGCTTGCTCGGCGGCAGGGCCGTGACGTCGGCGCCGGCGATCTCGATGCGTCCGGAGCTGGGCTTCGCGAAGCCGGCGATGGCGTTCAGCGTCGTCGTCTTGCCCGAGCCGCTCGGCCCGAGGAACGTGACGAACTCGCCGGGCTCGACGGTCAGCGAGACGTCGTCGACGCCGATGGTGCCCGAGCGGAAGCGCTTGGTCACGCGGTCGAGTCGCACGCCGCCGGTGGCGTCGGGTCGGGGCTGGGCCGCCGGGGCGGTGCCGCTGCGGTCGGTCATGAGCTGCTCGCTTTCTTGCCGGAGCGCCGGCGGGTGAGCGCCGGCAGGAGGACGATCGCCGTGGTGAGGGCGAGGATGACGGTGGAGACGGCCGCGATCGTGGGGTCGACCTCGTTCGTGACGCTCACGAACATCTCGATCGGGAGAGTGCGGATCGCGGGCGACTGCAGGAAGCTCGCCGCCACGACCTCGTCGAAGGAGGTGACGAAGGCGAACAGCGCACCCGCGCCGACGCCCGGTGCGATCGCCGGCAGGATGACGCGGAAGAAGGTGCGCCAGGGGCCGGCGCCGAGGCTCGCCGCGGCGCGCTCGAGCATCGGGTCGGTGGTCGAGAGGCTCGACGTCACCGTGACGATGACGAACGGGATCGCGAGCACCGTGTGCGCGAGCAGGAACCCGAGCAGGTTGCCCGTGAGCTGCCAGCGCAGGTACACCGAGTAGATCGCGACCGCCGAGACGATGCCCGGCACGATCATCGGCGCGACGAGCACGGCCGTCGCGAGGCCGGCCACCCGGCCGCCGATCCGGTGGATGCCGAGCGCCGCCGCCGTGCCGAGCACGGTGCAGATCAGCGTGACGAGCACCCCGACGAGGATCGAGGTGCCGATCGCGGAGGTCCAGCGGTGATCGGTGAACAGGTTCACGTACCAGTCGACCGAGAGCCCTTCCGGCGGGAACTTGAAGCTCCGCTTCTCCGCGAAGGAGATCGGCACCACGATGAGCAGCGGCGCCACGAGCAGCACCGCGACGAGGACGGCCCAGAGGCGGAGCCCCCAGCCGGCGCGGGTCGTCTCATCCATCGTCGCGTCCTCCGTCCGTCTTCGCGCCGGGCACGAGCGCGCGCACCCCGCCGCCGACCGCGAGCAGCAGCACGATCGTGATCACGAGGAGGACGACCGAGATGGCCCCGGCGCCCGGGAAGTCGAGGAGCTTGCCGACCTTCGTCTCGATCAACTGGCCCACGAGCGACTGCTGCGGCGAGCCGATGAGGCGGGGCGTCACCCAGAAACCGAGGCTGAGGATGAACACCAGCACCGATCCCGCCGCGACGCCCGGCACCGAGAGCGGGAGGTACACGGTGCGGAAGGCGCGGAAGCGGGAGGCGCCCATCGAGTGCGCCGCGCTCAGCAGCCGGCGGTCGATGCCGGACATGGTGTTGAAGAGCGGCAGCACCATGAACGGGAGCAGCACCTGCGTCATCGCGATCGTGACGCCGAGCTGCGAGCCGAGCAGCTTGACCCCGTCGAGGCCGATGAGGCCGAGGAACCCGGCGACGATGCCGCTCGGCTGCAGCAGCACGATCCACGCGAAGGTGCGGGCCATGAGGCTCGACCAGAACGGCAGCAGCACGAGGAAGAGGAGGAAGGTGCGCATGCCCGGCCCGCAGAGGCTCATCAGGTAGGCGTACGGGTAGGCGAGCACGAGCGTGACGACCGTGACGAGGAGGGCGACGACGAGGGTGCGCACGAGGATCGTGACCGTCGTCTCGTTCGTCACGAGGTCGACGTACTGGCCGAAGCCCGGCGTCGGCTCGAGGAAGCTCCGCGCCGACAGCGCGATGACCGGGTACACGAAGAACACGAGCACCACGGCGAGCGCGGGCAGCAGCAGGAGCAGCGCCCAGGTGCGGGAGCGCGCGGTCCTCATGCCGAGCCCTCCCGGTGCCAGACGATCTCGCCGCCGACGACCGTGAGCTCGGCCTCGAGCGAGGCGAGCCGCTCGGGCGGGAGGGTGCGCGGGTCCTCCGCGTAGACGGCGCAGTCGCCGTGCATGCCGATCCCGAGGGCGCCGATGCGGCGCTCGTTGAAGCCCGCCTCGGCGGCGAACTCCGTGTAGGTGCGGAGCGCGGTGTCGACGTCGACGGCCTCCTCGGGGGCGACGATCGCGCCCGAGCCGGTGCGCCGGTCGAGCATGCGGGCGACGCCGAACCAGGGGTTCGTCGCGAATGGCTGCGTGCCGCCCGTGTCGGAGTTGCCGGGCGGGCGCATCCCCGCCTCGACGAGGGTGCGGTAGGCGTAGACCCCGGTGCCGGCGTCGGCGTGGATGAATCCGGCCGTCGGCACCGCGATGACGTCGAGCTCCCGCATCCGGCGCACGATCGCGTCGTCGACCCAGAGGTTCGCGGCGTGCTCGAGGCGGGTGCGCCGGTCGCCCGGGCCGGCGACCCGAGCGGCCTCCTCGATCGCGTCGAGGGCGAGGTGCTGGGCGAGGTCGCCGATCGCGTGGATCCACACCTGCAGGCCGGCGCGGTGCGCGACCGTGAGGACGTGCACGATCTCGGCGTACTGGCGGGTGTTCGTGCTCCAGCGGCCGGGGCTCTTGTCGAGGTGCGCCGAGTCGAAGGCGGAGGTGTCGTCGCCGTCGAGGAAGACTTTGAGTCCGCCGAGCCAGAGCCGCTCGTCGCCGAAGCCGGAGGCGAGCCCCGTCTCGGCGAGCTGCTCGGGCGTCCGGAGGATGGCGTGCAGCCCGGGCGCGACGGTCAGCGTGAGGCTGAGGCGGGCGGGCAGCTCGCCCGCGGCGCGGAGCGCCTGGTAGGCGCGGATGCCGTCGGCGGTCGCGGGGAGCTCGTAGATGGTGGTGACGCCGTGCCGGGCGAACGACTCGCGGAGCTCGTCGCGGAGCATCGCGCGGAGCCGCTCGGGCGGCGGGGCCGGCACGGGGAAGAGGTGGTACCCCTCCTCCACGACGCCGCTCGGGGCGCCGTCCTCGCCGATGACGACGAGGGTGCCGACGGGGGAGGTGTAGCCGCGAACGAGTCCGGCACGTTCCAGGGCGGCGGTGTTCGCGGTGAGCCGGTGCATGCTCTCGCGGACGAGGATCGGCACCTCCCGGGAGACCTCGTCGAGCTCGTCGCGGCTCGGCAGGTCCTGGCCGTAGGTGCCCTGGGCGACGAGCCAGCCGTCGACGCCGTCGGCGACCGCCCGCGCGAGGCGGGCGAGGGTCTCGGCACGGGGCGCCCGGCGCACGTCGAGCCAGTCGCGGCTGAGGGCGCAGAATTCGACGTGGGTGTGCGAGTCGATGAGGCCGGGGAGCACGGTGCGGCCGTCGAGCCGGACCACGGGGGTGCCGGGCCGGGCGGCAGCGAGCACCTCCTCGGTGGTGCCGACGAGGCGCACGGCGCCGTGCTCGATGAGGAGCGCTTCGGCGTCCGGCGTGCCGGGGTGCAGGGTGGCGATGGTGCCGCCCACGAGGGCGAGGTCGTTCATGGGGCTCCGTCGATGGCTCGGATGCTGGCTGGGGATGCGCGACGGCTCGGGCGGACGGGCGGTGCCGCCGGGGCTCGGTCGTCGGGGGGAGGGCGGGTGCCGCCGGCGCTCGGCCGGCGGCACCACGGGTCATCCGGCCGACCAGTCGGTCCAGCGCTGGACGACCTCGTCCTGGTTCTCTCCCCACCAGGCGTTGTCGATCTGCCAGGAGAGGTCGCGGTGCTCCTGCAGGGACGAGTCCCAGGCGGATGCCGCGGCGTCGAGCTTCGGCGTGGCGGTGAGGTTCGCCGCGCCGTACGCGATCGACTCGGCCCAGACGGTCTGCGGGCCCTGCGAGACGGCGAAGTCGATGAACTTCTGGGCGGCCTCGCGGTTCGGCGAGCCCTTCACGATCGCGAGCGAGGCCCAGTGGTAGGAGTTGTCCTCCCACATCGGCGCGTAGGGCGCGCCGTTCTGCACGGCCTCGAAGCCGCGGCCGGACCAGACGAGGATCATGTCGGCCCGCTGCTCCTCCATGATCGCGACCTGCTCGGCTCCGGAGCTCCAGAACACGGTGTCGGCCTTGATCTTGTCGAGCACGCCGAAGGCGCGGTCGTAGTCGAGCGGGTAGAGGTCCTCGGGCGCGACGCCGTCGGCCATGAGCGCGAGCTCGAGGTTGCCCTCGGCCGGGTCGCTGCCCATCGAGCGGGTGCCGGGGAACTTCTCGAGGTCGAAGAAGTCGGCGATCGAGGTGGGCGGGTTGGCGCCGTACTTCTCCTCGTTGTAGGCGACCATGTAGGAGTAGGTGTCGACGGGGACGCCGCATTTCTCGACGGTGCCGGGGGCGAAGTCGGCCTCGTCGATGTTCGCGAAGTCGAGCTCCTCGAAGAGGGTGCCGCAGTAGGCGGGCACGTCCTGCTGGCCGGCGAGGTAGACGTCCCAGGTGGGGGTGCCGGCCTCGACCATGACCTTGAGCTTGGCCGGGTCGACGGGGCTCTCGACGGTGACCTGGATGCCGGTCTCCTCCGTGAACGGGTCGACCATCGACTTCTCCTGCGCCTCCTGGAAGGCGCTGCCGTAGGTGACGAAGGTGAGGCGCTCGTCGCCGCCGCCGTCGCCGCCGTCGGCGGGCGTGGAACTGCAACCGGCGAGCAGGGCGATGCCGACGGCGCCTGCGAGCAGGGCCGTCCGGGGGATGGTGCTTCTCATGGTGCTGACTCCTCGTGCTGATGAGTGCT
Source organism: Agromyces mediolanus (assembly GCF_044917495.1). Taxonomy (GTDB): domain Bacteria; phylum Actinomycetota; class Actinomycetes; order Actinomycetales; family Microbacteriaceae; genus Agromyces; species Agromyces mediolanus_B. Next base: position 13,677 of record NZ_JAVSSI010000019.1, on the reverse strand, counting down.
GCGGGGGTGTGGGTGGTGCTGGTGGTGCGAGTGGTGCGTGGGTGGTGCGGTGCCGGCGGCTGCGCCGGCACGTTCGATGGCCTCCAGCTGGTGCGGGAGGAGGTCCTGTTCGGGCGTGTGCAGGTGTCGCCCGTAGGGGTCGTGCAGCTCGGTCTCCGCCTCGGCCTCGAGCAGGGCGGCGACGACCGCTGCGCCGCAGATCGGCGTGTAGAGCGGCGAGTAGCCGCCCTCCTGGGCGATCACGAGCCGGCCGCCGCAGAGCTCCTCGGCGAGCTCGATCATGCGCCTGGTGAGGTCGCCGAAGGTCGCGCTCGTGAGCGCCATCTGGCTGCTCGGGTCGAGGAAGGCGGCGTCGTAGCCGCACGCGACGATGAGCAGCTCGGGCTGGAAGGCACGGAGCGCCGGCGCCACGACCCGGTCGAAGGCCGCGAGGTACGCCCCCTCGCCGCTGCCCGCCGGGAGCGGGATGTTGAGCGTCGCGCCGAGCGCGCCGTCGCCGCCGCGCTCCTCGACGGAGCCGGACTCCACCGGGTAGAGCCGGTCCTGGTGGACGCTGATCGCGAGCACCTCGGGGTCGTCCCAGTAGATCCGCTGGGCGCCGTTGCCGTGGTGCACGTCCCAGTCGACGATGGCGACCCGGCCGAGGCCCTGCCTGGCGCGGGCGAGCTCGATCGCGATCGGGATGTTCGCGAGGAGGCAGTAGCCGCGCGCGCGGTCGGGCTCGGCGTGGTGGCCCGGCGGGCGGACGAGCGCGTAGGCGCGGTCGAGCTCGCCGTCGAGCACGGAGCGCACGGCGGCGGCGACCCCGCCGGCGCTGCGCACCGCGATCTCGTAGGAGCCGTGGCCGAAGCCGGCGAAGTCGCCGAGTTCGCCGCCGGCGCCGGCCGACTGGGCGCGGAACGCGGCGAGGTAGTCGGTCGTGTGCACTCGCGCCAGGTCGGCGTCGGCGAGCGCGAGCGGCTCGAGCGGGATCATCCGGCGGCGGAGGCCGAGCCGCTCGAGGAGGTGCAGCAGGCGCCGGCGCGCCTCGGGCGTCTCGAGCTGCACGCCGGGCTCGACGGAGGGGCCGAAGTCGGCGCGCGACTGGTGCCAGAATCCCGCCTCGTCGGCGACGAGGCCCACGCGGTGTCCGGTGCGTCGAGGCATCCGTTCCCTCTCGGTCGGGGCGGCACCGCGCGGCAGGTCGGCCGCGGCGGTGCGGCGAAAACTGGGTGAGATCACAAGATATCGTCGTGTTTTACAACAACGTTTTATGAAGGGTAGCCTTGGAGCATCGACCCGTCAAGGTCCCATCGGAACGGTGGTGCACTAGGGTCCAATCAGCCCGCGATACGGGCGAGGTGGAGGGGATGCCGAGATGCCGATCGAGGTGGACGAGAGCGAGCGCCTCGCCGAGATCGCCGACGCCACGGTGGCCGTCGCGAGCGAGCGGGGCACCCGGGCGGTGACGCTGCGCGCCGTCGCCGAGCGCCTCGGCCGCTCCACGGCCTTCATCACGAACTTCGTCCCCTCGCGGGCGCACCTCATGGTGAACGCCCTCGAGCACGCGCAGTCGCACTGGCGCACCGAGCGCGCCGCCCTCCTGCGCGACGCCACCGGCATCGAACGGCTCGTCGCCGTCGCCCGCTGGATGTGCTCGACGACCCCGGAGGACAACGTGCTCCGCAGCCTCTGGGTCGAGGTCATCGGCGACGTCCGCGGCGACACCCGGCTCGCCTACGACGTCGTGCGCGAGGTCACCGACGCCACCTACCAGGAGTTCGTCACGAGCGCCGAGGCGACCGAGCTCGACCACCCCGAGCACATCGCCGACATCCTCTACCTCTACTGCCGAGGCTTCCACGTGAAGACCGTCGAGGACCCGGAGGCCTGGACCGACGAGCGCGTCAACGCCTCGCTCGAGGTGCTGCTGCGGGCCCTGCTCGGACCGCGGCTCGACGCGCTCGCCGGCTGACCGGGTCCACCCCGCGGCCCGCTTCCTCCCGTCATTCCTCCGAGGGGTCGTTTCCCGGCACGCGGACCGTCCATGAGCCATCCCGCCGTCGGAATCCGACCCTCTCGGCGGGAAGCGGCAGCGGCGGGGGCCCGCCCGCCCCCTAACGGCGGGACACCGCGCGGCCGAGAGTGAGCAGCGGCGGCCGATCCGGTCGCCCCTGCACCATCGGGGGACCAATGATCGTCGTGACGCGACTGAACGGCAGCAGCTTCGCGCTGAACGCCGACCTCGTCGAGCGCATCCACGCGACCCCGGACACGACGCTCCTCATGGTCGACGGCACGAACTACGTCGTGACCGAGTCGGTCGAGGAGGTCATCGAGGCGATCGTCGAGTTCCGTGCCCGCGTGCTCGCTCGCGCGCAGGAGCTCGATCGCGGCACTCCGGCACCCGTCACCCGGCTCGCCCTGGCACCGAAGGCGGACTGACCGTGGACCCCTCCCTCCTCATCGGACTCGTCCTCGCGTTCGGCTCCTTGTACGCGATGATCACGCTCGAGGGCGCGCACGTCGAGGCGCTCCTCCTGCCCGCGCCGATGGCCCTCGTCTTCGGCGCGACGATCGCCGTCGGCATCGCCGGCGCGACGCTCAGCGATGCGTTCCGCGCGGTCAAGGCGCTGCCGCACGCCTTCCGGGGCAAGACCGAGAAGCCGCAGGGCACGATCGACCGCCTCGTCGGCATCGCCGAGAAGGCCCGCCGCGAGGGTCTCCTCTCGCTCGAGCAGGATGCCTCGGAGACCGACGACCCGTTCCTCCGCAACGCCCTCCAGAACATCGCCGACGGCACCGACGGCGACGAGCTGCGCTCGCTCCTCGAGGAGGAGATCGCCTCCAAGGAGCGCGACGGCATGCAGTCCGCGAAGTTCTACAAGGCGCTCGGCGGCTACGCCCCGACGATCGGCATCATCGGCACCGTCGTCTCGCTCACGCACGTGCTCGAGAAGCTCGACTCCCCCGATACGCTCGGCCCCTCGATCGCGACGGCGTTCGTCGCGACCCTCTGGGGCCTCCTCTCGGCGAACTTCATCTGGCTGCCGATCGGCGATCGGATCGCCCGGCTCACGACCCTCGAGGCCGAGCACATGACGCTCGTCATGGAGGGCGCGCTCGCCGTCCAGGCCGGCAGCCAGCCTCGACTCCTCGGCGAGCGCCTCCGGGCGATCGCCCCGGGCCTGGGGCAGCAGCAAGAGGCGGCATGAGCGCCCGGCGGAAGCGCCGCGCGGCCGGCGGCGAGGTCCACAACGACGAACGCTGGATGGCCTCCTACATGGACATGGTCACCGTGCTCATGTGCATGTTCATCGTGCTGTTCGCGATGTCGACGGTCGACGCGGAGAAGTTCAAGGCGCTCAGCAACTCGCTCGCCACGGGCTTCGGCCAGGAGGTCAGCGACAAGGTGGATGTCTCGGACGGCTACGTCGTGCCGGCCGACATGCGCAGCGAGCAGACGGAGGAGGAGCCGACCCCGCTCGAGCTCGCGAAGCAGGAGCTCGACAATCTCGTCGAGATCCGCGACCGCATCGACGCCGGGCTGAAGCAGGCCGGCCTCCGGGATGCCGTCGCGTTCGACATCGACGAGCACGGCCTCATCATCCGGCTCGTCGGCGCAGAGACGTACTTCACCGGCAACAGCGTCGATCTCAGCGAGCTCGCGCAGCGGGTGCTGACGATCGTCGGCGGGGTGCTGAAGACCATCCCGAACGAGATCCGCGTCGAGGGGCACGCCGATCCGCACGGCTCGCCCGGCCCATTCCCTACCGACTGGGAGCTCGCGAGCGGTCGCGCCGCCCGCGTGGTGCGGTACTTCGTCGAGCAGGGCACGCTCGCCCCGGAGCGCGCCGTCGCGATCGGCTACGGCTCGGCCCGGCCGATCACCGCGCGCACCGACGAGGCCGGGATGTCGCTGAACCGCCGCGTCGACCTCGTCGTGGTCTCCGACCAGCCCGAGGACGTCCGCGCGCTGCTGCCCGCCCTCTACGACCAGCTCGAGGCGGCGACACCGGCCGCGCAGTAGTGCGAGTGGTCCCCCGAGCTCGTCGAGGGGCCGCCACGCTTCGACAGGCTCAGCGAACCAAGTGGTCCCCCGAGCTCGTCGAGGGGCCGCCACGCTTCGACGAGTTCAGCGAACCAGGCGGACCGCGCTAACCGCGCCGGGCACCGCGACCGATAGTCGGGTTCGTGCTGACGAGAACCGAGGAGCAGGCCGAGGCGCCCGCGCGCGCGGTCGAACCGTACGACTTCCGTCGGCCGACGACGCTCGCCCGCGAGCACTCCCGCGTGCTCGAGCTCGCGTTCGAGAGCTTCGCCCGGCAGTGGGGCACGCAGCTCACCGCCAACGTGCGGGCCCGCTCGCACGCGACCTTCCTGCAGGTCGCGATGCACACCTACGACGACTACGCCGCCTCGTTGCCGCCGGCCACCACGATGGTGCTCTGCCGACTCGCCGGCGACGAGGCGAAGGCCGTCATCCAGTTCCCCGCCTCCGCCGCGCTCGGCTGGATGACGCACATGCTCGGCGGCTCCGGCGAGCGCGTCGAGCCCGAGCGCACCTTCACCGAGATCGAGCAGCAGCTGCTCCGCGCACTCCTCGACGACCTCCTCGACGACCTCCAGTACTCCCTCGGCCGCGTCCTGCCGGCCCGCCCGGAGTTCGACTCCCTGCACCACACGGCCCAGTTCGCCCAGGCGGCTCCCACCTCGGCGCTCATGATCGTCGCGAGCTTCATCGTCGAGTGCGCGGATCGCGAGACGACGGCGACCCTCGCGCTCCCGGCCGACGCGGTGCTCCGCGGCCTCGGCGAGTCGAACCCGGTCGTCGCCACCGACCGGGCGCGGAGCCTCGTCGCGGCCCAGATCGAGCTCACCCCGGTGCCGCTCGGGATCGGACTGGCCCCGGTGCCGGTCACCCCGCAGGACATCCTCGAGCTCGCGGTGGGCGATGTGATCCCCCTCGCGCACGCGGCGAGCGAGCCGTTCCTCGTCACCGTCGACGGCCGGGCCGTGGGCCGCGCCGCGATCGGCCGCACCGGCAACCGGCTCGCCTGCACCATCACCGAGACCCTGGAGATCCTCTGATGACCTCGACCACCTCCGCGGCGCTCGCCGCCGACGCCGCCGCCGAACTCGCCCGCGCCCTGCCGAGCGAGAACGGCTTCACGGTCGGCGGGCCCGCGGGCCGCGTCGCCCCCGCCGAGTCGTTCGAGGCGAGCTCCGTCGGGCAGGTGTCGGTCGACGTCGCCGTCGGGTTCCTCGCGGTGGGCGCGATCGCGCACGACGGGCTGGCCGCGCAGAACCTCGTGCACCCGGCGCTCGCCGCCGCGGCCCGCGTGTACGGCACGGGCGTCCTCGGCGAGGTCCGCGAGGGCGCGGGGCTCTTCGACGACCCGGATGCCGAGGTCTTCGAGCTCCTCGACGGCGAGACGATCGTCGGCTGGTTCGCGGTGCGCCCGCGCCGTTCGGCCCGCCCGGGCGGCCTGCTCACGGGCGACCCGGAGGAGCGGCTGAACCGGATCAACGGCGTCGAGATGGCGCTCACGGTCGAGATCGGCCGCACCCGGATGACGGTGCGCGACGTGCTGGGCCTCGAGCCCGGCGCGGTGGTCGAGCTCGACCGTTCCGCGGGGGCGCCCGCCGACATCCTGCTGAACGGGCGCGTCATCGCGCACGGCGAGGTCGTCGTCGTGGACCAGGACTACGGCGTCCGCGTCACCCGCATCCTCGACGCCCAGGAGGGCGCCCGCTAGTGGATGCCGTCTTCCTCGTCCTCCGCGTGGTCGTCGCCCTCGGCGTCGTCCTCGCCGTGATCTGGGTGGCGCACCGCCAGGTCACCCGGCGGCGCGCGGGCACGAGGAAGGCCGGCCTCGTGCAGGTCGTCGCCCGCCAGTCGCTCGCGCCGAAGGCGTCGATCGCGATCGTGGATGCCGATGGGCGGCGTCTCGTCCTCGGCGTCACCGAGCACGGGGTGTCCGTGCTGAGCGACCGTCCGGCGCCCGTCGCGGACGCCGACTTCGACGCGGTGCTCGCCGCCGCGGTCGCGCCCGCCGACGTCGTGCCCGCCGAGGCATCCGCCCGGCCGTCCGCTCCGCCGTCCGCCGTCCGCGACGGCGAGACCGACGACGCCCTCGCCGTCTTCGCCCAGGCCACGGCCGACGCGGACGCCGAGACCGAATCCGACACTCCCGCCACCCGCCGCGCCGCCCTCGCCGCGGCCGCCACCGGACCCGCATCGCACGGATCGCGCCGCGGGTCGATCCTCTCGGCCGAGACATGGAAGCGCTCGCTCGCCGGGGTGAAGGAGGGCCTCGGCATATGACGCGCCCCTCGGCCGGCATCAGCCGGTCGGGGAAGCCTCTGCGGATCGCCGCCATCGCGGCCGCTTCCATCCTGATCGCGCTCCTCTGGGTCGCGTTCTCCTCCGCAGCCGGCTTCGCCGTGGAGATCGACCCCAACGCCCCCGCCCCGCCGAGCGACCCCGTCGCCCCGACGGACCCGGGGCAGGGCGGCTTCGGCGTGTCCATCAACGGGCCCGACGGCACCCCCTCGTCGGCGATCGTCACGCTCATCGGCATCACCCTCCTCGCGGTGGCGCCGGCGCTGCTCATCATGACGACCTCGTTCACGAAGATCTTCGTCGTGCTCGCGATGGCGCGGAACGCGCTGTCGCTGCCCGCGATCCCGCCGAACCAGGTGCTCGCCGGCCTCGCGCTGTTCCTCTCCTTCTTCGTGATGCAGCCCGTGCTCGCGCAGGTCAACGAGCTCGGCATCCAGCCCTACCTCGCCGGCCAGCTCGACGCGAGCCAGGCCTTCGAGGCCGGCGTCGCGCCGCTCCGCGAGTGGATGCTGTCGTTCACGAGGGAGGAGGATCTCGCGCTCATGACCCGGGCGGCGGGTCTGCCGAACCCGGCCGACCCGTCCGCGGTCGACCTGTGGACCCTCATCCCCGCGTTCGTGATCTCCGAGCTCCGCGCCGCGTTCATCATCGGCTTCGTGATCTTCGTGCCGTTCCTCGTCATCGACCTCGTGGTCTCCGCGGTGCTGATGTCGATGGGCATGATGATGCTGCCGCCGGTGATGATCTCGCTGCCGTTCAAGATCCTGCTGTTCATCCTCGTCGACGGCTGGGGCCTGCTCGCGACGACCCTCGTCTCCAGTTACCGGGGAGGCTGAGTGGACACCGCCGCCGTCCTCGACATCGGTCTGCAGGGCCTCCTCGTCGCCGCGAAGCTCGGCGCGCCGGCGCTGCTCACCGCGCTCGTCGTGGGCTTCGCGATCTCGCTGCTGCAGTCGATCACGCAGATCCAGGAGGTGACGCTGTCGTTCGTGCCGAAGGCGGTCGCCGTCGGCATCGCCCTCGTCGTCTGCGGGCACTGGATGATCAGCGAGATCGTGGCCTTCACGCTCGGCCTGTTCGAACGGATCCCGAGCCTCGTGGGGGCCGGCTGATGGAGTTCGCCTTCGACCCCGCCTGGCTCGAGGCCGTGCTGCTCGCGAGCGTGCGCATGGCCGCGTTCCTCGTGATCGCGCCGCCGTTCTCGAACCGGGCGGTGCCCGCGCGGGTGAAGGCGGGGCTCGCCCTCGCGCTCGGGCTCGCCGTCTCGCCCGCCGTCGTGCCCGGCTACACGCCGCCGGACGGCGCCGGCTTCCTCGGCGCCCTCCTCGCCGAAGTCGGCACCGGCGCGCTGCTCGGCTTCCTCGTGTACGCGGTGTTCAGCGCGGTCCAGTCGGCCGGGTCGCTGCTCGACCTGTTCGGCGGCTTCCAGCTCGCGCAGGGCTTCGACCCGCAGTCGATGGTGCAGGGCGCCCAGTTCGCCCGCTTCTTCAACCTCGCCGCGATCGCGCTCATGGCCTCCTCGGGCGCGTACCTCGTGGTGCTCATGGGCATGTTCCAGTCGTTCGACGCGATCCCCCTCGGCGTCGGCATCGACGTCGCCCGGTCGGCGGAGTCCGCGGTCGACGCGGCGAGCGGCATCCTCGTCTCCGCGGCGCAGATCGCGGGGCCCCTCCTCGTCGTCCTCTTCCTGGCGGACGCGGGGCTCGGCCTGCTGACCCGCGTCGCCCCCGCGCTGAACGCCTTCGCGATGGGCTTCCCGCTGAAGATCCTGCTGACCCTCGCCCTCGCCGGCACGGTCTTCGTCGCCCTCCCGGGCGTCGTCGACGCGCTCGCCGAGACGGCGATCGGCGCGATGCGAGCGGGGTGGTGAGCGATGAGCGACGTCGGTGAACGGAGCGAGCAGGCGACCGACAAGCGGATGCGGGAGGTGCGTCGCGAGGGCAAGCTGCAGCGCTCGCAGGACCTCACCGCCTGGGTCGGCATCGGCGCGATCGCCGTCGTCCTGCCGGCGACGATCGCCGTCGGGACGGATGCCGCGGTGTCGCAGTTCCACCTCGTGACGGATGTCGCGTCGGCCCCGTCCGGGGTGGCGGCGACCGAGGCGCTCGAGGCCGGCCTCGCGTCGATGCTGCCGACGCTCGGGCTCGCCTTCGTGGTGGTCTCGATCGTCGTGCTCGCGGCCGCGGTGCTGCAGGGCGGCGTGCACTTCCGGCGCAAGTTCTGGCGCTTCGAGCAGTTCGACCCGGTGAAGGGCGTCGGCCGGGTGTTCGGTCTGCAGGCGCTCTGGCAGGGGGCGAAGGCGCTCGCGAAGACCGCGGTGCTCGGGATCGTGCTCTGGGTCGTCGTCGAGTCGCTCATGCCGATCCTCGCCGGGGCCGGCGGGCTGCCGCTCACCGCGGTGCTGCAGGCCGCGGCCGACGGGGTCGCCGCGCTCGTCGTCACCGCCGTCGCGGTCGGCCTCGTGCTCGCCGCCCTCGACGTGCTCGTCGTGCGCCGCCGCAACCGCAAGCACACGATGATGACGAAGAAGGAGGTGCGCGACGAGGCGAAGCACAGCGACGGCGACCCGCTCGTGAAGTCGCAGCGCCGCTCCCGTCAGCTCGCGATGAGCCGCAATCGGATGATCGCCTCGGTCGCCGACGCGAGCGTCGTCGTCGTGAACCCCACCCACGTCGCCGTCGCCCTCCGCTACGAGCCGGGGCGCAGCGCCCCGCGGCTCGTCGCGAAGGGCAAGGGCCACATCGCCACCCGCATCCGCGAGGAGGCTGCGGCGGCGGGCGTGCCGATGGTGCGCGACGTGCCCCTCGCCCGGGCGCTGCACGCCGCGTGCCGGCTCGGCGAGGAGATCCCCGTCGAGCTCTACCAGGCCGTCGCCGTCGTGCTCACCTTCGTGCAGGCCCTCCGCCGCCGCGGCAGCACCGCTGGCGTGCACACCATGACCACCATGACCCCCGCCGGAGGTGTCGGATGAACCGCAGGCTCTCCATGATCGCGGTGCCGCTCGGCGTCGTCGGCATCCTGCTGCTGCTGATCGTGCCCGTTCCCGCCTGGGCGCTCGATGCGCTCATCGTCGTGAACATCCTCTTCGCGCTCGTCATCCTGTTGACGACGATGTTCGTGAAGAAGCCGCTCGACTTCTCGGTGTTCCCCTCGCTGCTGCTCGTGGCGACCCTGTTCCGGCTGGGCCTCAACGTGGCGTCCACGCGCCTGGTGCTCGGCGAGGGTTACGCGGGCCAGGTGATCGCGGCGTTCGGCCACGTGGCGGTGGGCGGGTCGATCATCATCGGCGCGGTCGTCTTCCTCATCCTCGTCGTCATCCAGTTCGTCGTCGTCACGAAGGGCGCCGAGCGCGTCGCCGAGGTCGGCGCCCGCTTCACCCTCGACGCGATGCCGGGCAAGCAGATGGCGATCGACGCCGACCTGAACGCGGGCCTCATCACCGAGACCGAGGCGCGGCGCCGCCGCGAGGAGGTGTCGGCGGAGGCCGACTTCTACGGCGCGATGGACGGCGCGTCGAAGTTCGTGAAGGGCGACGCGATCGCCGGCATCGTGATCATCCTGATCAACATCATCGGCGGCATCACGATCGGCATGGTGCAGCGCGGCATGGAGATCGGCGACGCGCTGAACACCTACACCCTGCTGACGATCGGCGACGGGCTCGTCACCCAGATCCCCGCCCTGCTCATGGCGGTCTCGACCGGTATGGTCGTCACCCGTTCGAACAGCGAGTCCGACATGGGCGACAGCGCGGCCGCGCAGCTCATGCAGTCGCGCACCGCGCTCGGTATCGCGGCGGGCGCGGCGGTGCTGATGGGCTTCATCCCCGGGATGCCGATCCTGCCGTTCCTCGGCGCGGGCATCGTGCTCGCGATGCTCGCCCAGCGGGTGCGCACGCGGGAGCGCTCGGCCGAGCAGCAGGCGCGCGCCGATGAGATCGAGGCGGCGGCCCCGCGCGCGGAGACGACGGAGGACATCCTCGCGCAGGCCCGCGTGCACGCCCTCGAGATCGGCCTCGCGACCGACCTCGTCGACCTCGTGAACGGCTCGGCCGACGATCTGCTCGCCCGGGTGAAGGCGCTGCGGCGGAAGCTCGCGATGGAGATGGGCTTCGTCATCCCGCCCGTGCGCACGCGCGACAGCGTGGAGCTGCCGCCGTCCACCTACTCGATCCGGGTCGCGGGCGTCGAGGTGGGCCGCGGGCAGGCCCCGCCGGGGCGCGCCCTCGCGCTCGGCGACCATCTCGACTCGCTGCCCGGCGAGCCGACGATCGAACCGGTGTGGGGCCTCGCGGGCAAGTGGGTGCCGACGGAATCGCGGCGGAACGCGGAGCTCCTCGGCGCGACGGTGATCGACCGGGTCTCGGTCATCGTCACGCATCTCTCGAGCATCGTCGGCGATCACGCCGCACGCCTGCTGAGCCGCGAGGACGTGCGGGTCCTCACCGAGGGCGTGCGGGCGGAGAACCCGGCCGCCGTCGAGGAGCTCACGCCCGCCCCGCTCTCGCTCGCCGAGGTGCAGCGGGTGCTGCAGGGGCTCCTCGCCGAACGGGTGCCGATCACCGATCTCCCCCGCATCTACGAGGCCGTCTCGCTCCGCGCGAAGACGACGACCGACCCGGAGCTGCTCGTCGAGGCCGCCCGCGACGCGCTCGGCGCGGTGCTGCCGACGGCGTTCGCCGAGGACGGCACGCTCAAGGTCGTGATGATCGACCCGATGCTCGAGCAGCGGATGCTCGAAGGGCTGCGGCCGAGCGAGCATGGCAGCCAGATCCTGCTCCCGCCGGAAACGATCGAGCGGGTGCTCACCGGGGTGCGCGACCGCATCCGTGCGGCGGAGGCGGAGGGCGGACGCGCGGTGCTCGTCTGCGCCCCGGCGCTCCGCCCGGCCGTGCACCGACTGGTGGCCGCGCAGTCGCCGGGCACCCCGGTGCTGTCCTACCAGCAGGCGTCCGCAGGCGGCGCCGCCATCGAGACCGTGGGGGTGATCCGGAGCGATGCCGAGCTTCCGGCGTAAGGCGGCGAGCCTCGAGGAGCTGCGCATGCAGGTCCTCCTCGCCTACGGGCCAGAGGCCCGCATCACCGAGGCGACCCGGGTGACCCGCAAGGGCCTCGGCCGGTTCCTCGCGCACGAGGAGGTCGAGGCGACGGTCATCGTGCCCGACGACGCGGCCCCGGCCGGCGGCATCGCCCCGGAGCGGGTGGACCGCGCGGGCATCGCGGCCCTCCTCGCCGACGCGGACCGGGCCGACGGCGGCAGCGGTACGGGTACGTCCGGCGGACGGAGCACAGGCAGCACCAGCGGGCCCGCCGACCCGCCCGGCGGCCCGCAGGCCTCCACCTCGAGCCGGGACTTCGCGGCGCTCCTCGCCGACGTCGAGCGGGCCATCGCGGTGCCGCCGCTCGCGCGGCCGGCCGACGATGAGCCGGAGGCGGCGAGCCGGATGGCCGGTTCGGATGGCGATGCGGCGGATGCTCCGGCGGACTCCGGCGCGGGCGACGACCGCCCGATCGTGCTCGAGGCGGTGCGGCCCTCGCTCGCCGAACTCGAGGCTCCCGGCATCCCCTTCGTCGCGGACCGCGCGTCCGCCGGCGACTTCGTGCTCGTCGTCGGCCTCGGCGACGACGCCGCGACGGCGGCGCGCGGGCTCATCGGCCAGGCGGCTGGTGCACCGCTGCTGCTGCACGGGACGTCGGCAGACGCCGAGGCCGACATCCCCGACCGCCGCGCCGCGCTCGCCGCCCGGATGCGGGCCGTCGAACAGCACGCCGCGGTCGTGCTCGCCGTCTCCGTCGGTCTCGAGGAACGGCTGGACGCGCTCGCCGACCTCCGCCCCGACGAGGTGTGGGCCGCCGTCGACGTGAGTCGCCGCACCGACGACACGGGGTACTGGCTCGCCCGGGTGGATGCCTCGCTGCCGATCTCGGCGATCGCGGCCGTGGGCGCCGAGCGCACGCGGCATCCGCTCGACGTCTCCCGCTTCGGACCGCGCGTCGGATGGCGGCAGCCGCCCGCCTGAGCGCGCGGGACGGGGCCGGTGCAGCGCGCGCACCGGCCCCGTCCGTCTCAGGCGCGGTGGCGCCGCCCCGCGCGCCCGGCGAAGAGGGCGCCGAGCCCCGCGAGGATCACGACGAGCGCACCGACGGCGCCCGCGAGGTCGAGGCCGGTCGCGGCGAGGCCGCCCCGCTCCGAGCCGGTGCCGGTTGTGCCAGTGCCGGTGGAGGCGACGCCTGCCGCGTCGCCCGTCGAGTCCGAACCGCCGGCGCCTGCGGCGTTGCCTCCTCCACCGGTTCCGGTGGAGCCGGTCCCGGTGCCGGTGCCGGTGCCGGTCCCCGTGCCGTTCCCCGTCCCAGTTCCGTTGCCGGCCCCGTTGCCGGTCCCAGCTCCGTTCCCGGTCCCGGTGCCGTTCCCGGTCCCCGTGCCGTTCCCGGTCCCAGTCCCGTTCCCGGTCCCAGTCCCGTTCCCCGTCCCAGTCCCGTTCCCCGTCCCAGTTCCGTTGCCGGTCTCCGCGAGGTACGTGAACGGCAGCGGAGCGCTCGACCCGCCCGGCGTCGTCACCACCACATCCACCGCACCAGCCGCACCAGGCGGCGTCACGAACCGAATCTCCGTCGCACTCACCTGCTCGAACGGCACCGACACCCCACCAACCGTGACCTCCGTCGCACCAGCCAGATCGGTGCCGGACACCGTCACCGTCGTGCCACCAGCCACCGGACCCTCCGACGGCGACAACCCCGACACCACCGGCACCACCACCGGCACGACGTCGTCGTCCGCAGCCAGCACGGTCGAGGACGCGAGCGTCACCTTCGCGAGGTCGGTGTTCGCGACGTTGGGCAGCAGCGTGACGCTGAGGGCGCGGACGGTGAAGGAGCCCGGCCCGAGATCGCCGCCGGCTTCGTTCAGCGGGGCCTCGGTGGGTTGCTCGTTGATGCGGATGACCGCGATGTTCGCGAGCAGCCCGTCGAGCGCCGGGCGCAGCACGGCGAGCAGCGACCCGACGACGCCGTCGAGTACGGCGGTGGTCGCTGCACTCGTGCTGGTGAGGATGGCCCGGATCGGTGCCGTCACACCCGCGAGCACGGCGGGCAGCACGGTGTCGGTGACGGTGCCGAGCACGGCACCCAGCAGCCGGTTCACATCGACGCCCATGCAGATGCCGCCGACGGATGCCCCGAGGCAACTGGGCGCACCGGGCAGCAGCCGCAGACCGGACACATCGGTGGTGGCGGTGCCGTTGAGGAATTGGGTGAGGGTGCCGTTGATGATGATGGGTGCGTTGACGAGTTGGAGGCCGCCGAGGGCGGGGAGTGCGACGACGCTGAGGCCCACGTTGAGGCTGATCTGGG
>NZ_JAVSSI010000018.1:0-53129 GCF_044917495.1 Agromyces mediolanus | reverse complement strand
GACGCCGAGCTCGGCGAGGGCATCGAGGCGGCTCGCGATGCCCGCGAGATCGCCCATCCCGTCACCGTTCGCATCGGCGAAACTGCGGGGGTAGATCTGGTAGATCACGGCCGTCCGCCACCACTCGTCTCGAGCGTCACGAGCGAGCTCGAAGTGATTCTTGCGGCGGATGGCCATTGGCAGCTCCTTTGGTGCAGTCGACGAACATCACGCAGGATCCCACAGGACACACCGATTGCAAAATCTTTCAAACCATGAAATGAGTTTGCTAAGGTCGCCGCAACATCACTCGTCTATGCAGGGGAGCCAGCGTCATCTCATGAATTGCTACTACGACCGACCGCATCACGATGGTTCGTCTCTCTATATGTCGACCCGTGGACGGGGTGTGGGCGCGACACAGTTCGTTCGCGTGCGAGTTCCTCATGGATTCGGTGCTCCGCGCTCAGTGTTCGTTCGTGTGGTCTGTGACGCGGAACCGTGCTTCTTCCCGCTCTTGCCCGGTGCGGCTTCCCCCGACTGGGACACCGCGGCGGAATGGTGGGAAGGCAACTTCGCGCTCCCGAACCCGATCACCAAGTACAGATTCCTCATCAACCTCGAGGACGGGAGCACGCGCTGGTTGTCCGCGGACGGTCTGGAGTCGCTTGAGCCGCGAGACAGCAGCGACTTCCGAACGACCTCGTTTCCGCCGCCGCCGCCGTGGGCACACCAGCAGGTGATGTACCAGATCTTCCCGGACCGCTTCGCGAGGAGTTCAGGCGCGTCCCGTGACATTCCGGACTGGGCCGAGCCAGCGGAGTGGCAGGACGCGCCGGTCGCGGAGGGGCCCTCGACCTCGCGCCAGTTCTTCGGCGGAGATCTCGACGGCATCACGGAGCGGCTGGGCCACCTGGAGCGACTCGGGGTGACCCTCCTCTACCTGACGCCGTTCTTTCCAGCGCAATCGAACCATCGGTACGACGCTTCCAGTTTCGACCGGGTCGACCCGCTGCTCGGTGGCGACGAAGCGCTCGTCCGCCTGGTCGAAGCGGCGCACGCGCGCGGGATGCGGGTGATCGGCGACCTCACGACGAACCACACCGGCGACGGGCACGAGTGGTTCCGAGCTGCGTTCGCCAAACCCGGCGCCGTCGAATCGGGCTTCTACTACTGGAACGACACCGACCACACCGACTATGTCGGTTGGTACGACCTGCCCAGCCTTCCGAAGCTCAACTGGGACTCGCGAGAACTGCGCCGGCGGTTCATCGAGGGGGACGATTGCGTGGTTGCGAAGTGGCTCCTCCCGCCATTCAACCTCGACGGTTGGAGAGTCGATGTAGCCAACATGAGCGGCCGACTCGGAACAGATGACTTCAATCGGACGATTCAGCGGACGGTGCGAGCGACGATGGACCAAGTCGCCCCTGGTCGAGTGCTCTTCGCAGAGTCGACCAACGACGCCACAGTGGACTTCGACGGCGAAGGGTGGCATGCGCCCATGAGTTACCCGTCCTTCACTCGTCCAGTCTGGAACTGGCTTCGAAGCCCGACGATCAATCGGCGCGACTTCGGCATCCCCTACGAATCCGCTCCCGCATACTCTGCCGCGGATGTCGTCGAGAGCTACCGACGATTCACTGCGCCATATCCCTGGTCGGTGAAGCTCCTCGCGATGAACGCCATCGACACCCACGACACTGCTCGGTTTGCGGAAGAGGCTGACGACGAGCGCCAACTGGTCGCTGCTGGACTCTCGTACACGCTGCCGGGTACCCCGGTCGTCTTCGCGGGTGACGAGTTCGGACTCCGCGGACGCAATGGGGAGGGATCGCGGACGCCCCTGCCGTGGGAAGAGCACCCCCGACTGCTCGCTGCATACAGCGAGCTCGGTCGCCTTCGGCGAGAGTCGGTCGCCCTGCAGACCGGCGGCCTGCGCTGGCTCTCTGCCGACAGCGAGTGCCTGGCCTTCCTGCGGGAAAGCGATGAGGGCGCCGAACTCGTGATGGCATTCCGATCGCCCAGCGAACTCGCGCTGCCGCTCAACGTCGCTGAAGCGCTCGAGGATGCTCCTACGCTGACGTTCGGGAGCATCGCATTCCGACGCGAAGGTGCGCGGCTGCTCTGGGAGGCGGACGGGCCGGCCTTCGGGGTCTGGGCGGTTCGCACGCTGGTCACGGCACGCGCGTCCGCTCCCGAGCGGGTCAACGCCAATGCGTGACCTCGCTGAGTTCGACGCGTTCAGCGACCGCCTCGCGGGCGGCTTCGCAGGCGTACCTGGTGCACACGGACTCGTCTTCCTCGGGTCGGCCGCTGCGGGACACCGTCGAGACCGATGGTCCGACCACGACTTCCTCGCGCTCGTGGAAGAGGAGCACGTCGAGTCGGCCCGTGCGAACCTCGATTGGCTCCCCGATCCGCAACGTGTGCTGTGCGTCGCCCGCGAAGGTGAGCTCGGCTTCTCGGTGCTCTACGACGACGGCCATGTCCTCGAGTTCGCCGTTGGAACGACCAAGGAGCTCGCAGCCGCACCGCTGGATGAGGCGAAGCTGATGTTCGGAGATCCGCGGATGCGGGACTTCGTCGACGCGGGGCAGGACCGTCTCGCTGCGCTCCCTGCGATTGACCCGGCGAACGAAGTCGCCCTTGCCTACATCAAACTCCTCATCGGATACGGTCGAGCCTGTCGGGGCGAGCGCATCGCCGCCGGGCGTTTCGTGCGAGGCTGGGCGGTCGACCATCTGCTCCGGGCGATACGTGCACGCGTCCTCCCGGCGGGCGCAGCGCGCTCGGATCCGCTGGACCCTTCCCGACGCTTCGACGCCGCGTACCCGCACATAGCTACGCAGCTCGACCACGCTCTCGCTCAGCCGATCGAGCAATCGGCACGAGATGTCGCGCTGCTCGCGCGCGTTGTGTTGGAACACGGGTGGAAGGAGTTCCCGGCCATGACGGCTGAACGCGTCCAATCACTGCTCAGGAGCAGCGGAAACGCTCCGAGCTGACGGCGATCCGGACGGCCTGGCCCCACGGGAGAGAAAGCTGCGCTGCCGATCACTCCAGCGGTTCCCACAATCGACGACAAGACAGAAGCGATTGCCCTCAGGGTCCGCGAGTACAGCGAAGCCGCCGTCCCCCTCTGAAACAGGCTCCCGGAGAACCGATCCGCCGAGTTCGACGGCACGTTGCACCATGCCTTCGAGGTCGTCGACGACGACATCGAGGTGCAAGTTGCTTCGCGGGTACCGTCGCTCACTCGGGGCACGCCGAAATGCGAGGAAGACCGGCGCCTCTGCCACGATGGCCCACTCCGACCCGTCGACTGCCCACGTTGCGTCGAGCAAGCTGCCCCAGAACTCGGCGAGCTTGCTCGGATCCTCGCAATTCGTGACGACTTCTTGAATGCTCCCGAGCATCAGGGCTGCACCGCCCGGATGCGCGTCGTATCCGAGACAAGCCGAAACGTCGGCAACCCCCGTCGACGAATGATCAGCTCCGCGACGACCAGGTTCGGAATCCAGCCGAGGAACGGGACGACCGAGTAGGCGTTGCTGAACGCGCTGTCGAACTCGGACCCGCCGAACGGTACTTGGGCGAAGATCAGGAGACCCATCCAGACGCGAAGCGTGACGGCGGAATACGTCAGCGCGAAGTTCCGAATCATCCAGGCTCGGTGGCTCGGAACATCCCGTCGGCGGATCGCTCGGTACGCTGCCGCAGCCGTTCCGAGCCAGAGTGCTGCCATCATTCCGAACCCAAACAGACCGGACAGCCCCGCCGGGCTGAACGGTGCGATCACGAGCGCGGAGACCCCAGCCACAGCGACGCTGAGAAGGATGAGCCTGCCGATCCACCGGTGCAGTCGAGGAGTGCGTGCCCGAAGCGCGCCGATGAATTGCACCGGCGAGAGCAGGAGGACGATCCCGCCCGATATCACGTGCGCGTAGAACGCGACGACCACTGGGAGGGGTTGGTTGAGATAGTCCTGCGCGAGACCCACGTGATCGGCGGCAAGATCTGCAAGGGAGGCGGTGACGTACGGAGTGACGGCATATCCCACAATGGCGAGCGATGACAGCGCCACCCAAATCCACGCCGCTCCAGACCCCAAGGACGGCTTCGAAGGACGCGACAGGGTGACGCTACTATCAGTATCTGCAATGAGTTTCACTCGCACATCGTGGCTCATCTCATCGGACTCGCCAAGGGGTGGGCTGGGAATCGGTACTTCTGTAGGAGTTCGCCTGCGGCAGCGGCGCTGCTGCAAGCTCGAAAGCGAACGCAGCGCCGACTGCGGGAGGTAGGCATATGGACGCGGACTGGGCCTGCGCGGCATACCCACACCGTGCGGTGGCGGGATGAGCATCCGGGTACTCATCTCCGACGGTCAGGAACTGATGCGGCTCGGCTTCGCGCTCATGCTCGAAAGCCAGCCGGGCTTCGAAGTCGTAGCGCTCGCGCAGAACCGATCACAGGCAATCGAACTCTCGCGACGCCATCGCCCCGACGTCGTCCTCGTCGATCTGGACGGGTCATACCTCGAGGGCATCGCCGCGATCCGAGGCATCGTCGAGAGGGAGCCCTCGCCGAGCGTGATCGCGGTGGCGAGTTTCGACTGCGACGACGCAGCGTTCGACGCGCTCGAAGCCGGCGCGGCCGGCTATCTGATGAAGGATGCGAGCGCAGGCGAGCTGCACGCCGCGGTCCGGGATGCATCGGGCGGGGGAGTGGCCCTTCCCCACTGGGTGACCAGTGAACTCGTACGACGGTATCGTCGCCTGGCTCAAGCACCCGAGACTGCCGAGGAATGCAATCTGCTGACCCGACGTGAGCAAGAGGTCCTGAAGTGTCTCTTGGAGGGGCTCACGAACGCTGAGATCGGAGCACGTCTTTGGCTGTCCGAGTCCACCGTGAAGACGCACGTCGGGGCTGTCTTGCGAAAGCTGGGTGTTCGTGACCGCGTCGGAGCGGTCTTGTACGCGGCGAGATACGGCCTTCTCTCGGGCAATTGAGTGCGAGCGGTGGCGTTGCGTGAATCGTCATCCACGAGAGATCATGCAGGTCATGAAACACGATTCAGCCACCACGCAGAACGCCGGCCGATCCGTCAGCGAACGGGATATCGAGGCGACGGTTCGCTCGCTCGGTATCGGTGACGGCTCGGTGCTGCTCGTCCACGCGTCGTTGTCCGCGTTCGGGGATGTCATCGGCGGCGAGCAAGCGGTCATCGATGCCCTTCAAGCAGCGATCGGCCCAGCCGGCACGCTCGTGATGCCATCGCAGAGCTGGCAGCTTTGTGATCCTGAGTACTTGGCACCTGGTGCGATGGCGTTTGAGGAGTGCGCCCGCATTCGGGAAAATCTCCCGGTCTTCGACGTGGCGCGAACTCCGACGCGGTCGATGGGCGCAGTTGCCGAGCTGTTCCGAACCCTGCCTGGCGTCCGGCGAAGCAGGCATCCTCACCGCTCGTTCGCGGCGCTCGGACCGGAGGCGGCGGGCGTCACCGCCGAGCAGAATCTCGATTCACCGTTCGACGACGCGTCGCCTCTTGCGCGACTCTACGATCTCGACGCTGTCGTCCTGCTCCTCGGCGTCGGATTCGACAAGGCGACCGCGCTCCATCTCGCGGAGTGGCGCTCGCGGGCACGGCTCCCCAGGGTCCCCAACGGCGCGCCCATGCTCGTGGGCGGTGAACGGCGCTGGGTCACCTGGGAGGAAACGCCGGCCGAGTCGGAGGACTTCGAGGTGATCGGTGATGCCTTCCGGTCGAGTAGCGTGGCACGATCCGCGACGGTGGGGCGGGCAAGCTGCGAGGCGATGAGCCTCAGGGAACTCGTGGACTTCGGAGCGAGCTGGATGAATTCCACCCGCAAGACATGAAACGGCTTGCAAGTTTCGCAAGAGTCTGGCAATCTGCTCTCACCCGCAACGACGCTGCTCCCCTTCTCCGTGGAGGTGCTCGCGAGTGCGGGCCCTGACAATCACGCAGAAAGGCAGCACCAATGAAGGTGAATCGATCAGCCGCGACCGCGATCTTCGCGGGCAGCGCGATTCTGGCTCTGGCCTTGACGGGATGCTCGGCGGGCGGGGGAGGCGGGCAGTCATCGACGTCGGCCACGCTCACCGTCTGGGTCGACGCGAACCGTGTCGAAGAGATGCAGGACATCGCTGCGAAGTTCGAGGACGACAAGGGCATCAAGGTCGAGCTCGTGCAGAAGGAGTACGGCGATGTGATGCGCAACGACTTCATCCAGCAGGTGCCGGCAGGGGAAGGCCCGGACGTCATGGTCGGCGGCAACGACTGGCTTGGCCAGCTCGTCCAGAACGGGGTCGTGGCTCCGCTCGAGCTCGGCGACACCGCTGGGGACTTCTCCGACGTCGCCATCGGTGCCATGACCTACGACGAGGTCACCTACGGGCTGCCAGTCTCCCTGGAGAACATCGCGCTTCTGCGGAACACGGCGCTCGCCTCGTCCACCCCGGCCACCTGGGACGAGCTGATCGCTGCCGGGCAAGCCGTCGTCGCGAGCGGCGCCGCCCAGTATCCGGTGCTCGTGCCCTCAGACCCGGTGGACTCGGACCCGTACCACCTGTACCCCCTCCAGACCTCCTACGGTGCCCCGCTCTTCGCCTTCGACGCGGACAACGGGTACGACACCTCCGAGCTGTTGGTGGGTAGCGAGGGTGGGAACGCGTTCGCGGCCAAGCTCGTCGAGTGGGGCGCGGCCGGAATCATCAACACCAGCATCACCGGTGACATCGCACGTGACGAGTTCGCCGCTGGCAAGTCGCCATTCATGCTCTCCGGTCCGTGGAACCTCCCCGCGTTCCAGGAAGGCGGCATCGACTACGCCATCGAGGCCATCCCGCAGGCGGGCCCGGACGCGCCGACTCCCTTCGTGGGCGTGCAGGGCTTCTTCGTCAGCTCGCAGAGCAAGAATGCCATCGCGGCCAACGAGTTCGTCGTGAACTACCTCGGCAGCGAAGAGGCGCAGCTCGCGCTCTACGAAGCCGGCGGCCGCCCGCCGGCGCTGAACTCCGCGTTCGAGATCGCCTCCGCCGAGAACCCCGATGTGGGCGCGTTCGGCGAGGTCGGCCGGACGGGCGTGCCGATGCCCTCGATCCCCGAGATGGGGGCGGTCTGGGACAACCTCGGCGCCACTCAGTCTGCGCTGCTGAACGGAACGGCCGGAGACCCGACGGAAGCATGGCAGGCGATGACCGAACGGCTCCGCGAAGTCGTCGGCGGATAACAGACCGGGCCGAGGCGGAGCCCCAACCGCCTCGGCCCTTCCAGCCGTCCAACCGCATTCAGGAGCACGTGTGACCACCACCGAACTGCAATCGCCTTCCAGCACCGACAGAAGCCGGAAACGTCAACGCCCCACCACTCGCGCCGTTGCCGGCGCACCGTCCACCTGGGTGGTGCTGATCAAGATCATCAGCCTCGGCGTGCTCGACGCGGTGGTCATCTACGCGGCATTCATCCTCGCGTTGAACGAGGACTTGGTGCTCGCGGCTGTCGCGCTGGTGGCCGCAGCCCTGATCAACTGGATCTACATCCGAAGGGGGAGCCTCCCCGCCAAGTACCTGATCCCGGGAACTGTGTTCCTGTTGGTCTTCCAGATGTACGCCATCATCTACAGCGGGTACGTCGCCTTCACGAACTACGGTGACGGGCACATCGGCTCGAAGGAAGCCGCCGTCGAGGCGCTCATCAACAAATCGCTCACTCGGGTCCCCGATTCCCCCGCTTATCCGATGGTCGTCGTCGAACAGTTCGGGCAGCTCTCCTTCCTGGTGACCGACCCCGACGGTGAGGCGCTCATCGGTGGAGAGGACCGGCCGTTACAACCAGCGGATGCTGATTTCGAAGGCGGCCGTGCCGTCGCCGTCGAGGGCTACACCACGCTGGACTTCGCCGGTGTGCTCGCTGAACAAGAGCAACTGGCTGCGATGAGCGTGCCACTCACCGACGACCCGAACGACGGGGCGCTGCGGACTCCTGACGGATCCCAAGCGTTCGTCTACTCGGCGAAGATGCAGTACGACGAAACCGCCGACGCGTTCATCGACACCGCCACCGGGAGGATCTACGAGGACACCGGGGACGGCGCCTTCGTCGCGGCCGACGGAACTCAGCTCATGCCCGGCTGGAAGATCGATGTGGGCTTCGAGAACTTCGTTCGAGCGTTCACTGAAGAGTCCATTCGAGGACCATTGATCGCAGTGGTCCTCTGGACCTTCGTCTTCGCTGGATTCACCGTCGCAGCGACCTTCGCCGTCGGTGTGTTCCTCGCGCTCATCCTGAACGATTGGCGGCTGCGATTCCGCAGGACGTTCCGTGTCCTCGTCATTCTGCCGTACGCATTCCCCGTCTTCCTCTCGGCACTCATCTGGAGCGGGATGCTCAACCCGCAGTTCGGTTTCATCAACCAAGTGCTCTTCGGCGGGGCGCAGATCCCATGGTTGACCGACCCGATCCTGGCGAAGTTCAGCATTCTCATGGTGAGCCTCTGGCTCGGCTATCCGTACATGTTCTTGGTCGCCACCGGGGCGCTCCAGTCCATCCCGGAAGAGCTCGTCGAAGCCGCCAAAGTCGACGGGGCCGGACCATGGGCGGTGTTCCGGCGCATCAAGCTCCCCTTGCTCATGGTCTCGATGGCGCCGCTGCTGATCGCGTCCTTCGCGTTCAACTTCAACAACTTCAATCTGATCTACATGCTGACCAGAGGCGGCCCGCAGGACATCACCACCGACATGAACGTCGGCGCGACCGACATTCTCATCACCCTGGTCTACAAGGTCGCATTCGGCGAGACCGGGGGACGCGACTTCGGCCTCGCGAGCGCGTTTTCGATCATCATCTTCGTTCTGGTCGCGGTCATCTCGGTGATCAGCTTCCGCCGCACCAAAACGCTCGAGGAGCTCAACTGATGTCCATCGACACGTACCCGGCCACGTCGCATACGCCTGAAGTGAACCCCCGCGGGGAGAGGAGCGGGCGTGTCCCGAAGGGGCCCTCCCAGCGCCGCAGGACCGCCCGGGCGCTCGCCGCGAAGTACATCGTGGTCATCCTGACCTCGGTCATCGCGGTGTTCCCGATCCTGTACATCGTCTCCGCATCTCTGAACCCGAACGGAAGCCTGGCCGGCTCGACCGGTCTCTTCACGAAGTTCAGCCTGGAGAACTACATCAATCTCTTCAGCAACCCGGCTCAACCGTTCGCAGCATGGTTCATGAACACCCTGCTCATCGGGTTGGTGACGGCAGCCGGCACGGTCCTCCTCGGCGGGCTCGCCGCCTACGCCTTCTCGCGAATGCGGTTCTCCGGACGCCGGCTCGGGCTGATCACGATCCTCCTCGTGCAGATGTTCCCGCAACTGCTCGCGGTGGTCGCGATCTTCCTGCTGATGAAGGGCATCGGCGACATCTTCCCGGCGCTCGGGCTGAACACCCATATCGGGCTGATCATGGTCTACCTGGGCGGCGCCCTCGGCGTGAATACGTATCTCATGTACGGGTTCTTCAACACCGTCCCCGTGTCAATCGACGAAGCGGCGAAGCTCGACGGTGCCGGGCACAGCCGGATCTTCTTCACGATCATCCTCCGGCTCTCGGCTCCCGTTCTGGCCGTGGTCGGCCTGCTCTCGTTCATCGCGACGATCAACGAGTTCGTCATCGCGAGCGTGCTCCTGACCGCGCCGGAGAGGAAGACCCTCGCCGTCGGCCTCTACCAGTTCATCGCTCAGGAGACCTCTGCGAACTGGCCCGTCTTCGCGGCCGGTGCAGTGCTCGCGGCGCTGCCCGTGGTCGTCCTCTTCTTCGTGCTCCAGAAGTACATCGTGAGTGGTCTCACCGCTGGATCCGTGAAGTAGCCGGGGTGGAGTTCGCCGATGCTAGCCTTACCCGCATGGGTGCGACTCTCGCGGATATTGCAGCGCACGCGGGGGTCAGCGAAGCCACGGTCAGCCGCGTTCTCAATGACAAGCCGGGAGTCGCTCAACACAAGCGTCAGGCAGTTCTGACCGCTCTGGACCTACTGGGTTACGAACGGCCGGCGCGTCTGCGACGACGCACCGGTCGTCCGGTGGGTCTGCTCCTCCCCGAGCTGATCAACCCGGTCTTTCCCGCATTCGCCCAAGCCCTCGGGCCCAACTTCGCACGTCGAGGCTTCACCCCGCTGATCGGCTCCCAGAGCGAAGGCGGGCTCGACGAGGACGAGTACATCGACATGTTCATCGAGGCCGGTGCGGCGGGGATCGTCTTCTTCTCCGGCCGACACTCCGACTCAGGATTCCCGATGGAGCGGTACATCCAGCTGTTGGGGCTCGGCTTGCCGTTGGCGTTCGTGAACGGCTACCGCACCGGGGTCGATGCGCCGTTCTTCTCTATTGATGAGCACAGTGCGATGGAGCTCGCCGTGCGCCATCTCACTGCCATGGGGCACAGGAGGATCGGACTCGCGGTCGGACAAGAGTCCTACGTGGCCGCGCAGCGGAAGTCCGAAGGATTCCACAGCGCGATGAAGAAGCACGCCGGTGATGGAGCGCGCGGCGTCATCGAGCCGTCGCTCTACACCGACGATGGCGGAATCAGCGCTGGGCGAGCGTTGATCGCGGCCGGCTGCACGGCAGTGGTCTGCGCGAACGACCTCATCGCGGTCGGGGTACTGGCGGAGGCCCGCAGGCAAGGCCTTGAGATTCCTCGCGATTTGTCCGTCGTCGGCTTCGATGACTCGGTGATTGCGCGACACGCCTGGCCGCCGCTCACGACGGTCCGACAGCCGGTCACCGCGATGGGGGTGGCCATCGCTGATGCGTTCGTCGGGGAGATGAACGGCATCCGAGCGTCCAGGACCGAGTACCTCTTCCAGCCCGAGCTCGTGGTGCGCGAGTCGACGGGGCCCGCCAGAGCGTAGTCGGGCGCAGGACCGGCGCTTCGCCGTTGACGCCCTCGGGGCGTCAACGCTTCGTGCTGGAAGTCTCCGTCTCCCTGAGTTATCCACGCGCACGCGACCACGGTCGTCCCGCGGCCC
The DNA here is from genome assembly GCF_044917495.1 of Agromyces mediolanus. GTDB lineage: Bacteria > Actinomycetota > Actinomycetes > Actinomycetales > Microbacteriaceae > Agromyces > Agromyces mediolanus_B. The sequence continues at coordinate 42,109 of NZ_JAVSSI010000018.1, read as the reverse complement.
CGCTCAGTCGGTCTCTGCAGCGCCCGCCTCGGCACTGCGCCGGCCCCGCACCGATTCCCACCTGGCCAGCGCCAGAGCGAGGAGCGTCGCCAGGATGAAGCCGCCGAGCAGCCACGGCGCGGCGGCGTCGAGCCCCTTCGCGAACGGCGAGGCGTACCACCCGAGCGGCAGCGGCAGGTTCGTGCGGCCCTGCTCGTGCGCGGCGGCGAGGTCGAACTGCACGTCCCAGGCGGGCGCCTCCGTCTCGGCGCCCGACTCGTCGCGGACGGTCCGGTTGTACCCGGGGAAGAGCCGCGAGACCGCGGGGTCGTCGACCTCGACGACGAGGCCGGCGGAGCCCTTCGCCGCCGTGCGGTCGCCGTCCAGGTCGGTCTCCTCGGGGAGCACCGTCCCCTCGCCGTCGTCGATGAGCACGTACGAGGCGAGGGGGTCGTACATGTCGCCGAGCTCCCCGGATTCGTCGACGCCCTGGCCGCGCACCTGTCGCGATGCCGGCGGCTCCTCGCCCGGCATGAGGAAGCCGATGTCGGCATCCACCGGGACCTCCGCGGCGGTGTAGGACTCCTCGTCGATCCGGTCGAGCTCGGACACCCGGGGGTCCACGGCCGGCGACACGCCGTTGATCAGGCGGAGCTCCGCCGTGGCCCCGGACGCGTCGCTGACGCGGAGCACGTCCGGAGCGTCGACCCGGATGCTCGGCGGGAGGCGCGGCATGCCCACGCCCGCGGTCATCACGCCCGCGCCGACGGCGAGCACCGCGCAGACTCCGGCGATCGCCATCCACCATCGAACCCGGGTCTTCGCTGTGTGCTGCGTCATGTCTCCTGCGTCACGTCCCTCGTCTGCCTGCGCTCCCATCCTTGCGCGTCGGGGCCCGGTTCGGCGTCGCGCCATCCAGAAGCCGCGAGTTCCCATCCCATCCCGTTGCTCCTGCGGGGTGCAGGATGGATGCCGCGGCGCGCCGTGCGGCATCCGCGTGTCGTCCGAATCATGGTGCAACTCGCGAAACGCCGGGCATACTAGTTAAGTGACTGAACTAGATGCGCTGGCGCCGCGCCGCGCCGCGACCGTGCTCGTCGGCCTCACCGTGGGCCTCTTCGGCTCGGCCTCGAGCGCGATGATCGTCGCCAACACGCTGCCGGCGATCGAGGCCGACCTCGGCGCCGATCCGGCCGGCGGCAGCTGGGTCGTCGTCGGCTCCCTGCTCGCCATGACGGTGACGATCCCGATCTGGGGCCGGCTCGTCGACGCCTTCGACGGCAAGCGCGTGGTGCAGTCCGCCTTCGTCGTCTTCGTGCTCGGATGCCTCGGCGCGGGCCTCGCCCCCGGGCTCGGCGGCCTCATCGCCACCCGGGCGCTCCAGGGCGTCGCGATGGGCGGCATCCTCGTCGCGAGCCAGGCGGTCATCGCCCGCGTCGTCCCGGGGCAGCGCCGCGGGGCCTACCTCGGCTACCTCGGCGCGACGATGTCGATCGCGAGCCTCTGCGGTCCGCTCATCGGCGGATTCCTCGTCGAGCTGCCCGGCGCCGGCTGGCGCTCCGCGTTCTTCGTCCTCATCCCCTTCGCGCTCGTCGGGCTCGTCGTCGTCGAGGCGGCGCTACCGCGCCGGCGCGGCCCGGGCGCGTTCCGGGTCGACGCCGCGGGCATCGCGCTGCTCGCCGTCGCCGTCACCGCCGTGCTCCTCCTCGTGACCTTCGGCGGCGTCGCGTTCCCCTGGTGGTCGGTGCCGGGCGTCGCGCTCGGCGGCGTGGGCGTCCTCGCCGCGATCGCGCTGGTGCTCGTCGAGCGCCGGGTCGCCGATCCGGTCGTCGAGCTCGGCGCCCTCGCCGTGCCCGCGGTGCGCTGGAGCGTCATCGGCAGCGTCGCGATCGGCGCCGTCATGTTCTCCGCGGTGCTGTACCTGAGCCAGTACTGGCAGCTCGCGCGCGGGGTCTCAGCGGCGATCACCGGACTCCTCGTGGCGCCGCTCCTCGCCGCGACACTCGTCTCCTCGATCGTGAGCGGCCACCTCGTGTCGCGCGGTCCGCGGGCGCGGGGCCGCACGATGCTCGCGGGCTCCCTGCTCCTCACGGCGGGACTCGCCGGGCTCGCGTCGATCGCGGTGTCGCCGCCCGACTGGCTCGTGGTGGCCTCGGCGAGCCTCGTCGGCCTCGGCATGGGCGCCCTGATGCAGACGTTCCTCCTCGTCGCCCAGCTCGCAGTCGCTCCGGAGCGCGTCGGCCGCACGACCTCGCTCGTCAGCATGCTGCGCTCGCTGAGCGGCGCCGCGGGCGTCGCCGTGCTCGGCGCGGTGGTCGCCGGCCTCGTGCCGCGGGAGGGGTATGCGGTCGCGGTCGCCACGGCGTTCGGCGTGGCCGCCGTGGTCTCGCTCGGGGCGGTCCTCGCGGCGCTCGTGCTCGGCCGGGAGCGGGGCGCGGCGGGGGCCGAGTAGCGCCCGCCCGAGTCAGGCGCGCCGGCGCCAGACCCGAGCGCGTCAGGCCCGCCCGCGTCAGGCGCGCCCGAGTCAGGCCCGCTCGCGTCAGGCGCGGGCGCCGAAGTCCCGGTCGACCTGCTCGTCGAGCGCGAGCTCGAGTGGGATGGTGTCGAGCGCCTCGAGCGCGCCGACCGCGTCGCCGAGCACCTCGCGGAACCGGGCGAGGAGCAGCGCCTCGGCCTCCCGGAGCCGTTCGCTGCCGTACTCGGTGACGACGAACACCACGCCGCGGCCATCCGTCTTCGAGGACTCCCGGGCGATCAGCCCGGCCTTCACCATACCGTTCGTGAGCGAGGTCACCGCGGGCCGGGTGACCGCCGTCGCCTGCGCGAGCTCGTAGGCGCGACGACCGGCGTCGCGCGCGCTGTTCAGGGCGCGGTACTGCGCGAGGTTCAGCCCGGCCTCCTCGCAGGCCTGCTGCGCGATGCGGGCGAGCCGGATCACGGTGCGGACGGAGTCGAGGAGCGCGGCGGGGTCGTCGGTGTGCATGGTTGCCTTTCGGGTGCGTGCCCGCCTCGTACCCTACGGCCCCGCGACGGTATCCTGCAGGAGCGCGATCGGAGCGGCCCGCGGGCCCCGGCCGGTCTCGACGGAATCGGAGGCCGGGATGGCGGACGCAGTGACGGGTGCCGGAGCGACCCCCGCGCTCGACGACATCGACAAGGCGCTCATCCGGCTGCTCCAGACCGACGGGCGCATGCCCTACTCGAAGCTCGGCCCGGCGGTCGGCCTCTCGAGCGCGGCGGCCCGGCAGCGGGTGCAGCGGCTGATGGAGTCCGGCGTCATCGAGATCGTCGCGGTCTCGCAGCCGCTGAAGCTCGGCTTCCACATCCAGGCGATGGTCGGCATCAGGGCGGATGGCGACATCCGCGCCCTCGCCGCGGCGCTCGCGGAGGTCGAGCAGCTCGTCTACGTGGTCGTCTCCTCGGGGCACTACGACCTCATCGTCGAGCTCGTCTGCACCGACGCCCGCGAACTCCTGGCGATCGTGAACGACCGCATCCGCACCCTGCCCGGGGTGACTTCCACCGAGACCTACAACTACCTCTACATCGAGAAGGTCAAGTACGCCTGGGGGACCGCCTAGGTCCTGCGCGTCCGCGCGGTCGACGTCTCGTCGGCCGGTGTTCGGCGACCCTGCGAGCCCGGCCTCGGGTCGGCAGTGGGCACTCGCGGGCGGCATCGGAACGCTCGAGGCATCCGCTCCTCGACCGTCGAATCGCTCGCTCTCACAATCGAATCGATCGTTCCGTTATGGATTCGCAATCGAAACAGTGGCGGAAAAGTAGTTAAGCGGCAATACTTCTTTTAGCGCGACGAACGCGGAGCGCCCACCACGAAGGAGTGAGCATGATCGGACTACCCGACGACCTCGACGGCCTCGGCATGGCCGCACTCGTGCGCGCGGGCGAGGTCACCGCGGCCGAGCTGCTCGAGGACGCCATCGAGCGCGTCGAGACCCGCAACCCGGCCGTGAACGCCGTCATCGGCACAATGTACGACGAGGCCCGTCGCGCGGTCGCCGAGCCGATCCCCGACGGCCCGTTCGCCGGCGTGCCGTTCCTCCTGAAGGACGGCGGCGGCGTCGGCTACGCCGGCGTGCCGATGACCTCGGCGAGCCGCTTCCTGCAGGACTACGTGCCCGCGACGGACGGCGAGCTCACCCGCCGCTACAAGGCCGCCGGGCTCATCCCCTTCGGCAAGACGAACCTCCCCGAGTTCGGTCTCCAGCCGACGACCGAGCCCGAGCTCTTCGGGCCGACCCGGAACCCCTGGAACCTCGGGCTCTCCGCGGGCGGCTCGAGCGGCGGCGCGGCCGCGGCGGTCGCGACCCGCATGGTCCCCATGGCCAACGCGAGCGACAGCGGCGGGTCGATCCGCATCCCCGCCTCGAACTGCGGCGTCTTCGGCATGAAGCCGACCCGGCTCCGGATCACCTCGGCCCGCCGGCACACCGGCCTCAGCAGCCGGATGGCGGTGCTCAGCGAGCACGCCGTCACCCTGAGCGTCCGCGACTGCGCGACCCTCCTCGACGCGACCGCGGGGCCGCTGCCCGGCGACCCCTTCATCGCGCCCCGGCCGGAGCGCCCCTACGCCGAGGAGGTGGGCCGCGACCCGGGCCGCCTGCGGATCGTCTACAGCACCGCCTCGCCCCTCGGCATCCCGCTGCACCCCGACTGCATCGCCGCGGTCGAGGACGCGGCCCGGCTCTGCGCGGAGCTCGGGCACGAGGTCGAGCACCGCGAGCCCGAGATCGACGGCGCCGCGCTCGCCGGCCCGTTCTCCACCGTCTCGGCGGGCGGCCTGGCCTGGGACATCGCCCGGCTCGAACGGGTCACCGGCCGCACGGCCACCGCCGAGCTCTTCGAGCCGGCGACCTGGGCCATGATCGAGCGCGGCCGCTCGAGCGAGGTCACGATCCTGCAGTACCTCGACGCGCTCGCCGAGCTGCAGGCGCTCAGCCAGCGGCTCGCCGACTTCCAGCGACCCTACGACGTGTGGCTCACCCCGACCGCGGGCAGCGTCGCGCCGCCGCTCGGCTCGTTCTCCTCGGATGCCTCGGACCCGTTCCGCGGGCAGCGCGCCGCCGGCCTCTTCCTCCCCTTCACCACCCTCATCAACGTGACCGGCCAGCCCGCCATGTCCGTCCCGCTCTACTGGACGGCCGACGGCATCCCGGTCGGCACCCACTTCGTCGGCCCGTACGGCGACGAAGGGCTGCTCTACCGCCTCGCGGCCCAGCTCGAGGCGGCCCGCCCCTGGGCGGGACGGCGGCCCGACACCGCACGACCCCACGCACCCCACGCCGAGAAGGAGCAGCAGCAGTGACCGACACCGCAGCACGACCGATTGCCCGAGTGAACGAGTACTTCCCCGGCCCGCACTGGACCGCGTTCCGCTTCTTCGAGAGCGAGGTGATGGACGACCAGTTCAAGCACCAGCTGGGCCAGATGTTCTACGGCGGCGCCGACCTCGGCGAGTGCCTCGAGGTCGGCGGCCGCATCGCCTCCGACGACGAGCAGATGTGGCTCGACGAGTGGTCCGCGCTCGCCGCGCGCCTCCAGGATCGCGCCGAGCAGGCCGAGGGCCGGGGCCACCGCCAGAGCGCCGCCTCGCTCTACAAGCGCGCCGCGACCTACTGGCGCGGCTCCCTCATCCACCACGCCCTGCCGGACGAGCCGCGCACCCGCACGAACGCCCTCGACGCGTACCGCTGCTGGGACCGCTACCTCGAGCTCTCCGGCTTCCCCGGCGAGGCGCTGCAGATCCCCTACGAGTCGAGCTTCCTGCCGGCCTACCTCTACCGCAGCCCGATCGCGGAGGCGAAGGCGCCGCTGCTCATCTTCTTCCAGGGGCGCGACGCGTGGAGCGAGGACACCGGCTGGGTGTACGAGAACGCCATCCGCCGCGGCTACCACGCGCTCTCGGTGCAGTGCCCGGGCCAGGGCATGGCGATCCGGGTCAACGGCCTGCCGTTCCGCCCCGACTGGGAGAACGTCGTCACCCCCATCGTCGACGTCGCCGTGCAGCTCGAGGGCGTCGATCCCGAGCGCATCGGGCTCATGGGCCTGAGCTTCGGCGGGCACCTCGCCCCGCGGGCCGCCGCCTTCGAGAAGCGGCTCAAGGTCTGCATCGCGAACCCCGGCGCCATCCACTGGGGCGAGTCCATCCGGATCGGCCTGCCGCCCGCGCTCACCGAGGCGTACGCCGACGGGCCCGACACCTTCAACGCCGTCGCCTCGGCGGTGTCGGACGCCTCGCCCGTCGCGTCGTGGTTCCTCCGCGACTCGATGTGGAAGCACGGCGTCGCGACCCCCTACGAGCTCATGGTCGAGTTCGACAAGTTCGACATCCGCGAGCTCGCCGGGCAGATCGAGGCCGAGACGCTCGTGATGGACGGCACCGAGGAGGTGTTCGAGGCGGGGCAGGCGCACCAGCTCTACGAGGCCCTCACCTGCCGCAAGGAGCTCATGCTCTTCGACGCGTCCACGACCGCGCAGCTGCACTGCCAGACCGGCGCGTTCGGCACGGCCGGCGAGTACCTCTTCGACTGGCTCGACGGCCGCCTCTGATGCAGTCCCCGCCGGGCCCGACCGGGCCCGGCGGCCTCCCCCGATCGAAGGACGATGACGTGACCGAGATCCCCAACACCCGCAAACCCCCCGAGCCGGCCGCCGAGCGCACCGCCGCGCCGGCCGCCGACCACGCCGCTGCGCGCGCCGACGGCATCGACGACGTGGTCGACGCCGTCGCCGACGCCATCCTGCCCGGCATGCAGGAGACCATCTCGCTCCGCGAGACGCTCCGCCGCGGCGGCTGGAGCGTCGTCTCGCTCGCCGTGCCGCTCGTCATGATGGAGCAGCTCGTGCGCGACGCCGGCACGACGCTCGCACCCGACATCCAGCGCTCCTTCCAGCTCGACGACGCGATGCTCATCGCGGTGCTCGCCTTCTCCGGTGTCGCGCTGACGCTCCTCGGGCCGCCGATGGCGTACCTCGCCGACCGGATGCGCCGCCGCTACCTCGTCGTCGGCTCGGCCGCGCTCGGCACGGGCGCGCTCGTGTGGGCGTTCTTCGCGAGCTCGGTCTGGGAGATCTTCATCGCGATGACCCTCACGGGGCTCGCGGCCGCCTACTCGCAGCCGGTCTTCGGCGCGATGATCGCCGAGGCGTACCCGGTCGAGGGGCGCGGCCGCGTGTACTCGCTGCACGCGATGGCGACTCCGCTCGGCCAGCTCATCGGGCCGACGCTCGCGGGCACCATCGCGGTGCTGTCGGGCGCGGGGGAGAACGCGTGGCGCTACTCCTTCCTCGGCCTCGCCGTGCCCTACGCGATCCTCGCGGTCTGCGCGGCGATCTTCCTGAAGGAGCCGCCCCGCGGCGGGCACGTCTATGCGATCGCCACCGGCGGCTCGATGGTCTGGGAGCAGCCGATCGGCGTGTTCGCGGCGTTCCGCCGGCTCGTGAGGATCCGCACCTTCCTCTTCCTGTGCATGGGCATCGGCTCGCTCGGGCTCGCACTGTACGCGGTGCCGATCCAGGTGTCCCTGCTGTTCGGCGGCACCTACGGGCTCGACGCCCTGCAGCGCGGCATCATCTTCTCGCTCACGCAGATCCCGGTGATCGCGGCGATGCTCATCGGCGGACGCCAGTTCGACCGGCTCTACCGGACGAACCCGGCGCGCACCATGTACCTCGCACTCATCGGCATCGTCGGCTTCGGCGCGCTCATGGTCCTCGGCATCTGGGCCGAGCCCCTCTGGCTGCTGCTCATCGTCTACGTCGTCGCGATGATGTTCAACGGGCTCACCCTCGTCTCGGTGGGCGCGATCATCGCCTCCGTGACGCCGCCGCGCTACGTCGCGCAGTCGTTCGCGGTGATGACCCTGTTCACCTTCCTCATGGGCGGCTTCTTCGGGGCCGTCATCTCCGGCCTCATCTCGAGCGCCTTCGGCACCCGGCTCGCCATCGCCCTCGCCGTCGGCCTCTCCGCCGTGGCCGCGGCGCTCTTCTACTGGCTCGGGTCCCGCACGATCGGCGCCGACGCGCGCCGCGTCGCCGCGGAGATCTCCGAGGAACTCACCGCGAAGGAGGCCGGTCGATGACCGCACCCCACCCGTTCCGCCTCGACGGCAAGGCCGTCATCGTCACCGGCGCGAGCTCCGGCATCGGGGCGGGCATCGCCCGGCTCGCCGCGCAGTCCGGGGCCGACGTGCTCCTCGTCGGGCGCTCCCGCTCCCGGCTCGCCGAGCTCGTGCAGGAGCTCCGCGAGACCGGGTCGAGCATCGGCTCCATCGCGATCGACCTGCGCGAGGACGGCGCGCCCGAGGCCGTCGTCGCCGCCGCGCTCGAGGCCTTCGACCGGATCGACGTGCTCGTGAACGCCGCCGGCATCTACCGGATGGCCTCGCTCGACGACACGAGCGACGAGATCTTCGACGAGCACTGGGAGGTGAACGTGCGGGCGCCGTTCCGGCTCACCCGGGCCGTGCACCCCCACCTCGAGCCGGGCGCCTCGATCGTGTTCGTCTCCTCGATGTCCGGCAGCGTCGGCTCGCCGAACGACTCCGCCTACTGCGCCTCGAAGGGCGCGATCGAGCTCATCGTGAAGGCGCTCGCCACCGAGCTCGCGCCCGCCGGCATCCGCGTGAACGCGGTCGCGCCCGGCAACGTGCGCACCCCGATCAACGCGGAGCTGATCACGCCGGAGCTCGAGGCCGAGATCCTCGCGACGACGCCGGCCGGCCGCATCGGCGAGGTCGACGACATCGCCCCGGCCGTCGTCTACCTCGCCTCCGACGCGTCGCGCTACGTCGTCGGCGCGAGCCTCGCCGTCGACGGGGGATTCACCGCCCAGTGAGCACCCCGCCGCACCGTCCCCACCCGACCACCGCCGTTTCCGAGAGGCCGATCATGACCACCTATCCCAGCGGGCTGACCCGACGCGAGTTCGAGCAGGAGCTCGACCGACTCGAGGTCGTCTCGCGCTTCCCCGAGATGCCGAGCAACCTCTTCGACGAGGGACCGCACCTCGTCGACACCCCGCTCACCCCCTGGGGCGACGAGGTGCGCGAGCTCGCCGTCGACGCCTACCGCCGCTTCATCCACGGCGAGACGTGGATCACCGGGGGCGGCGCGCGCGAGATGGAGGCCGAGGTCATCGCCTGGATGGGCGGGCTGATGGGCGCGGAGACGCCGACGGGATTCCTCACCGCGGGCGGCTCCGAGTCGAACATGTGCGCCATCCTGACGGCGAAGCAGCTCTCCGGCCGCCGCGGCGGCAGCGTCGTGTTCCCCGACAACGGGCACTACTCGCTGCACAAGCTCTGCCGGATGTTCGACCTCGACGCGATCGTCGTGCCCGCGCCCGAGGGCCGTCTCCACGAGGTCGACCCAGCCGCGATCGAGGCCGCCATCCGCCCCGACACCATCGCGATCATCGCGACCGCGGGCACCTGGGCCTTCGGCAGCGTCGACCCCATCGCCGAGATCGGCGAGATCGCCGAGCGGCACGGGCTCTACCTGCACGTCGACGGCGCCTTCGGAGGGTACATCCTGCCCTTCCTCGAGAGCTCCGGCTACGACCCGACCATCCCGGCCTGGGACTTCCGGGTGCCCGGCGTGCGCTCGATCAGCGCCGACCTGCACAAGAACGGCATGGCGCCGCCGCCCGCGGGCAGCCTGCTGTTCCGCGACGAGGAGCTCCTCGCCGCCGCGAAGGAGATCTGCCCGCCGAACGGCACGATGTCCGGCACCCGCGGCGTCGGGCCGATCGCGGGCGCGTGGTCGATGGTGCGCCTGCTCGGCCAGGCCGGCTACGAGGCCGTCTCGCTCGCCTCGATGGCGATGCGCGACGAGCTGAACGCCGGCGTCGAGCGGATCGAGGGCCTCGAGATCCACCCGGGCTCGCGCATCAACATGTCGCTCATCCACTCCACCACGCTCGACCTGCGGCCGACGGCCGAGGAGCTCCGCCGCCGCGGCTGGATGTTCGCGGCGCGCTCGGTGCCCGCCCCGGTCGGGATGGTGCTCGTGCCGATGCCGCACAACACCGGGCGCATCGCGCCCTTCCTCGCCGACCTGGAGGAGGCCGCGGGCCTCGCCCGCCCGCTCGGCGCCGAGGAACTGAGCGCCGCGGGGGTGTCGTCCTATGGCTTCTGAACGCCTGCGCCTCTCCGTCGACATCGGCGGCACCTTCACCGACCTCGTCGTCGAGGAGGGCGGACTCCTCCGTCTCTTCAAGGCGCCCACCGTGCCGAGCGACCCCGTGCAGGGCATCCTCGACGTCATCGGCGTCGCCGCCGCGGCCGACGGGGTCGGTGCGCGCGAGTTCCTCGACCGGGTGTCGAGCCTCGCCCACGCGACGACCCGCGGGCTGAACGCCGTGCTCACGGGCACGGCGGCGCGCACCGCGCTCCTCGTGACGAGCGGGCACCCCGACGTGCTGCTCCTCCGCGAGGGCGGGCGCCGCGACCCCTACGACTTCACCGTGCCCTATCCGGAGCCGTACGTGCCGCGCCGCCTCACCTTCGAGGTGCCCGGCCGCATCCTCTCCACGGGGGAGGAGCTGGAGCCGATCGACCTCGCCGCCGTCGAGGCGGCCTGCGACCGGCTGCTCGAGCTCGACGTCGAGGCCGTCGCGGTGTGCCTGCTCTGGTCGACCGTGAACCCGGCGCACGAGCTCGCCGTGGGCGAGGTGCTCGCCCGCCGGCTCGGCGGCGTGCCGTTCAGCCTCTCGCACGCGCTGAACCCCTCGCTCCGCGAGTACCGCCGCGCCTCGTCGACCGCGATCGACGCCTCGCTGAAGCCGCTCATGTCCGACTACGTCGCCGCCCTCACCGGCCGGCTGCGCGAGGCGGGGCTCGCCGGCCGCATCCTCATGGTCACCTCCATGGGCGGGGTCGTCGAGGTCGAGGATGCCGCGGCGGCGCCGATCGTCACGCTGAACTCGGGGCCGTCGATGGCGCCCGTCGCCGGGCGCGCCTACGCGGCCGCCGACACCGGCTCGGACGCGGTGATCATCGCGGATGCCGGCGGCACGACCTTCGACGTCACGCTCGTGCGCCGCGGCGAGATCCCCTCGACCCGCACCGCCTGGGTCGGCGAGGAGGGCACCGGGCACCTCACCGGGCTGCCCTCGATCGACGTGAAGAGCGCCGGCGCCGGCGGCGGCAGCATCGCCTGGGTCGACCCCGGCGGACTCCTGCACGTCGGACCGCAGAGCGCCGGCTCCCAGCCGGGCCCCGCCTGCTACGGTCGCGGCGGCACCGCCGCGACCGTCACCGACGCCGCGCTCGTGCTCGGCTACCTCGACGCGGAGCGCTTCTCGAGCGGTCGCATGCGGCTCGACGTCGAGGCCGCGCGCCGGGCGATCGAGCAGGACGTCGCCGGCCCGCTCGGCCTCGGGCTCGTGGAGGCGGCCTCGGCCGTGCTCGACCTCACCACCGAGCAGATGGTGCACGCCATCGAGGAGATCACCCTCCAGCAGGGCATCGACCCCGCCGCGGCCGTGCTCGTCGGCGGGGGCGGTGCCGCCGGGTTGAACGCGGCCGCGGTCGCGGGCCGGCTCGGCTCGCCCTCGCTCGTGATGCCCGCCGTGGGCGCCGCGCTCGCCGCGGCGGGGGCCCTGATGAGCGACTACACCGCGGTGTACTCCTCGACCGTTCCCGCGCTGACCTCGGCGTTCGACGCCGAGCGGGTGAACGCCGCCCTCGCCGAGCTCCTCGCCCGGGGGCGCGCCTTCGCCGAGCGGATGGGCGGGGCGGATGCCTCGATCGGCCTCTACGCCGAGGCGCGCTACCCGCAGCAGATCTGGGAGCTGGAGATCCCGCTCCGGGGCGAGCGCTTCGCCGGGGACGCCGACGTCGCGGACTTCGTCGCCGACTTCCACGACGTGCACGAGGAGATCCTCGGCATCCGCGACGACGGCTCACCCGTCGAGGTCGTGAGCTGGGGTGCGCGGGTGCGCGTGCCGCTCGAGCGCGCCGAGGGCGTGCTCTCCGCCCGGCTCGAGTCCGGCACCGTGGCGACGAGCCGGACCGCGTACGTGCGCGGCGTCGGCATGGTCGAGGTGCCGGTGCGGCCGCTGTCCTCGCTCACCCCCGGGATCGCCGAACGCGGGCCGATCCTCGTCGAGTCGCCGTTCACGACGATCGTCGTCGCCGATGCGAGCGCCGTCGAGATCGCCCCGAGCGGCTCGCTCGTGATCACCCCCGCCGGCGTCGCCGATCCCGCGACGCCGCCCGCCGAACTCCAGGAGAGCCTCCGATGACCGACCGACTCACCGCCGCACCGCCCGGTTCGGCGGCCCCCGCCGCCCCGACCCACGACGGCGCCCAGCTCGCGGTGCTGAGCCACCGCCTGGAGGCGATCGTCCGCCGCATGGCGAACACGCTCGCCCGCTCCGGCCGCTCCGGGGTGCTGAACACCGCCCGCGACTTCTCCTGCTGCATCCTCACCGCCGACGGCGAGGTGCTGACGACGGGGCAGAGCCTGCCGATCCACGTGATGGGCGGGCCCGACCTGCAGGCGAAGGCGCTGCGCGAGTTCTTCCCGGTGATGCGCCCGGGCGACGCGTTCCTGCACAACTCCCCGTACCACGGCAACACGCACGCGGCCGATCACGCGATCATGGTGCCCGTCGTCGACCGCGACGGCGTGCACCGCTTCACGGTCGTCGCGAAGGCGCACCAGGCCGACTGCGGCAACTCGGTGCCGACGACGTACATGGCGAGCGCCCGCGACGTCTACGAGGAGGGCGCGCTCGTCTTCCCCGTCGTGCGGGTGCAGCAGGACTACGTCGACCTCGACGACATCCTGCGGATGTGCGAGATGCGCATCCGGGTGCCCGAGCAGTGGCGCGGCGACTACCTCGCGATCATGGGCAGCGCCCGCATCGGCGAGCGTGCGCTGCTGGAGCTCGGCGAAGAGGTCGGCTGGGAGACGCTCGACCGCTTCTCCGACGAGTGGCTCGACTACAGCGAACGGCGGATGGAGGTCACGATCCGCGCGCTGCCCGCCGGCTCGACGACGAAGTCCACCGTGCACGACCCGTTCCCGGGCGTGCCCGACGGCGTGCCGATCCGGGCGACCGTCACGGTCCTGCCGGAGGAGGGGATGATCGAGGTCGACCTGCGCGACAACCCCGACTGCGTGCCGTCGGGGTTGAACCTCAGCGAGGCGACCTCTCGCGCCGCCGCCTTCATCGGGCTGTTCAACAGCGTCGACCACACCATCCCGCACAACCAGGGCAGCTTCCGCCGCGTGCGGGTGCTGCTGCGCGAGAACTGCGTCGTCGGCATCCCGCGGCATCCGGTGAGCTGCTCGGTCGCGACGACGAACCTGTCGAACCGCGTCGGCAACCTCGTGCAGCGCGCGATGGCCGAGCTCGGCGCCGGGCTCGGCATGGCCGAGGTCGGCACCGGGATGTCGCCGGCGGAGGCCGTCGTCTCGGGCATCGACCGGCGGGCCGGCGCGACGGCGTTCGTGAACCAGATCTTCACCGGCACGAACGGCGGGGCCGCGGGTCCGCACACCGACGGCTGGTTGACGATGGACGACCTCGGCTCGGGCGGCACGCTGCTCCTCGACAGCGTCGAGATCGACGAGCTGAAGCAGCCGATCGTGATCCACGAGCGCCGCCTCGCGGTCGACACCGAGGGGGCCGGGCAGCGCCGCGGCGCCCCGGGCACGGTCGTCGAGTACGGCCCGATCGGCGGGCCGATCGAGGCGATCTACGCGAACGACGGCTCGATCAACCCGATGGCGGGGGCGCGCGGCGGACGCGCCGGCGCGCCCTCGCAGCAGCAGAAGCGGACGCGGGACGGATCGCTCGTCGCGCTCGACATCTGCGGCCCGGAGGTCATCGAGGTCGGCGAGCGGCTCGTCGCCCGCACGAGCGGGGGCGGCGGCTACGGCGACCCGGCGACGCGCGAGCCCGAGCTCGTGCTCGCCGACGTGCGCGAGGGCTGGATCAGCGAACGACGTGCGCGCGAGGTGTACCTCGTGCAGATCCGCGACGGGCGGATCGATCAGGACGCGACCGGGCAGCTCCGCTCGGCCAAGGAGATGTGGAGGAACCGCGGATGACCGCGACGACGATGGACCGGACCCGGCTCGGGCAGCTGCTCGCGCGCGAGCGGGGGGAGTTCGTCCGGCGCACCCCGGAGTCCCGGCGGCTGCACGAGGCGGCGGCGCCGCACCTGCTCGGCGGCGTGCCGATGACGTGGATGGCGAAGAGCGCGGGGCCGTACCCGCTGTACCTCGACTCGGCGCGCGGCGCCCGGGTGACCGACGCCGACGGCAACCGCTACGTCGACTTCTGCCTGGGCGACACGGGCGCGATGGCCGGGCACTCGCCTGCGGCGACGGTCGAGGCCGTCGAGCGGCGGTACGGTCGCCTCGGCGGCGCGACCACGATGATGCCCACCGAGGACGCGGGCGTCGTCGCCGGCATCCTGGCCGAGCGCTTCGGCGTCGCGGAGTGGAGCTTCTCGCTCTCGGCGACCGACGCGAACCGCTGGGTGCTGCGCCTCGCCCGCGCGGTCACCGGGCGCCCTCGCGTGCTCGTGAACAGCTTCAGCTACCACGGCAGCGTCGACGAGTCGTTCATCGTCACGGGCCCCGACGGGCCGCGGGCGCGCCCGGGCAACGTCGGGCCCGCCTACGACGTGACCGAGACGAGCCGGGTCGTGGAGTTCAACGACCTCGCGGCGCTCGAGCGCGAGCTCGCCGCGGGCGACGTCGCCGCGGTGCTGATGGAGCCGGCGCTCACGAACATGGGCATCGTGCTGCCCGAGCCCGGCTATCTCGCGGGCGTGCGGGAGCTGACGCGGGAAGCCGGGACGCTGCTCATCAACGACGAGACCCACACCTTCTCGGCGGGGCCCGGCGGCTGCACGGCGGCGTGGGGGCTCGAGCCCGACATCGTCACCCTCGGCAAGGCGATCGCGGGCGGCATCCCGATCGGCGCCTACGGGCTGAGCGCGGAGCTCGCCGACCGGATCTGGTCGGACCCGGACGCCGACCTCGTCGACACGGGCGGCGTCGGCGGCACCCTCGCGGGCAACGCGCTGAGCCTCGCCGCGGCGCGGGCGACGCTCGAGCGGGTGCTGACCCCGGAGGCGTTCGCGGGCATGACCGCGCTGTCGGGGGAGTACACCGCGGGCGTGCAGGGCCTCATCGACCGCTTCGCGCTGCCGTGGACGGTCACGCAGCTCGGCGCCCGCTCGGAGTACCGCTTCACCTCGCCCGCCCCGCGGAACGGCACGGAGTCGTACCTCGCGACGGACACGGAGCTCGAGGACTACCTGCACCTGTTCCTGCTGAACCGGGGCGTCTACCTGACGCCGTTCCACAACATGGCGCTCATGTGCCCGGAGACGAGCGGCGCCGACGTCGAGCTCCACCTCGACGTGCTCGGGGCCGCGCTGGCGGACCTCGCCGGTTGAGAGCCGCCCGCCCCGCCCACCCGCCCGCATCTGCGAGTTGCACAACGGACCGGCCGGCGCGCCGGGCTTCGGCGGCGCGTCGCCCGAATCGCCGTGCACCTCGCGAAACGCGTGGGGCACCGCCGGGCGGCGCGGGCGGCGCGGGGCGGTCCGCCGTGCCGGCCGCCCGCGCCCGGCCGAGTCGAGCTATTGAGAACGATTCCGGTTCTCGGTTACGCTCGACGGGATGCCCCCGAGTCCCCTCACCCCGGTGCGCCCCGCGCCCGCCGCGCCCGGCACCCGGGGTGCGCGCCCCGCCGCCGCGCCGCTCGCCCTCGGCATCGCCGGCCTCGCGGGCCTCCTCGCGGTGCGCTGGCTCGCCCCGCCCGAGCTCTCCGCCGGGCTCGACGACGGCGTGCAGGACTTCCTCACCCTCTCGGCGAGCGTCATCATCGAGAGCCTGCCGTTCGTCTTCCTCGGCATCCTGCTCTCGATCGCGGTGCAGCTCTGGCTCCCCGCCGACCTCCTCACCCGCCGCCTGCCCCGCAGCCCGCTGCTGCGACGGGCGGTGGTCTCGCTGCTCGGCGTGCTGCTGCCCGTCTGCGAGTGCGGCAACGTGCCGCTCGCGCGCGGGCTCGTGCTGCGCGGCCTGACCGTCGGGGAGGCGATGACCTTCCTCCTCGCCGCACCGATCCTGAACCCCGTCACGATCATCACGACCTACCAGGCCTTCGGCTGGGACGACGGCATCCTCGTCTCCCGCATCCTCGGCGGCTTCGTCATCGCGAACCTCGTCGGCTGGGTGTTCAGCCGGCATCCGCGTCCGATGTCGCTGCTCACGCCTGCGTTCCAGGCCGCCTGCGCGCACGACCACGCCGCAGCCGGGTCGAAGCCGCGGCGGGCCGCCCGGATGTTCGCCGACGAGACCTCCGCGATGCTGCCCGCGCTCTTCGTCGGCTCCGCGATCGCCGGGCTGATCCAGGTCGCCGTGTCCCGGGAGCTCCTCGTCGCCCTCGGCCAGAACCCGGTGCTCAGCGTCTTCGCCCTGATGCTCCTCGCCTTCGTCGTCGCGATCTGCTCGAACGTCGACGCCTTCTTCGTGCTCTCCTTCGGATCGACGTTCATGCCGGGCGCGATCGTCGCGTTCCTCGTGTTCGGGCCGATGATCGACGTGAAGATGCTCGCGCTCATGCGCACCACCTTCACCGCGCGCACGCTCGTGCAGCTCACCGCGATCGTCGCGCTCGCCGCCGCAGCGCTCGGCCTGGGGGTGAACCTCCTTGCCTAGGCTCGTGGCCCGCTGGAAGGGCGTCGCGCTCACGCTCGTGGGCGTCGTCGCGACCGTCTGGCTCGCGCTCGACGGCGGGCTCGGGCTCTACATCCATCCGCGCTACTTCGGCTTCACCGCGGCGATGGCGGTGCTCGGCGGAGCGGCCGCGATCGTCGCGCTGGCGCTCGCGCCGCGTCCGGGCGAGGCGGATGACCCGGATGCCGCCCACGGATCCGGCGGGCCGGCGGATGCCCCGTCCGCCCGCCGCCGCGGGGCGGTCCTCGGCGCGTGGGGCGCCGTGCTCCTCGTCGCGACGGCCGTCGTGGCGCTCCTCGCCGTCCCGCCCGCCGCGCTCACCTCGCGCACGGCCGTGCAGCGCGACATCGACCGCACCACGGCCGACCTCGCGGGCGATGCCCCGAGCCTCCGCGGCGCCGACCCGGCGAGCTTCACGCTGAAGGACTGGGCGCTGCTCCTCCGCCAGAACGACGACCCCTCCGTGTTCGCCGGGCAGGAGCCGGAGCTCGTCGGCTTCGTGACGCCCGCCCCGGGCGACCCCGACGACGCCTTCTACCTCGCGCGGTTCACGATCACCTGCTGCGCGGTCGACGCCCAACCGATCGGCGTCCCCGTGCACCTGCCCGGCTGGCGGGAGCGCTTCGCGGTCGACGACTGGGTGCGGGTGAGCGGCGCATTCGGCCAGGATCCGGCGGGCGGCACCGGGCTCGTGCTGCTGCCCGCGGAGCTGGACCAGGTCGAGCAGCCGGAGCAGCCCTATGTCTACTGAGCCGTCGACTGAGCCGTCGACCGAGCCGTCTACTGAGCCGTCCGGGTCGCCGTCGGAGTCCCTTGCCCGGCCGGGGCCCGATGCCCGCCGCTTCCGCCGCGGGCTCGCCGCGACGCTCGGAGTGCTCGCGCTCGCCGCGGCCTCGCTCGGCGCCGCGGGCTTCCTGCAGGGTCCGAAGCTCGTCGACGCCGCGGTGGACGTGCAGCGGGCGACCCGGCTCGCCGAGTCCCGGCTCGTGCTGCAGTTGAACCAGCCGGTCGCGGAGGCGGGCGCGCTGCGAGTGAGCCCCGACGAGCCCGCCTCGCTCGACGTCGACGGCGACCGCCTCGTGGTGACCTTCGAGCGGCCGCTGCCGGCGAACACGGAGTTCCGGGTCGCCGTGACCGACGTGGTCGGGGCCGCCCAGCCCTCGCCCGCCGAGGTGTCGTACCGCTTCACGACCGCGGACGAGCCCGTCTTCACGCTCGTCCGCCGGAGCGCGGACGGCCGCCCCGACGTCGTGCGCCGGGCGAGCCCGGCCGAGCCGGCGCCGCGCGACGTGCTCGAGGCGCCGAGGCTGCAGTCCTTCGCCGCGGCGGGCGAGGTCGTCGTCGCGGCGGCGATCGAGGAGGACGGCACGAACACGCTCCGGGTCGCCGGGATCGGCGGGGCGACACAGACCGTCGGGCTGCCCGAGCCCGGCGTCGTCCGCCGGATCGCGGCGTCCACGACCCATCCGCTCGTCGCCCTGAGCTTCGACGGGCGCACGAACCCCGGCGGCGGCGAACCGCGCTTCCGGCACGCCCTGTTCACGCTCGACGTCTCGGGCGCGCAGGCCGCGCTCGAGCCGGTGCTCCGCCCCGACGGCGAGCCGTTCGCCGTCGCGGACTGGCGCTTCGTGCCCGGCACCACCTCGCTCGTGCTGCAGGACCTCGACGGCGGGCTCTTCGTCGTCGACGCCCTCGGCCTCTCGCCCCCGATGGCGCTCGGGGCGCACGCGGAGCTCCGCGGCATCCTGCCCGGCACCGCCGTGCTCGTCGTCGCCGACCCCGACGGCGGCGCCCGCATCGACCTCACCACCGGCGGGACGAGCGCGAACGAGCTGCCGCGGGCGGGGCTGCCCGAGCAGGCCTATCCGGGCCGGGTGCAGCAGCTCGACGCCGCGGGCGCGTACGTGATGGACGTGCTGCTCGCGTCGAGCGGCGGTGCGGAGTCGCTCGTCGTGCTCGTCGACGGCGGCGGCACCGAGATCCGCTACGCGAGCGGACCGGGCAGCCGACTGGCTGGGTCGTGCGTGTCGCCGAACGGCCGGCTCGTCGCGATCGAGACCGTCGCGGCGGATGCCCCGTACGACGGCTACCCGAATCTGCCCTCGCCCGTCGACCGCCTGACGACCGTCGTCGACCTCGACTCAGGCGACCCGGTGCTCGTGCAGAACGGCGGCTTCTCCGACTGGTGCGGCTGAGGCGCCGCGCCGCCGACGCGCGGCGAGTGCGGCGACGACGAGCACCAGGAGGGCGAGCGCGCTCAGCCCGGCGCCGATCCAGATCGGCGAGGTGTAGCCCAGGCCGGCGGTGATCCCGAGCCCGCCGGCCCACGCGCCGAGCGCGTTGCCGGCGTTGAAGGCGGCGATGTTCGCGCCCGATGCGAGCGTCGGGGCGCTCGCCGCGTAGCCCATGATGCGCGACTGCAGGCCGGGGACGGTGCCGAAGCCGAGACCGCCCATCAGGAAGAGGGCGACGACGGTCGCCGGGCCGTTCGACGCGATGAGCGCGAATCCGACGAGCACGACGACGAGGGCGGCGACGAAGACGAGCAGCGTCCCGTCGATGGAGCGGTCGGCGGCCCGGCCCCCGACCCAGTTGCCGAGGAACAGGCCGGCGCCGAAGAGGACCAGCAGCCAGGGGACGGCGCCGGTGGCGAAGCCGCTCACCTCGGTGAGGGTGTACGCGATGTAGGTGAAGGCGCCGAACATGCCGCCGAACGCGAGCATCGTCACGAGGAGGGAGAGCCACACCTGGCCCGAGCGGAACGCCGAGAGCTCGGTGCGCAGCCGTGGCTGCGGCAGGTGGCCGAGGGGCGGCACGAGCAGGGCGAGGCCGGCGAGCGCGAGGACGCCGATCGCGGCGATCACCCAGAACGTGGCCCGCCAGCCGAACTGCTGCCCCAGGAAGGTGCCGAACGGGACGCCGAGCACGTTCGCCGCCGTGAGGCCGGTGAACATGATGGCGATGGCCGCCGCCTTGCGTTCGGGGGCGACGAGGCCCGCCGCGACGACGGAGCCGATGCCGAAGAAAGCTCCGTGGCAGAGGGCCGCGATGATGCGACCGAGCATCGCGATCGCGTAGTCGGGGGCGAGCGCGGTGAGCGCGTTGCCGAGGATGAAGAGCACGAGGAGGCCGAGGAGCACGGCCTTGCGGGGGAGTCGGACCGTCGCCGCGGTCAGCGCGAGCGCACCGACGACGACGCCGAGCGCGTAGCCCGAGATGAGCCAGCCCGCGGCCGCCTCGGTGACGCCGAGGTCGGCGGCGACGTCGGGCAGCAGACCCATGATGACGAACTCCGTGAGGCCGATGCCGAACGCGCCGATGGCGAGGGCGAGCAGACCGAGTGGCATGGGTGATCTCCTGGTATCGTGAAGTAGTTGCGCGCGCTGCATATTTCGGCAGCGGGGTTAATAGTTGCACACGCAAATAGAGAGCGCAAGCAAGCAATTCGAGGAGGACCCATGGGCATCGCCGACGACGCCGTCGAGATCCGCGCCCGGGGCTGGCGGACGCTCGCCGCCCTGCACGCGATGATCGAGCTCGAGCTCGAGCGCGCGCTCGGCGAGGCGGCCGGGCTCTCCGTCGTCGAGTACACGGTGCTCGACGCCCTCGACCGCCAGGACGGCTGGCACATGCGCATGCAGCAGCTCGCCCGCGCCGCCGCCCTCAGCCCGAGCGCCACCACTCGGCTCGTGAACCGCCTCGAGGACCGCGGCCTGCTCACGAGGGTGCTGTGCGCCGACGACCGGCGCGGCATCTACACCGAGCTCACCCCCGCCGGCCGGTCGCTGTACGACTCCGCCCGCCCGGTCCACGACGAGGCCCTCGCACGCGTGCTCGACGACGCATCCGGACGTCCCGAGCTCGCGCCGATGGTCGACGCGCTGCACGCCCCCGCCTGAGCGCGCGACGGCCCGGGGGGTTGGGGCCGGGAGTCCCCGCGACCTTCCGGCGACCGCGAGGAATCATCACGATGCGATAGACTGCGCGGGCAGTTCTTCCGGTGCGCGCGCCGGCAGCCACCCGTCGGGACGGGTCGCGCCCGCCGCTCCGGTCCCGCCCGTTCGCCCCCGCGAACGGCGGGATTCTCGCCGCTCGGAGGCTCGAATGCCCCGTTTCCTCGGACTTTGCCCCCCGTTTTGGGTGGATTCTCGACGATTCGGGCGTGGGGGCGCCGATAGGCTCGATTTGTCTGATTCCCGTGAACGAGAGTCCGGATATGAGGGGTGCGTTTGTCGGGGCCACCCCGGCACCAACGCTCCGGGTACACTCCCTGCGGCGTCGCATGGCGGCCCCGGATCGTGCCGGTCGTGAAAATCACGTCCGGCTGAGCGGCGAGCGCTCGGACGCGTCGATTCCGCAGGTGCGCCCCGAATTCGTCGGCGACGCCGAGCCGATCGTCGACGCGCTGGCGACCATCGCCCTCCGCTCCTCCCGCGCCCTCCGCCGGATCTTCATCGCCGGCATCGCCCTCGCCTTCGGCATCGTCTTCGCCCGGCTGCTGAGCGTGGAGGGCCGCGGACTCGGCTTCGACGCCCTCGGGGCCTCGGACTCCGGCTGGGCCGGAGCGGATGCCGCGGTGATGCCGCTCGCCGGGCTCGGGGCCATGGCCGTCGCGCTGCTGCTGCTCGTCGTCTCGGCGTCCGAGGAGCGCCTCGCCGCCGTGGCGCGGTTCGGGCTGCCGGGCTTCGACGTCCGCGCCCGCGCCATCGCCAACGGAATGATCTGGGCCGGCATCGCCCTCCTCGCCGTCCACTTCGCGAGCCCCGCGTTCGCGTGGATGCCGGGCGGCTACGAGGCGGCGGGCGTTCTGCTCGGCACGGTGCTCGGCGTCGGCACCGCGCGCCTCCACCACCAGGCGATCGAGCACGAGGCGTACCGCACGTTCAACCTCGTCTCGATGCTCCTCGCGGCGGGCAGCCTCGGGGCGATGTCGATCACGCCGACCGGGGAGTGGTGGACGCTGAACTTCAGCACCCTCGGCACGAGCGACGACCTCGCCGCGGCGAGCTTCAACGTCGGGATCGTCATCGCGGGGCTCGGCATGGCGGCCCTCGGTCCGGCGCTCACCCACGCGCTCGGCGCCGCGCGCTTCGCGGCCCGCCGAGGCGGGATCGGCGCCGCCCGGATCCTCATCGCCGTCATCGGCGCGAGCCTCGCCGGGGTGGGCCTCGTGCCGATCGACACCGACACGCTGCTGCACAACGTCTTCGCCTGCGCGGCCGCCGCCGGATTCGCCGGGCTCGCGGGCTGCGTCCGGGCCTTCGCGCGGAGGATGCCGCGCACCCTCGTCACCCTCTCATTCGTGTTCCTCGGCATCGAGGTCGGCGCGATGTTCGCGTACCAGGTGCTGGGGCTGTTCAACCTGACGGTCTTCGAGATCGTCGCGTTCACGCTCGTCTTCGCCTGGCTGATCGCGCTCGTCGCGACCACGCACGCGGCGCCGCGGGTCGAGCCGCGGGACCTCCGCCTCGGTGCGGCGCCGGTGAGCGCACGCCGGCACGCGGTGCCGCGCCGGCGCGTCGCCCCGGCCGGGGCCGCCGCGCTCACCCGGCCGTCCGGTCGCGACGAGGAGGCCCGGTTCCGCGGCCCCGGCGCTCGCGGTTCGGACCGGCTCCGCCGACTCGGCGTGCGCGGCATGGATGCCTCGGCCGACGAGCCTCCGGACTTCGCGCCGCTCCACTGATGCCCCCGAGGAGGTGGGCATCGGGAATCCGGGACCGCGTCCCGCGTTGCATCAGGAGGACGGACGCGGCTCGCGGACGCGGGGCGCAGCAGGAGACGAGGAGCGCATGAGCGAGGACATCCAGGTCGACGAGGTCGCCGAGCGATCGCGGTACGAGATCCGGTCGGGCGGGGCCGTCGCGGGCTTCGCGATCTACCGGCGCGAGGGCGGCCGCACGACCTTCACCCACACGATCGTGAAGCCGGAGTACGAGGGCCAGGGGCTCGGCAGCCGGCTCGCCCGCTTCGCCCTCGACGACACGGTGGCGCGCGGCGAACGGATCGTGCCGGAGTGCCCCTTCATCCGGGCCTACCTCGAGCGGCACCCGGAGTACGCGGACTCCGTCGACCCCGTTCCGGGCGCCGACGAGCACTGAGCGCGCTCGGCGCGAGCGGGCGCGCTGATCACCGGGGCCGCGCACCGGGCGAAGATCGCCTCGCTGGGGAGCGTTGCGCCGCGCGGTGATGCGGATCCTCCGCCCGCCGGCGATCGACGTGACCCTCGTTCCGGGGGCGGCACGAGACGGGCGTGGGGGATACGATTCACCCAAACCCGAGTCGGGAACCCGAACCCGACATGCCCGCCAGCCATGGTGGCCGCGGTGCGCCCTCGCGCGCCCCGCTCGGGAGGTTGCTCGTCGAGCTCAGTTCGGGTCGCTCGGCGGGGAGGGCCTCCCCGGAGGCCGCGGTGGGGCGGGAGGTAGGGTTCCCGCCCCACCGTCACGCCCGCCGACCGGCCGAAGGGCCCGGCGACGGGCGCGCCGTTCCGCCATCCTCAGCCGCGCGCCGGGCGCCCTCGGAGCCGGGGCGCAGCCGGGCTCAGGCCTCGTCGACCTCGTCCTCCGGGCGGATGATCGGCGCGCCGGCCTCGGCGGCGCTCAGCCGGAGGCGGGTGGTCAGCCGGATCACGCTGCGCAGCTCGTCCTCGTCGAGGGCGGCGCCCAGGTGCTCGGTGATCGACTGCATGTGCTCGACCGCGACCCGACGGAACAGCTCGAACCCCTCCGCCGTGAGCGAAACGATGGTGCCGCGCCCGTCGTCCGGGTCCTCGCTCTTCTGGAGCAGACCGCGGCTCGCGAGCCGGTCGACGAGTCGGCTGACGCTCGGCTGGGTGATGAGCACCGAGCGGTTCAGCTCCTTCAGGCGCAGCCGGCGGCCGGGTGCCCGGGAGATGTTGAAGAGCACGTCGTACTCGTTCATCGAGATGATCGAGGAGGGGAAGTCGCGCTGCAACGCCCGCATGACGGTCACCTGGGCGCGGAACAGCGACTCCCATGCCGCGACGGTGAGCTGCCGATCGACCACGTGGTGCTCCCTTCGTCAGCGCATGCGCGCGCTACCAGAATAGGGGGCCCGGAGACGGTTGAGGGCCGGTCGTAGAGGCTGACGACCGGCCCTCGCCCTTGCACCAAGAGTGTCCTGCAATCACATTCCACACCGCCCGCCACAGCAAACGTGCGGTGCGATACCGAATATATAACAGATAGATAACGGGCGCCAGACCCGCTCGGAAAATCTCTCCCGGCTCCCGGCTCCCGGCTCCCGGCTCCCGGCTCCCGGCTCTCGGCTCCCGGCTCCCGGCTCCCGGCTCCCGGCTCGCGACTCGTCCCTCACGGGCGGGAGGAGATTCGCGCCGCGGGAGGATGCATCGGGCCCGACCATCCTCCCGCGGCGCCGATCTCCTCCCCCCGCGCGGTGGCGAGGGGAGGGGGTGGGCGCCGCGCGGTGGCGAGGGGAGGGGGTGGGCGCCGCGCGGGGGCAGCGGGAACGGGAGGGGCGCCGCGCGGGGGCCGCAGGGAGGGGGAGGGGCGCCGCGCGGTGGGAGCGGGGATGCCGGGACGCGGGGAAAGGGCGGGCCGGGCCGAGCTCAGAAGACGTCGGGGCTCGGCGTGGAGGCCTGGCGGATCGAGACGTCGGCGTGCCGGTCGAAGCGGTAGCCGAGGCCGCGCACCGTGCGGACGATGTCCTGGTAGTGCGCGAGCTTCGACCGCAGCCGCCGCACGTGCACGTCGATCGTGCGCTCGCTCGGCGCCTCGTCGTCGGCGTTCCACAGGCTGTCGATGAGCTCGTGCCGGTCGATCGTGCGGCCCTCGCGGAGCACGAGGTACTGCAGCAGCTCGAACTCCTTGTAGGTGAGCCCGGCGGGCTCGCCGTCGAGGAGCACGCGCTTGCGCGAGATGTCGATGATGACGCCGTTCGGGTGACGGTCGGTGTCGTCGCGCACGTCGCCCTGGGCCTCGCGCTGCTTCGCGAGCGCGGCCGGGTCCTGCAGGGCGAGACGGACGACGTCGACGTCGCGACCGCCGGCGCCCTCGGGGGCGAGTGCCACGGCGGCGTAGGTCTCGGCCGAGGGGGCGACCTCGGCGGTGAGCCGGCGGAGCGCCTCGACGATGCGGTGGAGGGTGGTGCCGTCCTCGGTGGCCTTCGTCTCGTCGATGCCGACGTAGAGGACGAAGCCGCGCGCCTCGGTGCCCTCGGGCACGGCGCGGACGCGGGGGGCGGGGGCGAGCTCGGCGGCGGGGGCCGCGAAGCGGGCGATGGGGGCCCCGTCGGCGATGGCCCGGACCGGGGCGGCCGAGATGCTGGGGGCGGTGCGAGCGGTGGGAGCGGAGGCGAGTGCGAGCGACATGACTGGTTCCTTGCGTTGCGAGGTGCAGCGATCGACCCCGTCGTCGGGGTCTGCGAACTGGCCGGGAACGGCCGGGCGAGCGCCGGAGCGGCGGCTCAGAGGAGTCCGGGCGATCGGGATGCGGATCGGCGGCGGGACTCGGCGAAGAGGTCGCGGGTCAGCGGCACATTCGACAACACATGCCTGCACGCGCCGACATCATCATGTCGGCAGTCCTGTTCACCTCGCGGGTGGTCAGGGTGCGTGCGGTGTCGGTCATGGGGAGAGTCAATCGGAGCCGCGAGCATGTGTCAATTCGTGACCGCCGGATGACGGGGTGTGACGTCGCACGCGGTGCAGCGGCATCCGGCCACCGCGGAACCCTCTCTCCAGAGTTCTGCCAGCGTCGAAGAATCAGCGAGGAACACCGAGCAAGAAAAATCTTCTGCGATCGATCCCGCGGAGCCGCGGGGCCTGCCCGAAGATCCTTCGCATATAGCACGACGGGCGCCTCCGGAGAGGCGCCCGTCGGGAGGAAGCAGTTCGGTCAGACGGTGCCGTACAGGCGGTCGCCGGCGTCGCCGAGCCCGGGCACGATGAAGCCCTGCTCGTTGAGCCGCTCGTCGACGGCGCCGAGCACGACCGTGACGTCGCGGCCGTGCAGCGCCTCCTCGACCGCCTTCAGCCCCTCGGGGGCCGCGAGGATGCAGATCGCGGTGACGTCGGTCGCACCGCGGGCGAGCAGGAAGTCGATCGCCGCGATGAGCGAGCCGCCCGTCGCGAGCATCGGGTCGAGCACGAAGCACTGCCGGTTGCTGAGGTCGTCGGGCAGGCGCTCGGCATAGGTCGTCGGCTGCAGCGTCTCCTCGTCGCGCGCCATGCCGAGGAAGCCGACCTCCGCGCTCGGCAGGAGCTTCACCATGCCCTCGAGCATGCCGAGGCCCGCCCGCAGGATCGGCACGATGAGCGGCTTCGGCTCGGCGATCCGCACGCCGGTCGTCACGGCGACGGGCGTCTCGATCTCGACCTCGGCGACTCGGACGCCGCGGGTGCCCTCGTAGGCGAGGAGCGTCATGAGCTCCTCGACGAGGGAGCGGAACACCGGCGAGGGGGTCTCGCGGTCGCGGAGCACCGTCAGCTTGTGGGTGATGAGCGGGTGATCCGCCACGTGGACTCGCATGGCCCCGATTCTACGGCGCGGTAGCGTGGCATCCGAGAGCGGATCGGGCGGAGGCGCGGATGGAGCGGGCGGAGCACCGGGAGTGGATGCGTCGTGCGCTCGCCGTCGCCGAGGGCGCCCGCGGCTCGGGCGACGTGCCGGTCGGCGCGATCGTGCTCGACCCCGAGGGGCGGGTCATCGCCGAGCGGCGCAACGAGCGCGAGCTGACCGGCGACCCGACGGCGCACGCGGAGGTGCTCGCGCTCCGCGACGCGGCCGCCGCGCGCGGCGAGTGGCGGCTCGAGGGCTGCACCCTCGTCGTCACCCTCGAGCCCTGCGTGATGTGCGCGGGGGCCATCCTCGCCGCCCGGGTGCCGACCGTCGTGTTCGGCGCCTGGGACGAGAAGGCCGGCGCGGCCGGCTCGCTCTACGACGTCCTGCGTGACCGCCGCTTGAATCACCGCGTCGAGGTCTACGGCGGAGTGGCGGCGGATGCCGCGGCCGCCCAGCTGCTCGCGTTCTTCGGCGGCGCCGAGCATCGACCGGCCGAGCGCGGGGCAGAGCCGCGCGGAGCCGGGCCGCGCGGAGCCGGCCGGCCGGATCAGCCGGCGAGCGAGATGCCGCTCGACAGCTGAGCGAAGGCGCGCCGGGCGAGCTCGGCCGGCACCCCCGCCGAGCCGTCGAGGTCCTCGTCGGCGGCGGCCCACGCCTCGAGTCCGAGCCGGATCGCGTCCGTCGCCGCTGCGGCGAGCAGGCGCACCTCGAAGGCATCGGCGTCGGGGCCGGCGAGCTCGCCGATGATCGTGCGCAGTCGGGACTCGGAGTCGTGGTTCACCCGGTGCCACACGGTCTGCAGCGCGGGGTCGTCGGCGGCGGCGCGGAGGAGGCCGTGGGTCCAGCGGAGCGCCTCCCGCTCGGGCTCCCCGGCGGGCGTCAGCACGCGACGGATGAGCTCGGGGAACGCACGGCTCGGATCGCCGGGGCCGGATGCCGCGAGCGCCTCCTGCCAGGTGACGGCGCCGACGGCGAGCAGCGGCCCGACGGCGTCCTCCTTCGTGCGGAAGTAGCGGTAGAAGGTGCGGAGCGAGACGCCCGCGGCCGCGGCGATCGACTCGGCCGTCACCCGGTCGGCGCCGTGCTCGGCGAAGAGCACGGCGGCGGCCTTCGCGATCTCGAGCTGGGTCGCGGCCTTCCGGCGCTCGGTCAGGGTCGGCGTGCGTTCCACGAAGGGAAGCGTACGGGAAATACCGGGCAGCATGTCGGTGTTTGACAATATGGCACGTTATGCCAAAGAGGCGTAACGTGTAGCAAAACTCCTGGGACTCGAAAGGTCGAACACCATGAACCGCTACGAAGGTCGCCGCGCACTCGTCACCGGCGGCGGATCCGGCATCGGGCAGGCCACCGTGCTGCGCATGCTCGCCGAGGGCGGCCGCGTCGTCGCCGCCGACGTCAGCGACGCCGGACTCGCCGACACCGTCGCCAAGGCCGGCGACGCCGCAGACCGCCTGCACACCGTCACCCTGAACATCGCCGACGAGGCATCCGTGCGCGCCGGCGTCGCCGCCGCCGTCGAGTGGCTCGGCGGGCTCGACGCGCTCGTGAACGCCGCAGGCATCCTCCGCTCCTCCCACACCCACGAGACGAGCCTCGACGCGTTCGAGCAGGTCATCCGGGTGAACCTCGTCGGCACCTTCCTCGTCACCCGCGAGGCGATCCCCGCGCTCCTCGAGGGCGACGGCGCCGCCGTTGTGAACTTCAGCTCCACCTCGGCCGAGTTCGCGCACCCCTACATGGCCGCCTACGCCGCGAGCAAGGGCGGCGTGCAGTCGATGACGCACGCCCTCGCCGCCGAGTACGCGAAGCAGGGCATCCGCTTCACCGCGGTGCAGCCCGGCTCCATCTCCTCCGGCATGACCGACGGCTCCGGCCAGAGCAAGCAGAGCCAGGGCCCCGGCCTCCCCGAGGACGCCGACATGATGCTCTTCATGAAGCTCCAGCCCGCGCTCGGCCAGGGCTTCGCCGGACCCGAGACCGTCGCGAGCGTCGTCGCCATGCTCGCGAGCGATGACGGCCGCTTCATCACCGGCACCGAGGTGCGCATCGACGGCGGCACGCACTTCTGAGTCCAGCCGCCCGCCGAACGCCCGAGTTGCCCGACTTCCATGGAAGTCGGGCAACTCGCACATTCGGCTCGCCGGGCTCGGGCTCGCCGCGCTCGGGCTCGCCGGGCTGGGGGCGCGGCCGCTCAGCGGCCCCGGATCACGCCGGAGAGGTGAGGGTCACGCCACGGAGGCGACGGTCACTCCAGGCCCTTGATGACGATCGCATCGGTCGGGGGCGCCGTGTGGTGCGGATCGACGTAGACGTCCGGCTCGATGTAGATCACCCGCGCCGCGGGCACCGCCTGGCGGATGCGCTGCTCGATCACGTTCGTCGCCGCGGCCACCTCGAGCAGCCGCTGATCGGCGGCGAAGCCGAGCTTCGCGGCCACGAGCAGCTCATCCGGCCCCAGGTAGAGGGTCTTCATGTGGATGATCCGCTCGATCTCCGGCCCCGCCGTGATCGCCTGCTCGATCTTCTCGACGTCGGCGTCGTTCGCGCCCTCGCCCACGAGGAGGCTCTTCGTCTCGATGCCGAGGACGATCGCCACGACGATCAGCAGCGTGCCGATCATGAGCGTGCCGATCGCGTCGAACAGCGGGTTGCCCGTGATGATCGTGAGCCCGACGCCGAACAGGGCGAAGACGAGACCGAGGAGGGCCGCGACATCCTCGAGCAGCACCACCGGCAGCTCCGGCGCCTTCGCCCGCCGGACGAACTGCACCCAGCTCTGCCGGCCCCGCAGCGGATTCGACTCCTTGATCGCCGTGCGCAGCGAGAACGACTCCAGCGCGATCGCGATGACGAGCACCAGGATCGGCAACCACGGCACCTCGAGCTCGTGCGGGTGCTGGATCTTCTCGATGCCCTCGTAGATCGAGAACAGGCCGCCGACCGAGAACAGGATGATCGCCACGACGAACGCGTACACGTAGCGCTCGCGGCCGTAGCCGAACGGGTGCTCCTTGTCGGCGGCGCGGCGCGCCTTGCGACCGCCGAAGATCAGCAGCAGCTGGTTGCCCGAGTCGGCGAAGGAGTGCACCGCCTCCGCCAGCATCGAGCTCGAACCCGAGAACGCCCAGGCGATGAGCTTCGTGACGGCGATGCCGAGGTTGGCGAGGAAGGCCGCGATGATGGCTTTGGTTCCGCCCGATGCGCTCATGGATCGATTCTAGGAGCCGTGGATGCCTCGAGCGTGATGGGCTCTGCCGATTGCGCCCGATGCGCTCATGGATCGATTCTAGGAGCCGCGGATGCCTCGAGCGTGATGGGCTCTGCCGATTGCGCCCGATGCGCTCATGGATCGATTCTAGGAGCCGCGGATGCCTGGAGCGTGATGGCTTGGCCTCAGTCGATCTGCGCGAGGTGGGTGGTCGGCGTCCCCAGGTTCTGCGCGAGCCGCTCGAAGCGCTCCGGCCGGGTGCGCCGCCACCGTCGCGCGACCAGCACACCCGTGACGAAGAGGACCGGCGTCGGCAGGATCAGCGCCGCGTTCACGAGCGTCCCCTCGAGTCCGCTGATGATCGAGAAGTTCAGCACCACCACCACCCAGGCGACGCCGAGGCCGATCGCGCCGACGAGCGGCGCGACGACGACCCGCCACGGCGAGTGCCCCCGCCGATCCCGGACGAAGTACGCGACGACCGCGAAGCCCGCGACCGCCTGGGCGAAGATGATCGCGGCGACGCCGGTGGCGTAGACGACCATCGCGAACACCAGGAACGGGTCGGCGCCGGTGACGGCGCAGACGACGATCGGCACCATCGAGATGGCCGAGACGGCGAGGCTCGCATTGGCAGGCGAACCGTGCTTCGGATGCACCCGGCCGAGCACCGGCGGCAGCGCCTCGTCGCGTCCGAGCGAGAACAGGTAGCGCGCCGAGGCGTTGTGGAACGCCATCACGCAGGCGACGAAGCTCGTGACGACGAGCACCGACAGCACGATCGCGGCCCAGTGCCCGAGGTACGTGTCCGACGCCGCGAAGATCATGTCCTGGAAGTCGTCCTGGGCGGATGCCTCGAGCACCCCGTCGGTGCCGAAGGCGACGGTGTACATCCAGAAGGCGAAGGAGTAGAAGATCCCGAGGAAGCCGACCGCGATGTAGGTCGCGAGCGGCACGGTGCGCTCCGGGCGCTTCGCCTCCTCCGCGTAGATGGCGGTCCCCTCGAACCCGACGAAGGCGCCGAAGCCGAGCACGAACAGGGCCGCGGCCCCGGGGACGAACAGGTGCGCCGGGTTGTACGACTCCGCCGACATCGGCTCGGGGCCGCCGGTCGCGAGCACCGCGACGGAGAGGATGACGAGGATCGCGACCTCGGCGGTGAGGAGCACGGCGAGCAGCCGGGCGCCCGCCTCGGCACTGCGGCGGCCGAGGAATGCGACGAGCACCCAGCCGAGCAGCGCCCCGACGGTCCAGTGCACCTCGACCCCGAGGACGGTGCGCACGCCGATGCTCGTGAAGATCCCGATGAAGCCGAAGAAGCTGGCCGTGAGCACGACGTAGGCGAAGGTCGTGACGGCGGCGATGCCGAGCCCGGCGGGGCGGCCCAGCCCCCGCCCGACGTACGCGTAGAACGCGGCCGCGTTCGTCACGTGCCGGCTCATCGCGGTGAAGCCCATCGCGAAGCAGATCAGCACCGCCGCGCAGATCAGCATCGCGAGCGGGCCGCCGAGTCCGCCGAGTCGGAAGTTCGTCGGTCCTGAGCTCGCCGCCACCGTGAGTGGCGCCGCAGCGGATACCACGAGCGCGACGACGGCGAAGATGCCCAGGCTGCCGGCACGGAGCCGCTGCGGCGGACCCGTCTCACTCGGGGCAGGCGATCGAAGGTCGGTCACGGTGGTGCTCCTCTGCGGTCCCGCTCACGTGCGCGCGTGCACGATGAGATCGGTGCCGACGCTAGTTCCGTGTTGGGATACCACGCATCGGCGAGCCGGGCATCCCGCGCGGACGGTCAACACCCGTGCGCCCGCCGTCAACAGCGGAGGGAGGCCGGAGCCGCTCCTAGGATGGGGCGCATGACTGCCGACGCGCCATCCCTTCCCGTCATCGCGTTCCTCGGCGCCGGCTCGATGGCCCGGGCCGTGCTGCACGGCCTGCTCCAGCCGGGCGTCGCCGTCGCCGGCATCCGTGCGACCAACCGCAGCGCCGAGAAGGCCGCCGAACTCGCCGGGCTGCCCGGCGTCACCGCCTTCGCGACGGAGCAGGATGCCGAGGCGAACCGCCGCGCGGTCGCCGGCGCCGGCCTCGTCGTCGTGGCCGTGAAGCCCGCGATGGTGCCCGAGCTCCTCCGCGAGATCGCCGACGCGCTCGAGCCCGGCACGGTCGTCGTCTCCGTCGCGGCCGGCGTCACCGTCGCGACGTTCGAGTCGATCCTGCCGGCCCACGTCGCCGTCGTGCGCACCATGCCGAACACGCCCGCCGTCGTCGGCCGCGCCGTCACCGGGGTCTCCGCCGGCACCCGGTCGAGCGACGCCGAGCTCGACCTCGTGGTGCGGCTCTTCGAGACGGTCGGCGAGGTGCTCGTCGTGCCCGAGTCGCAGCTCGACGCGCTCTCCACGATCTCGGGCTCGGGGCCCGCGTACGTCTTCTATCTGATCGAGCAGCTCACGGCCGCGGCGGTCGCGAAGGGCTTCACGCCCGAGCAGGCGGCGACGATGGTGCAGGGCACCTTCCGCGGCGCGAGCGAGCTGCTCGCCGACTCGGGGGAGGAGCCGGCCGAGCTCCGCCGCCGGGTGACGAGCCCGAAGGGCACCACCGAGCGCGCCGTCGCCGTGCTCGAGTCGGCCGGCCTCGAGGAGCTGTTCGCCCGCGCCACGGACGCCGCGCTCGCCCGCGCGCGCGAGCTCGCCGCCGGCGCATGAGCGCCGCCGTGCCGCCCGCCGCCGGACTGCGGTTCACGGGGGAGCCGCGCTTCGCCTGGCGCGGCGTCATGCTCGACGTCGCGCGGCGCTTCCGGCCGCTCCCGGAGCTGTACCGCTTCGTCGACCTCCTCGCCGCGCACCGGATCGCCGTGCTGCAGCTGCACCTCTCCGACGATCAGGGCTGGCGCTTCGAGGTGCGGGCGTACCCGCGGCTCACCGAGCTCGGCGGGCGCCGCTCGGAGACCCAGCTCGGGCACGGGCCCGACTCGACGCTCGACGGCGTGCCGCACGAGGGCTGGTACCGGCAGGCCGAGCTGCGCGAGCTCGTCGCCTACGCGGCGGAGCGGGGCATCCGCGTCGTCCCGGAGCTCGACGTCCCCGGGCACGCGAGCGCCGTCCTCGCCGCGTACCCCGAGTTCGGCGTCGGCGGCGCCGAGGCGGTCGCCCGGCGGGTGCGGGAGCCGTGGACCCGCTTCGGCATCAGCGACGAGGTGCTGAACGTCGAAGAGGCGACCCTCGAGTTCATCGGGACGGTCTTCGACGAGCTCTGCGAGGTGTTCGACGACGAGGTCGTCGGCATCGGCGGCGACGAGGTGCGCAAGGACCGCTGGCGCGCCGACCCGCGCACGCAGGAGCTCATGGCCGAACGCGGCATCGCCGACGAGGAGGAGCTGCAGGCCTGGTTCCTCGCCCGCGTCGCCGACGGCCTCCGCGCCCGAGGCCGGCGCGCCGTCGGCTGGGACGAGATGCTCGAGGGGCGGGATCCGGCGCCCGATGCGGTCGTCGCCTCCTGGCGCGGGCCCGTGGGGGCGAGGCTCGGGGCGCGCCTCGGCCACGACGTCGTGCTCTGCCCCGACCTGTGGACCTACTTCGACTATCGGCAGTCGGATGACCCGGCCGAGCCGATCCCGGTCGGCACCGTGCTCTCCCTCGACGACGTCGCGGGCTTCGACCCGGTGCCCGAGACGGAGCCGGGATGGTTCGCCGAGCGGGTCGTCGGCGTGCAGGCGAACGTCTGGGCCGAGCACCTCGACGGTCCCGAACGGCTCGACTACGCCGTGTTCCCGCGGCTCGGCGCGTTCGCCGAGGTGGCGTGGACGGGGCATCCGCTCGACCCGGCGGACTTCGCGGCGCGGCTGCCCGACTACCTCGCCTGGCTCGACGCGCAGGGCGTCGGCTTCCGGCCGACGGCCGGTCCCCGGCCGGATCAGCAGCGCCCCGGCGTGCCGGGGGTGCCGCGCGAGCGCGCCTCGCGCATCGCCGAGCTCGAGCGGCTCACCGCGGGGCTCGCGGGCGCCTGAGACGTGGAACGCGGGGCCGGCCAACGATGGCCGACCCCGCGTCCGGGTCTCCCGGGACGATCCCGGGTCTCTGGGCTAGCCCGCGTGCTTCGCGTCGCGCGAACGCACCGCGCGCGCGGCGGTGCGCACGAGCCGGACCGCGACGAGGGTCGCGGCGGCGATGGCGACGGCGGCAGCTCCGGTGAGGAGTCCGGCGAGCGCCGCGCCGTCCGTCGCGGGCGTCGCGCCCGAGTCGAGACGGCCGAGATAGCCGAACGCGAATCCGATGATGAACAGCCACGTTGCGACGATGATGGTCGCGGGGACGATTCCGATCCTTCGCATGTCACCTCCTTTGCATGACCGATCAGTATAGCCGACGAAACTGCGGAAAGGCCTGAACAGGGCCCGTTTCGTTCCGGGTGTCGATTTCCGGGGCCCGGATTCGTCACCATGGTGTGACGATCGTCGTCACAGCCCGCGAGCGGGCTGAGAGCTGGGAGACACCATGACCGACACGTACGTCTACCTCATCCACGAGCCCGACTGGGACTCCGACGCGTTCCTCGGCGGCGGGGGTGTACCGGGCGGCGACCCGGAGGCGAACTTCCCCGCGCACAAGGCGTTCCAGGAGGCCGTCGAGCGGCTCGGCGCGCGCATCGTCGGCGGCTCCGCGCTGCAGAACGCGAAGTACGGCGGACGGGTCACGCCCGGTGCCGGCGACCGCGTCGAGGCCGACGCCGTCTACTCCGACGGGCCCTACCCCGACACGAGCGAAGTCGTCTCCGGCTTCTACCTCGTCGAGACCGACGACGAGTCGCTCGCCCGCCGCATCGCCGCCCTCGTGCCCACCGGCGGCCACATCGAATGGCGGAAGGTCTTCCCCACCTCGTGAACGGATCCGCCGCCGGCCTCGGCGAGGACTTCGCCGACGCCTGGCCGCGCGTCGTCCGCGCGCTCGCCGCCTACACGGGGAGTCTCGACGACGCGCAGGAGTACGCCGCCGAGGCGATGGCGCGGGCCGTCGCCGAGGCCGGCGGCGGACGGTCCATCGGCTCGCTCGCCGCCTGGTGCACCGCGGTCGGCAAGCGGGCCTTCCTCGACGAGCGGCGGCGCGCCGCCACCGAGCGCCGGCACGCCGAACGCGAGGCCTCCGAGCTCGCCGACGGGCCGCGCGAAGCGGAGTGGGCGGAGCCCGAGGCAGCCGCGGGCGCGGCGCTCGGCGACGCCCTCGACGACCGGCTCGCGCTCCTCTTCGTGGCCTGCGACCCGGCGCTCACCGAACAGGCCAGGCTCGTCCTCGCCCTGCGCGTGGTGTGCGGCCTCGACGTGCCGCGCATCGCCGCGCATCTCGGGGTGCAGTCGACGGCCGCCGCGGCGCGGCTCACCCGGGCCAAGCGCGCCCTCGCCGAGGCCCGCGGGGGCTTCCGCGTGCCGGAGGGGCCCGAGCGCCGCGCGCGCCTGCCGGTCGTCCTCGCGAGCGTCGCCGGCATGTTCACCGTCGCCCACCGTGACGTGCTCGACCCGGGCACGCCCCTCGACGACCTCGGCCGGCAGGCGCTGTCGATCGCCGACGCGCTCGTCGCCGAGTTCCCCGACGATGCGGAGGTGCGCGGGCTCCGCGCGGTCATCCGGCTCGGGCTCGCGCGGCGTCCGGGTCGGCTGGACGCCGAGGGCGCGGCGGTGCCGCTCGACGAGGCCGACCGGCGGCGCTGGGACGCCCGGCTCATCGAGGCGGGCCTCGCGGATGCCGCGGCCGCGGCCGATCGCGGCGACGGCCGCTTCGTGCTCGAGGCCGCGATCGCCGGGCTGCACACCTCCGCGCCGAGCTTCGCGGAGACCGACTGGGAACGGGTCGTCGCCTTCTATCGGGCGCTCGAGCGGGTCTGGGGCGCCCCCTCGGTGACCGTCGCCCGGCTCGTCGCCGAGCAGCACCGCGCCCTGTTCAGCCCGCCGTCCGGCGAGCGCACGGCCGCCCTCCGCGGGGTCGAGCGGGAGCTCCGCGTGCTCGCCGGGGGCGCAGCACCCTATGCGGCGCTCGACGCCCGACTCGCCCTCGCGGACCTCGCGCGGCGCACCGGCCGGAGGCAGGAGGCCGCCGAACGGTACGCCGCGCTCGCCGCGGAGGTGCCGACCGAGCCGGTGCGGCGGCTCTGCGAGCGCCGCGCGGCGGGGTGAGGGCTCAGCGCTCGAAGACGGGCGCGCCGTCGACGAAGGTCGCGTCCACCCGGGTGGCGCCGATCTCCTCCGCGGGGATCGCGAGGAGGTTCCGGTCGAGCACCGCGAGGTCGGCGGCGTACCCCGGCGCGATGCGGCCCGTGTCGTCGAGCCGGTTCACGTGGGCGGAGCCGGCGGTGTACGCCTCGAGCGCCGTCGCGACGTCGATCGCCTGCTCGGGCAGGAACGGCTCGGTGGAGCGCCCCGGATGCCCCGCCGGGAGCGTCCGCGTCACGGCGACGTGGATGCCCGCGATCGGATCGGGCGTGGACACCGGCCAGTCGCTGCCGGCCGCGAGGCGCGCGCCGGCGGCGTGCAGGGCGCCGAACGGGTACTGCTGACCCGCGCGCTCGTCGCCGAGGAGCGGCACGGTGTGCTCGACCATGAGCGGGTCGTTGCACGCCCAGTACGGCTGGATGTTCGCCGTCACGCCGAGCTCGGCGAAGCGGGGCACGTCGAGCGGGTCGATGAGCTGCACGTGGGCGATGTGGTGGCGCGGGTCGGCTCCGCGGCGTGCGCCGCGGGCGGCGGCGATCGCGTCGAGGCTCTCCCGTACGGCGCGGTCGCCGATGCCGTGGAAGTGGAGCTGGAAGCCCTCCGCCTCGAGCCGCACGGCGATCTCGCGGAGGAGCTCGGGGTCGACGAACGACAGCCCGGTCTCGGCGTGCGCGGCGCGGTACGGCGCGAGGAGCGCCGCCGTCTCCGACTCGATGATGCCGTCCTGCATGATCTTCACAGTGGGGGTGCTGAAGCGGGTGCCGCGGAACCGCTCGCGGCGTTCGACGAGCTCGGGGATCTGCTCGAGTCCGCGCGTGCGGTCCCACCACAGCGCCCCGGTGACGCGGGCGGTCAGGCGGCCCGCCCGGTCGGCGCGCAGGTAGGCCTCGGCCGGGTCCTCGCCGTCCTCCGCGCGGGAGAGGATGGCGTCCTGCCAGGCGGTGATGCCGACGGCGTGCAGGTGCTCCTGGGCGCGCAGCACGGCGGCGTCGAGCTCGCCGGGCGTCGCGTCGGGGAGGAGCGCGAGCACGGGGCCGACGGCGCCCTCGAGGAGCAGCCCGGTGGGCCGGCCCGCGGCATCCCGCTCGATGCGCCCGTCGGCCGGGTCGGGGGTGTCCGCGTCGATGCCCGCCGCCGCGAGGGCGGCGGAGTTCACCCAGGCGCGGTGGCCGTCGTTGCCCCAGAGCAGGATCGGCCGGTCGGGGACGACGCGGTCGAGCAGTGCCGCGGTCGGCGGCCCGTCGGGGAACGCGGCCTGGGTCCAGCCGGCGCCCTGCAGGGTCCCATCGTCGGGATGGCTCGCCGCGTAGGCCGCGACGGCGGCGAGGTACTCCTCGACCGTCGCGAGGCCGCCGAGGTGGCAGCTCGACAGCTCGAGGGCGCCGAAGACGGGGTGGGCGTGAGCGTCCTGGAAGCCGGGCACGAGGAGGCGCCCGGCGAGGTCGACGGTGCGGGTGGCGGGGCCGGCGAGCTCGAGCAGGCCGTCGTCGCCGACGGCGACGATGCGGCCCTGCCGCACGGCGACGGCGGTCGCCGGGGGGCCGCCGGACGGCCGGGCACCGGTGAAGACATGGCCGCCGTGGAAGACGAGTTCGGGGATCATCTGGACGTCGTTGCTCCTCTCCGATCCGCCCGGGAGCGCGCTCCGAAGCGCCGAGTCGCGTCGGGTCGTGAATCTGAGCATCGCTCTTGACCGCGCTCGGCGAGGGCACTACCGTCGGACCGTGCCGGATCGTTCCGGCACTAGGCATCGTATGGGATCTCTGGAGAGGAACACAATGACGTACCCACCCCGCCGGCCGGCCGAGCTGCCGCGCTTCCGCGGACTCGACGGCAACCCGCAGCTCGCGCCGAGCCCCGTCCCCGGGACCCCGCGGGAACTGGTGGACCACGGCTTCGCCGAGCTCACCGTCGGCACCGCGGAGTACGCCGAAGGGCCCACGGGTGTGACGGTGATGCGGCTGCCCGACCACGCCCGCGTCGCGACCGACTTCCGCGGCGGCTCGAAGGGCCTGAGCGGCGGGTACCAGGTCGTCGAGGCGATCTGCTTCGCCGGGGGATCCGTCTACGGCTTCGGCGCGGCGACCGGCGTCGCCGAGGCGCTCCTCGCCGAGCGCGGGAACGACGTGTCCTTCCCCCGGCTCTCGCTCGTGAACGGCGCGATCATCTACGACTTCTCGGCGCGGAACAACGCCGTGATCCCGGATGCCGCGCTCGGGAAGGCCGCACTCGCGAACGCCGTCGCGGGCACGGTCCCGGTCGGCCGGGTGGGGGCGGGCGTCGCCGCGACGGTCGGCAAGATCGACTGGTCGCGCGCCGAGTTCGCCGGACAGGGCGCGGCCTACCGCGAGATCTCGGGCATCAAGCTCCTCGTCGTCACCGTCGTGAACGCCGTCGGCGCGATCCTCGACCGGGAGCAGCGCGTCGTGCGCGGCAACTACGACCCGGAGACGGGCGAGCGGCGCCACCCCGCCGAGGACTACGCGGCGGCCTTCGCCGGGGCGGGGGTGCCGGAGACCGAGCTCGGCAACACCACCATCACCGCGGTGTTCACGAACGTGCGACTCGACGACCGTCAGCTCGACCAGTTCGCGAAGCAGGTGCACAGCTCCATGCACCGGGCCATCCAGCCCTTCCACACGAGCCAGGACGGCGACGTGCTGTTCGCCGTGACCACCGACGAGGTGGACTTCCCGAGCGAGACGACGGCCGATCGGGGCGTGCACCAGCTCGCGCCGAGCGCGCTCGGCGCCATCGCCTCGGAGCTCGCCTGGGACGCCGTGCTGAGCGCCGCCGCATGATCATCCGACGACACGAGTCCGTGACCCGCGACCCCGCGACCCGCGGGGCGGAGATCGGCGAGCGCTTCCGCCCCCAGATCGCCGAGTCCCTCGACGGCTACTGGCGGCTCTTCCGGGCGAAGGGCATCGCCGAGGACCGCGCCCGGGATGCCGCCCTCCGCATCCTCGA
Organism: Agromyces mediolanus; assembly: GCF_044917495.1. Lineage (GTDB taxonomy): Bacteria > Actinomycetota > Actinomycetes > Actinomycetales > Microbacteriaceae > Agromyces > Agromyces mediolanus_B. The sequence goes on along the minus strand of NZ_JAVSSI010000018.1, from coordinate 3,486 downwards.
CGACGTCGCCGACTGGTCGCCGAGCCTCGCGACGGAGCTCGCGGGCCTCGCCGCCGGCGCCGGCCTCGACCCCTGGCAGGCCGCGCTCATGAGCGGCCGCACCGAGATCATCGCGCTCGCCGAGCCGAGCGGCCAGGGCGAGTGCTCGACCGGGGTGTTCCTCCCGGACGACGGGCAGGCGCCCCGCTCGCTGCAGATCTGGGACTGGTACACGCACCTCGCGACGGAGTCGCTCGCCTGGTCGTACGTGACCGACGCCGGGCGGCGGGTGCACGGCTTCACCGAGCTCGGCCTCCTCGGCAAGATCGGCATCAACGATGCCGGCGTCGGCAGCCACATGAACATGCTGAACCACGAGAGCGACGGCTCGGTGCCCGGCATCCCGCTGCACCTCATCGCCCGGCGCATCCACGACGAGGCCGCCTCGCTCGAGGAGGCGATCGAGCTCGTCCGAGGCGCCCGGCTCGGCGCCTCGACGACGCTCACCGTCGTCAGCTACGACGGCGAGCGCCCGCGGGCCGCGTTCCTCGAGGCGACCCCGGTCGGCGTCGCCGTCATCGAGGGCGCGCCGGGGGAGACGATGCGGCACACGAACCACTTCCTCGACGCCGGGCTCGCGCGCGGCGAGCGCAACCCCGACATGAGCGACACGCATGCCCGGCTCGCGATGCTCGACGAACGGGCGACCGCGTTCCGCGCGCTCGATCCGGTCGAGCGCGCCGCGCAGCTCATCGAGGGGCTCCCCGACGGCGGGCCCGTGTGCATCTTCTACCGCGACGAGGAGCACCCCGAGTTCAGCTGCGAGACGAAGGCGACGCTGTCGCTCGACTTCGACGAGCGCGTCCTCCGGTACCGGGCCGGCACCCCGGCCGCCGTCCGCGAGCACGGCTGGGAGGTGATCTGAGGCGCCGAGCCAGCGGCGAACGCACGGCCCGGCGCCGAACGCGCGGCTCAGCGCCGCTCGAGCAGCACCATCACCTCGAAGTGCGTCGTCTGCGGGAACATGTCGAACACCCGGGCCCGTACCGGCCGGTACGACGGCATCGCGCGCAGATCCTTCGCGAGGGACGCGGCGTTGCAGCTCGAGTAGAGCACGTGCGAGACGCCCGTGCTCTGCTCGAGCCAGCCGGCGAGCTCGGCCCCGATGCCGCGGCGCGGCGGGTTCACCACGACGAGGTCGGGCGGGGCATCCGCCGCGAGGGCGAACGCCGTCGCATCGCCGGCGGCGAAGCGCAGACGGCTGAGCGCGGCATCCGCCCGGCTGAGCTCCGCCGACGCGACGGCCTCGACGCTCGTCTCGATGCCGGTGATCTCGGGGCCGGGGGAGCCGGCGCCGTCGCGCCCGATCCCGGCCGTGCCGCTCGCGAGATGGAGGGCGAATCCGCCGACGCCGGAGTAGAGGTCCCACGCCGAGTCGGGGGCGAGCTCGCGGATCCACTCCCGCGCCTCCGCGTAGAGGGCCGCCGCGATCGCCGTGTTCGTCTGGAAGAAGCTCTGCGGCCGCAGGTGCATCGTCACGTCGTTCAGCCGCATCGGCAGGGTCTCCTGCTCGGTGAGCACGAGCTCCGACTCGCCCTCGAGCACCGCCTTGTGCTCGGGCAGCAGGTTCACCGTGACGACGCGCGCCTGCGGCAGCTCCGCGAGGAGCGTCGGCAGATGCTTGCGGATGCGGGAGACCGGCTCCGTCGAGCGCAGCACGAAGCGCACCATGAGCTCGCCGTCGGGCGACTCGGTGACGATGAGGTGCTTCAGCTCGCCCCGCCGGGCGGTGACGTCGTAGGGGGCGATGCGCGCGCGGGTGATGAAGCGGGCGAGCACCGGGAACGCCGCGCGATGCCCCGGCGAGCAGATGCCGCACGCCTGCAGGTCGACGCCGTGCCCGTCGGCGTCGAGGATGCCGATCGTCGGGGCGTCGACGGTGCCGCCGACGACCATCTTCGCCTTGTTGCGGTAGTCGCGCTCGCCGGAGGCGACGGGCGGATGCCACGCGCCGACGCCGAACGGGGCGAGCAGCTCCTCGGCGTGCGCCTGCTTCGCGGCGAGCTGCTCCGGGTACGGCTGCCCCATGAGGGCGCACGAGGTGCAGCGCCCGGCGTCGAAGTAGCCGCAGTCCACCCCTCAAGCGTAGGCCGCGCGCCGCCCGGCCCCGCGCGTCACGGCTCGAAGCGGTAGCCCATGCCGGGCTCGTTCAGGAAGTGGCGCGGCTCCGCCGGCACCGGCTCGAGTTTGCGCCGCAGCTGCGCGACGTAGAGCCGCAGATAGCCGGCGTCGTTCGCGTGGTACGGCCCCCAGACCTCCGAGAGGAGCATCTCGCGGGTCAGCAGCTTCCCCGGATGCTTCAGGAAGAGCTCCAGCAGGTGCCACTCCGTCGGGGTCAGCCGCACCGAGCCCGACGCGGCATCCGCCCCCTCGAGCCGGCGGATGGTCTTCGCCGCGAGATCGACCTCGAGCCCGCCGATGCGATGCAGCGCGCCGGCGTCCTCCTCGCCCGCGGGCCGGCGCGACCTCGCGCGGATCCGCGCGAGCAGCTCGTCCATCGCGAACGGCTTCGTCACGTAGTCGTCGGCGCCGGCGTCGAGCGCCTCGACCTTCTCGCCGGAGTCGGTGCGGCCGGACAGCACGAGGATCGGCACGCTCGACCACGCGCGCACCGCGCGGATCACGTCGAGACCGTCGACGCGCGGCATGCCGAGGTCGAGCAGGATGAGATCCGGATGCCCCGAGGCCGCCTGCTCGATCGCCTCCGCGCCGTCCCGGGCGTGCAGCACCTCGTAGCCGCGCGCGGCGAGCGTGATGCGGAGCGCGCGCTGCAGCTGCTCGTCGTCGTCGGCGAGGAGGATCCTCATCGCACCGGCCCTTCCTCGTCCGCGGCGTCCGGGTCCGTGCCTGTCGGGGCATCCGTCGCCTGGTCCGCCGCCCGCAGCGTGACCACCATGGTGAGTCCGCCGCCAGGGGTGTCCTCGACCTCGAGCGTGCCGTCCATGCCCTCGACGAATCCCTTCGAGAGCGCGAGTCCGAGCCCGAGCCCCGTCTCATTGTCGGTGTCGCCGAGGCGCTGGAACGGCGTGAACACGCCGTCGCGCCGCTCCACCGGGATGCCCGGGCCGCGATCGACGACGCGGAGCTGCACGCGCCCCCGGAACCCCGACGCCGAGACCCGCACCCGCTCGCCCGCGGGGGAGTGCCGCACCGCGTTCGCGAGCAGGTTCACCACCACCCGCTGCAGCAGCCCCGCGTCGGCGAGGAGCGGCGGCACGCCGTCGGCGGGGGGGGGGGGGGCCGCGGGCGGCCCCCCCCCCCCCGCCTCCACCCCCCCCCGCCCCACCCCCCCCCGCCCCCCCCCCCCCCCGCCCCCCCCCCCCCCCCCCCCCCCCCCCCCCCCCCCCCCCCCCCCCCCCCCCACCCCCCCCCCCACCCCCCCCCCCCCCCCCCCCCCCCCCCCCCCCCCCACCCCCCCACCCAACACCACACAAACACAAACCAAAA
>NZ_JAVSSI010000017.1:0-60553 GCF_044917495.1 Agromyces mediolanus | reverse complement strand
CCCCCCCCCCCCCCCCCCCCCCCCCCCCCCCCCCCCCCCCCCCCCCCCCCCCCCCCCCCCCCCCCCCCCCCCCCCCCCCCCCCCCCCCCCCCCCCCCCCCCCCCCCCCCCCCCCCCCCCCCCCCCCCACGGGTGCGCCGGTGGTCATCGGCACGCGCCGGCATCCGCTACTATTGATTCTCGTGCCGCCGCAGCGTTCGCGCCGCGGCCGTCACGCCGCCTTAGCTCAGTCGGCAGAGCGATTCACTCGTAATGAATAGGTCGTGGGTTCGATTCCCACAGGCGGCTCCGACGCGAACGGCCCCTCCCGCACTCCGGGAGGGGCCGTTTCGCTTTCGAGCGCGGCATCCTTTCCTGCAGACCCGCGGCATCCCGTTCTGCAGACTCGCGGCAGCGCTCGCTATAGACAACTGTCAGGCGGCGACGAGCGATTTCGACATCCGTCGCGTTGTCGGGGGCGAACGGCCGCGCCTAGCCTCGTCGGTACCGGCCGCCGCCCCCTCCGACGGCATCCGGTTCCCCCGATCCGCATCGCTTCAGTGAGGAAACGATCGTGACATCCACCGAACCGCGCACCATCGCCCGCCCCCGCCGGGCGGCGCTCGCCGCCCTCGCCGGCACGAGCATCGAATGGTACGACTTCTTCATCTACGCGACGGCCGCCGCCCTCGTGTTCCGGCACGTGTTCTTCCCGCCCGACATGAACCCGGTGCTCGGCACCATCGTCGCCTTCGGCACGACGTCCTTCGGCTACCTCGGCCGCCCGATCGGCGCGTTCCTCTTCGGGCACCTCGGCGACCGCTTCGGGCGCAAGCCGGTGCTCATCGCCACGCTGCTCCTCATGGGCGTCGGCACCTTCGGCATCGGGCTGCTGCCCTCCTACGATGTGGTCGGGCCGCTCGCGCCGCTGCTGCTCATCACGCTCCGGCTGCTGCAGGGCGTGGCCATGGGCGGCGAATGGGGCGGCGCCGCGCTGCTCGCCATCGAGCACGCGCCGGCGAACCGCCGCTCCTTCTACGGCTCGTTCGCGCAGCTCGGCTCCTCCGTGGGCGCGACGCTCTCCTCGGCCGTGTTCGCGATCTCCGAGCACATCGGCGACGGCCTCATCGCCGGCTCCTGGCGCATCCCGTTCCTCTTCAGCGCGGTGCTCGTCGTGATCGGGCTCATCATCCGCTCGGTGGTCGGCGAGTCGCCCGAGTTCGTCTCGGCGAAGAGCGCGCAGGAGCTGTCGGCGGCGCCGGTGCGCGAGGTGTTCCGCACGCCGAAGCCGCTGCTCATCGGCATCGGCGCGATGCTCGTGGCGACCGGCGGCTACTACGTGACGTCCTCCTTCTTCCTCGCCTACTCCTCGGAGCAGGCGGGCGTTCCCACAGAGCTCGTGCTGAACGCGCTCATCATCGCCGGCCTGTTCGAGATGGCCTTCGTCCCGCTCGCGGGCTGGCTGGGCGATCGCTGGCGCCCGCAGTACGTGGTGGCCGTCGGGCTCGTCGGCATCATGATCGTCGCCGTGCCGCTGTACCTCCTCGCGCACACCGGCTCGTTCCTCGTGATCACGGTCATGCTCGCCATCACGGCGCTGTTCACGGGCTTCAACTACGGGCCGATCGCGGCGGTGCTCGCGTCCATCTTCCCGGTTCGGGTCCGGTACACGGGCACCTCGCTCGCGTACCAGGGCTCCGCGCTCACCGCCGGTGCGCTCACGCCGATCGTGCTGCCGACGCTCCTCGGCATCTCCGAGGGGTCGCCGGTGCTGATCTTCGCCTACCTCGCCCTGCTCTGCCTCGTGGCGATCGGCTGCGTCCTCGCCACCCGGGCGCTGGCCGCGCGCGTCGAGCGGGGGACCGCCGCATGAGCGAGCTGAGCGAACTCATCGTCCGGGGCCGGATCCGCCCGAGCGGATCGGAGCACCTCGTCGAGGCGATCCTCGTCCGGGACGGGCGGATCGCGGCGGCCGGCTCGGCGGCCGACTGCCGGGCCCACGCCGTCACGACGCCCGAGGAGCTCGATCTCGGCGAGCTGACGATCCTCCCCGGCTTCGTCGACGCGCACTGCCATCCGCTCATGCACGGCCAGTTCGCCTCGTGGGCGGACTGCAGCTGGACGGCCGCACCGACGATCGACGCCGTCGTCGAGGTGCTGCGGCGTCGCGGCGAGGCGCAGCCGGGGGCGATCCGGGGCCGCGGCTTCCACCACGGCAACGTCGCCGAGCAGCGGATGCTGAACCGGCACGACCTCGACCGGGTGAGCACCGAGCGGGAGGTGCTCGTCTTCCACTCGAGCGGCCACGGCGCCATCGCGAACTCCGCCGTGCTGCGCGCGCTCGGCATCACCGCCGAGACGGCGGACCCCGAGGGCGGCCACCTCGGCCGCGACGCCGACGGTGCGCCGGACGGCACGTTCTGGGACGCCGCCGCCGACTGGCTGACCGGTGTCGCCGGGGTGAAGATCGGCAACAACGGGCCGAACTTCCACCTCTCCGACGACCCGGACGAGCTGCGGGCGCAGCTCGCGGCGGCGCAGCGGGAGCTGCACTCGGTCGGCGTGACCTCGGTGGTCGACGCCCAGGTCACCTCTCGCGAGCTCGGCACCTATCTCCGGGCCCGCGACCGCGGCGAGCTCACGCTGCGCGCGGAGCTGCTCGTGATCTCCAGCCTCATCGAGCAGCTGGAACAGCTCGGCGTCTCCGGGCGGCTCGGCGACGAGCAGCTCGCGATCGCCGGGGTCAAGCTGTACTCCGACGGCGCGCTGACGGCCGCGACCGCGCGCTTCAGCTCGCCCTACTGCTGCGACCCCGCCGACTTCGGGTATCTCTACCACCCCGACGGCGAGCTGGAGGGGATGATCGCGCGCGTCACGGCGCTCGGACTCCCGTCGGCGACCCACGCCCAGGGGGACGCCGCGATCGAGCTCGTCCTCGACATCCACGAACGTCTCGCACCGGGCGCGGGCCCGCGGCCGCTCCGGCACCGCATCGAGCACTTCGGCGGCCCGACCCCGGCGCAGGTGCGCCGGGCCGCGGAGCTCGAGCTGTGGCCGATCACCCAGCCGCAGTACCTCGCCCGCTACGGCGACGAGCTGCTCGAGGCGCTCGGCGACCGCGCCGAACGACTCACCCCGCTCGGCGAGATCCGCGATGCCGGCGCGCCCGTCGTGCTCTCCTCCGACGCGCCGGTGTGCCCGCCCGGACCGCTCGAGGCCGTGCACGCCGCGGTCACCCGGCGGACGACGGGCGGCCGCGTGCTCGGCGGGCCGGAGCTGCAGCTCGCGCTCGCCGAGGCGATCCTCGGCCACACCCGGACCGCCGCGGCCTCGATCAGCCGCGAGCACGCGATCGGGTCGCTCGAACCCGGCCGCTTCGCGGACTTCGTGGTGCTCGACCGGGATCCCTATCTCGTCGGGATCGACGAGGTGCCGGAGATCCGCGTGCTGCAGACCTGGGTGGGCGGCAAAGCGGTCTACGAGGCCGAGCGGCACGCGGGCGACACCGCACGACAGCGGGCGATGCCGCTCGCGGAGGGAGCACGATGATCATCGGACCGGTCGACGGGCAGCGCTCGCCGCGCTACGCGGGTTTCAGCACCTTCGCGAGGCTGCCGCGGCTCGAGGACGTCGCGGATGCCGCGCTCGCGATCGTGGGGGTGCCGTTCGACGCGGGGGTCACCTTCCGGCCCGGCGCCCGCTTCGGCCCCTCGGCGATCCGCGAGGCCTCCCGTCTCCTCCGCCCGTTCAACCCGGCGCTCGGCGTCGCGGCCTTCGACCTCGTGCAGGTCGCCGATGCCGGCGACCTCGACGCGAACCCGTTCGACATCGCGGCGGCGCTCGGGGAGATGGAGCGCGGGTTCCGGGCGCTCAGCGCACCCGATCGGCGGTTCGTGGCGCTCGGCGGCGATCACACCGTGGCCCTGCCGGCGCTCCGCGCGGTCGCCGACGTCCACGGACCCGTCTCGCTCGTGCACTTCGACGCCCACCTCGACACCTGGGACACCTACTTCGGCGAGGCGTACACCCACGGCTCGCCCTTCCGCCGCGCGAGCGAGGAGGGGCTGCTGCGGCGCGACCGCTCGGCGCACGTCGGGCTGCGCGGATCGCTCTACAGCGGCGAGGACCTGCTCGACGACGAGCGGCTCGGCTTCACGGCGGTGCACAGCCGGGAACTCGACGCGATCGGCGCGCCCGGCGTGCTGCAGCGGATCCTCGACCGCGTCGGCGACGCGCCCGTCTACGTGTCGATCGACATCGACGTCCTCGATCCCTCGATGGCGCCCGGCACCGGCACGCCCGAGGCCGGCGGGATGACGAGCCGGGAGCTGCTCGAGATCCTGCGGGGGATGCGCGGGCTGAAGCTCGTCGGGGCGGACATCGTCGAAGTGTCCCCGCCGTTCGATCATGCGGCGATCACCGCCGTCGCGGCGGCGAACCTCGCCTACGAGCTGCTCGGCATCATGGCGGAGCAGCTGCGCGGCGAGCGGGCCGTCACCGCCGGCTGAGCTGCACGACCGTCCAGAGCTCGAGCCGGCCGCGGAGGCCCGAGGGGTCGAGGTCGAGCAGCTCGCCGGCCGCGTCGATCCGATGGCGGAGGGTGTGCCGGTGCACGCCGAGCTGCCTGGCGGCCGGATCCCACGCGCAGTCGTGCTCGATCCACGCCTCGACCGCCTCCCGGAGCATGCTCCCGGTGCGTTCGTCGTGCTCCTGCAGCGTGCGCAGCATCGCTCGGGCGACGTCTCCCGCGCCGTGCTCGGCGAGCGCGCCGAGCACGCCGTCGGCGGCGAGGTCGCGGTACTCGGCGAGCTGCGGCGGTGCGGCGTCCTGCGGTGCGCGGCGCAGTGCGAGCCGCGCCTCCTCGAGGGCGGCGGGAAGGCCGTCGAAGCGAGTCGCCGTCGTGCGTCCCGCGCGGAGCGCATGCTGCGCGATCAGCCGACGCACCGCCTGGTCGGACGCCTCGTCGGTCAGCACCACGATCCCGCGGTCGTGGCGGGCGAAGAACACCCCGCCCTCGTGTCCGGTCGCGGCGAGCTCGAGGGCGTCGAGCACGAGATCGGACTCGAGCGCCCCGTCGAGCACGAAGACGCCGAGCGGGGGACTCGGCAGCTCGCCCCAGGCGTCCTTGGCTGTGCGCCCGGCCAGCTCCACCGCCCCGCCGAGCAGTTGCTGCAGCACGCCGTCGCGCAGCTGCAACCGGGCCGTGGCGAGTGCGCGGTGCTGCGCCAGCGCGAGGCTCGCGAAGGCGATGACGCTGTTCACGAGGTCGGTCGCGGAGTGATCCCGCGCACGGAGCCCGGCGAGCACGATCGCGCCGTCGAGGTGCTCGATGCCGATCGTCTGCATCGCGTACTCCTCCCCGTCGACCTCGAGCCGGGAAGAGCCCCGGGAGCCGCGGCCGAGCGCCTCGGCGACGGCGGCGCGGAGGCCGGGGCCCGCCGGGCGGGCGAGGTCGGAGGCGAGCTGCGATCCGGCCGCGTCGAACAGCAGCACCCGGCAGTCGAGCTGCCGTTCCAGCTCGGCGGCGATGGCGGCGAGTCCGTCCGGGCGGAGGGCGGCCTTCGTGAGGGCGCGCTGCGCGGCGACGGACCAGCGGATCCGCTCCGTGCGCTGCTGGTCGAGCGCCTCCGCCACGAACTGGATGTAGGCGAGGTACGGGGTGAGGTCGGTCATCTCGACGAGCGGCATGCCGTGGGTGCGGCACGCGGCGATGAGGGCGTCCGGGGTCTCGCCGTGGTGCAGTCGGGCCCCGAACCCGAGGCCGACGATGCCGTGCCGCTGCAGGCGAGCGACATACGCGTCGTAGAGCTCGGCGGGAGCCGTGCCCGGCGGGAACTGCGCGCCGTCGGTGAGCAGCAGGTGGCCGGCCGCGAGGAACGGCGTGGGATCCGGGAGGTCGGATCCGTGCACCCAGGCGATGGGGCGATCGATCGCGTCGGCGGACTCGCCGGGAACCAGCAGCCGGAGGCGGTCGCCGCCGAAATCGAGGAGGGTGCGGATGGTGGGCGGCGCTGCCATCCCGGAAGTATACGAGGCGGCCAACACGAAAGGCCCGGGATCGCCGGGCCGTTCGCACGTTCCCGCGGAGGATCGGGAATGCCTGCACGCTAGGGGAGGGGCGGGGAATCCGCAGCCTCCCCGATGTGGGGGCACCGCCGGGCAGGGCGAGCCCGCGCGGGCGCGCCGAGCGCTCTAGGCTGAGCGCATGACCGATCGACTCCGCTGGGGCATCCTCGCGACGGGCGGCATCGCCCGACTCTTCACCGCAGACCTGAAGCTCACCGGCTTCGACGTGCGCGCCGTCGGCTCGCGCAGCGCGGCGTCCGCGTCCGCGTTCGCCGAGGAGTTCGGGATCCCCACGGCGCACGACAGCTACGAGTCGCTCCTCGCCGACCCCGAGGTCGACGTCGTCTACGTCGCGACGCCGCATCCGCTCCACGCCGAGAACGCGGTCGCCGCGCTCGAGGCCGGCAAGCACGTGCTCGTCGAGAAGCCCTTCGCGCTGAACCGCGCCGAGGCCGAACGCATCCGGGCCGCGGCGGCCGCGAACGGCCGGCTCGCGCTGGAGGCGATGTGGTCCCGCTATCTGCCCCACATGGTGCGCATCCGCGAGCTGATCGCCTCGGGCGCGCTCGGCGAGGTCCGCTCGCTCATCGCCGACCACACCCAGCTGCTGAGCGACGACCCCGCGCACCGCATCAACGCGCCGGAGCTCGGCGGCGGCGCGCTGCTCGACCTCGGCATCTACCCGGTCTCGTTCTCCTGGGACCTCTTCGGCGAGCCCGCAGTCATCCGCTCCTCCGCGGTCTTCAAGGAGACCGGGGTGGACGCGCAGGTCGCGACGATCTTCGAGTACGCGGGCGGCCGCACCGCGACCACCTACTCCGCGAGCGACACCCAGGGGCCGAACCGCGCCGCCGTCATCGGCACCGCCGCGCGCATCGAGATCGACACCGTCTGGTACTCGCCGACGACGTTCCGGCTGATCGGGCCCGACGACGCGGTGCTCGAGACGTACGTCTCCGACGTCGAGGGCCGCGGTATGCAGTACCAGGCGGCCGCGTTCGAGGCGCTCGTCGCCGCGGGGCGGCTCGACGGCGGCGAAGTCCTGTCGATCGACGAGACCGTGGGCATCATGGGGACGCTCGACGAGGTCCGCGCCCAGATCGGGCTCCGGTACCCGGGGGAGTGACGCGGGCCCTGCGCGGTCGCGACGCAGCGGCGGCGGCCGGTGCTCCCGGGCGCCGCGCGGCGGCGGCGTACAGGAAGCATGGAGGCGACCGCTCCGTAGAATGCCCGGGTGAACGAGGAGCCGGATGACGCGAGCGCGCCCATGGAGCGCGCCGCCGTCGATCCTGCCCGGGGCGACGGCGTGCCCGCCGAGGCATCCGCCGACCGCTCGTCCGGCGTCCTGAGCCGGATCCAGGCCGTCCTCGGCGCCCACCGGCTCGCGACCGCGATCGGCGCCGGTGCGCTCGGCCTCCTCCTGCTCGGCGGCGGCGCGCTCGCGATCGGCGCGGCCGTCCGCACGCCGCCCGCGGCCACACCCGTCGCCGCGACGACCCCCGCGGCGCCCACGCCCGACCCGCGCCCGACGCCCGAGGCCGCCGCGGCGGCCGTGGCCCTCCGCATCTGTTCGGTGGCCGAGTTCGCGAGCGACCCGCGCCTCGCCGAGCTGCAGGCGCAGGTCGTGAACGCGGGCACCGGCGAGGTGCTCTTCGACCGGGGCGGCAGCACGCCGTCGCGCACCGCGAGCGTCATGAAGGTGCTCACCTCGGCGGCCGCGCTCGCCGTGCTCGGGCCCGACTTCCGCGCCACGACCACCGTGGTGAAGGGGGCGGAACCGGGCACCGCCGTGCTCGTCGGCGGCGGCGACGTCACCCTCTCCCGCACGCCGAGCGGCGACGAGGGCGTCTACCCCGGTGCCGCCCACCTCGACGACCTCGCCGCGCAGGTCCGCACCGCGTGGGACGCCGACCCGGCGAATCCGCCGCTCACCCGTCTCGTGCTCGACGCGAGCTACTTCGGCGGCGAGGAGTGGCAGCCGAGCTGGAACCTGAAGGAGCGCGACGACGGCTACATGTCGAACATCACGGCCCTCATGGTCGACGGCGACCGCGACGACCCGTACTCGAACACCTCGTTCCGCAGCGACGATCCCATCGGCCGCGCGGGCGAGGCGTTCGCCGAGGAGCTCGGCGGCATCGAGACGATCGAGCGGGGCACCGCGCCCGCCGGGGCCGCGCAGCTCGGCGCAGTCTCCTCGCCGACCGTCGCCCAGCTCGTCGACAAGGCGCTCGTCGTCTCCGACAACACCGTGGCGGAGATGCTCGCCCGACTCGTCGCCATCCGGAGCGGCGCGGGCAACGGCTTCGACGCGATCAACGCCGGCGTGCTCGCGGGCCTCGCCGGCTACGGCGTCGACACGACCGGCATCACGATCGTCGACGGCTCCGGGCTGTCCGACGACAACGCGGTGCCGCCGTCGTACCTGACCCGGCTGTTCCAGAAGATCGCCGCCCGCGAGGGGCAGCTCGGCGTGCTCCTCGACGGCCTGCCGGTCGCCGGCGAGCGGGGCTCCCTCTCCTACGACGACCGGTTCACCGGCGACAACGCGGTGGCCGACGGGCAGGTCATCGCGAAGACCGGCTGGATCGACACCGGCTACACGCTCGCGGGCGTCATCCACGCCGCGGACGGCACGACGCTCACCTTCGCGATCTACGCGCTTGGCGACGTGTCGGACGACGCGAAGCAGGCGATCGACACGCTCGCCACCGGCTTCTACCGCTGCGGCGCCCAGCTGTCGAACCGCTGAGCCGCCCCGAGGTGCGCCGGCCCGGGTGCCGGGGCGTCCGGTCGGAGGCACAATGGAGTCATGACGAAGGCGCTGTTCATCATCGACGTGCAGAACGACTTCACCGAGGGCGGAGCCCTCGGCGTCGACGGCGGGGCGGCGGTCGCGGCCGGCGTCACCGAGTACCTCGCCGGGCACCGGGGCGAGTACGAGCTCGTCGTGGCCTCACGGGACTGGCACGACGGCGACACCGACAACGGCGGCCACTTCGCGGGCGAGGCCGGTCCCGACTTCGTCGACACCTGGCCCGTGCACTGCGTCGCGGGCACGGCCGGGGCCGAGTACCACCCGGCGCTCGACGTCGCCGGCGTCGACGTGCACATCCGCAAGGGGCAAGGGCGTCCCGCGTACTCGATCTACGAGGGCAGCGACGAGGCCGGGCGCGGCATCGCCGAGATCCTCGCGGAGCGCGGCATCACCGCGGTCGACGTCGTCGGCATCGCGACCGACTACTGCGTGCGGCAGAGCGCGCTCGACGCGATCGAGCACGGTCAGCACGTCCGGGTTCTGACAGGGCTCGTGGCCGGGGTCGCGCCGGAGTCGTCGGCGGCCGCGCTCGCCGAGCTCGGTCACGCCGGCGCCGAGATCGTCGCGGCCGGGGCGTGAGCCCCGCCCTCCCCGGGGCCGCCGGCCCGGCGCTGCACGCCGAAGCCGAGGACGGCTCCCTCATCGCCTACCGCAGGACGGCGGCGGGAGCCGACGCGCCCGCCGGGTCGCCCGGCGTCCGGGCGGATGCCGCGGGCGGGCTGCCGCCCGTGCTGCTCGTGCACGGCTTCGGCGCCACCGGCGCGATCACCTGGCAGGACACGGGCTGGGTCGACGCCCTCCGCCGCGCCGGGCGCGAGGTCGTGACGGTCGATCTCCGCGGCCACGGCGACAGCGACGCCCCGATCGAGGCGGAGGCCTACCGCGCCGAGGTGCTCGGCGCCGACCTCGCCGCGGTGCTCGACTCGCTCGGCGCGCCCCGGGCCGACGTCGTGGGCTATTCGCTCGGCAGCCGGGTCGCCGCCGCGTTCGCGCGGGCCGAGCCCGCACGGGTGCGCCGCATCGTCATCGGCGGGGCGGGCCCGCAGGAACTCTTCGCGAGCTGGGATCTCCCGCTGGCGCGGCGCCTCCTGCTCGGGGCGGACCAGGGCGCGGATGCCGCGGCCGGAGCCCGCATGGGCGAGACCGGAGACGTCGACGCCGACGCGGCGCTCATGCGCGCCGTGATCGAGCCGGCCCTCCGCTCCGGCGCCGATCCGGCGGCGCTGCTCGCGTGCGTCGAGGGCATCGCGGGCGCCTCGCTCGAGCTGCCGGCGACGGTGCCCGTGCTCTTCGTCGCGGGCGAGCTCGACCCGGTGCCGCGCGGGGTCTCGGAGCTCGCCCGGCGTCGCGGAGCCGAGTTCGTCGGGATCCCGGGGCGCGACCACGTCTCGACGCTCACCGCGCGCGCGTTCAAGGACGCCGTCATCCGCTTCCTCGCCTGAAACCGGGCCCGCGCCTCGCCCGGCATCCGCCCGGCAGGCCGTGCCCCCGTCTTGGGGGTGCTGGAGCCCGGTCCGCGAGTCGGCGGCGCGCTAGAGTCGTCCTCGCCCGGGCCCGATGCGCGTGCCCGCGAGAGGAGCTTCCCCCGTGACCTCGTCCCCTGCCCGGCTCGTCCCGGCCGCGCTCGCCGCCGGTCTGCTGCTCGCCGCGGTCTCGGCAGCGGCTCCGGCCGCCGCCGACTCGGCGCCCGCGGCCGACTGCCGCACGAACTGCACGACGGTGTTCGACACCGCGGGCCCGCACACGATCACCATCCCGGCCGGGATCGTCGCACTGCAGGCGACCGTGTCGGGCGCGGCGGGCTCGCCCGCGGCGGCGGCGCTCGGGCTCTTCCCGGACGCCGTCGGCGGCGCGGGCGGCGTCAGCACCGCGACGCTCGGCACGGGCCTCGGCGGCACGACGCTCACGGTCCTCGTCGGCGGGGCCGGCGGGGGCAGCGCGGTCGCGGATGCCGCGGGCGGGCTGCTCGTCGTGGCCGGCGGCGGGGGCGACGGCGGCTACGCCGGCCGCTTCGAGCTCCCCGACCAGCTGTTCGCCGCCTACCCGGGTGGCGCGGGCGGTGCGCCGAGCGCGCCCGGCGTGGCGCCCGGCGGTGACGGGATGACGTTCGGCACCGGCGCGTTCAACGGCGCGGGCGGCGCCCTCGCGGGCGGTGCCGGCGGAACCGGCGGCGCGAACGGGGATGCCGGAGACGCGAGCACCTCGAGCGCGCCCGGCACGATCACGCTCTCCGCGGGCGGTGCCGGCGGTGCGCTCTCCGTGCAGGACGACAGCTTCCAGGCGGGCGCCGGCGGCGGCGGCTACACCGGCGGCGGGGGCGGCGCGGTCGCGCTCGACGCCGTCGACGGCGGGGACGAGATCATGATCGACGTCGTCGGCGCGGGCGGCGGCGGATCGGGCTTCCTCGCCGACGGGCTCACCGCGGTGGCCGGCGAGCCGAACACGGGCGCGGGGTCCGTGACCCTCGTCTGGTCGCTCCCGCCGCTCCCCGAGCCCGAGCCCGAGCCCGAGCCGGAGCCCGAACCGGAGCCGCAGACCCCGGTCGCCCCGGCGCCGCCGGCTGCGCCCACGGGTCCGCAGCTCGCCGAGACCGGCGCGGAGCCGCTGCCCTTCGCGCTCGGAGCGGTGCTCCTCGTCGCGGCCGGCGCCGGGCTCGTCGCCCTGCGCCGACGCCGCACCGCCTGAGCGGCGCCGCCCGAGCGGCACCGCACGCGGCGCATCGGGCCGAGACGCGGAACGCCGCCCGGCGGACCCCCGGGAGACCGGGGACCGCCGGGCGGCGTTCCTGCGAGCGCGGGAGGCGCGACCGCGTCAGAGCGTGTTGCCGAGCTTGAAGCCCTGCTCCTCGTCGCCCTTGCGCGTGTACGAGAAGCCGTCGGCGCCGATGGTGACCTCCATCTCGCTGTCGTCCGTGCGGGCGACCACGGGCTTCGGGTTCCCGTCGAGGTCGAGCACGAGCGAGGCATCCGTGTACCAGCTCGGCACGACCGGGTTGCCCCACCAGTCGCGGCGCTGGTTGTCGTGCACGTCCCAGGTGACGACGGGGTTGTCCGGGTCGCCCGTGTAGTAGTCCTGCGTGTAGATCTCGACGCGGTGGCCGTCGGGGTCGCGCAGGTACAGGTAGAACGCGTTCGAGACGCCGTGGCGTCCGGGGCCGCGCTCGATCGCGTCGGAGCGGCGGAGCGCGCCGAGCTTGTCGCAGATCGCGAGGATGTTGTGCTTCTCGTGCGTGGCGAAGGCGACGTGGTGCATGCGCGGGCCGTCGCCGCCCGTCATCGCGGTGTCGTGCACGGTGGGCTTGCGACGCATCCACGCCGCGTAGACCGTGCCCTCCTCGTCCTGGATGTCCTCCGTGACGCGGAAGCCGAGCGACTGCATGAAGTTCACGGCGCGCGGCACGTCGGGGGTCACCTGGTTGAAGTGGTCAAGGCGCACGAGCTCGCCCGGCGTGTGCAGGTCGTAGCGCCACGAGAGCCGCTCGACGTGCTCCGTCTGGAAGAAGAACTCGTACGGGAAGCCCAGCGGGTCCTCCACACGCACCGAGTCGCCGATGCCCTTCGTGAAGCCCCCGGCCCGGCGCTCGACGCGGCAGCCGAGCTCCGAGTAGAAGGCGACCGCCTTATCGAGGTCCTCCGGCGTGCGCACGCGGTACGAGAACGCGGCGACCGCCGCGACCGGGCCCTGGCGCAGCACGAGGTTGTGGTGGATGAACTCCTCGGTGGAGCGGAGGTAGATCGCCTCGTCGTCCTCCTCGGTGACGTACAGTCCGAGCACGTCGACGTAGAACACGCGGGAGGCCGCGAGGTCGGTCACGACGAGCTCCATGTACGCGCAGCGCAGGATGTCGGGAGCGGGCACCGAGGGGGTCGGCACCGGGTTGTCGCTTCGGATCGGGGCCTCCTGGCTCACGTAGAAGCCGGAGGAGGTGAGGGTCATTTCATCGCGGTGGGTCATGTCAGCTTCCTTGCCTGGGGTGGAGTCTGGGGCGTGGGCCGGTCAGCGGGGGTCCGGGTCGTCGAGGTCCGATTCGTGGACCTCCTGCTTGCCGAACGTCGGGTTGTGCGGGGCGCCGAGCGTGATGTGCACGCTCTGCTGGTCGGTGTAGAAGTCGATCGAGCGGTACCCGCCCTCGTGACCGAGACCGGAGGCCTTGACGCCGCCGAACGGGGTGCGCAGGTCGCGCACGTTGTTCGAGTTCAGCCACACCATGCCGGCCTCGACCGACTGCGCGAAGTTGTGGGCGCGCTTCAGGTCGTTCGTCCAGATGTAGGCGGCGAGCCCGTAGCGGGTGTTGTTCGCGAGGGCGAGGGCCTCCTCCTCGGTGTCGAACGGGGTGATCGCGACGACCGGGCCGAAGATCTCCTCCTGGAAGATGCGCGCGTCGGGGGAGACGTCGGCGAAGACGGTCGGGGCGACGTAGTTGCCCTCGGGGAAGCCCTCGGGGCGGCCGCCGCCGGCGACGAGGCGGCCCTCGCTCTTGCCGAGCTCGACGTAGCTCATCACCTTGTCGTAGTGCTCGGGGTGCACGAGCGCGCCGACCTCGGTGGCCGGGTCGTGGGGGTGGCCGACCTTCACGCGCTTCGCCTGCGCCGCGTAGCGCTCGACGAACTCGTCGTACACCTCGCGCTGCACGATGATGCGGGAGCCGGCGGTGCAGCGCTCGCCGTTCAGCGAGAAGACGCCGAAGATGCAGGCGTCGATCGCGACGTCGAGGTCGGCGTCGGCGAACACGACGGCGGGGCTCTTGCCGCCGAGCTCCATCGACAGGCCCTTCAGGTAGGGCGCGGCGTTGCCGAAGATGATCTGGCCGGTGCGGCTCTCGCCCGTGAAGGAGATGAGCGGCACGTCGGGGTGCTTCACGAGCGCGTCGCCGGCGTCCTCGCCGAGGCCGTTCACGAGGTTGAAGACGCCCTTCGGCAGGCCCGCCTCCTCGAAGATGCCGGCCCAGAGCGACGCGGAGAGGGGGGTGAACTCGGCGGGCTTCAGCACGACGGTGTTGCCCGTCGCGAGCGCGGGGCCGAGCTTCCACGACTCGAGCATGAACGGGGTGTTCCACGGCGTGATGAGGCCCGCGACGCCGATCGGCTTCCGGTTCACGTAGTTCATCTGGCGGCCGGGCACCTTGAAGGCGTCGTCGGCCTGCGCGACGATCAGATCGGCGAAGAAGCGGAAGTTCTCGGCCGCGCGACGTGCCTGGCCGAGGGCCTGCGTGATCGGCAGCCCCGAGTCGAAGGACTCGAGCTCGGCGAGGCGCGCGTCGCGCGACTCGACGATGTCCGCGATCCGATGCAGCACGCGGGAGCGCTCGCGCGGCACCATGCGGGGCCAGGGGCCCTCCTCGAAGGCGCGCTTCGCGGCGGCGACGGCGCGCTCGACGTCGGCCTTCTTGCCGGCGGCGGCGTGCACGTAGGTCTCGTTCGTGACGGGGTTCAGCACCTCGAACGTGTCGCCGTCGAGCGAGTCGACGAACTCGCCGTCGATGTAGTGCTGGATCTTCGCCGGCAGGTCCGCCGGGCGGTACGCGTCGGTCATGCGGTTCTCACCTTCATCGTGTCGTGGCGCCGGGCCCGGGGCGGCGGCGCCGGTGGGGCTCAGGGGGTCGGGGTGTGCGCGTGCTGCTCGGCCTGGTAGGCGAGCACGGCGTCGAGGGTGGCGGTGCGGTGGCCGCGGGCGGCGAGCTCGATCTCGATGGCGGCGGCGCCGTCCTCGATCAGGCGCAGGATGGCCTCGTGTTCCTCGACGGAGGACTGGGCACGGCCGGGGACGAAGCTGAACGAGGAGTCGCGCAGCACCTTCATGCGGTTCCAGCCGCGGTGCACGAGGTCGAGGATGTGCGGGTTCGGGCACTCCTCGAACAGCACCGCGTGGAACTCGAGGTTCAACGCGGTGAAGCGGTGCGGGTCGAAGGCGTCGAGGCTCTCGCGCATCCGTTCGTTGACGGCGCGGGCCCGGGCGACGTGCTCCGCCGTGAGCGTCGGCGCGGCGAGCGCGGTCGCGGCGCCCTCGACGAGGGCGAGGGTCTGCATGGTGTGCAGGTACTCGGTCTCCTGGATGAGGGCCACCTGCGCGCCGACGTTGCGCTCGAAGGTCACGAGGCCCTCGGCCTCCAGCAGCCGGATCGCCTCGCGGACGGGGACGACCGAGACGCCGAGCTCCCGCGCGATGGTGCCGAGCACGAGCCGGAACCCGGGGACGTAGCGGCCGTCGTCGATGCGCTCGCGGATGAAGCGGTACGCCTGCTGCGCCTTGCTCTCGTTCATCGGGACGCCTCCGCGCGCTCGGCCTCGTACTTCGCACGCCACTCGGCGTTCATGGGGAAGAGGCCGTCGACGGATGCCCCGGCCGCGACCTGCTCGGCGACCCACGCGTCCTCGCGCTCCTGCGCGGCGGCCTCGACCGCGACCTCCGCGGCGATGGCGGCGGGGATGACGAGCACGCCGTCGCCGTCGCCGACGATGACGTCGCCCGGCTGCACCGCTGCGCCGCCGCAGGCGATCGTGACGTCGGTCTCCCACGGCACGTGCCGACGGCCGAGCACGCTCGGGTGCGGGCCCTGCGAGAACACCGGGATCTCGAACTCGGCGACCGCGTCGAAGTCGCGCACGCCGCCGTCGGTGACGATGCCGGCGGCGCCGCGGACCTGGGCGCGCAGGGCGAGCACGTCGCCCACGGTGCCGGTGCCGCGCTCGCCGCGGGCCTCCACGACGAGCACCTCGCCGGGGGCGACCTGGTCGAAGGCGCGCTTCTGGGCGTTGAAGCCGCCGCCGTGCTCCTTGAAGAGGTCGGGGCGGAAGGGGATGAACCGGAGGGTCTTCGCGGTGCCGACGATGCGGTCGCCGGGGTGGTTCGGGAAGACGCCCTCGATGAAGACGTCGTGGTAGCCGCGCTTGCGGAGCGCAGCCGAGATCGTCGCGACGGCCGCCTGGGAGAGGAGCTCCCGCACCTCGGGGTCGAGGCCGGCGGGGGCCGCGTCGGCGGTCGCTGCAGCGGAGTCGAGGGCGCTCGCCCGGCCGTCGGCCACGGCGGCGGCGAGCTCGGCCTCGCTGCCCCACGCCTCGATGCGCTGGTCGTCGTCGATGGCGGGCTTCGTGCCGAAGTCGCCGAAGGCGTGCTCGCCCTGGGTGACGGTGGTGACGAGGCGGCCCGTCGACGGGGCACCGGGGGCGGCAGGGGCGTCGACCTCGACCTCGACGACGTCGCCCGGGACGACCACCGAGGAGCCGGCGGGGGTGCCCGTGAGGATGACGTCGCCCGTCTCGAGGGTGAGGTGCTGCGAGAGGTCGGCGACGAGGCGGCCGAAGGGGAAGAGCAGGGTGTCGGAGGTGTCCTCCTGCACGAGCTCGCCGTTCACCCAGGTGCGGACGCGCCAGCCGTCCTCCCCGGCGACCGAGGCGGGGATCGCGGCCGGGCCGATCGGGGTGAAGCCGTCGCCGCCCTTGTTGCGCACGTTCGAGCCCTTGTCGGCGGCGCGGAGGTCGTAGAGGCCGAAGTCGTTGGCCGCCGTGACGGCGGCGATGTGCGACCAGCCGTTCTCGGGGGAGACCCAGCGGGCGGGGGCGCCGATGACGATCGCGATCTCCCCCTCGAAGGCGAGCAGCTCGGTGCCCGCGGGGCGCTCGATCGTTCCGCCCGTCGCGGCGAGCGAGGAGGCCGGCTTGAAGAAGTAGCTCGGCTGGGCGGGGGTGCGACCGCGCTGGGCGGCCCTCGACGGGTAGTTGAGGTGCACCGCGATGATCTTGCCCGGGGTGGGGATACCGAAGGTCATTGACGTCCTCGTCTCGTTGTATCTGAAATGATATACGATCTGGCGATCCGGCGGAAGCGCCGGTGCTCAGTAGCTGGCGCGGGGTGCGGGGGAGCCGGGCGGCGTCGCGTCCGCGGCATCCGCGCCCGTGGCGGAGGCGGCGGCGCCGGATGCCGCGGCGCTCGCCGGATGCGCCCCGATGAAGCGGTCGGCGAGGGCCTCCGAGGCCCGGGCGAGGATCGCGACATCCGCCCCGACCGCGGCGAAGGCCGCGCCTTCGGCGAGATAGCGGTCGGCGTCCTCGGGGACGAAGGCGTTGATGCCCGCCGGCTTGCCCGCGGCGCGGGCCGCGCGGATCGCGGTGAGGGCCGCCGCCACGACGTCCGGATGACTCGGCTGGCCGAGCAGGCCCATCGAACCGGCGAGGTCGGCGGGCCCGATGAAGATCGCATCCACGCCGTCGACCGCCAGGATCTCCTCGACGTTCGCGACGGCGGCGGCCGACTCGATCTGCACGATGAGGCTCACGGTCCCGGTCGCGCGGCCGAGGTAGCCCTCGATGCGATTCCAGCGCGAGGAACGGGCGAGCGAGGCGCCGACACCACGGGCCCCGTGCTCGGCGGGCGCGGTGCCGGCGCCAGCCGGGCCCGGGTAGCGCACGGCACGGACGAGCTCGCGCGCCTGCTCGGCGGAGTCGACCATCGGCACCAGCAGGTTCTGCACGCCGAGGTCGAGGTACTGCTTGATCAGCACCGTGTCGCCGATCGGCGGCCGCACGACGGCCGAGACCGGGTAGGCCGACATCGCGTAGAGCTGGTGCAGGATCGACTGGAGGTCGTTCGGGGAGTGCTCGGCGTCGAGCAGCACCCAGTCCACCCCGCTGCCGGCCGCGACCTCGGCGACGATCGGGCTGGCCGAGCAGACCCACATGCCGATCTGCGGGCGGTCGGCGCCCGCGAGGCGTGCGGCGAAGGTCTCCGGCGCGTTCATTCGAATCGGCACGTGATCGCCCCCAGCTGGCCGTAGTCGGCGTGCACGGTGTCGCCGCGCTCGACCCACATCGGGCGGGTGAACGAGCCCGCGAGCACGATCTCGCCCGCCTCGAGCGACTGCCCGTGCTGCGCGAGCTTGTTCGCGAGCCAGGCGACGCCCATCGCGGGGTGGCCGAGCACGGCCGCGGCGACGCCCGACTCCTCGATCGTCTGGTTGCGGTAGAGCAGGGCGCCGACCCAGCGCAGGTCGAGCTCGTCGACCTTCACCGGCCGGCCGCCGAGCACCATGCCGCCCATCGCGGCGTTGTCGCTGATCGTGTCGACGATCGTGCGGCCCTCGAGCTCGATGTGCGAGTTCAGGATCTCGAGCGCCGGGACGACGTAGGCGGTCGCGTCGAGCACGTCGAAGATCGTCGTGTTCGGGCCGGCGAGCGGCTTCGCGAGCACGAAGGCGAGCTCGACCTCGATGCGCACGTTCGAGAAGCGGTCGTACTCGACGGTCGCGCCGGACTCGAACACCATGTCGTCGAAGATGACGCCGTAGTCGGGCTCGGTGATGCCGGTCGCGACCTGCATCACCTTCGAGGTGAGGCCGATCTTCCGGCCGACGAGCCGCGCGCCGGCGGCGGCGCGGCGCTCGGCCCAGAGCTTCTGCACGGCGTAGGCGTCCTCGACGGTCATGCCGTCGTGGCGGGCGGTGAGCCGCGGCACGATGCTGCGGTCGCGATCGGCGATGAACAGTTCGTCGGCGATCGCCTCGATGGTGGACTGGTTCAGCACGCGTGCTCCACTTCCTCGTCGGGCGCTTGCGTTGATCGTATACGATCCAGCGCCCTGCGCGCGAGGCTGCTCCGACATCCGCCCCCACGACAACTCAGGAAGCCTCGCGGCGGAGCCCAGCGACGGCGCGGGTCGCCCGAATCGACGACCCGCATAACCGCCAGATGTTCCTGAGTTGTGCGGGGTCAGCGGGAGTTCACGCGGATGATCTCCTGCTGGTACGGGGCGATCACGTCGCCCGAGATGCGGCAGTCGAGGAGCAGGAAGGGGCGCTCGGCGACGGGGCGGGCGGCCCAGTCCGCGAGCGCCTCGAGCTCGGCGAGCTCGCGCACCACGACCCCCTCCGCGCCGTACGCGCGCGCCGCGGCGGCGAAGTCGACCTCGGGGATGCGCATCGGGCCCTCGGCGAGCCCCTTCAGCCCGTAGAGGTTCACCTCCGCGCCGTAGGCGGCGTCGTTCCAGACGACGGCGACGCCCCGACCGCCCGCCGTGCGGATCGCGGTCTCGAGATCGGCGATCGCCATGAGCCCGCCGCCGTCGCCCGTGGTGAGGACGATCGTCGCGTCCGGCCGGGCGGCCGCCGCACCCGCGACGCTCGGGAAGCCCTGCCCGATCGACTGGAACGCGGTGCCGACCATCATCATCCGGTCGGGCGCGGCGACCGGCCAGTACATGTTCGCCCAGCCGATGAAGTGCCCGCCGTCGGAGACGACGACCCGGTCCTCCGGCAGCAGCTCGGCGATCCGGCGGGCGGTGCTGCGCGGGTCGAGCCGCCCGTCGGGCGCGGCGACCTCGCCCGGCTCGTACGCCCGGGCGTCGGCGAGCTCGGCCGTCTCGCGCCAGCCGCCGGCGCGCACCGCGTCGCCGGACGCGGCGAGCTGCGCGACGAGCTCGCGGGCGACGAGCCCGGCGTCGGCCCGCACGTAGCCACCCACGTTCGGGTGGGTGGCCGCCGGGGCGACGTCGACCTGGAAGACGCGGGTGCCGGGCGCGAACAGCTCGCCGAACCGCATCGTGAACTGGTTGAGCGAGGCGCCGAAGACCACCGCGACGTCGGCCTCGCGCACGAGCGCCATCGCCCGGTCGGCGCCGAAGCCGCCCGCGACGCCGAGGTCGAAGCGGGCGTCGGGGAAGATGCCGCGGCCGAGCGCCGTGGAGGCCGTGAGGGCGCCCGTCGCCGCCGCGAGCTCGCCGAGCGCCGCACCGGCGTCGGCGAGCCACGCGCCGCGGCCGGCGAGGAGGAACGGGCGCTCGGCGGCGGCGAGCGCGCGCGCGATCTCCGCGATCTGCGCGCGGGCGAACTCCCCGGCTGGCGCGACCGTGGCGGGCAGGGTCGGTGCCGGCGCCGGGGCGAGCGGGCCGGCCTCGGCGGCCGCGACGTCGTAGGGGATGGCGAGCACGACGGGGAGCCGGTACTGCAGGGCGTGCTCGATCGCGATGACCGTCGTCGCCGCGGCATCCGTCCGGCCGACGGTATAGGTGCGCGCGCCGACCGCGGAGGCGAGCGCGATCTGGTCGACGTCCCAGGGGCGGGGGCCGGAGGTCGGCTCGTCGCCGACGACGAGCACGAGGGGGACCCTGGCCTGCGCGGCCTCGGCGAGCGAGGTGAGCGTGTTCGTGAATCCGGCGCCGTAGGTGGAGGTGGCGGCGGCGAGCCGCTTCGAGGCGCGGTAGTGGGCGTCGGCGGCGACGACGCCGCCGGCCTCGTGGCGGACGGCGGTGAACACGGCGCCGGTCTCGCGCTCGACGGCGTCGAGGAAGTAGGCGTTGCCGTTGCCCATCACGCCGAAGACGTGGCTGACGTGGGCGGAGAGGGCGTGGGCGACGTGGGAGGAGACGGTGGGCATGCGGCGGCCTTTCGAGACGCGACGGACGGATTCCGTATGTGTCTCGCAACCGACGCCGGCATCGGCTCGCTTCGTGCCCATTTTTCGAGCACCGGCGCGGATGGCGCGCCTGGACGGAACGAGTATACGGCGGCGTCGTCGCACCCTCGCCGGGCACGGCATGATTGAGCCATGAAGACCGTGCAGTTGCGTCGCTATCAGATCGTCGAGGGCGAGCTCGAGGCGTTCGTCGAGTGGTTCGAGAGCCGGATGCCCGCGGTGCGGCGCGCAACCGGCTTCGAGCTGGAGTTCGCCTACGCGCGCCCCGAGGCGAACGAGTTCGTCTGGGCCGTGAGCGTCCCCGGCGACCGCGCCGAGTTCGAGCGCGTCGAGGCGGCGTACGTCGTCTCGCCGGAGCGGGCGGGCGCGTTCGAGGGCGTCCCCGAGCGCATCGCGGCGAAGGAGATCTCCTTCGTGGAGCCCGTCTCCATCGTCTGATCCAGGCTTCGACCGCGGGGGGGGGGGGGGGGGGGGGCGCGCCGCCGCCCCGTCTTTCTCCGGGTGTTGTTTTTCTTGTCAACAGTTGTAGACTTACCCGCACGGCACATCGAGGTGACGACCTCTCGAGCTCCACGGCTACGGCGCCGCGGCGCGTCGACGCGCAGCACGCGACCGGAGGGATCGGCACTCGCCCTGACCGCGATGTCCCGCAGCACCCCACCTGTTTCCCCGCAATCGAGAGAAGAAGACATGAAGAAGGCACTGCCAGGCGTCGCCCTCGCCGCGGCCGCCGCGTTCGCGCTCACCGCGTGCACGTCCGGTACTGACGCGCCCTCCGACGGTGACGGCGGGACGACGGTCCACCCGCTGAGCATCGGCAACTTCCTGGACGTCACGTCCTGGGACCCCTCGCTCGCCGACATCGGCTTCGACGGGCCCTACCTGTCGGCGGTCTACGACCCGCTGCTCACGATCGACGGCGACGGCCAGCCGCAGCCCGGCCTCGCGACCGACTGGGAGGTGTCCGACGACTTCACGACCATCACGATGAACCTCCGCACCGACACCGAGTTCTCGAACGGCGAGGCCTTCAACGCCGAAGCCGCCGTGAAGAGCCTCGACTACCTGAAGGCGGGCGTCCGCTCGCAGGAGGCCTACCAGAAGGTCGAGAGCTTCGAGGCGGTCGACGAGGACACCATCGCGATCCACCTCACCCAGCGCGACGACACGATCCTCTACTTCATGGGGCTCGGCCGCAGCTACATGATGGCCCCTTCTGCGATCGACGACGGCTCGCTCGCGACCGCCCCGGTCGGCTCTGGCCCGTACACGCTGAGCGACACCTCGGTGCCCGGCGCCGAGTACCACTTCGACAAGGTCGCCGACCACTGGGCCTCGGAGGACTTCCCCTTCGACCCGCTGAGCATCTCGCCGCTCTCGGACGCCACCGCCATGCTGAACGGCATGGAGGGCGGCCAGTTCAACCTCATCTACGGCGACAAGACCGCCATGGACCTGGCTCCCGACAACGGCTGGAACGTCGCGAGCGGGCTCTCGATGTGGGTCGGCCTGCAGTTCAGCGACCGCCTGGGCGCGACCGAGATGGGCAAGCCGCTCGGCGACGTGCGCGTCCGCCAGGCGTTGAACTACGCCTTCAACGGGCAGGAGCTCGTCGACACCATCGGTCAGGGCGTCGGCGTCGCCACCAACCAGGTGTTCCCGGCCGACACCCCCGGCTACGTGAAGTCGCTGAACGACCTGTACCCCGCGAACATCGAGAAGGCGAAGGAGCTGCTCGCCGAGGCGGGATACGCGGACGGCTTCGACGTCACCATGCCGATGGCCCCGCCGTTCCAGCCGTGGCAGGCGATCATCGAGCAGACCTTCGGCGAGCTCGGCATCGGCGTCACCTTCAAGGAGACCGACTTCATGCAGTACATGTCGGTCGCCCCGGAGTACCCGATGTTCGTCGCGGTCATCGCGATGGACGGCAACCCCGTCGCCACGGTCGAGCGCCAGATCGCGAAGCCGCAGTGGTACAACCCGAACCCGGGCCTCGAGGCGTTCCCCGAGATCCAGGCGCAGATCGACACCGTCTTCTCCGCCGAGCCCGGCGACGAGCAGATCGGCGAGATCGAGAAGCTGAACGAGCTCGTCACCGAGCAGGCGTTCTTCTCGGTCTGGAGCCAGTCGACGAACACCTACATCTCCACCTCGGAGTTCGAGGTGACGCCGGTCATCGGCATGATGTTCCCGACGCTCCGCCAGATCGAGGTCGTGGGCTGACCCGCCTCGGGACGGGGCCGCGCAGTCCGCGCGGCCCCGTCCCACCGGCTTCCCCCGAGTCCGCACCCATCCAGGAGTTCCCATGCTCACCTTCACGCTCAAACGGCTCGCATCCGGGGTGATCCTGCTCGTCGCCGTGGCGACCGCGACGTTCTTCCTCGCGCACGCCGCGATCCCCGACCCCACCCTCGGCCTCCTCGGCAGCGCTGCGACTCCGGAGGCGCAGCAGGCGCTCGCCGCGAAGATCGGCACCGACCGCCCCGTGATCGTGCAGTTCGGCGACTGGATCGGCGGACTCCTCCGCGGCGATCTCGGCGACTCCTGGAAGAACTTCCAGCCGGTCGGGCAGCAGATCGCCCTGAAACTGCCCGTGACGCTCTCCGTCGTCACCGCCTCGGTGCTCCTCTCCGCGGTGCTCGGCGGCCTCCTCGGCGTGCTCGCCGGCCTCCGCCCCGGCACCTGGATCGACAAGCTCGTGAAGGCCGCGGCGGTCATCCTCTTCGCGCTCCCCGGCTTCTGGGTCGCGCTCCTCCTCGTCATGACCTTCGCGGTGCAGCTCAAGTGGTTCCCGGCCGTCGGCTACGTGCAGCCCCAGGAATCGCTCGGCGGATGGCTGCAGTCGATCACGCTGCCCGCGATCGCCCTCGCGCTCGGCGCCGTCGTGATGATCGCCGAGCAGCTGCGGAACGCGATCATCCGCGCCGACGGGCTCGACTACATGCGCACGCTCCGCAGCCGCGGCCTGCCGCAGTGGCGCATCATCGTGCACCTGCTGCGCAACTCCGCGCCGCCCTCGCTGACGATCCTCGCGCTGATGTTCGTCGGCCTCCTCTCGGGCGCGATCATCGTCGAGCAGATCTTCGCGCTGCCCGGCATCGGGCCGCTCACCCAGGCCTCCTCGCAGAACGGCGACATCCCGATGCTGCTCGGCATCACGGTCGTCACCGTGATCTTCGTCGTCATCATCAACTTCCTCCTCGACATCCTGCTCGGCTGGATCAACCCGAAGGCGCGTGTGAAGTGACCTCCCCGCTGACCGAGAACATCGACACCCGCGCCGGCCGGCGCGGCTCCGCCTTCGTCCGCCTGCTGAAGCGGCCCGCCGGGGCGATCTCCTTCGGCATCCTCGTGCTGATCGTGCTCGTCGCGGTGTTCGCGCCCCTGCTCGCGCCGTACGACCCGAACTTCGTCGACCTGTCCATCACCCGCGCGCTGCCGAGTCCGGAGCACCCGCTCGGCGGCGACACGACCGGCCGCGACGTGCTGAGCCGGCTGATCTGGGGCACCCAGATCACGCTGTGGGGCGCGCTCGTCGCGATCGTGACCTCGCTCGTCATCGGCGTGCCCTCCGGCCTCGCGGCGGGCTACTTCGGCGGCGCGACCGACCGCATCGGCACCTGGATCAGCGACGCCGTGCAGTCGGTGCCCGGCATGATCATCCTGCTCATCGTCGGTGCGAACACCGGCAACGACTTCAACCTGCTCATGGTCACCGTCGGCGTGTTCATGGCCCCCGGCTACTTCCGCCTCACCCGCGCGACCGTGCTCGCCGTGCGGAACGAGGCCTACGTCGACGCGGCCAAGGTCTCCGGGCTCTCGCACGCGCGCATCATGGGCCGGCACGTCATCCGCCCGGTCGTCGCGCCGATCGTCATCCAGTCCGCGCTCACCGCGGGCATGGCGATGGGCATGCAGGCGGGGCTCCAGTTCCTCGGCATCGGCGGCGGCACCACGCCCGGCTGGGGCGCCGCGATGAACGAGGGCTTCCGGGTCATGCGCACCGACCCGCTCCTGCTGCTCTGGCCCTCGCTCGCGCTCGGCATCTCGATCGCGGCCCTCGCGGTGCTCGGCTCGACGCTCGCCGACGTCGTGAGCGTGACCGCTCCGCTGCCCTCCCGGAAGGCGCGGCGTGCGCGCCGCGCCGCCGAGCGGGCCGCCGCGGCCTCCGGCGAACCGGCCGCCGTCACCGCGTCGACGGGCGCCGTCGCCCACGCCGCGGCCGACTCCGCGATCCAGATCGAGAACCTGCGGGTGCGCTACGAGACGCCCGACGGCGAGGTCGAGGTCGTGCACGGGATCACCCTCGACGTCGCGCCCGGCGAGGTGCTCGGCATCGTCGGCGAATCGGGCTCGGGCAAGTCGCAGACGGTCTTCTCGGTGCTCGACCTCCTCCCGAAGACGGGCGCGTACACCGCCGACGCGATCTGGATCGGCGGCGAGGACGTCACCTCCCTCGCCCGCCGGGACCGCGCCCGCCTCCTCGGCCGTGAGATCGGCTACGTGCCGCAGGAGCCGATGACGAACCTCGATCCCTCCTTCACGATCGGGCACCAGCTCACCGAGCCGCTCCGCAGCGTGCACGGCATGAGCCGCGCCGACGCGAAGGCCCGGGCGCTCGCGATGCTCGAGCGCGTCGGCATCGCCGACCCGCCGCGGGTGATGCGCGCCTACCCGCACGAGCTCTCGGGCGGCATGGCGCAGCGCGTGCTCATCGCGGGCGCGATCGCCGCGAAGCCCTCGGTGCTGGTCGCCGACGAACCGACCACGGCGCTCGACGTCACGGTGCAGGCCGAGGTGCTGGAGCTCCTCCGAGAGCTGCAGCAGGAGTACCGGATGGCCCTCGTCATCGTCACGCACAACTTCGGCGTCGTCGCCGACATCTGCGACCGCGTCGTCGTCATGCGGCACGGCTCCATCGTCGAGATCGGCGAGGTGTCGCAGCTCTTCTCGAACCCGGACGACCCGTACACCCGCGAGCTCATCGCGGCCTCGCTCGACGGGGCCGAGAGCCGCGCCGAGCTCGATCGGGCATTCGCCCTGACCGGCGGCGGCGTCGCCGCGGTCGGCGCCCCGATCGATCAGGAACCGGATGCCTCGACCGAGGCCGACCGCAAGGAGGTGCGCGCATGAGCGCGACCGCATCCGCCGCACCGCTCCTCACCGCCAGGGACGTCGTCGTCGAGTACGGCACCCGCCGCAAGCCGAACCGCGTGCTGCACGAGGTCTCCCTCGACATCGCGCCGGGGGAGTGCCTCGGCCTCGTCGGCGAGTCGGGCTCTGGCAAGTCCACCCTCGGCAAGGCGATCCTCGGGCTCGTGCCCGTCGCGGGCGGGTCGATCGCGTTCGACGGCCGCGACATCACGCACGCCTCGGGCCGCGACCGCCGGGCGCTCGCCGCCGACATCCAGGTCGTGTTCCAGGACCCGTACGGCTCGCTCGATCCGCTGATGACCGTCGGCGACATCCTCGCCGAGCCGCTCGCGACCGCGGGGGCGAGCCGGGCCGAGGCGAAGGCCGTGGTGGGCGAGATGCTCGACCGGGTGCGGCTGCCGACGCACGTCATCGACCGCTACCCGAGCGAGTTCTCCGGCGGGCAGCGGCAGCGCATCGCGATCGCGCGGGCCCTCGTGCGCCGGCCGAAGCTCATCATCTGCGACGAGCCGGTGAGCGCCCTCGATCTGACGACGCAGGCGACCATCCTCGACCTGTTCATCGAGCTGCAGCGCGACACCGGCGTCTCGTACCTCTTCGTCTCGCACGACCTCGGCGTCGTCCGGCGGGTCTGCCACCGGGTCGCGGTGATGTACCGGGGCCGGATCGTCGAGACCGGCGACGGCGAGCAGGTGACCGGCGATCCGCAGGACGCGTACAGCCGGCGCCTGCTGATGGCCTCGCCCGTCGCCGACCCCGCGCTCCAGGCCGAGCGCCGGGAGGCCTGGCTCGCGCTCCGGGGGGAGACGGCCGCCTGACGAGGCGTTCCCGCCCGCCCGGCGCGATCCTGTCGGGCACGAGGAAGGGCCCCGCTCGACGAGCGGGGCCCTTCCTCGTGCGGCGGATGGCCGCGGTCGTCGCCTCAGCCGCTGACGACCTGGGGCTCGGCGACGGCCTTCAGGCCCTCGACGCCGAACTCGCGGCCGTAGCCGGACTGCTTCGCGCCGCCGAACGGCACCATCGGGTGCAGCCCGCCGTGCGAGTTGATCCACACCGTGCCGGCCTGGAGGCGCGCGGCGATCTCCCGGGCGCGGTCGCGGTCGGCCGACCACACCGAGGCGCCGAGGCCGACCTCGAGCTCGTTCGCGAGGCGCACGACCTCGTCGAGGTCGGTGTAGCGGATGACGGGGAGCGCGGGCCCGAACTGCTCCTCGATCACGAGGTCGTTGTGCGGGTCGATGTCGGCGACGATCGTCGTCGGGTAGAAGTTGCCGACGGCGTCGTGGTCGGGGTCGCCGCCGAGCACCACGCGGGCGCCCGAGGCCTTCGCCGACTCGACGAGCCGGTCGACGATCTCGTACTGGCCGCGGTTCTGCAGCGGGCCGAGCACGTTCTGCTCGTCGAGGCCGACGCCCATCGGCACGTTCTTCGCGACCTCGACGAGCCGCTCGAGGACCTCGTCGTAGACCGAGTCGTGCACGTAGAGGCGCTTCAGCGCGGCGCAGGTCTGCCCCGTGTTGATGAAGGCGCCCCAGAACAGGTTCTCGGCGATGGCCGCGGCGTCGACGTCGGGCAGCACGATGCCGGCGTCGTTGCCGCCGAGCTCGAGCGTGAGCCGGGTGACGTTGTTCGCGCTCGCCTCGATGATGCGCTTGCCGACCGGCGTGGAGCCGGTGAACATGATCTTGCCGACCTTCGGGCTCTTCGTGAGCGCGTCGCCGACGGTGCGACCGGGGCCGGCCACGATGTTCAGCACGCCCTCGGGGAGCACCTCGTTCATGACGGCGACGAGCGCGAGCCCCGAGAGCGTGGTGGTCTCCGCGGGCTTCGCGACGACGGTGTTGCCCATCCGCAGCGACGGGGCGATCTGCCAGATCGCGATCATCATGGGCCAGTTCCACGGCGAGATCGCCCCGACCACGCCGATCGGGCGGTAGTGCAGCTCGGCGTAGTTCTCGCCGTCGTCGACGACGACCTCGACGGGCAGCGGCGTCTCGGCGGTCGCGCGCAGC
The DNA here is from genome assembly GCF_044917495.1 of Agromyces mediolanus. Classification (GTDB taxonomy): domain Bacteria; phylum Actinomycetota; class Actinomycetes; order Actinomycetales; family Microbacteriaceae; genus Agromyces; species Agromyces mediolanus_B. The sequence continues at coordinate 33,120 of NZ_JAVSSI010000017.1, read as the reverse complement.
CAGGCGACGCAGGCGCCGACCTCGAAGCGGGCGTTCGGGCCGTTCAGCGGCTTGCCCTGCTCGCGCGAGAGGAGCTCGGCGAGCGGCTCGGCCGCAGCCTCGATGGCGTCGGCGGCGCGGTGCAGGTAGCCGCGGCGCTCCTCGTCGGCGAGGGCGGCCCACGCGGGCTGCGCGGCGACGGCGGTGTCGATGGCGCGTTCGAGGTCGGCGACGTCCTGCACCGGCGCGGTGCCGATGAGCTCGCCCGTGGCCGGGTCGTGCACGTCGCGGGACGGCCCCGACGCCGGCGTGATCGCCTCGAGGAGGCGGTCGTAGCTTTCCATGGATTCCTCCACTCAGAGAGTCCGGTCGAGACCGGGTGAATCCGGTCGGATCCCACGCTACGAGCGCCCGAGCGGCGGGCCTTGACCGGGCGAGCACGAGCGTTGACCGTGTGCGTACGGGGGCATCCCGCCCCTCGCCCTGCACGGGCGGGCCTGGCAGCCTCGAGGCATCCCCGAAGGAGAGGAACGCTCGTGGCCGTCACCCCCCAGTCCACCGCCACCGCCGAGTCCCGAGGCGCTGCGGCGCCCGACACCGCAGGGCGCCGCGTCGTCGTCGTGGGCGCCGGCTCCGCCGGGAGCGTGATCGCGCGGCGCCTCGCCGACGCCGGGGTCTCCGTCACCGTGCTCGAGGCCGGGGGCGAGGACACGAACCCGGCCATCCACGACCCCAGCCGCATGGGCGAGCTCTGGCACAGCCCCGACGACTGGGACTACTTCACCGAGCCGCAGCCGGCGGCGGCCGGCCGCCGCCTGCATCTGCCCCGGGGCAAGGTGCTCGGCGGCTCGCACTCGCTGAACGCGATGATCTGGGTGCGCTGCGCGCCCGCCGACTACGACCACTGGGCGAGCCTCGGCAACGAGGGCTGGGCCTGGGCGGACGTGCTGCCGATCTACCGCGACATCGAGCGCTTCTCGGGCGGTGCTTCCGCGCTGCGCGGCGACGCCGGGCTCCTCGACGTCACCGACGACTACCCGCTCGACCCGGTTCAGGCGTCCATCATCGACGCCGCGGTGGAGGAGGGGCTCGAGCGCAACCCCGATTACAACGGCGACCACCTCGACGGGGTCTCGCAGGAGCAGGTGACGATGCGCGACGGCCGGCGCTTGAACACCTACCTCGCGTACCTCGCCCCGGTGCGCGACGCCGTCGACGTCCGCGTCGGCTGCCACGTGCACCGGCTGCTCTTCGCGGAGTCCGAGCCCGAGGGCGGCGGTGCCGAGGGCGGCGGTGCAGACGGCCGCGCCGACGCCGACGGCGCGTCGTCCGGTCCCCGCGTCGTCGGCGTCGTCTACGAGCAGGGCGGCGAGCTGCACGAGCTGCGGGCCGACGAGGTCGTGCTCGCGGCCGGCGCGATCGACTCGCCGCGCGTGCTGCTGCGCAGCGGGATCGGACCGGCCGAGGAGCTCGCCGAGCTCGGCATCGACGTCGTCGCCGACCTGCCGGGCGTCGGCCGGAACCTCCACGACCACCTCCTCTCGCCCGTGATCTTCACGACCGAGCGCCCCGTCGGCCCGCCGCACGAGGGCGTGTCGGTGACGCAGACGCACCTGTTCTGGAAGAGCGACCCCGCGCTCGAGGTGCCCGACACCCAGCCGATCCACTTCAGCGTGCCGATGTACCAGGAGGGCATGACCGGACCCGGTGACGGCTTCTCGCTCATGGCCGGGATCGTGACGCCGAAGAGCCGCGGCAGCATCCGCCTGTCCGGACCCGAGCCGCACGACCCGCTGCGCATCGACCTCGGCGCCCTCTCGCACCCCGACGACGTCCGCTCCCTCGTCGCCTCGGTCGCGCAGTGCCGCCGGATCGGTCGGCAGCCCGCGCTCGCCGAGGCGTGGGGCGCCGCGGAGCTCTACCCGGGTCCCGAGGTGAGCGACGAGGAGCTCGAGGACTACGTGCGCTCGACCGCGATCACCTACCACCACCAGGTCGGCACGTGCGCGATGGGCGTCGGCCCCGACGCGGTCGTGGACCCGAAGCTGCGGGTGCACGGCATCGCGGGGCTCCGCGTCGCGGATGCCTCGATCATGCCGCGCGTGACCACGGGTAACACGAACGCGCCGGCCGTGCTCATCGGCGAGCAGGCGGCGCGCTTCCTCCTCGACGGCTGACGCCCGCTCCCGCCCGCTCTCGCGCCGACGCCCCCGAGTTGCCCGACTTCCATGAAGTTCGGGCAACTCGCGGTTCGCGGTTCGAGGTGGGAGGTCAGGGGGCGAGGGCGCCGCGACGGCGCAGCGCGGGGAACACGACCGCCCAGCCGAGCGCGAGCGCGACGAGCGCGCCCGCCGCGATCGTCGAGCCCATCGCGAGGGCGGTCGCTCCGGTGAGCGAGGCGAGCGGCGCCACGATCGGGCCGACGGTGAACTGCGCGGTGCCGAGGACGGCGGATGCCGTGCCGGCCCGCTCGCCGTGCCCGGAGAGGGCGAGCGTCGAGCCGTTCGGCCCGCCCACGCCGACGCTTGCGAGGAACAGCCCGAGCGCGAGGATCACCCACAGCGCGACGCCCGCGATCGCCCCGCCGAGGAGGAGCAGCGCGCACGCCGCCGTGACGCTCAACCCGATCAGGTACATCCGGGCTGGGCCGGTGCGGCGCACGAGCACCCGGCTGAGCTGCGCACCCGCCATATTGGCGACGGCGTTCGCGGCGAAGCAGAGCGAGAACAGCTGCGGGCTGAGGCCGAACTCGTCCTGCAGCACGAAGCTCGACATCGACAGGTACGCGAAGAAGGCGACCCCGCCCGCGGCCGAGGCGCCGAGCACGGCGAGGAAGAGGCCGTCGCGCGCGAGGGCGCCGAGGTGCCGACCGCTCGCGGCGAAGCCGCCGCCGTGGCGCCGTTCGGGCGGGAGCGTCTCCCGCATCAGGGTGAGCGCCAGCACGAACAGCACCGCGCCCACGCCGCCGAGCACCCCGAAGATGCCGCGCCAGTCCATCACGAGCGCGAGCTGGCCGCCGATGACCGGTGCGACGATCGGCGCCGAGGCGCTCACGAGCATCAGCAGGGAGAGCATGCGGCTGAGCTCCGCGCCGGAGTAGAGGTCGCGTGCGACGGCGAGGCAGATGACGATGCCCGCGGAGCCCGCGAGGCCCTGGAGGAATCGGGCGACGAGCAGCACCTCGATGCTCGGCGCCACGACGCAGGCGAGCGAGAGCACGGTGAACAGCGCCACCCCGACGAGGAGCGGTCGGCGCCGGCCGAAGCGGTCGCTCAGCGGTCCCGCGACGAGCTGGCCGAGGCCGAGTCCGATCATGCAGACCGACATCGTCGCCTGCGCGAGCGCGTCGCTCGTGCCGAGGCTCGTCGCGAGCTGCGGCAGGCTCGGCAGGTAGAGGTCCATCGAGAGCGGGCCGAAGGCCTCGAGGAGGCCGAGGACGAGCATCGCGCGGCCGACGCCCATGATCGGCCGGGCGCGGCCCGCCGCTCCGGGCGCGTCCGGCCGAGCGCCGGCGTCGCCCGCCTCGCGCGTCACGGCGACGGCTCGGACGGCTTGGACGTGTCGGACGGCTCGGACGACTCGGACGGCTCGTTCGGCTCGAACGGCTCGACGCCGAGGATGCGTCGCAGCCAGCTGTCGCGCACCTCGTTCGCCGCCCGGGAGACGATCGCGTCGGGCGAGAAGCCCGAGAAGCCGTGGTAGGCGCCCGCCCAGACGTGCAGCTCGGCCTGGCCGCCCGCCGCCCAGATCCGGGTGGCGTAGTCGACCGTCTCGTCGCGGAACACCTCGGCCGCGCCGACCTCGAGGTACGCCGGCGGCAGGCCGCCGAGCTCGGCGGCGCGGCCCGGCGCGATGGCGGGGGAGACGTCGGCGCCGAAGCGGCGCTCGCCGAGCACGGCGGTCCAGGCGGTGTCGTTGTTGTTCCGGTCCCAGGCGCCGATGCCGTCGTACTGGCGGGCCGAGACCGTCTCGTTGCGATCGTCGAGCATGGGGCAGTTGAGGAGCTGGCCGGCGAGCCGGGGCCCGCCGCGCTCGCGCGCGAGGAGTGAGACCCCGGCGGAGAGGCCGCCGCCCGCGCTCGCGCCGGAGACGATGAGGCGCTCCGGGTCGACCCCGAGCTCGGCGGCGTGCGCGGCGAACCACTCGAGGGCGGCGTAGCAGTCCTCGACGGCGGCGGGGCCGGGATGCTCCGGGGCGAGCCGGTACTCGACGGCGACGCCGACCGCGCCGTAGCGGAGCGCGAGCTCGATGAGCTCCGGGGTGCCGAAGAACCGGGTGCCGAGCACGAGGCCGCCGCCGTGGATGCCGAGCACGCCCGGGGCTCCGGCGCTTCGCTCGCGGGGGCGGATGATCGTCACCTCGACCTCGGGCGCGCCGGCGGGGCCCGGGATGCTGCGGTGCTCGAAGTCGACGGGGAGCTCGCCGATCTGGGCCTCGACCGACGGGATGATGGTCGCGAAGTGCGCCCGGTTGGCGAGGATCGTGTCGGCCCGGAGCGGGATGCGCTCCACGAGGTCGAGGAAGGCGGCGAGGCCGGGCTCGAGGGCGGGGTCGTAGGGCACCGGGGCGGGCGCGGCGTCGGTGGTCATCGGGACTCCCTCGTTCCGTTGCTGGTCATGGCGATGCGGGTCCGAGTCGTCCGTGCCGGCGGGGCAGGCGGTCCGCCGGCACGGACGTCGGGGTCGGTGGGGGCCTGGGCCTCGGGGCCTGGCCCGATGGTCAGAGGCCGAGCACCCGGCGGAGCCAGGAGTCCCGGGAGGCGAGCGCGGCGCGGGTCAGCTCGGTGCCAGGCGCGTACATGTCGAAGCCGTGGAAGGCGCCGCCCCAGACGTGCAGCTCGGCCTGGCCGCCGGTCGCCCAGATCCGCGTCGCGTAGTCGACGTCCTCGTCGCGGAACATCTCCGCGGCACCGACCTCGATGAAGGCCGGGGCGAGGCCGGAGAGGTCCTCCGCGCGGCTCGGCGCGGCGTAGGCGGGCGCCTCGGTGGAGGAGGCGAGCTCGGCGCCGAGCACCATCCGCCAGGCGAGGAGGTTGAGCTCGCGCTGCCAGGTGCCGATGCCGTCGTACTGGTAGCTGCCGACGGTGCTGTTCGTGTTGTCGAGCATCGGGCAGATGAGGAGCTGGCCGGCGAGGGCCGGGCCCTTCCGGTCGCGAGCCATGAGGGCGACGGCGGCCGCGAAGCCGCCGCCGGCGCTGCCGCCCATGACGACGATCCGCTCGGGGTCGACGCCGAGCTCCGCGGCGTGCTCCGCCGTCCACACGAAGGCGGCGTAGTTGTCCTCGACGCCCGCGGGGTACGGGTGCTCCGGGGCGAGGCGGTACTCGACGTTCACGCCCACGACGCCGAGGGTCTCGACGAGCTCGACGACCCGCCCGTGCTCCCACGAGCGGTGGCCGACGATCATGCCGCCGCCGTGGTAGTTGACGAGCGCCGGCACGGGCGGGCTCGCCGCGTCGTGCCCGGCGGGGCGGAAGATCGTGATCTCGAGCTCGGGGGAGCCGGCGGGGCCGGGGATGACCCGTTCCTCGGTTTCGACGGCGCGGCCGGCGACGAGTTCGGCGGCGGACGGGAACATGCGGTCGGCGCCGTCGCGGGTGTGCGGGAGGCTCTCCTCCGTGAGCGGCGGCTGCGGGTTCGCGTTCATGGCCTCGAGGGCGGGCAGGAGTTCGTCGGCGAACGGCACGGGCGGGTAGGCGGTCATGGTCTCGGCTCTCGATCGGTCGGTGGGGAACGGGGTGGATGCCTCGGCCGGCGGTGCCGGGGAGGCGGACGGCTCGGCCCGCTCAGGGGCCCTCGGGGTCGACGACGCCGCGGTCGGCCCAGAACGGTTCGACGAGCCGGCGGAGCTCGGCCGCGCCCACGCGTTCGGCGAGCTCGACCGCGGCGAGGTTCTGCTCGAGCTGCTCCATGCGCGTGGCGCCGAAGAGCGTCGTCGTGTTCGCCGGGTGCGTGAGCGTAAACGCGACCGCGAGCTGGGCCGGGGTGGCCTCGAGCGACTCGGCCAGTGCGACGAAGTCGGGCACCTGCTCGACGATGCGGGCGCGGATGTCGCCGGGGTCGCGGCCGACCTCGCGCTCGCGCTCGACGCGGCCGGCGAGGATGCCGCCCTCCATCACGTCGGAGGCCTGCATGCTGAAGCCGCGCTCCCAGAGTGCGGCGAACGGCTCGCCGTCGGGGATCGACCGCCGGGCGACGCTGTACTTCAGCTGTGCGATCTGCGGGCCGGGCACGCCCTCCGCCTCGGCGAGCTCGAGCAGGGTGCGGATGTTCGTCGCCGACCAGTTGTTCACGCCCCAGGCGCGGATGAGCCCGGACTCGGCGAGGCCGGCGAGGTCGAGCACGAGCTCGCGGAGCGAGAGGTCGTCGCGGCGGAGGTCGCCGAGGACGACGAGGTCGGCGTAGTCGGTGCCGACGCGGAACAGCGCCCGCTCGAGCTGCGGCCGGAAGCCGCCCTCGCCGTAGCCCTCGAGCCAGAGCTTCTCGGAGAGCTGGTAGTGCTCGCGGGCGAGGCCGGCGCCGCGCACGATCGCCGAGAACAGCACGTCGGTGATCGCCGGCGGGCGCATGCCGGGGAAGCCGTAGACGCCGACGTCGAAGAGGGTGATGCCGCGTTCGACGGCGGTCGCGACGAGCTCGACGGCGTCCTCGAAGTCCATCCGGTCGTAGGTGTGCCAGGAGCCGAGCGCGAGCACGCCGGTGCGGATGCCGCTCGTGCCGATCTCTCGGGTGGGGATGGTGCTGGTGGATCCGGTCATGGTCGCTCCCGTCGTGGGCGGTGGGTCGTGGTGGCGCGGCTCAGGGCAGGCGCGGGTCGACGACGGCCTTGATCTCGCCGAGGCCGTGCATCCGTTCGATGTGCGCGCTCGCCTCGGCGAGGGGGACGGCGGGGGAGAAGAGTTCGTCCCACGGCATCCGCTCGGCGAAGGCGCGGAAGAAGTCGATGGCGCGCACGTAGTCGGCGATGTCGCCGTTGAGGGAGCCGACGACCGTGAGCTCCTTGCCCATGATCGCCGAGAGGGCGATCGGCTCGCCGACGGGGCCGGTGGAGCCGACGACGACGAAGGTGCCGCGCTGGGCGGCCATGCCGATCGCCTCGGGGCCGACGCTCGGCGCGCCCGCGAAGTCGAGCACGAGATCGGCGCCCTGCCCCTCGGTGAGCTCGAGCACCCGGGCGACGACCGCCTCGGAGCCGCCCTCGATGCCGACCACGTGGTCGGCGCCGAAGCGCTCGGCGACGGCGAGCCGCTCGGCGGGCGCGCCCACGGTGATGACGGTGCCGGCGCCGGAGAGCTTCGCGACGGCGGTGGCGAAGATGCCGAGCGCCCCGGAGCCCTGCACGACGACGCGGGAGCCGGGTCGCACCCCGCCCGCGCGGCCGAAGGCGCGCAGCACGGTCTTCGCGGCGCAGCCGGCCATCGCGGCCCAGCTGTCCTTGACCTCGGCAGGCAGCAGCAGCTTGGCGGCGCCCGGCACCACGTAGGCGTGCTCGGCGAGCCCGGCGGTCGCGTAGGGCGGCACATCGGAGCGCTGCAGGAAGCCGTAGCCGCGGCGGCTGCAGGCGACCGGCTCGCGGAGCACGGTGCAGCCGAAGCACTCGCCGCAGGTCGACTCCGACCAGCCGATGCGGTCGCCGACGGCGAGTTCGCGGCCGAGGGCGTCGCGGGTGCCCTCGCCGAGGGCGACGATCTCGCCGACCATCTCGTGGCCGAGCACCATCGGCAGCATGCCGGGGAAACTCATCCGGCCCGACCAGATCTCGATGTCGGTGCCGCAGAGGCTCGCGCAGGTGATGCGCACGAGCGCCGCGCCGGGTTCGACGTGCTCGGGGAGCGGCAGCTCCTGCAGCTCGAGGGGCTCGCCGTGCGCGGTGAGCACGGCGGCGCGGGTGGTCGTGGGGATCGTCATCGAAAGCTCCCTTCGGGGCGGTGATTCCGGTCGCGACGTTGTCGAGCGGCCGCCGATGTGGGTTATTCTACATACGTTGACCAAAATTGCCAGCGCTCGAGGAGGAGACGTGCAGGGAGTCGAACGATCGGGTGCCGAGGGCCCCGCCGAGCTGGTGCTCAGAGGGGGGACGGTGCTCGCGCTCGACGCCGCCGACACCCGCGGCACCGCGATCGCCGTGCGGCACGGGCGAGTGCTCGCCGTCGGCGACGAGGCGCGGATCGCCCCGCTGATCGGCCGGCGCACCCGCGTGGTCGAGCTCGCCGGGCGCGCCGTCATCCCGGGCATCAACGACTCGCATCTGCACGCGACGTGGCTGGGCGCGATGTGGCCCGACACGGTCTTCGGGGCGATGGAGGCCGGCGCCGGCGCCGAGGTGCCCGCCGGCGGCCACGGCGGGCCGGCCGCCGAGGCGGCGCCGCTCGAGGCATCCGCCGCCGATCCGCACGTCCCGGCCGGGCCCCGCCTCGTCGACGACGAGGCGGGCCGGCGCCGCGCCATCCTGCGCGCCGGCGAGCTGATCGCCGCGCTCGGCATCACGAGCTACACCGAACCGGGCCTCGGCCCGGGCGAGGACGACGGGGCGACCGGATGCTTCGGCCAGGCCGTGCTCGACACCTATCGGGCGCTCGAGTCCGAGCGGGCGCTGCGGGCGCGGGTGAACGTGCTGGCGCTCTTCGGCGTGCTCGACGGTGCGAGCGAGCTGCGCGCCTTCCTCGCCGGGCTCCGCGGGCTCGACCGGCGGACCGAGCGGCCCGCGTGGCTCCGGCTCGCCGGCGTGAAGATCTTCGCCGACGGCATCCCGCCGATGCTGCAGGCGTGGACCGCGCATCGCTACCCCGACGGCACGCAGGGCGACCTCCTCGTCGGCGGCGGCGATCTCGCGCAGCGGGCCGCGAACCTCACCGAGATGATCCGGGCGGTGCATCGGCAGGGGCTGCAGCTCGGCGTGCACGCGACGGGGGACCGCACGATCGCGCACGTCATCGACGCCGTCGAGGCCGCCTCGGCGGAGGCGCCCGCCGATCTGCGCCACTACGTCATCCACGGCGATCTCGTCACGCCCGCCTCCCTCGAGCGGATGCGCGGACTCGGCATGGGACTCAACGTGCAGGCCGGCATCTCCGCGAAGACCGCGCCGTGGGTCGCCGGAGTGCTCGGCGAGGAGGTCGCCGCGGCGGCCTGGCCGATCGCGCGCGCGATCGAGGCGGGCGTGCCGGTGTCGCTGAGCTCGGACGCCCCGGTGCTCGCGCCCGACTGGCGGCAGGGCATCGCCGACGCGGATGCCTGGATGGGGGCGGCGGGCCCTGCCGGGACCGAGCGGCGGATGCTCCAGCTCCTGCGCGCCTACACGGTCGTTCCCGCGCACCAGGACGGCGCCGAGAGCTGGAAGGGCACGCTCGCGCCCCGGATGGCGGCCGACCTCTGCGTGCTCGAGGCGAATCCCCTCGAGCTCGCGCCGGCGGAGCTCCCCGGCGTCGGCGTCGAGCTCACCGTCGTCGACGGGGACGTCGTCTTCGAGCGCTGAGCCGCCCCGGAGCAGCCGTCGAACCCCGAGTTGCCCGACTTCCAGGGAAGTCGGGCAACTCGGGGGTTGGGCGGCCGCGGTGGGCCGGCCCTGGTGCCGCGTCCGCGGCGGGCGGCTCAGGCGAGCAGCTGGCCGCCGTCGACGGCGAGGCTCACGCCCGTGATGTGCGCGGCGCCCTCGCTCGCGAGGAAGACGACCGCGGGCGCCACCTCCTCGACCTCGGCGAGCTTGCCGAGCGGGATGCGGCTCGACCACGCCTCGCGCGCGGGGGAGCCCTCCGGCATCCCCATCCGCAGCATCGGCGTGAGCACCGGGCCGGGCGCGACTGCGTTCACGCGGATGCCGTGGCCGGCGAGCTCGATCGCCGCCCAGCGGGTGAGCGAGTCGACCGCGGCCTTGCTGGATTCGTAGGCGCCCATGCCGGGCGTCGGCTGGCGTCCGCCGATCGAGGAGATGTTCACGATCGCACCGCGGGTGCCGTTCGCGATCATGCGACGGGCGACGGCCTGGGTGATCGCGAAGGTGCCGACGATGTTCACCTCGACGATCGAGCGGTAGGCGGCGGGCTCGAGCTCGGTGAGCGTCCCGTGCACCGAGAGGATGCCGGCGTTGTTCACGAGCACGCCGATCGGTCCGTGCTCGTCCTCGACCCGTTCGACGGCGCGGGCGGCGGCCTCGGGGTCGGTGATGTCGAGCGCGAGGTGCGCGACGCCGAGCTCCTCGGCTGCGGCGCGTGCGGCCTTGGCGTCGAGGTCGGCGACGACGACCCGGTCGCCGGCGTCGCGGAACGCGGCGGCGAGGCCGCGGCCGATGCCGCCGGCGCCGCCGGTGATGAGCACGATACGAGGTTCGGACACGGGATCTCCTTCTGCCGTCGGCGCGCGGCGGTGCGCGCCATGGTTATATTATACGAGCGTAGAAAAAAGCGACGAGGAGGCCGCATGACCGTCACCGTTCCCACCCGCCAGCTCGGCCCCGGCGGACCGGAGGTTCCCGTCTTCTCCCTCGGCTCCTGGAACACCTGGGACCGCATGGACTTCGACGACGCCGTCGCGCTCATCGCCCGGGCTCGCGAGGCGGGCGCCGCGTTCTTCGATGTGGCGCACTACGACCTGGGCCCGCACGCCGAACAGGCGACCACCGACCTCATCTTCGGTCGCGCCGTGCGCGAGGCCGGCCTCGCCCGCGAGGACTACCTGCTCTGCGGCAAGCTCTGGCTCTGGGAGTACCCGCGCGTCGGCTTCGCCGGGCAGTTCACCACCTCGCTCGAGCGGATCGGGGTCGAGCGCGCGGAGTTCGCCGTCGTCGGCGACTACCTCGAGCCGATCGATGTGCGCCGCGTCGTCGACGACGTGCAGGCCGAGATCCAGGCCGGGCGGCTCGGCGCCTGGGGGGTGAACAACTGGCGCGCCGACGACCTCGTTCTCGCGCTCGAGCACGCCGAGCGCGAGGGCCTCGTGCCGCCGAGCTTCGCGCAGCTGAAGTACGGGCTCGTGCGGCGGGCGATGGCGGAGGGGCCCGAGTACGGCGAGCTGTTCTCCTCCGGCCGGCTCGCGCTGCAGGCCTCGGACGCCTTCGAGGGCGGCATCCTCGCCGGCAAGACCGCGCCCGGCCGGAAGATCGGCGCCGACGTCGGCGGCATCCGCGAGCGCATCGTCGCGATCTTCCCGGAGGTCGCGCGCATCGCGGCGGAGCTCGAGGCGACGCCGACCCAGCTCGGCATCGCCTTCTGCCTCGCGAACCCCGCGACGGCGAACGTGCTGTTCGGCGTCAGCCGGATGGCGCAGTTCGAGGACAACCTCGGGGCGCTCGCCCTGCTCGATCGCGTCGGCGCGGAGGGCATCCGTGCGGCGACGGCGGGCCTGCAGCTCGACCAGCGCGTGCGCTCCGACGGCGTCTGGGCGTAGCGCGCGCCGCGCCCGCCTGCTCCAACCTCGAGTTGCCCGACGTTCAGGAACGTCGGGCAACTCGAGGTTTGGGCGGCGTCAGGCGTCAGGCGAGGAAGTCGAGCACGGCCCGGCGGAACTCGGGGCTCGCGAGCGCGCCGAGGTGGTCCCCGGGCACCCGCACGAGCTGCCCGCGCGCGACGCCCGCGGCGACGCCGTCGATGCCGGTCGTCATCGGGTCGGCATCGCCGGCGACGAAGAGCACGGGCACCGCCGGCACGTCCTGCGCGGGGTCGAACGGCGCCGAGGCGAGGCCGTCGATGAGGCGCAGCAGCGACGCCGAGTCGCGGCCCGGCGCCCCGACCATCGCGGCCATCATGCCGAGCATGGGGTCGGGCGCCGGCTCGCCGTCGAGCACGCGGCCGAGGGCGGCGACGTCCACGCCCGCGAACGGCTCGAACGGGCTGAGCCCGCCGAGCACGAGGCGCTGCACGCGGGGCTCCGCGGCGGCGAGCGCCCAGGCGAGGCGCGCGCCGAGCGAGTAGGCGACGACGTCGATCGCTCCGGTCCGGGGGAGCGCCTCGCGGATGGCCCGGACGACCGCGCCCGTCGAGGCATCCTCGTCGGGGCCGATCGATCCGCCCGAGCCGTGCCCGGGCAGGTCGACGACGATCGCGTCGCGGCCCGAGGCCGCGATCGCCTCGGCGAGGCCGCTCGCCGCGAAGTCGGTGTCGCCGTCGGAGGCGAAGCCGTGCAGGAGCACGACGGGGGCGGCCGCGTGCGACGGCTCGCCGCTCGCGACGGCCGGGAGGGTGCGGGTGCTGACGGTGAGTGGCATGCGTTCGCTTTCGACGGTGAATGAACGGGTGGATTTGTTTTTCTATGTTAGTAGAAAAACGTGTAGCATCGTGCTCGAATCCACGACATCGCCGTCCCCACGGATGCGGGCGGCCGCACAGGAAGCGCAGCCATGACCGACACCCTCCAGCCCGCCGAGCGGGCCGCCAGCCCCGCCGCCATCGTCGACATCGCGATCGGCTTCATGGGCGCGAAGCAGCTCATCACCGCGAGCCGCATCGGCCTGTTCGCGGCCCTCGCCGACGGGCCCCTCGACGCCGACGGGCTCGCCGCCGCCACCGGGGTGCCGGCCCGCCAGGTGCGCATCCTCGCCGACAGCATGAACGCGCAGGGACTCCTCGAGCGCGAGGCCGGCCGCTACTCGCTCACCCCGGACGCCGCGGCGTACCTCACCGGCGATCGCGCCGAGATCGACCTCGGCCCGTTCCTCGCGTTCCTCGGCGACACCTCCTACGAGCAGTGGCGCGGCTACGACCGCACGGTCGACTCCGACGCCCCCGGCGTGCTCGAGCTCGACGAGGCCGGCTGGGGCCGCTTCCTCGCCGGCGTCATGCGGTACAACGAACTGCACGCCGACGAGTTCGTGCGCGCCTTCGACGTCGCGGGCCGCCGCTCGCTCCTCGACCTCGGCGGGCTCAGCCCGGCGTTCGCGGTCAACGCGATGCGCGCGAACCCCGAGCTCAGCACGCGCTTCGTCGTCGCCCCCGACTTCGCCGACTCGGTCGCCCAGGCCGTCGCCGAGGCCGGCCTCGCCGCGCGCTCGGTCGTCGAGGGCGGCGAGACCGAGTCCGTCGAGCCGGGCGGCGAGCACGACCTCGTCTTCGTGAACCACGTGCTGCACCGCTTCACGGCCGAGCAGAACCGGACCATCCTGGCGAACGCCCGCGCCGCGGCCGCCCAGGGCGCGAAGCTCGCGGTGCTCGACTTCACGCTCGACGACGAGCCGCGCCAGCGCCGCATCGACGCGCTGCACGCGGGGGAGTACTACAACATCGACGGCACCGTCGTGTTCCCCGAGGCCGAGGTGCGCGAGTGGCTCGCGGACGCGGGCTGGAGCTATGTCGAGACGATCGCGCTGCCCGGGAGCCCGCGCATCCTGGTCGCCGAGGCGCGCTGAGTGGCGCTGCCACGATAACGAAACCGAGTCGCCCGACTTCCCCGGAGGTCGGGCGACTCGGTTTCGCGGCTGGAGCTAGAGGCGCTCGAAGAAGGCGCGCAGGTGCGCCTCCTGCAGCGCGGGCGTCGAGGTCTCGGGGGAGATGAGGCTCATGATGTTCGCGCCGACGTTCAGCAGCACGATCTCGTCGACGAGCTGCTCGTCGGGCGTCTCGGTCGTGATGTCGCCGTCCTCGCGGCCCTCCGCGACGTAGCGCGCGAGCCCGGCGCGCCAGATCGCGAGGTGGGCGAGGTAGGCCTCGTGCAGCGTCTCGTTCGACACGGCGCGCTCCCAGAAGGAGAGCAGCACGCGACCGGAGGTGACGCGCTCGTCGTCGAGCGGCATCGCGGCCCAGCAGATCGCCCGGAGCGCGGCGACGCCGCGCTTGCCGTCGACCTCGGCCTCGATGTGCTCGCCCATCATGCCGAGCGAGCGCTCGTAGGCGCCCTGGATGATCTCGTCCTTACCGGGGAAGTAGTGCTTCAGGGCGCCGTTCGCGAAGCCCGCCTCGGCGGCGATCTCGCGCATGGTCGCAGCCTCGATGCCGCCCTTCACGATGAGCTTCCAGGTGACGTCGATGATGTCGCGGCGTCGCTGGTCGTGATCGATCACCTTCGGCATCCGGCCCTCTTCCCGTTGTCGCGCGGGCGGCGCAGATCGCCGGCGCTCACGCGTCAACCAGTGTAGGCGAACGGTCAGGGGCGGGCGCTTCGAACCACCCTGGTTCGCTGAGCTCGTCGAAGGGGATGTCGCTTCGACAGGCTCAGCGAACCAAGCTGGCTCGGCGAACGGTCAGGGGCGAGCGTTTCGAACCACCCTGGTTCGCTGAGCTCGTCGAAGGGGATGTCGCTTCGACAGGCTCAGCGAACCAAGCTGGCTCGGCGAACGGTCAGGGGCGGGCGCGGAAGCGGTCGAGCAGCGCGTCGAGCCCCTGGTCGAGGTGCAGATCGCCCGCCTCGGCCGGCATCAGCACGGCGATCATCTGCCAGCCCGCGTTCCGTGCGGAGACCTCGTTGACCGCCGTCGCGATGTCGATCTCGGGCGCGAGCTCGCCGTCTTCGCGCGCCTCGCCGAGGAAGCGCTGCATGAGCTCGCGCCAGCGCAGGTTGTGCTCGCGGTGGATCTCCCAGATCTCGCGGTCCTGGGCGGCGTGGTCCCAGAAGGCGAGCACCACCTTCGCGTACCGCGGTCCGGCCTCGCCGAACGGCAGGATCTCGAGGCACATCTCCCGGAGCGCGTCGAGCCCGCGGAGGCCCTCGACGCCGGCGAGGATGCGCTCGTTGGCCTGGGTGTGCAGGCGCTGGAACGCCGCGGTGAGCACGCTCTGCTTGTCGGGGAAGTACCGGGCGATGGCGCCGTGCGCGTAGCCCGCCTCGGCGGCGATCTCGCGCATGGTCGCGCGCTCGAAGCCGTCGCGCACGATGAGCCGCATGAGCGCCTCGACGATGTGCGCGCGCCGCTCGTCGTGGTCCACGATCTTCGGCATCGGCACCTCCTGTCGCGACGATCATACGGATGCCCCGGGCCGGCGGGGCGCCGGAGCGGGCGGGGATTCGGCGTTTCGTCTCCATTTGGTGATTATCGTTACGGTTCTGTGATCCAGCGCCGCGCGAACGTCGGTATCGTTTAGTCACCAATCGGTGATTAACCGTTCGTGGCGATCCCCGCCCTCCCTGATCGAACCGGTCGTATCCCCCGACGACGAAGGAGTCGCTCATGAAGACCACCTCCCGTTTCGCGGCGGCCGTCGCAGCCATCCCCCTCGCCGCGCTCGCGCTCACGGCCTGCTCCTCCGGCGCGCCCGCCGCGAGCGAGGGCGCCGGCGGCCTCACGACCCTGAAGGTCGCGACCATCGGCCTCACCTCCGACGGGGCCCTCCTCACGGGCATCGAGCAGGGCTTCTTCGAGGAGGAGGGGCTCGAGCTCGAGACCTCGATCGTCGCGAACCCGCCCGCCGGCCTCGCCGCCGTGCAGAGCGGCCAGGTCGACATTGCGTACTCGCCGAGCATCCCGCTGCTGAACGCGCTCAGCCAGGGCGTCCCCGTGAAGGTCATCGGCGCCGCCGACGGCTACCCCGACGGCGCCGCCTCCTCCGACGACCCGGCCGCGCTCGACGACACCGGGCTCTTCGCCGCGGCGGGCAGCGGCGTCACCGAGGTCGCCGACCTCGCCGGCAAGACCATCGCCGTGCCGGCGCGCAAGGCGCAGCTCGAGGTCGTCATCGCGGGCGAGCTCGAGAAGGCCGGCATCGACCCGGCGAGCGGCGTGAACTGGGTCGTGCTCGACTTCACCTCGGCGGTCGCCGCGCTGAAGAACGGCACCGTCGACGCCGCCGGGCTCGTGAGCCCCTTCACGACCGAGGCCGGCGCCGAGGGCGCCACGCAGATCTCCGCGCCGTCCGTCGGCTTCTTCGAAGAGGGCGCGACGGGGCTCTGGACCGTCGGCGCCTCGACCCTCGAGCAGAAGGCCGACGCGATCGCCGGATTCCAGCGCGCCCTGGCGAAGACGAACGCCTACGCCACCGAGCACCCCGAAGAGGCCATCCAGGCCGGCCTCGACTACACCGGATCGACGCTGACCCTCGACGAGGTGAAGGTGCCCGTCTGGCCGGCCGAGGTGAAGCCGGAGGACCTCGAGCGGCCGAACGAGAAGATGGTCGAGCTCGGATTCCTCGCGAAGCCCGTCGACCTCGACGGCGTGATCGTCGCGGGCTGATCCGGCATGCGCGTCCCGCTCCTTCGAACCGGGGTCGGCGCCGCCGGCGCGGTGGCGGCGCTCGGCGCCTGGCAGCTCGCCGCCACCGCGGGCCCGCTCGCCGACTCGCCGCTGCCGAGCGCGGCCGACTCGATCGCAGCCCTGGTGCAGCTCCTCGGCGCCCCCGAGCTCTGGCGCGCGCTCGGCGACACCGTCGTCATGGCGCTCGCCGGGCTCCTGCTCGCGACGGTCGTCGGCGTCGTGCTCGGCGTCGGCATCGGCACCTCGCCGCTCGCGATGCACGCCACCCGGGTGCCGCTCGAGTTCCTGAAGCCGATCCCGCCGATCGTCATCCTCCCCGTCGTCGTGCTCGTTCTCGGACCGACGATGGCGATGGGGGTGTTCCTCGTCTTCTTCGGCTGCTTCGTCGCGATCGCCGTGCAGTCGGCGGCGGGCGTCTTCGACACCGACCCGGTCGCCCGCGCGACCGGACGCTCCTACGGCATGGGCCGGGGCGAGATCCTCGCGCGCATCGTGCTGCCGAGCGCACTGCCCTACATCGGCACCGCCATCCGGGTCGCCGCGCCCACCTCGCTCATCGTCGCCGTGGTCGCCGGGCTCCTCGGCGGCGGCCCCGGCCTCGGCCAGAGCCTGCTCCTCGCGCAGATCTCCGGCAACCAGGACCAGCTCTTCGCCTACGTGCTCGCGCTCGGCATCCTCGGCCTGCTCGTGCAGGGCCTCAGCCAGTGGGGCGAGCGGCGCCTGCTGCACTGGCATCCGCAGTACCGGAAGGAGGCCAGGTGATGGTCTTCACCTCGTCCATCCCCGCCCGCACGAAGGCCGCCCGCCGTCCCGGGCGCACCGGCACCCCGCGCTGGGTGCTGATCGGCGCCGAGGTGCTCGTGCCGATCGTGCTGCTCGGGCTCTGGTGGCTCGCCTCGGCGAACTCCACGAACACCTTCTTCCCGCCGCTGCAGGTGATCCTCGAACGGCTCGTGCAGCTCGTGCAGACGCCGACGTTCCTCGTCGACGTCGGCTCCTCGGTGGGCAACCTGCTGCTGTCCTTCGTGCTCGCGAGCATCATCGGGGTGCTCCTCGGCGCCGCGCTCGGCCTCGTGCCGGCGCTCGCCTGGTTCGTCGAGCCCACCATCCACTTCTTCCGGGCCATCCCGCCCGTGGCGCTCGTGCCGATCTTCGTCTCGCTCATCGGCTTCGGCAACGAGACGCGCATCCTCGCGATCACCCTGGCCGCGCTCTTCCCGGTGCTCATCTCCACGATGGACGGCATCCGCGGCACCGAGCCGACCCTCGCCATGGTGAGCCGGGTGTACCGGATCGGCTGGTTCGACCGCCTCGTCTCGGTGACGCTGCCCGCCGCGAGCCCGCGCATCCTCTCCGGCATGCAGGTGAGCCTCATCACCGCCTTCGTCGTCATGATCGCGAGCGAGATGCTCGGCTCCTCGACCGGGCTCGGTGCGGCCACCCTGCTCGCCCAGCAGTCCTTCGCGATCGCCGACATGTGGGTCGGCATCCTCGTCCTCGGCGTGATCGGCTACGCGACCACCGCCGTGTTCACCCTCTTCCGGCGCCGCGTGCTGCGCTGGTACCTCGCCTCGCAACAGCAGGAGAAGAACGCATGACCTCCGACACCCTCCGCGACGCCCCGGTGCGGCTCAGCGTCCGCGGCCTCGCCAAGAGCTACGACTCCGCGCGCGGCAGCGTGCCCGTGATCGCCGACCTCACCTTCGACGTCCGCGTCGGCGAGATCGCCTGCATCGTCGGCCCCTCCGGCATCGGCAAGACGACGCTGCTGAAGTGCCTGACCGGCCTCCAGTCGATCAGCTCCGGCCAGGCGACGATCGACGGGCGGCCGATCGACGGGCCGCCCGAGGAGATGGCGCTCGTCTTCCAGGAGTACACCCGCTCGCTCATGCCCTGGCTCACCGTCGAGAAGAACGTGCGCCTGCCGCTGAAGCACCTGCGGCTGCCCGCCGCCGAGCGCGAGGAGCGCATCCGGGGCGCGCTCGCCGCGGTCGGACTCGCCGGCGCCGAGACGAAGTACCCGTGGCAGCTGTCCGGCGGTATGCAGCAGCGCGTCGCCATCGCCCGCGCGATCGCCTACCGGCCGGAGGTGCTCGTGATGGACGAGCCCTTCGCCTCCGTGGACGCGCAGACGCGGTTCGAACTGGAGGACCTGTGCCTGCGCATCCGCGAGCAGTTCGGCATGACGATCGTCGTCGTGACGCACGACATCGACGAGGCGGTGTACCTCTCCGACCGGGTGATCGTGCTCGGCGAACGGCCCGCCAGGGTCACCGAGATCATCGACGTCGACTTCGGCGGCGCGCGCGACCAGCTCACGACGCGGGCCGTGCCGGAGTTCGCGGAGCTGCGCAGCGAGGTCTTCGAGCTGATCCGGAAGGCGGGCTGAGGTGGCGGCGGATGCCTCGTCGGGCACGACGGCCGGCATCGGCGCCGGCACCGGCACCCACGCCGACGCCGGCGCCGCGGCGGAACCGGTGCGGCGCGGGTACGAACGCTTCACCGGCCGGGCGGCCGAGTTCGCCTCGGAGTCCCGGCCCGCGTGGCCGGCGCGGCCGCAGGCGCGCGAGGGGGCCCCGAACGTCGTCGTCGTCCTCGTCGACGACCTCGGCTTCAGCGACCTCGGCCCCTTCGGCAGCGAGATCCCGACGCCGAACATCGACCGGCTCGCCGACGGCGGCTGGGTGTTCACGAACTACCGCACCGCGCCGATGTGCTCGCCCGCCCGCGCGGCGCTCCTCACCGGGCTGAACCCGCACCGTGCGGGCTTCGGCTTCGTGGCGCACATCGACCCGGGCTATCCCGGCTACGCGTGCGAACTGCCCGAGGACGCCCCGACCCTCGCGGAGTCGCTCCGCGCCGGCGGCTACGCGACCTTCATGGTCGGCAAGTGGCACCTCACGGTCGAGTCGCGACTGCACGACGGCGCCGACCGCTCGAGCTGGCCGGTGCAGCGCGGGTTCGACCGCTACTTCGGCAGCATGGACGGCTTCACCTCCCTGCACCACCCGCACCGGCTCGTGCGCGACAACTCGGTCGTCGACGTCGCGGAGTTCCCCGACGGCTACTTCCTCACCGACGAGCTCACGTGCGAGGCGATCGCCATGATCGACGAGCTCCGCGCGAACGACACCGCGAAGCCGTTCTTCCTCTACTACGCGCACACCTCGGTGCACGGTCCGATCCAGGCGAAGCCCGAGGACATCGCCAGGCACGAGGGACGCTACGAGCGCGGCTGGAACGCGCTGCGCGAGGCCCGGTTCGCCCGCCAGCGCGAGCTCGGCGTCGTGCCGGCCGCCGCGGTGCTGCCGCCGGACGCGCTCGCCGACGGCGACCGCATCCCGCACTGGGACACGCTGACGGATGCCGAGCGGGCGCTGTTCGCCCGGCACATGGAGGTCTACGCCGCCGCGGTCGACGAGGTCGACCAGAGCGTCGGACGGATCGTCGCCCGTCTCGACGAGCTCGGCGAGCTGGAGAACACGATCATCCTCGTCGCGAGCGACAACGGCGGCACCGCCGAGGGCGGCCCGAGCGGCACCCGCAGCTATTTCGCCCAGTTCGGGCTGTCGGCGGAGCTGCCGCCGGACTGGGTGTCCGACGTGCCCCGGGAGCTCGACGAGCTCGGCGGCCCGCGCGTGTTCGGGCAGTACCCGACGGGCTGGGCGCGGGTGTCGAACACCCCGTTCCGCTCGTTCAAGTCGTCGACGTACGAGGGCGGGGTGCACGCGCCGCTCGTGGTCTCGTGGCCCGCAGCCCCCGGCGCGGTGCAGGGGCTGCGCGAGCAGTTCGTCTTCGTCTCGGACCTCGCGCCGACCATCCTGGAACTCACCGGTGTCGCCCCGCTCGCCGAGCGCGGCGGCCGGCCCGCCCAGCGGCCGGACGGCCGCAGCGTCGCCGAGCTGCTCCGGAATCCCGAGGGACCCGGCCGGGAGGCGCAGTACTTCGAGTGCGTCGGCCGGCGGGCGTTCGTGGCGGGGGAGTGGAAGGCGCTCTCGCCGACCCCGCCGGGGCGCGAGGAAGGCGCGGCGGGCGGCCGCTGGGAGCTCTACGATCTCGCCGCCGACCCGAGCGAGACCCGCGACCTCGCCGCGCGCGAGCCCGCGCTCGTCCGGGAGCTCGCCGAGCGGTGGCGGACCGAGGCGTGGCGCAACACGGTGTTCCCGCTCGACGACGACGGCTCCCTGCAGGAGGTGCGGCCCGCGGGGGAGGCGGCCCTGTCGGAGCCGGTCGTGCTGCCCGCGTTCCGCCCGCCCCTCGAGCGCTTCCGCGCCTCGCGGCTCACCGTGCTGCGCTCCTTCGCCGTGGAGGCGGAGCTGCTCGCCGACGCGGATGCCGCAGGTGTCGTCGTCGCGCACGGCGACCAGGGCGGCGGGTACCTCCTCGCGATCGACGAGGGGCGCTGGCTGCTGTCGTACAACGCCTACGGCGTGATGCATCGGGTACGCGGCGGCCGCGTGGGGCCGGGACCGCACGGGCTGCGGCTGCGGGTGGACGAGCTCGACGGGCTGCGCTGGCGCCTGTCGCTCGACGTCGACGGGGTGGCGGACGCGGTCGTCCCGTCGGTGCCGATGCTCTTCGGCATGGCGCCGTTCACGGGCATCAGCGTCGGCTACGACTACGGCGGACCGGTCGACTGGGAGCTGCACGAGGCGCACGGCGCGTTCCGCTTCACGGGCGGGTCGATCGAACGGCTCCGTTACGTGCCCGGCGCGCCGTCACGGCACGATCGGCGGGTGCTCCGCGCGATCGACGAGGCGGTCGCCGCGATCGCGGACTGAGCGGCGGCGGCGGGCGGATGCCCGGGCGGATCGGGGCAGGGCACGGCCCCGATCCGCCCGTGGTTCCCTGAGCCTGTCGAAGGGAACGCCTCGCTTCGACGGGGCTCAGCGGACCAACGTGTGGTTCCCTGAGCCTGTCGAAGGGAACGCCCCGCTTCGACGAGCTCAGCGAACCGCTCAGCGCACGTAGACGCGGCGCCCGGCGAACCAGGTCTCGGCGACCGTGGTGCGCACGAGCTCCGCCGCGGGATGCGCGAAGGGGTCGCGGTCGAGCACGACGAAGTCGGCCGACTTGCCCGCGACGAGCGAGCCGGTCTCCGCGCCGAGGCCCATCGCCTCGGCGGCGTTGACCGTGAACGCCGCCATGGCCTCGTCGAGCGTGATGGCCTGCTCCGACCACAGCGTGCCCGGGAAGACCCCGGCGGGGTCGGCGCGGGTCACGAGGCCGTGGATGCCCTCCCAGGCGTTCGGCGACTCCGACACGGGCCAGTCCGAACCGCCGGCGATGAGGGCGCCGGCGTCGAGCAGCGCGCGGTTGGGCTGCATCCGGCCCGCCCGTTCCTCGGGCAGCACGGTCGCGATCGCCTCCGGGATCACCCCGGGGAACCAGATGAACGGCGACATGTCGGCCGAGACGCCGAGCTCCGCGAAGCGGGGGATGTCGGCGTCGGCGACGAACTGCCCGTGCGCGATCTGGTACCGCGGCTCGGTGAAGCCCTCGGCGCGGAGGCGCTCCACCGTGTCGAGCACGAGTCGCACCGCGGCGTCCCCGGAGCAGTGGATCTTCGCCGAGAGCCCGCGCTCGGCCGTGCGCCGCAGCCAGTCCCAGAGCTCCTCCGGCGCGAGCGTCGTCTCGCCGAGGAAGTGGTCGCCGTGCGCATCGTCGGGCAGGTAGGGCTCGAGGAAGGCGCCGGTGCGGGCCGGCGGCACCCCGTCGAGGAAGATCTTCACGAAATCCGGGCGGTGGTGCTCGGTGCGGAACGCCTCGCCCCGCCAGACGAGCCCCTCGCCGACCGGGTCGTAGCCGAAGATCTGATCGTTCACGGTGAGCGAGGACACCACCCAGGCATCCAGCTCGGCATCCGCGTCGAGGGCGCGCAGGGCCTCCAGGATCTCGAGCGACACCGCGGCATCCTGGAACGCCGTGACGCCGTAGCTGTTCAGCAGCTCTACGCCGCGCTTCGAGGCGGCGCGGTGCTGCTCGGCGCTGAGCCGCCGGGTGCGGGCCATCGCTTCCTCGACCGGGAGGCCGGCCGACTCGAGCAGCACCCCCGTGGGGCGTCCGCTCACCGGGTCGAGCTCGATGACGCCGCCCTCGCCGGGGTCGGAGTCGGCGGTGATGCCGGCGAGCTCGAGCGCCCGCGTGTTCGCCCATCGGTTGTGCCGGGAGTCCTCCATCAGCATCACCGGACGACCGCCCGCGGCCTCGTCGAGCCGGGCACGGGTCTCGTCGTTCGAGATCGCGGTGCGGAGGTTGCTGCCCCACGCGCCGCCCGTGACCCAGGCGTCGGCCGGCAGATCCGCGGCGTACTCGCGGACCGCCGCGAGCACCTCCTCGACCGAGCCGGACGAGGAGAACGACAGCTCGAAGAGGTCGGTGCGCCCCGCGAGCGCATGGTGGTTGTGCACGTCCACGAGGCCCGGCATCAGGAACGCGCCGTCGAGCGCGCGCCGTTCGGTGCCGTCGCCCGCGAGGGCGAGCGCCTCGGCATCCGTGCCGACGGCGAGCAGCCGCCCGCCGCCGACCGCGAGGGCCTCGGCCCACGGGGACGACGGGTCGCCCGTCCAGATCCGGCCGCCCGTGAGCACGAGCTCGGCGGGACCGCTGCTCGCCGTCGCCATCAGCGGGAGGTGTCGTACTCGTCGGGGTGCACGGTGACCGAGATCAGCCGGCCGTGCGCGCCGAAGGTGAAGTGGGTGGGCACCTCGCCCGACTCGTCGAGGCCGAACAGCACGCCGTGCGAGCGGATCGCGCGGGCGTCGCGGTGGTCGGCGATCGTCACCGAGCCGCACGGGATGACCTTCTCGCGCCAGGCGAACACGTAGATGCCCGGGCGGATCTGCCAGACCGAGTTCTCGTCGGTGTCGGCGAGGCCGCGCTCGGGGCCCGCGAGGCACTGCCAGGTGTACCACTGCGGCGAGAGGTAGATGTGCTCGTAGGCGTGCACCGGGCTGTACACCCACTGCACGCGGCGGCCGATGAGCGTCGTCGTCGGCGCGGGCGCGTCGCCCGTGAGCTCGACGCCCTCGATCCGCGAGGGCACGAAGATCTGCTGCACCCGGGTCTTGCCGGCCTCCGGCTCGGGCAGGATGACGCTGATCACCGCGAGCGCGTGCCCGCTGCGGAAGTCGAGCACGAGCGAGACGGCCTCGTTCGGCAGGTACTCGTGGTGGAACTGCACGTAGTACAGCTCCTCGTCGACCTTCACCGCCTCGTAGGCGTCGGTCTTCGCGGCGGCCTCCGTCGGGTCGCCCGCGCCCGGCCGGTACTCCCAGTCGACGGTGCCCTCGGCGAAGCGGTGCACGATGCGGGTGCCGCGCTCGTCGACGACGGCGACCTCGCGGCCGACGAGGTCGAGCGAGTGCGGGGCCTTGTTCGCGTCGAAGCCCGGCGCGAGGCCGTCGAGCGGCAACCAGGTCGAGGTGTCGGACAGGTTCGTGGCAGTGTCGGTCATGATGCTCCAGTCGTCGTCATCGTCGGGGTGGTCCGGTTCGGGAACGCCGGGTTCTGGGGGGAGTGCGGAGTCGTTCGCGAGGCTCAGTGGCCGCAGCGGCACTCGCCGCCGCCGCAGCAGCCGGCCGAGGCATCCGTGCCGCGACCCTCGCCGGGCGCGCAGTGCGCGGCCGCGCCGTCCGGCAGGTCCATCGCCGGGTTCTGGTCGAGGAAGCCGTGCGGCTTGAACCAGAAGCCCGAGTAGTCCACCGGCATGATCGGCCAGTCCTCGGTGCGGGGGATGTGCGTCGGTCCGAACACGTGCCAGAGCACGAGGTCCTCGCCGTCGAGGCTGCGGTCCGCGGCGGTCCACTTCGGCAGGCCGTCGCCGGAGTGCGCGTTCGGGTAGAAGCCCGCCGGGTAGAGCTCCTCCGGGTCGAAGCGGGTGCCCCACAGGTGCTTCGTCGCGAAGGTGGCGCGCGCGTACACCGAGGAGTCGGGCTGCGCCGCGAGGAGCGCCTTCCCCTCGGGGATGAGCCAGTACGCGGTCGGCTTGCCGACGACGTTCGTGCGGTGCGCGCTCCGTACCTCCCAGACGCGCCCGGTCAGGCCGTTCGCGACGCGCTGCGCCGCCGACTCGCTCGCGAGCTGCACGTCGGACCAGGTGAAGGCGTTGCCGTAGGGGTTGTCGGGACCGGTCGGGATGCCGACCATCTCGATCTCGTGCAGCGTGTTGTCCTCGCCGTCGATCGCCGCGTCGATGCGCGCGCAGAAGAGGTGCTGGTGCACCGGCGTGAAGATGCCGGGCGCGATCTCCGGGGCGTGCGGGTTGTCGCTGCCGGGGATGCCGGCGCCCGCGAACACGATGCCCGTGGCCTTCGCCTCGACCTGGATCGAGCCGTCGAGGTAGAAGTACCAGAAGAAGCCGTAGTCGTAGTTGCCGATCGTGGAGAAGTAGCTCACCACGAGGCGGCGGCTGCGGCGCGTCTCCGGGGTGCCCTCGAGATCGGTGTGCTTCCAGAGGATGCCGTAGTCCTCCTCGTGCATGCACACGGCCTGCGGGATCTTCACCGGGTTGCCGTGGTCGTCGGGGACGAAGGCGTCGAAGTAGTGGATGACGCCGAGGCAGTCGCAGCCGAGGGCGAGCGAGTTGGCGTTCTTGCCGAGCAGGTACTCGCCCGCGTCGAAGTAGCTGATCCAGTGCCGGCTGATCGAGGTGTCGCCGTAGGGCACGACCATCTCCGGCACGCTCGCCCGGTGCGCGACCGAACGGTGCTCCTCGCCGTCGCGGAAGGTGATCTGGTTCAGCACCAGGCCCTCCTGCTGGGTGAAGCCGACGCGGAAGCGCCAGTTCTCCCACTCCACGAGGCTGCCGTCGACGGAGAAGCTCGGCCCCTCCGGCTGGGTGATCTCGATCGGCTTCAGCGAGGTGCGGGCCGGGCCCTGCGCGTCGGCGGTGTAGTTGCCGTGCTGCATCGGCACGGGCACGTCGCCCTCGTCGTCGATGCGGATCACGCGGCGCTCGGTGAGATCGACGTGCACGACGAGGCCCTCGACCGGGTGCGCCCACGGGCTGTCCTGCTCGTTCAGCCGCAGGTAGGTGTGCGAGCGCACGATGCGCTTGCCGACCTCGTCCTCACGGCCGAAGTAGCCGGGGGCGAGCGGCGAGCAGAACGCGAGCTCCATGTGCTCCTCGAGGCCGCGGCGGCGCATCGCGCCCTGCCACTCCGGCGAGGCCTTCACGATCGTCGCCGCGTCGTCGTACTCCTCGAAGAGGTACTGCGGCTGCCCGTAGGGCGCCTCCGTGTTCGGCAGCACGCGGAACGCGTCGACCTCGCCGCGGCTCACCGCGACGATCGCCTCGCTCGCGACGCCGGTGTCCCGGTCGAGCAGGGTGACGCGGATCCGCCGGTCGAGCGGCTCGCCCTGACGCCAGGCCGCGAGGTCCGCCTTCGCCGGGTCCACCGGCAGCATGCGCGGCACGCGGGTGGATGCCGAGACGTGCCCGGCCTCGTCGAGGATCCGCCGCGCGGCCGCGATCTCCTCGGCCGTCAGCGGGTCGAGCGGGTGCTCGGCGCGCTCCGGGGTGGTCACGCGGGCGCCGTGCGTGTGCGTGACGTCGGGGCGGTGCGAGCCGCTGGGGGAGAGCGAAAGGTCGGCGTGGGGCGTCATCGTGTTCCTCGATCAGGGGTCGTTGCGTCCAGTATCGGCCGAGGCGCCGGCCGCACGGTTGACCGTGCGTGCCGACGCCTTGACCTTGCGTGCGAAGAGCCGCGCGACGAGCCGTGGGACCGTGCGCGGCCCGGTCGATGCTCGACCTTGCGTGCGAAGAGCCGCGGGGCCGTGCGCGGCCCGGTCGATGTGCTCGACCTTGCGTGCGAAGAGCCGCGGGGCCGTGCGCGGCCCGGTCGATGCTCGACCTTGCGTGCGAAGAGCCGCCCCTACTCCACGACCTCGGTCGCGCGGGTGTGCACGTTGAACTTCTCGAGGTCGGACTCGAGGCCGTCGTAGACCTCCGGCTTCCGGCGCTTGAGGTACGCCGCGTAGACGACGCCGCCGATGACGGCCGCCGCGAGTAGCAGCGGCAGGAGCCGGATCCACAGCTCCTCCGAGCCCGCGACGATGTTGAAGTTCCAGATCGCGAGGATCGAGATGGCCGCGATGCCGAGGAAGCCGATGCCCGGCGCGATGAACGTCGACCAGAGCCGCGAGTCGCGCTGCCGCCGGAACGCGACCACGATCGAGAGCGCGGCGAGGCCCTGCAGGATCAGCACGCTGAGCGTGCCGAAGCCGAGCATGGCCGGCACGAGCGTGAGGATCGGGTCGGCGCCGGCGAGGAAGAAGACGACCGCCATGATCGCGGCGAACGCCGCCTGCACGAGCCCGGCGATCTTCGGCGTGCCGTTCGCGCCGGTCCGGGCGAGCGCCTGCGGCAGCACCCGCGCCCGGCCGAGCGCGAAGAGGTAGCGCGTCGCCGAGTTGTGGAAGGCGAGCATGGCCGCGAAGAGGCTGACGAGCAGCAGGATCATCATCACCGTGGTGAGCGGGCCGCCGAGGTACTGCTGCGAGAGCGAGAAGATCAGGTCGCCCGTCGGCAGGTGGTCGATCGCGGTCTGCTGCGCCTGCGCGACGCCCGTGGCGCTCACGACCGCCCACGTGGTGACGCCGAGGATGAGGCCGATCGCGGTGATCGCGATGTAGGTCGCGCGCGGGATGGTGCGCAGCGGCGTCTTCGCCTCCTCGCTGAACAGCGCGGTCGCCTCGAAGCCGAGGAAGCCCGTCGCGGCGAGCAGGAGGCCGATCGGCAGCGAGCCGGAGAAGACCCACTCGGGGCTGAACGCGGCCACGTCGTAGCCGGTCTGCACGAGCACCGAGATGTCGAAGACGACGAGCATGAGCACCTCGAGCACGAGGCAGACGCCGAGGATCTTCGAGGAGAAGTCGACGCCGATCCGGGCGAGCACGAAGCACACCGCGATCGAGGCGAGGCCCCAGACGAGCCAGTGGATGTTCACCCCGGTGAGGTCGGCGATGATCGTCTGCATGAAGAAGCCGCTCGTGCCGATCGTGCCGACGACGAAGAAGTTGTAGCCGAGCGTCGCGATGAGGCCCGCGATGAGGCCGCCGGTGCGGCCGAGGCCCTTCACCACGAAGGCGTAGAAGCCGCCGGCGTTCACGAGCTGCTTCGACATCTGCCCGTAGCCGATCGCGAAGAGCAGCAGCACGATCGCCACGATGAAGAACGAGGCCGGCGTGCCGCCGCCGTTGCCGAACGCGATCGCGAGCGAGGCGACGACGATGATGCCCGTGAGCGGCGCCACTGCCGCGAGCACGAGGAAGACGATGCCGGCGACGCCGAGGGCGTTGCGCCGGAGTTCATTGGGGGCAGGGTGTTCGCTCACTGCTGGTCCTTCGGTCTCGGGAACTGATGTGCACGTCTTGGGGGTAGCAGCGATTCTGGCGCTGGAGCGGAGGCGTCGGCTTGACGCCGAGCGAACGGCAGTGGTGTTCCAGCGCACGGTCGCGCGACGCGTCTGCCGGGCGGCCGCCCCCTCGGTGCAGGATGGCGGATGCCGGCGGGTGCCGATCAGGGGGCGCCCGCCGGCGCACCACCGCACGACGGCAGAGAGGCCAGCCGGATGAGACTCGGACTCGAGGGACGCCCGGCACTCGTCACGGGCGCGGCGAGCGGCATCGGCCGGGCGGTCGTGCACCGACTCCTGGAGGAGGGCGCGCGAGTCGCCGCCCTCGATCGCGACGCGGAGCGCCTGCACGCCGCGTGGGCCGGAACCGACGGGGTCGTGCCGATCGCCGCCGACGTCGCCGACGAGGCATCCGTCGCTTCGGCCGTCGCCGAGGCGACCACCGCGCTCGGCGGGCTCGCCGTGGTCGTCGGCTGCGCCGGGATCTCCGGCCCCGTCGGCACGATGCTCGACGGCGTCGCCCTCGGCGACTGGCAGGCCGTCTTCGCCGTGAACGTCACCGGCTCGTTCCTGCTGCTGAAGCACACCGCCGGCCCCCTCCGCGCCGAGGCGGCGCGCTCGGGCGACGCCGCGGTCGTGCTCCTCGCAAGCGACTCCGCCCTCGTCGCCGCACCCGGCATGGCGCCGTACTGCGCGTCCAAGGCCGCCGTGGTGCAGCTCGCCCGCGCCGCCGCCGTGGAGGCCGCGGGCACCGGCGTCCGGGTGAACACCGTCTGCCCATCGATCGTGGACACCCCGATGAGCCGCGGCGACCTGGGCCTCCAGCAGAGCGGATTCGACGGCCTCGGCTACCCGGTGCAGCGCCCCGAGGAGGTCGCCGACGAGGTGCTCTTCCTCGCCTCGCCCCGGGCGCGGGCGATCACCGGCACCTCGCTCGTCAGCGACTTCGGCTTCACCGCCCGCTCGGGCTTCCCAGCCTGACGCGGCGGGAGCGCGACCGACCACACAGCACCGCAACGACAGGAAGGAGCCCGGCATGGGCTACGCGGGATCATCGACGGCGGGCAAGGTCGTCGTCATCACGGGCGGCGGCACCGGCATCGGCGCCGCGATCGCCGAGCGCTACGCGGCGGAGGGGGCGCACGTCGTCGTCGTCGGCCGCCGCCGGGAGCCGCTCGAGCGGGTCGCGGACGCGATCGGCGCGCTCGCCGTGGAGGCCGACGCCGCCGACGCCGAGTCGGCGAAGCGCGCGGTCGCCGAGGTGCTCGCCCGGCACGGCCGCCTCGACGTGCTCGTCGCCAACGCGGGCGGGCACGGCTTCGCCGCGGTCGGGGACACCGACGACGCCGCGTGGGAGGCCGCCATCCGCGCGAACCTCACGACCGCCTTCGTGATGGCGAGGGAGAGTCTGCCCGCGCTCATCGAGTCGAAGGGGCAGATCGTCGTCATCTCCTCCCTCGCGGGGCTCTTCGCGGGGCCGTCGGTCGCCGGCTACACGGTCGGCAAGCACGCGCTCATCGGCCTCACCCGCACGCTCGCGCGGGACTACGGCCGCCACGGGGTGCGGGTGAACGCCGTCTGCCCGGGCTGGGTGCAGACGCCCATGGCCGACGAGGAGATGGACGAGTTCGCGAAGCACGCCGGCTTCGACGGCGGACGCGAGGCGGGCTACGCCGCGGTCACCGCCGACGTCCCGCTGCGACGGGCTGCGGCGCCCTCGGAGATCGCGTCGATCGTGCGCTTCCTCGGCTCGGGGGAGTCCTCGTACATGACGGGCTCCGTGATCGTCGCCGACGGCGGCCCCCACGTCGTCGACCAGCCGACCAACGCGTTCGACCACGCCGGCAGGTGACCGGACCCCCCCGACGCCCGCGGGCCAGGGACGTCGGGCGACTCGGGGTTTCTCGGTTCAGGCCCGGGTTCGTCCCGCGCCCGGGCTCGGGCTCAGGCGGCCGCGCCGCCGAGGTAGGCGCGGTGCAGCAGACTCGGGTCCTCGCGGAGCGTCGCGGCCGGCCCCTGGAAGCTAACCCGCCCGCTCGCGACGACGAGCGCCTCCTCGGCGAGTCCCAGCGCCAGGTGCGTGAACTGCTCGACGAGGAGCACCCCGACGCCCTGCTCGGCGATCTCCGAGACGATCGGCAGCAGCCGCATGAACACCACGGGCGCGAGCCCGAGCGACATCTCGTCGATGAGGAGGAACCGCGGCCGCGCGGCGAACGCCCGGGCGAGCACGACCATCTGCTGCTCGCCGCCGGAGAGCAGAGCCGTCGGCGCGTCGATCCGCTTCTCGAGCTCGGGGAAGCGGGCGAGGGCCGCATCGATCTCGGCGGCCGTGCGCGCGGTGAGGGAGAGGTTCTCCCGCACCGTGAGCGAGGGGAACACCGCCCGCCCCTGCTCGATGTGCACGATGCCCTGCTTCGCGCGGGCGACCCGGGAGAGCTTCTCGATCGGCTGCTCGTCGATCCGGATCGCCCCGGCCGAGATCGGGGCGACGCCCGAGATCCCGTCGAGCAGGCTCGTCTTGCCGGCGCCGTTCGGGCCGACGAGGGCGGTCACCCGCCCCTGCTCGAGCGTGAACGACACGTCCTGGATGACGGGTCCCGCGCCGCGGCTCACCGCGACGCCGTCGATGGTCAACGCACTCACAGCATCTCCGTTTCGCCCATGTACGCCTTGATGACGGCGGGGTTCGCGAGCACCTCGTCCTGCGGGCCGCTCGCGAGCACCCGGCCGAAGTCGAGCACGGTGAGCGAGCTGCACACGCTGCGCACGAGGTCGAGGTCGTGCTCGATGAGCACGATCGACATCCCGTAGCGGGCCGGCGCCTCGCGCAGCCGGACGCCGAGCTCGAGGTGCTCCTCGTGGGAGAGACCGGCCGCGGGCTCGTCGAGGATGAGCACCCGGGGCCGGGCGAGCACGTTCGCGGCGACCTCGACGAGGCGCCGGGTGCCGACGTCGACGCCCGAGAGCCGCGTGCGCGCGGGCGGGCAGCCGAAGAAGTCGAGCACCTCGGCCACCTCCTCCGCGGTGACCCGGCGGCGCGCGACGAAGCGCACGTAGGCGTCGACCGTGAGCGCGGGCGGCACCCGGTCCTGCTGGAAGGTGCGGCGGAGGCCCAGTCGGGCGCGCCGCGTCGGCGACATCCGGCCGAGCGTCTCGCCGTCGAGCCGCACGGTGCCGCTCGCCTGGGGGAGGAAGCCGGAGATCGCGTCGACGAAGGTCGACTTCCCCGCGCCGTTCGGGCCGATGAGCCCCATGACGGTGCCGGCCGGCACCTCGAGGCTGACGTCGTCGAGCGCCTTCAGCGCCCCGAACTGCACCGTGAGCCCGGCGACCGAGAGGGCCGGCTCGCCTCCCGCGGCGGCGGCCGGCGGGGCGGATGCCTCGACCGGCGGCGTCGAGGCATCCGCCCCGGCCGCGGCCGTGAGCCGGACGTGCTCCGCGGCATCCGCCTTCGCCGCCTCGCGCGCGGCGGCCGCGCGCCGGTCCGCGCGCTTCCACCAGAGGTTCCGGATGCCCTGGCCGAGGTTCGTGCCGCTCGTGAGCGCCTGCACGCCGAGTGCGCCGAAGATCACGAAGCCCCAGTCCTGCGGCACGCCCCAGCGCTTCAGGAGCTCGGGCACGAGCACCCACAGGATGCCGCCGAAGATCGCCATGTCGATGAGGTACGCGCCGCTCATCACCGCGAGCACGTAGAGCGCGAGCGACTGCAGCGGCGTGAAGCTCGAGGCGAAGGGGAGCTGCACCTGCCCGGCGAGGAGACCGCCCGCGATGCCGCCGAGGGCGGCGGAGACCGCGAACGCGGTGAGCTTCGCCTGCTGCACGCTCTGCCCGACCGAGGCGGTGCCGCGCTCGCTGAACGCGACGGCCTTCCAGCTCGAGCCCCAGCGACCGCGCTGCAGGAAGAACACGACGAGGCCGCAGACCGCGAGCACGATGATGCTGAAGAAGAAGTAGCCGCGGTCCGTCGAGAAGCCCTCCGGCCGGAGCACGGGCACGCCGTCCTTCGAGCCGGGGAACTGCACCTGCAGCAGCGTGACGTCGAACGCGGCGGCGAAGCCGAGCGTCACGACGGCGAGGTTCACCCCGCGCAGCCGCAGCGCGGGCAGGCCGACGAGGATGCCGACGACGCCCGCCGCGACGCCGCCGGCGATCAGCCAGACGACGAAGCCGCCGGGCACCTCGAGCACGTTCAGGAGCGACACCACCCAGGCGCCCACGGCGGCGAAGGTGAGCTGGCAGAGCGCGATCATCCCCGCGGAGCCCGTGACGATGCCGAGGCCGAGGATCGCGATCGCGGCGGTCACGGCCGAGACCGCGAGGAAGACGAAGTAGCCGGAGAGCCCGACGCTCAGAAGGTACCCGGCGAGGACGCCGACGACGGCGAGGCCGACGGGCCAGGCCAGACGCAGGGCGCGCGAGCCGGCGGAACCGGCGGAGCCGGCAGCTGGGCGGGGCACCGGGCGCGCGGGGGAGACGTCAGCGTGCGGCATCCCACACCTCCTTCCGCTGCGTCCAGAGCAGCAGCACGACGATGAACAGGAACGGCAGGAAGTTGCGGATGAGCGCGACCTCGTCGATCTGCGCCACGAGCCCCGAGAGCACGCCCAGCACGAGGCCGCCGACGACGGCGAGGTCGAGCCGCTTGAAGCCGCCGAGGAGGGCCGCCGCGGCGGCGGGCACGATGAGCATCGCGAGGCTGATCGCGTCGTTCGACTGCGTCGGGGCGACGATGACGATCGCGATGGCGCTGATCACGCCGGTGACGACCCAGACGGCGATCGAGAGCGGCTTCGAGGGGATGCCGAGCAGCTCGGCCGTCGTCGGGCGCTCCGAGAGCGCCCGGAGCCGGGTGCCGATCGCGGTGCGGGTGAGGAGGATCCGCACCGCCACGGCGACGACGATCGCGAGCGACACCGTCACGAGGGTGACCTGGCTGATGACGACGCCCCCGACGGTGAACGCCGGTCCCGAGATGATCGAGGCGAACGGCTGCGGCTTGTTGCCGAAGAGGATGAACGACAGCGAGATGAGCAGCAGCAGCGGGCCGACCGTCATCGCCGAGCGCGTGGTGGTGTCGGCCTCGGACAGCCAGGTCGCGGCGATCCAGCCGATGACGCCGGAGAGCACACCGGCGAGGAGCACGCCGAGCACCGAGCCGAGCCAGATCGGCAGCCCGGTCTCGGTGACGAGCCAGACGGCCACGAAGCCGCCGAACATGCCGGTCGCGGCCTGGGAGAAGTTGACGACGCGCACGAGGCGCGACATGAGGGTGAGGCACACGGCGAGCACCGCGTACAGTCCGCCGGCGGCGAGTCCGGCGAGCGCGCCCTGCAGCATGGCGTGCTCCTTCCTAGCGGGAGATCAGGGGAGGGTGCGAGGCACCCGGGAAGCGGATCGGCGCGCCGCCGGGCGCGCGGAGCGAGCGGCGGGGGCGGGCGGGGGGGGGGCCGGCCCCCCCCCCCCCCTCCCACCCCGCTCACCAAACACTCGACATCCGCAGACCCCCGCGGAGGGTCAAACATTCCCACACACACTATATCACCGTGGGGGCCGCGTGAATAAAAAAATCGGGGGGGGGGGGGGGGGGGGGGGGGGGGGGGGGGGGGGGGGGGGGGGGGGGGGGGGGGGGGGGGGGGGGGGGGGGGGGGGGGGGGGGGGGGGGGGGGGGGGG
>NZ_JAVSSI010000016.1:0-63305 GCF_044917495.1 Agromyces mediolanus | reverse complement strand
GCGGGGCCGTGCTCGCTGCCGCGCAGCTGCACGCCCGCGGGCGGGACCTTCGACGCCTCGTCTGCCTCGCTCACAGCGTCATCCCTTCGTCGTCGGGGCCGCGCCGCTTCGCGGCGCGCGGGGTCTTAGCCCTCCTCCTCAGCGGCTGCGGTGCGGCTCCCGCCGCGAGCGACGACCCCGCCGCGGCCGCGAGCGACTTCACGCCCTGCGCCGTCTCCGACATCACCGGGTTCGACGACAAGGACTTCAACCAGCTCACCTACGAGGGGGTGAAGGCCGCCGCCGACCAGCTCGGCACCAAGGTGCTCACCGCCGACTCCAACACCGAGGACCAGTACGCGGGCAACATCCAGGGCCTCGTCGACCAGGAGTGCGACCTCATCGTCACGGTCGGCTTCGCCCTCGCGAACGCCACCCGCGACGCCGCGCAGCAGGCCCCCGAGGTCGACTTCGCGCTCATCGACAGCATCGTGACCGATGCCGAGGGCGCCCCGCTCGAGCTCGACAACGTGAAGCCCGTGCTCTTCGACACCGCGCAGGCCGCCGCCCTCGCCGGCTACCTCGCCGCGGGCGTCACGAAGACGGGCGCGGTCGGCACCTACGGCGGCATGCCGTTCCCCTCGGTCACGGTGTTCATGGACGGCTTCGCCGACGGCGTCGCCCACTACAACGAGACCCACGGCACCGAGGTGAAGGTGCTCGGCTGGGACAAGGCCGCCCAGAACGGCCTCTTCGTCGGCGGCTTCGACGACCAGATCAAGGCGCGCACCCTCACCGAGGGCCTGCTCGACCAGGGCGCCGACGTGATCATGCCGGTCGCCGGCCGGCTGTTCGAGGCGAGCGCCGCCGTCGCCGAGGAGCGCGGCACCGACCTCGCCATCATCGGCGTGAACGGCGACGTCTACGACGCCGTGCCGAAGTTCCGCCAGTACTACCTCACCTCGGTGCTGAAGAACCTCACCACCGCGGCCGAGGAGGTCACCCTCGCGGCGGCCGACGGCGACTTCTCGAGCACCCCCTACATCGGCACGCTCGAGAACGAGGGCGTCGGCATCGCCCCGACCCACGACTGGGAGTCGCGCATCGATCCGAAGCTGCTCGACGAGGTCGAGGAGCTGCGCCAGCAGATCGTGTCGGGCGACTTCGTCGTCGACTCGCCCTCCTCGCCGAAGGCCTGAGCCGGGCCTCCGCCCACCAGACCCGTACCACTCCCGCATCCGCCCGCGCGCACGCCCGGGCACCCCGAACGGAAGGCTCACGCCACGATGACCACGACCACCGCCACCGCCGTCGACAAGTCCAGCGCCGGGATCGGCGAACGCCAGTACCACATCGGGGTCGCCCCCGGCGAGGTCTCGACGGTGGCGCTGCTGCCCGGCGACCCGTTCCGGGTGCCGATGATCGCGGAGTTCCTCACCGATGTGCGCACGGTCGCGCACCAGCGCGAGCACCTCACGATGACGGGCGACTACAAGGGGCGGCGGATCACGGCGACCTCCACCGGGATGGGCTGCCCCTCGGCGGCGATCGCGGTGGAGGAGCTCGTCCGGGTGGGCGTGACCTCGTTCATCCGGGTCGGCTCCTCGGCGGGGCTCCAGGCGGGCATCGCCCCGGGCGACCTCCTCGTGAGCGAGGGCTCCCTGCGGAACGACGGCACGACCGCGGCCTACGCGATGACCGGCTACCCGGCCGTGCCCGACCTCGCGATCACCGCGGAGCTCGCCCGCACCGCGCGGGAGCTGACCGAGGGCACGCAGGCGAAGGTGCACACGGGCATCAGCGTGAGCGACGACGCCTTCTACGCCGAGACGCCCGAGTGGATCTCGACGCTCCACGAGCTCGGCGTCACCAACGTCGAGATGGAGGCGTCCGCGATCTTCGTCGTCGCGCGGCTCCGCGGCGTCCGGGCGGGCATGATCTGCTCGACCTCGAGCAACCTCTACGACGGCACCAGCCTCTACTCCGGCGTCAAGGAGGCGCTGAAGGAGGGCTGGATGCGCAGCATCGAGGCGGCCCTCGAGACCGCCGTGCGGCTCGAGCTCTAGGCTTCGCGGGGCGTCCGTGCTGATCAATCTGCACAGCCACCTCGAGGGGCGGCTGCGGCCGGAGACGGCCGCCGAGCTCGCCCGGGAGGCCGGGATGCCGGAGCCGGAGGGTGGCTGGGCGCAGGCCCTCCGGCTCGGCGGCCCGGCCGACCTCACGACGTACCTCGTGAAGGTCGCGGCGAGCTACCCCTTCTTCCGGCGGCTCGACGCGATCGAGCGGATCGCGCGGGAGGCGGTCGAGGATGCCGCGGCCGGCGGCCAGGACTACCTGGAGCTCCGCTTCGGCCCGGCCACCCACGCCGCCGACGAGCGCGGGCTCGGCGAGGTGATCGCGGCCGTGGCGCGGGGGATGGCGCAGGGCACCGCCGCGAGCGGGATGCCGGCGGGCGCGGTCGTCGCGGCCCTCCGCCACCACGACGGCGACACGAATCTCGCCGTCGCCCGGGCGGCCGCCGCAGCCGCGGGCGACGTGGTCTGCGGCTTCGACCTCGCGGGGGACGAGTCGCGGTTCCCGCGCCACGACGTGCACGCACCGGCGTTCGCCGTCGCGGCGGCGGCCGGGCTCGGCCTCACCTGCCACGCCGCCGAGGCCGGCCCGGCCTCGGCGGTGGAGGACGCGGTGCGGCGCCTCGGTGCGACGCGGATCGGACACGGCGCGCACCTCGTCGACGATCCGGCCGCCCTCGCCTGGGCCGCCGACCACGGCGTGGTCGTCGAGATCTGCCCCACCTCGAACCACTACACCGGGGCGATCGACCGCGTCCCCGACCATCCCGGGGCGGCCATGCGTCGCGCCGGCGTCCCGCTCGTGCTCGGCGACGACAACCCGATGCAGACGGGGTCGGATCTCGCGGCCGAGCGCCGGGTGCTCGTCGCGCAGCTCGGCTGGGACGAGGGCGCGCTCGCGCAGCTCGATCGCACGAGCGTCGCCGCCGCGTTCCTCGAGCCGGCGGTCCGGCGCGCGCTCGAGGCGCGGCTCCCCGCCTGAGCGGCGGGACGGCCGATCGGCCTCAGGACGGCGGTCAGCCTCGGGACGGCCGATCGGCCTCAGGACGGCGGTCAGCCGCCGGACGACTGGCGCACCGAGAGGTGCCCGACGGACGGCGCCACGATGACCTTCGCGAGGTAGGCGGGCCGGCCGTCGAGGTCGGCGGTCTGGGTCAGCAGCATGACGGGGTCGGCGGCCTTCAGCCCGAGCTGCTTCGCCCGGGTGGCGCCGGCGACGCTCACGCCGATGCGGCAGACGCCCGTGACGAAGGCGAGTCCGGTGCGGTCGATGATGCGCATGAGCACGGTCGAGCGGGCCTCGTCGATGTCGGGCAGCGCGGCGTCGACCGCGGCGCCGAACCCCGCGCGGTCGTCGGCGGCCGGCAGGTACTCCTGCACGACGGCGATCGGCTCGCCGTCGCGGAACGCGATCGCCTCGCGGAACCAGAAGCGCGCGTCGTCGGCGACGCGCAGATAGGTCGAGACGAAGTCGGTCGCGGTCTGCTGCGTGAGCTCGACGTGCCGGAGCTCGATGGTCGCCCCGGGCTCGGCGAGCACGAGGTCGAGCGGCCGGAACTCCTCCAGCCCGGCGTGCGGCACGGCGTCGGCGACGAAGCGGCCGACCCCGCGGCGGGTGCTGATCAGGCCGTCCTCCTCGAGCAGCATCAGCGCCTCGCGGACGACGGTGCGGCTCACGCCGAGCGCGGTGCCGAGCTCGGTCTCGCGGGGGAGTGCCGTGCCGAGGGGGAAGACCCCGGTGCGGATGCCGTGCGCGATCCGCGAGTACACGGCCACCCGCAGGGGCTGGCCGGGCGAGGTCAGCAGCGGCTGCTCGAGATAGCTGGTGACCATCTGCGCCCTTTCGTGTCCGTCGGCGCTCGCGCACCCCTCCCATTCTCGCGGGTCGGCGGTCGGTTTCGGGGCATCCGAGAGATATATAGCCAAGCTATGTATAATTGCCGTCATGCCGAACGCCCAGCACCTGCCCGCCCTCATCGGCGCCCTCGTGTCGGCGAACAGCCGGCTCGTCCGCGTCGCGGCGACCGCGACGGGCAGCGAGGAGTCGCCCGCCGTGTGGCGCACGCTCGGCGTGCTCCGCGACCTCGGGCCGCTGCGGCTCGGCGAGCTCGCCCGGGTCAGCCGGGTCACCCAGCCCACGATGACGAAGCTCGTCAACGCGCTCGAGGAGCGCCGCTGGGTGCGGCGCACCGCCGACCCCGACGACGGCCGCGCGCTGCGCGTCGCCGCGGAGCCGCTCGGCCTCGCGGCCCTCGACGCCTGGCGCGAGGAGCTCACCGCGGCCATCGCGCCGCTGTTCCCCGAGCTCGACTCGGCAGACCTCGCCGCCCTCGAACGCACCGTCGCGGTGCTCGAGGCCGGCCTCGACCGCGCCGACGCCAGCGTCGGCCGCAGCAAGGAGCACGAATGAGCCACGGCTCGCACGAGACATCCGCGTCCATCCTGAAGCAGCCCAAGGCGGTGTGGGCCGTCGCCTTCGCCTGCGTCATCGCCTTCATGGGCATCGGGCTCGTCGATCCCATCCTCCCGGCCATCGCCGAGAGCCTGCAGGCGACGCCGACCGAGACCGAGATGCTCTTCACGAGCTACCTGCTCATCACCGGGCTCGCGATGCTCGGTACGAGCTGGCTGTCGAGCCGCATCGGCGCGAAGAAGACCCTGCTCATCGGGCTCGGACTCATCGTGATCTTCGCGGCCGCCGCGGGCCTCTCGCAGAACGTGGAGTCGGTCAT
The DNA here is from genome assembly GCF_044917495.1 of Agromyces mediolanus. Classification (GTDB taxonomy): domain Bacteria; phylum Actinomycetota; class Actinomycetes; order Actinomycetales; family Microbacteriaceae; genus Agromyces; species Agromyces mediolanus_B. Next base: position 58,522 of record NZ_JAVSSI010000016.1, on the reverse strand, counting down.
CGGCTTCCGCGCCGGCTGGGGCCTCGGCAACGCGCTCTTCATCTCGACCGCCCTCGCCACGATCGTGGGCGCCGCCTCCGGCGGCACGGGCTCGGCGATCATCCTCTACGAGGCGGCGCTCGGCCTCGGCATCGCGATCGGCCCGCTCCTCGGCGGCCTGCTCGGCCACCTGAGCTGGCGCGGCCCCTTCTTTGGCACCGCCGCCCTGATGGCGATCGGCTTCATCGCGATCGTCGCGTTCCTGCAGCCGGAGCGGGGGGATGCCGCGAAACCGGTGCCGACGAAGCTCTCCGCACCGATCCGCGCCCTGCGCCAGCCCGCGCTCGCGGTCCTCGCCGCCGCGGCGCTGTTCTACAACATCGGCTTCTTCGTGCTGCTCGCGTACTCGCCGTTCCCGCTCGGCTTCGACGCCCTCGGCCTCGGCTTCACCTTCTTCGGCTGGGGCCTCGCGCTCGCGATCACCTCGGTCTTCGTGGCGCCGCTCCTGACGGCCAGGATGCCGCGCACCCGCGTGCTCTGGATCGCGCTGCCCCTCCTCGCGATCGACCTCGTCGCGGCCGGGCTCGTCATCGCGAACCCGACGGCGCTCGTCGTGTGCATCGTGATCGGTGGGCTCGTGCTCGGCGTGCTGAACACGGTCCTCACCGAGTGCGTCATGGAGGCGACCGATCTCCAGCGCTCGGTGGCGTCGAGCGCGTACTCCGCGGTGCGCTTCCTGGGCGGCGCGATCGCCCCGCCCGCCGCGGCCGAGCTCGCCCATCTGATCGCGCCCGACGCGCCGTACTACGCGGCGGCGGGATCGGTCGCCGTGGCGCTCCTCATCGTCGTGCTCGGGCACCGGGCGCTGCGCCGGGTCGACCGGGTCGACGCGGCGCCCGCGCTCACCGAGGCCGAGGCGATCACCGCGGGCGACGCGGCCTGACGCCCGCCCCATGCGCCGTCCTCGCCCGGCGGGCTAGTGCGGGGCGCGCATCGTGGAGGTGCGCACGACGAGCCGGGTCGGCAGCGGCGCCCCGGAGTCCGGCAGCGGATCGGCCTCGGCGCCCTCGCCGAGCAGCCGCAGCACGAGCTCCACGGCCGCGCGCCCCTGCCCGCTCGGCGACTGCTCGACGGTCGTGAGGCCGAACATCTCAGCGTACTCGTGGCCGTCGACGCCGACGACGGAGAGGTCGTTCGGCACCGAGATGCCGAGCCGCTCGGCCGCGCGGATCGCGCCGAACGCCACCTCGTCGGAGGCGGCGAAGATCGCCGTCGGCCGGCGGCCGGGCTGGCCGAGCAGCTGGAGCGCCGCCTCGTAGCCGCCGGGCATCGTCATGTCGGTCTCGACGACCGCGGCCCGCCCGCGCGGCGCCAGGCCGGCCGCGGACATCGCGTCGAGGTAGCCGTGCCGGCGGAGGCCCTGCACGCTGAGCGGCTTCGCCGCCGCGCCGTCGCCGGCGAGGTGCACGAGCCGCGTGTGGCCGAGCTGCAGGAGGTGCTCGGTGGCGAGCTGGCCGACGGCGCGGTCGTCGATGCCGAGGCGGGCGGGCCCGAGCACGCCGGCCTCGCCGCCGCCGAGCACGACGACGGGCTTGTCCCGCCGTTCGAGCGCGGCGAGCTCGCGCTCGGAGAGGTCGACGCCGACGGCGATGACGGCGTCGACGCGCTTCCGCGCGAGGAAGAATTCGAAGACGCGGTCGCGGTCGGGACCGGCGCCGTCGACGTTGTAGAGGGTCAGGTCGTAGCCGGCGCTCAGCAGAGTGCGCTCGAGCCCCTCGAGCACCTCGCCGAAGAACCAGCGGTTCACGAAGGGGATGACGACGCCGATGTTCTTCGTGCGGCCGGTGACGAGGCTCGCGGCGTCGGGGGAGACGATGTAGCCGATCTCGGCGGCGGCCGCCTCGACCCTGCGGCGGGTCTCCTCGGCGACGTGCCCGCGCCCGGAGAGCGCCCGTGAGGCCGTCGCCTTGGAGACGCCGGCGAGGCGGGCGACGTCGGCGATCGCGGTCATCGCGGCTCCTCACTCGGCGTATTCGTTGCAGAGCATACTCGCCCAGGGCACAAGGATGGAACCGGTTCCACTCCAAGTGTCGAGTTGCTGGTTGAACGGGCCATTTTCGTGGAAGCGCTCTCACCCAATGCTGGCATGGGATCGACTTGTCGCCGTTTCGTGATCCGGGGTTACTTGTGGCGAAGTGCGACCGTGCTCTACGGTGGTCGCTGGAACCGGTTCCGGTCCGCCTGCACCACACTCAACGAGGAGAGAGCTATGCGTTTCACGCGTCATCGCCGATTGGTGGTCCCCGTCGTGGCGGCCGCCGCGCTCGGCCTGACCCTCACGGCATGCACGGGCGACATCGCCAACGAGGACGCCGCAGACGTCGACTGCGCGCCCTACGAGCAGTACGGCACGTTCGAGGGCAAGAAGGTGTCCATCAGCGGCACCATCCTCGACCTCGAGGCCGACCGCCTGGTCGAGTCCTGGAAGGACTTCCAGACCTGCACCGGCATCGAGATCACCTACCAGGGCTCGAGCGAGTTCGAGGCCCAGATCGCCGTGCTCGCCGAGGGCGGCAACGCCCCCGACATCGGCATCGTGCCCCAGCCGGGCCTGCTCGGCCGGCTCGCCGACGGCGGCTGGCTGATCCCCGCATCCGAGAAGGTCGAGGCGAACGTCGACGAGTTCTGGAGCGAGGACTGGAAGCAGTACGGCACCTACGACGACACCTTCTACGCCGCACCGCTCATGGCGAGCATCAAGGGCTACATCTGGTACTCGCCGTCCGAGTTCAAGGACAAGGGCTACGAGATCCCGAAGACCCTCGACGAGCTGAACGCGCTGTCCGAGAAGATCGCGGCCGAGGGCGACCACAAGCCCTGGTGCGTCGGCTTCGAGTCGGGCGACGCCACCGGCTGGCCGGGCACCGACTGGATCGAGGACTACATGCTGCGCCTGCACGGCGCCGACGTGTACGACCAGTGGGTCACCCACGGCATCCCGTTCAACGACCCGAAGGTCGCCGAGGCCTTCGACGCCGCGGGCGAGATCCTGAAGAACCCGGACATGGTGAACGGCGGCATCGGCGACGTCTCGACGATCGTCACCGAGGCCTTCCAGACCGCGGGTCTCCCGATCCTCGACGGCCAGTGCTCGCTGCACCACCAGGCCTCGTTCTACGAGACCTTCTGGAACCCGGACGGCGGCGACGCCAACACGGTCGCGAGCGACGGCTCGGTCTTCGCCTTCCTGATGCCGCCGGCCAACGCCGACGACCCGCTGTCGGTCACCGGCGGCGGCGAGTTCCCGGTCGCCTTCCGCGACGCCGAAGAGGTCGAGGCCGTGCGCGCCTACCTCTCGAGTGACACCTGGGCGAACAACCGCGTGAAGCTCGGCGGCGTCATCAGCGCGAACAAGGGCCTCGACCCGAAGAACGCGTCGAGCGAGCTGCTGGAGCAGTCGATCGAGATCCTCCAGGACCCCGAGACGACGTTCCGCTTCGACGGCTCCGACCTCATGCCCGGTGCCGTCGGCGCCGACTCCTTCTGGAAGGGCATGGTCGCCTGGACCACGGGGCAGAGCACCGCGGACACGCTGAACACCATCGAGTCCAGCTGGCCCGCCAGCTGACCGAACGCCGCGCGCCGGTCGCAGACCCAGCGCCGAGCGCGGCATGATCGAGGGGCGGGGCCGCACGGCCCCGCCCCTCGCACCCCCCTCCAGCCGCGGCTGGTTTCGACGATGAAAACCCGGGAGGCACGATGACGACCGCCGATCTGCTCGGCAAGCTCCTGCAGGTGGTGATGGGGCTCGCCGTACTGGCGGCCGTCGTCGGCCTGCTCATCTTCTTCATCGACAAGGCGCCGAAGAAGGGCCGCGACTACTGGCAGCTCGTGGGCTTCCTCGCCCCGGCGCTCATCTTCCTCGCGATCGGCCTCGTGTATCCGGCCATCCGCACCTCGCTGCTCGCCTTCCAGACCTCGGGCGGCGAGTGGACCCTCGACAACTTCGTCTGGACGTTCACCCAGCCGACGGCGATCCGCACCCTCATCAACACGGTGATCTGGGTGCTGCTCGTGCCGACGGTCTCCACGGCGATCGGCCTCGCCTACGCGGTCTTCATCGACCGCTCCCGCGGGGAGAAGTACTACAAGGTCATCCTGTTCATGCCGATCGCGATCTCGTTCGTCGGCGCCGGCATCATCTGGCGCTTCGTGTACGAGTACCGCTCGGGCGACCGGGAGCAGATCGGCCTCCTGAACGCGATCGTCACCGCGTTCGGCGGCGAACCCGTGCAGTTCATGCAGACCGATCCCTTGAACACCTTCCTCCTCATCATCGTGATGATCTGGATCCAGACGGGCTTCGCGATGGTGCTGCTGAGCGCGGCCATCAAGGGCGTGCCGACGGAGCAGATCGAGGCGGCCCAGCTCGACGGCACGAACGGCTGGCAGCGCTTCATCAACGTGACGGTGCCCGGCATCCGCGGGGCGCTCGTCGTCGTGCTCACGACGATCTCGATCGCGACGCTGAAGGTGTTCGACATCGTCCGCACGATGACGGCCGGCAACTTCAACACCTCGGTCATCGCGAACGAGATGTACACCCAGGCGTTCCGGGCGAGCGAGGTCGGGCGCGGCTCGGCGCTCGCGCTCATCCTGTTCCTCCTGGTGCTGCCGATCGTCGTCTACAACATCAACGTGCTCCGCAAGCAGAGGGAGATCCGATGAGCATCGCGCCCGCCGACCTGCCCACCGGCAAGGACCGCGGCTCGATCGAGGGGGCCGCGGAGACGACCGCCCTCGAAGAGGTCGTCGGCACCAAGTCCGCCCGCGTGAAGAAGCGGCTCACGTCCCGCACCGCGACGATCGCGGCGCTCATCATCGCGGTGCTCTGGACGATCCCGACCTTCGGGCTGCTGATCTCCTCGTTCCGGCCCGCGGAGCTCGTCCGCACCACCGGCTGGTGGACGATCTTCGAGAACTGGGGCTTCACGCTCGACAACTACAAGGACGTGCTCCTCTCGACGTCCCAGTCGTCGCCCCAGCTCGGCGCCTACATCGTGAACTCGATCGCCATCTCGCTCGTCGGCACGCTCATCCCGCTCGTGCTCGCGACGATGGCCGCCTACGCGTTCGCCTGGATCAAGTTCAAGGGCGCCGGGGTGCTGTTCATCCTCGTGTTCGCGCTGCAGATCGTGCCGCTGCAGATGGCCCTCGTGCCGCTGCTGCAGGTCTTCTCGACCTGGCTGCGGCCGATGCAGGCCTGGCTGCACGACGTCGTGCCGATCATCCCGGAGCAGAACTACGCGCCGGTGTGGCTCGCGCACGCGATGTTCGCGCTGCCGCTCGCGATCTTCCTGCTGCACAACTTCATCGCGGAGATCCCCGGCGAGGTCATCGAGGCCGCCCGGGTCGACGGCGCCACGCACGGGCAGATCTTCTTCCGCATCGTGCTGCCACTCGCGACGCCGGCGATCGCGTCCTTCGCGATCTTCCAGTTCATCTGGGTGTGGAACGACCTGCTCGTCGCGCTGATCTTCTCGGGAGGCACGCAGGACGTCGCGCCGCTCACGCAACGATTGGCGGAGATGGTGGGCTCGCGCGGGCAGGAGTGGGAGCGCCTCACGGCCGGCGCGTTCATCTCGATCATCATCCCGCTCGCCGTCTTCTTCGGGCTGCAACGGTACTTCGTGCGCGGCCTGCTGGCGGGGTCGACCAAGGGCTGAGACCGGGCAGGGGGGAGCGGATGCCGCGGGCCGAGGCTCGCGGCATCCGCTCGTCCGCACCGGCCGCCGGGGCCGATCGCGGCCGCCCGGCCGGGGTGTCCCCGGTGCGGCGTAGGGTGAAGCCGTGAGCATGAACCGAACGGCGCCGGGCGGCCAGAGCGGGCGCATGGGCAAGCCCCGCACGCGCATCGCCTCGGCCGACGAGGCCGCCCAGCGCGCCGAGAACGCCGAGGCGCCGAAGATCCCGAACCTGCTCGGCCGCATCGCCGAGCTGTTCGCGCCGCACCGGGCCGCGCTCATCACCACGATCGTGCTCGTGCTCATCGGGGCGGCGCTCAGCGTCATCCCGCCGCTGCTCACCCAGCGCGCCTTCGACGACGGCCTGTTCCCGAAGAACGCCGCGGGCGACGCGCTGCCGCCCGACGTGCCCCAGCTCACCTGGCTCGTCGTCGGCATGATCGCGGTCTTCATCGTCTCGGCGCTGCTCGGGGTGTGGCAGACCTGGCTCACCTCGACGATCGGCAACAAGGTGATGGGGGCGCTGCGGGTGCGGCTGTTCTCCCACCTGCAGTCGATGGAGCTGAGCTTCTTCACCCGCACGAAGACGGGCGTCATCCAGTCGCGGCTGCAGAACGACGTCGGCGGCGTCGCCGGGGTGCTGACGAACACCGTCTCGAGCGTGCTCGGCAACACGGTCACCGTCATCTCGGCGTTCGTCGCGATGCTCATCCTCAACTGGCAGCTCACGCTCGTGGCGCTGCTCCTCATGCCGTTCATGGTCATCGCGCAGCGACGGGTCGGCCAGGTGCGCGCGCGCATCGCCGGCAAGACGCAGGAGTCGCTGTCCGAGATGACCGCGATCACCCAGGAGACCCTGTCGGTCTCCGGCATCCTGCTCTCGAAGAGCTTCACCCGCCAGCAGAGCGAGATCGACCGCTACGCCGACGAGAACCGCACCCAGATCGCGCTGCAGGTGCGCCAGCAGATGACCGGTCAGTGGTTCTTCGCGATGGTGAACATCTTCATGTCGTCGATCCCCGCCATCGTCTACCTCGTGTCGGGCTGGCTGATCACGGGCGGCGCGGCCGACGTCACGGCCGGCACGATCGTCGCGTTCACGACCGTGCAGGCGCGGCTGTTGTTCCCGCTCATGGGGCTCATGCGCGTCGCCCTCGACCTGCAGACCTCGAGCGCGCTGTTCGCCCGCATCTTCGAGTACCTCGACCTGAAGCCGGCGATCACCGACGCGCCCGGCGCGCGCGAGGTGCCGGGCGGTCCCGAGCTCGGCCGGGTCGAGTTCGACCGGGTGTCGTTCCGCTACCCGGATGCCGAGGCCGACAGCCGGCCGACGCTCGACGAGGTGTCGTTCACCATCGAGCCGGGGCAGTTCGCGGCGTTCGTCGGCCCCTCGGGCGCGGGCAAGACGACCGTCTCCTACCTCGTGCCGCGGCTCTACGAGGCGAGCAGCGGGGCCGTGCGCTTCGCCGGCGTCGACGTGCGCGAGCTCCGCCAGGGGTCGCTCGTCGGCCAGATCGGCATCGTGAGCCAGGAGACCTACCTCTTCCACGCCTCCATCGCCGACAACCTGCGCTACGCGAAGCCGGATGCCACGGCGGCCGAGCTCGAGGCGGCGGCCCGGGCGGCGAACATCCACGAGACGGTGGCGAGCTTCCCCGAGGGCTACGACACCGTCGTCGGCGAGCGCGGCTACCGGCTCTCCGGCGGCGAGAAACAGCGCATCGCGATCGCCCGGGTGCTGCTGAAGGACCCGCCGGTGCTCGTGCTCGACGAGGCGACGAGCGCGCTCGACACCATCTCGGAGCGGGTGGTGCAGGCGGCCCTCGACGATGCGGCCAAGGGGCGCACGACGATCGCGATCGCGCACCGGCTGACGACGGTCGTCGCCGCAGACGTCATCTTCGTCGTGGTCGCCGGCCGCATCGTGGAGCGCGGCACGCACGCCGAGCTGCTCGGCCTCGGCGGGGTGTACGCCTCGCTCTACCGGGAGCAGGCCGACACCGCGCTGCCCGCGCTCGACTGAGCGCGCTCAGCTCCGCGCGGGTCGCGCCGCCCCTCAGCTCCGCGCGTCGAGCATGCGCTGCATGAGCTCGATCTCGGACTGCTGCGAGGCGATCACGGCGCGCGCGAAGGCGAGGGCGACCGGATGGCTCGACCGCTCCTCGAGGGCCTCGGCCATCTCGACCGCGCCGAGGTGGTGGGCGATCATCAGCTCGAGGAACTCGCGCTCGGCCTCGACGCCGCTCGCGGCGCGGAGCGCGGCGATCTGCTCGGGGGTCGCGAGGCCGGGCATCGGCTCGCCCGCCGTGTGCGCGTGCGCGCCGCCGTCGGTCATCCACGTCATCTGCGGCTCGGCGCTGTACTGCGGCAGTCCCCAGACGTTCAGCCAGCCCGCGAGCTGACCCGACTGCTGGGCCTGGGTCGCGGCGATGTCGTCGGCGAGGAGGCGCACCTCGGCGTCGTCGGTGACCTGACGCACGATGAGCGCCAGCTCGACGCCCTGCTTGTGGTGGACCTGCATGTCGCGGGCGAAGCCAGCCTCGGCGCTGCCCTCGGCGGGGGTCGCGTCCGGGATCGTCGAGAGGCGGCCGAACGCGAACGCGGCGACGGCGACGAGCAGGAGCGCGACGACGCCGGCGACCGAGGCCGCGACGACCCGGGTGCGGCTCACGGCTCAGGAGACCTTGCCGGGGGCGTCGTACGCGCCCGTGCAGAGCGCGCCCGGCTCGGGCACGTTCTGGCTCTGCCAGTACTCCTCGAAGAACTCGGCGATGCGCGGGTCGTCCGCGTCGTCGAGCTTCAGCTGCGAGTTCCAGCCGCTGAGCGCGATGGGGGTGTCGAGCCCCTCGAAGGGCGAGAGGATCACGTAGCTGGAGGGGAGCTTCGACTTCAGCGCGGCGAGCTCGTCGCCCGAGACCCGCTCGGGGTCGTACGTGACCCAGACGGCGCCGTGCTCCATCGAGTGCACCGCGTTCTCGTTCGGCACGGGCTGCTCGTAGACGCCGCAGTTCAGCCAGATCTGGTTGTGCTCCCCGCCGGCGGGCGGGCTCTGCGGGTAGTCGACCACGCCCTCGACGTGCCCGGCGCCGTTCTCGAAGGTCTCGACGCCCTCGATCTCGGCCCCGGTGCCGCCCTTGCTGTAGCTCGCCGGCTTCGGCGTCAGCACGATCGCGGTGACGAGCAGGCCGATCACGGCGACCACCGCGACGATGCCCGAGGCGATGCCGATCGTGCGGACCCGCTTGCGGCGGGCCTCCTTGGCGCGGAACTCCGCGAGCTTCGCCTCGCGGGCGGCAGCGCGCTGCTGCTTGATCGACGGCTGCTTGGGGCTGGCGCTCACTGGGGGGACCTCTCTCGACGCGTCGCTCCGATGATACGGATGCATGGACTTCCAGCCGGTACCGGATGGGGTACTCCCAGGGCATTCGCAGGCTGTTCGGGATACCACCCCGGTCGTCAACCCCTCGTGCCGCGGTGGGCGGAAGGCATAGTCTGTGCCCGACGCCGGGGTGGGCCGGCGAGCGAGGGGAGCGAGCGAGATGACCAGCGCAGCAGCCGAGCCGCAGTCCGGCACCGGGGGAGACGGACTCAACGCGAAGGTGATCGGCCTCGCGGCCGCCGGGGCCGTCGGCGGATTCCTCTTCGGCTTCGACTCCTCCGTCGTGAACGGGGCCGTCGACGCCATCCAGCACCAGTTCGATCTGAGCTCCGGGGTGACCGGGTTCGCGGTCGCGAGCGCACTGCTCGGCTGCGCCGTCGGCTCGGAGCTCGCCGGGCGGCTCGCGGACCGCTTCGGACGGATCCCCGTGATGGTGCTCGGCGCCATCCTCTTCCTCGTCTCCTCCCTCGGCTCCGGCTTCGCCTTCGGCGTCGTCGACCTCATCGTCTGGCGGCTCATCGGCGGCGTCGGCATCGGCATCGCCTCCGTCGTCGCGCCGGCGTACATCGCCGAGATCTCGCCGCGGAAGGCGCGCGGGCGGCTCGCCTCCCTGCAGCAGCTCGCCATCGTCTTCGGCATCTTCGCCGCCCTGCTCTCGGACGCCCTCTTCGCGACCGCCGCGGGCGGCGCGTCCAACGCGTTCTGGTTCGGCCTCGAAGCGTGGCGCTGGATGTTCCTCGCCTGCATCGTGCCGTCGCTCGTCTACGGCCTGCTCGCACTGACGCTCCCGGAGTCGCCGCGCTTCCTCGTGAAGATCGGCAAGGAGGAGAAGGCGAAGGAGGTGCTCGCCCGCATCCAGCCGCACGAGGTCGACCGCGCCATCCGCGACATCCACGACTCGATGCAGCAGGACGCCTACGCGAAGCGGAAGGGCGCGCTCCGGGGGCCGGTGCTGGGACTCCAGGGCATCGTGTGGATCGGCATCCTGCTGAGCGTCTTCCAGCAGTTCGTCGGCATCAACGTGATCTTCTACTACTCGACGACGCTCTGGAAGGCCGTCGGCTTCGACGAGTCGAACTCGCTGCTCATCTCGGTCATCACTTCGGTGACGAACATCGTCGTCACCTTCGTCGCGATCGCGCTCGTCGACCGGGTGGGCCGGCGCCCGCTCCTCCTCATCGGCTCCGCGGGCATGACGATCTCGCTCGCGGCGATGGCGCTCGCCTTCGCGAACTCGGTGACGGTCGACGGCGAGGTCTCGCTGCCGGGCGGCTGGGGTCCGATCGCGCTCGTCGCGGCGAACCTCTTCGTCGTCTTCTTCGGCTTCTCCTGGGGCCCGCTCGTCTGGGTGCTGCTCGGCGAGATCTTCCCGAACCGCATCCGGGCCAGGGCCCTCGGTCTCGCCGCGGCCGCGCAGTGGATCGCGAACTTCCTCATCACCGTCAGCTTCCCGGCGCTCAGCGACTTCTCGCTCCTCTTCACGTACGGGATGTACGCCCTGTTCGCGGCGCTCTCCTTCCTCTTCGTGTTCTTCAAGGTGCCCGAGACGAACGGCATGTCGCTCGAGGAATCCGAGACGCTGTTCCCCGCGAAGGGATCGGCCAAGCGCCGAGCCGAGGCGACCGGCTAGGCTGTCGTCCGTGATCTCTTCGCTGTGTTGTTGTCGCTGATCTCCGCGACCCCTATTCATCGCGTCGCGCGCAGCATCCGTTCGATGCGACGCACCCCACACGAGGAATGAACACACGGCAATGAAGTACGCAGAATCGATCGTCGACCTCGTCGGCGACACCCCGCTCGTCAAGCTCTCGCGCGTCACCGAGGGCGTCACGCAGGCGACGGTGCTCGTGAAGCTCGAGTACCTGAACCCCGGCGGCTCCTCGAAGGACCGCATCGCCGGCCGCATCATCGACGCCGCCGAGCGCGAGGGCAAGCTGAAGCCGGGCGGCACGATCGTCGAGCCGACGAGCGGCAACACCGGTGTGGGCCTCGCGCTCGTCGCCCAGCAGCGCGGCTACCGCTGCATCTTCGTCTGCCCCGACAAGGTCGGCGAGGACAAGCGCAACGTGCTCACCGCGTACGGCGCGGAGGTCGTCGTGACGCCCACCGCCGTCGCGCCCGACAGCCCCGAGTCGTACTACGGGGTCTCCGACCGGCTCGTCCGCGAGATCCCTGGCGCCTTCAAGCCCGACCAGTACTCCAACCCGAACGGCCCGCGCTCGCACTACGAGACCACCGGCCCGGAGATCTGGCGCGACACCGAGGGCAAGGTGACGCACTTCGTCGCCGGCGTCGGCACGGGCGGCACGATCACCGGCACCGGCCGTTACCTCCGCGAGGTCTCGGGCGACGGGGTGCGCATCATCGGCGCCGACCCCGAGGGCTCGGTCTACTCGGGCGGCACCGGGCGCCCCTACTTCGTCGAGGGCGTCGGCGAGGACTTCTGGCCGACCGCGTACGACCCCGCCGTGCCGCACGAGATCATCGAGGTCTCCGACGCCGCGTCGTTCGCGATGACCCGCCGGCTCGCGCGCGAAGAGGGCATCCTCGTCGGCGGCTCGAGCGGCATGGCCGTCGTCGCCGCGCTCGAGGCGGCGGCGGACGCCGGGCCCGACGACGTCTTCGTGGTGCTGCTGCCCGACGGTGGCCGCGGCTACCTCGGCAAGATCTTCAACGACAAGTGGCTGCGCGCCTACGGCTTCGGCAACGCGCCGAGCGGGCACACCGTCGCCGATCTGCTCGCCGCGAAGGCCGACCGCACCGAGCCGCTCGTGCACGTCTTCCCGCACGACACGGTGCGCGACGCGATCGACCGCATGACCGAGACCGGGGTCTCCCAGCTCGTCGTCGTGGGCCACGAGCCGCCCGTCGTGCTCGGCGAGGTGCTCGGCGCGCTGCACGAGGAAGAACTGCTCGAACGCGTCTTCTCCGGCGAGGCGAAGCTCACCGACGAGATCGGCCAGTTCCTCGGCGCGCCGCTCCCGCTCATCGGCGTGAACGAGCCCGTCGCCGCAGCGCGGCAGGCCTTCACGGATGCCTCGGCGATGCTCGTCACCGACGGCGGCAAGGCGCTCGGGGTCGTCACCCGGAGCGACCTGCTCGGCTACCTCTCGCACTGAGCGCTCCGCCTCCCACCTCCCTCGACTCCCCGAACGACTCCGAAAGCGAACTCGCCATGAACTCCGACGACGCCCGTTTCGACACCCGCGCCATCCACGCCGGCCAGGCCTTCGACCCGACCACCGGCGCGGTCATCCCGCCCATCTACGCGACCTCCACCTACGTCCAGGACGGCATCGGCGGCCTCCGCAGCGGGTACGAGTACTCCCGCGGCGGCAACCCGACCCGCACCGCGCTCGAGACCCAGCTCGCCGCGCTCGAGGGTGGGGCGCACGCGCTCTCCTTCGCGTCCGGCCTCGCCGCCGAGGACGCCCTGCTCCGCACCGTGCTCGCCCCGGGCGACCACGTCGTCATCGGCAACGACGTCTACGGCGGCACGCACCGGCTGATCCGCCGGGTGCACGGCGCCTGGGGCGTGCGGCACTCGACGGTCGACACGAGCGACCTCGACCTCGTGCGCGCGGCGATCGAGCCGGACGCCACGAAGGTGCTCTGGATCGAGACCCCCTCGAACCCGCTGATGAAGATCTCCGACATCGCCGCGCTCGCCGAGCTCGGGCACGAGGCCGGCCTCCTCGTCGTCGTCGACAACACCTTCGCGAGCCCGGCGCTGCAGCAGCCGATCGCGCTCGGCGCCGACGTCGTCGTGCACTCGACCACGAAGTACCTCGGCGGGCACTCCGACGTGATCGGCGGCGCCGTGGTGTTCGCGCCCGGGCGCGACGAGCTGCACGAGCGGGTGCAGTTCACGCAGTTCGCCGCGGGCGCCGTGTCGGGCCCCTTCGACGCGTTCCTCACCTCGCGGGGCATCAAGACGCTCGGCATCCGGATGGAGCGGCACAGCAGCAACGCGCTCGCGATCGCCCGCCGGCTCGAGGAGCACGCCGGCATCGCCCGCGTCTACTACCCGGGCCTCGAGTCGCACCCCGGCCACGAGCTCGCCGCGCGGCAGATGTCGGGCTTCGGCGGGATGCTCTCGATCGAGCTCGCCGGCGGCGGCGAGGCGGCCCGCCGCTTCGCGGAGTCGACCGAGCTGTTCCAGCTGGCGGAGTCGCTCGGCGGTGTCGAGTCCCTCGTGAACTACCCCTCGGAGATGACGCACGCCTCGGTGCGCGGCACGGAGGCGGAGGTGCCGGCCTCGATCGTGCGCCTCTCGGTCGGCATCGAGGATGTCGACGACCTGCTCGCCGACATCGACCAGACGCTCGCCCGCCTGTAGCGCGCCGCCGCGCCCGGCCCGGCCCCCTCCCGCCCCCTCTCTTCCCCCCTCTTTCCCCCCGGGCGGGAGGAGAACGTGCCGCCGGGAGGATGAAACGGCCCCGCAACCCCTCCCTCGGTGCGAATCTCCTCCCGCGGGGTGGGTGGGGTCGCCGGGAGTGGGCAGGTCGGGTCGCCGGGACTGGGCAGGTCGGGCCGGCGGGAGCGGGCAGGTGGGGCCGGTGAGTGCTGGCCCGGCCCAGCCAGCCCAGCCCGGCCCGGCCCGGCCCGGCCGAGCTTGGCAGGATATGCACCGAGAGTGTCGTTCCTGCCAGTGCGGAGCGGATGCCCCGTACGCGAGACTTGGCGGGTGACCTCGACCCAGCACCCCGCGACCGCACCGGAGACCCCGGCCACAGGTCACGGCACCCTCGGCCTCGGGCAGGGCACGGCGCTCTACATCGCGAGCGTGCTCGGCACCGGCATCCTGGCCCTCCCCGGTCTCGCGGCGGCCGCCGCCGGCCCCGCCTCGGTGCTCGCCGTCGCCGCGGTGCTCGTCCTGTCGATCCCGCTGGCCGGCACCTTCGCCGCGCTCGCCGCCCGATTCCCCGACCCGGGCGGCGTCGCGAGCTACGCCCGCCGGGTCCTCGGCGGCACCGTCGCGCGCATGACCGGGTACTGGTTCTACTTCGGCGTCTGCGTCGGCGCCCCCGTCGTCACCCTCCTCTGCGGCGAGTACGTCGTCGCGGCGCTCGGCGTCGACCGCTCGGCGGTGCCGCTCATCGCCGCGGCGATCTTCGTGCCGCCGTACGTCATCAGCTGGTTCGGCGTGCGGGTCGCCGGCTGGGTGCAGCTCGTGCTCACGGGGCTGCTGCTCGCGGTCGTCGTCGCGGTCGTCGCGCTCACCTTCCCGCACGTCGAGGCCGCGGCGTTCACCCCGTTCCTGCCGAACGGCTGGGTCGGCGTCGGCACCGCGATCAGCCTGTTCGTGTGGGCGTTCGCCGGCTGGGAGGTCGGCACGCACATCGCCGGCGAGTTCCGGAACCCCCGGCGCGTGATCCCGATCGCCACCGCGATCGCCATCGTCGTGGTCGGCGTCGGCTACCTCGCGCTCCAGTTCGTCACGGTGGGCGTGCTCGGCGACCGGGCGGGGGAGGGCGTCGTGCCGCTCATCGACCTCGTCGACGTGGTGCTGCCCGGGATCGGCCCGGCCATCGTGGCGGTGATCGCCGTCATCGTCACCGTCGGCGTGATGAACGCGTACCTGCCCGCCTTCGGCAACCTCGGCGCCGCGCTCGGGCGCGACGGCGATCTGCCCCGCTTCTTCGCCAAGGGGGCCGCCGGCGGCGAGGTACCCCGCCGGGCGCTCGCGCTCACGGGTGTCGTCTCGCTCGCCTACTTCGTGCTCGTCGTCGCGAACGGGGGGTCGCTCGGCGCGTTCATCCTGATCCACACGAGCAACATGGTCGCGATCTACTTCGTCGGGATGCTCGCAGCCACCCTGCTGCTCCGCCGCTGGAGCGTCGGCTGGTGGCTCGCCGTCGTGGCCACGGTGCTCACCGCGGGCCTGCTCGTCCTCGCCGGCCCGAACCTCGTCGTGCCCGGCCTGCTCGCCGTCGCCGCGATCGCGGTCACCGTCGTGCGGCGGGTCCGCGGGCGTCGCGGGCGCGACGCCGCGGTGCCGGACGGTGGAGCCGCATCCCGGACCGCAGCCGAGACCGCATCCCCGACCGCATCGAGAACCGAGGAGCGCGTATGACCGAGTACCGGGCCGTCGTCGACGCCGAGATCGCATTCGTGAACGGCGGCGGGCTGAGCGCCCGCGGCTTCCGGCTCGACGTGCCGGGGCCCGACATCGGCGAAGCCGGCGTCGCCGAGCTCCTGGTGCGGCACCTCGGGCTCGCGCTCGTCGGCTCGGTCGAGTTCCCCTCGTTCGAGATCGTCGCCGAGCCGCACAAGGGCTCGCGGGGCGTCGCGACGGATGCCTCGACCGGCGACTCCGCAGCAGGTGCCGCTCCGGCATCCCGCCTCGTCGACCTCAGCCACCCGATCCGCGCGGGTCTCGTCACCTACCCCGGCATCCCCGCCCCGAGCATCGCGCCCCACCTCACCCGCGCGGCCTCGCGGGCGGTCTACGCGCCCGGCACCGAGTTCGCGATCGACGTCCTCACGATGGCGGGCAACACCGGCACCTACCTCGACAGCCCGTACCACCGCTACGCGGACGGCGGCGACCTCGCCTCGCTCGAGCTCGACTCGCTCGTGGGGCTCCCGGCGCAGGTGCTGCACCTCGCGGATGCCGCCGCGCGCGGCATCCCCGCCGAGGTCTTCTTCGAGCGCACCGCCGCCGAGCTCGCGGGCGCCGCGGTGCTGCTGCACACCGGCTGGAGCCGGCGCTTCGGCACGCCGGAGTACGCCGTCGGCGCGCCGTTCCTCAGCGCGGCCGGGGCGCAATTTCTCGTCGACGCCGGCGTCGCGCTCGTGGGCATCGACTCGCTGAACATCGACGACACCGAGGGCGGCGGGGAGCGCCCCGCGCACTCGCTCCTCCTCGCCGCCGGCATCCACGTCGTCGAGCATCTGACCGCGCTCGAGCGACTCCCCGCGCGCGGGGCGCGCTTCACCGCGGTGCCGCCCCGCGTCGAAGGCTTCGGCACCTTCCCCGTGCGCGCCTTCGCCGAGCTTCCGCCGCCCGGCGCGGGCAGTTGACCTCAAGGGCCCTTGAAGTCCTAGGGTCGATCGAGTGAGCGATTCCACCAGCCCCGACCGCACCTCGTCGGTCCCCGTCGACGCGCCCGGTCCGATCGACGCCGCCGCACTGGCCGGCGCGAGCGACGGCGGTGAGGGAACCGCGCCTCGGGTCTCTGCGGGCGGCCCGCTCGCGAAGCCCTACCGCTGGCTCTCGATCGGCATGTTCGCCCTGATCTTCCTCGCCGCCTTCGAAGCGATGGCCGTCACGACGATCATGCCGCTCGTCGCCCGTGACCTCGACGGCGAGGCGCTCTACGCCCTCGCCTTCGCCGTGCCGCTCGCGGCGGGCATCATCGGCATGGTCATCGCCGGCAACTGGACCGACCGAAACGGTCCGCTCCCGTCGCTGCTCACCTCCGGCATCCTCTTCGTCGTCGGACTCGTGATCGCCGGAACGGCGACCGACATGGTCGTCTTCATCGTCGGCCGGTTCGTGCACGGCATCGCCGGGGCCGCGGTCATCGTGCCGCTGTACGTGATCGTCGGCCGGGTCTACCCGGAGGCGATCCGGGCCCGGGTGTTCGCCGGGTTCGCGGCCGCGTGGGTCATCCCCTCGATCATCGGTCCGGCGCTCGCCGGAGTCGTCGCGGAGCAGGCGAGCTGGCACTGGGTGTTCCTCGGCGTGATCGGCATCGTGCTGCCCGCGACCGCGATGCTGCTGCCGCCGCTCCTCCGCGCGCGGGACAAGGTGCAGGGCGACCCGTCGGTCGTGTGGAGCCCGTCGCGCGTCGGCTGGGCCGTGCTCACCGCGGCCGCCGCCCTCGGCGTCTCGCTCGCGAAGGAGTTCGACTCGCCGCTGCGCTGGATCGTCGCGGTGCTCTCGGTGGTCGTGGTCGTCGTCGCCGTGCGGCCGTTGCTCCCCGCCGGGACGCTGCGAGCCGCGCGCGGCCTGCCCGCGACCGTGCTCATGCGGCTCGTCGTCGCGGGCGCCTTCTTCGGCAGCGAGATCTACCTGCCGTACCTCTTCATCGAGGACTACGACTTCGAGCCGAGCCTCGCGGGCGCCGTGCTCACCGGTGCGGGCGTGAGCTGGGCCGCCGCGTCGTGGCTGCAGGGCCGGCTCGGCGACCGCATCTCGAACGTGCGGGCCGTCGTCATCGGCTCGACGCTGCTGGTCGTCGCGCTCGCGGTGGTGCTCGGCGTCGCCGCGCTGCACCTGCACCCGGCGATCGCGTTCGTGGCGTGGACGCTCGCCGGCGGTGCGATGGGCTTCATGTACCCGCGCTTCTCGGTGGCGGTGCTGAGCCTCTCGCCGGTCTCCGCGCAGGGCTTCAACAGCGCGGCGCTCTCGATCGCGGAGTCGCTCGGCGCCTCGATCGCGCTCGCCATCACGGCGCTCGTGTCGAGCGCGGTGGTCTGGGGCGGCTTCGCCCCCGACTTCGCGGTCGCCCTCGCGATCGCGGTCGTCGCGGTGCTCCTCGCCGCGCGGGTGCGCCCGGTCGCCGCGGGCTGAGCCGGGGGAGCGGGCGCGGTCCGCAGCTCAGGATGGCTCGAGGACGACGTCGGGAGTACCGGTCTGCGTGATCGCCGTGATCCCCGCCGCGACCGCGACGATCGTGACGAGGAGCCACACGGCGATCGCGATGCTCACCAGCACGATCGAGGTGCGCGGCGGACGCTGACGGAGCCGGAGGATCGCGACGACCAGCGCGACTCCGCCGACGAGCAGCGCGAGTGCAGTCACCATTGCGGCAGCGGCGGAGCCGAACAGTGCGCCGGCGATCGCCCAGTCCCGAGGCCGGGGCAGGGCGATGCGCGATGGAGTTCCGTTGGTCATGGGCTGCCTTTCGGGTGACGGCGAAAGGCCTTCTCCGCAGAAGAGCGTTTCGACCTGAACTGCAAACACTGTATCCCGCGACCGGCATCCACTGTCGCCCCGCTTCCCGCGGTCCGCGCGCGTGCCTCCTGCGCGACGTCCCGCGACGTGCGGTCGGTATTTGCGCGTGCCGGGAAGGCCTGACCCGCAGAAAGTACCCGAATGCCGTCGCAGGGATTTGGTGAGCGCGCTCTCACGCCCGGGAGCAGAGTCGATTCGATTCGACCGCCCGTTGTGACTGTCACATCGTCGAGCTGTACGCCGGGGGCGGGGCGTGCATAATGGATGCGACAGCGATGTGAACGTGCACATCCGGATCGGCGAACAGGTGTCTCCTCCCCAGGACCGCGGGCGTGCGCCCAGCATCCGCGATGTCGCGCGCCTGGCCGAGGTCTCCCACCAGACCGTCTCCCGGGTGCTGAACGATCACCCGAGCATCCGCCCGGAGACGCGGGAGCGCGTGCTCCAGGCGATGGAGACGCTGCAGTACCGGCCGAACCGCGCCGCCCGCACGCTCGTGACGAGCCGCTCGAACACGATCGGCGTGCTCGCCGCGATGAGCACCACCTATGGGCCCGCCACCAGCATCGCCGCCATCGAGGATGCCGCGCGCGAGCACGGCTACCACGTGAACACCGCGAACCTCGCCGACACCTCGCCGGCGGGCATCGCCGACGCCATCGAGCACCTGATGCTCCAGGCGATCGAGGGGCTCGTCGTGATCGCGCCGCAGGTGCGGGTGTTCGAGGTGCTCGCCGCCTCGTCGATCGGCGTGCCGTTCGTGAGCCTGCAGTCGACGGGCCGGCGCGACCACCTCGCGCTCTCCGTCGACCAGGTGACGGGCGCCAGGCGCGCGACGCAGCACCTGATCGGGCTCGGTCATCGCGAGATCGTGCACCTCGCCGGCCCGCAGGACTGGATCGAGGCGGAGGCGCGGATGCGCGGCTTCCTCGAGGCGATCGACGACGCCGAGCTCGGCCTGCATCCGCCGATCCTCGGCGACTGGACCGCCGACTTCGGCTACTACGCGGGCAGCGAGCTCGTCCGCCGCCGGGACTTCACCGCCGTGTTCGCCGCCAACGACGAGATGGCGATCGGGCTGATGCACGCCTTCCGGGACGCCGGACTCGACGTCCCGGGCGACGTCAGCGTCGTCGGATTCGACGACATCCCGGTCGCGAAGCACGTCGCGCCGACGCTCACGACCGTGTACCAGGACTTCCACGAGATCGGCCGCCGGGCGGTCGCGCTGCTGCTGAACCAGGTGCACGGTGCGGAGCGGATCGAGGTCGAGGACATCGTGCCGAGACTCGTCGTGCGCGGCTCGACCGCGGCCGCCCACGCGCCCGCCCGGCCGAGCTCGACGGCCGCCTCGCGCTGAGCGGCACATCCGGCCCGTTCGGAGCATCGGCTTGACACGCCCGCCCGGCGGATGCAGCATGGTGTCGATGTGAACGGTCACACGGGCACGTCACACACAGCAGCACACCCTGACACCGAGGTCCAGATCAGTGATTCCGTCGATGACGACCAGCGCCCGAGCGGGCAGCCGATGAACGCGCCGCCGCCCATCCTGGAGATGCGCTCCATCACCAAGGAGTTCCCCGGCGTGAAGGCGCTGAGCGATGTCTCCCTCACGGTGATGCCCGCCGAGATCCACGCGATCTGCGGCGAGAACGGCGCCGGCAAGTCGACGCTGATGAAGGTGCTCTCCGGGGTCTACCCGCACGGCACCTATACCGGCGAGATCTTCTTCCGGGGCGAAGAGGTGCAGTTCCGGGACATCCGCCAGAGCGAGCAGGCCGGCATCGCGATCATCCACCAGGAGCTCGCGCTCATCCCGGAGCTGTCGATCACCGAGAACATCTTCCTCGGCAACGAGATCGCCCGCGGCGGCCGCATCGACTGGTCGGCGGCGAAGCTGAAGGCCCTCGACCTGCTCGCCCGCGTCGGCCTCTCCGAGAACCCCGACACGCAGATCAAGCACCTCGGCGTCGGCAAGCAGCAGCTCGTCGAGATCGCGAAGGCGCTCGCGAAGGACGTGAAGCTCCTCATCCTCGACGAGCCCACCGCCGCGCTGAACGAGGACGACTCGCAGCACCTGCTCGACCTCATCCTCGGGCTGAAGGGCCGCGGCATCGCGTCGATCATGATCAGCCACAAGCTCAACGAGATCGAGCAGATCGCCGACGCGATCACGATCATCCGCGACGGGCACGCGATCGAGACGCTCGACGTGCACGGCGGCGACGTCGACGAGGACCGGATCATCCGCGGGATGGTCGGCCGCTCCCTCGAGAGCCGCTACCCCGACCGCACGCCGCACATCGGCGAGGTGTTCTTCGAGGTGCGCGACTGGACCATCCAGCACCCGCAGGTGCCCGAGCGGCTCGTCGCGAAGGGCTCGAACCTCGAGGTGCGCCGGGGCGAGATCGTCGGCCTCGCCGGCCTCATGGGCGCCGGCCGCACCGAGCTCGCGATGAGCATCTTCGGCCGCTCCTACGGCACTTACCTCGCCGGCACGATCGTGAAGGACGGCAAGGAGATCGTGCTGAAGGACGTCGAGTCCGCGATCGACCACGGCCTCGCCTACGTCAGCGAGGACCGCAAGGTGCTCGGGCTGAACCTCCTCGACACGATCAAGCGCTCCATCGTCTCGGCGAAGCTCCGGAAGATCTCCCGGCTCGCCGTCGTCGACGAGTTCAAGGAGGCGCAGACCGCCGAGAGCTACCGGAAGCAGCTGCGCATCAAGTCGCCGAGCGTCGACATGGGCGTCGCGAAGCTCTCCGGCGGCAACCAGCAGAAGGTCGTGCTGGCGAAGTGGATGTTCACCGACCCCGACCTGCTGATCCTCGACGAGCCCACCCGCGGCATCGACGTCGGCGCGAAGTACGAGATCTACACGATCATCCAGCAGCTCGCCGCGCAGGGGAAGGGCGTCATCCTCATCTCCAGCGAGCTGCCGGAGCTCCTCGGCATCGCCGACCGCATCTACACGGTCTTCGAAGGCCGCATCACCGACAACCTGCCCGTGTCCGAGGCGACCCCGGAGGCGCTCATGCGCAGCATGACCTCCGCGAAGAAGAAGGCGAACGCATGACCACTCCGACCGGCGCGACCCCCACGGGCGCCACGACGACCGAGAAGCGCGGCGGCCTCGCCGACCTCCGCAAGATGTTCGGCAACGGCCAGTCGACGCTCCGCCAGTTCGGCATCCTCGGCAGCCTCGTCGTCATCATCGCGCTGTTCCAGCTGCTGACGTGGCTCATCAAGGGGACCGGCCTCACGCTCTCCTCGACGAACCTGATCAACGTCGTCAACCAGTACAGCTACATCCTGATCCTCGCGATCGGCATGGTGATGGTCATCATCATGGGCCACATCGACCTGTCGGTCGGTTCGGTGGCGGCGTTCACCGGCATCATCGTCGCGAAGGCCATGTCCGACTGGAACCTGCCCTGGCCGCTCGCCATCGTGCTCGGCCTCCTCGTCGGCGCCGCGGTCGGCGCCTGGCAGGGTTTCTGGGTCGCCTACGTCGGGGTGCCGGCGTTCATCGTGACCCTCGCGGGCATGCTGATCTTCCGCGGCGGAAACCAGTGGATCGGCCAGTCGACCACGACGCCGGTGCCGGTCGAGTTCACCTACATCGGCGCGGGCTACCTGCCCGACGTCGCGGGCTCCGCGTTCAACTACGCGACGATGGCGCTCGGTCTCCTCGGCGCCGCCTGGATCGTCTACAACGAGCTGCGGCTGCGCAGCGTGCAGAAGAAGATGGGCTCGCCGCAGGCGCCGATGTGGGTGAGCGTCGTGAAGATCGTGCTGCTCGCCGGCGTCATCCTCTGGGCCGCCTGGCTCTTCGCCACCGGCCGCCCCGGCACGAGCTTCCCGATCTCGGGCATCATCCTCGTGCTCCTCGTCATCCTCTACTCCTTCATCACCCGCAGCACCGTCTTCGGCCGCCACATCTACGCGGTCGGCGGCAACCGCCTCGCGGCGACGCTCTCGGGCGTGAAGGACCGCCGGGTCGACTTCTTCGTCATGATGAACATGTCGGTGCTGGCCTCGCTCGCGGGCATGATCTTCGTCGCCCGCTCCACCGCCTCGGGCCCGCAGGACGGCAACGGCTGGGAGCTCGACGCCATCGCGGCCGTCTTCATCGGCGGCGCGGCGGTCTCGGGCGGCATCGGCACCGTGATCGGCTCGATCATCGGTGGCCTCGTGATGGCGTTCCTGAACAACGGCCTGCAGCTGCTCGGCGTCGGCGCCGACTGGGTGCAGATCATCAAGGGCATGGTGCTCCTCCTCGCCGTCGGCGTCGACGTCTGGAGCAAGAGCCAGGGCCGGCCGTCGATCCTCGGCCTCTGGTCGTCGCGCCGTCGCCGCGCCCGGCTGGAGGAGCAGGGTCCCACCGAACCGCCCGCCGTCGTGCCGAGCTCCGGCACCAACGAATCGTCCGAGCCCCGCGACGTCGCCCGGCTCTGACCCGGCACCGTCGCCGCCCCGGCCGCGACGGACGCCGGAACGCACCTCCCCCTCCCGTGGCAGCTGCCCCGGGACACCAAGAGAAAGTGACTGATCAATGAAGAAGATCGCTCTCGCAGCCACCGCGGTCGCCGCAGCGGCCGCCCTCGCGCTCTCGGGCTGCTCGTCCGACCGCGGCGGCGGGTCGAGCGGTGAGGCGACCGACGCGGCCGGCTTCGCCGCCGACGCCACGATCGGTATCGCGCTGCCCGACAAGACCAGTGAGAACTGGGTGCTCGCCGGCGGGCTCTTCGAGGACGGCCTGAAGGCGGCCGGCTTCACCCCCGACGTGCAGTACGCACCCGCCTCCAACACCGTCGCAGAGCAGCAGAACCAGATCTCGGCGATGGTGACGAACGGCGCGAAGGTCATCGTCATCGGCGCGAAGGACGGCAAGCAGCTCGGCACCCAGCTCCAGCAGGCCGCCGACGCGGGCGTGAAGATCATCGCCTACGACCGCCTCATCGAGAACACGCCGAACGTCGACTACTACGTCGCGTTCGACAACTTCAAGGTCGGCGAGCTGCAGGGCCAGGCGCTCCTCGACGGGCTCGCCGCCCGCTCGGGCCACGAGGCGCCGTGGAACATCGAGCTCTTCTCCGGCTCGCCGGACGACGCCAACTCGGCCGTGTTCTTCAACGGCGCGATGAAGGTGCTGCAGCCGAAGATCGACGACGGCACGCTCGTGGTGGCCTCGGGGCAGACCGACATCCAGCAGACGGCGACGCAGGGCTGGAAGGCCGAGAACGCGCAGAGCCGCATGGACTCGATCCTCGCCGCGAACTACACCTCGGCGAACATCGACGGCGTCCTGTCGCCGAACGACACCCTCGCCCGCGCCATCATCACCTCTGCGAAGCAGGCCGGCAAGGACATCTCGAAGATCACGGTGACCGGTCAGGACTCCGAGGTCGAGTCGGTGAAGTCGATCATGGCCGGTGAGCAGTACTCGACCATCAACAAGGACACCTCGCTCCTCGTCGAGCAGACGATCAAGATGATCCAGCAGCTCCAGAAGGGCGAAGAGGTCGAGGTCAACGACACCGAGCAGTACGACAACGGCGTGAAGGTCGTGCCGGCGTACCTCCTCGCTCCGGTCATCGTGACCAAGGAGAACGCGGCGGAGGCGTACGCGAACAACCCCAACCTGCTCGACATCGTCAAGCAGGCCGGCTGATCGGATCGGCAACGGCGTCCTGAGGATGCCGGGGCAGACCCGAAGCCCGCAGACGGCTCCCGCTCCGCATGGGGCGGGGGCCGTCGGCGTGCCGGGGGCGGGCGGTGTCCCGGTCCGCCCCCGGTGCGTCGACGACGGCGGCGCTCGGCCGCCGGCGCTCAGTCGCGCGCGGGCAGCTGCTGCAGGGTCCAGCGGTTGCCGTCGGGATCGGTGAACGTCACGAAGCGCCCCCAGACCTGCTCGTCGACGCCCTGCGCGTCGACGCCCGCCGCCCGCAGCTGCGCGAGCGCGGCATCCGCGTCGGCGATCACCGCCTGGATGACGTCGAGCGACCCGGGTGCGAGCGTCGCGCCGAGCCCCTCGCCGAAGGCGATCGAGCACGCGGAGCCCGGCGGGGTCACCTGCACGAAGCGCAGCGTCTCGCTGACCCGCACGTCGTGGTCGGCGACGAAGCCGCACTGCTCGACGTAGAACGCCTTCGCGCGGTCGACGTCGCTCACGGGCACGTGGATGAGTTCGATCTTCACGTCCATCTCGAGCGGCATGATGCCTCCTCCTGGTTCGCGGGGTGCGGTGGGATCGTGGATCGCCGGATGCCTCCGACGGGGCCATCCGAGCACGATCCGCCGACATCCGCCATCCCCGATCGGCCGGATCGGGTGGGAGGATGGACGGCATGGCACTGCACATCACGGGGGAGCAGTCGGCCGACGAGCTGCTCTCGAACGATCCCTTCGCCCTGCTCACGGGCATGCTGCTCGACCAGCAGGTCGCCATGGAGACCGCGTTCGCCGGTCCCCAGAAGATCCGCGAGCGCCTCGGCTCGATCGACCCGGCGACGATCGCCGCGACCGATCCGGAGCGACTCGTCGAGCTCTTCAGCCAGACGCCGGCGGTGCACCGCTACCCGGGCTCGATGGCGGGCCGCGTGCAGCAGCTCGCAGCCGCGGTCGAGACGGAGTGGGGCGGCGACGCGAGCCAGATCTGGACGCGCGGCGAGCCGAGCGGCGCCGAGGTGCTGAAGCGGCTGAAGGCGCTGCCCGGCTTCGGCGAGCAGAAGGCGCGCATCTTCCTCGCCCTCCTCGGCAAGCAGTGCGGCCTCGAGGCGCCGGGCTGGCGGGAAGCGGCCGGCGGCTACGGCGAGGCGGGCAGCTTCGCCTCGGTCGCCGACATCGTGAGTCCCGAGTCGCTGCAGAAGGTGCGGGCGCACAAGCAGGAGATGAAGGCGCAGGCGAAGGCCGCGAAGGCGGCGAAGGGCTGAGCCGGCGCCCCCTACCGCGGTAGGGGGCGCGAACACCACCGCCGGGGGATGCCCCGGGCCCGCGCCGGTGCGAGCATGGTGCCATGACCGATCCCGCCGCCCCCGCAGCCCCGCAGGCGCCCGCGCCGCCGGAGGGCTTCGTCGCGGCATCCGCCGAGCCCGCGACCGCGCCGGCGCCGCCGCGCCGCCGCCCCCGGCTCACCGAGACGGATGCCTGGCCGGGCCTCGTGCTCAGCTGGTTCGCCGTGATCTTCGTCGCGGTCGCGCTCTTCTCCGTGCTGGTGCCGGTCTCGGCCTCCCTCTACGGGGTGCCCGTCGCCGCGGCGTTCGGCGTCGCCCTGCTCGCGGCGGGCAGCCTGCCGCTCGCGATGCACTGGGCCTGGCCTGGCGCGATCGCCGGGCTGGGCGGGCAGGCCGCGTTCTTCGCGCTCGCCGTGCCGCCGCCCGGCGCCCCCTGGCCGATCAGCGTCCCGATGCTGCTCGCGCTCTGCGCCGGTCTCGTGATCCTCGCTTTGCGCGGCCGCTTCCTGCCGGCCGTCGTGCTCTGGGGCGGCACCGTCTTCGGCTCGATCGCCGCGGTGCTGCCGCCCGCGCGCGCCGAGGAGCCCTCGACGATCGCGGCGAGCTTCGTCACCGGGGCCGCGGTGAGCGCGGGCGTGCTCGGACTGGCCTGGCTCCTCCGGGTGCTCCGCGCGCGGGTCGCCGACACGCTCGAGGCCGAGCGGCGCACGAGCGCGAACGAGCACGAGCGCCGGATCGTCGCCGAGGAGCGCACCCGCATCGCCCGCGAGCTCCACGACGTCGTCGCGCACCGCATGTCGATCGTGCAGGTGCAGGCGACGAGCGCGCCGTACCGGCTGAGCGGCCTCGACGAGGCCGCGACGGCGGAGTTCGGCGAGATCGCCGCGAACGCGCGGGCCGCGATGGCGGAGATGCGGGAGCTCCTCGCCGTGCTCCGCGACCCGGACGCGGAGGCGGAGACCGCTCCGCAGCCCGGTTTCGCCGAGATCGGCCCCCTCGTGTCGAGCGTGCGGCGCGCCGGCCTCGTCGTCGACGCCCGCATCGTGACGACGGCGCCGGTGTCGACGGCGGTCGGTCAGGCCGCCTACCGGATCGTGCAGGAGGCGCTCAGCAACGTGCTCCGCCACGCGCCCGGCGCGGAGGCCGCCGTCGAGGTGCACGGCGACGGGGCGCGCCTCGTCGTCGAGGTCGTGAACACCCGGGCTCCCGACGCAGAGGCCGCCGAGCGTGCGGCCGCCGGCCGCGCGGAGGGCGGGAGCGGGCACGGTCTGCTCGGGATGCGCGAGCGGGCGCGCCTCGTCGGTGGCACGATCGAGGCGGGGTCGACCGAGCCGGGCGGCTTCCGGGTGAGCGCCGTGCTCCCCGTCGCCGCGGCGGCGGCCTCCGGGCCGTCCACCGCAGACCGTGCCGATGGAGGAACCGCCGGATGACCATCACCGTGCTCGTCGCCGACGATCAGGCCATGGTGCGCGCCGGCTTCGCCGCCGTGCTCGACGCCCAGCCCGGGATCGAGGTGGTGGGCCAGGCCTCGGACGGCGAGGAGGCGGTGCGGCTCGCGCACGAGCTGCGGCCCGACGTGGTCGTGATGGACGTGCGGATGCCCGGGGTGAACGGCATCGAGGCGACCCGCGCCCTGCAGACGCCGCCGCGGTCGAGCGACTACGTGCCGCGGGTGCTGATGCTCACGACCTTCGACATCGACGAGTACGTGTACCAGGCGCTCCGCGCCGGGGCGAGCGGGTTCCTGCTGAAGGACGCGCTGCCCGACGAGGTCGCCCGTGCCGTGCGCGTGATCGCCGCGGGGGAGGCCCTGCTCGCGCCGAGCGTGACCCGGCGGCTCATCGAGGACGTCGCGAAGCAGGCGCCCGCGCGCCCCGTCGACGAGCACCTGCTCTCGGCGCTCACGGAGCGCGAACGCGAGGTGCTCGTGCGCATCGCGCGGGGGCGCTCGAACCAGGAGATCGCGGCCGAGCTGTTCATCGCCGAGCAGACGGTGAAGACGCACGTCAGCAAGATCCTGCAGAAGCTCGGGCTCCGCGACCGGGTGCACGCCGTCGTCTTCGCCTACGACACCGGCCTCGTCTCGCCCGCGCGCTGAGCGGCGGGACCCGCGGCGTCCACGGCGTCGGCGGCATCCGCGTCGTTCGCGGCGTTCGCATCGTGCGTCATCCGCGTCATCCGGTCTTCGCGGAATCCTCGCCTCGCATCCGACTGGCGGGCCATCCGCCGCTCCGTGCCCCCTACCGCGGTAGGGGGCACGAACCGTTCCACCGGGTGATGCCCCGGCCCGTACCGCGTCCATAGCCTGCGGGAGCCGGGGGAGGGACCGCCGGCGGAGGGGATCCCGATGCACGCGACGATCGAGGCGGGTGCCGCTGGACGCACTGCGACGGGCGCCACGCCGACACGTGACCGGGCGATCGATGCGGCGCGGGCGGGATGCCTCGCCGTCGTCTTCCTGCTGCACGCGATGATGGTC
The DNA here is from genome assembly GCF_044917495.1 of Agromyces mediolanus. Classification (GTDB taxonomy): domain Bacteria; phylum Actinomycetota; class Actinomycetes; order Actinomycetales; family Microbacteriaceae; genus Agromyces; species Agromyces mediolanus_B. The sequence goes on along the minus strand of NZ_JAVSSI010000016.1, from coordinate 31,077 downwards.
GGCGTCAGCGTCGGACCCGGCGGGCCGGTGCTCGAGAACGCGCTCGAGGGCTGGGACTTCCTCGCCCCGGCGACCTGGGTCGTGCAGATCATGCCCCTCTTCTTCCTCATCGGCGGCTTCTCCGGTTGGACCGCCTGGCAGCGGCGCCGGGCCCGCGGCATCGGACCGGCGAGCTTCGTGCGCGACCGGATCACGCGGCTCGTGCGTCCCGCGGTGCCGCTCGTCGCGGTCGTCGGGCTCGCGCTGGCCGCGCTCGCCGCGGCGGGGGTGCCGGCCGAGATCGTGCAGACGGCGTCGTTCCGCATCGGCCAGCCGCTCTGGTTCCTCGCCGTCTACCTCGGCGCCTCCGCGCTCGTGCCGCTCATGGTGCGCCTCCACGAGTGGCGCCCGGGCGTGACGATCGGCGCGCTCGTGGCCGCGGTCGTCGCCGTCGACGCGCTGCGCTTCGCCACGGGCGTGGAGGCGCTCGGCTTCCTGAACCTCGCCTTCGTCTGGCTGGCGATGCAGCAGCTCGGCTTCCTGCTCGCCGACGGGACGGTCGACCGGATGCCGGTGGCTGCCCGCCTGCGGCTCGCGGCCTGCGCGCTGGGCGGCCTGCTCGCGATCACCCTCTCCGGCCCGTACACGCCGGACCTGCTGCAGAACCTCAACCCGCCGACGATCTGCCTCGTGCTCCTCGGCACGGCGCAGCTCGCCCTCTTCTCGCTCGTGCGCCGGCCCCTCGGTCGCTGGGCGGAGCGCCGCGGCCCCGCGCGCGCGGTCGCGAGCTTCGGCGAGTGGGGCATGACGATGTACCTCTGGCACCTGCCCGCCTTCGTGCTGCTCGCGGCGGGGCTGCTCGCGGCGAACGCGAGCTTCGGGCTCGCGCTGCCCGAGCCGCTCAGCGCCGAGTGGTGGGCGAGCCGTCCGCTCTGGCTCGTCGGGGCCGCGGCGGTCACCGCGCTCGCGGTGCGCGCCTTCGCCCGCTGGGAGCGGGTGCCGCGCCGCCCGGCACCGGGGTCCGGGAACGATCGGCCCGCGGGTGCGGGCCCGGCCGGCTCGGAGCGGATGCCCCTCCTGACGGCCCTCGCGGACGCGCTGCCGCGCGTGCCCGCCTGGCTCGCCGTCCCGGCCGGAGTGCTCGGTGTCGGCACGGCGCTCGTCGTGGGCTTCGCCCCCGCGCCGGCCCTCGTCTCGCTCGCGCTGCTCGGCGTCGCGCTGCTGGGCGCCCGAGCGCCGCGGATGCACGGACGTGCAGCGCTCGCGGCGCGTGTCGACGCCGGAATGTCGGTGGTCGGTGGGAAGCTGATCCCACAACACCAGATGTAGGGGTCGGCTCAGCAGGAGCCCCAAGGTCTTGGGGATCGGCGACACGCCGCGACACGCCGGGGCGACTCTCCACATGGACTTTTTCGAAGTCCGCCGACGTTGTGGATAACAGGGGTCGGAAGGGCGGATTTCCGCCGATCTGGCTCGGTCGTCCTGGGGAAATCCAGTGGATAACCCCGTGGATAACTACACGAATGTAACTACAGCATGTTGTGGCCTCACCGTCGGGTGAACACAAGATGTAGTATCGAAGACATCAGCTAGAAACCGGGGGCGAGCTCCTCCGCGGGGCTCGAGAGAACGAGGGGAACCCATGACGGTCACGGTCTACACCAAGCCTTCCTGCGTGCAGTGCAACGCGACGTATCGCGCCCTCGACAGCAAGGGCATCGAGTACGAAGTGCTCGACCTGTCTGTCGATGAGCAGGCGCTCGCGCAGGTCAAGGAGCTCGGCTATCTGCAGGCCCCGGTCGTCATCACCGACGACGGCCACTGGTCGGGTTTCCGTCCCGACAAGATCGACGAGCTGGCCGCCCGCCTCGCGTAGTCATGGCGGTCGGTGAGCTCCACGAGATCCGGCCGTGCACGACGTGAGGGAGGGAACATGACGAACCTGGTCTACTTCTCGAGCGTCTCGGGCAACACGCAGCGCTTCATCGAGAAGCTCGGCCGCCCGGCCGATCGCATCCCGCTGTTCGCGCGCGATGAGCCGCTCAGCGCCGACGAGCCGTTCGTGCTCGTCGTCCCGACCTATGGCGGAGGAGACGGCAACGGCGCCGTCCCGAAGCAGGTCATCCGCTTCCTGAACGACCCGGCGAACCGGGCGCTCATCCGCGGCGTCATCGGCGCCGGCAACACCAACTTCGGCACCGGCTACTGCCTGGCCGGCGACATCATCGCCGCCAAGTGCGCCGTGCCGCATCTGTATCGCTTCGAAGTATTCGGAACACCAGACGACGTTCGCGCCGTCGACGAGGGATTGGACGCATTTTGGCAAGCACAGCAGCAACGACTGACGGCGTAGCGCTGATCGAGGCGCCCCGGGTGTCGAGCGGAATGGACTACCACTCGCTCAACGCGATGCTGAACCTCTACGGCCCGAACGGCGAGATCCAGTTCGAGAAGGACCGTGAGGCGGCGCGCGAGTACTTCCTCCAGCACGTCAACCAGAACACCGTCTTCTTCCACTCGCTGAAGGAGCGGCTCGACTACCTCGTCGAGAAGGAGTACTACGAGCAGGAGGTGCTCGACGAGTACTCGTTCGAGTTCATCCAGAAGCTCAACGACCTCGCCTACTCGAAGAAGTTCCGCTTCGAGACCTTCCTCGGCGCGTTCAAGTACTACACGAGCTACACGCTCAAGACCTTCGACGGCAAGCGCTACCTCGAGCGCTTCGAGGACCGCGTCGTGATGACCGCGCTCGGCCTCGCCCGCGGCGACGAGCAGCTCGCGATCGACCTCGTCGAGGAGATCATCGCCGGCCGCTTCCAGCCGGCCACGCCGACCTTCCTGAACACGGGCAAGGCGCAGCGCGGCGAGCTCGTCTCCTGCTTCCTCCTCCGCATCGAGGACAACATGGAGTCGATCGCCCGAGGCATCAACTCGGCGCTGCAGCTCTCCAAGCGCGGCGGCGGTGTGGCGCTGCTCCTCTCGAACATCCGCGAGTCGGGTGCGCCGATCAAGCAGATCGAGAACCAGTCCTCCGGCATCATCCCCGTGATGAAGCTGCTGGAAGACAGCTTCAGCTACGCCAACCAGCTCGGCGCGCGTCAGGGCGCCGGCGCAGTGTACCTCTCGGCGCACCACCCCGACATCATGCGCTTCCTCGACACCAAGCGCGAGAACGCCGACGAGAAGATCCGCATCAAGACGCTGTCCCTCGGCGTCGTCGTGCCGGACATCACCTTCGAGCTCGCGAAGAACAACGAGGACATGTACCTCTTCTCGCCGTACGACGTCGAGAAGGTCTACGGCAAGCCCTTCGGCGACGTGCCGCTCACCGAGAACTACCGCGACATGGTGAACGACGCCCGCATCAAGAAGACGAAGATCAATGCGCGCGAGTTCTTCCAGACCCTCGCCGAGATCCAGTTCGAGTCGGGCTACCCGTACATCGTGTTCGAGGACACGGTGAACAAGGCGAACCCGATCAAGGGCCGCATCAACATGTCGAACCTGTGCAGCGAGATCCTGCAGGTGAACACGCCGACGACCTACCACGAGGACCTCTCCTACGACGTCATCGGCAAGGACATCAGCTGCAACCTCGGTTCGCTGAACATCGCCCTCACCATGGACTCGCCCGACTTCGGCAAGACCGTCGAGACCGCCATCCGCGGCCTCACCTCGGTGTCGAACCAGAGCCACATCACCTCGGTGCGCTCCATCGAGGACGGCAACGACAAGTCGCACGCCATCGGCCTCGGCCAGATGAACCTGCACGGCTACCTCGCCCGCGAGCGCGTCTTCTACGGCTCCGAGGAGGGCGTCGACTTCACGAACATCTACTTCTACACGGTGCTGTTCCACGCGCTGCGCGCCTCGAACACGATCGCGATCGAGCGCGGCGAGGTGTTCGACGGCTTCGCCGACTCGAAGTACGCCTCGGGCGAGTTCTTCGACAAGTACACCGAGCAGGAGTGGGTGCCGGCGACCGAGAAGGTGGCGGGCCTGTTCGCCGACTCGAACGTGCACATCCCCACGCAGGACGACTGGCGCGCGCTGAAGGCCTCCATCCAGGAGCACGGCATCTACAACCAGAACCTGCAGGCGGTGCCGCCGACCGGCTCGATCTCGTACATCAACAACTCGACGGCGTCGATCCACCCGATCGCCTCGAAGATCGAGATCCGCAAGGAGGGCAAGCTCGGGCGCGTGTACTACCCGGCGGCCTTCATGACGAACGACAACCTGGAGTACTACCAGGACGCCTACGAGATCGGCTACGAGAAGGTCATCGACACCTACGCCGCGGCGACGCAGCACGTCGACCAGGGCCTCTCGCTCACCCTCTTCTTCAAGGACACGGCGACCACGCGCGACATCAACCGCGCGCAGATCTACGCGTGGAAGAAGGGCATCAAGACCATCTACTACATCCGCCTGCGGCAGATGGCCCTCGAGGGCACCGAGCTCGACATGTGCGTGAGCTGCACGCTCTAACGGCTGGAACGAAGGACCCCCACCGATGACTCTCACCGACCCGGTCAACTCTGCGCGGAACGACCCGGCGCACGCCGGCAAGATCAAGCTCGTCGACCACGTCAACGCGATCAACTGGAACAAGATCCAGGACGACAAGGACCTCGAGGTCTGGAACCGCCTGGTGAACAACTTCTGGCTGCCCGAGAAGGTGCCGCTGTCGAACGACATCCAGTCGTGGAACACGCTGACGCCCGAGGAGCAGCAGCTCACGATGCGCGTCTTCACCGGCCTCACCCTGCTCGACACGATCCAGGGCACCGTCGGCGCGGTCTCGCTCATCCCCGACTCGCTCACCCCGCACGAGGAGGCGGTGTACACGAACATCGCCTTCATGGAGTCGGTGCACGCGAAGAGCTACTCCTCGATCTTCTCGACGCTCTGCTCGACGAAGGAGATCGACGACGCGTTCCGCTGGTCGGTCGAGAACGAGAACCTGCAGAAGAAGGCCTCCATCGTGATGGAGTACTACCGCGGCGACTCGCCCCTGAAGCGCAAGGTCGCCTCGACCCTGCTCGAGAGCTTCCTGTTCTACTCCGGCTTCTACCTGCCGATGTACTGGTCGAGCCGGGCGAAGCTCACCAACACGGCCGACCTCATCCGCCTCATCATCCGCGACGAGGCCGTGCACGGCTACTACATCGGCTACAAGTTCCAGCGCGGGCTGGAGCTCGTGAGCGAGGCCGAGCGCGAGGACATCAAGGACTACACCTTCTCGCTGCTCTACGAGCTCTACGACAACGAGGTGCAGTACACGCAGGACCTGTACGACGGCGTCGGCCTCACCGAGGACGTCAAGAAGTTCCTGCACTACAACGCCAACAAGGCGCTCATGAACCTCGGCTACGAGCCGATGTTCCCCAAGTCGGTCACCGATGTGAACCCGGCGATCCTCTCGGCGCTGTCGCCGAACGCCGACGAGAACCACGACTTCTTCAGCGGGTCGGGCTCGTCGTACGTCATCGGCAAGGCGGTCAACACCGAGGACGAGGACTGGGACTTCTAGGGTCCCGCTTCTCGCGAACGAGGGGGCGGATGCTTCGGCATCCGCCCCCTCGTCGCGTTTCGGCGGGCGCAAGCGGACGCTCGGCTGCCGTGCCCTGGTGTGCGGCGCTCGTCCCCGGACGAGAGCGTCCGGGGACGCCGTCCGGGTCAGCCCTGCGCGATCAGCTTCCGGACCAGGTACTCGTCGACGGCCTCAGGGCCGCCCTCCGAGCCGAAGCCGGACGCCTTCCGGCCACCGAAGAAGGTGTCCCTCGCGCCGACGCCGAACCGATTGACGCTCACCATGCCGACGTCGAGCCCGCGGGGAATGCGCAACGCGCGGTCGGCGTCCGCGGTGAACAGATATGCGGCCAGCCCGTAGGGCAGCCCGTTCGCTCGGGCGAGGACCTCGTCCTCGTCGGTGAAGGTGCTGGTCGCGGCGATCGGGCCGAACGGCTCGTCGTGCATCACGAGTGCGTCGTCCGGCACCCCGGCGAGGAGCGTGGGGCGGACGAAGTAGCCGGCGCCATCGGCCGGACCGCCCGCGGCGAGCGTCGCCCCCCGCGCCAGCGCGTCGTCGATGAACGGGGCCATCGCGGCGAGCCGACGGGAGTTCGCGAGCGGGCCCATCTCGGTGGCGTCGTCGAAGCCGTCGCCGACGCGAACGGCGTCGAGCAGGGCGGCGAATCGCTCCACGAAGCGTTCGTGCACGCGCTCGTGCACGTAGAAGCGGACGGGCGAGCCGCACGACTGACCGGTGTTGTGGATCTTCGCCCCGAGCGCCTGCACCGCGACCGATTCCACATCGGCGTCGTCGAAGACGAGCACCGGGGCGTGCCCGCCGAGCTCGAGCATGACGGGCTTCGCGAGCCCGGCCGCCTGCTTCGCCACGAGCGTGCCGACGCCGATCGATCCGGTGAACGAGACCTTGCGGATGACGGGCGAGGCGATGAGCCGGGCCGAGATCGCCGCGGGGTCGCCGAAGAGCACGTTCAGGACGCCGTCGGGCAGGCCGGCGTCGGTCAGCGCCCGGGCGAGCGCTACGGCGCTCGCAGGGGTCTCCTCGGCCGGCTTGATCACGACGGTGCAGCCCGCGGCCAGCGCGGCGGCGACCTTGCGCCCGGGCACGGTGAGCGGGTAGTTCCAGGGTGTGAAGGCGGCGACCGGGCCGATGGGCTCCGAGACGACGAGCGTGCGGCCGTCCGCGGCCGCCGTCGGCAGCACGTGGCCGTAGGTGCGCGGCGCCTCGCTGGCGAGGCTGTCGATGATGTCGGCGGTGTAGTCGACTTCTCCGAGGGAGTCACCGTACGGCTTGCCGTTCTCGAGCGTCATCGCGACGGCGATCTCCTCGCGCCGTTCGCGCAGCAGCTGCGCACCCCGCATGAGGATCGCCGCCCGGCGGTGCGGTGAGGTGTCGCGCCACGGCACGAAGGCACGGTCGGCTGCGTCGAGCGCGCGCTCGACGTCGGCCTCCACGGCCACGGGCACCCGCCCGATGTGTTCGCGAGTGGCCGGGTTCTCGACGTCGACGGTGTCTCGTTCGTCGGCGCCGATCCACCGCCCGTCGATGAGCAGCTGCAGGTCCGGGTACGCGCGGTCGCCACTATGCATGCATCAGATCGTAGCAGGAATGCGCATTCCCGTCTCCGCCCGGTAGGCTTCCCTCGTGACCGCCGATGCCAGCTCCTCCCGCCGACCGGTGACACTGAGCGACGTCGCTCGCCTCGCCGGCGTCTCGCAGTCGACCGCGTCCCGCGTCATCAACGGATCGGCCAAGCGCGTCGACAACCGTTCGCGCACGCTCGTGCTCGATGCCGCACGCGAACTCGGCTACACCCCCAACCTCGCCGCCCAGGCGGTCGCCCGCGGCGCGTCGCGCACGATCGCTCTGATCACGAGCAGCGTCGCCGACGCCTACTTCGCGGCGATGACCGCAGCCATCATGCGAGCGGCCGAGGAGGTGGGCCTCAGGGTCTCCCTCGCCGTCAGCGACCGCCGCCTCGACCGCGAGCTCGAGCTCGTGCGCGAGCTTCGCGGGCAGCAGCCGCGGGCGATCATCCTCGCCGGCACCGGCTACCTGGACGCCCCGGCCGACCGCGCGCTCGAGACCGAGCTCGCCCGGTACCAGGAGACGGGCGGGCGGGTCGTGCTGATCAGCCGCTCGGACATGCCCTTCGAGACCGTCGACTTCGACAACTACGACGGCGCGCACCGACTCGCCGTGGAGCTCGCGGGGCGCGGGTACCGCACACCACTGGTGCTCGGCTCCGCGGCCCCGCTGCGCTCGCTGCAGGAACGCGTCGACGGCTTCATCGCCGGCTTCGCCTCGGTCGGCGTCGAGATCCCCGCCGAGCGCGTGCTGCATCCCGAGTTCAGCTGGCAGGGTGCGCACTCGCTGCTGCACGGCTTCGACCGGGATGCGCTCGCCGCGGCCGACCTGGTCTTCGCGATCTCCGACGACGTCGCGCTCGGCGCTCTTGCCAGCCTGCGCGAGCGTGGCATCGCCGTGCCGCAGGAGCTCGGCGTCGCGGGATTCGACGACATCACGACGCTGCGCGATGTCGTGCCGAAGCTCACGACCGTGCACGTGCCGCTCGACGAGGTCGCACGAGAGGCGGTCCATCGCGCAACGGCGGGCCCGAGCGAGCTCCGCCGCAACGTCATCCCGACCCGGCCGATGCTCCGCGAGAGCACTCCGCAGCGCTGAGCGGATGCCTCGGGCGGCTGGCCGCACGAGGCATCCACCGGCCGCTACGCCTTCACGCCGCCCGAGAGCAGGTCGAGCCGCCAGTAGCGTTGCAGCGACAGGAACAGGATCGCCACGGGGATGATCGCGAGCAGCGTGCCCATGATCACGAGCGAGTACAGCGCCGCCTGGGACGCCCCCGAGCGCAGCATCGCGAACAGGCCCAGCGTGAGCGGGAACTTCGTGTCGTCGGTGAGCATGATGAACGGCAGCAGGAAGTTGTTCCAGATCGCGATGAACTGGAGCAGGAAGACCGTCACCAGGGCCGGTGCCATCAAGCGGAGACCCGTCGAGACGAAGATGCGCCACTCCGAGGCGCCGTCGATGCGGGCGGCCTCCATGATCTCGTCGGGTACCGAGGACTCGGCGTAGATCTTGCAGAGGTAGATCGCGTACGGGCTGACCAGCAGGGGCAGGATCACCGAGAGGTAGCTGTTCGTGAGGCCCACCTGGGCGAGTAGCAGGTACTGCGGGATGGCGAGCATGATCTGGGGCAGCAGCACGCCCGCGACGATGAGGCGGAAGATCCACGTCGAGCCGCGGAACCGGTACTTCGCGAGCGCGTAGCCCGCGGCCGCGGCGATGAGGGTGGACGCCAGTCCACCGCCGCCCGCGTAGAGCGCCGAGTTCAGCATCCAACGGCCGAAGACGCCGTCCTTGTAGGCGAACAACCCGGTGAGGTTCTCCCAGAAGCCGCCGGTGAACGACGGGACCGCGGTCGGCGTCGAGAACAGCTCGGCGGGGGACTTGGTCGCGGCGACGAGGATCCAGAGCACCGGCAGCACGCAGTAGAGCGCGCCGATGACGAGGACGGCCGTCGAGAAGAGGTTGGTGCGGCGGCGCGCGGTCGTGCGCGCGGTGCGTCCGCGGGGGTGCCCGGCGTCGCCGTGCGCGACGGGCGTCTCGGTGCGGTCGAGGGCGATGGTCATGACTTCTTCCTCTGGCCGGAGCGTCCGATGGCGGAGCCGATGCTGTTGACGAGCACCGATGCGGCGACGGTGAGCGCCACGAGCAGCAGCGACGTCGCCGCGGCGCCGTAGATGTCGTCGTGCACGAACGCGTCGGTGTAGACCTTCATGAGCGGGACCCAGGTCGACGAGATGGCGTTCGCGAGGGGCCGTAGCGTGGTGGGCTCGTTGAACAGCTGCAGCGCGCCGAGCACGGAGAACAGCGAGCACATGACGATGGCCGGCTTGATCATGGGCAGCTTGACGCGGAGCGCGATCTGCAGTTCGCCGGCGCCGTCGAGCTTCGCGGCTTCGTACATCTCGCGGGGCAGTCCGCGGAGGGCCGTGTACATGATGACCATGTTGAAGCCGACCACGCCCCACACCGCGATGTTCGCGACGGAGAAGAAGACCTCGGTGCCGCCGAAGTAGTCCACGACCTCGCCGCCGATGGGGCTCGTCGCGGGCAGGTAGAGGAAGCCCCAGAGCAGCGAGGCGATCACCCCGGGCACCGCGTAGGGGAGGAAGATCGCGATGCGCCAGGCGCCCACGAGGCGCGTGCGGTCGGCGTCGAGGCAGAGCGCGAAGAGGGCGGCGAGGATGATCGTGGCGGGCACGCCGATGCCGGCGATGACGAGCATGCGTCCGAGGCTCGCCCAGAACTCGGCGTCGCCGAGTGTGGCCAGGTAGTTCGCGAATCCGACGAACTCCAGGCTGGTCTCGCCGCCGAGCAGGCCCCCGGAGACGCGGCGCTGCAGCAGGCTCAGGATGAAGGCGTAGATGCCGGGCGCGAAGGTGAACAACGCGAGCAGCACGAGCGCGGGTGCGAGGAGGGCCAGCGCGAAGCCGGTGTTTCTGCGGGATCGCCGCCGGGTGGTCGCCGATCGGCGACGGCTCGAGGCCGCCGTCTCGGGCGCGGTGCTGGTGCCCACTTTGCTCCTTCGTGGCCCGGGTGGGGACTGGATGGGGCGGGGAGGCCGAGCCGGCCTCCCCGCCGGGGTCACTTCTCGACCGAGAAGCCGAGCTTCTCCATGTCGTCGACCGTGACGGTCTGCATAGTCTTCAGCACCTCGCTGAAGGCCGTCCCGTCGGTGATCGCCTTGGCGAAGCCGTCGTTGTAGGCACCGAAGGTCACGGTGGCGTTCGGCCCCCAGATGTCGAAGCTGCGCGCGCTCTCGGCGATCGCGGCCACGTCGGCGTAGTAGCTCGGCTGGTTCGGCATGTAGGCCGGCGGGGTCTTCAGCGCGTCGAGCTGCTGTCCGTTCAGGGCGGCGGGGAAGATGTTGATCTTCTCGACCTGGAGGGCGAGCGCCTCGTCGCTGGTGTTGAACCAGTCGATGAACTTCGCAGCCTCGGCGGGGTGCTTCGAGTCCGTCGTGACGGCGGTGGCCGAACCGCCCCAGATGCCCGTCGTCGTGTCGCCGGCGGTCCAGGCGGGCAGCGAGGTCATGACCCACTTGCCGGCGCTGTTCGGCGCGATGCCGCCGAACTGCGCGGGGGCCCAGGCGCCGGAGATCCAGCCGGCGTAGGTGCCGTCGTCCATCTCCTTGTTCCACTGCGGGGACCAGAAGGGGTCGCCCTTGACGACGCCTTCGCCGATGAGCCCCTGCCAGTAGTCGGCGACCTTGACGGAGGCGTCGTCGTCGATGTCGACGGTCCAGGTCTCGCCGGAGGCGCTCCACCAGTTGGCGCCGGCCTGCTGGGTGAGCCCGGTGAACCAGCCCGGGTCGGTCGAGCTGAAGGTGCCGAGGTACTTCGAGGGGTCGGCGGCGTGCAGCGCACGAGCGGTCGCCGCGTACTCGTCCCAGGTGGTCGGGACCTTCAGGCCGTACTGCTCGAAGATGTCCTGGCGGTAGAAGAAGACGAGCGGTGCGAAGTCCTGGGGGAGACCGTAGGTCTTGTCCTCGAACTCGACCTGCGCGAACGCTCCGGGGGTGAAGTCCTTCGCGGCGTCGGGCACGTACTCGGTGATGTCGGCGGCCACGCCGTTCGCGATCAGCGCGGGGAGCGACTGGTACTCGACCTTGACGATGTCGGCCGCGTCGCCCGACTTGTGGGCGGTGAGGATGCGGCTGACGAGCTCGTCGCCGCCGGCAGGGTCGCTGAGCTTGACCTGGATGTCGGGGTTCTCCGAGTTCCAGACGTCGACGATGTCGGCCATCCCCGGGTCCCACGACCACATCTCGAGGGTGACCTCGCCATCGGCCGGCTGCTCACCGGCGCCGCCGGCGCTGCAACCGGCAAGAAGGGCGAGCGCGGCGACGCTTGCGCCGATCGCCGTGAGGGTTCTTCTCATTTGGGGGCATCTCCTTTGATGGGTGACCAGCTTGGAACTCCGGTGGGCATTCCGTCGACCGGTTCGGGATGGAACTCTGCGGGAATGCGCTTTCCTGATGCTAGGCATGCGCTTGCCCGCTGTCAACCCGATCACGCCATGGCGGCGAGATCGGCCAGTCCGACGGGGTGGGCGGCGGGTTCGCCGGCCACGTAGCGGCGGACCTCGTCGACGACCTGGGCGCCGAGGCGGTGGAGCTCGTTGCCGAGGGCGCCGGCCACGTGCGGGGTGAGCACGATGCCGGGCGTCGACCGGAGCGGGTGGTCGAGCGGCAGGGGCTCGGGGCTGGTGACGTCGAGGATCGCGCTGATCCGCCCCGCCGTCGCGGCCTCGACGAGCGCGTCCTGATCGACGATCGGCGCTCGGGAGGTGTTGATGAGCACCGCTCCGCCGGGCAGCGTCGAGATGAGCTCGCGGCTCACGAGTCCCACCGTCTCCGGCAGGAGCGGGGCGTGCACGCTCAGCACCTCGGACTCGGCGAACAAGCGCTCGAGCCCGACTTCGGTCGCCTGGCCGTGGAGCGGATCGTCGGCTCGGAGGTACGGGTCGCTGACGAGCACCTCGACGTCGAAGGGCTGCAGGAGTTCGATCACGCGCCGCCCGATCTTCGAGGCGCCGAGGATCCCCACCCGGCGGCGGTGGTTGCCGATCCGAGGGAACTCCTGCTCGAGATCGAGCTCCGGCCGATCCCGGTAGGCCTCGATGATCGACGGCACCCCCTTGCCTGCGAGCAGGATCGCGGCGAGGGTGTACTCGGCCACGGGCAGGGCGTTCGCCGCGGCGGCCGTGGTGACGAGGATCCCGCGTTCCCAGGCCGACGGATCGATGTGCTCCTTGACGGTCCCGGCCGCATGGAAGATCGCGCGCAGCCCGGGAAGGCGCTCGAGCGCCGCCGGAGTGATGGCCGGGCAGCCCCAGCCGGAGATGAGCACCTCGGTCTCGGGAGGCACCGGGGCGAGGGAGTCGAACGAACCGGTTCCCTCGACCGCGAGCAGCCCGTCGAGGGCCGCGAGCTGCGATGGGGTGAAGAGCCGGTCGACGAGCCCGTCGCGCATCACGAAGGCGGCGCGGGGGCGGGCTCGCCCTGCGATCGGGTCGGTGCGCATCAAGCCTCCTTGCAGACGAGACCGAGGGCGGGCTAGCATCGCCTCGATCGAGCAGGAATACGCATTCCTGCTCGAGCGAATGTAGCAGCATCTTCCCGGCCGTGGCGGTCGGGGTCGGATCGAAGGAGCTCGATTGACCACGACGACGGCACCCGCACTCGCAGCCGGCACCGGCTCGTGGGTGGCATGGAACGAGGCCTCTCCGACGGTGGACACCCCCGAAGCCGAGACCGCCGGGCTCGTCGCACGGATCTTCGGGGGCAGCGGCGTCCGCGCCATCGACACCTCGAACAACTACGGGCACGGGGAGACCGAACGCCGGATCGGGCGGGCGATTCAGGCCCTCGGCGGAGTGCCAGACGGCATCGTGATCCAGACGAAGGCCGACCGCGATATGCGCAGCGGGGAGTTCACGGGCGCCCGGGTTCGCCGCTCGATCGATGAGAGCCGCGAGCGGCTCGGTCTCGACGTCCTCCCACTCGTCTACTTGCACGACCCGGAGAACATCTCGTGGGCCGAGGTGACCGCCGTCGACGGCCCCATGGCGGCGCTCGTGGAAGCGCGCGCCGCGGGCACGGTGCTGCGGATCGGCGTCGCGGGCGGCCCCGCCGCGCTGATGCGGCGCTTTCTCGAGACCGGGCACTTCGACGCGCTCATCACCCACAACCGCTTCACGCTCGTCGACCGGAGCGCCGACGCGCTCCTCGACCTCGCCCACTCGCTCGGCGTCGACACGGCGAATGCCTCACCGTACGGTGGCGGGTTCCTCACGGCGTGGCCGCCGCCGACGGACCGCTACGCCTACGACATCGCCGACCCGCGCATCGTCGAGGCGGCCGCCGTCGCCGCGTTGCTCTGCGCCGAGGCCGGAGTGCCGCTCGCCGCGGCCGCGCTCCGCTTCTCGACCGACGATCCGCGCATCGACCGCACGATCATCGGCATGCGCACGACCGCCGATCTCGACGCGACCGACGCGCTGCTCGCCGTGAAGCTGCCCGGTGGGCTGCTCGACGCGCTCCGCGAGCTCCCGCTCGATCGCGCCGCCTGGTCGGGCGGCTGGCAGGACGGCCCCGCCGAGCGCTGAGTGGCCGGACTCGCCCGCAACGCTGCTAGGTCGCAGCGAGCCAGCGCAGCGCGCCGGTGAGCAACGCGCGATGCCCGGCCGATCGGTACGACCGTGCGTCGTGCCCGAGTGCTGAGTACACGAGCCGCGACCGCCCGAGCTCGCGGGCCCACGCGAGCGGATGCATCCGGCCGGCTTCCTCGTGGGCGGCGAGCACCGTGCTCGTCTCCTCGAAGCCGGCGTTCGGGACGAGGTCGGTGTACCGCTCGTCGAAGACCTCGAAGTCGCCGAGGCCCCGCACGATCGGGTGATCACCCACGACGAGGACCCTGGCATCACCCTGGTCGGGGTGCCATGAACGGCCACGTTCCCAGCGGGCGCCGAGCGCAGCGCCGAAGGCCGGCACCTCGCGCAGGGCGGCCGCCCCCGAGTGCACGACGAGGATGCCGATGCCGCGATCGAGTGCGGCATCGAACCGTTCGGCGGCCAGGGCGCTCAGCTCGGCGTCGGCCGGGGCGCTCGGCACGGAGCCATCGAGGCCGGGGCCCTCGGGATCGCCCGCGTTCACGACGACGAGCGAGGAGCGCTCCGACAACTCGGCGAGTCCTTCGAGGGCGCCGGGGACGGCCTCGACCTCGAAACCGGTCGCCGAACCGAGCTCGGCGATCGCCGCAGATGTCTCCGCGTACGGGTGCCAGGGGTCGGCCGATCGACCCGCGCCGCTGAGGATGGTCATCCGCATCAGAGAGTCTCCCATCGAGGTCGTGTGTGGGAAAGCGCATTCCATCCTACCTGGCCTCCCGGGGCGTGCATCCCTGGGCTTTCGCGGGGCGGCACCTCGGGGCCGCGCTCGTCCTGGCTCGGCGGGGCCGCAGCGAGCCCTACGATCGAGGCATGCGCCTCATCGGATCCATCCGCCCCGTCGCCACGACCGAGCTCGTCGCCGAGGGGCACGACCGGGGCTCCGCGTACGACGCCCTCGTGGCGCTCGTCCCTGCCGGGCACGTGCTCATCCAGGCGCACTTCTCGATGAAGGAGGGCATCACGACGGCGAAGGGCGTGATCCGCGCCGACCGCAGCGAGCCCATCGAGGCGGAGGGCCCCGATTATGCGACCGCGAACGCGGCGCTCGAAGCGGCCGTGCCCGAGGGATACGTGCTGCTGAACCGCGTGCCGGCGTAGCCGAGCGGAGCGAGCGCCGGCCCGAGCGGTCGCCGGCGGTCCACGTCATGCGTCGGCCGAGACCTCGCGGCGCGCAGCCATCGCCCCGCCCGCCTAGGCCCGGCCGGCCCGCCCTGCCTGCGCGACGGTGACCGCGATGGTGATCGCGATCGCCGCGAGCCCGCCCGCTGCGGGCAGGAGCGCGAGCCCGTCGAGCGCGCGGTGCGCGGCGGCCCCGATGACGGCACCGCCGGCCAGCGAGCCCCAGAGCAGGAGCGGGCGCCGCCACGCCGTCCTGGAGCGTCCGGTGACGAGCGCCGCGAGCGCCAGGCCGAGGCTCACGAGCGTCCCTGTCGCATAGGTGATCGCGACGCGTGCACGCCCGTCGGCGAGGTAGAGCGTGTTGAGCGCGCCCATCGCGGCGGCGAGGAGCCCGAACCGCCAGGCGGCGTCCGGGACCAGAGCGAGCGCCGCGGTCGCCGCGACGGCCGCTGCGGCCGCGGCGATGATCCAGGCGCGCCTCGTCCCGTGCGCACCGAGCGCGCCGCCCAGGGCGACGCCGACGACGAACGAGGCGACGAGCCCTAGCGGCAGCAGCGCGTCGGCGAGCCCCACGTCCCAGAGCTCGACCCCGGCCTGCGTCGAGTTCCCGCTCATGAAGGAGACGAACAGCCCGCTCGTCTCGATGAACCCGACCGCGTCGACGTAGCCGGCGATGAGCCCGAGTGCGACGGAGAGGGCGATGCCGCCACGAGAGACCTCCCGCACTCGTCCTCCGTTCCGCGTCACCGGCCAGGGTACCGCTGGCCAGGCGGGCTCCGTGCTGGTTACTCGCGCCCCGGCGTCGCGGCGCGGCCGGCGAGCTCCTCGGCGTGCCGCGCGAGCGCGTGCGAGAGCGCGGTGACCTCCTCGCCGAGTCCCGTCCAGTCATCGGCCGCGACGCCGAGGTAGCCGTCCCGCGCGCGTTCCATGAGCGCCCGTGCGTCGGGCGGCAGCGTGGCGGCCACGGCGGTGGCCGCGACATCCTTCGGCACGATGTCGCCCCCGGTGCGCAGGGTCGTGACGATGCGCGCGAAGGCGAGGAGCGTGTTGCGCTCGTCGCCGACGATCTCCTCGAGGATGTCGGGGATGATCCCCAGCATCGCCTCGGTGAGCGCCGACATCGGCACGGGCTGGACGACGTCGGCGAGCGGCGCGCCGCGCAGCACGCGGTGCGCGGTCTGCGCGGTCGCGAGCAGGATCGGGACGTCCGGGTCGTCAGTCGGCTCCAGCGTCGAGCCGGCCAGGATGTCGGCGCGCAGCCACTCGCCGAACTGGTAATCGTGCACCGCCGGCTCGGGCCAGCGGCCATCCGCCCCGATCACCACGCAGGTGAGCTCGAGCGAGCGCCCCTCCGCCGCCTCGGGGAACGTGTCGGCGTGCCCCGACCAGGCCGAGGAGTCGAGCAGCACGCGGGTCAACTCTTCGCGCTCGGTCGTCGTCAGCGAGCGCCTCGTCAGCACCAGGAGGTCGATGTCGCTGTCGGGCCTGAGGCCGCCCGACACGGATGAGCCGTACAGGTAGACGCCGGCGAACTCACCCGGCTCGGCACGATCGAGGTGGGCGAGCACGGGCGCGAGGAGTTCGTCCATCCTCCGACGCTAGCAAGGGCGGCCGGGGCCTCGACTTCGTTCCGCTCTCGGCAGATCACTACCTCCGCTTCCGGCCGACGCCGATCGCGTCGCCGTCGCGGCCCACGATCACCTCGCCGCGGAAGCCGGTGCGCGCCTTGCGCTTCCAGACGGCGTCGCGCACCTCGCGGATGCCGGCGGGCACGAGGTGGCTGAGCACGAGCGTGCCGACGCCGGCCCGCGTCGCGAGCTCGCCGAGCTGCTCGGACCGGGTGTGCGTGCGTGAGAACGTCTCCGCCAACCGCGGGTTGATCGCCGCGAAGTAGTCGTGGTCGTACGCCTCGTGCACGAGCACGTCGGCGCCCTGGGCGAGCCGGACCAGGTTGTCCGACGGGGCCGTGTCGCCGCTCACGACGACCGAGCCGTCGGCGGTGTCGAAGCGGAACGCGAAGGAGGGGAACACGGGCGGGTGGTCGACGAGGATGGCGCTGACGCGCACGAATCCGTCGTCGAGGATCTGGAACGGCTCCATGATCGGTACGCGGTTCGCCGGGCTCGCGCCGACGTCGGGCAGCTCGAGATCGTGCGGCGCGATGACGTTCCAGATGTCGGGCTTGCGGCTCTCCGCCATCCGCGTGTTCAGGTCGTACGCCGTCGCCGCGACCGCGGTGCGGAGGAAATCGCTGAGTCCCGGCGTCGGGGCATCCGGCTGCTGCACGGGAGCGCCGGGCGCCTGCGGGACGGCGCCGGCCGGCCCGGGCCCGTAGACGTCGACGCGCTGCGAGATGTTCCCGCGGGCGCCGGGCGCGCCGTAGTTCAGCCAGAACAGGTTGTAGACCTCGGCCAGGTGGTCGGAGTGCAGGTGCGTGACGAAGACCGCGCGGATCTGCTCCATCGTGAGGCCGGCCTGGGCGTACGCGGTCACCGCCCCCGGGCCGAGGTCGATCAGGTAGACGCGGTCCTCGACGACGAGCGCGGTGCAGATGCCGAGCCGGCCCTCCTGCGGCGGCGGGCCGCCGGCGGTGCCCGCGAGCACGACCCTGGTGCGGTGGTTCGGCGCCCGGAGCGGGGAGGCTGCGGCGGGGCCCGCCCCGAGGGCGAGGGAGCCGGCGCCGAGGGCGGCGGCTCCGGTGAGCATGCCGCGTCTGCTGAGCTGCGAGCGCGATCCGGCGTCAGGCGTCATGGGCTGATTCCTCCATTGGATTCAGTATCCAAAGCACCATAGCGAGGATGCCTCGACGCGAGCAAGCACGGAGTCCGGCCGCCGGACGTTCGGGTCAGGATCGCGCGCGCGGCTCCCGGCGCAGGCGCTCGGTCTCGTCGCGGTTGAAGGCGGCGGCGCGCTCGAGGAACTCGGTCGCGAAGCGGATCTGCTCCTCGCTCAGGGTGTCGAGGTAGTCGTTCCAGCGATCCGCGACGCCCCCGTAGACGGGGCCGACCGCGGCGAAGATGGCCTCCGGCAGGGCGGCCACGAGCACTCGGCGGCGGTCGGCCTCGTCGCGGCTGCGCGTGACGAATCCGCTCCGCTCGAGCCGGTCGAGCATGGTGGTGATCGCCCCGCCTGCGGTCAGACCGGTGCGCTGTGCGAGTTCGCCCGGCGTGGCCGGCCCCTCGCTCAGCAGCAGGCCGAGCGCTTGGAGGTCGGTGCCGTTGAGCCCGGCGGAGCGCGCGACGGCGTCCTGGAACAGCACGGCGTGCGCCATGAAGCCCCGCATCGCCTCGGCGTGCTCGGCGATGGCGCGCGCGCGGCTTGAGGAGGAGTCGACCACCTGATAACCTCTCTAAAATAGAGAGACTCGAACTTCGAGACTCTGTCCACCTCCAATCTAGCGAAGGGCGAGCCATGCCAGAGGCGCTCATCATCGGCGGCGGTGTCGCCGGGCCCGCGACCGCGCTGTTCCTGCACCGGGCCGGCTGGGACGTGCGGCTGTTCGAATCGCGCGGCGAACCCGACTCCTACGGCGGGCTGTTCCTGAACGTCGCCAGCAACGGGCTCGCGGTGCTCGAAACCCTCGGGCTGCGCGAGCGGCTCGTCGCCGACGGGCACCTCAGCCCCTACCTCGAGATGTGGAGCGGCCGGGGCCGCAAGCTCGGCACCGTCCCGAACGGCCCCGCAGGGGCGCCCGAACGCGGCTCGGTCGGCGTCCGCCGGGCCTGGCTGCACCAGGTGCTGCGGGACGCGGTCGAGGCTGCGGGCATCCCGATCGCCTGGGGTGCGCGGCTCGACGGCATCGAGGAAGCGGCGGGTCGCGTCACGGCACGCTTCGCCGACGGCGGCAGTGCCGGGGGCGAGGTGCTCATCGGCTGCGACGGCATCGGCTCGTTCACGCGGAGCTGGATCGACCCGAACGCCCCGGAGCCCTCGTACACCGGCATCCTCAGCGTCGGCGGCTTCGCCCGGGTGCCGGGGCTCGAACCGACCCCGCTCCGCCAGCACATGGTCTTCGGCGACCGCGGATTCTTCGGCTACCTCGTCCGCGAGGACGGCACGGTGTACTGGTTCGCCAATCCGAGCCGCCCCGCGGGGGACCGGGCCGCGCTGCGGGACGTGCCGGCATCCGCCTGGCTCGACGAGCTGCGCCGGGCGCACGCCGCCGATCCCGACCCGGTGCCGCGGATCCTCGACGGCGTGGAGGGGGAGATCGGGGCGTACGGCATCTTCGACCTCGCGCACGTGCCGCGCTGGCACCGGGGCCGCGTCGTCGCCGTCGGCGACGCCGTGCACGCGACCTCGCCCAACGCCGGCCAGGGTGCCTCCCTCGCGCTCGAGGATGCGGCGACGCTCGCGGGCTGTCTCCGCCGCGAGGCCGATCCCACCGCCGCCTTCGACGAGTTCGAGCGGCTGCGTCGGCCGCGCGTCGAGGCGGTCGTCGCCTACGCGCGGAAGCTCGGCCGTCAGAAGCAGGGCGGGGGATCCCGATTCGCGACGGCGGTCCGCGACCTCATGCTGCCGGTCTTCCTGAAGAACGCGATGAACGACACCAGGAACGACCACCTGTACGCGTACCGCGTGCCGGAGTAGGGGCACCCGCCCCGGCGCTCGCGCTACCCGAGTGCGTCGACCACCTCGGCCCGCCGCTGCGGCACCGTCTGCGCGCGCTCGTCCCACACCCGGGTCATCCGCCCGTCGGTGAACGCCGGCCAGCCGGGGTCGCCCGTCGCGATGAAGGCGACCCAGGCAGCGTGCATGTCCCGCGCGAGCGCGGCCGGGGCATCCGTCCCGCTCAGACGCACCGCGTCCTCGTCGTCGAGCCGATCGAAGGCGAACGCGATCTCGATCGCGTGCGCCGCGCGGAGCTCGCGGACCGGGCTCGGCCAGGCGAACTCGTACACGAAGGTCGGCGCGATCCGCGACCGGGCGAGGCGAGTGGCGGGGGCGCGCAGCAGCCGGTCGGTGACGAGCTGGCCGAGGACCTCGCCCGGCGAGGCGTCGGGGTAGGCGCGGCGCACCGCCCGCGCGGCGCGCTCGGGGATGCGCATCACGCGCCGGGCGAGCCAGGCCTTCATCCGGCCGATCTCGCCGAGGGCCTCCGGGCTCAGCCAGAGCCGGTACTCGTCGGTGTTGGTGCCGATGAGGATCGGCACCTCGGCATCGACCAGCGCCTCGATCGGGGAGGCGGGCAGGGTGTCCGGGTCGATCGCGAGCGCGAAGCCCGGCGCTCCGTTCAGCGGCGAGGATCCGGCGGCGATCTCCGAGCGGGCCCGCAGCAGCTCGCCGGTCGGCGCGGCGGCGAAGGCCTCGCGGGTGGCCGGGATGCCGAGCCGCTCCGCGATCGCATCGGACGCGCGTCGCGCCTTCGCCGGCACGACCGCCTCGAGCGGGCCCGACTGGATGATGGCGCCGGCGACGAGGGCGCGGGATGCCGGGCGCGCGAGCAGGGCGGCGACGAGCGCGCCGCCCGCCGATTCGCCCATGATCGTGATGCGGGCGGGGTCGCCGCCGAACGCCGCGATCTCCCGGTGCACCCACTCGAGTGCGAGGGCCGCGTCGAGCAGCCCGAGGTTCCGGGGTGCGCCGTCGAGCACGCTGAAGCCCTCGGCGCCGAGCCGGTAGTTCGCCGAGACGAAGACGACGCCGTCGCGCGCGAAGGTCGTGCCGTCGTACCCGGGCTGAGCCGCAGCGCCCCGCTCGAGGGCCCCGCCGTGCAGCCAGAGCACGACCGGCGCCGGGGCAGGGGCGGCGGCCGCCGCGGTCCAGACATTGACGGTGAGCACGTCGTCGCCCTCGATCACGGGGCAGCTGAGCAGCTCGCCGAGCGCGCCGCGGTACGGCGGCTGCGGCGCCGTCGGCCCGAACCGCTCGGCCGCGCGGACGCCCTCCCAGGGCGCGACGGGGACGGGGGCGGCGAAGCGGTGGGTCCCGGTGGGCGGCACGGCGAAGGGGATGCCGAGGAAGCGGCGGACGCCGCCCTCCTCGAGGCCGCGAACGGCCCCGGTCGAGAGCGATGCGACGGCGGGGGCGGCGGACCGGGGCTTCTCCGACTCGATCATCCGTCCAGCGTAGGGCTGCCGGCGCGCTGCTCCGGGGAGGCCGCCCTGACCGCGCGGACCACGACGTCGTGCAGCTCGATCTCGCGCCCGCCGGGTGCCACGGCGCGGCGGGGGCGCTCGAACGCGGCGGCGATCGACCACTCGTCGGCGTCGAGCCGGGCGACGACGGCGTCGGCGCTCGCGCTCGCCTGCTCGGGATGCCCGTGGTCGTGCTGGTGGCCGACGACGAGCAGGGTGCCGCCGGGCGCGACCCACTCGGCGATCCGCGCGTAGAAGTCGAGCTGCGGCATCGCCGGGTGCGCGTAGAAGGTCGTGACGAGGTCGAAGCGCTCGCTCGGCGCCCAGCTCCCGAGGTCGGCCTGCCGCCACTCGACGCGCTCGGCCCCCGGTCGGCGCCGCGCTCGCCGCAGCGCCTCAGCCGAGACGTCAGCCGCCGTGACCCGCCAGCCGCGCTCGGCGAGCGCGAGGGCCTCGCCGCCCTCGCCGCAGCCCGCCTCGAGCGCGGTGCCCGGCGCGAGGCCGGCGAGCTCGGCGAGGTGCGGGTTCGGGGGAGCGGCGCCGTGCGGGTCGGCCTCGGTCCAGTGCGCCTCCCAGTAGGCGCCGTCGAAGGCGTGGGCCTCGTCGTGCGCGGGCGCATGCCCGTGCGCGTGCGGTTCCTCCTGCGTCGGCTCCGGTGCGCCGGGGTGCTCGTGGTCGTCCGGGGCGTCGTGCTCGCGCGTCATCCGGGCAGCCTAGTCAGCCCGATGCGCGCCCGCACGTCGTGCCGATCCGAGCGGCGATCTCGCTCGCGAGCGGCACCCCCAGAACGCGGGGAGATGCCGCGCCGGGGCGGCCGCGGCCGCAGGCGCCGTGCGAAGATCGCCGCGAGCAGGGCATCGACGTTCACCCGGGGGGAGTGGGCATGCGCAGCGGAGCGAACCACGGCGAACCGTCCCGCCGCGCCGTCCTCGGCTTCGGTGCCGCCGCGCTCGTGAGCGGCACCCTCGCCGCGTGCGCCGGAGAGCGTCCCGCGGCACCGGTCGCCACGGCGCCGAGCACGCCGACCGCGCCGCCGCCGCGACCGGGGCCGGCCGCGGTGCCCGGCGCGGTGCACGTCGAGACCCGCCAGGCGGCACCGGTGCTCGACCGGGTCGACGCCCCGTCCGAGCCGATCACGGGGCTGCCCGGCGAGGGGACCCTGCTCGCGTGGACCGCCGACGACGGCACCGACTCCGCCGTCGTCGCCGCGTACGCCGCCTTCGCCGCGACGACCGGCGTGCGGCTCACCCTCTTCGCAACGGGCTGCTACGACGCCTGGACCGACAACGCCGACGCGTTGCGACCCCTCGTCGACGCCGGGCAGGTGCAGCTCGCGAACCACACCTGGAGCCACCCGGACCTCACGGAACTCGGCGACCAGGAGATCGTCGACGAGCTGCAGCGCACCCACGATCTGCTCGGAACGCTCTACGGCGTCGACGCGCGCCCCTTCTTCCGGCCGCCGTTCGGCTACTACGACGACCGCGTGATCGCCGCGGCCGCGTCGATCGGATACACGACGCCGACGCTCTGGTACGGCTCGCTCGCCGACTCGGGGCTCGTGTCGGAGCAGCAGATCGTGGACCTCGCGGGGGAGTGGTTCCTGCCGCAGCACATCGTGATCGGGCATCTGAACTTCGACCCGGTGACGAAGGTGTTCCCGCAGCTGCACGGCATCATCGCCGATCGCGGGCTCACGACGGTCACGTTGAACGACGTGTTCCGGAGCGAGTACCACCCCTGATGAAACTCAGGGTCGGCGGTCGATGTCGATCGAACGGATGACGCGGGGGCCGACTCGAGGCGGATGACGCCTCACGCCCGTCCACGTACGGTCGAGGTCCATGTCGCTCCGCCATCCGCTCCTCCTGCCCGCCGTCCTGCTGCTCGCGCTCGCCGCGGCGTTCCTGCTCCTGTCCGTCGTTCCGGGCAATCTGCCGGGGAGGATGCACGAGGCGGTCGCCCCGGCGGCGGCACTGCCGGGAATCGGCGCGCTGACGCTCGTCGCGCTCGGATCGCTGGGCGGGCTGTGGCTGCTCGTCGCCATCCGCCTGCTGCGCGGCCGGGACCGCCGTCGGCTGCTGGGCTTCGGTGTCGCGAGCGCCGCGGTGCCGCTCGCCTACGCTGCGAGCGAGGGGATCAAGCTGCTCGTCGGGCAGGGCCGGCCGTGCTGGTCGAGCGGGATCGCGGCGGACTGTCCGCCGGCGGGGGACTGGTCGTTCCCCTCGAACCACGCGACGGTCGCCTTCGCCCTGGCCGCCGTGATCGCCCTGGCCGCCGAGCGCCGGGTCACGGTCTGGCTCGCGCTCGTCCTCGCGATCGTCGCGGCGTCGGCCCGGGTGCTCGAGGGAGTGCACTACGCGCACGATGTCGCCGCGGGCGCGCTGCTCGGCGTGCTCGTCGTCTCGATCGCCTGGTGGCTGCTGCGGCCGCGCGCGAGCGCCAGTTCCGTGGCGGCGCGTCAGTAGTGGTGGCGCAACGCGGCCGAACTGGCGCGGACGCAACGCGCGGGCGGATGCATCGCGGTGCGCGGACGGATGCGCCGCGGGCGGACGGCATTGGACCGATCGCGGTTCGCGAGGTACGCTGTGAACAATCGATCACGCACGCGTACTAATGTTCGGATGGGCCCATGCAGAGACGCACCCCGATTGTCCTCGGAATCGACGCCGGCACGACCTCGGTCAAGTCGGTCGCGTTCCGGCTCGACGGCACGATCGCCGGCGTCGCCAGATCGAGCGTGCGCATCGAGCGCGACGCCCGCGGCCGCGCCGAGGCGGACCTGGATCGGATCTGGGATGCCGCGTCCGCCACGATCACCGCGGTGCTCGAGGAGGTGCGCGCCGACGACGACCCCGAGATCCTCGCCATCGGCATCACCGGTCAGGGCGACGGCGCCTGGTTCGTCGACCGCGAGGGGCGGCCCGTGCGGCCCGCCGCGCTCTGGCTCGACGGCCGCGCCACGGAACGGCTCGAGACCTGGCGGGCCGACGGCCGCGCCGGTGCCGTGCAGCGTGCGACCGGGTCGCCGCTGTTCGCGGGCGCGCTGCCGCTCCTCGCCGAGGAGCTCTTCGAGGCCGAGCCCGAGACCCGGGAGCGCTTCGCCCACCAGCTGAACTGCAAGGACTGGCTGCGCTACCGGCTCACCGGCGAGATCGCGACCGACCCGAGCGAGGCGTCCCGCACCTACCTCGACACCGCGACCGGCGCCTACTCGGCCGAACTCGTCGACGCGCTCGGGCACGAGCGCATCCGGGCGGGCCTGCCGGAGGTGCGCGATCCGCAGTCGCTCGCCGGTCGGGTGACCGCCGCCGCGGCCGCGCAGCTCGGGCTGCCGGAGGGCACGCCCGTCGCCGTCGGCCTCGTCGACACCGCGGCCGCCGGCGTCGGCCTCGGGGCGATCGGTGACGGCCAGGGCTACGCGATCCTCGGCACCACCGGCTTCGTCGGCGTCAATCAGCCGAGCCGTGCGCACGTGCGCAGTGACGCCGGCATCGTGCTCTCGACCGGTCGCGGCACGCAGGTGCTCGAGTCGATGGCGCCCATGACCGGCACGCCGAACCTCGACTGGGTGCGTGCCACGCTCGGGCTGACCGGCGACCACTGGGCCGAGGTCGAGCGCCAGGCCGCCGCGGTTCCGGCCGGTTCCGGCGGCGTGCTCTACCTGCCCTATGGCTCCCCGAGCGGCGAGCGCGCGCCCTTCCTCGACTCGGCGGCCTCGGCCTCGTGGCACGGCATGAGCGTCACCACGACGCCCGCCGAGCTGCTGCGCGCGGGCTACGAGGGCATCGCCTTCTCGCTGCGCGAGAGCCTCGACGTGCTCGGCGTCGCCGGCGCGCTGCTCGTCTGCGGGGGCGGCTCGGAGTCGGACCTGCTCTGCGCGATCCTCGCCGACGTGACCGGCCGCGAGATCGTCCGGCAGGACGCCCCCGAGGTCGGCGCGCGCGGGGTCGCGAGCCTCGCGCTCGTCGCCTCCGGGCACGCGGACGATCTCGCCTCGGCCGTCGAGGCCCTCGCGCCCGACACGAGCGTGTTCGCACCGGATGCCGAGCGCTCCGCCGTCTACGCCGAGGCGTACGGCGACTTCCTCGCCATCCGCGACGCGATGCGCCCGCACTGGCCCGCGCTGCGGAGGCTCCGTGCCGCCTCGACGCGGCTCGCCGGCTGAGGCATCCCACCGCCCTCCGTCCGCGCCCCGTCGCCGCGCGCCCGTCCCGGCCCACCGACCACCGACTCACCGATCCACTCCGAGGAGGAGCCCCCGTGACCCACCGACCCAAGATCCTCGTGACCGCCGCCTTCGACGCCGGCGTCGCGGCCGCCCTCGCCGACGCCTTCGACGTCGTGCTCGTCGAGGCGACGATGGACGGCGCCTCCCTCGCGAGCCGCGGCCTCGAGGCCGAGCTCGCGAGCGCGGAGGTCATCGTCGCGGAGCTCGACGTCGTCGACGCGGCGACGCTCGCGCTCGCGCCGGCGCTGAAGGCGGTGGTCTCCTGCCGTGCGAAGCCCGTCAACGTTGACCTCGACGCCTGCACCGCCCGCGGCATCCCCGTCATCACCACGCCCGGCCGCAACGCCGAGGTCACCGCCGACCTGAGCTTCGCCCTGCTGATGGCGACCGTGCGCCACGTGAGCGCCTCCGAGCGCTGGCTCCGCGAGGGCAACTGGACCGCCGACGACGTGTTCGAACCGTACGAGCGCTTCCGCAGCATCGGCCTCGGCGGGCGCACCCTCGGCGTGCTCGGCGGGGGCGCGGTGGGGCGGCGGATGGTCCGGCGGGCCCGCGGCTTCGGCATGGACGTGCTCGTCTACGACCCCTTCCTGCCCGCCGACGCCTTCGGCGAGGAGGCGCGCATCGCCCCGCTCGACGAGGTCATGTCGAGCGCCGACATCGTGACCGTGCACGTGCCGCTCATGCCCGAGACCGAGGGGCTGATCGGCGCCCGCGAGCTCGCGCTCATGAAGCCGAGCGCGTTCCTCGTGAACGCCGGCCGCGCCGCGATCATCGAGGAGGCCGCGCTCATGGAGGTGCTGCGCGAGCGGCGCATCGCGGGCGCCGGCTTCGACGTCTTCTACGAGGAGCCGCTGCCGCGCGACTCCGAGCTGTTCTCGTTCGAGCACGTCACGATGACCCCGCACATCGCGGGCGCCTCCGACGACGTGATCGCCGAGCACTCCCGGATCGCGGCCACCGCGCTGCGGAGCTGGCTCGCCGGCGAGGAGGTGCCGGGTGTGGCCAATGCCCGCGCGCTCGCCGAGCGGGCGGTGTAGCCGGTCCCGGGACTCGCCGGCTGCGCGCGCCGCGCTCAGCCGGCGAGGAGCGCCTTCGCCGTGTCGGAGTCGGTGACGAGCAGGTTCACGAGCCCGCTGGAGAGCGCGGTGCGCAGCGCGGCGAGCTTCGTCTCGCCGCGGGCGATTCCGAGGCGGTTCGGGATGGCCCGCAGCTCGTCGAGGCCGAGACCGACGACGCGCGCATCGAGCGCGCCGTGCACGGCCTCGCCATCCGCGTCGAAGAACCGTCCGGCGAGGTCGCCGACCGCCCCGTCGGCGAGGAGCCGCTCGCGCTCGGCCTCGCCGAGGGAGGAGAGCAGCAGGCCCTGCCCGCGCGCCGTGCCGCCGATGCCGGCGACGAGGGTGTCGGCACGGGCGGCGAGCTCGAGCACCTCGCGGACGCCGGGGTCGGCCAGGGAGGCCGCGGCCGCCTCCGGGGAGGCGGCGAGGAGCGGGGCGGGCAGGTGGAACGCGCGGCCGTTCGTGCGGCGGGCGAAGGCGAGGGCGAGCTCGTGCGGGTTCGCGCCGTTGACGAGTCCGCTGACGCTGCCGGCGACGGGCACGAAGCTCGCGGCGAGCGGCTGCTCCGGGAATTCCTCGGCGACGAGGGCGACGGCCGTGGAGAGGCCGAGCGCGACCACCGCGTCGCGGTCGAGCTTCGCGGCGAGCGCCTCGGCGCCGACGCTGGCGAAGGCGCGGGCGGCCTTCTGCTCGTCGGCGACGCTGGGGGAGATCCACACCTGGCGCAGCCCGAACGCGGCGGCGAGGTCGCGCTCGTCGTCGGCGAAGAGCGACTCCTCGACGTGCACGATGATCTCGACGACGCCGGTCTCGCGGGCCTCGGCGAGGAGCCGGGTGACGCGGATGCGGGAGACGCCGAGCGTGTCGGCGATCTCCTGGTGCGTCAAGCCGTGCTCGTAGTACATGCGTGCGACGCGACCCAAGAGCATGCCGTCATCCTCCCATGCGCTGCCCCGGCGCGACCGTCGTGCCGGGCCCAGTCCCGGGTCCGGGCTTGACAGCGCCACGGCTTCGCCGGATGATGACTGAGCAGAAGTTCATTCTTGTGAACAAATGTACACGATCCCCCGATGTATCGCAGCGAGACTGCGCACTCAATGAGGAGTCCACCCATGACCGCCACCCCCACGGCCGGCACCGAGACCTGGTTCGGCCGGCTGCTCCGCACGCAGGGCATCGCCCGCCCGCTCGCCTGGGGCTTCGTCGCCCTGACGATCTTCATGATCGGCGACGGCATCGAGGCCGGCTTCCTGTCGCCCTACCTCGACGAGCTCGGCTTCGAGGCCGGCCAGGTCGCCACGCTCTGGGCCGTCTACGGCATCGTCGTCGCGGTCGCCGCCTGGCTGAGCGGCGCCCTCGCCGAGGCCTGGGGGCCGAAGCGGGTGATGATGCTCGGCTTCGCCATCTGGGTGGTCTTCGAACTCGTCTTCCTCGTGTTCGGCGTGATGGGCGGCAACTACGGCGTCATGCTGCTCGCCTTCGGCATCCGCGGCCTCGGCTACCCGATGTTCGCCTACGGCTTCCTCGTCTGGATCACCATCGGCACCGATGAGCAGGTCATGGGCCGCGCGGTCGGCTGGTACTGGTTCTTCTCGACGCTCGGCCTCGGCGTGCTGAGCTCCTACTTCGCCGGCGCCGTCATCCCGGTCATCGGCGAGCTCGCGACGCTCTGGATGGCGCTCGCCTTCGTCGTCGTCGGCGGCCTCATGGTGCTCTTCCTCCTGCGGAACCCCGTCACGCAGAAGGTCACGCTCGCGAACAGCGTCAAGGGCGTCGTCTCGAGCATCACGATCGTCGCGTCGAATCCGAAGGTCGGCGTCGGCGGCGTCGTGCGCATCATCAACACGCTCTCGTTCTACGCCTTCGTCGTCTTCCTCACGACGTACATGGTGCGCGACGTTGGCTTCGGCCTCGCCGAGTGGCAGGCGATCTGGGGCACCATGCTCGCGGCGAACGTCGCGGCCAACCTCATCTCGGGGTACCTGTCCGACTGGATCGGCCGAGTCAACGTGGTGGCCTGGGCCGGCGGCATCGGCTGCTTCGTCACCGTGCTCGCTCTCTACTACGTGCCGACCGCGATCGGCCCGAACTTCGGCATCACCATCGCCATCGCGATCGTCTACGGCCTCGCGCTCGGCATGTTCGTGCCGCTCTCGGCGATCGTGCCGCTGCTCGCCCCGCAGCACAAGGCGGCCGCCGTCGCGATCCTGAACCTCGGTGCGGGCCTCAGTCAGTTCGTCGGCCCCGTCATCGCCGGGCTCGTCACGCCGATCGGCATCCAGGGCACGGTCTGGATCATCGCCTCGCTGTACCTCGTGGGCTTCGGCCTCACCTTCCTGCTGCGCTCGCCGAAGGACGACGGGCTCGGCACCTTCCCGACCCCCGAGAGGATCACCGCATGACCGCCGCATCCCCGGCGCCCGCCGCATCCGCCGCCTTCGACGCCCGCACGCGGGAACTCGTCGCCGAACTCGTGGGCGTGGGCTCGGACATCGTCGCCCGCGGGCTCGCCCTCGCATCCGGCGGCAACCTCTCGGCCCGCATCGACGAGGAGCGCTTCGTCGTGACCGGCGCCGGCACCTGGCTGGACCGCCTGACCCCGGACGACTTCGCCGTCATGACGCTCGACGGGGAGGTGCTCGCCGGCGCGACGCCGTCGAGCGAGTGGAAGCTGCATCAGCGCAGCTACGCCGTGCGCCCCGATGTGCACGCGGTCGTGCACGTGCACCCGCAGCACGCGGTGCTGCTCGACGCGCTCGGCCGGGACATCCGCCTGATCACCCTCGACCACGCGTACTACGTGCGCTCGATCGGCCGCACGCCGTTCTTCCCGAACGGCTCCGACGCGCTCGCCGACAGCGCCGCCGAGCAGGCGCGCCAGCACGACTGCATCGTGATGGGGCACCACGGCTGCTCGGCGCTCGGGGACTCGGTGGCGATGGCGTTCCGGCGGGCGCTGAACCTCGAGGAGGCGGCGACCGCGACGTACCGCGCGCTGCTGCTGGGGGACACGGACACCACGTTCCCGCCGGAGGAGTTCGCGGCCCTGCACCACGCCTGAGCGTGCTCGCGTGCGGTCGGGTCGAGAAGAAATCTGAAATCGTATATCATCATGGATGCCGGTCGTCGACGACCCCCTCGTCGCGACCGCCCTCGGTGATCGTGCGGCGCTCGCTCACCGAGCCCCTGATCAGACGAAGGAGTCAGCCATGAGCGCAGCAGAGCACCCTCCGGGGCTCACCCCGACCGGCACGATCGCGCAGGCGGCCGACCGCAGGCGAGTCGTCTTCGCCACGGTCGTCGGCACCACCGTCGAGTGGTACGACTTCTTCATCTACGCCTCGGCGGCGGGCCTCGTGTTCGGCGAGCTGTTCTTCGCCCCGGCGGGTCCGGGCGTCGGCACGCTGCTCTCCTTCCTCACCGTCGGCATCAGCTTCCTGTTCCGCCCCTTCGGCGCGTTCCTCGCCGGGCACCTCGGCGACAAGTACGGCCGCCGCCTCGTGCTCATGCTGACGCTCATCCTGATGGGTGTCGCCACGGCACTCATCGGTCTCCTGCCGACCTACGCCGCGATCGGCGTCGCGGCGCCGATCCTGCTGATCCTGCTCCGCGTCGTGCAGGGCATCTCGGCGGGCGGCGAGTGGGGCGGCGCGGTGCTGATGGCGGTCGAGCACGCGCCGCGGACGAAGCGCGGCCTCTTCGGTGCCTCCCCGCAGATCGGCGTGCCGCTCGGCCTGCTGCTCGCCTCGGGCACCATGGCCCTGATGGCCGTCATCGCGCCCGGCGACGCCTTCCTCGTGTGGGGCTGGCGCATCCCGTTCCTGCTCAGCGTCGTGCTCATCCTGATCGGCTACTACGTGCGCCGCAGCGTCGAGGAGAGCCCGGTCTTCGTCGAGATCGCGGACCGCAAGGAGCAGACGCGGATGCCGATCATCCAGCTGTTCCGCAAGCACCTGCTGCTCGTGATCATCGCGGCGCTCGTCTTCGCCGGCAACAACGCGGTCGGCTACATGACGACCGGCGGATACATCCAGAACTACGCGACGAACCCCGAGGGCCCGATCGCGCTCGAGCGCGGCCCGGTGCTCTGGGCGGTCGCGGGCTCGGCCGTCACCTGGCTGCTCTCGACGTGGTTCGCGGGCTGGTTGAGCGACCGGATCGGACGCCGCACGACCTACCTCATCGGCTGGGTGCTGCAGCTCGGCGGCGTGTTCGCGCTGTTCCCGCTCGTGAACACGGGCGAGGTGGGACTGCTCTTCCTCGGGCTCGCGGTGCTCACGATCGGCCTCGGCTTCACGTACGGGCCGCAGGCGGCGCTCTACTCGGAGCTGTTCCCCGCGTCGATCCGCTTCTCCGGCGTCTCGATCTCCTACGCGATCGGCGCCATCCTGGGCGGGGCGTTCGCGCCGTCGATCGCGACGGCCCTCGTCGACGCGACCGGCACGACGATGTCGGTCACCTGGTATCTCGCGGGCATGACGCTCCTCGGGCTCGTGGCGAGCCTGCTGCTGCGCGACCGCAGCGGCATCCCGCTCGGGCCCGACCACGAGGCCGAGCAGGCGAAGAGCCCGATCTACGGGCTGAGCAAGGCCTGAGCGCAGCCCGGCGCGCCGGGCGATACGAGCGGGGGGGGGGCGGCCCCCCAGTCGTTTCGCGCCCCCGCCCGCGTGCGCGCCCACCCCGCGCCGCCACACCCCGGGCGTTGGTGCTCGGTGCCGCCTCACACCTCTCGGGGGATTATAAAAAAACTATCAAAATTCTAGGGGGGGTGTGCTTGTCTTCTTGTTCTTCCCGCAGACCCCCCCACATCCACAA
>NZ_JAVSSI010000015.1:0-68075 GCF_044917495.1 Agromyces mediolanus | reverse complement strand
CGGCTGCCCGCCCCGCCCCCGCCCGGCCCCTGCCCCCGCCCGGCCCCTGCCCCCGCCCTCGACGCTCCGAAGTCGCGCAAACGGTCCTTCCCCGCGCGACTGCGCAGCCATTCGCGCGACTCCACCCCATGGAGTCACGCAAACCGTCGGATGAGGTGCGTCCTACGAGCACTTCGCGCGACTCCGTAGTTGGGGAGGTCCCCGCGGGACGCCCGGCCGGGCCGGGTATCGCGTCCGTCCTCCACAGCCGCGCCGGCCCCGACGATTTCCACGCCTCCCTCGCAGAGCGCTTCGCGAGAGAGGATCCCCGTGCAGCCTTGGGAGATGCCTCGGCGATCCCCACTCCCACCCGCCCTCAGCACCGGCCCGTTCACCGTCGCGGCGGCGGCTGCCGCCGGAGTGCGAGCCGGACGGCTACGGGGAAGCGACCTCGCCCGGCCGTTCCACGGCGTGCGGATGGCGCGGAGCGGGGCGCAGGGCCTCGCCGACCGCTGCGCGGCGAAACTTCTCACCATGAAGCCGGGGCAGGTGTTCAGCCACGTCACGGCATGCCGGCTCCTCGGCATCCCGGTGCCCAGCCGCCTCATCGACGACCGCATCGATGTGGCCGACTTCCTCCCGGCAGCGCTTCCTCGCGGCCGCGGCGTGCGAGGGCATCGCCTCTCGCCGCGCGGGATCCAGCTCACCACCGTCGGCGGGCTGCCGGTCGTCGCGGCGGAAGTGGCCTGGTGTCAACTCGCCGCGCTCGCATCTCAGCGCGAACTCGTCGTCGCGGGCGACGGCTTGCTTCGGCGGCACGCGCCACTCGCCACCCCCGAGCGGGTCGCGCTCGCCGTGGAGCAGCGCGCCGGCCGCCGCGGTCATCGCGCGCTCGTGCGCGCCGCCCACGAGATCCGGGCGGGCACCGACTCCCCGCAGGAAACCCTGCTCAGACTGGATCTCGTCGCCGCCGGCCTGCCGGAGCCGGAGGTCAATCCACGCATTCTCGATGCGGACGGCGGATTTCTCGGCATCGGCGACCTCGCCTACGCGCGATGGCGGGTGCTGGTCGAGTACGACGGCGAGCAGCACCGCACCGACGACGGACAGTTCGCTCGGGATCTCGACCGGCTCGACGACTTCGCGCGCGCGGGCTGGCGCGTCATCCGGTTCACCAAGCAGCACCGGGGCGAGCGGCGTGCACGTCAGATCGAGCGCGTGCGAGAGGCACTCGTCCTGGCCGGATGGCGGTCGGACGCATGAGTACTCGCCGGATGCCGGCTCGGCCGACGGTGCCTCGGTGCCTCGATGCTGACGCCCCGCCCCCGCCCCCCGCGAAGTCGCGCAACTCGTCCCTCGGGCCCAGCGTCAACAGCCACTCGAGCGACTTCATATCGTGGAGTCGCGCGAACTGCGTTGGTCAGCCTCCGGAACGCGCCATTCGCGCGACTTCGCGGCGGCGAGAGCCCGGCCGCCCGGCCGGCCGGTGCGGGGTGCTTAGGGCAGCAGGCGGGTCGGGCCGCGGAACAGGTACGTCGTCTCCCGGATCGACGACTCGCCGAGCATCAGCATCAGCACGCGCGCGAGGCCCATGCCGAAGCCGCCGTGCGGGGGAACCCCGTAGCGGAAGAAGTCGAGGTAGAACGACAGCTCCTCGGGCTCGAGGCCCTTCTCGCGGGCCTGCGCCTCGAGCACCTCGATGCGGTGCTCGCGCTGCGCGCCCGTCGAGATCTCGACGCCGTTGAAGATCAGGTCGTAGGAGTTCGTGAGCGACGGGTCGCCCTCGTGACGCATGTGGTAGAACGGCCGGATGCTCGACGCGTAGTCGGTGAGGAAGACGAACTCGTGGCCGTACGTCTCGCGCACGTACTGCGAGATGCGGCGCTCGCCCTCGGGGTCCATGTCGTCGTCGGCGCGCGGGATGACGTAGCCCTGCTCGGCGACGATGCGCTTCGCCTCGGCGAGCGGGATGCGCGGGAACGGGCGCTGCGGCACCGTGATCTCGACGTCGAAGAGCTCGCGGATCTCGTCGCCGTGCTTGTCGGCGACGGCCTGGAAGCCGGCGACCATGAGCTCCTCGTGCAGCGCCATCACGTCTTCGTGCGAGTCGATCCAGCTGAACTCGGTGTCGACCGAGGTGAACTCCGTCGCGTGCCGCGAGGTGAACGAAGGGTCGGCGCGGAACGCCGGGCCGACCTCGAAGATGCCGCCGAAGCCGGCCGACTGCGCCATCTGCTTGAAGAACTGCGGGCTCTGGGCGAGGTAGGCGACGGTCTCGAAGTACTCGAGCTGGAACAGCTCGGCGCGCGACTCGGAGGCGCTCGCCATGAGCTTCGGGGTCTGGATCTCGATGAAGCCCTTCTCCACCCAGACGTTGCGCAGCGCGTGCAGGAAGGTCGTCTGCACCCGGAAGATGAGGCTCTGCTTCGGCTGACGCAGGTCGAGGAAGCGCCAGTCGAGCCGCTTGTCGAGCGAGGAGTCGGCGGCGATGGGGGTCTCGAGCGCCTCGCTCACGACCTCGAGGGCGGCGATCTTCACCTCGAGCCCGCCGAGCTTCACGCGCTCGTCGTGCTTCAGCTCGCCGGTCACGCGCACGAAGGTGCCGTGCGAGAGCGCCGAGATCGTCTCGGTCAGCGCGAGGGCGGCCGCGGAGCCGGGCCCCGACTCGGGCGCCTCGCCCTCGGCGAGCTCGCGCGTCGCCGGGTTCACGAGCTGGGCGGCGCCCGACTCGTCGCGCAGGATGATGAACTGCACCTTCTTCTGATCGCGAACGGTCTCCACCCATCCGGCGACGGTCACGGGGCCGTCGGGCAGCGCGGCAAGGTCCTTGATGAGGGTGCGGTGAGTCACCGCACTATCCTACCGGCGTGCCGCCGAAGGCGGAGTCTCGGCGGATTCAAAGGGAACGCCAACCTAGACTTGGACCCGTGCCGGCCGAGCAGATCCATCTCGTGCGCCATGGCGAGGTGTCGAACCCCCAGGGCGTGCTCTACGGTCGGCTCCCCGGCTACGGGCTCTCCGCCCTCGGTCACCGCATGGCGGAGGCCGCCGCGGCCGACCTCGTCGCCCGGGAGCGCCCCGTGAGCGCGCTCGTCGTCTCGCCGCTCCAGCGCACCCGCGAGTCCGCCGCGCCGATCGCGG
Source organism: Agromyces mediolanus (assembly GCF_044917495.1). Taxonomy (GTDB): domain Bacteria; phylum Actinomycetota; class Actinomycetes; order Actinomycetales; family Microbacteriaceae; genus Agromyces; species Agromyces mediolanus_B. The sequence continues at coordinate 64,955 of NZ_JAVSSI010000015.1, read as the reverse complement.
CCGCCTTCGGGCTCGAGCCGATCATCGACGAACGGGTCATCGAGCCGACGAACCGCTTCGAGGGCACGCGGATGCGCGGCCCCGGCGGCTCCCTGCGCAGGCCCGCGAACTGGCCGGCGCTGATGAACCCCTGGCGCCCCGGCTGGGGCGAGCCGTACCGGGCCGTCGTCGCGCGGATGGTCGCCGCGATCGTGGACGCCTCGGCATCCGTCGACGGCGGCGACGTCGTCGTCGTGAGCCACCAGATGCCGATCTGGATGACCCACCTGCACCTCGCCGGGCAGCCGCTCGCGCACGACCCGAGGCGGCGCCGCTGCGCGCTGTCGAGCATCACGACGCTCGAGCCCTCCTCGTCGGCGGCGCGCGGCCTCGTCGAGATCGGGTACCGGGACCCCGCCGCCGCCCTCGCGGCCGGCGCGAGCGACGTAGGAGCAGTGTGATGAAGAAGCTGACGGCAGCGATCGCCCTCGCGGCGGCCTCCGTCGTGGTGCTGGCCGGCTGCACGAGCGACCCCCTCGCCGAGCAGTACCGCGAGGGCAGCGGCAAGAACTACATCGCCGGCGACGGCACCATCTCCGAGTTCGACGAGGCCTCGCGCGGCGAGCCCGTCTCCTTCTCCGGCACCACGGTCGACGGCGGCGACTTCGATTCCGCCGACACCGTCGGCGACGTGACGGTCGTGAACTTCTGGTACGCGGGCTGCGCCCCGTGCCGCGTCGAGGCGCCGATCCTGCAGGACGTCTACGAGGAGTACGACTCGGGCGCGGGCGAGGTCGCCTTCGTCGGGGTGAACGTGCGCGACCAGGCCGGCACGGCGAACTCCTTCGAGCAGGACTACGGGGTGCACTACCCCTCGATCCTCGACGTCGACTCGGGCGACGCCCAGCTCGCCTTCGCGGGCGACGTGCCGCCCGCGGCGGTGCCGACGACGCTCGTGCTCGACCGCCAGGGCCGGGTGGCGGCGCGCGTGCTCGGCCAGCTGCAGGATGCCTCGATCCTCCGCGGCCTCGTCGACACGCTCCTCGAGGAGCAGTGACGCACGTGAGCGATCCCGGAGGCCGGCGATGACGCCCGGCGAGCTCGTCTTCAGCGGCCAGCTGCTCGTGGCGATCCCGATCGCGATGGCGGCGGGCGTCATCTCCTTCCTCTCCCCGTGCGTGCTCCCGCTCGTGCCCGGCTACCTCGGCTACCTCGGCGGCTTCACCGACGCCTCGGCCGACGCCGTCGCGGAACGGCGCAACCGCCGACGGCTCCTCCTCGGCGTGCTGCTCTTCATCGCCGGCTTCACCGTCGTCTTCCTCGTCTACACCTCGCTCGCCGGGGCCGCGGGCGCCTGGCTCCGGGCCTGGCAGGACCCGATCACCCGCGTGCTCGGCGTGGTCATGATCGTGATGGGCCTCGTCTTCGTCGGCCAGTTCACCTTCCTGCAGCGGCAGCTGAAGCCGAGCTGGCGACCGGCGACGGGCCTCGCGGGCGCGCCGCTGCTCGGGGTCGTCTTCGGCATCGGCTGGACGCCGTGCATCGGCCCGGCGCTCGCCGCGGTGCTGAGCCTCAGCCTGAACGCCGAGTCGGTGTGGCGGGGCGCCCTCCTCGGCCTCGCCTACTGCATCGGCCTCGGCATCCCGTTCCTCCTCGTCGCGCTCGGCTTCGGCTGGGCGACCGGGGCGCTGGCGTTCCTGCGCCGGCACATCCGCACCATCAACCTCATCGGCGGCGGCCTGCTCATCCTGATCGGCGTGATCATGGTGTCCGGGCTCTGGACCGCGTGGATGAGCGATCTGCAAGGGGTGATGAGTGGTATCGACCTCGTCCTCTGACCGCGACGGCGGCGTCGACCCGCTGCGGCCGGCCGACCACTTCGACTCGCCGGAGCCCGCGCCGGGCGACGGCGGCCTCTCGCAGCCGAAGCTCGGCTTCGTCGGCTGGCTCCGCTTCGGCTGGCGCCAGCTCACGAGCATGCGCACCGCCATCCTGCTGCTCCTGCTGCTCGCGATCGCGGCGGTGCCGGGGTCCCTCGTGCCGCAGCGCTCGAGCGACCCGAACGGCGTCACCCAGTACTTCACCGACCACCCGGACACGGCGCCCGTCCTCGACACGTTCCAGATGTTCGACGTGTACAGCTCGGCGTGGTTCTCGGCGGTGTACCTGCTGCTGTTCGTATCGCTGATCGGCTGCATCATCCCGCGCACGAAGCACCACTTCGAGGCGATGCGCGCCCGGCCGCCGCGCACGCCGGTGCGGCTCGGCCGGCTCGCCGGCTACACGGAGCGCCCCCTGCCGGACGGGGTGGATGCCGAGACCGCCGTCGCCGAGGCGACGAAGCTCCTGAAGCAGGCGCGCTACCGCGTCGAGCGCTACGAGCTGCGCGGCGAGCCGAGCGTCTCGGCCGAGCGCGGGTACCTCCGCGAGACCGGGAACCTCGTGTTCCACACGGCGATGCTCGGCGTGCTGCTCGCCGTCGGCGTGGGCGGCGGCTTCGGCTTCGCCGGTCAGCGGGTGATCGTCGAGGGGCAGTCCTTCGTGAACACCCTCGCCGCGTTCGACTCCTTCAACCCGGGCCGCTTCTTCGACCCGACCTCGCTCGCGCCGTACAAGCTCTCGCTCGGCGAGCTCGATGCCGTCTACGAGACGCAGAACCAGGACGCGCTCGGCCAGCCGATCGACTTCACCGCGCACGTCACGGTCACCGACCGCTCGGGCGCGGCCGAGGAGGGGCAGGTGAAGGTGAACGAGCCGTTGCGCACGCACGGCACCGACGTCTTCCTGCTCGGCAACGGCTATGCGCCGCACATCGTCGTCCGCGACCCTGAGGGCGAGATCGTCTTCGACGACGCGGTGCCGTTCCTGCCGCAGGACGCGAACCTCACCTCCATCGGCGTCGTGAAGGTGCCCGACGGACTCGAGGAGCAGCTCGGCATGGTCGGCTTCTTCTACCCGACGCAGGACGTGCTCGGCTCGGGCGCCTACGCCTCCACCTACCCCGACCTCGTGCTTCCCGTGCTGACGCTGAACGTGTACGAGGGCGACCTCGGCATCAACAGCGGCACCCCGACCTCGGTGTACACGCTCGATCCCTCGGGCATGGACCAGCTCACCGGCGGCGAGACGGGCGTCGACTCGATCGAGCTGAAGCCGGGCGAGCAGACCGAGCTGCCGGGCGGCCGCGGCACGGTCGAGTTCGTCGACGACAGTCCGGATGCCGCGCCCGCCGTCCCGGCCGGGAGCCCCGCCGACCGCGACTACGAGCAGTCGGTGAAGCGATTCGCCTCCTTCGACATCCACCACGACCCGACCCAGGGCTGGGTGCTCGTGTTCGCCATCCTGATCCTCGCCGGCCTCCTCGCCTCGCTCTTCGTGCCCCGGCGCCGGATGTGGGTGAAGGTCGCGACGCGTCGCGACGGCACCCGGGTGATCGAGTTCGCCGGTCTCGCGCGCGGCGAGGACCCGGGACTCGAGGCGGCGGTCACCGCCCTCGCCGACAAGCTCGCCGGCCCTGTCGCCGATGCCGAGACCCCCCAAGACACCGCGAAGCCCACGACGTAAGGTAGATCCGTGCCCAGCCTCGATGAAATCTCAGTGCTCAGCGTGTACTCGGCCATGGCCGTGTACGCCATCGCCTTCATCGCCTTCTCGATCGACCTGGCGAGGCGCGGGGCCGCCGCGGCCAAGGCGGCGGATGACGCGGCCGCACTCGCGGGCGGCGTGGCCGCCGAGCAGCCGGCCGCCGAGCGCGAGAAGGTCGGCGTGCTGCAGGCCGCCTCGGCGAAGGCCGCGGCGCAGGCTGCGGCCGGCGGCACCGGCACCGCTTCCGGCTCCGACGCGTCGACCGGCCGGGTCTCCCGCTGGCGCAGCGCCACCGCCGACGGCGCGAGCGTCGCCTACGGCCGCTCGCCGGCGCTGCGCGTCGGCGTCGCGATGACCGTCGTCGCCTGGCTGCTGCACCTCTCGGCGACCGTGCTGCGCGGCTTCGCCGCGGGCCGGGTGCCGTGGGCCAACATGTACGAGTTCGCCCTCACCGGCACGCTCATCATCACGACCGTCTTCCTCGTCGTGCTCGTCGTCGCGAAGCACGACCTGCGCTTCCTCGGCACCTTCGTCACCGGGCTCGTGCTCGTGCTGCTCGGCGTCGCGACCGTGAACTTCTACGTCTCCGTGGTGCCGCTGCCGCCGGCCCTGCAGTCGATCTGGCTCGTCATCCACGTGTTCGTGGCGACCGCATCGGTCGGCTTCTTCGCGCTCAGCTTCGCGCTCTCGGTGGTGCAGCTCATGCAGTCGCGACGGGAGTCGCTCGTGGCCTCGGCGAAGGCCGCGAAGAAGTCGTTCCTCGCGACCCTGCCCGACTCGGTCACGCTCGAGAACCTCGCGTACCGGGTCACGATCGTCGGCTTCATCCTCTGGACCTTCACCCTCATGGCCGGTGCGATCTGGGCCGAGAACGCGTGGGGCCGCTACTGGGGCTGGGACACCAAGGAGGTGTGGACCTTCATCATCTGGGTGGTCTACGCCGGCTACATCCACGCCCGGGCGACGCGCGGCTGGCGCGGCTCGCGGTCGGCGTGGCTCGCGATCATCGGCTTCTCGACGGTGCTGTTCAACTTCACCGTGGTGAACCTCTTCTTCAAGGGGCTGCACGCCTACTCCGGGCTCTGAGCCGAGCGCCCGCGCTTCCGCGCGCCTGCGCTTCCCCGCACCCGCGCTTCCCCGCACCTCGAGGGGGTCGCTTCCCGACATCCCGCCGGCTTCTCAGGCGTGCGGATGTCGGAATGCGACCCCCTCGGCGGTGAGCTGGGCTGGCGGTGAGCTGGGCTCGGCGGTGATCAGGCGCGGGGCAGCGGGGCGAACGCGGTGCGCACGCTCGCCGCGATGAGCCCGGCGAGCGCCACGAGCCCGAGCGCGAGCCAGGGCAGCGAGCCGATGCCGAGCGCGTCGAGCGCGGCGCCGCCGATGAGGGCGCCCACGGCGATCGAGCCGTTCCACGTGGCGACGACCATCGACTGCGCGACGTCGGCCGCCTGACCGGCGATCCGCGCGGGGGCGGCCTGCAGCAGCGTCGGCGCACCGCCGTAGGCGAGACCCCAGAACGCGATCGCGACGAGCACGACCACCGGTTCCGCCGTCGCGAGCCCGATCGCGACCATCGCCGCGCCGAGCACCGCCGCCGAGATCAGCACCATGGCGCGCAGGTGCCGGTCGACGAGCGCGCCGGCGGTGAGCACGCCGGCGACCGCGAAGACGCCGAAGAGCAGCAGGGCGAGGTCGAGGTGCGCGGCGACCCCCGAGGCGACCGTGAGCGGGGCGATGTAGGTGTAGGCGACGTTGTGCGCGAGCACGAACGCGGCCGTCGTCGCGAGCACCGCGGTGAGCCCCGGCAGACGCAGCACCCGCCAGAGGCCCGGGCGCTCGGCGCCGCGCTCCCCGCGGAAGGCGGGCAGCGAGACCGCCGCCCAGATCGCGAGTCCGGCGGCGAGCGCCGCCATCAGGGCGAAGGCGGCGCGCCAGCCGAGCGCACCGCCGAGGCTCGTCGCGATCGGCAGCCCGAAGGCGAAGGCGAGCGGGGTGCCGACCATGGCCACCGACAGCGCCCGGCCCGAGTGCGCGGGCGCCACCATGCGCATGGCGTAGCCCGCGGCCATCGCCCAGAGGAGTCCGGCGAGCATGCCGCCCACGACCCTTGCGATGAGGATGGTGAGGTAGTCGCCCGCGAGGGCGGTCGCGGCGTTCACGAGGACGAAGCCCGTGACGAGGGCGAGCAGCAGCGGCTTGCGCGGGATGCCCCGGGTGAGCGCCGTGAGCGGGATGGCCGTCACCGCGGTGGTCAGGGCGTAGACCGCGACGAGCGAGCCGATCTGCGATTCGGAGACGCCGAGCTCGGCGCTCATGAGCGGCAGCAGCCCCGCCGGCATGATCTCGGTCACGACGCCGGTGAAGACGATCGCGGCGAGGGCGAGGAGCGCGTTGTAGGGCAGCCGGCGGCCGGGGGCGGCGGATGCCTCGCCGGCCCGCCGCGGCTCGACGGCGGGGGTGGAGTCGGTGATCGGTGCGGTCATGTCGCCAGTCTGAAACCTTGACACTAGTGTGAAGGTCAAGTCGGACGAAGGAGAAGCACATGCGCATCGGTGAGCTCGCGGACCGCACCGGGGTCTCCACCCGGCTGCTCCGCTACTACGAGGAGCAGGGGCTCGTCTCCTCGCGCCGCGAGACGAACGGGTACCGCGACTACCCCGACGGCGCCGTCGAGCGGGTGAACCAGGTGCGCGGGCTCATCGAGGCCGGCATCCCCACCGCGGTGATCCTCGACATGCTGCCCTGCCTCGCGAGCACCTCCTTCGTCGAGGCGCCGGTCATCGCGAAGGCGCTCGCCGAGACCCTCGCCGAGCGGCGCGCGCAGCTCGAGCAGCGCATCGGCTGCCTCGCGCGCAACCGGGACGCGATCAGCGCCTACCTCGACCGCGCGACGATCACCGGCTGAGGAGCGCGAAGCAGCGCTCGAGGCGGGCCAGCCACCAGGCCGTGCGCTCCGCGTCGGCCGCGTGCCGTTCGAGCAGCTCGGCGTCGGGCACGACCCGGCGCACCGGCACGGCCCCGTCCTCCGGCAGCAGCGGGTCGGCCGTGACATCCGCCGCCAGCAGCGAGGCGGTGCCGAGCCCGCAGTCGTAGTCGAGCTCGGGGATCACCGCGGCGAGGTGGGCGCCCATCGCGAGCCCGACGCTCGTGTCGAGCGCGCTCGACACGTTCACCGGCAGGCCGGCGCGCCCGACGATGCCGAGCGCCCGGCGGATGCCGCCGAGCGGCGCCGCCTTCACCACGAGGAGGTCCGCAGCCCCCGCCTCCGCGACCGCGAGGGGATCGGCGGCCCGGCGCACGCTCTCGTCGGCCGCGACGGGGATGCCCAGGTACGCGGTGCGCTCGCGGATCTCGGCGAGCTCGGGCACGGTCGCGCAGGGCTGCTCGAGGTACTCCAGGTCGTACTCGGCGAGGGCGTGCACGGCGCGCTCGGCCTCGTCGACCGTCCAGCCGCCGTTCGCGTCGAGCCGCACCCGACCCTCCGGCCCGAGCGCGCGGCGCACCGCGGCGACGCGGGCGACGTCCTGCGCGAGGGTCTGATCGAGGCCGGCGACCTTGACCTTCGCCGTGCGGCAGCCGGGGAAGCGGGCGAGCACGGCGGGCACGCTGTCGGGGTCGACGGCGGGCACCGTCGCGTTCACCGGGATCCGGTCCCGGAGCGGCGCCGGCGGCGCCGACCAGCCGAAGTCGATCGCGGCGGCCAGCCAGACGGCGGCCTCGGCGTCGTCGTACTCGGCGAAGGGACTGAACTCCGACCAGCCCTCCGGGCCCTCGAGGAGCAGCGCCTCGCGCACGTCGATGCCGCGGAAGCGCGTCACGAGCGGCAGTGCGACGACCCGGGCGGTGGCGAGGAGGTCCTGCAGCGACGGGCGCGGGAGCGGCGGGAGCGGCGAGGCGGGCTGGTCCATGCGCCCAGTCTCGCGCACCCCGGGCGGACCCGCAGCGGGAATAGGCTGGAGGGCATGAGCGCCGAGGTGTCCGAGCTGTTCGATCCGAGCGAGTGGGTGGATGCCGCGCCCGCACTCGCGGGGCCCGAGGGCTTCACCGACCTCACGTACCACCACTCGAAGGACGGGCGCATCGCCCGCGTGGCCTTCGACCGTCCCGAGGTGCGCAACGCGTTCCGCCCGCACACGGTCGACGAGCTCTACCGCGCCCTCGAGGACGCGCGCACGAACCCGCGCATCGGCGTCGTGCTGCTCACCGGCAACGGCCCGAGCGGGAAGGACGGCGGCTGGGCGTTCTGCTCCGGCGGCGACCAGCGCATCCGCGGCCGCGACGGGTACAAGTACTCCGACGCCGAGACCGCGATCGTCGACGGCGCGGGCGGCACCGCCGACCCGCACGGCCACGCCGCCGTCGGGCGCCTGCACATCCTCGAGGTGCAGCGCCTCATCCGCTTCATGCCGAAGGTCGTGATCGCGGTCGTCCCGGGCTGGGCCGCGGGCGGCGGGCACTCGCTGCACGTCGTCTGCGATCTCACGATCGCGAGCCGCGAGCACGGGCGGTTCAAGCAGACGGATGCCGACGTCGGCTCCTTCGACGCGGGCTACGGCTCCGCCTACTTCGCCCGGCAGATCGGGCAGAAGTTCGCGCGCGAGGTGTTCTTCCTCGCCGAGGAGTACTCCGCCGAGCGCGCCTACGAGATGGGCGCCGTGAACCGCGTCGTGCCGCACGCCGAGCTCGAGCGCGAGGCGATCGCGATGGCGCGCACGATCCTCACCAAGTCGCCGACCGCGATCCGCATGCTGAAGTTCGCGTTCAACGCCGTCGACGACGGCATGGTCGGCCAGCAGGTGTTCGCGGGCGAGGCGACGCGCCTGGCCTACGGCACCGACGAGGCGGTCGAGGGCCGCGACGCGTTCCTCGAGAAGCGCGCGCCCGACTGGGGGCCGTACCCGTGGCACTTCTGAGTCGCTCACGCGCGGGCCGACGGTGAAACCGCTCCAGCGGGTTCCCGCCTCGGATCTCGCGCGGCTGCGCGCGGCGCTCGCCGCCGCGCTCGAGGGCGGTCCGGCGGTCTGGCCGGTCCCGGACCTCGGGGCCGCGTCGGCCGACGAGGCATCCGGCGCCGGGGCATCCGCCGCGCTGCCGGCCGAGCTCCGCGAGGTCGATGACGCGGTCGCGCTCGTCGTCGAGACGAGTGGCTCGACGGCCGCGCCGAAGCGGGTCGCGCTCACGGCCGACGCGCTCGTCGCGAGCGCCGAGGCCACGCACGAGGCGCTCGGCGGGCACGGGCAGTGGCTCCTCGCCCTGCCCGGGCACTACATCGCCGGGGCGCAGGTGCTCGTGCGCTCGGAGCTCGCCGGGCTCGACCCCGTCAGCGTGCCCGAGGGCGGGTTCACCGCGGCGGGCTTCGCGGCCGCCGCCGCGACGATGCTCCCGGGCATGCCGCACTACGCCTCGCTCGTGCCGGTGCAGCTGGCCCGGCTCGTCGACGGCGCCGATCGCGACCCCTTCGTCGCGGCCGCGCTGCGCTCCTTCGACGCCGTGCTCGTCGGCGGGCAGGCGCTCGGCGCGGAGCTCGCCGAACGCGCCGAGGCGCTCGGCGCGCGGATCGTGCGCACCTACGGCTCCAGCGAGACGGCGGGCGGATGCGTCTACGACGGCCGGGCCCTCGAGGGGGTGCGGGTGCGCGTCGTCGACGGCGAGGTGCAGCTCGGCGGGCCGACGCTCGCGAGCGGCTACCTCGGCGACCCGGAGCGCACCGCGCGCGCCTTCCTCGTCGAGCGCGGCGAACGCTGGTACCGCACGGGCGACCTCGGCGAGCTGCTCGACGACGGGCGGCTGCGGATCCGGGGACGCGCCGACGACGTGGTGATCTCCGGCGGGGTGAAGGTCGCGCTCGGCGAGGTCGAGCGGGCGATCCGAGGACTGGCGGGCTTCGCCGAGGCGGTCGTCGTCGCCGTGCGCGACGGGGAGTGGGGCGAGCGTCCCGGCGTCGCCGTCGAGGCCAGCGCGCTCGCCGGTCGCGGCGACGACGCCGTGCGCGAGCAGCTCGCCGCGATGGCCGCCGCGGTGGACGCCGCGGGCCTGCCGCCGGCCGGCCGGCCGGTGCGCCTCGCCGCGCTCGAGTCGATGCCCCGCCTCGACTCGGGCAAGCCCGACCGTCGGGTCGTCGCCGCGCTGCTCGCGGCGCGGGCATAGGCAGCGGAACTAGGCTGAGGGCCGTGGTACGCCAGAAGCCCCATCGCCCCGATCCCGCCGTCATCCGCCGCGCGAAGAGCTACGGCCGCAGCGGCAATCCCGCCCGCGCCGCCCAGGGCCCGGTCGCCGCGCGCGGTCCCGCGACCGTCGGCGACTGGATCTCGGGCGCCCGCCTCCGCACCCTGCCCCTCGCCGTCGCGCCCGTCGCGCTCGGCACGGGCGCGGGCGTCGTCGCCATCGCGGACGGCCCGTGGCATCCGACCCGCGCCGTGCTCGCCCTCATCGTCGCGCTCGCGCTGCAGATCGGCGTGAACTACGCGAACGACTACTCGGACGGCATCCGCGGCACCGACGACCACCGCGTGGGCCCCGCGCGCCTCACCGGCTCGGGCCTCGCGAAGCCGAAGCACGTGCTCGCCGTCGCGCTCGCCTTCCTCGGCATCGCCGCGCTCGCGGGCCTCGCGCTCGTCGTCATCACCCAGCAGTGGTGGCTCCTCGCGGTCGGCGCCGCGGCCATCGTCGCCGCCTGGTTCTACACCGGCGGCAAGCGCCCCTACGGCTACGCCGGGCTGGGCGAGCTGTTCGTCTTCGTCTTCTTCGGGCTCGTCGCCACCGCCGGCTCCGCGTACGTGCAGGCCCTCGACGTGAACCTCGAGGCCTGGTCGGGCGGCGTCGGCGCGGGGCTCCTCGCCTGCGCCGTGCTGATGGCGAACAACCTCCGCGACGTCGAGCAGGACCGCACGGCCGGCAAGCGCACGCTCGCCGTGCTCGTCGGCGCGCCCGTCGGCCGGGCCCTGTTCTGCGTCTTCATGCTCGCGCCGTTCGGGATCGCCGCGTTCTGGGCGCTGCTCTACCCGGCCGGATGGCTCGTGCTGTTCGCCCTGCTCGCGGCGCTGCCGGCGTGCGTCATCGTCATCTCGGCGCGCACCGCCAGGGAGCTGCTCATCGCGCTGCAGCTCGCGAGCGTCACCGCGCTCGCGTACGGCGTCGGGCTGGGGCTCGTCTTCGCCCTCTGAGGGGCGCGGGGGAGCCCGGCCGCCGGTGCCGCTCCGCCGGCGCCGCTCCGCCGGTGCCGCTCCGCCGGTGCCGCTCCGCCGGCGCCGCTCCGCCGGCGGCGGTGCGGACTACTCGGCGCGCTTCGGCGCCGCGGACTCCGCGGGGTGCTCGACGGCCTCGACGGCCGCGTCCTCTTCGGCGTCGTCCTCGCGCACGAGCGGCTGCTCGCGGTGCCGGGCGGCGTACAGGTCGCCGGAGAGGGCCTCGCGCGGCTTCCGCAGGAAGATCAGGGAGGCGCTGAGGCCGAAGACGGCCGCGACGAGCGTCGACACCCACACGTTCACGTTCGCGATGAGCAGCACGGCGAGGGGCACCGCGAAGAGCAGGATGCGCAGCGCGGTGTACCAGATCCAGACGGGCACCGATTTCACCCTGTCAGTGTAGGCGCGCCGGCTGAGCGCGGGCTGCGGGGGCTCCCAGCCTGCCGTGATGTGGCGCGCCTAGACTAGGGGCATGCCGAGGCTCGCTGTCATCGTCGTGGCAGCCGCGATCGTCTTCTGGATCTACACGATCGTCGATTGCGCGCTGTTCGATCGGCTGCGCGTGCGCGGCCTCCGCAAGGGCTGGTGGGTCGCCCTCGTGATCCTCGTGCCGGTCATCGGCGGCGTGCTCTGGTTCCTGATCGGCCGGGGCCGCCGCAACCGCAGCGGCCGCTCCCTCGCACCCGACGACGACGCCGAGTTCCTCCGCCGGCTCGGCTCCGACGCGGAGCAGGAAGACCGCATCCGCCGCCTCGAGCAGGAGCTCGCCGACCTCGACGAGGAGCCCGAGACGGGCGACGGGCGCGATTCCGGTGCCGGGCATCCGAGCCGCGGCGATTCCGGCCCCCACGACCCGGAGGGACCGGCCGACCCCGGTCAGACCGGCCGACCGCATGACTGACCCGGCTGCCGCGAGCGAGCAGCCCGCGGCATCCGCACGTCGGGGGAGTCCCGCGAGCGAGTACGCCGTCGCGCTCCTCGCCGAGCTCGAACGACTCGGCGTGACCGACGTCGTCGTGGCGCCCGGTTCGCGCTCGCAGGCCCTCGCCCTCGCCGCCGCGGAGTTCGAGCGCGCCGGACGGCTCCGGCTGCACGTGCGCATCGACGAACGCGGCGCCGGATTCCTCGCGCTCGGGCTCGGCATCGAGACGGGGCGCCCGGCGGTCGTCGTCGCGACCTCCGGCACCGCCATCGCGAACCTGCACCCCGCGGTGCTCGAGGCCCACCACGCCGGGGTGCCGCTCCTCGTGCTCGCCGCCGATCGGCCGGCGGAGCTCCGCGGCATCCGCTCGAACCAGACCACCATGCAGCCCGGCATCTTCGCCGGGGCCGTGCGCCTCGAGCGCGACGTCTCGGCGCCCGAGGGCGCGCCCGGCGAGGCGGATGCCGCGGCGGAGCTCGCGCGCGTCGCGGTCGCCGCGGCGGAGGGGCGGGATGCCTCGGGCGAGCCCGTGCCGCATCCCGGTCCCGGTCCCGTGCTCCTGAACCTGCAGCTGCGGGAGCCGCTGTCCGCGCCCGCCGAGCTGCCGCCCGCGTCCGGTCCCGCGGGAGGTGCAGCCCCCGCCGCCCTGCCGGGCACCGAGCCCGGTGCGAACGGGCGGGCCGGTGCGCTGGCCCGCGGACCCCGCACGCTCGTCGTCGCCGGGGCCGGCGCCGGACCGGCCGCCGAGGCGCTCGCGCGCGCGGGCGGCTGGCCGCTCATCGCCGAGGTGACGAGCGGGGCCAGGTTCGGGCCGAACCTCGTGCCCGCCTACCGCGAGGTGCTCGCCGAGCCCGCCCTCGGCGGCGCGGTCGAGCGGGTGATCGTGTTCGGGCATCCGACGCTCTCCCGCGAGGTGCCCGCGCTCGTCCAGCGCGACGGCGTCGAGACCGTGGTCGTCGCCCCGTCGGGCGTCGAGTGGTTCAACCCGGGGCACCGCGCTCGCCGCTTCGAGCGCGCGGTGCACGTCGAGCCCGGCCCCCCGGGCGACGGCGAGCGGGCCTGGCTCGGGCGCTGGGTGCAGGCCGGCCGGGCGCTCGCCGCGGCGGAGGCGCCCGCTGAGCCGGATCCCGTGCGCAGCGGCGTCGACGAGACCGGCCACGTCACCGACTTCGCCGCCCAGCGCGCCTTCCTCGACGCGCAGCTCGGGCGGATGCGCGAACCGGTCGGCCGCCGGCTCCTCGCCGAATCGGTGTGGGCCGCGAGCTGGCCGCACGACCGGCTCGTGCTCGGGGCATCCCGCCTGATCCGCGACGCCGACCGGGTCGTGCCCGGTCGGCGCATCCACGCGCACGCGAACCGCGGGCTCTCCGGGATCGACGGCACCGTCGCGACGGCGCTCGGCATCGCGATCGCGAGTCAGCAGCCGGCGCGCGGGGGCGCCGAGGCAGCCGGGTCCGGTGCGGCGGCCGCGTCCCCTGCGCAGGATGCCGCTGCGTCCGCGGCCTCGGAGCCGGACGTCGCGTCGGAGCCGCAGGCCGCGTCGCCCGCCGCGTTCGACCCGTCCGCCGGCGACGACCTCGCCGCGATGCTCGCCCGCGCGGCCGAGGTCGAGCAGCAGCTCGCCGCGGCGAAGGCGGGCCGCGCCGCGCAGGACGCCGCGGCGCGCGCCGAGTCGAGCGTGACCCGGCTGCTGCTCGGCGACCTCGCGCTGCTGCATGACGCGGGCTCGCTCCTGCTCGGTGCCGGCGAGGCCCGTCCCCGGCTCCTCGTGATCGTCGGCAACGACGGCGGCGGCACCATCTTCGACTCGCTCGAGGTCGCGGGATCCGCGCCCGCCGAAGCGTTCGATCGGGTGCAGTACACCCCGCAGTCGGTCGACCTCGAGGCGCTCGCCCGCGCGTACGGCTGGCGCTACCGCCGCGCGGCGACCCGGTCCGAGCTCGAGGCCGCGCTCGGCGAGGCCGTCACGGAGCCCACGATCCTCGAGGTCCCGCTCAGCCGCTGACCCCGGGCGGCGGCGCCCTCCCGGCCCGGCCGCTGGCGCGCCCGTGCTGCCCCGCTCACGTTCCCGTGCTGCCCCGCTCACGCTCTCGTGCTGCCCCCGGTGGGAGGAGATTCGCGCGGGCGGAGGCCTCCGTTGCGGCCTCGATCCTCCCGTCGCGCGATTCTCCTCCGCCCGTGACCGTGACCGGGACCGGGGCCGGGGCGAGGCCGCTTCGAGCGGCATTCGTCACTGTTTGCACAGTCAAGATTGAATATGCTAATTTCAACGGGCCATCAACGACGAACGGCCGAAGGGAACGACATGGACGTGTTTTCTCGGAGCGGTTCCCGGCGGGTCCTCCCCGCCGCGATCGCCGCCATCGCCCTCATCACCGTGCTGGGCGGCTGCGCCCAGCAGGGCGCGGACGCACAGCCCGCATCCGGTGACACCGACGTGCTCATCGACGACGCGGCGTGCCAGCGCAACCGCGACGCCGGCACGATCACCTACATCTCCGGCTACGGGTACTCCGCGAGTGCCGGTCAGCTCGACGTGTTCCTCGCGAAGGAGCGCGGCTACTTCGACGCGCTCTGCCTCGACGTCGAGATCAACGCCTCCGGGGCGAACGGCCAGCAGCTCGTGGCATCCGGCCAGGCCCAGTTCACCGCACTCGGCTCGGCGTCCGATGTCATGCTCGCCGCGGCGAACAGCAAGAACCTCACGGCCATCGCGACGTACGGCGACACCTCGCCGTTCTCGATCTTCGCGAACGAGCAGATCACCAGCCTGAAGGACCTCGAGGGCAAGAAGCTCGGCTACTTCATCAACCTGACGCCCGTCGCCTCGGCGATGCTCGACGCCGCAGGGGTCGACGTCTCGAAGGTCGAGCTCATCAAGATGACCAACTACGACCCCACGGTCGTCACCCGCGGGCAGGTCGACGCGATCGTCGGATACGCCTCCAACCAGCCCGAGAAGCTCCGCTCCCTCGATCTGCCGTTCACCGAGTTCCTGCCCGCCGACTCCGGCGTCGGCGGCACCTACAACGTCATGGAGGTGAACTCGGCCTTCCTCGCCGACCATCGCGAGGTCGCGGCGGACTTCATGCGAGCGAGCCTCAAGGCCCTCCAGGAGTGCCTCGACGACGAGGCCGCGTGCGTGGAGGAGATCAGCGCCCTCGCCGAGGCGAACAACCAGGGCTCCGCCTTCCCGGTCGACCAGCAGGAGCGCACCTGGCGCGTCGAGTCGAGCTGGGTCCGCGACAGCGCGAGCGGGACGCCGGGCGTCCTCAGCGAGGCCGCGTGGGAGTCGGAGTACGAGCTCGTGCAGGAGTACGGCGGCCTGAAGGATCTGCCGCCGCTCGCCGACATGATGGACACCGAACTCGTCGCCTCCCTGTACCAGGACGGCGCGCTCGTCTGGCCGGGCGAATGAGCATCGCGGTCGGCGCGGACGCGGGGGTCCGGGTCAGCAACGTCTCGAAGTCGTTCGGCGCCGACGGCGCCCGGGTGCGGGTGCTCGACGACGTCAGCCTGACGATCGGCATGGGGGAGTTCGTCTCCGTCATCGGCCCGTCGGGCTGCGGCAAGTCGACGCTGCTGAAGGTCGTCGCCGGTCTCATCGACGCCGATGAGGGCCGCGTCGAGATCGACGGCTCCACCGTGCGGGCCGCCGCCGCCGACAAGCGGATCGGCCTGGTCCCGCAGTCGCCCGCGCTCCTGCCGTGGCGCACCGTGCTCGACAACGTCCGGTTGCCGCTCACGGTGAACCGCCGCGCGAACGCCGGCCGCTCGCTCCGCGACCCGGAGGAGCTCCTCGCCTCCTTCGGTCTCGGCCACGCGATGACGAAGTACCCGGGCCAGCTCTCCGGCGGCATGCAGCAGCGCGCCGCGATCGCCCGGGCGTTCGTCTTCGACCCGGCGATCATGCTGATGGACGAGCCCTTCTCGGCCCTCGACGAGATGAACCGCGATCAGCAGCGCCTCGGCCTGCTCGAGTTCTGGCAGTCGAACCGCAAGGCGGTGCTCTTCGTGACGCACTCCGTGCCGGAGGCGATCATGCTCTCCGACCGGATCGTCGTGATGGCCGCCCACCCCGGTCGCATCGACCGGATCATCGACGTCGACCTCCCGCGCCCCCGCACGGAGGAGGCCTACGCGAGCGACGAGTTCCGCGAGCTGGAGCGCGTGGTGCGCACCGCGCTGCACGAAGTGATGGGTGGAGCCCATGTCTGAGACGAACACGATCGATGCGACCGCCTCGATGGCGGCCGCCGAGCTCGCGGACCGCCGCACTCGGCGCGAGGCACCGAGCTCGCGCCGCGCACCGGGCTGGCTGCGGCCGAAGGTGTGGCTGCCGACCGCGGTCACGTTCGCGGTCGCCGCGCTCTGCTGGCAGCTCGTGGCGATCACGAACCCCTACGTCATCCCGACGCTGGACGCGGTCTGGGCGAGCCTCGCCGGCGACCCGGCGATGTACTGGGCGAACTTCCTCGTGACGCTGCAGGAGGTCGTGATCGGCGCGGCGAGCGGGATCGTCGCGGGCTTCCTGCTCGCGGTGGTGATGGCCGAGTTCCGACTCATCGAGCGGGCGGTCATGCCGCTCGTCGTGGTCGTGATGGTCACCCCGATCGTCGCGATCGCCCCCGCGCTCGTCGTCGCCTTCGGGTTCGGCATGATGCCGAAGTACATCGTGACCGCCCTCGTCGTGTTCTTCCCGATGCTCGTGAACTCGCTCGCGGGACTCCGCGATGTCGACGTGAAGGCGCTCGACGTGTTCCGAACCCTGCACGCGAGCAAGTGGGAGATCTTCCGGGACCTGCGTTTCCCGGGCTGCATGCCGTACGTCTTCGCGGGCCTGCGCATCGCGCTGCCGCTCGCGGTCGTCGGTGCGGCGGTCGCCGAGTTCGTCGCGGCCGGCCAGCAGGCGGGGCTCGGATCGCTCGTCACGACGTCCGCCGCGCAGGCGAACCTGCCGGTGACCTGGGCGAGCATCGCCCTGCTGTGCGTGATGGGCGTGCTCCTCGTCTCGCTGCTCGCGGTCGTGCGCAGGCGCGTCCTGTGGTGGAGCGACGGCGAGGTCGTCGCCCGCTAGACCGACCGGCGCGGCGGCGCCGGCATCCAGCCAGACCGACCGGCGCCCGTGGGCGCCAGGACCCGCCGGCCCGAGGGGCCGGACCCATCGAGAAGGAGAAACTGATGAGACGACTGCGGTTCGGGCTCTTCGAGAACGCTCAGGCGAACGACTCGGGCACGGCGACCTGGCGGCATCCCGACAACGAGCGGATCCGTTTCGACGAGCTCGCCTACTGGCGCGACCTCGCTCGGCTCTGCGAGGACGCCCGGCTCGACTTCCTCTTCCTCGCGGACGCCTGGGGCTGGGCCGATGTGAACGGTTCCCGCCCGGACATCTGCTCGGTCGAGGGACTCGACCTGCCTCGGCTCGACCCGGCGATCGTCGCGGCCGCGCTGATGTCGCAGACGGAGCAGCTCGGCCTGGTGATGACCGGGTCGATCCTGACGGAGCAGCCCTACGCGTTCGCCCGGCGGATGGCGAGCCTCGACCAGCTCTCGGGCGGCCGGATCGGCTGGAACGTCGTGACCACCGGAACGGCCGAGACCGCGGTGCAGGCCTTCGGAGTGCCGATGGTCGCGCACGACGAGCGCTATCGCATGGCCGACGACTTCATGGAGCTCGTGTACAAGCTCTGGGAGGGCGCGTGGGAGCCCGACGCGCTGGTGAAGGACAAGGACGGGGTGTTCGCCGACCCGGCGAAGGTGCACCGCATCGCCCACGACGGGCCGTACTTCCGTTCCCACGGCTACGGCAACACGGCGTACTCGCCCCAGGGGACCCCCGTGCTCTTCCAGGCGGGGGCGTCGCCCGCGGGCCGGGCGTTCGGCGGCAAGCACGGCGAGTGCATGTTCATCGGCGCCGGTTCGGTGGCGCAGCTCGCCGAGCACACGCGCGCCATCCGTGCCGAGGCGGTCGCGTCCGGCCGGGCCGCATCCGCCGTGAAGATCATGTCGGCGTTCGCGTGCGTCGTCGGCAAGACGACGGCGGACGCGGAGCGCAAGTACCAGCGGGTGCTCGACGCGCAGAGCCCCGAGGTCGCGGTGGCCTCCTACGCCTGGTTCACGGGGCTCGACCTGTCCTCCTACAGCCCCGACACGCCGATGACCGAGTTGCACACCGAGCTCTCGCAGACGCAGGTCGCGCGGTTCGCCGGGCTCAGCGTCGGCGACGTGCTGAAGGACTGGCACGCGCACGGCGTGGGGGCGAAGCCCGTCGTCGGCACGCCGGAGGAGATCGCCGACCGGATGTGCGAACTCGCCGAGGGCGCCGACCTCGACGGATTCCTCCTCTCCCCGGTGATCCAGCCGGGCTCGACGCAGGACTTCGTCGAGCACGTGCTGCCGATCCTCCGCGAACGCGGCGTCGCCGGCAGCGAGTACGAGGGGGCGACGCTCCGCGAGCGGCTCCTCGGCGGTGGTTCGGCCACCCTCCCGGAGGAGCACCCCGCAGCTGCGCACCGCGCGGGCGCGCTGCGTCGCGCCGCCTGATCGGGTCGGGTGGCGCACGGGTCGTCCGCGTTCGGCCGAGCGCGGACGACCCGGGTCCTCCGGATCGCCCGGCGGAAGCCGGGACGGCGGGTGCCGGGACGGCGGATGCCGGGGCGGCGGGTGCCGGGGGGACGCGGCGCTGCTGGTTCAGCGCCGGGGCTGCTCCTCGCGCGGGTCGTCCGCGAAGGAGTACTCGCCCTGGCGGAGCCGCTCGACGAGGGAGCGCGCCCATTCCTGTTCGGCCTTCAGCCGGGCGGTGGAGAGCTCGAAGATCTCGCGCACGTACTTCGGGGTCGTCTCCGAGCGGGCGGTGTCCTCGATGTGGAAGCCGTTCGTCAGCACGATCGCGTCGATCTTCGTGATGCGGTGCTCGAGGCCGGCGATGACCTCCTGGCGGCTGAGGATGAACATGAACGAGGCGATGACCATCACCGCCTGCGTATCGAAGGGCTCGACGTTCCACAGGGTGTCGCGCAGCATCCGCATCAGCTCGACCTCGCCGGCCGGCGTGATCGTGTAGCTCGTGCGGGCCGGCCGCTTGCCGTCGGACTCCGTGCCGCTCTCGCGCACGTAGCCGTCCTGCTCGAGCGAGCGGAGCGCGTTGTAGATCGAGCCGGGCTGGATGTTCGCCCACTCGTCGACGAGCCAGGTCATGAGCTCGCGACGGAGGAAGTAGCCGTGCACGGGCTGGAACTGGTGCACGGCTCCGAGCACGACGAGGCGCGTTGGTGACGACATGCTCCCATCGTAGACAGACGGATGAAGGTTCCCGCTTGTTTTGCATGATCAAATCTGCATAAGCTTTCCCTAGATAGACAAACTTGACTACCTGTGCCGGATGCGGAACAGGAGAGCGGAGTCGACGATGACCACCCAGCAGTCCGTGAGCGAGGCACCGCAGCTGGCGCTGCGCCGGGCGTTGTCGGCGTTCCCGACGGGCGTGGTGGCGCTCGCCGCGATCGTCGACGGCGCCCCGGCCGGCATGGCCGTGAACTCCTTCACCTCCATCTCCCTCGACCCGCCGCTCGTCGCCGTCAGCGTCGCGCGGACGTCGACGACGTGGCCGTTGCTCGCCGACCGGCCCGCGCTCGGGCTCAGCGTGCTCGGCTCCGACCAGGAGGCGCTCTGCCGGCAGCTGTCCTCGCGCACCGGCGACCGCTTCGCCGACGCCGGCTGGCGGTCGGGCGAGGGCGGCTCGGTGCTCGTCGAGGGCGCCGCCCTCTGGCTCGAGTGCGGCATCCACGCGGTGTACGACGGCGGCGACCACGAGATCGTGCTGCTCGAGGTGCGCAGCTCCGAGATGTTCCCCGAGGTCGCGCCCCTCGTGTTCCACCAGAGCCGATTCCATGCCCTCGGCAACGCCGGCTGACCCACCCTTCGCCGGCGTCGTCGTCGGCGGGCACGGGCGGGGGCGCGTGCTCGGATTCCCGACGGCGAACGTCGAGGTCGCCGAGGGGGAGGCGCCGCCGGTCGACGGCGTCTACGCGTGCTGGATCCGCTTCCCGCCCGCCGCCGAGCGCTTCGGCGGCACCGTCAGCGTCGGCGACAACCCGACCTTCGACGACGTGTTCGAGCGGAGGATCGAGGCGTACGTGCACGACCTCGACGAGAACCTCTACGGCCGGGCGATCACCGTGGAACCCGTGGCGATGCTCCGCGAGATGCGCCGATTCGACTCGCTCGACGAGCTCATCGAGCGGACCGAGCACGATGTGCGCCGCTCGCGTGCGCTCCTCGCCGCACTCGATCTGTAAGCCCCGCGGGAGGAGATGCGCATCGAGGGAGGACGGTTTCGGGATTCTGATCCTCCCGCCGTGCGGATCCCCTCCCGCGGCGCCATGATGGAGCCCATGCGGCATCCGCCGCGCGAAGGGGGACGCACGATGGACCGCGAATCGTTCTGGGCGGCCGATCCGGCCGAGCTGCTCCGCGTCGGCCCCGGCTTCCGCCTCGCCGACGCCGACACGAACGCGCATCCCGGCTTCGAGGGCGACAAGGCCGCCGGGCAGGCCGCGCTCGCCGAGGGCGCGGCGGTGCTGAACCGGCTCCAGGAGCAGCTGTTCGCGAACAACGTCGTGAACGGCGACGAGCGGCGGGTGCTCCTCGTGCTGCAGGCGATGGACTCCGCGGGCAAGGGCGGCATCGTGAACCACGTGATGGGCGCGGTCGACCCGCAGGGCGTGCAGCTCGCCGCGTTCAAGAAGCCCACCCCGGAGGAGCTCGAGCACGACTTCCTCTGGCGCATCCACAAGCAGGTCCCCGCAGCGGGCCGGATCGGCGTGTTCGACCGCTCGCACTACGAGGACGTCCTCATCGGCCGCGTGCGCGAGCTCGCCCCGGCGGACGAGATCGAGCGGCGCTACGGCGCGATCAACGACTTCGAGGAGGAGCTCGCCCGCACCGGCACGACGATCGTGAAGGTCATGCTGCACCTCTCGAAGGACGAGCAGCGCGCACGCCTCGCCGACCGCCTCGCCCGGCCCGACAAGCACTGGAAGTTCAATCCGGGCGACATCGACGAGCGCTCCCGCTGGGACGACTACCAGGAGGCGTACCAGCTCGTCTTCGATCGCACGGCGACGGCGGATGCCCCGTGGTTCGTCGTTCCCGCCGACCGCAAGTGGTACGCGCGGCTCGCGGTGCAGCACCTCGTCATCGACGCCCTGGAGCGGATGGCCCTCGAGTGGCCGAAAGCCGACTACGACGTCGCGGAGCAGCAGCGCCGGCTCGCGGCATCCTGAGCGAGCAGGGGCGGCGTCAGCCGCCGAAGGCCTCGACGATCGGGCGGAACTTCATCTCGGTCTCGGCGAGCTCCTCCGCCGGCACCGAGTCGTGCACGATGCCGCAGCCCGCGTACGCCGTGACGGTGCCGTCGCCGTCGACCTGCGCGCAGCGCAGCGCGATCGCCCACTCGCCGTCGCCGTCGCCGTCGACCCAGCCGACCGGGCCCGCGTAGCGGCCGCGATCGAAGCCCTCGAGCTCGGCGAGGGTGTCGAGCGCGATCCGGCGGGGCGTGCCCGCGACGGCGGCCGTCGGATGCACCGCGCGCACGAGGTCGAGCGAGTTCGAGCCGTCGCCGAGGGTGCCCTTGAGGTCGGTCGCGAGGTGCCAGAGGTTCGGCAGCTGCAGCGTGAACGGCTCCGGGCTCGTGTCGAGGCGGCGGGTGTGCGGGGCGAGGCGCTGCACCGCGCTCGCGACGGCGAGGGCGTGCTCGGCGAGGTTCTTCTCGCTCGCGGCGAGCTGCGCGGCATGGTCGCGGTCGGATGCCTCGCCCGCGCCGCGCGGCGCGGTGCCGGCGAGCACCCGGGCCGAGACGGTGCCGTGGTCGACGCGCACGAGCGTCTCGGGGCTCGCGCCGACGAGGCCGTCGACGGCGAACACCCACGTGTCGGGGTAGTCCTCGGCGAGCCGGTTGATGGTCGCGCGGAGGCCCGCGTCCTCGTCGAGCTCGCCGACGAGCTGGCGGGCGAGCACGACCTTCTCGAGCTCGCCGGCGTCGATGCGGCGGACGGCCTCGGCGACGGCGGCCTCGTAGCCCTCCGCCGTCATGCTGCCGGGCGCGAAGGCGACCCGCGGCACCTGGCGCTTCGGCGCAGGCGTCGGCAGGAGCGCGGATGCCTCCTCGCCGCCGGCGGCGAGCGCCTGCCCCTCGGCGGAGTCGGCGAGGGCGATTCGGGTGATCCACGAGCGGCCGTCGCGGCGGCCGAGGATGAGCTCGGGCACGATCAGCACGCTCGTCGCGGACGAGTGCGCAGCGAAGGCGAAGGCGCCGAAGGCGACGAGCCCGGTGCCGGGGAGGCCGACCCGGTCGTCGAGGTCGGCGGCGGCGGCGAGCGAGGTCCACGCGGCCGCGGCATCCTCGATCCGTCGTGCGCCGGAGGTCTCGATGCGCAGCACCTCGCCGAGCCCGACGACGCCCTCGCCGCGGCGCAACCAGACGAGGGGGTTTCGCGGATCGGTGCGGGGGATCAGCGGCTCGGTCTCCTCGACCGCGACCGTGCGAACGATGAGCCGCGAGCCCGCTGAGGCGGGGGAGGCGGCGGCATTCTGGCTCACCGCCCCAGCCTACGCCCGCCCTGCGCGGGGTCGGCCGCCGCGGGGCGGCGCCGCGCGGCGCTGCGGGGTGGCCGGGGCGAGGCGGCTGCCGGGGTCTCGGGCGCCGGCCGTAGACTCGGGGGATGACCCGCGCAGACCTCGGCAAGAACCCGGAGCAGGTCTCGGCCATGTTCGACCGGGTGGCGGCCAATTACGACCGCACCAACACCCTGTTGTCGATGGGCAACGCCCCGCTCTGGCGCGTCGCGACGACCCGGGCGGTCGACCCGAAGCCGGGCGAGCGCATCCTCGACATCGCCGCGGGCACCGGCACCTCGAGCGCGAGCCTCGCCCGCAGCGGAGCCTCCGTCGTCGCGGCCGACTTCTCGCCCGGCATGATCGAGGTCGGCCGGCGCCGCCAGGCGCACGTGCAGAACCTCGTCTTCGTCGAGGCCGACGCCATGCAGCTGCCGTTCGACGACGACGAGTTCGACGCCGTCACGATCTCGTTCGGGCTGCGCAACGTGAGCGACCCGAAGCAGGCGATCCGCGAGTTCCTCCGCGTGACGAAGCCCGGCGGACGGCTCGTGATCTGCGAGTTCTCCCACCCGCAGGCCTCGCTCGTGCGCGCCGGCTACGGCGCCTACCAGCGCTGGGTGATGCCGCCCCTCGTGAAGCTCTCGAGCTCGAACGACACCGCGTACGAGTACCTGAACGAGTCGATCAACGCCTGGCCCGTGCAGTCGGAGCTCGCGGCCTGGCTGCGGGAGGCCGGCTGGCGCGACGTGGCCTGGCGGAACCTCACGCTCGGCGTCGTGGCCCTGCACCGCGGGCGCAAGCCGCTCGCGCCCGCCGAGGCGTAGGGCGCACCGGGCCGTCGGGCGGGCGAGGCGTGCGGCTCGCCGGACGGGCGATGCGCCGGGTCCGCCTTCGCCACGGCCGATAGCCGAGGCCGCTCCGACGCACAGGTAGGCTGGACAGCGTGAAATCGAGCCTCCAGGGCGCGCGTCGCGGGTCCTCCCTCGCCGCCAACCTCGGTCTGAGCGAGCGCGTCTTCGCGTCCGCGGCCGATCGGGCGATGGCGCGGGCCATCGACGACGGACTCGACCGGGTCGAGGCGGGGCTCGTCGACGAGGTGCGGTTCACGGCGCCCGTGGCGGATGCCTCGACGCGCTACCTGCTCGAGGCCGGCGGCAAGCGGGTGCGCCCCATGCTGACCCTGCTCGCCGCGCAGCTCGGCGACGGCGTCACCGACGAGGTCGTCATCGCCGCCGAGGCGATCGAGATCACGCACCTCGCGAGCCTGTACCACGACGACGTGATGGACGAGTCCGACCGCCGACGCGGGGTGCCGAGCGCCCACGCGGTGTGGGGCAACTCGATCGCGATCCTCACCGGCGACCTGCTGTTCGCCCGCGCGAGCCAGCTCATGGCGCGGCTCGGTGAGCGGGCCATCCGCATGCAGGCCGACACCTTCGAGCGCCTGGTGCTCGGGCAGCTGCACGAGACGGTCGGCCCGCAGTCGGACGACGACCCCGTGGCCCACTACATCCAGGTGCTCGCCGACAAGACCGGCTCGCTCATCGCGGCGGCCGCGCAGTCGGGCGTCATCTTCTCGAACGCCGACCCGGCCTTCGAGGCGCCGCTCGTCGAGTTCGGCGAGAAGATCGGCGTCGCCTTCCAGCTCATCGACGACGTCATCGACCTGTCGCCGCGTCCGGCGGAGACGGGCAAGGTGCCGGGCACAGACCTGCGCGCCGGGGTCGTGACGCTGCCGCTGCTGCGTCTGCGCGAGCTCGCAAAGCAGGATGCCGAGGCGGCATCCCTGCTGGCGCGCATCGAGCGCGACGTGCTCCCCGTCCCGGCCGACGCCGTGGGCGACCCGCTCGACACCAACACGCAGGCCGCGAGGATCGTGCCGTCGAAGGAGACGGTCGACGCCATCGTGGCGGAGCTGCGTGAGCACGAGGCCACCAGGGTGACGCTCGCAGAGGCGCACCGCTGGGCGGACGAGGCGGTCGCCGCGCTCGCGCCGCTGCCCGAGGGCAGCGTGAAGAAGGCGCTGACGCGATTCGCCGAGACCATCGTGGAGCGCTCGAGCTGAGCTCGGGCGAGAGGAGAACGAGCACGTGACGAGGAACAAGCTGCGCCTGGCGATCGTCGGAGCCGGCCCCGCGGGGATCTACGCGGCGGACATCATGCTGAAAGCCGAGCGCAACTTCGACGTGTCGATCGACCTGTTCGATCACCTGCCGGCGCCCTACGGCCTGGTCCGCTACGGCGTCGCCCCCGACCACCCCCGCATCAAGGGCATCATCACGGCGCTCCGCGAGGTGCTCGACCGCGGCGACATCCGAATCTTCGGCAACGTCCGCTTCGGCACCGACCTCACGCTCGACGACCTGAAGCAGCACTACCACGCGGTGATCTTCGCGACCGGCGCGGTGCGCGACGCCCCGCTGCACATCCCCGGAGTCGAGCTCGAGGGCTCGTACGGCGCCGCCGACTTCGTCAGCTGGTTCGACGGGCACCCCGACGTGCCGCGCACCTGGCCGCTCGACGCGAAGCAGGTCGCCGTCATCGGCAACGGCAACGTCGCCCTCGACAGCGCCCGCATCCTCGCGAAGCACGTCGAGGACCTGATGGTCACCGAGATCCCGGCGAACGTCGCCGAGGGGCTCGCGGCCTCGCCCGTCACCGACGTGCACGTCTTCGGCCGCCGCGGCCCGACCTCGGTGAAGTTCACGCCGCTCGAGCTGCGCGAGCTCGGCGAGCTGCGCGATGTCGACATGATCGTCTACGACGAGGACTTCGACTACGACGACGCGGCGAAGGCCGCGGTGTCGGGAAACAAGCAGGTCTTCGTCATCGACAAGGTGCTGCAGCAGTGGCGCCAGCGCGAGGTGGGCCAGGCGTCGCGGCGCCTGCACCTGCACTTCTTCGCGAAGCCGCTGGAGCTCGTCGACGACGGCACGGGCCGGGTCGGCGCCATCCGCTACGAGCGCACGAAGTCCGACGGCGCCGGTGGCGTCGTGGGCACCGGCGAGATCCGCGAGCTGCCGGTGCAGGCCGTCTACCGCGCGGTCGGCTACTTCGGCTCGCCGCTGCCGGGCGTGCCGTTCGACGAGAAGTTCGGCGTCATCCCGAACCACGAGGGCCAGGTGCTGATCCGCGACGAGGAGTCGGGCGAGCCCCGCCAGCTCTACGGCGTGTACGCGACCGGCTGGATCAAGCGCGGGCCCGTGGGCCTCATCGGCCACACGAAGTCCGACGCGATGGAGACGGTGAAGCACGTCATCAACGACCTCGGCAACTGGTGGCAACCCGAGCACCCTGAGGAGGGCGCGATCGTCGAGCTGCTCGAGTCGCGCGGCATCCGCTGGACCGACCTCGACGGCTGGCACCGCCTCGACGAGCACGAGCTCGCGCTCGGTGAGGCCGAGGGCCGCGTGCGCATCAAGGTCGTGCCCCGCGACGAGATGGTCGAGCTCTCCCGCGGCGAGGCGTAGGCCGGGCCCGCACGCACCCTGTGGAGGGCCGGCGGCGCGGGGCCCGTCGGCTCGGTAGCCTCGCGGCGTGCCCGTCGTCCTCGCCGCCCTCCCGCTCGTCGCGGCGGCGGGCGGCGCGGCGCTGGGTTGGTGGCCGCTCGCGGGCTGGGTCGGGCGCACGCTGCTCGTCCGCTCGTGTCCGAGCACCCGCATCCGCGCGATCGCAGCGACGGTCGCGGCGGTCGCCTTCGGCGCGCTCGGCTGGCGGTTCGGCGGTGAGCTGACGCAGCCGGCGACGGATGCCTCGGCCGCGGTCGTGCTGGGCGCCCTCCTCGGGTTCGCGGCCGCCGGCACCGTGCTCGGCATCGTCGACGTGCTCGAGCACCGGCTGCCCAACGCGGTGCTCGGCCGGGCGGGGCTCGCGCTCGCCGCGCTGCTCGCCGTCGCGGCGGCGCTCGACGGCGGCACCGGCGCGGGGCGCGCGCTGTCGGCCCTCGTCGGCGCCGCGGTGCTGTTCGGGCTCTTCCTCGCCGTCTCGCTCGCGTCCCCGCGGGCGATGGGCATGGGCGACGTGAAGCTCGCTGCGCTCGTGGGCGGGGTGCTCGGCTGGTTCGGGGTGACGAGCTGGCTGTATGGGGTGCTCGCGATGTTCCTCCTCGGCGGCCTCGCCGCGCTCGTGGCACTCGCGGCGCGGCGCCTCGAGCCCGGCGGGGCGATGCCGTTCGGTCCGGCGATGCTCGCCGGGGCGCTCCTCGCCTTCCTGGTCGGGCCCGCTAGCCTGGGGCCATGACCGCTGCGTGGCGGCCCGACCTGCTCGGGCCGGGCTTCGAGCAGCTGACCCTGCCGCTCGGCTCCGACGACGAGGGCGAGCTCGTCGCGACCCTCGTGCGGTACACGCCGCCCCCGGCATCCGGCTGGTGGCCGTTCGCCCGCACCCCGCGCGGACCCGTCGCCGGCTGCGACGTGCTCTCGGTGCACGGCTGGAGCGACTACTTCTTCAACCCCGAGCTCGCCCGGTACTGGGCCGCGCAGGGCGCCCGCTTCTTCGCCCTCGACCTGCGGAAGTACGGGCGGAGCCTCCGCCCCGGGCAGACGCCCGGCCTCATCACCGACCTCGCCGACTACGACGCCGACCTCGACGCCGCGCTCGACGCCGTTCGCGCATCGAGCGGCGGGGCATCCACCCGCCCGCTCATCCTGATGGGGCACTCGACCGGCGGGCTGACCCTCTCGCTCTGGTCCGACCGCCACCGCGGGCGGGCGAGCGCGCTCGTGCTGAACAGCCCGTGGCTCGAGTTCCAGCTGAGCCGGATGGGCCGGGAGGCGCTCGCCCCCGTGTTCGCCCTGGGTGCCCGCGTGCACCCGCTCGCTCCGCTGCCGAACGTCGACCTCGGCTTCTACACCCGCGCGGTCGCGAAGGAGCAGGGCGGCGAGTGGGAGTACGACCACCGCTGGCGCCCCGACCGCGGTTTCGCGACCAGCCCGGTGTGGTTGAACGCGATCCTCGCCGGGCACGCCCGCGTCGCCGCCGGGATCGACGTCGGCACGCCGACGCTCACCCTGCTCTCGGCGCGCTCGAGCATCCTGACCCGCTGGGACGAGTCGATGCGCTCGAGCGACAGCGTGCTCGTCGTCGACGAGATCGCCGAGCGGGCGCTGAAGCTCGGCCCGGAGGTCACCGTGTCGCGCATCGACGGCGCGCTGCACGACGTCACGCTCTCGCGCGAGCCCGCCCGCGCCGCCGCCTACGCGTCGATCGGCCGCTGGCTCCGCGGCTACGCGCCGTCGCGCTGATCACCGGCGGCTGCGCGCCTCAGCCGGCAGGGCTCAGCGGAAGTTCACGAACTGGAGGTCGACCTCGAGGTCGGCGGCCTTCAGGATGCGGATGACCTCCTGCAGGTCGTCGCGGCTCTTCGAGGAGACGCGGAGCTCGTCGCCCTGGATCTGCGACTTCACCGTCTTCGGGCCCTCTTCGCGGATGATCTTGCCGATCTCCTTCGCGGCCTTCTGATCGATGCCCTGCTTCAGGGCGATCTCGATGCGGAACTCCTTGCCCGAGGCGTAGGGCTCGCCGGCGTCGAGGCTCTTCAGCGTGATGCCGCGCTTGATGAACTTCGACTGCACCACGTCGAGCACGGCCTTGACGCGCTCCTCCGAGGAGGCCTTGAGCAGGATCTTCTCTCCGCTCCACTCGACCGAGGCGCCGACGCCCTTGAAGTCGTAGCGCTGCTCGATCTCCTTGCGGGCCTGGTTGACCGCGTTGTCGGCCTCCATCTTGTCGACCTTGGAGACGATGTCGAACGTCGAATCTGCCATGCCGCCAGTCTAGCCAGGGCCGCGCGGCGGCGGGCGGAGGCGCCCGCCCGGAGCCGCGCGGACGGCTCAGCCGAGCACGTGCAGCGCGTCGCCGACCGAGACGGTGTCGCCGGCCGAGGCATCCAGCGCCGGCACCAGCCGCACGCCGAACCAGGTCTTGCCCTCGCGACGGCGGTGCCTCGCGAGCGTGCGGATCGGTTCCTTGCCGCGCACGAGCGTCTCCGGATCGATCGTCGTCATCACGCAGCGGTCGCAGCAGCCCTCGACACGGAACTCGACGTCGCCGATGCGCACCCGCGTCCACGTCTCCTCGGCGAACGCCGTCTCGCCGTCGACGACGAGGTTCGGCCGGAAGCGCTCCATGACGAGCGGCTCCGGCGCGAGCTCGCCCCGTTCGTCGGCGTCGGCCGCGGCGAGCTCGTTCAGGAGGCGCAGGGATGCCTCGCTCGCGAGCAGCAGCGGCGAGGCATCCGCGAGGGTCAGCGAATCGCCGGGGCGCCCGCCGTAGTCGGGCTTCACGGTGCGCGCGGTGGGGTCGGGCTGCCAGACGAGGCGGAGCGGGCGGCCGAGGCGTGCGCTGATCCAGGCATCCGCCGCCTCGCCCGCGGGCAGCGCCGTGCCCTGCCGCGAGTGGCCGACCGCGACGGGGACGGCGTCGCGCGGCGCGGCGACGAGGAGCGCGTCGTCCGCCTCGGCCGGGCCGGACCCGCCCGCGCGAGCGCCGACGAGCCGGAGCGCATCGTCGTCGAGCGGCGTCGCGACGAGTCCGAGCAGCGCGTTCTCCTCGCGCGCGGTCACCGAGGTGCCCTCGGGGTCGACGACCGCCCAGCGGCGGTCGCCCGCGAGCCCCCACGGCAGCACCGTGGCGCTCGGCACGTCGAGGCCGGCGAAGGACTTGACGGGGTGGATGCGGACGCGGGTCACCTGCATCACAGCACCGTACCCGTCGTGGCCGTCTTGTCCCCCATCCGCGTGTCATAGTGGCGGCCCCCGTTCGGGTGGGGTAGAAACGACGGCGGACTCCGATCGAAGGGATCGCGCGCGTGAAGTGGATCAGACCGCTCGTCATCGTGCTCGTCGTCGTGTTCGCGCTCTTCTACATGATCAGCCGGCCCGAAGATGCAGCGAACCTCGTGCAGGGTGCCGTGAACGGGGTCGCGACCGCCGTCGACGGCGTCGGCCGCTTCTTCACCTCGCTCGCCTCCTGAACGGACGGCGGATGCTCCCGTGAGCGTGTTCGGCCTCGACCCGAAGGTCGAGCGGTATCTCATCGCCGACGACGGCGAGGTGATCATCGACGAGGTCGGCAAGCACTGGGCTGCGAAGGTCGGCTGCGTCGTCGAGATGGTCGCGGCGCTGCCGGTGCTGCTGCTGCTCGCCGTGCTGCCGAAGCCGCTGTACTTCGTGCCGCTGCTCGCCGCGCTGGTGCTCCTCGTGCACGGGCTCTGGCGCTACATCGGGCTGCGCATGGACCGCTTCGTCATCACGAACATGCGCGTGTTCCGGGTGCACGGCATCCTCTCCCAGCGGATCGCGACCATGCCGCTCGCCCGCATCCTCGACATCTCGGTGCACACCCCCTTTGTCGGACGCATCATCGGCTACGGCCACTTCGTCTTCGAGTCGGCGGCGCAGGACCAGGGGCTCCGCGAGATCCGCTTCGTCGGCCGGCCGGGGGAGCGCGGGCTCACGATCCAGCGGGTCATCCAGCGCGCCGGCCTTCGCGGCCGGATGTACGAGCCGGACGTCCCGATGCCCGCGTACGACCCGAGCCGGGTCGGTCAGCTCGCCGCCTCCTCGGCGAGCGACGGGCAGATGGCGGCGCGTGCGGAGGCGGATGCCGCGGCCGACACCCGCGACCTGAACGCGACCAGGGACTACAGCGAGGAACTGCCCTGGTGGCGCGAGACGCGGGGTTGAAACGGGCGGTCCGGGCGCGGTTCGGCTCGATTTCCCGAGCGGGGTCCGACCGAGTATCCTTGTGAGGCCCCCGGTTGTGTGGAAAACGTGGTCGGGTGCACACGGCGAGTTACCCAAGCGGCCAAAGGGATCTGACTGTAAATCAGACTGCATTGCATTCGGGGGTTCGAATCCCTCACTCGCCACCAGAAACGAAAGCCCCGGTCCCACTGAGCATCCTCGGTGACCGGGGCTTCGTCGTTCCTCCCATCCCGCCTGGCCCCGGCCCCCGGCCCCCGCCCATCCCGATCCGATCGAAGTCAGTATTCGTTCATGAAAGGATGACCGTCGTGGATTTCTGGAACGACGACGCGATCGTCGACCGGCTGTTCGAGATCCTGCCGAGACTCGACGACACCATCATCGAAACTGACCGGGCCGGGCTCACCATGAAAGCCCGCGCCATGGATGGGCGTGTCGTCACTCTTCAGTTCGACCCCCGGCTCTGCGGAGCGACCGTTCGGCAGATCGATGAAACCGGCGACCTCAAGTGGCTCGAATCCGGGCCCGCGGATCGCCGCTGGTTCAGCCTGCTCGTCGCTCACATCTCCGAATCGATCAACGCCTCCGGACGCGATCATGCATCGACGTATGTGCAGGTTCCTGATGGGTTCGATCCGGTTCCCCGAGTGCCGAACGAGGCTGGCTGAGCCCGACGACCGCGCTCTGCCGGTGCAGACCGCGAGGTGCCGCCGACCCCCCGTTCCAGGGCCATCGCGAAGCGGTGAGCCAGGCGGCGGACGGCCCTCTGTTTAGATGGATGAAACGGTCCGTAACCCGAGCGGACCGGTCTCGATCCGGGTTTCATGGTGCTTTCTCGCAGAACCGAACATCCAGAGGATCCGCGCGTCGTCCTTCGCCGGGCCGTCACCGACCGGGATGCCGACGCGGTCACCGCACTCGTCGCGCAGCACTGGATGTACCTGCTGGAGGACCGCTCCATCACGCTGGCGCTGGCGCTCCGCCTCAGCGCCCCCGACCCGGCCGATGCGCTGACCACCGCGGTCTTCGCCGAGCTGGCCGCTCACCTGAAGTCGGCGCGGCGAGCCGGAGCGACCTCGCACCGCGTTCGCCGGGGCGGTGAGCGAGCCACGGACGAGGCCGCGCTCCGCACCGTGATCGGCGCGACCGTCGCGTCGATCGCCGCGCGCGCCGAGGGCCGGGCCGCCGAGAGCCTCGCCCACGTCGAGCGTGCGCGGGCCGCGCTGCCCGTCGCCGCCGCACGGATCCCGGCCGGCATGCTCACCCGCATGCAGCACCACTGGCTGCGCACGGAGCGGATGAGCTCCGGGTACGTGACGGTCGTCGACGGTGCCGAGGAGACGCTCCGGAACGCGGTCGCGACCGGGCAGCTGGACGTCGCGTACCGCACCGCCGGCTCCTCCGCGCTCTCGCACGCACTGGCCGGGCGAGGGCCCGCATCCGATCGCGCGGTGGCGGAGGCGGCCGCGCTCGAAGAGCTCATCGAACCCTGGCAGCGCTCGGCGATGGGCGTGCCGCTCCGGCTCGCGACCGCCCTCCGATTGCTCGATCGGGGGAAGGGCGACGACGCGGAGGCGCTCCTCGCGGACAGTCGGCAAGCCGAGCGGGACTCCGACCTGTGGGCGCTCGCGCTGACCGTGCGGGCGCAGCTGCCGGCAGCGCGGAAGGACCCGTCGCGGCTGCTCGCCCAGCTCGAGGCCGAGTCGGCATCCTGGCCGTCCGACGTGCGTGCTCAGCCGGTGAACAGCGTCTACCTCGACGTCGCGCGTGCGCATCTGCACGGGATGGCCGGTCATGGCGCGCTCGCGGTCGAGCTGCTCGAACGCAGCGCGGCGAACGATGCGCACGGGGTCGTCCGCGTGCGGCTCGCGGCGATCCGCGCCGCGGAGGACGCGACCGCGGCCGCGGGTCTCGTCGAGGCGGTGCTCCGGGAGAGCCGGGACCGGCCGAGAGCCGCCGCGGAGATGCACCTGCTGAAGGCCGCCCGCGCGCTCGCGGAGGGCAACGAACCGGTGGCGTCGAGCGAGTTCCGCCGCGCCGTCGCGCTCGCGCTCGAGAACGGCATCCCCAGGTCCCTCGTCGTGGCCGGACCCGGCGTGCTCCCGAAGCTCGCGGAGCTGGCGGGGACGAACGAGGCGCTCGATGCCGTCGCCGAGATCGACGACGAGCTCGTCTACCTCGACCGGTCGAAGGGGCACGCGCTCCTCACGCCCCGGGAGCGGGCCGTGCTGCTCGGGCTGATGTCCGGGAGGACCCGCGCCGAGGTGGCGCGGGACTCGTTCGTCAGCGTCGAGACGGTGCGCAGCCAGCTGCGGTCGGCGTACCGGAAGCTCGGCGTCCGTTCGCTCGAGGCGGCGATCTTCGCGGTGTCCGAGGCCGGCATCCGGAACTGATCCGCACCGGGGATTTCACCCTCAGGGGGATTCTCCGCGCAATGAGGGTGAAGTCCTCCGTTCCGTGGGTGTATCTCACATTCGGTCGGACATAGTCGAATTGACGCGCATCCGACCCGAACCGACGCTTCCCGGCCGACGGACGCGCGCGCTCCGCACGGAGCCGAAACCCCGATGGCGGCGACCCGATCGCGCGCCCACCCGAATCCCAGAAGGAGCGTGCCGTGCGTTCGACCACGCCGCGAAGTCACCGACCGCATCCCAACCTCGTCCGGCGCCTGCTGGCGCTCATCGGGTCCATCGGCCTCGCGCTCACCGCCGTGGTCGTGCTGCCGTCCGCCGCCTTCGCCGCTCCGAACAGCGCGATCGTCGTCGGCGATGTCACCATCACCCCGGCCGACACGCAGGCCACCGTCGGCGACACGCTCACGGTGTCGGGCTCCTGGGACGCGAGCGCCGCCGCTCCGAACGCCGGCGACACCTTCACCATCGGGCTCCCGCCGGAGCTGAAGTTCCCGCAGAACGTGCCGTTCCAGCTCCTCGGGTCCACCCCGAGCGGCGACCCGGTGGTCTGGGGCAACTGCCTCACCGACACCGCGACGGGGATCGCCACCTGCGAGCTCACGGACGAGGTCACGGCGTATCCGGAACTCGTCATGGGGACGTGGCAGTTCCAGGTCGAGGCGGTCCAGGCGACGACCGCGGAAGCGATCGAGTTCGATCTCAACACCCGGCCGGTCATGGTCGACCTCCCCGGCACGGGCGGGATCGACGACGGCATCGAACTGCCCGGCGAGGTCACCAAGTCCGGCGTCATGAACCAGAACAACTGGTCGATGACGTGGACCATCGACATCCCCGGTGCGAACCTCGTGGCCGCGGGCAACCAGACCGCGCGCATCACCGACACCCTCGGCGCCGGCCACGCGCTGTGCGACCCCGCCGGGCTGAAGGTCCAGACGGTGCGCGGCAGCACGGTCGTCGACGTCACGAGCATCGCGACGCTCGACGGCGCACCCGGCGACACCTCGTTCGGGCTCGCGCTCGCCGGGCCCTTCGACGCGAACGTCACCTACCGGGTCACCTACCAGACCTGCACCGAGGACGGGACGATCGACCCCGCTGGCACCGAGTACGAGAACTCCGCCCAGATCGAGGGCTGGGGCGAGGCCGGCCACGGCGTCGGCACGGTCGCCAACCTGCCGTGGCACCTGAACCTCGGCAAGTCCGGCAGCGTCCTCGGCGGCGCGGAGCGCAACGGCAAGATCGCGTGGACCGTGGTCATCCCGGGTGACCAGCTCGTCGGCAAGGACGGCTTCACGCTCACCGAGACCCTCGGCGCGGGGCACGAAGTCTGCACCGACACGATCAGCGGTATCCAGGTCACCGAACGGTACGGCCCCAGCAACCAGCTGCAGCAGAGCCTGACCGGCAAGCTCACCGCGACCACCCTCTCCTCGAGCGCGCAGTCGTTCCAGGTGCGCTTCGACCTCAACGACAGCGCCGTGGCCTTCAAGCCATCCGACCACCGGTACGTGATCACGTACACCACCTGCGTGACGTCCACCGAGCTGCCCAACGGCGGCACCGCGTACGCCAACTCGGTCGATGTCGACGGCTCGGTCGCGACGAACGAGGCGACCGTGCCGAACCGGAGCCAGGGCAAGAGCGGCCGGATCAACACCTCGGCCGTGACCCTCGACGGGGTCCAGCACATGCCGCAGACCACCATCAACTGGTCCGTCACCATCCCCGGTCAGATGATCGAGGACATCGACGACGTCCTCACGCTGACGGACGTGCTCTCCGCCTCGCAGGCCGTCTGCGCGGCCGGCGACCCGAGCGCGGGGCTGGCGACGCGGCTGAACCTCAAGGTCGAGGCGCGCGACCAGATCCAGAACGGCGGCCTGCAGACGGTCGACCTCGCCGGGTCCACCGCGGCCTCGCTCGCCGGCAACACGCTCACCTTCGCCCTCGACGCGGTCGACCTGCCGATCCCGACCGGCACCAGCGACGGGTTCAGCCGCGAGTACCAGTACGTCCTGACGTACACGACGTGCACCACCAGCGGCGGGATGGATGCCCCGGGCACCGTGTACTCCAACTCGCTCACCGGCGACGGGGTCTCCTTCAGCTCCACCACCACGCAGAACAACAGCGGCAGCGGCACCGGTCAGGGCGTGACCCGCGGCTCCGTGTCGCTCGTGAAGACGCTCGTGGACAACGCCGGTGCCGCGTTCGTGCCCGCTGGCACGACGTTCACCGTGCACGTCAAGGAGATCGACCCGACGAACGCGGTGCAGAAGGAGTACGAGCTGCAGGTGCCGCTCGACGGCGCCCCCATCAGCGGTCTGAACGCCCGCGGCACGGGCTGGAAGGTCGAGCTCACCGAGCCGACGTTCCCGACGGTCCCCGGCGTCGTGTTCGGCGACCCGGTGTTCGCCGACGGGCCCGGGGTGACGGTCAGCCCGGACGGGAAGACCGCGATCGCTTCGATCGACCCGGGCGTGAACGTCGCTGTGTCGCTCAGCAATGAGGCGCTGCTCGGCTCCGCGACCATCGTGAAGGAGCTCGACGGCGGCGCAGCGGGGCTCATCGCCCCCGACCGCAGCTACCAGGTCACCGCCGCGATCGACACGACCGCGCTCGGCGCCGGCTTCCCCGCTCAGTCCGACCGGGTCCTGCAGATCCGGGCCGGCGAGCCGGTGACGCTGGACGGCCTGCCGATCGGGGCGACGGTGAGCTTCACCGAGCTCCGCCCGGTCGACGACGACACCCTCACCTGGGCGGCGCCGGTGATCACCCCGTCCACCGTCGCGGTCACCGCGGCGCACACGACCACCCCGGCCGCGATCACGGTCACGAACAGCGCGGAGCGGACCGTCGGCACCTTCGCCCTGGTGAAGAACGTGACCGGTGCGCAGGCTGACAACCCGGCCGTCCCCGACACCGTGACGGTGACGGCGAGCTGGACCGAGGAAGGCGTGCCCGGCGGCACGACGCTGACCGTGCCGACCGACGGCACCCCCGTCCCGCTCGGTACGGACCTCCTCATCGGCACCCGGGTCACGCTGACCGAGACCCCGCTCGTCGACGGCTCCGGCATCGCCTGGGGCGCCCCGACCTGGTCGGGGACCGGCGTGACGGTCGACGGGCAGGACGCGATCGTCACGATCGGGCGGTCCGCCGAGGCGACCGTGGAGCTGGAGAACCACGCCGCCACGTCCACCGCGGGAATCAGCCTGCTGAAGGGCGTCGCCGGCGCGGCGGCCGGCGAGGTCGACCCGACGGCCGAGTTCCCGGTGACCGCCTCCTGGCTCGGCGCGGACGACGTCGTCGAGACCCGTGAGCTGGTGATCAACACCGTGGAGCCGACCCCGCTCGGCGTGCAGCTGCCCGCCGGCACCGAGGTGACGATCACCGAGGGCACCCGGCCGGGCGTCGACACCGTCGTCTGGGGATCCGTCACGATCTCCGGGCCCGGCGTGGACGACCACGGCGACGGCTCCGCCACGGTGCTCGTGTCGGACCAGCAGGACGACGTCGCCCTCGTGACCGTCGTGAACGAGGCGACCTGGGCTCCCGGGGACTTCTCGATCGCGAAGCGCGTCGACGGCGTCCGCGGCGACCACCCCGACGTCCCCGACGAGGTGACCGTGGTGGCCTCGTGGACGGACGGTGACGGCGAGCAGCTGCTCGAGCTCTCCGTGCCGACCGACGGGACCGTCGTGGACTTCCCGCAGCAGCTTCCGCACGGCACCGAGGTCACCCTCACGGAGACCGGGCTCGAGGACGGTGCGCAGTTCACCTGGGCGACGCCCGAGTGGTCCGGCGACCGCGTCGCGCCCGGCGATGCCGGCTCCGCGATCGTGACGATCGGCGCCGCCGACACCGCGGAGGTGTCGCTCGTGAACACGGCCGTCGCCTCGGTCGGGAGCGTCACGATCACCAAGTCGCTGCGCGGCGACGGGGCGGATGCCTCGGCGAAGACCGAGTTCCCGGTGACCATCGCCTGGACCGACCTGCTCGGCGAACCGCAGCTCCGCGAGGTCCGCCTCGCCGCCGGCGCGCCCGTCACGATCGACGCGCTCCCGCTCGGCACCGAGGTCCGCGTCGAAGAGGGCTCCGCAGAGCTCGCCGACGGGATCCGCTGGACGGGCGCGGACTGGTCGTCCGCCGATGACGCCGTGACCGTGACCACCGACGCGGGCAGCCCCGTCGCCACCATCACGGTGAGCGGCGAGCCGGGTGCCGCGGTCGAGCTCTCGCTCGAGAACACGGTGACGGTCGGCCCGGCCCTCGCCGGCACCGGTGTCGACGGCGTGCTGCTCGGTGCGGTCGGGGGGGCGGCGCTCCTCGCGATGCTCGCCGGTGCGGCGGTCCTCATCGTGAGACGGCGCGCTCGAGGCTAGGCGGGTGCGAACGGCCGGCTCCGTCGGGTGAGATTCCCGCGGGCCGGCCGTTCGGCGTCCCGAGCTCCTCTCTTGAGGCGGTCGGTTCAGGGCAACTGCTGCGCGAAGTGCGCCCGCTGCGCGGGGAAGTAGTCGTCGAAGCTCGGCAGCGGGGCGCCGCGCATCGAGGCGACGAGCTGGTCGAGGTACCACTCCCAGCCGGGTGCGACGCTCGGCGCCTCCTCCGCCGTGATGGCCCGATGCACGAAGCGGAGCTCCGTGCGCTCGCCCACGGGCGTCAGCTCGAGCTCGACCTCCCACGGGGCGTCGGGCGTCAGGAGCGCCAGCCGGAGCCGGCGCGGCGCCTCGCAGTCGAGGATCTTCACGTCGCTCCAGGGCGAGTCCTCCTCGAAGCCGAGCTGCAGCCGGACGGTGGCGCCGGGGGCGGCGTCGCCCTCCCACCGGCCCATCCACCTTGCTGTGCGTTCGGGTTCCGTGATGCTGGCCCAGGCGTCGTCGAGCGAGCCCGGCAGCGTGCGGGTGACGATCAGGTCGAGGCCGGAGTCCGTCTTCAGAATCCGTCCGGTCGGTGCGGGAGTGCTCATGCGCGTCGTCTCCTGTTCTGCTCCGGGCCGGGTGCCGTGCTCCGCGCGGCATCGGCGGTGCGCCGCTCGCGGCGGGTGCGCGCGACCTCGGTCGCGAGCGCGTCCAGCTGGGGCGCGAACGGCGGAGCGGTGAGGACCGCCAGGTATGCCGCCAGCTCGTCGAACGGCTCGGTGCGGAGCTCGTAGACCCGCTCCCGCCCGCGCGTGGTGACCGTCACCGCACCGCACTCGAGGAGCACGTGCAGGTGCTTGCTCACCGCCGGTCGGCTGATCGGGAAGCGCTCGGCGATCCGCCCTGCGGGCTGCGGCGACGCGCGCAGCAGCTCGAGGATCTCCCGCCGCACCGGATCCGCCAGCGCTCGTGCCCCGTCCATGCGAAAAGAGTAACCATTTGGTTACGCGATGTCGAGGGCTGTGGAAGAACTTCCGGGACGATTTGGTATCCCGAACTATGCTGGAGCGATGCGAGCCGGTGTCATCCGGCTGGGCGGCATCGATTCGAAGGGGATGGACATGACGGTTCGGAATGCGTTCGTCGGCAGGCTGCGTGCGGGCATCGTGGGCGGTGCGGGGGCGGCGGTGCTCGCGCTGCTGATGGCGGGCTGCGCCGGGGGTGCTCCGGCGACGGGTTCCGGAGCCGCGCAGCAGTCCGCTCCGGCCGATGCGAGCGAGGCGTCCGTGGCCGGCGGTGGGCGCGACCTCTCTGAGGGCGGCAGCTGCGTCGATGGCGAGGACATCGTGATCACCGCCGACAGCTCCAGCGCGGTCGTCGACGGGACGTGCGGTGCGGTCGCGATCACGGGCGCAGACTTCGCCGGCAACATCGAATCCGCGGAGACGGTCGAGATCACCGGGGCGAACGCGAGCGTGCTCGGCGCCGAGTGGGGCGAGGTGCGCGTGCGCGCAGACAGCGTGACGCTCAACGTCGACTCCGTGAGCCGCTTCGCCACCGAGGCGGCGAACACGCACCTCACCACGGTGCGAACCGGCGACGTGGTGGTCGACGGCGACGGCGCGACCGTCAACGGCGAGGAGGTCGAGCGCCTCATGCTCAACGCGAACGACGCGACCGTCGTGCTGACCGCGATCACGGCCGCGTTCGAGGTGCACGGCGACCGCAACACCGTCAACTGGAGCGAGGGGCTCGAGGCGCCCACCGTCGACACCGGCGCCGAGAACGTCTACACGCGGTAGGTGCGAAACCGAGCAGCTCATTGGTCGATGGGTGGAGCCCGACCCGCCGGACCCCGATGCGTTCGTGGAGTTCGCCGAGGACGGCACGTGGGAGGCGTCTGACGGCTGCAATGGAGCGAGTGGGACGTGGAACGTCTCCGGCGGTCGCTTCGAGACCGCCGGAGACGGAGGGATGACTCTGATCGGCTGCAACAACTCGGTGCTCCCGCTGCCCGTCTGGACAGCTGTCACCGCCGAGGTCGACGCCGGTGCGCGCGTCCTCGTGCTCACCGATGCCGATGGTGCGCCCTTCGAGCTCGTGCGCGCGGATTAGCCCGCAGCCCGGCACTCGCTCCGGGTGATCCAGCCGGGAGACGTCGCCGCGCGCGTCGAGGACGGCGATGGCCGGACGGGAAGATCCGGGCAGGTTCACCTCCGTTCACCGGCCACCGGTTGACTAGGGTTGACCGCAGCCGAATCGAAGCGGGGTGGAATGGTCCAGCAGGAACGGGCGCGACTGACGCGGGCGAAGATCATGCTGGGCGCGGCCGAGGTGATCCGCACCGCCGGCTACGCCAACGCCACGCTGAACGACATCGGTGCCGCCGCCGGGGTCACGAAGGGTGCGCTCTACTTCCACTTCGACTCCAAAGAGGAGATCGCCCGCGCCCTCATCGAGGAGCAGCACCGGGTCACCCGCGAGGCCGCCGCCGAGATCCTCCAGCTCGAGCTCTCGCCGGTGGAGCACATGCTGCGCCTCTGCATGGACCTCGCCGTGCGGCTCACCGTCGACCCCATCGTGCGCGCCGGCATCCGCCTCACCACCGACTCGTCGACCTTCGACACCCCGCTGCTCGACCCGTACCGCGACTGGATGGCGACCTTCGAAGAGCTCGCGCGGCGGGCCGAGGCCGCTGGCGAGACAAACGGCCGCATCTCGCCCGAGGTGTTCGCCCGCACGCTCATCCCCGCGTACACCGGTGTGCAGCTCGTCTCCGAGACCTTCACCGGGCGGGCCGACCTCGTCGACCGCATCCACGACCTCTGGCGCGTGCTGCTCACCGCGATCATCCCGACCGCCGAGCTCCCGGCGAAGCTGGCCCTCGCCGACGAGGTCTTCACCGTGCCGGCACCGGGGCGGAAGCGAGCGTAGCCTCGGCGGTCATCGCCGTGCGCCCGCGCTGCGTGATCTCGAACGAGGTGCGCCCGGCGCGGCTCGAGAGCCGGATCGCCGCCGGCGCGTCGAACTCGACGAGGCGTCGGAACCCGCCCTCGAACTCCGCGAGCTCGAGCCCCGGATCGCCCGCCTCCACGCGGGCCGCCTGACGGCACGCCTCGATGAGGGCGGCGCCCGGCACATGGTCGAGCGGGTGGTCGGAGAAGATCGGATGCCCCCGGTCGACGTCGATCTCGAGTCCGCCGTCGCTCCGCAGGAGGAGCACGTCCTCGTCGGCGGTCCGGCCGACAGCGGCGGGCGGCACGAGCGGGCCCCGTCGCGCGGACGGCGGCGGGGAGCCCGCGCGCTCGCCGCGGATCCTCGCGTACGCGGCCGGGCCGACGACGAGGGCGTCGCCGTGCCCGGAGGCGACGGTGCTGCCGTCCGGAGTCCGGAGCACGATGTCGAACCGCGCGCTGCGCAGGGCGCCGCGCGGGGTGCGTCCGAGGCGCACCGCCCGCACGGTGCCGTGCAGTTCGATCGCCGAGTCGGGGCGTGCGGTGCGCGGGGCGCCGTGCACCGCGAAGCCGAGCCCGGTCATCAGGAAGCGGTGGTCGAAGGGCACGTCGAAGCCCCGGTGGCAGGTGAGGATCGTGAGCTGGCGGATCGACTCGGTGACGAGCGCGGAGTCGCGGGCGGCGGCATCGAAGAAGCCGTGCCGCCGCGGCCACTGCAGCCCCGCGATGTACTCCCGATCGCCCCAGCGGACGAAGTCGGTGGGCAGCACCTCGCTCGTGGACTTCCGATGGACGAGGCGGCGCGGGACCGCTTGGTCGAAGGACAGCACTGGCGCTCCAAGGCAATCTGGCTCGGGGTCACTGGAAACCGGGGAGACGGTATGCTGATCTTAGTCGGGGGGGCTGTGTGCGGGTGCAGGAATCGGGGGATGCCTGCACCCGTGCACCTGGGTCAGGCGCCCAGCCCTTCAGATACCCGAGCCGGCGCATCCGGGCCTCCGCGCCCGCGCCGAGCTCAGCGCTCGCGCCCGAGTTCAGCGCCCGAGGAAGGCGGCGACCTCCTCGGCGCTCGGTAGATCCGCGCCCGCCCGCGAGGCGGTGATCGCCGCGCACGCGGCGGCGAAGCGGGCCGCGTCGAGGAGCGGCTCGGCATCCGCCGTCCGCCGCCGCAGCGCGGGCGCGAGGCCGCCGACGACGACCGCGAAGAGGAAGCCGGCCATGAAGGAGTCGCCGGCGCCGACCGTGTCGACGGTCGCGACCGGGAACGCCGGGAACTCGTGCACGCCGGTGTCCGTCGCGAGCAGCCCGCCGGCCGCGCCGCGGGTGATGATCGCGACGGCGCCGGTCTCCGCCGCGAGGGCAGCGGCGGACTGTTCGGCGCTGCGCCCCGGGTAGAGCCACGCGGCGTCCTCGTCGCTCATCTTCACGAGCTGCGCGACCCGGGCGAAGGCGGCGACGCGGGCGAGCGC
Organism: Agromyces mediolanus; assembly: GCF_044917495.1. Classification (GTDB taxonomy): domain Bacteria; phylum Actinomycetota; class Actinomycetes; order Actinomycetales; family Microbacteriaceae; genus Agromyces; species Agromyces mediolanus_B. The sequence continues at coordinate 23,755 of NZ_JAVSSI010000015.1, read as the reverse complement.
CCCGGCGCGCGGACCGATGAGCGTGGGTCGCACGTTCGCGTCGAAGGAGACGAGCGCGGCGGATGCCGCCGCCTCGACCGCCTCGAGCACCGTCGTCGCGCCCGGTTCGAGATACGCCGCGATCGAGCCGGTGTGCACGACGTCGAAGCCGGTCACGTCCGGCCGAGCAGGTCGCCACTCGAGCGCAAACTCGTAGCTCGCCCCGCCGTCCGCGGCGAGCGTCGCTTGCGCCGTCGAGGTGCGGGCGATCGCGCCCAGCGTGCCGCGGGAGAGCGTCACCCCGGATGCCTCGGCATGCCGCCGCACCATCGCCCCGCGCTCGTCGTCGCCGAGGCAGGCCGCGAGCTCGACGTCGGCGCCGAGCCGGGCGAGGCCGACGGCGACGTTCAGCGGGCTGCCGCCCGGGTGCTCGGCGACGCCGCCCGCCCGGTCGTGCACGATGTCGACGAGCGCCTCGCCGATCGAGAGGGCGCGGGCGCCCGCCGGCCAGTTCGCTGCGATCATCTCGGCTCCCGGTGCTCGGTGCGGTGCGGTGTGGTGCTCGGGTCGTCAGGCGGAGGCGCGCCGCGTCGGGGTGCCGCGCCGGAAGCGACTGATCCACAGCCCGGGCAGGACCTCCAGGTCGCCCTCGTGCACGAAGCCCGCGGACTCGTACAGGCCGCGCGCCGGCTCGTTGCCCCGGCCGGTCGCCACCACCGCCTCGGGTGCGAGAGCGAGGGCCGCGACCACGAGCGCCCGGCCCGCACCGCGCCGGGCATGCTCCGGTGCGACGACGAGGCGGTCGAGGTCGAGCACGCCATCGTCCACGGTGAACCCGAGGGCGCCGGCAAGCTCGCCGGAGCGCTCGGCGACGAGCCAGCGCAGGCCGGCCGTGCGGAGCCCCGACTCGGTCTCGTGCAGCGGCGGGATACGGTCGTCGCCGATGAGCGCCGCCTCGATGGCGTAGGCGGCGTGCTGGATCTCGAGCAGGCGCGGGGCGAGCTCGTCGAGCTCGGCGGCGCCGAGCTCGCGGACGGCGACGGGCGCGGTCACGCCGGCCGGTTGTCGTCCTCGGCCTCGGCCGTGCCGCCCTCGGCGGCGTCGGCCCGGCTCAGGTGGTCGAGCAGCTCGTCCATGGTGGCGAACGAGCGGCTCTCGGCGCCCTCGCCGTCGCCCTCCAGCTCGTACTCGTACTCGAACTCCTCGTCGTCCTCGTCGAGCTCGACCTCGGCGACCGCCAGCTCCTCGTCGAGGGCGCAGAAGACCGTGACGCCCTGGCCGGGCGCGTCGTACATGAGCACGAGCTTCGCGTCAGGCAGCACGATGACGCCCTCGAGCGCCACCTCGACCGTCTCGCCGTCCTCGACGGCGAGCTCCTCGGCCGCGCGCGCGTCGGCGGCCAGCAGGTGGGACTCGGCGAGCGGCGCGAGGGCGCGCTCGACGAGAGTGCGCATGGCGCCGAGCTCGGCGGTGGTGCCCTCCTCCGGCTCCGAGAGCACGGCGACGACGCGGTTGCCGGGCAGGGTCGCGGTGGCGGTCAGGTCGCCGTCGTCGTCGAGGGTGACATCGGTGAGTCCGGTCATGGTGGCGCTCCTCAGCTGCGGTGGACAGCAACGATCCTCCCATCCGCCCGGCGCCTCCGCCGCATCGAGGCTGCGCGCCGAGGCATCCGCTCGGGTTGTTTTGATTCATTCAAAACAACTTGCTAGGGTCGGAGCATGGAGACGCACGGGGCCCCGATGGACAGCGCGGAGCGACTGCGCGCCGCCGGGCTCAAGGTCACCGCGCCCCGGCGAGCGGTGCTCGCCGCCCTCACCGGCCACGGGCACCTCGACGCCGACACCGTCTTCGAGCGCGTGCGCGGCGAACTGCCGACGACCTCGCTGCAGGCCGTGTACGGCGTGCTCGCCGCGCTGACCGGCGCCGGCCTCCTGCGCCGCATCGAGCCCGCCGGCTCGCCCGCCCTCTACGAGAGCCGCACCGGCGACAACCACCACCACCTCGTCTGCACGAAGTGCCACACCGTCGCCGACGTCGACTGCGTCGTCGGCGAACCGCCCTGCCTCGAACCGTCCGACGCCGGCGGCTTCGCCATCCACACCGCCGAGGTCACCTTCTGGGGCCTCTGCGAATCCTGCAGATCGGAGCCCGCGGCCTAGCCGCCTCCGCCCCTCCGCCCCCGCCGGCCCTGCCCGGCGGTGTTCGGCGCGCCCTGCCGCGCCCGCCGCGCCCTGCCGCGGCTCGTCACCCATCCGCCCACGAACCGAAGGACGAACGCATGACGAACCCCACCACCACCCAGACCGGCACGCCCGTCGCGAGCGACGCGCACTCGCTCACCGCGGGGCCCGACGGCGCGACCGCGCTGCACGACCGCTACCTCGTCGAGAAGCTCGCCCAGTTCAACCGCGAGCGCATCCCGGAGCGCATCGTGCACGCGAAGGGCGGCGGCGCCTTCGGCCGCTTCGAGGTGACCCACGACGTCTCGGCCTACACTCGGGCGGCGCTCTTCCAGCCCGGCGCCGAGACCGAGACGCTGCTGCGCTTCTCCTCGGTCGCCGGCGAACAGGGCTCGCCCGACACCTGGCGCGACGTGCGCGGCTTCTCGCTGAAGTTCTACACGACGGAGGGCAACTACGACCTCGTCGGCAACAACACCCCCGTGTTCTTCATCCGCGACGGCATCAAGTTCCCCGACTTCATCCACTCGCAGAAGCGGCTCCCCGGCTCCGGCCTCCGCGACGCGGACATGCAGTGGGACTTCTGGACGCTCTCGCCCGAGTCGGCCCACCAGGTCACCTACCTCATGGGCGACCGCGGCCTGCCGAAGTCGTGGCGCGAGATGCCCGGCTTCGGCTCGCACACCTACCAGTGGATCAACGCCGCGGGCGAGCGCTTCTGGGTGAAGTACCACTTCGCGAGCCGGCAGGGCGACCTGCACCTCGGTGCCGCCGAGGCCGAGGCCATCGCGGGCGCCGACGCGGACTTCTACCGCCGCGACCTGCACGACGCCATCGAGCGCGGCGACTTCCCGAAGTGGGACCTCTCGGTGCAGGTCATGCCCTACGAGGAGGCGAAGACCTACCGCTTCAACCCCTTCGACCTGACGAAGGTGTGGCCGCACGCCGACTACCCGCTCATCCCCGTCGGCACGCTCACGCTCGACCGCAACCCGCAGAACTTCTTCGCGGAGATCGAGCAGGCCGCGTTCTCGCCCGCGAACACCGTGCCGGGCATCGCGATCAGCCCCGACAAGATGCTGATGGCCCGCGTGTTCAGCTACCCCGACGCGCAGCGCTACCGCGTCGGCACGAACTACGCGCAGCTGCCGGTGAACGCGCCGCACGCCGCGCCCGTGCACAACTACTCGCAGGACGGCGCGCAGCGGCACCGCTTCAACGCGCCGACGACGCCGGTGTACGCGCCGAACTCCTTCGGCGGCCCGGTCGCCGACGCGCAGCTCGCGGGCGAGGGCTCGTGGGAGTCGGACGGCGAGCTCGTGCGCGCCGCGGCGACGCTGCACACCGAGGACGACGACTTCGGCCAGGCCGGCACGCTCTACCGCGAGGTGTACTCGGCCGACGCGAAGGCGCGCTTCCAGGAGACGCTGCTCGGCCAGGCCCGGGCGATCACGGTCGACGAGATCCGCGAGCGCTTCTTCCAGTACTGGACGAACGTCGACGCCGGGCTCGGCGCCGCGCTCCGCGCCGCCTACGCCGGCTGATCCCGGCTCACCCCGCCCGGGGTTTGCCGACGGCCGTGGACGTCGGGCAACCCTGGATCATCGGGTGTGCGGGCGGGCGGACGGGCGGATGCCTCACCAGCCGGTCGTGAGCACCCGGTCGACGGCGGCGACGAACGCGTCGACGCCCTCGCGGCCGAGGCACATCGGCGGCTTGATCTTCAGCACGTTCTGGTGGTCGCCGGTCGGCTGCACGATCACGCCCAGCCCGAGCAGCCGCTCGCAGATCGCCGCGGTCTCCTCGGTCGCCGGCTCGAGGGTCTCCCGGTCGCGGACGAACTCGAGCCCGAGGTAGAAGCCCGAGCCGTGCACGGCGCCGACGAGCGGGTGCCGCTCGCCGAGCTCGGCGAGGCGCTCGCGGAAGTAGCCGCCGGTGTCGCGGGCGTTCTCCTGCAGCCCCTCCTCGCGGATGACGTCGAGCACGGTCGAGCCGACGACGCTCGACACCGGGCTCCCGCCCGCCGAGGAGAAGAAGTAGCCCTGGCTGCGGTACGCCGCCGCGATCTCCTTCGTCGTGATGACGGCGCCGAGCGGATGCCCGTTGCCGATCGCCTTCGCGACCGCGACCACGTCGGGCACGACGCCCTGCTGCTCGAAGCCCCAGAACCACTCGCCGAGCCGCCCGTAGCCGACCTGCACCTCGTCGGCGACGGCGACGCCGCCGTGCCGGCGCACCGCGTCGTACATCGCGGCGAGGTAGCCGTCGGGCAGGGCGATGCCGCCCGCGTTGCCGTAGTACGTCTCGGCGATGAACGCGCCGACCGGGGTGCCCGCGGCGGCGAGGCGCTCGACCTCGGCGACGGCCTCGCCCGCGTACCGCGACGCCTCGGCACCGCGGTACGGGCCGCGGAATGGGTTCGGCGCGTCGACCGTGTGCACCCACTCGGGGCGGCTCGCGAGCGCGCCGGGGTTGTCGGCGACGGAGGTGGAGACGGCATCGGAGAGGTCGGTCCAGCCGTGGTACGCCTCGCGCACGGCGAGGATGTCGCGCCGGCCGGTCGCCGCCCGCGCGAGGCGGAGCGCGAGGTCGACCGCCTCGGAGCCGCTGTTCACGAGGAAGACGGTGTCGAGCGGCTCGGGCACGAGCGAGGCGAGCCGTTCGGCGTACTCGACCACGGCGGGGTAGTTGAACCGCGAGTTCGTGTTCAGGAGCTGCCACTGCTCGGTCACGGCCTCGACGAGCCGCGGGTGGGCGTGCCCGATCGAGGTGACGTTGTTCAGCGCGTCGAGGTAGACGCGCCCGTCGGCGTCGACCAGGAGCTCCCGCCAGCCGCGGACGATCGCGGGCGGCTCTTCGAAGTAGTACTCCTGCACCTCGGCGAAGACGGCCTCGCGGCGGGCGATGAGCTCGCGCGCGGACTCGCTCCCGGCAGCGCCCCGCTCGGTCGCCGCGGCGCCGGTGAGGAGCGGCGTGGGGTCGGCGACGAGGGCGAGCCAGCCCGCCGCATCGGCGACGGGTGCGAACCAGGGGGCGCCGGGCCCGCCGTCGCGGTGCACGCGGACGGCGAGCTGGGTCGCGGCGCGGCCGATCACGGCCCCGCGGGCGACGTGCCCGGCCGCGGGTGCCCCGGTCGCCGCATCGGATGCCTCGGCGGTCGTGGCCGCCTCGGCGCCGTCGAGGCGCAGGACGAGGCCGTCGCCGCGGAGCTCGAGCCCGTCGTCGCCGGCGGTCACGACGCCCGGCCAGGGCGCGAGCAGCTCGACGGGGCGGGCGAGGGCGAGCTCGACGCCGAGGGCGACGTTCGCCGGGGCCTCCTGGGCGAACGGCGCCGAGCGGGTGAGCCGGGCCTCGCCGAATCGGGTCAGGGCGGCGGATGCCCCGGCGGCGAGCGCCGCGCGGGCGGCGGCGGACTCGGCATCCGGCTCCAGCCAGCGGCCGCCGTGCAGCGCGCTGCTGGTCGTGCCGAGCTCGATGCCGGCGATCTCCTCGGGGCGGATCCCCGCGAGGAGCGCGACGTGGGCGGGCAGGCCGAGGGTGTCGGGCTCGTGGCCGGTCGCCGCGAGCACGAGCGCGGTCTGCACCGCGAGCGGGACGGCGGTCGCGGCGTCGAGGATCGCGAGCTCGTGCCCGAGGTTCTCCGCGGCGTAGGCGTTGCCCGGGTCGGTCGCGACCACGTGGTGCCCGCTCGCGACGAGCACGGCGGCGCGGAGCACGACGAGCGCCCAGAGCGCCTCCGCCTCCGCGCGGGAGAGCGGCCGCAGCGCGTGGTAGGCCGTGGCCGCGCGGAGCGCCGCCCGGCGGTCGACGCCGTCGTGGTGCAGCAGGGAGGAGAGGGTGATCGCGAGCTCGCCGACGGTCCAGCCGCGGTTCAGGTCGCCGAGGTCGATGATGCCGTCGGGGAGCCGGGTGCGCGGGTCGCTCCAGACGACGTTGTCGTCGGTGAGGTCGCCGTGCACGGCCTGCACCGGCAGCTCGGGGGCGAGTCGCTCGACGACGGCCCAGGCCTCGCGGGCGGCGCCGGCGAGGCGCTCGCGCAGCTCCGCGTCGCCGATGTAGGGCAGCAGCGCGTCGAGCACGGCCGGTGCGCGGCGCAGGTCCCACTGGTGCGGTCGCTCGACGCCGGGCGCGTCGAAGTCGGCGAGGGCGAGGTCGACGCGGGCGGCGAGCTCGCCGATGCCGCGGACGACCGCGGGGGAGAGATGGCCGCCGCCCGAGAGCGTGCCGCCGTCGAGGAATTCGAGCACCCGGGCGCCGAGCCGCTGGCCGTCCTCCTCGATCTCACGGACCGTCGCAGCATCCGCATCGCCCGCGGCATCCGCGGCATCCGCCCCGCCCGCGGCGACGGGCAGGCTGCGCGGGGTGCGCAGCCCGGGCGCGCGCTCGGCGATCCTGGCGGCGGCGGCCGACTGCGCCTCGAGCTCGGCGCTCGTGGTGCCGGGGTTCGCGATCTTCAGCAGCAGGGGCGCCCCGTCGCCGCGATCGAGGAGGAAGTTGCGGTCCTGGTGGCTGCCGAGCGCGCGGGCGGCGGCGGTCAGCCCGAAGGCGTCGCGGGCGATGCGCTCGGCGTCGGCGGGGCCGAGCTCGGGCGGGGTCGGCTGCACGAGCTCGAGCTCGGAGGGCAGGGAGAGGCTGGGCATGAGCGGTCCTTCAGGGTGAGGGGAAGCGGATGAGTCGGTGCGGGGCCGGCGGCGGGCGGCTAGTCCCCGGGGTCGAACACGACGTCGCTCGTGGGCGCCGAGCAGCAGACGAGCACGCTGCCGGCGGGCGGCGGGGCGAGCGGCTCGCTCAGGTACTCCACCGTGCCGCTCCTGAGCTTCCGGACGCAGGTGCCGCAGACGCCGACGCGGCAGCCGCTCGTCCAGTCGATGCCGACGCCCTCGACGGCGTCGAGCACCGAGCCCGACTCGGGGCGCCACTCGATCTCGTCCTCGCCGACGGTGATGCGGTGCGGGCCGCTCGTCGACGGCGGTCGCGGCTCGACGAGCTCCGCGGCGGAGGGCGAGAAGAAGACCTCGGCGTGCACCCGCTCGGGGTCCACGCCGAGCTCGGCGAGCCGGGCGCGCACGTCGGCGGTGAAGGTGCCCGGGCCGCAGGCGTAGACGTCGAAGCGGTCGAGGTCGAGCTCGGCGAGGATCGCCCCGAACGTCTCGGTGCCAGGCCGCCCGCTCGCGGCGCCGAGGCGGGCGGCGCCCTCCGGGTCCCGGGTGAGGTGCAGCGACGCCTCTGCGTCGGGCAGCGCCGCGACGGCGCGCTCCACCTCGTCCCAGAGCGCGACGGATGCCGCGTCCCGCTCGCTGTGGACGACACGGACTCGGCCGGTGCCGGGGGCGGCCAGCCGGGCGCGGAGCATCGCCGCCGTCGGCGTGACGCCGGCGCCGGCGCTCACGAGGAGGAGGTCGCGGGAGGCGTCCTCGTTCAGCACGACGTCGCCGAAGGGGCCGGTGACGACGAGCTCGCCGCCCGTCTCGAGCGCCTCGTGCAGCTCGGTGGAGATGCGGCCGTCGCGCTTCACGCTGATGCGGAAGCGCCCGGGGGCGGCCGCGCCGTCGCGCTCGGTCGCGGAGATCGTGTAGCTGCGCCAGTTCGGTGCCGCGGCGCCCGCCGCGTGGATGCGGACGTGCTGGCCGGGCAGGGCGCGCGGCAGGAGGTCGAGCGGATCCTCGAACCAGAAGCTCGTCATCGCGTCGGACTCCCGCCGGCGCTCGACGACCCGGCCGGCGCGGGGCCAGCCGTGCTCGCCCTCCGGCAGCGGCGCCCGCTCGTCGAACGGCTCGAGCACGTCGCCCGGCGCGATGCGGCCGGGCACGACGACGCGGGCGTAGACGCCGCAGAACATGTGACCGAAGCGGCTCGCGAGGAGGGCGGGGACGTTCAGGTCGGAGACCGCGTCGAGCGGGTTGATGGTCGTGGCGCGGCAGCGGTCGGTGGGCTGGAAGACCTCGAGCACGGCCTCGCCGATCCGGACGCGGCGGCCGAGGAGGGCGAGCTCGCCCCACGCGGGCAGTCCGCCGAGATACAGGTTGCCGCGGAAGCGGCGGGCGTCGACGGCTTCGTCCGCGGCCTCGGCGAGCGCCTCGAGCGTCGCGAGGTTGATGATCGAGAGGTGGGCGGCCGGCCAGTCCCAGAGGCCGGCCGCCGTCGTGCGCACGAGGGTCGGCGGGCCGAGCGGGCCGGCCGGCAGCGTCTCGCGCAGCAGGGCGTTCGCGGCGTCCGCGTCGAGCTCGGCGCCCGCGAGCCGCACCTCGGCGGTGCCGGACGCGGCGGTGAGGGTGAGCACGGGGTCGTCGCCGTCCGCACCGGCGAGCGCGGTGCCGAGGCGGGCGATCGTCTCGTACTTCGCGAGGTGGAAGTACGTCTCCCGGGGCTGCCAGGCCGTGCGGTCCGCGGGCACGGTCGTGCCGTTCTCGATCGCGTGGCCGCGGTCCCAGCGCAGGCCCCGCCCGGGTGCGAGCCGCACCGGCCCGGTCTCGGGCACGCCGGGCAGCCCCTTCACGGGGTAGCGCACGATGCGCTCCAGATGAGCGGGTGCCATGGCGCCTCCTTCAGCGCGATCGCATCGTCGGGGGCGATCGATGCCGGATCGATCCGGCATTCGCAGTGAGACTAGCGGGAGCAGCGGGCGTCGTCAACGCTGCCGGAACGATCCGACGGCCGAGATCACGGGGATGTCTCGATTCCGGAAGTTCTTCGCCCGAGGTCTTGACGGGGCTCTCGATCGCGGCTAGCTTTCCAACACGCCGGAACGATCCGGCATCCCGATCGCCACACCAGGAACCCCTTGCTCCACCCCTCCGATCACGGGCCCCCGCCCACGAACCCAAGGGAGTCGACAACGATGCGACACGCGTTCCCCCTCATCGGCGGCCTCGCCGCCGCCACCCTCCTCCTCACCGGCTGCACCGGTGAGCCCGCCGCCGGCGGCGACGACGGCGCCGCCGAGGTCGCCCCCGGCTTCCTCGCGGTCGCCGACGAGTCGATCGCCTCGAGCGGCACCTTCCGCGCCTACCTCGACTACGACACCGTCGAGCCGAACGGCCTCGACCCGCGCACGGCCGACACCGCCCGCTCGTGGACGATCATGGGCCTCAGCTACGAGACGCTCGTGAACATCGACGAGAACTTCGAGTTCACCCCCGGCCTCGCGGAGTCCTGGGACGAGGTCAGCCCCACCGAGTACGTCTTCCACCTCCGCGACGACGCGGTCTTCTCGAACGGCCGCCCGATGACCGCCGAGGACGTGAAGGGCAGCATCGAGCTCCTCCTCGAGACCGGCTCCGCCTGGTCGCTGCAGCTCGGTCCGATCGAGTCCGTCGAGGTCACCGGCGACCTCGAGGTGACGATCACCCTCTCCGCGCCCTACACGGCGCTGCTCGGGGCGCTCGCGAACACGCCCGCGGGCATCATCCCCGTGCAGGAGGTGCGCGACGGCACCGTCGACCTCAAGACCGAGATGGTCGGCACCGGCCCCTTCGTGCCCACCGCGCACGTGCAGGACGAGTCCTGGACCTTCGAGCAGAACCCGCACTACCACGGCCTCGACTCGCTCGGCATCGACGCCGTCGAGCTCGAGATCGTGCCCGACGAGGCCAACCGCCTCGCCGCCATCCGCGACGGCAGCGCCCAGTACGTGTTCTTCAACAACGCCGACGCCCTCGACCTCCTCGCCGGGACCCCCGAGGCCAAGGTCGTGAACCAGCAGAACACCGACTTCTACTACGTCATCCTGAACTCGACGAACCCCGACTCGCCGCTCGCCGACGAGCGCGTGCGCTTCGCCGTGAACGCCGCGATCGACCGCGCGCAGCTCTCCGACCTCACCCTCGCCGGCCACGGCCTCGCGACCGGCGTCTCGCCGGTCTCGCTGCCGGGCGCCTGCGACCCCGACGGCCTGCCGAGCCAGCAGCTGAGCGACGAGGAGATCACGAAGCTCCTCGCCGACGCCGGTGCCGAGAACATCACCCTCTCGCTCCAGACCTGGAACTCCGAGAGCGCGCCGGGCAAGATCGCCCAGGTGATCCAGCAGCAGCTCGAGCCCTTCGGCGTGACCGTCGACATCGAGATCGTCGACGACGCCACCTACGGGGCGACGTTCTACGGCTCCGACGAGACCGCGGGCGCCGACATCGGCGTCAGCTGGTACGCCGGCTACGGCGACGCCGCCATGGTCTCGCGCTGGTGGAACACCGACCAGGCCGGCTTCACCGCCCGCTTCATGCAGGGCACGCCCGAGCTGAACCAGCTCGTCGTCGACGCGAGCGAGGAGCCCGCCGGCGACTCGCGCGACGAGACGATCACGAAGCTCTGCGCCGCGGTCGACGAGAGCGCCGAGCAGGTGCCGCTGATGACCCGCCCCGGCGTCATCGCCTACCGCGACGACCTGATCAGCCCCACGATCAACTCGAACGAGGGCTACGGCGACATCTTCCGCTACGTCACGGACTTCCGTCTGAAGAGCGAGGGCTAGCAGCACGATGCGCCTGCTCCACTGGCTCCCGGGGAGGCTCCTCAGCGCGCTCGTCGTGCTGCTCGGGGCATCCATCCTGATCTTCGCCGCGGTCAGGAGCCTCCCCGGCGACTTCGCCCAGATCGTGCTCGGCCCGCTCTCCAACGAGGAGCAGCGCGAGCAGCTGCGGCAGAGCTTCGGCTTCGACCGCTCGCTGCCCGAGCAGTACCTGCTCTGGCTCGGCAACGCGGCCCGCGGCGACTTCGGGCTCTCGCTCGCGAGCCAGCAGCCGGTGCTCGACGAGCTCGCCTCCCGGCTGCCGGTCACGGCACTGCTGGCCGGGATGGCGATGCTCGTCACCATCGCGATCGGCATCCCGCTCGGGGTGTACGCCGGCACGCACGCCTCGACCGGCCGCGGCAGCGTCGCGGCGCGGATCGTCTCGACGATCGGCATCAGCTTCCCCGAGTTCGTGCTCGGCTGCCTCGTCGTGTTCCTCTTCTCCCGCTTCGACCTCGGACTCTCGGTCGGCGCGTTCACCTCGCCGACGACGGACTTCGGCCGCGGGGTCGTGTCGCTCCTGCTGCCCGCGCTCGTGCTGTCGGTGTTCTGCGTGGCGGCGACGGCGCGCACCACCCGCGACGCGGTGATCGGGGTGCTCGTGGAGCCGCACATCGCCGCCTCGGTGGCCCGCGGCGAGCCGAAGGGCTTCATCATCCGCCACCACGTGCTGCGGAACGCCCTCATCCCGGTGCTCACCCTCACGGCGACCATCACGGCCTACCTCCTCGGCGGCGCCGTGATCGTCGAGCGGGTGTTCAACGTGCCGGGCATCGGCTCCTACCTGGTGCTCGCGCTCGACCGGCGCGACTACACCGTGATCCAGGCGGGCGTGCTCCTCGCGACCGCCGTGTTCGTGATCGCGAGCCTCCTGATCGACGTGCTCACCGGGCTCGTCGACCCGCGGGTGAGCGTCACGCAGAAGGGACGACGCGCATGACCGCCGTCATCCGGGTCGAGGGCCGGCCGCGCAACGTCGTCCGCCGCGCCTGGGACTACCTCGCGTCGTTCGACGGGCTCGCGAAGACCGCCATGTGGACGCTCGCGGTGCTCTTCACCGCGGCGCTCCTCGGCCGGCTCTTCGGGCTCGGCGGCAGCCCGACCGCGATCGTCGGGCCCAGGCTCTCGCCGCCCTCGCTGGCCTACCCGGCGGGCACCGACAGCCTCGGCCGCTCCCTGCTGCCGCGGCTCCTCGAAGGCGTCATGACGACGCTGCTGCTCTCCGCGGTCGCGGTGCTCCTCACCGCCGTGATCGCGACCCTCTGCGGCATCATCGCGGGCTACCGCGGCGGCCGCACCGGCGGGCTCATCATGCGGATCGGCGACATCCTCTACGCGTTCCCGGCGATCGTCCTCGCGATCCTCGTCGCCGCGGTCGTCGGGCCCGGCTACGTCGCCGCGCTCTGCAGCATCGTGCTCGTCACCGTGCCGCTCATGACCCGGATGGTCGGGCAGGCGACGAGGCTCGTGGCGCAGCGCGACTTCATCACCTCCGCCGTGATCAGCGGGGTGTCGACGCCCGTGATCATGACGCGGCACGTGCTGCGGAACATCTCCGGCACGATCGCCGTGCAGGGCACCTACGCGCTGTCCGTCGCGATCCTCGTCGAGGGCGGGCTGAGCTTCCTCGGCTACGGCGTGCAGCTGCCGGGCTCGAGCCTCGGCCTGCTCGTGCAGGAGGGCACCCTCTACATGGTGAAGGCGCCGTGGCTCATCCTCTTGCCGGGCCTCATCCTCGTGCTCGCCATCCTCGCCATCAACCTCATCGGCGACAGCCTGCGCGACCGATTCGAACCGAGAGAGGCGAGGTCCCTCGAATGAGCGCCATCCTCGACATCCAGGACGTCACCGTCGAGTACTCGACGGGCGGCACCATCGTGCGCGCCCTCGACGGGGCGAGCCTCGCCGTGCAGGCGGGGGAGACCGTGGGCCTCGTCGGCGAGTCCGGCTCGGGCAAGTCGACCCTGGGCTCGCTCATCGGCCGGCTGCTGCCGGGCAACGCCCGCTACCCGGAGGGCCGCGTGCTCGTCGACGGGCGCGACGTGCTCACCCTCGGCGTGAAGGAGCTGCGGGCGCTCCGCCGCGAGCAGCTCGGCTTCATCCCGCAGGACCCGATCTCCGCCCTCGACCCGACGATGCGCATCGGCCGGCAGCTCGAGCTCGCCCTGCAGGGGCTGCCGAACGACCGCGCCGCGCTCGTCGGCCACCTCGAGCGGGTGCGGATGCGGGAGCCCGAGCGGGTGCTCCGACTCTTCCCGCACGAGATCTCGGGCGGGATGGCCCAGCGCGTCGTCATCGCGATGACGATGGCGCGCTCGCCGCGGATCCTCGTCGCCGACGAGCCGACCGCCGCCCTCGACTCGAACGTGCGCAGCGAGGTGACGAAGCTCGTCTTCGGCCTCGCCCGCGAGGCCGGGGCGACGGTGCTGTGGCTGAGCCACGACCTGCGCAGCGTCGGCCGCTGGTGCGAGCGCGTCGCCGTGATGTACGCGGGCCGCGTCGTCGAGGACGGGCCCGCGGAGCAGGTGCTCGGCTCGCCGACGCACCCCTACACCCGGGCGCTCGCCGCGGCCGACCCGGCCGGGGTGCAGCCGGGCGAGCGGATCGAGACGAGCTCCGTCGACGTCGCCTCGCTCGCCGAGGCCTTCCGCGACGAGGAGCGCGCCGCGAAACGGCGTGCGAAGGGCCGGAAGGCGGATGCCGGCACCGCCGACGACGACGCCGACGATCCCGCCGAGCCGGCGCCCGAGGAGGAGGTGATGGCCCGATGAGCGAGACGATCCTCGAGCTCGACCGCGTCACGACGGTGTTCCGCACCGGCTGGGGCCGCGGCCGCACCGAGCTCGTCGCCATGCGCGAGGTGACCCTCGACGTGCGGGCCGGGGAGACGCTCGGCCTCGTCGGCGAGTCCGGCTCCGGCAAGAGCACGACGGCGAGCGTCGCGCTCGGGCTCCGCGAGCCGACGAGCGGCACCGTGCGCTTCCTCGGCGAGCCGATCGGCGGGCCGAAGCAGCGCCGCGCCCGGCGCGGACTCATCCAGACGGTGCCGCAGAACCCCTCCTGGTCGCTCGACCCGCGGATCCCCGTCGGCCTCTCGGTCGCCGAACCGCTCGCCGCCCTCGACGGCTCCCGCCCCGCGGCGCACGCCGAGCGGGTGAGCGAGTTGTTCCGCCAGGTGCGGCTCGACCCGGCCCTCGCCGGGCGGTTCCCGCACGAGCTCTCCGGCGGGCAGCGGCAGCGCATCGCGATCGCCCGCGCCCTCGTCACGAACCCCCGCTTCATCGTCTTCGACGAGGCGGTGAGCGCGCTCGACGTCTCGGTGCAGGCGCAGATCCTGAACCTCATCATCGACCTGCAGGCCGAGCACGGCTTCGGCGCGCTCTTCATCTCGCACGACCTCGCGGCCGTGCGCTACCTCGCCCACCGGATCGCCGTGATGCGGCTCGGCGAGATCGTGGAACTGGCCGACACCGCCCGCTTCTACGAGACCCCAGAACACGAATACTCCCGCCAACTCCTGGAGGCACTGTGACCGTCGACACCCCAGCCACCGCGATCCCGCCGAGGCTCGCCGGCCTCCCCAGCTGGGGTCCGAGGCCGACGAACCGCGACGTCGAGCTCGTGCCGAGCACGGAGTGGTCGGGCGACGTCGTCACGTACGACTTCCCCGGCGTCGAGGTCGGCGTCGCCACCTACGAGAACGGCCCCACCGGCTGCACCGTGCTGCACGTGCCCGGCGGCGCCCGGCTCGCGATCGACGCCCGCGGCGGCGCGATCGGCATGAGCAACGGCTTCGAGTACTTCGCGCACGCGATCTGCCTCACCGGCGGCTCGGTGTACGGCCTCTCCGCCGGCTCCGGCGTCGCCGACGAGCTCCGCGCCCGCGGCGGCAACCGCGGCGGCGTCGACGACCTGCAGCTCGTCTCCACCGCGGTGATCTACGACTACTCGGCCCGGGAGACCGCGATCCACCCGGATGCCGCGCTCGGCCGCGCCGCGATCCGCGCCGCCGCGCACGGGCGGATCCCCGTCGGCCGGGTCGGTGCGGGCGCCACCGCCTCCGCCGGCAAGATCGACTACGCCCGCACCGAGCTCACCGGCCAGGGCGCCGCCTTCGGACGTGCCGGCGACGTCCGGGTGCTCGTCGTGACCGTGCCGAACCCGGTCGGCGTCATCGTCGACCGCGACGGCGAGGTCGTGCGCGGCAACTACGACGCCGAGCGCGGCGAGCGCCGCCGGCTCGAGGGCGACTACATCGCCGCCATCGAGCGCGCGCAGCAGCCCCGCGCTGAGCGCGGCAACACGACGATCACCGCGGTGATCACGAACGTGCGGCTGAGCGACCGGGAGCTCATCCACTTCGGCCGGCAGGTGCACTCCTCGATGAACCGGGCCATCCAGCCCTTCCACACCGCGCTCGACGGCGACACCCTGTTCGCGCTCACGACCGACGAGATCGACCTCAACCCCGCCATCCCGGCCGAGGACGACGACGCGCCCGTGAACTCCATCGCGATCGGCGCGCTCGCCTCCGAGCTCGCCTGGGACGCCGTGCTCGAGGCGGCGCGATGACCGCCGCAGATCCCGTGCCCACCGCCCAGCCCACCGCATCCGCCACGGAAGGAACCGCCGTGCCCTTCATCGACCCCGCCGCGAGCGACGCCGGCCGCGCAGCCCCCCACCGGCTCACCCCGCCGCCGTACTGGGGCGACCGCGTCGGCAACGACGACGTCGAGCTCGTGCCGAGCCACGGCGTCGGCCGCGGACTCGTGCCCTTCGACTTCCCCGGCGTCGCCGTCGGCACGGCCGAGTACGCGAACGGGCCGACCGGCGCCACGGTCATCACGATCGTCGACGGCGCCCGCACCGCCGTCGACGCGCGCGGCGGCGCGATCGGCATCATCGGCCGCTACGAGGAGTTCAACCACGCCATCTGCTTCGCGGGCGGCTCGTCCTACGGGCTCGCGGCGGCGACCGGCGTCGACGAGGAGCTGCTCGTGCGCGAGCAGGGCCGCGTCGGCTGGCAGGACCTCCGCTCCGCCTCGGGCGCGGTCATCTACGACCTCGGCGCGCGGGACACGGGCATCGTCCCCGATGCGGCGCTCGGCCGCGCCGCGCTCGAGGCCGCGCGCACCGACGCCATCCCGGTCGGCCGCGTGGGCGCCGGCATCACCGCCTCGGCGGGGAAGATCGACCTCTCCCGCTGCGAGTTCACCGGGCAGGGCGCCGCGTTCCGCCGGATCGGCGACATCCGCATCCTCGTCGTCACGATCGTGAACCCGGTCGGCGTCGTCGTCGACCGCGACGGCCGGATCGTCCGCGGCAACTACGACCCCGCGACGGGGGAGCGCCGCCTCCCCGTCGTCGACTACGAGGCCGCGCTCCTCGCCGGCGAGCAGCCCGTCACCGCGGCCGGCAACACCACCATCACCGCGGTCGTCACGAACGTGAAGCTCGACGACAAGGAGCTGCGGCTCTTCGGCCGCCAGGTGCACAGCTCCATGCACCGGGCCATCCAGCCGTTCCACACGAACCACGACGGCGACACGCTGTTCGCGCTGACCACCGACGAGATCGCCCTGCCGCCCGCCGGCAGCACGCGCCTCGGCGAGCAGGCGGTGAACTCCATCGCGCTCGCCGCGGTGGCCTCCGAGCTCGCCTGGGACGCCGTGCTCGAGGCGGCCAGATGAGCGGATCGCCCGCTGCGCTCCGCCCCACCCGCCCCACCCCGTTCGCGGCCCGCCGCGAGGAAGGACCCGCCAGATGACCGTCCGCCGCTTCGAGACCGATGAGCTCGACCCCTACCAGCGCGGGCTCGCCCTCGGCCGCTTCGGCGCCGAGGAGATCGCGTGGAACGCCCGCGGCTACGCCGAGCTGTTCGACGTCGTCGGCGTCGACCCCGCCGCGCTGCCCGGCATCGGCCGGGATGCGATCGCCCGCACCGAGGAGTGGGCGCCGGAGCTCGCCGCGGAGCTCCGCGGCCTCGCCGACGGCGCGGGCCTCGAGCACTGGCAGCTCGGCGTGCTGAACGCGCGCACCGAGATCCTCGCGACGGTCGGCGCGATCGGCGAGGGCGAGTGCTCGACGGTGGTCACCCTGCCGGCGGATGCCGCGCCCCGCACCGTGCAGACCTGGGACTGGCACGACGTCTCGAACGACCACACGCTCGTCGTGCGGGCGCGGATCCGCCCGGACCACGAGGTGCGCTACTTCACCGAGTTCGGCATCCTCGGCAAGATCGGCCTGAACAGCGCCGGCATCGGCGTGCACTTCAACATCCTGAACCACGCGGGCGACGGCGACGGGATCGGGGTGCCGGTGCACGTCGTGGCCCGCGCCGTGCTCGACCGGGCGCGCACGCTCGAGGAGGCGGTCGCGATCGCGTCCTCCGCGGCGGTCAGCGCGTCGACGGTGCTCACGGTCGTCGCCTACACCGACGGCGTCGCCGACGCGGTCTGCGTCGAGCTGAGCTCGGGCGGCACGGCCGTCGTGCGGCCGAGCGAGGACGGGCTGCTCGTGCACACGAACCACTTCCTCGACGGCGCGCTGTCGGGCGGCGAGCTCTCCCCGGCGACGGCGAGCAGCTACCCCCGCCTCGAGCAGCTGCTCGCGAGGCAGGAGGTGTTCCGTTCCGAGGACCCGGTCGAGCGCGCCATCGGGATGCTCGTGCACGACGCCGACGGCGCCCCCGTCTGCTGCCACCCCGACCCGGAGCTCGCGTTCGAGCACCGCTGGCAGACCCTCCTCACGATCGCGCTCGATCTCGAGGCGGGGCGGCTGCAGTTCCACGAGGGCGGCCCGTGCCGGGTCGAGCGCGCGAGCTGGCAGGTGTTCTGAGCGGGGAGGGTCTGGCACAATGGCGGGGACTCGGGGAGGCTACGTGACACCGGCGACGATCGTGGACGTGGCGCGGGCCGCGGGGGTGTCGAAGACGACCGCGTCCGACGCGCTGCGCGGGCACGGCCGCGTCTCGGACGCCACCCGCGAGGCGGTGCTTGCCGCGGCAGCCGAGCTCGGTTACGCGATCAACCGCTCGGCGCGCTCGCTCCGCACCGCCACGACCGGCGCGATCGGGCTGTACATCCCGCAGGTCGTCTTCCGCAGCGAGCACTACCTCTCCTTCGTCTACGGCGTCGTCGACGTCGCGGCGGGCTTCGACTACGACGTGACCGTCATCGTCTCCGGCGAGGAGGCGCGGCCGAACTACGCCCCGCACGTCGACGGGCTCGTCATGATCGACCCGGCGGAGGGCGACGCGATGGTCGAGCGGCTGCTCGCGAGCGGGCTGCCGGTCGTCTCCTCGGAGCGCTTCCCGAGCGGGCAGCAGCCCACCGGGGTGGTGTGGTCCGATCACGGCGGCTACACCCGGGTGCTCCTCGACCACCTCGCCGCGCGCGGGGCCCGGCGGCCGGCGCTCCTCGCCTCGGCGACGGTGTCCGACTGGTCGATCGGCATCCAGGAGTCCTACCTCGCCTGGTGCAGGGACCACGGCGTCGATCCCGCGGTCGCGGTCGCCACCTTCGGCACGGATGCCTCGCAGGCGCAGGCCGAGGCGGCCGCGCTGTTGGAGCGCGAGCCCGACGTCGACGCGCTCATCGGTGCGAGCGACGGCTTCGCCGCGGCCGTCGCCCCCGTCGTCACCGCCGCGGGCCGGGTGATCGGCGAAGACCTCCTGCTCGCCTCCTGCGTCGACAACAGCGCGCTGCGCGCCATGCACCCCTCCGTCACCGCGATCGACACGAAGGGCGGCGAGGCGGGCGCGGAGTGCGCGCGGCTGCTGTTCCGCCTGATGAGCGGCGAGACCGAGCGCGGCGCCTCGATCGAGCTGCCCCTCGAACTGCACGTGCGCGAGTCCACCCAGGGACGGGCGCAGGGCTGAGCCGGCCGCCGGGGCACGCTAGCGTGGCCTGGATGGCACGGACACGCGGGGGGAACGGACGGGGCCGCGCGCGCCGTCATCATGAGGCGCTGCCGACCCGACGGCTGGTCGCCGCGGACACGGCGAAGGCCGTCGCGCTGGCGGTGCTCCTCGGCTGCGCCGTCGCCCTGATGCTCGACTGCGCCGCGATGCTCGTCGCGCTCGCCGCGGTGCCGGAGCCCGCTCTGGGCTCGACGGAGCGCCTCGGCCGCGGGATCGTCGCCGCCTCGGCCGGGGGGATCGTGCTCGTCGGGCTGCTCCTCGGCGTGCTCGCGACCGCCGCGCGCTTCGCCCTCGGGGCGTTCTACGCCGGGCTGCCGGCGAAGACCGCCGAGCTGCGGGACACCGTGCTCGTGCGCGGGCAGCTCTCGCGCACGCCCTCCACGCCGGCGATCGTGAGCCTCATCGGGCTCGGCTCGCTCGCGCTCCTCGCCGTCATCCCGTGCCTCGTGCTCGCCGCCGAGTACGGCGGCCGGCTCGACGACGAGCTCAGCCGGGCCCAGTTCTGGCCGTGGGCCGTCGCTTCGGGCGCGCTGCTCGCGGCGGTGCTCGCCTGCGCGGCGGGAGTCTGGCTGCTCGTCCTCCGCGACCGCCGCTGGTGGCAGCGTCTCGGTTCCCAGCTGCCGACGGGCGTCGTCGGCGACCGCGGCCCCGCCACCCGCATCACGACGCGGGCGATGCGGCGGGCCGAGCGGCGCGGCTGGGGCGCGCTCGACCGGGTCGCGCAGGCCGGGCGGATCGCGGTCGCGATCGGCGCCGGCGTCGTCTTCCTCGGCGTGTATCTCCGTCAGCCCGGGCTCTACGCCGATCCCGTCGCCTACGCCCCCGAGGTCGAGCGGGTCATCGACGCCGGCACCGTCGTCGGCGCGGTCGTGCTCGCGCTCGGCATCCTGGTGCTCGCCGTCACCGGGGTGCTCGCGTTCCGCCGCACCGCGGCCGCGCTCCGGCGCGCGGGGGCCGGCGACTGGCCCGCGCCTGGGGACGCCGCGCTGCTGCGCTCGGCGACGACGTCGCTCGTCGGCGCCGCGACGACGCTCCTCATCTGGTGGACGGTCTGCGGCGTCGCCGCCGCGGGCTGGTGGTTCGCCGCGCTCGTCGAGACGCCGGCCGACGGCTCCGCCGCCGCGCTCGAGCCGCCGTCGTTCGGCGAGGCCGCCCCGTTCCTCGCGGGGTGGCTCGCCGTGGGGATCCTGCTCGTCGCCGCCCGCGCGGTGCTCGAGGCGCGCGGCCCGGCGCTGCGCAACCGCTTCGGCTACGAGCCGCCGAGCGAGCCGGACGACCGGGAGTACCCCGACCTTCCGCTGTTCGGCCAGTGAGTCTCGTGCTCGTCCGCCCGGAGTCCCGCCCGTACCTGTCCGCCCGGCTCGCGACGGGGGACTGACGGCGAGGGCGCGCCTCACGTATCGTGAGCCCCGACGGGATCCGGACGGTCGACGGGACCCGCGGATCAGGAGGGCGACGATGAGCACGGCACCCGCGATGTCACCGTCCGATCGGCCGGTCGCCGAGGTCCTCGACCGGGCGAGCGGCCCCCGCCGCGACGAGGTCGACGTGCTGCTGCGCCTGCACGCCGAGGTCAGCGGCGAATCGCCCGTGGTGTGGGCGGACCGCATCGTCGGCTTCGGCGAATACGAGTACCGCTACGACAGCGGCCGGAGCGGGCGCTCGCCGGAGCTGGCGTTCGCGCCCGGGCCGACGAAGCACACGATCTACCTCGCGAACGACTTCGCCGAGCGCTGGCCGGAACTGCTCGACCGGCTCGGGCCGCACCGTTCGAGCAAGGTCTGCCTGTACCTCACCCGGCTGACGAACGTCGACCTCGGTGTCCTGCGGGAGCTGCTGGAGCGCTCGCTCGCCGAGACCCGCGCCGCGTAGCGTGGGGGCATGACCTCCACAGCCGTTCCGTCCCCGGCCGAGCTCCTCGGCCTCGCCCGCGACATCGCGGTCCGCGCCGGCGAGCACGCCCTCGCCGCCCGGCGCGAGGGGGTGAGCGTCGCCGCGACGAAGTCCACGCCCCTCGACATCGTCACCGCCGTCGACCGCGACACCGAGGCGCTCATCCGGGCGCTCATCGCCGAGGCGCGACCGGACGACGGCGTCTTCGGCGAGGAGGACGCCGCGCGCATCGGCGCGAGCGGCCTCGAGTGGATCGTCGACCCCATCGACGGCACCGTGAACTTCCTCTACGGCATCCCGCACTGGTCGATCAGCGTCGCGGTCGTGACGGGCGGCGCCGATCCGGCCGCGTGGACCCCGCTCGCGGGCGTCGTCGTGAACCCCGTCTCCGGCGAGCTCTTCGAAGCGAGCGCGGGCGGCGGCGCCCGGCTCGCGGGCGCGGAGCTGCGGGTGAACGATCCGGTGCCGCTCTCGCGGGCGCTCATCGGCACCGGCTTCGGCTACTCGGCGGAGGCGCGGCGGGCGCAGGGCGCCGTCGTCGCCGAGCTGCTCCCCGGCATCCGCGACGTCCGCCGTCTCGGCTCGGCCGCGCTCGACCTCTGCGCGCTCGCGGCCGGGCGCATCGACGGCTTCTACGAGACGGGCCTGAACCCCTGGGACCACGCCGCCGGCGCACTCGTCGCCCGTGAGGCCGGTGCGCTCGTCACGGGCCCGCACGGGGGCCCGGAGTCGAGCGAGCTGCTCGTCGCCGCCGGCCCGGCGCTCGCCCCGGAGCTGCGGGCGGCGCTGACGGCGGCCGGACTGGCCGCCTGAGCGTGCCGGCCGGCGGGTCGGTGGATGCGTCCCCGACCCGTGCCGGATCAGCCGTGCTGCGTGGTTCCCGGGGCGCGCTGCTCGCGCTGCGCCCGCTCTTCCCGGAGCTGCTCGCGCACGCGGACCACCCCGCCGATCGCGGTGATGAGGAAGAAGAGCCCGGAGATCGCGGCGATCACCGTGAACTGCACCGCCTCGCCGAGCTCGCGCGGCGGCGGGCCGCCGTCGGCCCAGGCCGACACCGCGGCGACGGTGAAGACCGTCGCGAGGGCGCCGAGCGGAACGAGGGTCACGACCATCCAGACGATCCGTCGCCCGGCGGTGCGGGGCGCCGTTCGGTTCCCCGCGTGGAAGAGCGCTCCGGACATGCTCCCGAGCCTAGGCGTTCTCCTTCCGCGCCGCGCGTCCGCGAGCGGGCCGGCGCGGGTCGGATGGCCGCCGGCGCGACACGGCGCGTCGCCCGGAACGGAGCGGATGCCGCAGGTCGATGCCGCCCGGCGGGTGGCGCGATCGGCGTGCCCGGGGTAGCCTTTACCAATCTGTTATCCGAGCACCGCTCGGGATGACGGCCCCTACGTCCGCCCCCAACGCCGAAAGCCCCTACGTGCTCGAGTCCCCCCTCGTGCCCGACGGTTCAACGCCAGGCACTCAGACCCCGCTGCGGTCTGAACGACCCCTGACCCGTCGAGAGCTTCGCGAACGGGAGCGCGCCGCCGAGCTGGCGGCGGCCCCTGCGGCCGCACCGGCACCGGTCGTTCCGGCAGCCGCTGCCGAGCCGATGCCGGCTGCCGCACCGGCGCCCGCCGCACCGGCGCCCGCCGCACCGGTCGCCGCGGTCGAGGAGCCGAGCGGACTCGAGCTGTTCGACGCCATCATCTCGGGCGAGCCCGTGCCCGCCGAGGCTGTGGCCGCCGCCGCCGAGGCCGCGCCGCCCCAGGTCGAGGAGCACCCCGCCGCTCGCATCGCCGAGCCGCTCCCGGCCCCGGCGGAGCCCGAGCTCGCCGCCACCGTGCCCGCCATCCCGGTACCGAGCCCCGAGGCCGCGCTCAGCCGGCGCGCCCTCCGCGAGCCCGCGCCGCAGAATCGCTCGCACCGGCTCGCGAAGACCGCAGCCCCCGAGGCGCCCCGGGCCGAGCAGCCGTCCCGCTCCGCCAACGCCGCGTTCGCCGGCACCGCTCCGGCGCGCTCGCGCCGCGGCGCGGCCAAGCTCACGAGCCTCGTCGCGATGGGCTTCGCGGCCATGCTCGCGGTCGCCACCTCGGTGCCGTCGCTCTCGCTGCTCAGCTCCGACGACGTGCAGGCGATGGCGCTCACCGGCACCGACTCGGGCCGCGAGGCGGGCCAGACGCTCGACACGAGCGGCGACGCGATCGCCGCGACCCCGGAGCTCGGGCTCGAGTCGTACAAGTCGCAGTCGATCGCCGAATACGCTGCGGCCGCCGGCATCCGCCCGGAGGCGACGTTCACGAACAACCCGAACGGCACGATCCAGTGGCCCTTCGCCGTCGGCGTGCACATCGGTGACCGCTTCGGCTACCGCGACTGCGCGGGCTGCTCGAGCGACCACCACGGGCAGGACTTCAACCCGGGCCTCGGCGCCGACATCCAGGCGATCGCCGACGGCGTCGTGTCGCAGTCGACCGACGAGGGCGGATCGCTCGGCACGGTCATCATGATCGATCACGTCATCGACGGCCAGACCGTCACGAGCGTCTACGCGCACATGATCGAGGGATCGCGCACCGTCGAGATCGGCGACACCGTGCGGGTCGGTCAGATCATCGGCGAGACCGGCAACACCGGCATGTCGACCGGGCCCCACCTGCACTTCGAGATCCGCATCGGCGGCATCAACGGCACCTGGGTCGACCCGCTCGAGTGGCTGTACGCCAACACCAACTAGCCGGCACCGGCTGCTGAGGCGGCACCGGCCGCTGAGGCGGCACCGGCCGACGTCGGCTCAGCGGGCGAGCCAGACGGTGGTGTCTGCGGGGAGGATGCCGCGGGCCATGTCTCCCGAGGCGAGCAGGGGCTGCGCGGCCGCGGGGGCGGTGTGCTCGTCGGGGAGGACCTCGTCGAGCGCGACGGTGGTGTCGCCGGTGTTCGCGACGACGAGGAGCGGCCCGTTCGTGAAGGCGACGACGTCGGGGGCGCCGGGGGTTTCGACCCATTCGAGGGTGCCGTTCGCGAGGGTGTGCTCGCGGCGCAGGCGGAGGGCGGCGCGGTACATCGAGAGGGTGGATCCGGGTACGTCGTGTTGGCGGTCGCGGGCGTACTCGGCCCACTCGGCGGGTTGGGGGAGCCAGGAGGCATCCGTCGGTCCGAATCCGTAGGACGGCGAGCCGGCCTCCCAGGGGATGGGGACGCGGCATCCGTCGCGGCCGTAGCGTTCGCCGTTCGTGCGGAACCAGGTCGGGTCCTGCCGGGCGTCGTCGGGGAGGTCGATGGCTTCGGGCAGGCCGA
>NZ_JAVSSI010000014.1:0-71235 GCF_044917495.1 Agromyces mediolanus | reverse complement strand
GGGCGACGCGACGATCGCAGTCACCCCGCCGAACCTCAGCCAACTCGTGGACGACCTCCTCGGCGGACCCAACGCGATCCTCTACTCCGACGACGGCGCCATCAGCGTGAACCTCACCGACGGCACCGTCTCCGTCGACCTCGCCGAACTCGTCAACCCCGGCGGACCCAACCTGAACGGGCTGCCCGCGAACACCTCAGTGCTCACCCCCGAAGTGATCAGCATGATCACCGACGGCGTGAACCAAGCCCTCGGCAAACTCGTCGGCCACCTCACCGGCGGCCTCGACACCCTCCTGGAATCCACCCAGATCAGCCTCAACGTGGGCCTCAGCGTCGTCGCACTCCCCGCCCTCGGCGGCCTCCAACTCGTCAACGCACCCATCATCATCAACGGCACCCTCACCCAATTCCTCAACGGCACCGCCACCACGGACCTCTCGCAGCTCCAACTGCTGCCGGGCGTGCCGACCTGCCTCGGCGTCGAGGTCGGCGGGATCTGCACGGGCGTGGACATCAACACACTGCTCGCCTCGGTGCTCACCACCGTGACGAACACGATCGTGCCGACCATCCTCGCCGGGGTGGTCGCCCCGATCCAGACGCTGCTCACCAGCACGAGCGGCGAGATCACCACGGCGCTGAACGGGGTCGTCGACGCGGTGCTCACGCTCCTCGAGCCCGCTCTCGACGGGCTGCTGGCGAACATCGTCGTCATCCGCATCAACGAGCAACCCACCGAAGCACCGCTGAACGAAGCCGGCGGCGACCTCGGCCCGGGCTCCTTCACCGTCCGCGCCCTCAGCGTCACCCTGCTGCCCAACGTCGCGGACTCGGATCTGGCCAAGCTCGACCTCGCCTCCTCGACCGTGCTCGCCGCGGCGCTGCCGCCGGTGATCACGACCCTCTCGCCGAACCAGGGCCCAGAGGGCGGCGGCACGCTCGTGACGATCACGGGCACCGACCTCGCCGATGCCAGCCAGGTCACCGTGGACGGTGCGTCCGTGCCTTTCACCCAGGTGAGCGGCACCCAAGTGACGTTCACGACCGCGGCGCACGCGCCCGGCCCGGTGAACGTGACGATCACGACACCGGGCGGCACGAGCAATGCGCTGCCGTTCACGTTCATCCCGGCGCCGGAGATCACCGCGCTCGACCCGGACTCGGGGCCGACCGCGGGCGGCACGCTCGTGACGATCACGGGGACCGACCTGGATGGCGCGACCGAGGTCGCCGTCGACGGGGCATCCGTCCCGTTCACCCAGGTGAGCGGCACCGAGGTGACGTTCACCACCGCGCCCCACGCGGCCGGACCGGTGGACGTGACGATCACGACGCCGGGCGGCGAGAGCGCCCCGATGACGTTCACCTACGTGCCGGCTCCGACGATCACCTCGCTCGCACCGAACCAGGGGCCGACCGCGGGCGGCACGCTCGTGACGATCACGGGCACCGACCTCGGCGGCGCCAGCGCCGTGACGGTGGACGGGGCATCCGTCGCCTTCACCCAGGTGAGCGGCACCCAGGTGACGTTCACGACCGCGCCGCACGCGGCCGGAGCGGTGGACGTGACGATCACGACGCCGGGCGGTACGAGCGCGCCGATGACGTTCACCTACGTCCCGGCCCCAGCGATCGCGACCCTGACCCCGGACGAGGGTCCGGCATCGGGCGGCACGGTCGTGACGATCGACGGCACCGACCTCGCGAACGCGACCGCCGTCACGATCGACGGCGTCTCGGTGCCCTTCACGCAGGTGAGCGCGACGCAGCTCACCTTCACGACGCCGCCGCACGCGGTGGGACCGGTCGACGTCACCGTGACGACCGCGGGCGGGACGAGCGGACCGCTCGAATTCACCTACCTGCCGGCGCCGCTGCTCACCGAGCTCGACCCGGACGCCGGGCCGACCGCGGGCGGCACTCCGGTGACCATCCGCGGCAGCGACCTCGGCGACGCGACCGAGGTGACCGTCGACGGCGTGTCCGTGCCGTTCACCGGCGTGAACTCCGGCGAGATCACGATCGTGACCCCGCCGCACACCGCCGGCCCGGTCGACGTGATCGTCACCACGCCCATGGGCGTCAGCAACCCGCTGCCGTTCACGTACTACGACGTGCCGGTCATCGCCTCGCTCACGCCCGACGAGGGCCCGACCTCCGGGCTCACGCTCGTCACGGTCGACGGCACCAACCTCGCCGGTGCGACGGAGCTCACCGTGGACGGCGTCTCGGTGCCCTTCACCCAGGTGAGCGGCACGCAGATCACGTTCCTGACGCCGTCGCACGCCGCGGGCGAGGTGGACGTGATCGTCACGACGCCGGGCGGTGCGAGCAACGCGATGCCGTACACGTACGTCCCGGCCCCGGTGATCACCGCGCTCGACCCCGATGAGGGGCCGACCGCGGGCGGCACGCTCGTGACGATCACGGGCACCGATCTCGCGGGCGCCACCGCCGTCACGGTCGACGGGACGTCGCTCGCCTTCACCCAGGTGAGCGGCACCGAGATCACGTTCACGACGGCCGCGCACGCCGCCGGCACGGTGAACGTGGTCGTCACGACCGCGGGCGGACCGAGCAACGGGATGCCATTCACCTTCGTGCCCGCGCCGGTGATCACCGCGCTCGATCCCGATGCGGGACCGACCGCGGGCGGCACGCTCGTCACCATCACCGGAACCGATCTGGCGGGCGCGACGGAGGTCTCGGTCGACGGGGCATCCCGGCCCTTCACCCAGGTGAGCGGGACCGAGGTGACGTTCACGACGGCCGCGCACGCCGCGGGCCCGGTGGACGTGACGATCACGACCGCGGGCGGCGAGAGCGCGCCGATGACGTTCACCTTCGTGCCGGCGCCGGCGATCACCTCGCTCGCCCCGGACGAGGGTCCGACGGCGGGCGGCACGCTCGTGACGATCACGGGCACCGATCTCGCGGGCGCGACCGAGGTCACCGTCGACGGGGCATCCGTCCCGTTCACCCAGGTGAGCGGCACCGAGGTGACCTTCACCACCGCACCGCACGCGGCCGGTGAGGTCGACGTCACGATCACGACGCCCGGCGGCGAGAGCGATGGGATGCCATTCACCTTCGTGCCGGCGCCGGTGATCACCTCGCTCGCACCGAACCACGGGCCGACGACCGGCGGCACGCTCGTGACGATCACGGGCACGGACCTCGCGGGCGCGACCGAGGTGTCGGTCGACGGGGCATCCGTCGCCTTCACCCAGGTGAGCGGCACCCAGGTGACGTTCACCACGGCGGCGCACGCGGCCGGGCCGGTGGACGTGACGATCACGACGCCGGGCGGCGAGAGCGAGCCGATGACGTACACGTTCGTCCCGCCGCTCGGGCTCGCCGCGCTGAACCCCGACCACGGGCCGGAGACCGGCGGGACCACGGTGGTGATCTCCGGAGCGGGGCTCGACTCCACGACCGGCGTCACGATCGACGGCGTCCCGGTGCCGTTCACGATCGAGGACGACGGCACGGTGACGATCGTCACTCCGCCGCACGCTCCCGGCACGGTGGAGGTCGTGGTGACGAACCCGCTCGGCTCCGAGACGCTGCCGTTCACCTACAACCCGGTGACGACGGTCGACGAGGTCGATCCGCCGAGCGGGCCCGAGGCGGGCGGCACGGAGGTGACGATCACCGGCTCCTGCTTCACCGGGGCGACCGACGTCCTCTTCGGCGACGTCTCCGCCACGAGCTTCACCGTGGTGAGCGACACCGAGATCACGGCGGTCGTGCCGGCCGGCACCGGCGTCGTGGACGTCAGCGTCGTGGGCATCGGCGACTGCGGCACCGGCACCCTGCCGGACGGGTACACGTACCTGCCGCCCGTGAACGCCGCGGCGCTCACGCCCGACCACGGCCCCGCGAGCGGCGGCACGGCGGTGCAGGTGACGGGAACGGGCCTCGGCGGCACGACCGAGCTGCTGCTCGACGGCGAGCCGGTGCCGTTCACCCAGGTGAGCGACGGGCGGGTCGACTTCGTGACCCCGCCGCACGCGGTCGGTCCGGTCGACGTGACCGTCACCGCGGCAGGCGGGACGAGCGAGCCGCTGACGTACACCTACACGCCGGCCGGGATCGACACCGTCGACCCGCCGAGCGGGCCTTCGACGGGCGGCACCGAGGTGACGATCAGCGGGCAGTGCTTCACCGGCGCCACCGCCGTGAAGTTCGGCTCGAAGAACGCCACGTCGTTCCGGATCGTCGACGATCGCACGATCGTCGCGGTCGCCCCGGCCGGCACCGGCGTCGTGGACGTCACCGTCGTCGGCAGCGCCGACTGCGGCACGGCGACGCTCGCGAAGGCCTACACGTACCGATCGGGCGCGATGGCCTCCACCGGATTCGACGCCGCCCCCGCGGCGCTCGGCGGTCTGGTGGCGCTGATCGTCGGATTCGGTGCGCTCCTGGTGGCGCTCCGAGGCAAGCGGCGCCGCGCCTAGCGGGAGGGGAG
The DNA here is from genome assembly GCF_044917495.1 of Agromyces mediolanus. Classification (GTDB taxonomy): domain Bacteria; phylum Actinomycetota; class Actinomycetes; order Actinomycetales; family Microbacteriaceae; genus Agromyces; species Agromyces mediolanus_B. Next base: position 66,762 of record NZ_JAVSSI010000014.1, on the reverse strand, counting down.
CGGGGGTCGGTGCCGCGGCGCCGGCCCCCGCTCTCGTGCGCGCGGATGCCCGGTGCTGATCAGCCGGCGAGGCGGGCGCAGTCGATGCAGAGGGTCGCCGTGGGACGGGCCTCGAGCCGGGCGACCGAGATCGGCTTCCCGCAGTTCGCGCAGATGCCGTACCCGCCGTCGGCGAGGCGGGCGAGCGCCCGATCCACCTCGGCGAGCTCGAGCTCGGCGTCCGCGAGCACGGCGGTGCGCTGCGACCACTCCTGGGTCATGGTCGGGCCCTCGGGGTCGTGCTCGTCGTCGGCGGAGGCATCCGATCGCGCGGTGCGCACTTCGGCCATGCCCTCGCGGTGCTCGCTGAGCCGGGCCTCCGCCTCCTCCCGCTCGGCGCGGAGCGCCTCCTCGAACTTCGCCATCCGGGAGTCGCTGAAGTGCCTGGTCATCGTCGCCCCTCTCCGCCGGGTCCGGCGATGGCTTCCGGCGTGCTGGCATGCTACGCCCGCCGGATGCCGGAATGGGGGAGGCATGTCGGCGGCGGTGGCTACGATTGGGAGGTGGTCACCGCCCTCTACCGCCGATACCGGCCCGAGACCTTCGCCGAGATGATCGGCCAATCACAGGTCACCGAGCCGTTGATGACGGCGCTGCGCACCGATCGGGTGAACCACGCCTATCTCTTCAGCGGCCCGCGCGGCTGCGGCAAGACGACGTCGGCGCGCATCCTCGCCCGCTGCCTCAACTGCGCCGAGGGCCCGACCGACTCGCCCTGCGGCGTCTGCCCGAGCTGCGTCGAGCTCGCGCGCGGCGGCGGCGGCTCGCTCGACGTCGTCGAGATCGACGCGGCGAGCCACGGCGGCGTCGACGACGCCCGCGACCTGCGCGAACGGGCCATCTTCGCCCCGGCGCGCGACCGCTTCAAGATCTTCATCATCGACGAGGCGCACATGGTGACCTCGGGGGGCTTCAACGCCCTCCTGAAGATCGTCGAGGAGCCGCCGGAGCACGTGAAGTTCGTCTTCGCGACGACCGAGCCCGAGAAGGTGCTCGGCACCATCCGGTCCCGCACGCACCACTACCCGTTCCGTCTGGTGCCGCCGGCCCCCATGCTCGAGTACGTGCAGCAGCTCTGCGCCGAGGAGGGCATCCAGGTCGAGCCCGGCGTGCTCGCCCTCGTGGTGCGCGCCGGCGGCGGTTCGCCGCGCGACACGCTCTCCCTGCTCGACCAGCTGATCGCCGGTTCCGAGGGGTCGACGATCGACTACGAGCGCGCGGTCGCGCTCCTCGGCTACACGCACGGCGCCCTGCTCGACGAGGTCATCGACGCGATCGGCGCACGCGACTCGGCCGGCGCCTTCGCGGCCGCCGACCGGGTCGTGCAGACCGGTCAAGACCCGCGGCGCTTCGTCGAAGACCTGCTCGAGCGGCTCCGCGACCTCATCGTCGTCGCCGCGTCGTCGCCCGAGGCGGCCGCCGCGGTGCTCCGCGGGGTGCCGGAGGACGAGCTCGCACGGATGGCCGTGCAGGCCCGCGCGTTCGGCTCGGCTGAGCTCTCGCGCGTCGCCGACCTCGTGAACCAGACGCTTACCGAGATGACCGGCGCGACCTCGCCGCGGCTCCACCTCGAACTCATGCTCGCCCGGGTCCTCGTGCCGCCGGCCGCCGTCGGCGGTGCGGCCGCGCCCGGGCCGGCGGCCCCTCAGCAGAGCGCCGTCCAGTCGGCCGCACCCGTTCAGCAGACGCCCCCGCAGCAGACGCCGCCCCAGCGCGCTGCCGCGACGCCGCCGGTGCCGTCCGGCGCGCCGGCGGGGCCATCGGCCGAGTCGACTCCGATCGTCCCCGATGCGCCTGCGGAGACGCCGGCCTCCAAGGAGAAGACGCCCCCGGCCGGTGCGACGCCCCCGGTGGAGGCGACGCCTCCGGTTGAGTCGACCTCGCCCGCGGCGGAGACGGCTCCGGCCGCACCCGAGCCGGTGCGGGCCGAGAAACCGCCGGCGTCGAAGCCGAGCGCACCGATCTCCCTGCCGCAGTTCCGCGATGCGTGGCCCGAGGTGCTCTCGGTGCTGCAGCGCCGCAAGCGCACCGCGTGGATGGTGGCGTTCACGGCGAAGGTCCGCGACTACCGCGACGGCGACGTGCTCGTGCTGTCATTCCCGAGCGTGCAGGACGTCGAGGGCTTCCGCGGCGGCGCCCCTGGGCAGAGCGTCGCGGAGCTGCTCCGCGAGGCGATCGAGCACGTGCTCGGCGTGCGGGTCAAGTACATCGCGAAGCCGGAGGCGGCGTTCGCGGGCGAGCCGATGCCCGCAGGCGATGCGCCGAGCGGCACTGCATCCCCGGCGCCGGCCGGGCGCGGCGCCTCGGCGAGCGACTCCGCTTCGGCATCCGACTCCGTCCCCGCGACCGACTCCGCCGGCGGGGCGAAGGCGCAGAGCGCGTCGTCGTCGCTCGCCGCCACCGCGACGACCGTCGCCGCGCCGAAGCCCGCGGCGCAGGCCGCTCGGGTCGAGCAGGCCGGGCCGGTCGACTCCTGGGCGACGGTCGCGATCCCGCGCGAGTCGCCCGAGGCCGCCGAACCGCTGCCCGTCGGCGCGATCACTACGCCGTCGATGCCGACCCCGCCGTCGAGCGCGACGCCCGCGCCGGGCGAGAAGCCGACCGGCACCCAGAACCCCCGACCCGCGCGGAGCGACGACGCACCGGTGCCCGACGACGCCGACGCGCCGCCCGAGGACTTCGAGCCGCCGTTCGACCCGGGCCCCGAGCCCGAACTCGACGCCGCCCCGGTGCGGGAAGCAGCGCCCCAACGGCAGGCCGCGCCGACGTCGGCGCCGGCGCCGTCGCCGTCGCCGAACAGCCAGGCGCAGACCGCGCAGGCACCGAGTGCGCAGAGCTCGGCCGCGCAGGCGCCGAACGCGCGCCCGGCCGAGGCGCGTCAGGCCCCCGTGCAGTCGCGCGGCGGCGATCGCCGTCCCGGCGGCTCGTCCGGTGGGTTCCAGCGCTACGGCGAGGCTGTCGTCCGCGAGGTGCTCGGGGCGACCTTCCTCGAAGAGGTCGAGGCACCGCCGCCCCCCGGCCGCGGCGGCGGGTTCGGGGAGCGTGGCTAGCCCGTGTACGAAGGCATCGTCCAAGAACTGATCGACGAGCTCGGGCGCCTGCCCGGCATCGGGCCGAAGTCGGCGCAGCGCATCGCGTTCCACATCGTGCAGACCGAGCACTTCGACGTCACCCGGCTCGCCGAGGTGCTGCTCGAGGTGCGCGACAAGGTGCGCTTCTGCGACATCTGCGGCAACGTGTCCGAGCAGGCGACCTGCTCGATCTGCCGCGACCCGCGGCGCGACCCGGCCCTCATCTGCGTGGTCGAGGAGGCGAAGGACGTCGTCGCCATCGAGCGCACCCGCGAGTTCCGGGGGCTCTACCACGTGCTCGGCGGTGCGATCAGCCCCATCGACGGCGTCGGCCCCGACGAGCTGCGCATCCGCCAGCTCATGCAGCGGCTCGCCGACGGCACGGTGCGCGAGGTGATCATCGCGACCGATCCGAACCTCGAGGGCGAGGCGACGGCGACGTACCTCAGCCGCCTGCTCACGACCCTCGAGATCAAGGTCACGCGGCTCGCCTCCGGGCTGCCGGTGGGCGGCGACCTCGAGTACGCCGACGAGGTCACGCTCGGTCGCGCCTTCGAGGGGCGGCGCGTCGTCGGCTAGCCGTACTCGGTCGAAGCGGCCGGCGGCTCGCCGTACTCGGTCGAAGCGATCGGCGGCTTGAGCGGGAGCCGACCGGGCACGGGCGGCACTCCGGTCGTGCCGGCCGGGGCGACGTCCGCGGCAACGGCGACCACCGCTGCGACGGCGACCACAGCGACCGCGGGTTCAGCGCAGCACTTCGACGAGCACGACCCAGGCGTGCACGATCGCCGCGGCGATCGCGAGCAGGGTGCCGACCGCGAGCAGCCACAGCCCGGCGGCGGCGCCGTCGTCGCCCGCGACGACGAGGGCGAGCGCCCCGGAGAGATACGCGAGGAGCGGCAGCACGCCGGCGATCGACTTGCCGAACCGCACCGCCACCGTCGGGCTCTGCGCGCGGTCGGCGAAGACGCTCCGCACGGCGTGCACCTGGAAGGCCGTCGCCGCGAGCGCGGCGAGCAGCACCTCGAGCCCGAAGAGACGGGCGGGCTGCTCCGGGGCGATCGCGAGCCCGGTCGCGACGATCGCGAGCACGAGCGTCGCGAGACTCCCCGCGATGCGCGCGGTGAGCGAGGACTCCCCGGTGATCCTCGCGATGTTCACCGACATGGCGACGATGAGCAAGCCCGCGAGGGCCGCCGTCGCACCGACCATCGCGACGTTGAACTCCGCCCACTCACGCAGCAGCTCCGGCATGGGGCGATGCTAGCGCCGCGCCGGCCCGCGCGACAGGGCCGGCCCGCGCGACAGTGGCGGCCCGCGCGACAGGGCCGGCCCGCGCGACAGGGGCGGCCGGCGCGACAGGGGCGGCCGACGGTTGACGCGCGGGGGCAGCGGGCGTAGGAAGGCCGGAGGACGCGAGCACGGCGGTCAAAGCACCAGCCGCCGGAGCGCCGCGGCGGGAGGGATCGGGATGAACGAGCGGGCGGGCGACGAGCGGGCGCCGAGCGCGAGGCTCGCCGACTGGATGGCGGGCTACCTGCGCGCCTGGCGCGGCAACGACGCGGCGGACATCGGTGCACTGTTCACCGATGAGGCCGTCTACCTGACGGCGCCGGACGCCGAGCCGAGGCGGGGGCGCGAGGCGATCGTCGCGGGATGGCTCGAGGACGCCGATGCGCCGGGGGAGTGGTCGTTCGACTGGTGGGTGCTGCACGAGAGCCCCGGGATCGCGTTCGTGCAGGGACGCACCGAGTATCCCGCCGAGCGGGACTACCTGAACCTCTGGGTCATCCGCTTCGCCGACGACGGCCGCGCCGCGGAGTTCACGGAGTGGTACCTGGCGCGCCCGCACGCCGACTGATCCGGCGCGACGGCGCGACGGCACGCAGCCGTCCGGCGACGGCACGCACGCCGCCCCGCCCCGCGCCGGACCCGGGCCCGCGTCACATGGCGAATCCGGAATGCCGCCAGCCGTATGATGAAGACTTCCGACGACGGGCCCGTCGGCCCGCGCGCGCCCAGAACCCCGGGAGGCCACGTGAGCTTGATCGTGCAGAAGTTCGGCGGGTCATCCGTCGCCGACGCCGAGAGCATCAAGCGGGTCGCGAAGCGCATCGTCGAGACGCGCAAGGCGGGCAACGACGTCGTCGTCGCGGTCTCGGCCATGGGCGACAGCACCGACGAACTGCTCGACCTCGCCAACGAGGTCACGCCGATCCAGGCGCCGCGCGAGCTCGACATGCTCCTCTCCGCGGGCGAGCGCATCTCCATGGCGCTCCTCGCGATGGCGATCAAGAGCATGGGGCACGACGCGCGCAGCTTCACCGGCAGCCAGGCCGGCATGATCACGGATGCCACGCACGGCGCCGCCCGCATCGTCGACGTCACCCCCGTGCGCCTGCGCGAGGCGCTCGACGACGGCGCGATCGTCATCGTCGCCGGTTTCCAGGGCTTCAGCCGCGAGTCGCGCGACATCACGACGCTCGGCCGCGGCGGCAGCGACACCACCGCGGTCGCCCTCGCGGCCGCGCTCGAGGCCGACGTCTGCGAGATCTACACCGACGTCGACGGCGTCTTCACCGCCGACCCGCGCGTCGTGAAGCGCGCGCACAAGCTCGGCCGGGTCACGAGCGAGGAGATGCTCGAGCTCGCCGCGTCCGGCGCGAAGGTGCTGCACATCCGCGCCGTCGAGTACGCCCGCCGGCACGGGGTGACCCTGCACGTGCGCTCGTCGTTCAACAACACCGAGGGGACCATCGTCTACGACCCCTCGCGCGCCCCCGAAGGAGCCGAAGTGGAAGAATCCGTCATCGCCGGCGTCGCCGTCGACCTCTCCGAGGCGAAGATCACCGTCGTCGGCGTGCCCGACAAGCCGGGGGTCGCCGCGAAGATCTTCAAGATCGTCGCCGCCACGAACGCGAACGTCGACGTCATCGTGCAGAACGTCTCGGCGGCCGCCACGGGCAAGACCGACATCTCCTTCACGCTCCCGAAGGCCGACGGCGAGAAGGCGCTGACCGCGCTCGCCGGCGCGCAGGAGGCGATCGGCTTCGGCTCGCTGCAGTACGACGACCAGATCGGCAAGCTCTCGATCGTCGGCAACGCGATGCGCAACGCCTCCGGCGTCTCGGCGAAGCTCTTCGAGGCCCTCTACGAGGCGGGCATCAACATCGAGATGATCTCCACCTCGGAGATCCGCATCTCGGTGGTCACCCGCGCCGACAGCGTCAACCAGGCCGCCGTCGCCGTGCACACGGCGTTCGGCCTCGACGCCGCCGAGGACGCCGTCGTGCACGCGGGCACCGGTCGCTGATCCCGGCGAACGGCCCGGATGCCGCGGCGTCGCGCCGGGGCATCCAGCCGAAGCATCCGGCCGGAATGCGTGACCTTCCTGCCAATCCCGCCGGTGATCGCGGATTTCCGGCCGGGAGCCGCCCGGCGTCGGGCACACTTGAAGAGCTACGAATACGAGGGACAACATGAGCAACGGTGTGAACATCGGCGTCGTCGGCGCCACCGGTCAGGTCGGCGCGGTCGTGCGCCGGCTGCTCGAGGAGCGGGACTTCCCGGTCGCGAGCATCCGCTTCTTCGCCTCCGCCCGCTCGGCGGGCACGACCCTGCCGTTCAAGGGCGAGGAGGTCGTCGTCGAGGACGCCTCCACGGCCGACCCGACGGGGCTCGACCTCGCGATCTTCTCCGCCGGGGCGACGCTCTCGAAGGCCCAGGCGCCGCGGTTCGCCGCGGCCGGCGTCACCGTGATCGACAACTCGAGCGGCTGGCGGATGGACCCCGATGTGCCGCTCGTCGTGAGCGAGGTGAACCCGCACGCCATCGATGAGGCGCGGAAGGGCATCATCGCGAACCCGAACTGCACCACGATGGCCGCGATGCCCGTGCTGAAGGTGCTGCACGAGGAGGCCGGGCTCGAACGCCTCATGATCTCGACCTACCAGGCGGTCTCGGGCGCCGGGCTCGCGGGCGGCGAGGAACTGCTCGAGCAGGCCCGCGCGGCCGTCGCGCAGGACGCCATCGCGCTCGTGCACTCGGGCGACGCAGTGTCGTTCCCCGAGCCCGCGAAGTTCCCGCGGCCGATCGCGTTCGACGTGATCCCGCTCGCCGGCTCGATCGTCGACGACGGCGACAACGAGACCGACGAGGAGAAGAAGCTGCGCAACGAGAGCCGCAAGATCCTCGAGCTCCCCGGCCTCCGCGTCGCGGGCACCTGCGTGCGCGTCCCCGTGTTCACGGGGCACTCGCTGTCGATCCACGCCGAGTTCGCGAACGAGCTCACCCCGGAGCGCGCGACCGAGCTGCTCGCCGCTGCGCCCGGCGTCGAGCTGAGCGACGTGCCGACCCCGCTGCAGGCGGCCGGCAGCGATCCCAGCTACGTCGGCCGGATCCGCGCCGACCAGTCGGCACCCGAGGGCAAGGGGCTCGTGCTCTTCGTCTCGAACGACAACCTGCGCAAGGGTGCGGCGCTGAACGCCGTGCAGATCGCCGAGCTGGTCGCCGCCAAGCTGCCCGCCGCGGTCTGAGCCGCGCTGTCCGAACGCCCCGAGGCCTGCCGGCCCCGGGGCGTTCGTGCGTCCGCCCGCCCGCGGCGTCCGCCCGCCGCGTCCGCCTGCCCGCGGCATCCGCCCGCCGGACCTGCCGACCCCGACCCCGACCCCGACCCCGCGAACCCTGCCGCGTCGACGACAACTCAGGAACACCTCGATCGGCATCCGCTTCATCCCGCCGATCCCCGATTCCCTCGACGCCCATATCTGCCGGATGTTCCTGAGTTGTGGGAGAGGGAAGGAGGGAGCGGGGATCTTGACGTGGCTGAGTTTTGTATACAGAATACTGAGGTAGCAGTTCCCCCGACCGGCGCCCGTCGCCGGCTCCTCCTGCAATGACGAAAGAGGTAGCGGAATGGCCCGCGCGAACTCGAAGATGAGGCGGCTGTTGGCGATCGGCGCAGCGAGCGCCCTCGCCATCGGCCTGGCAGCGTGCAGCGGTGGGGGAGGTGCGAAAGACGCGAACACCGTCGTGTGGTCGACCTGGGGAACCGCCGAGGAACTCACCCGGTACCAGGACTTCAACAAGGAGTTCATGAAGCGCCACCCCGACATCACGGTGAAGCTCCAGCCGGTCGCGAGCTACGAGGAGTACCACTCGAAGCTCCTCGCCCAGCTCGCGAGCAACACGGCCCCCGACGTCTTCTACGTCGGCGACGACAAGATGGGGCAGTTCGTCGACTCCGGGCGCCTCATGCCGCTGAAGGAGCTGATGGAGTCGAAGGACAGCCAGACGAAGCCCGACGACTTCTTCCCCGGCCTCTTCGGCGCGGCCGAGAAGGACGGCGAGTACTACGGCGCCCCGAACGACTCGAACCCCGACGTGCTCTGGTACGACAAGACGGCCCTCGCCGCGGCCGGCATCACCGAGGACCCGGCCGCGCTCGCCGAGCAGGGCGAGTGGACGACCGAGAAGTACCTGGAGATGAACGCCAAGCTCAAGGACGCGGGCCTCACCGGCTCGATGTTCTGGAACTACTGGGCGACGCACTGGAGCTGGCTCTCCTCGCAGGGCCTGCCGGCGCCGTACGACGAGTCGGGCGCGTTCACCGCGAACACCGACCCGGCGAGCGTCGCGGCGATCGGCGAGCTGGGCGCGCAGTTCCAGGACGGCACCTTCGTCGTCGCCGACACCCTGCCCGACGGCGCCGGGGCCGACAGCATCTTCGTGACGCACAAGGCCGGCTTCTTCGTGCAGGGCCGTTACACGATCGGCACCGTGCAGACCGCGGGCGAGCCCGACGCGTACGACATCGTCCGCTGGCCGACGCCCGACGGCCAGGCCGCGCCGACCGGCGTCGCCGTCTCCTTCCTCGCGATCAACGGGAAGACCCAGGCGAAGGATGCCGCGTTCACCTTCTGGACCGAGTTCCTCTCGGCCGAGGGGCAGACCTTCCGCCTCGAGGGCGGCGGCAACGCCGTGCCCTCGATCAAGGGCGCCGACGACGTCGTGCTCGAGGACGGCTACCCGGCCCACGCGCAGACGTTCCTCGACATGCGCGACATCGGCTTCACCAACTACGCCGCCGAGGCGCGCGTGCCCGGCCTCTCGACGGGCATCAGCGAGGAGTTCCTGAAGCTCTACCAGGGCAAGGCGGACGCGCAGCAGACGCTCGACGCGGCCGCGGCGCTCGTGGAGAAGTCGGGGAAGTAGCGTGAGCGATCTCGCCACCGGCGAGCGGATGCCGCAGGCAGGGCGCCCGGCATCCGCCCCGCCCGCGACACCGCGGAAGGAGTCGGCCTGGCGCCGACGCGACCGCCGCTGGGGCTATCTCTTCATCGGCCCGCAGCTCATCGGCATGACCGTCTTCGTCGTGCTGCCCTTCGCCGCGAGCCTCGTGCTGGCCTTCGCCAGCTGGGACGGCCTCAGCGACCTCAGCTGGGTCGGCTTCGAGAACTTCACGGCGCAGTTCCAGGACGAGCTGCTCTGGCGCTCGATCGTGAACACGCTGATCATCGCGGTCGTCACGGTGCCGATCGGCCTCGGCCTCGCGGTCGTCATCGCGGTCGCGCTCGAGCGCCTGAAGACCCGCACGCTCTACCTGGTGCTGTTCTTCGCCCCGGTCGTCACCTCGACGGTCGCGGTCGCGATGATCTGGCAGCAGATGTTCCGCTCGGACGGCGTGCTCTCCACGACGATCGCGAACGTCTTCGGCATCGACCCGCCGGACTGGCTGGGCGACCCGAAGCTCGCGCTCCTCGCCGTCTGCATCGTCACGATCTGGTCGTCGCTCGGCCTGAACGTCGTGATCTTCCTCGCCGGCCTGCAGAACATCTCGCCCTCGGTGATCGAGGCGGCCCGCATCGACGGCGCCGGCGCCTGGCGGCTGTTCCGCAGCATCCGGCTGCCGCTCCTCTCGCCGATCGTGTTCTTCTCCTCGGTCGTCGCGTTCATCTCCTCGCTGCAGACGTTCGACACCGTCTACGTGCTGGTCTCGAACGCCGGACCAGACAATGCGACCCGCACGATCGTCTACCACATCTACGATCTCGGCTTCGGCAAGTTCCAGATCGGCCCGTCGAGCGCGGCGAGCGTGATCCTGCTCATCCTGACCCTCGTCATCACGGCGATCCAGTTCGGGGCCCAGAAGAAGTTCGTGCACTACGAGGACGACGCCGCATGAGTCTCACGAACCCCAGCCTCGTCGACGGCACCCAGCTGCCGCCGACCGACTCGACCATCGCGATCAGCGCCCCCGGCTACCGCCCGCGCGCGCCGCGCACCGGCGCAGGCAAGCGGCGGCTCGGCCAAACCCTGCTGCACGCGCTGCTCGTCGTCGGCGGCCTCGCGATGGTGTTCCCGTTCCTCTGGATGCTGCTGACCTCGTTCAAGACGCTGCCGCAGCTGCTGAAGGACCCGCTGTCGGTGCTGCCCCAGCCGTGGACGCTCGACAACTACGCGGATGCCTGGAATGCGGTGCCGTTCGGCCAGGCGTACCTGAACAGCCTCTACATCGCGGTGCTCGTCGTCGCGGGCACGCTGCTCACGGCGTCGATGGCGGGCTACGCCTTCGCCCGGATCCGGTTCCGCGGCGCGAAGGTGCTCTTCATCCTCTTCCTCGCGACGCAGATGATCCCGAAGCAGGTGACGCTGATCCCGTTCTACCTGCTCATGACGCAGCTGGGGTGGGTCGACTCGCACCTCGCGCTCATCGTGCCGGGACTCCTCGCGAACCCCTTCGCGGTGTTCCTCATGCGGCAGTTCGTGCTGTCGCTGCCGAAGGAGCTCGAGGAGGCCGCGATCGTCGACGGCGCGGGGCGCTGGCGGATCTTCTGGAGCATCATCCTGCCGAACCTGAAGCCCGGGCTCGCGGCGCTCAGCATCATCGTCGCGCTCGACGTGTGGAACGCGTTCCTGTTCCCGCTCGTGCTGCTGAACACGCCCGACCTCTTCACGGTGCCGCTGCTGCTCTCGGCGTTCCAGGGGCAGTTCGGCTCCATCAACTACGGCCTCGTGATGGCGGCGAGTGCGATCTCGACGATCCCGATGCTGATCGTGTTCGTCATCGGGCAGCGCCGCATCCTGAACAGCATGGCCGCGTCGGGACTGGGGGGACGATGAGCGGACGGCCGGATGCCGCTTCACGCATCGATGCCGCGCAGCTCGCCGACCTCGCGGGCGCGCACCTCGACCTCGCGCGGGCCCCGTTCACGCTGCCCCGCTCGCGGGTGCTCGTGTTCCGCGTCGACCGCGAGTCCGCGGCGGACGCCCTCGGCGAGGGCGGCGCCCCCGCGCCGGCGACCGCGCTGCGGGTGCACACCTCGGAGTACGAGCGCGGGCTCGACGAGTGCCGGGTGCTCGACGAGCTCGTGGTGCGCGACGCCTCCGGCGCACCGCTCCCGGTCACCCGGGTGCTGCCGCAGGCGATCGAGTTCGGCGGGGGAGCGGCGACGCTCGCCTTCGCCGGCACCGCGGCGTTGACGATCGGCAGGCCCGCGGATGCGGGCGGCGAGCCCGACGCCGGCCCGCTGCTCGTCGAGTGGCTGCGGCCCGACGGCGTCCGCGAGCGCGGCGAGCTGGCGGGCCCCACGGCTGCCGTTCGGCTCGTGATCGAGCCCGGGCGCGGAGTGCGGGCCGAGGCATCCGCCGCTCATGCCGCGGAGTGCGCCGCGAGCGAGGCGAGCTGGCTCGACTGGTTCGCGAAGTGCCCCGTCGTGCGTCCGGAACTGCAGCCCATGGCGGCGTTCTGCTGGTGGGTGCTCGGCGCGAACGTCGTCGAGCTGCCCGGCCTCGGCGCGGTGCGCGGGGTCGTGCCGTCGAAGATCGGCTATGTCGGCGTCTGGCAGTGGGATGCGTACTTCATCGCGCTCGGCCTCCGGCACGGCGACCCGGCGCTCGCACGAGAGCAGCTCGAGATCGCCTTCCGCTTCCCGAGCGCCGACGGGCAGCTGCCCGACGTCGTGCACGAGGAGGGCGTGCTCGCCACGAGCGACGACCTGCCGCAGGCCGACCGCGACCGGCTGCGGCGCGCGGGCTCCGACATCGCCGACCCGGACGCGCCCGTGCCGCTCACGAAGCCGCCGCTCGCGGCCTGGGCCCTCGCGAAGGTGCTCGAGGCCGAGGACCGGCCGGAGTGGGCGCGCGAGCAGCTCGCGGTCATCCGCCGCTCGCAGGACTGGTGGTTCGCGGGCAGCGACCTCGACGGCGACGGGTTGCCCGAGTACGGGCACCCCTACTCCTCGGGGCTCGACGACAGCCCGATCTTCGACGGGCCGCTGCCGACGACGGCGCCCGACCTCGGCGCGTACCTCGTGCTGCAGGACCTCGAGCTCGCCCGGCTCGCCGAGCGCTACGGCGCGGATGCCGCGGGCGACCCACGTGCGCACCGCGACCGCGCCGCGGCCACGATGGGCCGGCTGCTCGAGCTCTGGGACCCGGAGTCCGGCCGGTTCACGGCGCGCGCCGCGGGGGAGCGGGTCGCGAGCGACGCGATCGTCGGGTTCATGCCGTTGCTCACGGGCGAGCTGCCCGCCCCCGTGCTCGCCGCGCTCGAGGCGGCGCTCGCCGACCCGGCGCGCTATGCGACGCCGTGGGCGGTGCCGACGGTGTCGGCCGCCGATCCGGACTTCTCGCCCGAGCGGATGTGGCGCGGGCCCGTCTGGGTGAACACGAACCGCCTCATCGTCGAGGGGCTGCAGCGCTCGGGGCGTCCGGAGCTCGCCCGCGAGCTCGCCGAGCGCACGGCGGCCCTCGTCGTGCACGGCGGCGGGCCGCACGAGTACTTCAACCCGGAGACCGGCCGGAAGGCCCGCACGGCGACGACGGCGTTCGGCTGGTCGGCCGCGCTCTTCCTCGACCTCGCGGTCGAGCTCTCGGCGCCCGCGAGCTAGGGGGCGGGAGCGGAGGCATCCCGGCCCGCCCTCCGCTTTCCCCGCGGGAGGAGATTCACGGCGGGAGAGGAAAGATGCGTCACGCGACACCTCCCCGCGTGCGAATCTCCTCCCGCGGGGAAAGCGGACGGGCAGAACGGGCGAGCGGACGGGGCGGATGGCGCGGATGGCGCGGACGGCGCGGACGGCGCGGACGGGGCGGACGGGGCGGACGGGGCGGATGGCGCGGATGGCGCGGACGGCGCGGATGGCGCGGGCGGGGAGGTTCGAGGATGCCGGGGGCGAGGCGAGGGTCAGGCGGTGAAGTACGGGCTGGAGGCGTTCTCAAGGATGCGTCGCATGCCGTGCATCCAGTTGACCTTGAGCGCCGTCACGGCCCCGGGCACGTCGCCGGCGACGAGGCGCTCGGCGATCGCGGCGTGCTCGGCGGCGACGCGCCCGACCATCGCGTCGTTCGGCACGAGGAGCGACTCGTACCGGTGGAACGAGCCGCGCACGCTCGAGATGACGTCGAGGAGGCGCTGGTTCGGGCAGGCCGAGAGCATGATGCCGTGCCACTCGTCGTCCTTCGTGACGACGAAGGCGTGCTCGACGAGCTCCTGGTCGAACTCGGCGGCGAGGGCGGCGAGGCGGACGCCGATGCGCTGCAGCTCCGCGACGGGGCTGAGCTCGAGGGCGAGGCTCTCGAGCGCGGCGAGCACCGGTGCGAGCTCCTCGAACTCGCTCGCGCTCAGCGGCATGAAGCGGAAGCCCTTGCCGTTCTCGCTCGAGATCTGGCCCTCGCTCTCGAGCGCGATGAGCGCCTCGCGGAGCGGGGTGCGGCTGACGCCGAGCTCGGCGGCGAGCTGCACCTCGTTGATGCCCTCGCCGGGCTGCACCGCGCCGGCGCGCATGCGCGCGAGGAGCTCCTCGCGCACCTGCGAGCGCAGGTTCTTGCGTTCGATCGCCATCTTCGCCCTCCGGGCCGTTCGGCCGTCGCGGGCAAGCCTAGGGGGTGGTGCAGGGCTTGACCGGTTCCGGCATCCGGTTTACGGTGTGTATACAGAATACATTCTGCAGACCGAGGTGTACAGCCGATCGACCAGGCGGCACCCGACCTGGACCGACCCACTCAGAGAGGAGCAGGCGTGGCAGACGACGCGCCCCGCGGCATCCGACTCGACGCGCTCGCCTACGGCGGCGACTACAACCCCGACCAATGGTCGGAGGAGGTCTGGCTCGACGACGCCCGGCTCATGCGCGAGGCCGGGGTGAACCTCGTGAGCCTGCCGGTCTTCAGCTGGCCGCAGCTCGAGGTCGCCCCCGGGGTCTACGAGTGGGGCTGGCTCGACCGGGTGCTCGAGATCCTGACCGACGCCGGCATCCGCATCGACCTCGCGACCGCGACGGCGACGCCGCCCGCCTGGCTCGTCCGCAGCCACCCGGAGATGCTGCCCTGGAACGAGGACGGCCAGCGGCTCGAGTTCGGCTCCCGGCAGGCCTACTGCCCGAGCTCGCCGGTCTGGCGCGAGCACGTCGCGCGGATGACCCGGGCCATGGCCGAGCGCTACGGCGCGCACCCCGGCCTCGCGCTCTGGCACGTCTCGAACGAGTACGGCGACCACGTCTCCCGCTGCTGGTGCCCCGAGTCGGCCCGGCACTTCCGCCGCTGGCTCGAGGCGCGCTACGGCGGGCTCGACGGGCTGAACGCGGCCTGGGGCGTGAACGTCTGGGGCCAGCGCTACACCGCGTGGGACCAGATCGAGCCCCCGCGGCGCGCGACCGGCCCCGTGAACCCGACGCAGCTGCTCGACTTCGAGCGCTTCTCCTCCGACGCACTGCTCGAGCTCTTCCAGCTCGAGATCGACGTGCTCCGCGAGATCACCCCCGACATCGCCGTCACGACGAACTTCATGAGCCTCCTGCGCGACCTCGACTACTGGGACTTCGCCGCCGTCGAGGACCTCGTCACCGATGACGCCTACCCCGACCCCGCCGACCCCGAGGCGCACGTCCACGCGGCGCTGAACTACGGCTCCATGCGCTCGCTGAAGGGCGGGCGGCCCTGGCTGCTCCTCGAGCAGGCGCCGAGCGGCGTGAGCTGGCGGGAGGTCAACGTGCCGAAGGCCCCGGGCCAGATGCGCGTCGGCAGCCTGCAGGCCATCGCGCACGGCTCCGACGGGGCGATGTGCTTCCAGTGGCGGCAGGCGAAGTACGGCCAGGAGAAGTTCCACTCGGCGATGCTCGGCCACCGCGGCGAGCGCTCCCGCACCTTCCGGGAGGCGAAGGCGTTCGGCGCTGAGCTCCGCCGACTCGAGCCCGTGCGCGGCACCCGGGTGCGCTCGAGGATCGCGCTCGTCGTCGACGCCGACTCGTGGTGGGGGAGCTCGGCGACGGAGTCGCTGCCCTCGCAGCGGCTGAACTGGCTCGCGCAGGCCCGCGCCTGGCACGCCGCGCTGCACGCCCTCGGGCATCCCGTCGACACGGTCCGGGCGACCGGGCCCTTCGACGACTACGAGCTCGTCGTCGTGCCGAACCTCTACGTCGCCGACGCCGAGCAGGCCGCCGCGCTCGCCGCGTTCGTCGCCCGCGGCGGGCAGCTCGTCGTCGGGCCGTTCTCCGGCGTCGTCGACCCGAACGAGCACGTCCACGACGGCGGCGCCCCCGGCCCGCTGCGCGGACTCCTCGGCGTCGAGGTCGACGAGGTCTGGCCCG
This sequence comes from Agromyces mediolanus, assembly GCF_044917495.1. Lineage (GTDB taxonomy): Bacteria > Actinomycetota > Actinomycetes > Actinomycetales > Microbacteriaceae > Agromyces > Agromyces mediolanus_B. The sequence continues at coordinate 51,068 of NZ_JAVSSI010000014.1, read as the reverse complement.
TCGCCGACGGCCGGGCCGAGCGCGTCGCCCTCCCGGGCGGCGCGACGTTCGAGGCACCGATCTGGGGCGAATGGCTCGAACCGGTCGACGCGGAGACGATCGCCGGCTACGCCTCGGGCGAGCTCGCGGGGCGGCCCGCGATCACCCAGCGGCGGGCGGATGCCTCGACCGGCGCGGCCTGGTACGTGAGCTGCGTGCTCGAGCCCGCGGGGCTCGTCGCCCTCTTCCGCGAGGTGCTCGCGGCGGCCGGGCTGCCCGCCCGCGCCCGCATCGACACGATGCTCGAGGCCGTCACCCGGGCCGACGCCGACACCGACTACACCTTCGTGCTGAACCACGGGCGCGAGGAGCTCACCGTCGACGTGCCCCCGGGTGCGCGCGATCTGCTCGGCGACGGCACGCCGACCGGCCGCGCGCTCACCCTGCCCCGCTTCGGCGCCGCCGTGCTCGCGACCCCGCGCGCCGCCGAGCCGCCGTTCATCACCATCACCGACCCCGACGACTGACGACTGAGGACCCACATGACCGAGTCATCGGCTGCCTTCGTGCACCCGTACCTGCCCAACTCCGCGCCTGAGGTGCGCCGCGCGATGCTCGACGCCGTCGGCGCGGCATCCGTCGACGAGTTCTACGCCGACGTGCCGGACGAGCTCCGCCTCGACCGGCCGCTCGACCTCCCCGCTCCGCTCCTCGCCGAGCAGGACCTCGCGCGGCACGTTCGCGGGCTCCTCGCGAAGAACCGCTCGACGGAGGACCGGCTGAGCTTCCTCGGCCACGGCACCTACCGCCACTACGTGCCCGCCGTCGTCGACGAGGTGATCAACCGGAGCGAGTTCCTGACCGCCTACGCTGGCGAGCCCTACGAGGACCACGGCCGGTTCCAGGCGCTGTTCCAGTACCAGTCGCTCATGGCCGAGCTCCTCGCGATGGACGTCGTGAACGTGCCGACCTACGACGGCTACCAGGCGACCGCGACCGCGCTCGCGATGGCCGGCCGGCTCACCGGCCGCCGCCGCGTGCTCGTCGTGAGCGACGTGCTGCCGGAGAAGCACTCGAAGGTGCACGACTTCGTCCGCGTGCACCTCGACCTCGAGCCCGTCCCGACGAGCGGCGGCACCGCCGACGTCGCGGCCGCCGTCGCCCGCCTCGGCGACGACGTCGCCGCGATCTGGGTCGAGACGCCGAGCGCCACGGGCGCCGTCGAGGCGGCGCTGCCCGCGCTCGCCGCGGCGGCCCACGACGCGGGGGCGCTGCTCGTCGTCGGCACCGACCCGATCGGCTACGGCGTGCTCACCCCGCCCGCCGAGCAGGGCGCCGACATCGTCTGCGGCGACATCCAGTCGCTCGGACTGCACCCCTGGTACGGCGGTGCGCACGGCGGCTTCATCGCCGTGGCCGACGACGAGCCGCTCGTCATGGAGCTGCCCTCGCGGCTCTTCGGGCTCGCGACGACCGACGTGCCCGGCGAGGTCGGCTTCGGCGACGTCGCCTACGAGCGCACCTCCTTCGCTCGACGCGAAGAGGGGAAGGAATGGGTCGGCACCGCGGCCGCGCTGTGGGGCATCGCCGCGGGCGTCTACCTCGCGCTGATGGGCCCGCGCGGCATGGCCGAGCTCGGCGAGCTGCTGCTCGCCCGCACCCGCTACGCCCAGCAGCGGCTCGCCGCCGTGCCGGGCGTCCGCCTCGGCGACGACGCCCTGCACCTGCGCGAGTTCACGATCGACGTGTCCGGCACCGGGCGCACCGCGGCCGAGCTCGTCGCCGCGCTCCGCGCCGAGGGCATCGAGCCCGGCGTCGTCGTCGGCGAGCACCTGCTGCTCGTCTGCGTCACCGAGCTCACGAGCCAGGACGACATCGACCGGCTCGCCGCATCCCTCGCCGCCGCGAGCGGCACCGCCTCCGACCGCCAGACCCCGAAGGAGCAGCGCGCATGAGCCTCCCCATCGCCCCGAAGCCCGCCATCCGCCGGTTCCACCAGGCCCGCTGGGACGAGCCCGTCATCTTCGAGCTGTCGACCCCGGGCGAACGCGGGGTGCTGGTGCCGGCCGTCGAGCCGGGCGTCCGCGACGCCGTCGGCGACGTGCTCGCCGAGCTGCCGGCCGGGCTCCGTCGGGAGGCGCCGCCCGCGCTGCCCGAGCTCGCCCAGATGCGGGTGCTGAAGCACTACCTCCGCCTCTCCCAGGAGAACCTGGGCGCCGACCTCAACGTCGACATCGGCCAGGGCACCTGCACGATGAAGTACTCGCCGAAGATCAACGACCAGCTCGTCTCGGTGCCGCAGCTCACCGAGATGCACCCGTTGCAGGACCCGGCCGACGCGCAGGGCGTGCTCGAGATCGTGTGGCGGCTCGAGCGGATGCTCGCGGAGATCTCCGGCATGGCCGAGGTCTCGCTGCAGACCCAGGGCGGCTCGGCCGCGATCTGGGCGAACATCGCCATGATCCGCGCCTACCACGAGGCGAACGGCGAGGGGGAGCAGCGTCGCGAGGTCATCACGACGATCTTCAGCCACCCCTCGAACGCCGCTGCCGCGAAGGCCGCGGGCTACGAGGTCATCACGATCCACCCGGATGCCGAGGGCTACCCCGATCTCGCCGCGCTGAAGGCGGCGCTGTCGCCCCGCACGGCGGCGATCATGGTCACGAACCCCGAGGACACGGGCATCTACAACCCGGCGATCAAGGACTGGGTGGATGCCGCGCACGCCGTCGGCGCCCTCGCCTCCTACGACCAGGCGAACGCGAACGGCATCCTCGGCATCACCCGCGCCCGCGACGCCGGCTTCGACGTATGCCACTTCAACCTGCACAAGACGTTCTCGACGCCGCACGGCTGCGGCGGCCCGGGCTCCGGTGCGAACGCGGTGAGCGAGGCGCTCGCGCCGTTCCTGCCCGGCCCGCGGATCGTCCGGGGCGAGGGCGACGACGCCCGCTTCGAGGTGCGCGAGGCAGGACCTCAGTCGATCGGCACCGTCGCGCCGTTCTTCGGCGTCGTGCCGAACCTCGTGCGCGCCTACGCCTGGATCATGGCGCTCGGCGCGGAGGGGCTCCTCGCCGCGGCCGAGACCGCGGTGCTGAACAACAACTACCTCCTCGCGAAGGTGCTCGAGATCCCCGGAGCCTCGGCGCCGTACGCGACCGGCCGCCGTCGCATCGAGCAGGTGCGGTACTCCTGGCAGGAGCTGTTCGAGGAGACGGGCATCAGCTCGGAGGAGATCGGCGTGCGGATGTCGGACTTCGGCATGCACTACTGGACGAGCCACCACCCCTACGTCGTGCCGCAGCCGTTCACGCTCGAGCCGACCGAGTCGTACTCGAAGTCGGAGCTCGACGAGTACGTCGCCGCGCTCGCCGAGGTCGCGCGCGAGGCCCGGGAGACCCCCGAGCTCGTGCGTACGGCGCCGCACCGGCAGAGCGTCCACCACACCCACCACGACGATCTCGACGACCCCGAGCGCTGGGCCGTCACTTGGCGGGCGTACCTGCGGAAGTACCCCGAGGTGGCGGCCCGGACCGCCCCGGCCGCGGCGGCGCCCGCGGTCGACGCGCCGGCCGCCTGACCGTGCTCGGCCTCGTGGTGAACCCCGTCGCCGGGGTCGGCGGGCCCGCCGGGCTCGCCGGCTCCGACGGGGCCGACGTGCAGGCGCGCGCGGCCGCGCGGGGCGCGCGACCACGGGCGGGGGAGCGGGCGCGGCTCGCGCTCGAGCTCCTCCGCGAGGCGGCGTCGGCCGGATCTGACGCCGGACCGGGTGCGGATGCCCCGGCCGGCCCGCTCGAGGTGCTCACCGCCGCCGGGGCGATGGGCGAGGACGCGGTGCGGGCCGCCGGACTCGTGCCGCGGGTCGTCTTCCGCCCCGCGGCCGCGACCACCCCGGCCGACACCGCGCGGGCCGTGCGCGAGCTCGTCGCCGCCGGTGCCGGGCTCGTGCTGTTCGCCGGGGGCGACGGCACCGCGCGCGACGTCGCCACCGGGCTCGACGCGACCGGGCTCGACGCGGCCGGGCCCGATGCGGCCGGTGCGGGGACCGCGGCCCTCGGCATCCCCGCGGGCGTCAAGATGTACTCGCCGGTCTTCGCCGTCAGCCCGCGCGCGGCGGGCGCGCTCGCCGCGAGCTGGCTCGACGGCGGGCTGCCGATCGAGGAGCGGGAGGTGCTCGACCTCGACGAGGACGAGCTGCGCCGTGGCCGCGTCGAACCGCGACTGCACGCCGCACTGCCGGTCCCCGTGCACCGCGGGCGGACGCAGGCGCGCAAGGCGGCGACGCCGACGAGCGAGGCGGCCGCGGTCGTCGCCGCGGCGGCCGGGGCGGTCCGGGCGATGCAGCCGGGCGTCCGCTACCTGCTCGGCCCCGGCGGCACCACCGCCGAGCTCGCCCGGTGGCTCGGGGTGCCGAAGACGCGGCTCGGGGTCGACGTCGTGCTCGACGGTCGGCTGCTGCGGGCGGCCGCGAGCGAGGCGGAGCTGCTCGAGGAGGTCGCGGCGGGGCCCGCGCGCGCCGTCGTCTCGGTCATCGGCGGCCAGGGCTTCCTCCTCGGCCGCGGCAACCAGCAGCTCTCCGCCCGCGTGCTCCGAGCCATCGGCGACGAGCCGCTCCTCGTGGTCGCACCCGAGCAGAAGCTCGTCGAGCTGCACGGCCGTCCGCTCCTCGTCGACACCGGCGACCCCGAGCTCGACCGCGCCCTCGCCGGCTTCGTCCGCGTCGTCACCGGGCCGGGCGCGAGCAGCATCTACCCTGTCAACGCACCAGACGTCGAGGCATCCCTCGCCTCGCGAACCGAAGGAGAAGGCCATGCGCCTTGAGAACAAGCAGGCCATCGTCACCGGCGGCGCGGGCGGCATCGGCCGCGCGTCCTCGCTCGCCCTCGCGGCCGAGGGCGCGAAGGTCGCCGTCGTCGACCTCGACGGCGCCGCCGCCGAGCGCGTCGCGGAGGAGATCCGCGAGGCGGGAGGGGAGGCGATCGCGATCGCCGCCGACGTCTCGAGCGAAGCCGACATCGACCGGGTCGTCCGCGAGACGCAGGCGGCGTTCGGCGGGGTGAACGTGGTGTTCAACAACGCGGGGATCATCCGCCGCACCACCGCCGTCGAGACCACGGTCGAGGAGTGGGACCGGGTGTTCGGGGTGAACGTCCGCTCCATCTTCCTCATGTGCAAGCACGTCGTGCCGGTGATGGCGGCGGCGGGCGGCGGCTCGATCGTGAACACCGGCTCCGGTTGGGGGCTGAAGGGCGGCGGCCAGGCGATCTCCTACTGCGCCTCGAAGGGCGCGGTGGTGAACATGACCCGGGCGCTCGCGATCGACCACGGCCCGCAGGGCATCCGGGTGAACTCGGTGAACCCGGGCGACGTCAACACGGGCATGCTCCGCGAGGAGGCGCGCCAGCTCGGGCAGGCGGAGGACGGCTTCCTCGCCGAGGCCGCCGACCGTCCGCTGCGCCGCATGGGCGAGCCGCGCGAGATCGCCTCGGCGGTCGTCTGGCTCGCGAGCGACGAATCGAGCTACGTGACCGGCTCGGCGCTCGTCGTCGACGGCGGCGGCATCGCCTGAGGCGCGGCCCCGGATGCGCACGGGAGCGCGCATCCGGGGCGCTAGGCTCTGAGCATGTCGGGACCGGGGGAGTCGCGGCGCGCCGGCGCCACGTTCGACCGTTCCGTCGTCCTCTCGCAGCTCCTCTTCGGCGCGGTCCTCGTGACCGCCGTGTTCACGCTGCTGCTCTTCTCGCCTGCGGCCCTCACGAAGCCGCTCGCGATCGTCGCGGTCGCCATCGTGTTCGGCGCGACCGGCGTCGCGATCATCGTCCCGTGGCACCGCTTCCCGCGCGGCCTCGTGATGGCGCTGCCCATCGTCGACATCCTCGCGGTCGGCCTCATCCGCATCGCCGAGCCGGCGGCCGGCGTCGGGCTCCTCTGGTTCTTCCCGACGATCTGGCTCGCGAGCTACTTCGGCCTGACCGGCGCGATCATCGCCGTGTCGACCTCCTCCGTGCTGGTCTGGATCTCCGAGATCGTCGGCGACCGCGCGTTCACCCCGATCAGCGTGCCCTCCGTCGTGCTGCTGCCGATCGCGCTCAGCTTCATCGCCACGAGCACGGTGCTGAGCTCGCGCCGGGCCGGTGCGCAGCGGGTGCTCCTGCGCACGCAGGCGAAGCAGCTCGAACGCGCCCTCCGGCGGGCGAACAAGCAGGAGCAGCGTCTCGCCGAGGTGCTGAACGCCGTCGACTTCGGCGTCGTGCGGCTCGACCGCGACGGTCGCGGCGGCGTCATGAACACGGCGTACGCGAAGCTCTACGGCCTCGACGTCGCCGACCCCGACGCCGCGCGCGACGGCGTCGCCTTCGCCGCCGACCGGGCCACTCCGCTCAGCCCGGCGGAGCTGCCCTTCAACCGCGCCGCCGCCGGCCAGGAGTTCGACGACGAGGTGACGTGGATCCCCGACGGCGGCAGCGAACTCCGCGCCGTGTCGGTGACCGCGCGGCGCCTGTACGACGAGGACGGCGGTCTCGAGGGCAGCGTGCTCGTCGCGCGCGACATCACGGACGAGCGGAACGCGGTGCGCGCCCGCGACGATCTCGTCGCCTCCGTCTCCCATGAGCTGCGCACGCCGATGACCTCGGTGCTCGGCTACATCGACCTCTCGCTCGACGCCGAGGAGCTCCCGGCGAACGTCCGCCGAAACCTCGAGATCATGCAGCGCAACGGCGACCGGATGCTCGAGCTCATCGCCTCGATCCTGCAGTCCGCGAAGCGGGCCGAGGCGCCGGTGCCCCTCGCCCTCGCCCCCGTCGACCTGCACGGGATCCTCCGGGACGCCGTCGAGGCCGCGCAGGCCCGGGCCGACGAGCGGGACATCCGGCTCGTCATCACGACGGCCGACGAGGCGGTCGTCCGCGCCGACGGCTTCCGCCTGCGGCAGGTCGTCGACAACCTCGTCTCGAACGCGGTGAAGTACAACCGGCAGGGCGGCGAGGTGATGGTCGGCGCCACCGTCGACGACGGGATGGCGTGGCTGGTCGTGCGCGACACCGGCATCGGCATCCCGGAGGCGGAGCTGCCGAAGGTGTTCGAGCGCTTCTTCCGTTCGGGCGGGGTGCGCCAGGGCACGGTGCACGGCAGCGGCCTCGGCCTCGGCATCGCCCGTGAGCTCGTCGAGCGCCACGGCGGGGAGATCCACATCGACAGCGAGGAGGGCAGCGGCACGACGGTCATCGTGACGCTGCCCGTCGCGGGCCCGGAGGACGCATGACGATCGACCTGTACACCGTCCAGCTCGCGACGAGCACCGTGACGATCATCGCGGGCCTGATGTTCATCCTCGACACCGTGCTGCGCCGTCCCGACGCCGCCGGTCGGCTCTGGGCCGTCTCCTTCATGGGCGGGATGCTCACCTCGATCTCCTACGCGGTGTGGATCCTCGTGCCGGGCGCTTGGTGGGCGGTCGGCGTCGGCAACGGCGCGATGGTGCTCACTGCCGGGCTGCTCTGGTCGGGCGCCCGCGCCTTCAACGCACGGAACGATCTGCTGTGGGTGCCGCTCGTGGCGGCGACCGCGGCGGGCGTCGCCGTGGTCGCCGAGGGCCCCGACGGCGGCGACTGGGCCGGCGCGCTGCCGCTCTTCTTCGCGCTCGCCGCCTTCTCGGCGCTCGGCGCGGCCGAGTCGCTCCGCCGCCCGATGCGCAGCCACTGGGCGGCGCGCGGGCTCACCGTCTCGTTCATCGTCGTCGCGCTGTACTACGCCTTCCGCACGGCCGCGTTCCTGCTGGTCGGCCCGGGGGACACGCTCTTCCGCACCTTCTTCGGCAGCGAGGCCTCCGCCTTCGTGATGATGACGCTCATCATCGTGATGACGGTGAGCCTCGTCATCCTCCGCTCCGATCGCCCCGCCGAGGGCGGCGGCGACGGCGCCCACTGGGCGGAGGGCGAGGTGCTGGCACCGCCGGCGATGCGCCGGCTCGTCGAGGACCAGCTCGAGCGCGCGAACTTCCACGACGACCAGCTCGTGTTCCTCCGCGTCGGGCTCGACGAGGTCGAGGCGATCAACACGGCGTTCGGCCGCTCCGCGAGCGCCGCGCTCGCCGACCGGTTCACCGCCGCGGTGCGCCGCTACGCCCCGCCGACCGCGGCGGTCGGCGCGATCGACGGCGGCGGCGAACTGCTCGTGGTCGCCCCGTTCCCGCGGATGGCCGACGCCCGCCGCGCCGCGATCGCCCTGCAGGCCGGCATCGGCGAGCAGACGATGGTCGAGGCCGACGGACTGCGGCTCTCCGCGAGCATCGGCATGGCGGGCAGTGACGCCGAGGGGTACGACTTCGACCGCCTCGTCGCGGCCTCGGGCGAGGCGGTCGAGCGGGCGCGCGAATCCGGCGGCGACGCGATCGCCGACTGACGGAGCTCGGCCCGCTGAGCCTGCTCTGACGGCTCGGCCTGCTCGGACGGCTCAGCCTGCTCGGACGGCTCGGCCTGCTCTGACGGCTCAGTCGGCGGGCGTCGGTGAGGGCTCGGCGGCGGCCCCGTCGCCCTCCCCGGCGATCGCGATCACGAGCGTGTCGACCGCGGTCTGCTTCGCGTAGTCGCTCGAGGTCGGCGTCGACTGCAGCAGCAGCTCGTACCGCATCGACAGCTCGACGCTCGCGGCGGCCGGATCGAGCGGCGGCAGCGTGAACGTCTGGCTGTAGGTGTACGGGTCGAGCACGAGGTAGCCGGGCGCGACGGTCGCCTGGTCGACGATCGGGTCGAAGCCGGGCAGCTCGCTCCCGTCCGCCGCGCGCACCACCGGGGTCGCCGTCACGCGCGAGAGGTACACCTTCTGCCCGTCGGCCGGCGTCACCGTCGAGCGGAGCGAGAACGTCAGCGGCTTCTGCGCCGCCGCCGTCCAGCGGTCCATCGACAGGGTCGACCAGTAGTCCGCGGTGAGGGTGATCGCGCCGACCTCCATCGTGCGGGTCGCCGATCCGGAGGCGAGATCGTTCTGCACGGGCTTCGGCGGGGCGCTCGTCGCGGGCGGCGTCGAGGCCGGGGCATCCGTCGGGTTCAGCCAGGGCGGAGCCTGGCAGCCGGCCGTCGTGAGGGCCGCGGCCGAGATGGCGACGACGGCGACCGCCCGTCGCATCCGGCCGTGTGCGCGCGCGTTCGATCGCATCCGTCCCCCAGAATCCCGAATCTTGAGCAGATCTTGAGCCGACGCTATCGCATCCCCAGGCTGACGCTGCGGTCGGCCCGCCAGACTCAGTCGTGTTGGAGCGGGGACGCTGCATCGGATGAATACCCACGAAGTCGAACGAAAGGCCACGTCATGACCGACACCGCACTCCACCGGCCCACCCCCGGGGCCGATGCCGCGGTGTCGGCGACCCGAGCGCGGCCGCTGCACACCGACATACCCGAAGTCGCTCCGCAGTTCGATGATTTCGCCGCCGTCGTCGACACCATCACGGTGTCACGGGCGAGCATCGGATGCATCGTCCCCGCCTACAACGAAGAGGAGTCGATCGGGCAGGTGCTCGAATCGCTCCTCGGGCAGACCCGACTGCCCGACGTCATCCACGTCGTGGTGAACAACTCGACCGACCGCACGGTCGAGCGAGCCGCCGTCTTCGCCGGCCTGCACGTCCGCGAGGACGACGGCGTCGAGCAGTTCACCGAGGTGTTCATCCACGACATCGGCGAGAACCCCGACAAGAAGGTCGGCGCGCTGAACTACGGCTACTCGCTCGTCGAGGGCATGGACTTCATGCTCGGCGTCGACGGGGACACGGTCGCCGACCCCCAGGCGGTCGAGTTCCTCGAGGCCGAGATCGCCTCGGACAGCCGCATCGGCGGCATCTCGGCGATCTACTCCATCGACGACCGCCCGTTCACCGGCGTCGTCGCGCCGTTCCTCATCGCCGGGCAGCGCGCGCAGTTCGCCGCGTTCAACATGCAGAACATGCTGCGCGGCCGCAACATGGCCGTGCTCGGCGGGCAGTACTCGATCTTCTCCACGAAGGCCCTGCGCGACGCGATGACCGCGAACCGCCAGGTGACCCCGTGGGTGAAGGACAGCGAGGTCGAGGACTCGCTGCTCTCGCTGCAGATCAAGAGCGCCGGCTACCTCACGAAGATCTCGGCCCGCGCCCGCGCCGACGTCGGCGGCATGACGACGCTCCGCTCGCTCGACGCGCAGCAGGTGAAGTGGAACTACGGCGCCATCGAGCTCATGTGGCCCGGCCAGCGCGGCGACACCAAGGGCCAGCCGCTCCACCCGAACCTGCGCCTGCGCTGGCTCGAGAACCTCTCCATGGCCACGAACGCGGTCACCCGCATCCTCTTCCTGGTGCTCCTCGCCGGCTCGCTCTCGATCAACGCCTTCGTGTTCAGCCCGATCTGGCTGATCCCGCCGGTCGTCGCGATCCTGCTGAACGTGCGCATCGCGCTCTCGATGAAGAACCGCACGGCGAAGGACATCCTGTTCGCGGCGCTCCTCGTGCCCGCCGAGGTCTACATGTGGATCCGGCTCGGCCACTTCGCCCGCGCCTGGGTGAAGTTCGCCTCCCGCAAGCAGGTCGACAACTGGGCGGAGCAGGCGAAGGCCGAGCGCGGCGGCGGCCACGCCTACCTCACCCCGCTCCTCGTCGGGCTCGCGATCGTCATCGCGATGGTCGCGATCTGGACGCAGCTCAGCCCCGTCGTGCAGTCCTCGATCCTCTGGATCGGCTGGCCCGTGCTCGGCACGATCACGGTGCTGCAGACGCTCGGCATGTTCGGCAAACTCGTCCGCCGTCAGCACGGCTACCGCGTCTGAACCTCCCCCGAACGACGAACGGCCCGCCTGGTTCCTCCGGCGGGCCGTTCGTTCGTGCGCCGGGCGGCGCGGGGCGGGCTCAGTCCTCCGCGGTCATCCGGTAGCCGACGCCGCGCACCGTCTCGATCCAGTTCGGCTGCGTCGCGCTCTCGCCGAGCTTCCGCCGCAGGTTCGCGAGGTGCACCTCGATCGCCCGCTTGTCGGCGTCGCTCACGTAGTACGAGGTGACGTAGCTCTCGCCGCGGAGCGAGAGCGCGAGGTCGGCCTTGCTCCGCACCCGGCGGCCCGAGCTCATCAGCAGGCGCAGCAGCTCGAACTCGCTGCGTGTGAGCTCCAACTGCTCGCCCGCGAGCGTGGCCAGGTGCATGTCCGGCTGGAGCCGGAGGCCGCGGTGCTCGTACCAGCCGTCGTCGTCCCCGCCCGCCGCGACGGGCGTCGGGGCGGTCGCGACGTCCTCGCCCGCGGCGGCGGGCGTCGGTGCAGGGGCGGATGCCGGTGCAGGGGCGGATGCCGGAGCCGCCGCTGCGGCATCCGCTGCGGGCCCCGCCGCGGGCGTGCCGGACGGGCTCGCATCAGACGCGGTCGTCGTCGTCGTGGCGCTCGCGGGGGCATCCGCCGCGGCCGCGCCCTCACCGGATCCGACCTCGGGCCCGCGTTCCCGCTCGCGGCGGCGGAGCATCGCGTCGATGCGGGCCCGCAGCTCGCGCGGCCGGAACGGCTTCACGAGGTAGTCGTCGGCGCCGGACTGCAGGCCGATCAGCGTGTCGGCCTCCTCGCCGAGCGCCGTCAGCATGATCAGGTACGTCCCGCTGAACTCGCGGAGGCGTCGTGCCGCCTCGAAGCCGTCGATGCCGGGCATGCTGACGTCGAGCGTCGTCACGATGGGCTCGTACTTGCGCACGAGCTCGATCCCGTCGATGCCGTTGCCCGCGCTGTGCGTCTCGAAGCCGCCCTGCTCCAGCACCTCGACGAGGAGCTGCCTGATGTCGAGGTCGTCCTCGATGATCACGGCGATGCGCTCGCCGTTCGCCTGGTTCGCCGTCATGTTCCCCGATCTTCCTTGCGTCGCCGGGCGTCCCGTCGCCCTCGTCCGTTCTCGACCCGCTGCGTCCCGTCGCCCAGGTCGGCCATCGTCGTCAGCCGCCGCCCGTGAGGGCGATCGCCGCCTCCGGCCACCACTGGCCCGCCGGCGGGCCGCCGTGGCACTCGCCGTCGCTCTCGCCCGGCGGCTTGATCCAGAGCACGGCGTCGACGACCGGGTCGTCGATCGCCGCGGGGTCCTCGCCGACCGTGCGGCCGGGCACGTTGCACCACTCCGCGTCGGGCGGCGGGCCGGAGCCGTTCCGCGAGACGTCGATGACGGCGTGCCCGCCGCCGAGCGCCGCCGCCACGCGGTGGGCGTAGTCGCGCTCCTCGTCCGTGGAGCGGGTGTTGGAGACGTTCGTGGCGAAGCCCCGCACCCGGTCCACGCCGGCGGCGTCGAGGAGCTCGGCCATCCGCTCGGCCGGCAGCCACGCGGAGTGGCCGCCGTCGAGGTAGACGGCGGAGGTCCGGGCGAATCGGCCGGCCGCCTCCCGGACGAGGGCGACGCGCGCGGCCGGGTCGGGGCAGGCCTCGGAGAGGGCGAGGGCGTCGGGCTCGAGCACCACGACGACGCGGCGCTCGCCGATCGCTTCGACGATCTCGTCGAGCCACGCCAGGTAGGGGGTGCGGGCGAGCCCGCCGGAGCTCTGCCCGCCGCAGTCGCGGTCGGGGATGCCGTAGACGACGAGGACCGGCAGCGCCGCGGATCCGGCGGCGTCGTCGAGGAGTGCGTCGAGCGCGGGACCGACCTCGCCCTGCGGCAGGCGTTCGGGCACGAGCCAGACGGCGGTGGGCCGGGACGCGAGCTGCGCGGCGGCCTCGCGTTCGGCGGCCGTGGCCCCGGTCTGCGCCGCGATGGCGGCCGACGAGTCGGGGGAGCGGTAGAGCGTCCGGTTCGCGAAGGGGGAGTCGGCCGAGGTGGCGGGGGCGCACGCGGCGAGCAGGGCGAGGAGGGCGATCGAACCGCTCGCGAGCGCCAGGCGGCGGGCGGCGGCGCGCGAACGCACGCCGGTTCCCGATGCCGTCATCGCTCGTTTCCTTCCCCCCGTTCCGGTCAGTCTAGGGCCCGCCGTTTCTCCGCCCGCCGCCTCCGCTTCTCAGGAACATCCGGCGGTTCTGGCCACCGACCCCGAACGAGGGGCGCGGAGCGACGCGGATGTCGGCGGAGCCGTCCTGAGTCGGGATTAACTGGATTGGTTCTTTCTGGATAGAAAGTTTTCTGTTAGCTTCGTTTCCGGTAACGCTCGCACCTTGTTCCTGCCGCGACGTCGCTGTTCTTCCCACGCAATGAAGCCAGAGAGGAAACACGAACGATGATTCGAACCAAGCGCCGACTGGTGCTCGCGCTCGCCGCGGGCGCCTCGGCCCTCGCCCTCGGGCTGTCCGGCTGCTCGCCCTCGGGCGGCTCGTCCGGCGGCGACGACGCCATCCTCCGGGTCTGGGCCGGAAGCGCCACCCCGATCAACAACAACTTCAACCCCTTCGCGGTCGATACGGCCGTGCACGCGACCTTCGGCGCGATCTACGAGCCCCTGTTCTTCTTCAACCAGCTCTCGGCCGACCCGCCCGTCGGCATGATCGGCGACAGCTACGAGTACAGCGCCGACGGCAAGACCCTGACCGTGAAGATCAAGCCCGGCCTCAAGTGGAACGACGGCGAGGACCTCACCGCGGAGGACGTCGCGTTCACCTTCGGCTACGGCTCCAACGTCAGCGAGCAGTTCGTCTCGGCCGAGGCCACCGACGACACGACCGTCGTCCTCACGTACACCGAGCCGCAGTTCACGAGCGCCTCCCTCACCCTCGGCTCCACCTGGATCATCCCGAAGCACGTGTGGGAGAAGATCGACGACTTCATGTCCGAGACGAACCCCGAGCCCGTCGGCTCCGGGCCGTACAAGCTGAAGACCTTCACCGAGGCCGCGTACACGGTCGAGGCGAACGAGCTGTTCCGCGACGGCGCGCCCGAGGTGAAGCAGGTGCAGTACCTCGGCCTCGACTCCAACCAGTCCGCCCAGGACCTCCTCACCACCGGCAAGATCGACTGGGTCGGCCAGTTCATCGCGAACCCCGACGCCGTCACCGGCTCGGGCGACATCGCGACGCTGAACCTGCAGCAGGACCCGACGACGATCACCACGTGCGCGAACGCCGATCTCGGCTGCACCGGCCCGCAGACCGACCCCGCGGTGCGCCAGGCGATCGACGTCGCGATCAACCGCTCGACCATCCGCGAGAAGGCGTTCGCCGGGCTCGCGGGGGAGTCCTCGCCCTCGTTCATGCTCCTCCCGCGCGACGAGCAGTGGCTGAGCGACCCGGCGCTCACCACGAGCCCGCAGGACCCCGACGTCGCGAAGGCGCAGCAGATCCTCGAGGCGGCCGGCTACACGAAGCAGTCCGACGGCTTCTACGGCAAGGACGGCGCCTCCTTCGAGATCGACCTCTTCTCGCCCGACGGCTGGACCGACTACAACGACGCCGCGAAGCTCATCTCCGAGCAGGCGGCGGAAGCCGGCATCCGGATCAACGCCCGCACCGTCTCGGACGCCGAGTACTGGACCCCGATCCAGTCGGGTGACTTCCAGATGACGCTCTACGGCCTCACGCAGAGCCTCGTCGCCGACCCCTACTCGAACTACCACGAGTACTTCGCCGGCACCTCGACCGCGAAGGTGGGCGAGACCCCGCTCGTCGGCCAGAACTACTCGCGCTACTCGAACCCGAAGGTCGATGCCGCGGTGCTCGCCGCGGGCGGCACGGAGGACGTGCCGACGAAGCAGGCCGCCTACGCGACGATCCAGACGGAGATCGCCCGCGACCTGCCCTACATCCCGGTCGTGCTGAACGCCTCGCAGTCCTTCTTCAACACGAAGAAGTTCAGCGGATGGCCGTCCGAGGACGACCTCTACGCGGCGCCGCTGCCCTACCTCTCGGTGGCGAACGCGGTCGTGCTCACGCACCTGAAGCCGACCGAGTAGGCGCGTGGTCCCGATGAGACGACACCCCTTCCCCCGGGCGGTGCAGGAATGAGCTTCTACCTCCGACGGGTCGCCTTCTACCTGGTGACCTTCTGGGCGGCGATCTCGCTCAACTTCCTGCTGCCCCGGCTGCTGCCCGGCGACCCCGCCGCGATCATGCTCGGCAAGCTCCGCCGCGCGAACGGCGGACGGCCGCTCTCCGAGGAGACGGTGCAGGCGATCACCTCGATCCTCGGCGCGGAGAAGGGGATGAGTCTCTGGGACCAGTACCTGGCGTACTGGGGCCGGCTGCTTCAGGGAGACCTCGGCGTCTCCTCCACGAGGTATCCGGCCCCGGTCGCCGACCTCATCGCCGCGGCGCTGCCGTGGACGATCATCCTGGTCGGCACCGCGACCGTCATCTCCTTCGTGCTCGGCATCGTCGTCGGCGCCTGGGTCGGCTGGCGGCGCGGCACCTGGCTCGACCACCTCGTGCCGATCACGACGGTGTTCCAGTCGATCCCGTACTTCTGGCTCGCCCTCGTGCTCGTCGCCGTCTTCTCCGTGCAGCTCGGGATATTCCCGATCATCGGCGGGTACGACGTCTTCGACTTCCCCGCCGGACCGGAGTGGAGCTGGGCGTTCCTCGGCAGCGCGATCTGGCACGCGATCCTGCCGGCGACGACGATCGTGCTCTCCTCGATCGGCGGCTGGCTGCTCGGCATGCGCAACATGATGGTGTCGACGATGTCGGAGGACTTCATCGTCACGGCCGAGGCCAAGGGCCTCACGCCGCGCCGGATCCGCACGAAGTACGCCTCCCGGAACGCGGCGATCCCGAGCCTCGCGGGGTTCGGCATCGCGCTCGGCTTCGTGGTCGCGGGCTCGATCGTGATGGAGCAGGTGTTCAGCTACCCCGGCATCGGCAAGCTCATGATCCAGGCCGTCCAGGGGCTCGACTACGCGCTCATGCAGGGCGTGTTCCTCGTCATCACGCTGACGGTGCTCGCGGCGAACTTCGTCATGGACCTCGTCTACGGCTTCATCGACCCGAGAGTGCGGCACAATGGCTGACCGGCAGATCCTGACGGACGACGACGGCACGACCGGCGAGCTGCCGGGGACCGGCGCCGAGACCGCCGCCGACCTCCCCTTCGGCGCCCCGATCGGCGCCGAGGCCGCCCGCGAGAGCGCCAGGGAGGCGACCGCCACCGCGGCCGTCGCCGCCGCGAGCGCCGCGGCCGTGAAGCGCGGCGGACGCTTCCGCGGACTGCTGCCGCGCCGCTCCGGCAAGCTCGTGACCGGCATCGTGATCGTCGCGGCGATCACCCTCTTCGGCCTCCTCGGCCCGCTCATCGCGCAGCCGCCCCGCGACTCGAACAACCCGGCGCTGCTGCCGCCCGGCCCCGAGCACTGGCTCGGCACGACGAAGCTCGGCTACGACGTGTTCGCCCAGCTCGCGTACGGCACGCAGGGCTCGCTCTTCATCGGGCTCGTCGCCGGGCTCGTCGCGCTCGTGCTCGGCGTGCTGTTCGGCGTCTTCGCGGGCTACTTCGGCGGCATCGCCGACGAGGTGCTGACCCTCATCACGAACATCGTCCTCGTCATCCCGGGCCTGCCCGTGGTGATGGTGATCGCGGCGTACGTGCAGAACGCCGACGGGCTCGGTCCGCTCGCCCGCAGCTCGCTCCTCGTCGCCCTGGTGCTCGGCATCACGAGCTGGGCCGGCTCCGCGGTCGTGCTGCGCGCGCAGGCCAGATCGCTGCGCACCCGCGAGTACGTCGCCGCCGCCCGCGTCGCGGGGGAGCGGCCGGCCCGGATCATCTTCGTCGAGATCCTGCCGAA
The DNA here is from genome assembly GCF_044917495.1 of Agromyces mediolanus. GTDB lineage: Bacteria > Actinomycetota > Actinomycetes > Actinomycetales > Microbacteriaceae > Agromyces > Agromyces mediolanus_B. Next base: position 34,407 of record NZ_JAVSSI010000014.1, on the reverse strand, counting down.
CCTCGTGCCGCTGCTCGCCGCGCAGTTCATCTTCGGCGTCATCCTCGCGGTCCTCGGCGAGGCGGGGCTCTCCTACCTGGGGCTCGGTCCGACCGGCTCGATCACGCTCGGCACGATGCTGAACGACGCGCAGACCGGGCAGGCCGTCGGCACCGGGGCGTGGTGGTGGTTCGTGCCGCCCGGCGCGATCATCGCGGCGCTCGGTGCCGGACTCTCGCTCATCAACTTCGCGATCGACGAGGTCGTGAACCCCAAGCTCAGGCTCGCACCGGAGAACGCCAAGCGGCAGCGCAAGGCGACGAAGGCGGGCAAGGGCGTCGCCGACTCGGGAGCATTCGCATGACGGCACTCGGCCAGGCGGTCCTCACCGCCACGAACGTCTCGATCGACTACGAGGTCGACCCGCCCGTGCAGGCGGTGCGCGGCGCCTCGCTCACCCTGCACCGCGGGGAGATCCTCGGTCTCGCGGGGGAGTCGGGCTGCGGCAAGACGACCCTCGCCTACGGGCTGAACCGGCTGCTGAAGGCCCCGGCGGTGATGACCGGCGGCGAGGTCGTGTTCCACGACGCGAGCGGGCACGATGTCGACGTCGTGCAGCTCGACGGCGAGGCGCTCCGCTCCTACCGCTGGGACAAGGTCTCGATGGTGTTCCAGGGCTCGATGAACTCGCTGAACCCGGTGATGAACATCCGCACGCAGCTCCACGACGTCTTCACGACGCACCGAAGGGGGATGAGCCGGGCCGACCGCGAGACGCGGAGCGCGGAGCTCCTCTCCCTCGTCGGCGTGGACCCGTCGCGGCTGTCGAGCTTCCCGCACGAGCTCTCGGGCGGGATGCGCCAGCGCGTCATGATCGCGATGGCGCTCGCGCTCGATCCCCAGGTGATGATCATGGACGAGCCGACCACCGCCCTCGACGTCGTCGTGCAGCGCGGCATCGTGCGCGAGATCATGCGGCTGCGGGAGCGGCTCGGCTTCGCCGTGATCTTCATCACCCACGACCTGCCGCTCCTCATCGAGATCAGCGACCGCATCGCGATCATGCTCGAGGGCGAGATCGTCGAGCAGGGGGATGCCGCGAGCATCTACCGGGACCCGAGGCATCCGTACACGAAGCGGCTGCTGCAGAGCTTCCCGAGCCTCCGCGGCGAGGGCGGCTCGTTCATCCGCACCGGGCAGACGGGGGCGACCGCCGCCGTCACTGGGCCGGGCGCCGCCGTGGCGGCCGGAGCAGAAGGGGGAGCGGCATGACCGCCGAGAGGACGTCCGTGGCCGAGGCGGCGGGCGCACGCGCGGCGCTCGAGGCGGGCTCGCTCCGCGCCGAGGCGCTGCAGAAGGACTTCCGGCTGCGCAGCGGGCTGAAGGTGCGCACGCTGCACGCGGTCCGCGGGGTGTCGCTCGCGCTCGAGCCGGGGCGCACCGTCGCCCTCGTCGGCGAGAGCGGTTCCGGGAAGTCGACGATCGCCCGGATGCTCGCGAAGCTCGAGTCGCCGACGGGCGGGCGGATCCTCCTCGACGGCGCGCAGAGCGCGAACCGGGGCCGCGGCCTCGCGGCGTACCGGCGCGACGTGCAGATGGTGTTCCAGGACCCGTTCGGCTCGCTGAACCCGTTCCACTCGATCCTGCACCACCTGGAGCGGCCGATCCGGCTCCACCATCCGGGCCTCTCCGGCGCCGCGGTGCGCGAGCGCGCCGAGGAACTGCTCGAACGGGTGCGGCTGTCGCCGGCGGCGAAGTTCGCCGAGCGCCGACCGCACGAGCTGTCCGGCGGTCAGCGGCAGCGGGTCGCGATCGCCCGGGCGCTCGCACCCGGCGCGCGGTTCATCATCGCCGACGAGCCGGTGTCGATGCTCGACGTCTCGATCCGGCTCGGGGTGCTGAACCTCCTCGCGGAGCTGCAGCGCCAGGAGCGGCTCGGCGTGCTCTACATCACGCACGACCTCGCGACCGCGAGGCACTTCTCCGACGAGATCCTCGTGATGTACCGCGGGGAGATCGTGGAGCGCGGGCCGAGCGAGCGGGTCATCCTCGATCCGCAGCACGACTACACGAAGACCCTGCTCGACGCGGCGGCCGATCCGGACCGCCTCGGACAGCTGCGCGACGAGGTACGGCGGGAGGCGGGATGATCGTTCGAGAGCGAATGCGCTCGGCTAGAGTGACCAGCGCGACACCAGGGGAGGAGGTGGAGATGAGCGCGATCGATCCCGGCACGCCGGCCTGGCTGGCGGCGCGCAACGACCGCACCGCCTTCCGTCTCCTCCTCGAGCACGGGCCCCTCACCCGATCGCGCCTCGGTGCGCTGTCGGGGCTGTCGAAGCCCACCGCGACGCAGATGCTGCAGCGGCTCGAACGCGTCGGCCTCATCCACCCGGTGGGCGAGGTGTCGGGCGGTCGCGGGCCGAACGCGGTGAGCTACGGCGTGCGCATCGACCGCATCACGGGCGTCGCGATCTCGGTGCTGGCCCACTCGATCCAGGCGGTCGTCGTCGACGCGCTCGGGGGCGAGCATCCGGTCGCCGAGGTCGTCGTCTCGGGCGAGCGCTCGCCGGAGGGCGACGTGCGCACCGCGATCGAGGCGGCCTGCGCCGCCGCCGGCGCCGACCCCGCGTGCGTCAGCCGCGTCGTCATCGGCGTGCAGGCCGCGTTCTTCGGCGAGGAGGACGAGCTGTCGCTCACCGACACGCTGCCGGGCTGGCCCGCGGTCGGCTCGGCGGCGCGGATCACCCGCGAGCTCGGCATCGACGTCACGCTCGGCAACGACGTGAACCTCGCCGCCATGGCGGAGCGGGCCGCGGGCGTCGCCCAGGATGCCTCGAGCTTCGCGCTCTTCTGGATCGGCGACGGTCTCGGCGTCGGCATCGACCTCGGCGGCGCCGTGCATCGCGGCGCCTCGGGCGGCGCCGGCGAGATCGGCTACCTGCCCGTGCCGAAGACCGCGGCGAGCTTCGCGCCCGAGGCGAACGACTTCACCGACCTCCTCGGCGGGCCCGCCGTCGTCAGTCTGCTCGGCGGCGACCCGGGCGAACCGCTCGCGGCGGCGCTGCAGCGGCTCGACGGCGACGCGACCCTGCTCGATGCGCTCGCCAAGCGGATCGCGCTCGCGGCGCACCCGGTGCTCGCGCTCCTCGACCCGGCGATGCTCGTGCTCGGCGGGCCCACCGGCAGCGCCGCGGGAGGTGCCCTCGCCGCGCTCGTCGCGGAGCGCATCGACCGGGCGGCGCACCCGAAGCTCGTCGTGCGATCGAGCGGCACCGGCCCGCAGCCGGTGCTCCTCGGCGCCAGGCAGCAGCTCGTGCAGCAGATCCGCGACCGCCTCGAAGCGGACATCCTGCCGCTCGCCTGAACGGCGACCGCCTCCCGCCCACGCCGACGGACGATCCGGATCGTCCGCGTCGCGGCATCCTCACCCCACTCACCCTCCCCGGCCGGGGCGTCCCCGCCGTGCTCGAGAGAAGGACCCATGAAACTCACCATCGTCGGCGGCGGCTCCACCTACACGCCCGAGCTCATCGACGGCTTCGCGCGACTGCGCGAGCAGCTGCCGCTCACCGAGATCCACCTCGTCGACCCCGACGAGGACCGCCTCCGGCTCGTCGCCGGCATGTCGGCGCGGATGCTCGCACGGGCGGGCCACCCCGCCCGCGTCGTCGGCACCACCGACCTCGTCGCGGGCGTCTCCGATGCCGACGCCGTGCTCGTGCAGCTCCGCGTCGGCGGGCAGGACGCCCGGCAGGCCGACGAGACCTGGCCGCACGAGGCGGGCTGCATCGGCCAGGAGACCACGGGGCCGGGCGGCCTCGCGAAGGCGCTCCGCACCGTCCCCGTGGTGCTGGGGATCGCCGAGGCGGTGCGCCGGCACGCGAAGCCCGACGCGTGGATCGTCGACTTCACGAACCCCGTCGGCATTGTCACCCGCGCCCTCCTCGCGGAGGGGCACCGCGCGGTCGGGCTCTGCAACGTCGCGATCGGCTTCCAGCGCCGCTTCGCGCGGCTCCTCGGCGTCGGCCACGACGAGGTCCGGCTCGGGCACGTCGGCCTCAACCACCTGACCTGGGAGCGCAGCGTCACGATCGACGGGCGGGACCGCCTGCCGGAGCTCATCGGCGACCGGCTCGGCGAGCTCGCCGACGAGGTGCACCTCGCGCCCGCGCTCGTCTCGCAGCTCGGCGCGCTGCCCTCGTACTACCTGCGCTACTACTACGCCCACGACGAGGTGCTCGCGGAGCAGCTCGCCGAGCCGACGCGCGCCGAGGCGGTCCGTGCGATCGAGCACGAGCTGCTGGAGCTCTACGCCGACCCGCACGTCGACACGAAGCCGGACGCGCTCGAGGGCCGCGGCGGCGCGTTCTACTCGGAGGCCGCGATCGAGCTGCTCGCGGCGATGCAGGGCGGCGACGCCGTGCCGCGGGTGGTGAACCTGCGCAACGACGGCGTGCTGCCGTTCCTCCCCGACGACCACGTGATCGAGGTGCCCGCGCGCTACGTCGACGGACGCTTCGTCGCGGAGCCGGTCGCGCCGCTGCCGGAGGACTTCGCCGGGCTCGTCGCGAACGTCGCGGGCTACGAGCGGCTCGCGCTCGACGCCGCCGTGCACGGCGGTCGCGACCGGGTGCTCCGGGCGATGCGGGCGCACCCGCTCGTGCTCCAGCACGAGCGGGCCGAACGCCTCACCGACCTCCTCCTCGCCGAGAACGCGCGCTTCCTGGAGTGGGCATGAGCGGGCTGCAGCCGGGGCGAACGGCCGTGCCGCCCGATTCCCCGGCCGAGGCCGGGGCTCCGGCCGTGGTCGTCGCCGTCGACGGCGGCGGCTCCAAGACCGACGCCATCGCGCTCGCGCTCGACGGGCGGATCGTCGCCCGACGCCGCGGCGGGGGCTCGAGCCCGCACTTCGACGGCCTCGCCCGCTCCGTCGCGACGATCGACGCGCTCGTCGCCGAGGTCGCCGGCGGGGCGGCCGTGACGCAGGCGAACCTCTACCTCTCCGGCCTCGACCTCGACCGGGAGCTCGGCGAGTTCCGAGCGGAGCTCGCCGGCCGCGCCTGGGCCGGGCCGTCGACGGTCGTCGCGAACGACCTGTTCGCGCTCCTCCGGGCGGGCACCGACGAGCCGGACGCGGTGGTCATCGTCTGCGGCACCGGGGTGAACGCGGCCGGGGTGCGCGCCGACGGCCGGGTGGTGCGCTTCCCCTCGCTCGGCGCGATCTCCGGCGACTGGGGCGGCGGGTCCGGGCTCGGCGCCGAGGCCCTCTGGCACGCCGCCCGCGACGCGGACGGGCGGGGGCCGGCGACACGGCTCACCGGCGCGATCCTCGCGCGGCTGGGGCTCGGCTCGGTGCAGGAGCTCATCGAGCAGCTGCACTTCGGCCAGCGCCAGGAGAGCTCGCTCGCCGTGCTCGCCCCGCTGGTGTTCGAGGCGGCGCGCGACGGCGACGCCGTCGCGGTGGCGCTCGTGTCCCGTCAGGCGGAGGAGATCGTCGCCTTCGCACGCGCGTGCCTCACGAGGCTCGACCTCCTCGACCGGCCGGTGCCGATCGTCCTCGGCGGCGGCATCCTGGCCGCGGGGGACCGGCTCCTCCTCGATCCGATCGAGCGCGGCATCGCCGACCTCGCCCCGCTCGCGACGCTCGCGATCGTCGAGCGGCCGCCGATCGTCGGCGCCGCGCTGCTCGCGCTCGAGAGCGCCGGCGCGGGGGAGGAGGCGCTCGCCCGGGCGCGGGCGGCGCTCGCCGGATGACCCGCTTGGACGCGGCGTATAGCCGAGGCATCCGCGGTGGTCAAGGAGGCGTGCTGGGCGGTCATAGACTGTGGGCGTGACTTCAGAGGAAACCGTCGACGTCGTGCTCATCGGCGGGGGCATCATGAGCGCGACGCTCGGCTCCCTGATCGCCCGGCTCCAGCCCGACTGGAGCATCCGCGTGTACGAACGCCTGGGCGAGGTCGCGCAGGAGTCGTCCAACGCGTGGAACAACGCGGGCACCGGGCACGCCGCGCTCTGCGAGCTGAACTACATGCCCGAGGCGCCCGACGGCACCGTGACCGCCGAGAAGGCCGTCTCGATCAACGAGCAGTTCCAGATCAGCCGGCAGTACTGGGCTCACCTCGTCGAGCAGGGCGAGCTGCCCGAGCCGCACAACTTCATCAACTCGACCCCGCACATGACCTTCGTGCATGGGGCGGCCAACATCGAGTACCTGCGCAAGCGTGTGGCCGCGCTCGCCGACCAGCCGCTGTTCCCCGACCTCGAGTACACGGAAGACCTCGAGCGCATCGCCGAGTGGACGCCGCTCCTCGCGAAGAAGCGCCACCCGAAGCAGAAGGTCGCCGCCACCCGCATCGCGGCCGGCACCGACGTCGACTTCGGCGCGCTCACCCGCTACCTGTTCGACGACCTCGAGCGCCGCGGCGGCGAGGTCAACGTGAACCACCAGGTCACCCGGCTGAAGCGCCGCAAGGACGGCAGCTGGCACCTGAAGCTCCGCCACCTCGTGGGCGGCACCCCGAAGTCTGTGAACGCCCGCTTCGTGTTCGTCGGGGCCGGCGGCGGCGCCCTCGCGCTGCTCCAGCACTCCGGCATCCCGGAGATCAAGGGCTTCGGCGGCTTCCCCATCTCGGGGCAGTTCCTCCGCACCACCGACCCGAAGATCGTCGCCCAGCACCAGGCGAAGGTGTACGGAAAGGCCGCCGTCGGCGCCCCGCCGATGTCGGTGCCGCACCTCGACACCCGCGTCGTCGACGGCGAGACCGCGCTCCTCTTCGGGCCGTACGCCGGGTTCACCCCGAAGTTCCTGAAGACCTCGACGTGGTTCGATCTGCCCTTCTCGGTGCGCCTGCACAACCTGGGGCCGATGCTGCAGGTCGCCTTCCGCAACTTCGACCTCGTGAAGTACCTCGTCGGCGAGCTGCTCGCGAACCGCGAGAAGAAGATGCAGGCCCTGCGAGAGTTCATGCCCACCGCGAAGACGGGGGACTGGGAGCTCATCACCGCCGGCCAGCGCGTCCAGGTCATGAAGAAGGACGGCGCGAAGGGCGGCGTGCTGCAGTTCGGCACCGAGGTCATCACGGGCGCCGACGGCACGATCGCCGGTCTCCTCGGCGCCTCGCCGGGCGCCTCGACGGCGGCGCCGATCATGCTCGACGTGCTGGCGCGCTGCTTCCCCGAGCGGATGGCGGAGTGGGAGCCGAAGATCCGGGAGATGGTGCCGAGCTACGGCACCCGCCTGTCCGACGACCCCGAGGCCGCCGCGGCGAGCCTCGCCGCGACGGCGAAGGCGCTGAACCTCAGCGCCTGAGCCCGCCGGGGAGCGACCGCGGCCGCGTGCGCGGGCGCGGGCGCGCGCCGTCGTGCGACCGCGCGCCGCGCCGTGCGCGAGGCCGCGCCTTGCGTGACGCCGGTCGAGCCTGCTAGCCTCGACCCGCAATGATCTGAGCACATCCCTTCGTCCCGCGCCTGAGGCGCCGTCGACATCGGGTGTGCTCTTTTCGTTGATCGCGACAGCGTTCCGCGCACCCCGACCGTCACGGCAGATGCCCGGCGGGAGTCACCCCTCGTTCCCGGGCCGTCGCCGCGCGACCGGCCGTCACGCAGCACCCGGCTCCGCGCCGACCCTGCTGCGCCGCCGCCGTGCGCACGACGCCCCGGGGGCACCCTTCGCGAAACGGGGTCCGCCTTGACCGTCCACCACTCCACCAACTCCTTCCTCCGCGCCGAGCGTCTCTCGGCCGGCTACGCCGATCGCGACGTGCTGCGCGATCTCGACTTCACCGTCTCTCCCGGGCAGCGGCTCGGCCTCATCGGCGAGAACGGCGTCGGCAAGTCCACGCTGCTGCGGGTGCTCGCCGGCGACGTGCCCGAGCGGCTGCGGGCCGACGGCCGGCTGACGCGCCCCGCCCGCATCGGCCTGCTCCTGCAGGAGCTCCCCTTCGGCGACGACGAACGCATCGACGACGTCATCGAGGCGCGGATCGCCGAGGTCCGCGGCATCGAGCGCGAGCTGGATGCCGCGGCCACCGCCCTCGTCGACGCGACCCCGGCGGCCGAGGCGCGCTATGCGGCCGCGCTCGACGCGGCGGAGCGCGCCGAGGTCTGGTCGGTCGAGGCGCGCCGCGACGAGCTCCTCGACGGGCTGGGCGTGTCCGGCATCGGGCTCGACCGTCGCATCGGCGAGATGTCCGGCGGCCAGCGCAGCCGCTTCGCGCTCGCGGCGCTCCTCCTCGGGGCGCCCGACGCGCTGCTGCTCGACGAGCCGACGAACCACCTCGACGACGCCGCGGCAGAGTTCCTCGAGGCCCGGCTCCGCGCGTGGCGCGGGCCGGTGGTCTTCGCGAGCCACGACCGGGAGTTCCTGGACCGGCTCGCGACGGGCCTGCTCGACCTCGACCCCGCCCGCTCGGCCGCGGACGTGCCGCTCGACGCCACCGGCGGCACCGTCTTCGGCGGCTCGTTCAGCGAGTACCTCGACGCCAAGGCCGACGCGCGTGCGCGCTGGCAGCGGCAGTACGAGGCGGAGCAGGGCGAGCTGCGTTCGCTCCGCGAGGCGGTCCGGGAGACCGCGCGGAACGTGTCCCACCGGCGCGGCCCGACCGACAACGACAAGTTCATCACCAAGTTCAAGCAGGGCCGCACCGACACCGCGATCGCCCGGCGCGTGCAGAACGCCGAGCTCCGACTCGAGACGCTCGAGCGGGAGCAGCTGCGCAAACCGCCGGCGGCGCTCGAGTTCGCCGGCATCCCGACGGGTGCGCAGGCGCTCGGCGAGGACGGCGGGCCGCTCATCCAACTCGCGGGGGCGAGCGTCGGCGATCGGCTCCGGCTCGACGCCTTCCGGGTGGAGGCGCTCGACCGGGTGCTGATCACCGGGGCGAACGGCGCGGGCAAGTCGACGCTGCTGGGGCTGCTCGCCGGGCGGATCGCCCCGGACGCCGGCACGGTGCGGCGGCGGCGCGGGCTCCGGGTGGGCCTCCTGGAGCAGGACGTCCGCTTCGCCGACCCGGATGCCTCGCCCCGTGCGCTCTACGAGCGGGTGCTGGGGGAGCAGCGGGCCGCGCTCGTGCCGCTCACGGGCCTCGGCCTCGTGCCGCGGCGCGATCTGGACCGGCCGATCGGCGGGCTCTCGGTCGGGCAGCAGCGGCGGATGGCGCTCGCCCTGGTGATCGCGAAGCCGCCGCACGTGTTCCTCCTCGACGAGCCGACGAACCACCTCTCGCTCGCGCTGGCCACGGAGCTCGAGGCGGCGCTCGGCACGTATCCGGGCGCCGTGCTCATCGCGAGCCACGATCGCTGGATGCGCCGCCGGTGGACGGGGGAGGAGCTGCGGCTCGCCGCGGGCCGTCCGCTCGATCGCGCCGCCGCCTGACCGCGCGGTCGCCTCCACTCGTGTTCGCCCGGCGGCGCCGCCCGTTCCACCCGTGGTTGCCCGACTTTCATGGAAGTCGGGCAACCCGGCGTGGAGCCGGCGGCGGTTCGGGCTTGCGGATGACTCGAAGATATGTTCGAATATGGGCATGCGGTGGAGCGGGCAGCAACTCGAGGTCGAGCAGAGTTCGACGCTGCCCGGGCTCGCGAAGCTGAGCACGCTCGTGCGGTCGGTGCAGACCCCCGAGTTCGCGGGCGTGACCTTCCACGAGGTGCTCGCGAAGTCGGCGCTGAACCGGGTTCCCGGGCCGTCGTCGATGCCGTTCGGGTGGACCATCAATCCCTACCGGGGCTGCTCGCACGCGTGCGTCTACTGCTTCGCCCGGCCGACGCACACCTACCTCGACCTCGACGCCGGCGACGACTTCGACCGGCAGATCGTGGTGAAGGTGAACGTCGCCGAGGTGCTGCGCAAGGAACTCGTGCGGCCGTCGTGGCGGCACGAGCCGGTCGCGCTCGGCACGAACACCGACCCGTACCAGCGGGCCGAGGGGCGGTACGCGCTCATGCCCGGCATCATCGAGGCGCTCGCCGGCAGCGGCACCCCGTTCAGCGTGCTGACGAAGGGCACGCTCCTGCGCCGCGACCTGCCCCTGCTCCAGGCGGCGGCCGAGCAGGTGCCCGTCGATCTCGCCATGTCGATCGCCGTCTACGACCCGGAGCTCCAGCAGGCGGTCGAGCCGGGCACGCCGAGCGCGAAGGCGCGGCTCGCCACGGTGACGGCGATCCGCGAGGCGGGCTTCGACTGCACGGTCTTCCTCATGCCGATCCTCCCCGACCTCACCGACTCCCGCGCGCATCTCGACGAGGCGCTGCGGCAGGTCAAGGCCGCCGGGGCGACCTCGGTGATCCACAGCGCGCTGCATCTGCGCCCGGGGGTGAAGCCGTGGTTCATGAGCTGGCTCGAAGCGCGGTATCCGGAGCTCGTGCCGAAGTACCGGTCCATGTACTACGGCCAGAACAGCTACGCCCCGAAGGCCTACCGCCAGTGGCTCGGCGAGCGCATCCGCCCGATGATCCGGGCGCACGGGCTGCGCTACGGCAGCGAAGACCCGGTGACGGGCGGGGTGCGTTCCTCGGCGCTCGCCACGGGCTCGGGCGGGTCGGTGCGCGCGACCGGCAGCCGCTTCGCGTCCGGCGCGCGAGCGTCGCGAACTCGCGAGCGGCCGGGAGGCGGGGTCGCACCGTTCGGCGGTGCGCTCGGGGCCGCCGACGACACGCTGTTCTGAGGCCCGGATGCGCAGCGCGCGGCCCGCGCGCTGCGGTACTCTCGCTGCAGCCCGTCGGTTTCCCTGCGCTCGACGGTGCGTTCGGGAGGTGCGGCGATGACCCATGGGTTGCCCGCACCGTTGACGCGCGCGGCGGAGCATCGCGCGCTCGTCAACGCCGGGCACGCCGCGGCATTCGTCTGCTTGTCCGTCGGCATGGGCATCGGCATCCTGGCCGCCCTCTACCTCGGATCGACGAACGGGTGGCTCGGGGCCGCCCTCGTCGCCGGCCAAGCGGCGGCGCTGGCGCTGCACGCCGTGCGCCCGAACGTCGCGACCGCCGTGATCGCGCTCGCCGCGGGCGCCGCCGCCGTGTTCCTCCTCTCGCCGATCCTCCAGGGCTCCGGCACGTTCGCGACGACGAACAACAGCATCACCGCGCTCCCGCGCGTCGCGCTCGTGCTCATCGGCGGGGCCGGCAGCGGCACTGCGAGCGCGATCGGGTGGGCGGGTGGCGGTTGGCTCCTCGGCGAGCTCGCCTCGGTGGTCGGAGCCGCGATGGTCGGCACGATCTGGGTGCCGAACCTCGCGGCGGCGTTCGCGCTCGCCATCGTCGTCCTCGTCCGCGGATTCGACGGGCTGAATCGCCGGTACAACGGTCGCGCTCGGCCGGGGTCGGCCGGCGACGGCGACCTGACGGCCCCCGCGATCCGACGGGAGTTCGCCCTGCGCGCCTCGGTGCGGCTGAACGAGCTCGCCCTCCAGCACCTGACCATGGTCGCCGCGGCCGGCTCGGGCACGATCGACGACCGGCTCAGGCAGGACATCGACCGCGAGCTGAGCCTCGCGATCGGCCCGGACTGGGCGGCATCGATCGCGGAGCGGGGCATCGCGCGCGGGGCGCTCGCCGACGACTCCGCGGGCCGCTCCGCCGGCGCGGGGAGCGGCGGGCCCGCGGGCGCCGCCGGCGCCGCGACCCTGCGACCGGCGGGCGCGGCGGGGGAGCCCGTCTCCGAAGCTCCGCCCCCCGCCGGTGACGGCGGCACGGAGCTCGCTGCGGGCGGCGAGTCCGTCGACCCCACGCGCACCGGCCCGGCGCACCAGCCTTCGTGGCCGTCCGACGCGAACCGCTCCGCCGCGGGCAGCGGGCGCGCCGCCGCCCGGTCGTTCGCGGAGGTGCTGCCCACGGCGCACGAGGCGGCGAGCAACGGGGACCTCCACGTCCGGGTGAGCGGCGAGCTCGCCCGCCTGGTGGAGCTCGGAGCATCCCGGCTCGATGCCCTCGACGCGGCGGTCGGCCAGTGCCTCGTCAATGTCGCGCGGCACGCCGGCGTCCGCTCCGCCGAGGTCATGATCGGCGGCGGCGCGGACGAGCTCACCGTGGCCGTCATCGACACCGGCGTCGGCTTCGACGAAGCCCGAGTGCCGGCCGACCGGATCGGCCTACGGACCTCGATCCGCGCCCGCGTGGAGCACGAGGGCGGAACGGTCCGGCTCTGGTCCAAGCCCGGCGTCGGCACGACGATCGTGCTGACGATGCCGAAGGTTCCGCGATGAGCGGCCGGTTCAGCCTCACCCAGCAGGAGGCCGATCCCATCGGGGGCGGCACCGCGGGACCGCTCGTCACGATCGGTGCCGGCACCGCCGTGGCCATCTCGCTCGTCTCGACGTTCGCCCACCGCGCGGAGATCGGTTCGCCGTTCGCCGCGGTGCTCGGCATCCTGCTCGTCGTGGCCGCCGCGACGGTGCTCGTGACCGGCATCCTCCCCTCGAGCGGGAGCTTCGCGAGCGAGCGGGTCTGGCTCGTCGCGACGATCGCGACGGCGGCGGCCGTCGCGGAGTACGTCAGCACGATGGGCAACGACGCGGTCCTCTACGACGACTACGGGCCCATCACGATCGGCGTGCTGCTCCTCTGCATGGCGCCCTACGCGAGCTGGGCGGCCCTCCTCATCGCCGCCGGCCTGTCGTCCGGGGTGCTCGCGATCCTCGTCGCCGGCAATGCCGCGGCGGCGAGCAACTCGCAGCCCGTCGCCTCGCTCGTGCTCGTCGGCTCCGTCGCGATCGTCGCGCTCGCCGCGGCCGGCGCCGCCTACTCCTACTCCATCGTCGGATCGATCCTCCGCTGGCAGCGCGAGGTGAACCGCGCGGCCCTCGAGCAGGAGGTGTCGGATGACGGCGCCGAGCCCGCCGGGTCCTCGGCGCTGGGTGCTCCCGCCGGCTCGGCGCGGGTGGCGCTCGTGGCGCACGAGGTGCTGCCGTTCCTCGCGTCCGTCGTCGCCGCCGAGCGGCTCTCCGTCGCCGACGCCGATCGGGCGCGCGAGCTCGCCGAGAGCGTCCAGGCCGCGATGAAGGCGGGGATCGAGGCGACGTGGCTCGACGACCTGGCCGATGCGCTCCGCGCCGGGGGTGCCTCGGGCTCGGGCATCGAGGTGCTCGTCGACGATCCGAGCGGGGCGGCGGCGCGCCTCACGAGCGACGAGCGCACCGCGCTCACCGCCATCGTCTCCTGGCTCGGCGGCAGCACCCGCTCCTCGGAGGTGCGCATCGCGGTCGTCGAGGGGGCTGGCACCGGCCGCATCGAGGTGACCGCCGTCCCCGCGCAGCTTCCGCTGCGCCACCGCGACCTCGAACGCATCGTCGCGATCGCCCGCGCCGTCGGGTTCCGTACCGAGTCGAGGATCTCGCGGGAGCGTACGATCGTCGAGTTGAACTATCTGCTCGGCTGAGCGCCGAGTCCGAACGCCCGCCGGCGCCGCCGGCCCGTCCCCTGGAGGCGCCCGCGTGGCCAAGCTCTACTTCCGCTACGGTGCGATGAACTCGGGCAAGTCGACCGCGCTTCTCCAAGCCGCGTTCAACTACGAGGAGCGCGGGCACCGGGTGCTCCTGGCGAAGCCCGCGGTCGATACCAAGGGCGATCGCGAGATCATCTCCCGGCTCGGGGTGACCCGCGAGGTCGACTTCACCATCTCGCCCGAGGAGGCGGTCCGCGAGGCGTTCGAGCAGCACCGCGTCCGGAGCGGGCGCGTCGACCGCGCGGGGCGCGACGTCAGCTGCCTGCTCGTCGACGAGGCGCAGTTCCTCACCTCCGATCAGGTCGATGACCTCCTGCGCATCGCGCTCCTCGACGGCATCCCGGTGCTGGCGTACGGCATCCGCACCGATTTCCAGACCGTCGCGTTCCCGGGCAGCCGGCGCCTCCTCGAGGTGTCGCACAGCCTCGAGGAGCTGAAGACCATCTGCCGCTGCGGGCGCAAGGCGATCTTCAACGGCCGGCGGATCGGCGGCCGGTACGTCTTCGACGGCGACCAGGTCGCGATCGACACCTCGGCAGGCCCGGTCGGGGACGGCGGCGAGATCGAGGTGGAGTACGAGTCGCTCTGCGGCGTCTGCTACCTGCAGGAGTCCGGCGGGGTGCTGAACGGCCGGCACTGAGGGTCGGCACTGAGCCGGTCCGTGACGTGGCCGCCGATCCGGGGCAGGATGGAGTCACGCCCGAGATCGGAGGCCCTATGAACGACATCATCGTCGGTGTGAGCGCCGCAGGAGCCGCCACGGACGCGGCGGTCGCCTGGGCGGCGAAGCGCGCCCTGGCCACCGGAGCCCGGTTGCGGCTCGTGCACGTCGTGGACGACGCGATCCCCGCCACCGGCGACGCCGAGCTGCTGCTCGCCGCGCAGACGGCGGCGCAGGGATGCCTCGACAGCGCCGCGGCGACGGTCGAGCGCGTCGCCCCGGGGCTCGCCGCGACGCAGCTCCTCGAGCAGGGCTCGCCCATCGAGGTGTTCTCCCGGCTCTCGAAGGAGGCCTCGCTCCTGGTCGTCGGCAGCGATTGGCACGGGGGCAAGCGGGCGAGCCGCCGCGGCGTCCACAGTCTGCGCATCGCCGCGGGCAGTCACAGCCCGGTCGCCGTCGTGCCGGACATCGACGTCTCCGCCCGGCGCGGGGTCGTCGTCGGCGTCGACGGCTCCGAGGCATCCGCGCGTGCGCTCGTCTTCGCCGCCGAGGAAGCCGTCCGCGGGGGAGAGCCGCTCACGGCCGTGCACTCGTGGGACGTCGCGGTCATGGTCGGCGGCGAGTACGGCTACGGCGTCGCGATGATCGCGAGCGACGATCTGCAGGCCTCGGCGGCCGAACTGCTCGACGAGGCGCTCGTCGCGGTCGAGTCCGCGCACCCCGAGCTCGAAATCCGACGCGAGGTCATCGCCGGCGACCCCGTGCAGGCGCTCGCCGACGCGGCCGACGAGGCGCGGCTGCTCGTCGTCGGGAGCCACGGGCGCGGCGCCATCGCGCGCTTCCTGCTCGGCTCGGTCAGCCACGGGGTGCTCGCCCACCTCGAGGCGCCGACGGTGGTCGTGCGCTGAGCCCGGTTCGCCATCCCGTGTTCACCGCCGACTGCGCACCCGCCCGGTCGCCGGCTGCGAGAATGGTCGCGGGAGGACACAGATGAACGTCTCCGTGATCGGATGCGGGTACCTCGGAGCGGTGCACGCGGCCGCGATGGCAGAGCTCGGCCACACCGTCGTCGGCATCGACGTCGACGAGCGCAAGATCGCCGAGCTCTCGGCGGGTCGGCCGCCGTTCTTCGAACCCCGCCTCGCCGAGCTGCTCGGCTCGGCGATCGCGAGCGGCCGCTTGCGGTTCAGCACCGATCCCGCCCAGGCGGCGGGCGCCGAGGTGCACTTCCTCGCCGTCGGCACGCCGCAGCAGGCCCGTTCGGACGCCGCGGACCTCAGCTATGTGAACGCCGCGTTCGACGCCCTGCTGCCGCACCTCGCGCCTGGAGCGATCGTCGTCGGCAAGAGCACCGTCCCCGTCGGCACCGCGGCGACGCTGGCCGCACGGCTCGCGGAGCGGGCGCCGGGGGCGAGTCTCGCCTGGAACCCGGAGTTCCTCCGGGAGGGCTTCGCGGTGCAGGACACGCTCGAGCCCGACCGGCTCGTCTACGGCGTCTCCGGCGGGAGCGGCGACGAGACCGGCCGCGCGCAGGCCGCGGCGCTCGATCAGGTCTACCGCGCCGCCGTGGAGGCGGGCACCCCGCGCATCGTGACCGACTACGCCACGGCGGAGCTCGTGAAGGTCTCGGCGAACGCGTTCCTCGCCACGAAGATCAGCTTCATCAACGCGATGAGCGAGATCGCCGACGTCACCGGCGCCGACGTCACCGCGCTCGCAGACGCCCTCGGCCACGACGCCCGCATCGGGCGGCGCTTCCTGAACGCCGGTGTCGGCTTCGGCGGCGGATGCCTGCCGAAGGACATCCGCGGCTTCGTCGCCCGTGCGGAGGAGCTCGGCCGCGGGGAGGCGCTCGCGTTCCTGCGCGAGGTCGACGCGGTGAACCTGCGGCAGCGCCAGCGCGTGGTCGACCTCGCGGTCGAGGCGCTCGGCGGCTCCGTGCACGAGCGGCGCATCGCGATCCTCGGGGTGACGTTCAAGCCCGACTCCGACGACGTCCGCGACTCGCCGGCGCTCGACGTCGCGGTGGCGCTGAAAGGCCTGGGGGCGGAGGTCGTGGCGACCGACCCGGAGGGCATCGCGAACGCGCGGCTGCGGCATCCGCAGCTCGAGTACACGAGTTCGACGAGCGAGGCGCTCCGGGGTGCCGACCTCGTCGTGCTCGTGACGGAGTGGCGCGAGTTCCGTGCGCTCGACCCGGTGGCGGCGGGGGCGCTCGTCGCCGGGAAGTCCATCATCGACGGCCGCAACGTGCTCGACGCCGCGCGCTGGCGCGAGGCGGGCTGGACCTTCCGGGGGATCGGTCGCCCGTAGCGCGGGCGGGCACCCGGCCCGGCGACCGGAGCGGGAAGACCGGAGAAAACGAAGAACCCCCTCCTCGCGGAGGGGGTTCTGCTGTGGTCGGGGTGACAGGATTTGAACCTGCGACCTCTTCGTCCCGAACGAAGCGCGCTACCAAGCTGCGCCACACCCCGGTGGCCCGAGCGTTGCCGCTGGGCCTCAACAAGGATAGCCGATATTTCGACGGCCGCTGACCACTCGATGCGCCGTCGCAAACACAACTTTTGGCACATTGCGTGTCGCTTGCGCCCTGCTGGAGGCTGGGGATCGTGGTCGTCGACGCAGACGACCGGAAACGAGGGGGAGATGAAGCGCAAACTGATCAGCGGGATCGCGGCGATGGGCCTGGGGGCGGCATTGGCCATCGGTGGGGCGACGGCGCCCGCGAGCGCGTTGACGTGGACCCAGTACTGCCGGGACCACGTGCGTGACGGCGTCCCGTATGACACCTACCTCAGCCAGACCGCCCAGTGTCGGATCCAGGGCGGACCCGCCGCAGCCGGCGGACCTGAGTACAAGTACAACGGTGTCGTCGATGGCGTGATGGGAACGAACAGCTGGAAGGGGCTCCAGGCGTATCTGAAGCGGTTCTGGCAGTACGGCGGACCGGTCGACGGTGTGCCTGGGACGAACACCTACAAGGCGATGCAGCGGTGGGCCAAGACGCAGGGGTATCAGGGCCTGGTCGACGGCATCATGGGGGCCAACAGCTGGAGGTACTTCAACCAGGCGGTCCGGGTCGGGTTCTTCCAGAACTGACGACGCTGACGCCGGGACGGGCCGATCCGAAGCTTTGGATCGGCCCGTGCCATGTTTCACAGCGCGAGGCGACCGGTGTGAGCGTCAGCGCTACGCGACCGGAGTGAGCGTCAGCAGAGTCGCCTCCGGCGGGCAGGCGAAGCGCACCGGGGCGTAGATGGAGGTGCCGATGCCCGCTGAGACGTTGAGGTGCGCCGAGCGCAAGCCGTGTCGCCAGACGCTCAGTCCCTTCACCTGCGCGCGGGGGATGTCGCAGTTCGTGACGAGGGCGCCGAATCCGGGCACGCAAACCTGGCCGCCGTGCGTATGCCCGGCGAGGATGAGCTGGGCGCCGTGGTTCACGAAGGAGTTCAGCACGCGCTGGTAGGGCGCGTGCGAAACGCCGATCGTGACCGTCGGTCGCGCGGGCGCTGCATCGTCGGAGTCGGGCCAGCTCTCGTCGCCGAGCGGATCATCGGCACGGAGCTCGTCGATCGCCGCGGTGATGACGTCGAGCCGGTCGTAGCCGCGATGCGGGTCGTCGACGCCGAAGAACTCGAGCCGGGTGCCGTTGATCTCGAGCGCCGTGGCGGCGTTGTCGAGGTCGGTCCAGCCGAGCTCCGCGAAGTAGGCGTGCAGTGCGCCGATGTCGAGCCGCTCGGCCTGCCGCCGGTGCCGGCTCGGGCCGCTGAAGTACGCGAACGGGTTCTTCGCCTGCGGGCCGAAGTAATCGTTCGAACCGTTGACGAAGACGCCCGGTACCCCGGCGAACGGCGCGAACGCCGCCCGGATGCCGGCGAGCCCGTCGCGGTGGCCGAGGTTGTCGCCGGTGTCCACGATGAGGTCGGGCTCGAGTCGAGCGAGCTCGCGCACCCACGCCTGTTTGTCGCGCTGCCACGGTGCCATGTGCAGGTCGCTCAGGTGCAGCACCTTGATGGGCGTCGAACCCGCCGGCAGCACGGGCACCGAGGCGGTGCGCAGCGTGTAGTTCTTCCGTTCGACGAGGGCGCCGTAGGCGAAGACGGCGGCGCCCGCCGCGCCGATCGCCAGTGCGATCCGCGCGGCGGGCGCCGGCCCGCGTGCTCCGGTCAACCGTCGCCCCCGCCTTCGCCGTTGCCGTTGTTACCGTCCTTGGCCTTGCCGATGACGATGGTGACCTTGGTGCCCGGCTTCGCCTTCTCGCCGCCACCCGGCGTCTGCGAGAGCACGAGGCCCACCTGGCTCGGATCGGTCGCGTCCTGCTCCTTGCGATCGACCCGGTAGCCGGCGGCGGTGAGCGCGGCCTCGGCCTGATCGGCTTGAGCACCCACGACGTTCGGCACCGCTGTGACGTTGCCGCGGCTGATCTTCAGCGAGATCGCCGAACCGCGCGGCGCAGTGCCGCTCGGGTTCTGCGCGCCGATCGTGCCCTTCGGCTGGTCGGAGTCGACGTCGCCGTCCATGCTCCACGCGAAGCCGGCGTCCTCGAGCGCCTTCTGCGCCGCCTCGGGGGCGAGGCCCAGCACGTTCGGCACATTCGCGGTCGGGGTGACCAGGTACTCTTCCTTCGGGTCGGGGAAGCCGTCTCCGCCGTACTTGAAGTTCGCGACGTCCATGATGCGCGGCCAGATGTAGTGCCGCAGCCCGGCCGCCTGTTCGCCGTTGATGTAGGTCTCGCGGAGGTTCGTGTGACCCGTCACGTTGTAGACGCCGACCACCGTGGCCACCTTCGAGGAGGCGCCGCTCATCCACGTCGCCTCGGCGTCGTCGGTGGTACCGGTCTTGCCGATCATCGGCGTGTCAGAGGTGTCCATGCGGTACAAAGAGGTCGAGCCCGTGCCGCCGGTCATCACGCGCTGGAGCGCGTAGGTCATGCCCGCTGCGACGTCTTCGGTCACGGCCTGCGTGCACGTGGACTTCGGCACCTCGACCGCTTCGCCCTTGCCGTCGGTGATGCGGTCGATCGCGATCGGCGTGCAGGACTTGCCCTTGCCGGCGACCGCGGCGAATGCGGTCGCCATCGAGATGGGCGCGATCTCCTCGGTGCCGAGGATGGCCGAGGGGCCGAAGGTGATCTGGTCGCCGTTCTCGTTCACGCCCTCGCCGAGCGGCTTGCCGTCGGCCCGGCCGGCGCTCATCAGCGCCGTCGCGGTGTTCTTGATGCCGCACAGGTCGAGCTGTTTCGCCATCGCGATGAAGCCGGTGTTCTTCGACTGTTGCGTGTTGTACAGCGCGCTCCAGTTGCCGCCGGCCTCGCCCTCGTCGTTGCGGGGGTTCCAGTCGCCGGCGTTGATGTCGCCGCCGCAGGTGTTCTTGAAGGTGCCCCAGTCGGAGCGGCGGCGCGCGTCGACGGTCTCGTTCACCGAGTGCCCTTCGATGAGCCACTCGCCGAGCGTGAAGATCTTGAACGTCGAACCGGGCTGGAAGCCGTGCGAGCTGCCGTAGTCGATCGTCGCGTTGTAGTTCACCGCGTCGTACTGGTCGCCCGTGACCTCTGGGTCGACGTTGTACGTGGTGTTCTGGGCCATCGCCAGGATGCGCCCGGTGCCGACCTCGACGGAGACCGCGGAGCTGCCGATGTTCGCCTCGGCGATGCTGCCCGGCACGTACTCGTGGATCGCGGAGTTCGCCGCGTTCTGCAGGTCCATGTCGATCGTCGTGTAGATGTCGAGGCCGCCGCGGGCGAGCAGGCGCGCGCCCTCGTTGACGTCATCGGTGGCGGGGTCGTCGAACTTGTTCTTGATCTCCCACGTCACGTAGTCGCAGAAGTAGGCGTAGCTCGGCGAGGCCTGGCAGCCGTGCGACGGCGGCGTGATCTTGGGAGCGACGGGCTCCGCGAGAGCGGCGTCGTGCTCCTCCTTGGTGATCTTCTTCTCCTCGAGCATCTTGCCGAGGATGTAGTCGCGCCGCTCCTTGTTCTCGAGGTACGGCACGACGTTGCCCTGCTTGTCGACGCTGTTCGCGCCGTTCGTCTCGCTGTCGGGCATGTCGAGCCGGAACTTCTCGGGCCAGTTCACGATCGCGATGAGGCTCGCGGCCTGGGCGAGGGAGAGGTCGCGGGCGTTGGTGCCGAAGTAGTACTGCGCGGCTGCCTGGACGCCGTAGACCTGCCCGCCGAAGCCGGCGATGTTGAGGTACCCGGTGAGGATCTCGTCCTTCGTGTACTTCTTCTCGACCGAGATGGCGTAGCGCATCTCCTTGAGCTTGCGGTCGACGGTGGTCTTGGTGTGCTCCTCCCAGGCCGCCTGCCGCTCCTCCTCGGTCTTCGCCTTGGACATGTCGTTGTTCACGAGCACGTTCTTCACGTACTGCTGCGTGATCGACGAACCGCCCTGCGTGTTGCCGCCGAGGGTGCTGAGCGCACCGCGGACGGTGCCGACGACGTCGACGCCGCCGTGCTCGTAGAAGCGCGGGTCCTCACCGGCGACCGCCGCGTCCTTGAGGTACTGCGACATGTAGTCGAAGGCCACCTCTTCGCGGTTGTCGTCGTAGAAGTACGCCATGGCGGAGGGCGTGCCGTCCGGCTTCATCGCGTAGATCGTCGACTTCTGTGCGAGCGGGTCGATCTCGAGGTACCCGGGCAGGTTCTCGAACATCGTGATGCTGTTGTTGGCGGCCATGCCGGTCACGGCGAGCGCCGGCGTCACGGCGGCCGTGACGAGCACACCAGCGAGCGCGCTCATGCCGAGGATGCCCAGAAGGCCCCCGGCGGCGCCGCTCGCCGTACGATTTTTGGCAGACATATAGTGGAGCCTAACGGAGAAGGCTGGCAAAACCCCGCTACGCGGGTGTGCCGGAATTCCGCGGCTGACACGCCGGATTCGTCACGATCGGATGCCGGAATGCCCGCGCGGAACGCCCGCTTCGTCCATCACACCCCGCAGATCGAGCTCTGGAGCGCTATGACGACCTGGGAGTACATCACCACCCCGCTGCTGATCCACAACACGGCCGCGATCCTGAACAACTGGGGATCGGAGGGCTGGGAGCTCGTGCAGATCGTGCAGGGCCCCGAGGGCGGGCTCGTCGCCTACCTGAAGCGCCCCGTCGGCGGGGAGGCGTCCGCCGCGGCATCCGCCGGTGCGGCAGCGGCCGCGCAGGCCGCCAAGCAGTTCGAGGGAGAGGCCTGATCATGTCGTTCGAAGCCCGCATCGCCGAGCTCGGCATCCAGCTGCCCGAGGTGGCGCCGCCCGTGGCCGCCTACATCCCCGCGGTCGTCACCGGCTCGTACGTCTACACGAGCGGGCAGCTCCCCTTCGTGTCCGGGGCCCTCCCGGCGACCGGCAAGGTCGGCGACGGCCACGGGCTCGTCCCGGCCGACGACGCGAAGAGCTACGCCCGCACCGCCGTGCTGAACGCGCTCGCCGCGGTGCGCGCGGAGATCGGCTCGCTCGACCGGGTGACCCGCATCGTCAAGCTCGTCGGCTTCGTCGCCTCCGACCCGTCGTTCTCCGGCCAGCCCGGGGTCATCAACGGCGCCTCGGAGCTGCTCGGCGAGATCTTCGGCGACACCGGCCGCCACGCGCGCTCGGCGGTCGGCGTCGCGGTGCTGCCGCTGGACGCCCCGGTCGAGCTGGAGCTCGTGGTCGAGTTCGCCTGAGTCACGCTCGACGCGGATGCCCCGGCGGGAAGCTTCCCGCCGGGGCATCCGTCGTTCAGAGCCGAGCTGAACCCGCGTTCGCTTTAGCGCACCTGCTCGGTGATCGCCGTCATCACCGAGGTGTCGGCGAGCGTCGTCGTGTCGCCGACCTGGCGGCCCTCGGCGAGGTCGCGCAGCAGGCGGCGCATGATCTTGCCCGAGCGGGTCTTCGGCAGCTCGTTCACGATGAACACCTGACGGGGCCGCGCGATCGCGCCGATCTGCGTCGCGACGTGGCGGCGCAGCTCCTCGGACGCCTCCGCGACATCGGTCACCCGGTCGGCCTGGCTGGCCTTCAGGATGACGAAGGCCACCACGGCCTGACCGGTGGTCTCGTCCGCGGCGCCGACGACGGCGGCCTCGGCGGTCCACGGGTGCGCGACGAGCGACGACTCGATCTCCGCCGTCGAGAGGCGGTGGCCGGAGACGTTCATGACGTCGTCGACGCGGCCGAGCAGCCAGATGTCGCCGTCCTCGTCGCGGCGGGCGCCGTCGCCGGCGAAGTACTTGTCGCCGAACTTCTCCCAGTAGGTCTCCTTGAACCGCTCCGGGTCGCCCCAGATGCCGCGGAGCATCGCGGGCCAGGGCTCGGTGATGACGAGCAGGCCGCCGTCCTCGCCGCCGACCGGCTTGCCATCGTCGTCGAGGATGTCGACGGAGATGCCGGGAACCGGCACCTGGGCGCTGCCGGGCTTCAGATCGGTGACGCCGGGGAGGGCCGAGATCATGATCGCCCCCGTCTCGGTCTGCCACCACGTGTCGACCACGGGGATCGAGCCGCCGCCGATGACGTGGCGGTACCAGATCCACGCCTCGGGGTTGATCGGCTCGCCGACCGAGCCGAGCACCCGCAGCGAGCGCAGGTTGAACTCGTGCGGGATCTGGCGGCCGAGCTTCATGAAGGAGCGGATGGCCGTCGGCGCGGTGTAGAGGATCGAGACGCGGTACTTCTCGACGATCTCCCACCAGCGTCCGGGGTGCGGGCTGTCGGGGGTGCCCTCGTAGAGCACCTGCGTGGCGCCGTTCGCGAGCGGGCCGTAGACGACGTAGGAGTGGCCGGTGATCCAGCCGACGTCGGCGGTGCACCAGTACACGTCGGTCTCGGGGTGGAGGTCGAAGACGTTCTTGTGGGTGAACGCCGCCTGGGTGAGGTACCCGCCCGAGGTGTGCAGGATGCCCTTGGGCTTCCCGGTGGTGCCGGAGGTGTACAGGATGAAGAGCGGGTTCTCGGCGTCGAACGCCTCGGCGGTGTGCTCGGCCGGGGCCTTCGCGACCGTGTCGTGCCACCACTGGTCGCGACCGGCCGTCCAGCCGACCTCGTTGCCGCCGCGCTGCACGACGAGCACGTTCTCGACGCTGCCGCCGGTCGCGCGGTCGAGTGCGTCGTCGACGACGGGCTTCAGCGGGAAGACCTTGCCCTTGCGGTAGCCGCCGTCGGCGGTGATGACGAGCTTCGCCTCCGCGTCGTCGATCCGCGAGGCGAGGCTGTCGGCGCTGAAGCCGCCGAAGACGACCGAGTGGATGGCGCCGAGACGCGCGACGGCCAGCATCGACACGACCGCCTCGGGAATCATCGGCAGGTAGATGGCGACGCGGTCGCCCTGGCCGATGCCGAGTCCGGCGAGCACGTTCGCGGCGCGCTTGACCTCGTCGGTCAGCTGCGCGTACGTGATGGTGCGGCTGTCTCCCGGCTCGCCCTCCCAGTGGATGGCGACGCGGTCGCCGTAGCCGGCGTCGACGTGCCGGTCGAGGCAGTTCGCGGCGACGTTCAGTCGACCGTCGCCGAACCAGCGGGCGAAGGGCGGGTTGGTCCAGTCGAGCACCTCGGTGAACGGCGTCTCCCACTGGATGAGCTCGCGGGCCTGCTCGGCCCAGAAGCCGAGACGGTCGTCGGCGGCGCGGCGGTACAGGCTCTCGTCGGCGACGGCCTGGGCGGCGAACTCGGGGCTCGGGCGGAAACGCCGGATCTCCTCGAGCGCGTGATCGATCTGTGCGGTCATGGTTCTCGGTCGCTCCTTCGCGATGTGCATGGATCGGATGGGTTCGCCTGCCCCACCCAGCACCCTACCGCCAGCCTGGAAGCCCGTCGTACACTGTGTCGGTCGGCGACATGCGGCCGGCCGTTCTCGGGTGATCTACAACTGTCTGAGGGTTCGCGCAGAGAATTCTGTCTGTCCGCACAAATGAGGACAAAAAGTACTTGCGCATGAATCGAGAAGCCCTACACTGGGTACCGCCCGAACACTCGTTTCGAGGCCTGCAGCGTGCCGCATTCCCCCCAATCGGTACGCTGCCGAGGCGGCACCTGTTCCCCCCAATGGGTGCCGCCCCCTTCTTTTAACCGGCGCCACGGCCCGGGTCCTCCTCCACAACGGCGTGGAGGAGGCTCGCCGTCCCCGAGCGATCGTGCGGGCGCCCGAGCGTCCGCGACGGCGCCGTACGCTCGCCGCCATGACCGCTCCCTTCGTCGCCGTCCCCTCGTGGGCGCAGCCAGCCGACGGCTCGTCCGCAGCCCAGTCGAGTCACCGCTCCGCAGCAGGCGGGCACGCGCAGCGCGACGCCGCTCCCGAGCGGGGCGGCCTCGCCGGCCGGGGCTCGCACGCCGAGCTCACGGGCGAGGCCACGCCGTCGAGCGTCGCACCGACGCTCGAACTCGACCTCCTCGGCGCACTCGCCCCGTTCGCGGACGGCCCCGGGGTGACCGACCTGTTCGTGAACGGCGAGCGCGGGCTCTGGGTCGACCGAGGCCGCGGCGCGGTGCACGAGCCCGCCTGGACGGCCGACGAGGCCGCGGTCCGGGCGCTCGCGATCGGCCTCGTGGCGCGCGGCGGGCGCCACCTCGACGAGGCGAGCCCCGCCGTCGACGTCCGGCTCGGCACCGGCATCCGAGTCCACGCCGTGCTGCCGCCCGTATCGACCGGGGGCACCCTGCTCTCCGTCCGCATCCCTCGGGCCGCCGGCCAGTCCCTCGCCGCGCTCGCCGACCGCGGCATGCTCGACGCGGAGCAGCTCCACCGGCTGCTCCGTGCAGTCGCCGAACGCGAGAACCTGCTGATCACCGGTGCCGGAGGGACCGGCAAGACCACCCTCCTCGCCGCGCTGCTTGGGGAGGCGCCGCCGCACGAGCGGCTCGTCGTCATCGAAGACGTCGCCGAGGTGGCGATCCGCCACGCGCACGTCGTCGCGCTCGAAGCGAGGCAGCCGAACCTCGAGGGCGCCGGCCGCATCGGGCTCGACGCCCTCGTGCGGGAGGCGCTGCGCATGCGACCGGACCGACTCGTCGTCGGCGAGTGCCGGGGGCCGGAGCTGCGGGAGCTGCTCTCGGCGTTGAACACCGGACACGACGGCGGTGCGGGCACGATGCACGCGAACTCCCTCGCCGACGTGCCCGCCCGCCTCGAGGCGCTCGGCGCCTCGGCCGGACTCAGCGCCGAGGCCGTCGCCCGGCAGGCGGTCAGCGCGTTCGACCTCATCCTGCATCTCGAACGGCGCGGCGGTGCGCGGACCCTCGTCGCGATCGGCCGACTCGCCCTGGCGCACGACCGGCTCGTCGTCGAGGAGGTCCGATGATCCCGGCCGAGCGGCCCGCCGGCATCCCGGGCGCGATCGCCGATCGGTTCGGTCGCGGCCGTCGCCGCGAGCGGGAGGCGGAAGCGGCGATCGACCAGGTGGCCGCCGTGGCCGAGCAGCTCGCGACGCTCCTCGCGGCCGGCATCGGGGTCGGTGCCGCGTGGGCCCACCTCGTGCCGGCCGAGGAGAGCACCACCCGCAGCGGGCAGGGCGCCCCCGGTGCGCCGCTCGAACCGCTCGTCCGGGCGGCGGCCGCCGCCCGCGCCGGACGGCCGGTGCACACCGCGCTCCGCGAGCACCAGCGCAGCGGGGCGTGGCGTACGCTCGCCGCCGCCTGGGAGGTCGCCTCCGTCTGCGGGGCCCCGCTCGCCGGGAGTCTCCGGGAGCTCGCCGGTGCGCTGCGCGACGAGGCCCAGCTCCGGCGCGAGGTGGGCGGCGCGCTGTCGGGGCCGAACGCGAGCGCCCGGCTGGTCGGCTGGCTGCCGCTCATCGCGGTCGGGTTCGGGGCGGTGCTCGGGTTCGACACGATCGGCGTGCTGCTCGGCTCGCCGCTCGGCCTCGGCTGCCTGCTCGCCGGCCTCGGGCTGCTCTGGGCCGGACGACGCTGGAATCGAGCGCTGGCCGCACGCGCCTCGGCGGGATCGGCTGACGCCGGACTCGAGTACGACCTGCTGGCGATCGCGATGACGGGCGGCGCCTCGCTCGAACGAGCGCGGGAGCTCGTGGGGGCGGCGATCCGGGCGGACGACGAGCACGCACCGCAGCCCGGGCACGCCGATGGTGCGGGCATCGAGCGCATCGTCGGCCTGGCGGCGGCGGCCGGAGCCCCGGTGGCCGAACTCCTCCGCGCCGAGGCGTTCCGCGTTCGCCGTGCGGCGCGCACGGAGGGCGTCGCCCGAGCGGCGGCGCTCGGCGTGCGCCTCATGATCCCGCTCGGCGTCTGCGTGCTCCCGGCGTTCGTGCTCGTCGGCGTCGCTCCGCTCATCATCTCGGTCGTGTCCGGCACCTTCGAGGCCGCCGGCTGACCGTCCGACTCGTGCCACCGCCGGCCGCAGCAGCGGCCACAGAAGAAAAGAGGGAGAACCATGCAGCATCCGAGATTCCGCGGCGCATGCACGACGACGCCGACGGCACCCGCACCGGCGGTCACGGCGAGGGGGATGACGGCGCGAACGCGCCGCGCATCCCTCGGGGACCGCATCGCGCGCCGGTTCGCCGACGAGCGCGGTGCCGCGACCGCCGAGTACGCGGTGGCCACGATGGCCGCCGTCGGCTTCGCGGGCCTGCTCGTCGTCATCCTCCGGGGTGACGAGGTGCGCGGCATCCTGACCGAGCTCGTGCGGAATGCGCTCAGCGTCGGCTGAGCTGCGCGGCGAGCGGGGCAGCGCGACCGCGGAGCTCGCGGTCGCGCTGCCCGCAGTCGCCGCGGTCCTCGCGATCTGCCTCGGCGCCGTGCTGCTCACCGCGCAGCAGGTGCGATTGAGCGACGGTGCGGCCGACGCCGCCCGCGCGCTCGGCCGGGGCGAATCCGACGCCGCCGCCGCGGCGATCGCCTCCCGGGTCGCCGGTCGTGCCGTCGCACTCAGCTCCGTGCCCGATGGCGAGTTCGTCTGCGCGACGATCACGGCCCCTGCGGGCGGTCTGCTCGCCGCGGTCGAGCTGCGCGCGTCCTCGTGCGCCCTCGCCGGGGGTCGGTGATGGCCGGTGCGGTTCTCGCGATCGGCGTGGCGGGGGCCTGCGCGATCACCGCCCTCACCGTGCTGCCCCTGCTCGGCGTGCACGTCGAGCGTCAGCGCGCGGCGAATGCCGCGGACGCTGCCGCGCTCGCCGCAGCGGATGCGCTGCGCGGACTCGTCGGCGGGGTGCCGTGCGAACTCGCCGATGAGCTCGCGCGGCGGAACGACGCGGTGCTCGTCGCGTGTGATGCCGATGCGGCGACGGTTCGAGTCCGCGTCGAGATCGCGCTTCCGCTCGGCACCGTCTCCGCGACGTCGCGCGCCGGACCGCCCGCGGGAGCTCAGTCGAACACGGTCTCGATGAAGCGGTAGTCGACCGCGGTCGGCCGCGCGTCGCCCGGCGCGTCGAACTCGAGCCCGGCGCCCCGCGCGTAGATGTAGCGCTTGCCGGCGTCGGCGTTCAATTCGATCCGCGGGCGGGGATCGCCGCCCTCGAGGAACGCGGTCGCGACGGTCTTGCCCTCGAGCGGCCCGTCGATCAGCTTGGCGGTGTAGGAGCCGGAGGATGACGTGTCCATGCGGTCATTCTCCTCCGCCCGTGTCGAACCGCAAGGGGTGGATACGCCACCGTGGCGGAGGTGCGCTCCCGGCCAGGGTGTGTATCGTGTGGCTGTCGGCGCACGGCGTCGGCGGACAGCACACCGCTCGGGGGCGCGGCGTTCCGCTGCACTCTCGTCTCGAATGTAAAGAGGAGTCTGGTGTCAGGCAAGAAGTTGGTGATCGTCGAGTCGCCGACCAAGATGAAGTCCATCGCCGCGTACCTCGGCGACGGGTACGAGGTGCTGTCGTCCGTCGGCCACATCCGCGACCTCGTGGAGCCGAAGAACCTCCCGCCGGAGCTCAAGAAGGGCCCGCTCGGCAAGTTCTCGGTCGACGTCGACAACGGCTTCGAGCCGTACTACGTCGTCTCCGACGCGAAGAAGAAGACGGTCGCCGAACTGAAGCGCGCGCTGAAGGGAGCGGACGAGCTCCTGCTCGCCACCGATGAAGACCGCGAGGGCGAAGCGATCGCGTGGCACCTGCTCCAGGAGCTGAAGCCGAAGGTGCCCGTGCGCCGCATGGTCTTCCACGAGATCACCAAGGACGCGATCCTCGCGGCCAAGGACAACACCCGCGAGCTCGACACCTCGCTCGTCGACGCGCAGGAGACGCGGCGCATCCTCGACCGCCTCTACGGCTACGAGGTCTCGCCCGTGCTGTGGCGGAAGGTCGGCCCCGGCCTCTCCGCCGGGCGCGTGCAGTCGGCCGCGACCCGCCTCGTCGTCGACCGCGAGCGGGAGCGCCTCGCCTTCGTCGCCGCGGGCTACTGGGACCTCGTCGGCACCTTCGCGACGGATGCCCCGGGCAGCGCCTTCGCCGCGAAGCTCGTGCGCGTCGGCGGCAAGCGGATCGCGACCGGCCGCGACTTCGACGACGACGGCCGGCTGACCTCCGCCGCGGTCGTCCTCGACGAGCCGACGGCCTCCGCACTGGCCGCAGCGCTCCGCGACGACACCGTCGCCCGCCGCGTCGCCAAGGTGGAGTCGAAGCCGTACTCGCGCCGGCCCGCCGCCCCGTTCACGACGTCGACGCTGCAGCAGGAGTCGGCCCGCAAGCTCCGCCTCTCGGCGAAGGACACCATGCGCGTGGCGCAGTCGCTCTACGAGAACGGCTACATCACCTATATGCGCACCGACTCGAACTCGCTGTCGCAGCAGGCGATCGCGGCCGCCCGGGCGCAGGCCACGAAGCTCTACGGCGCAGACTCGGTGCCCGACAAGCCCCGCCACTACGCCGGCAAGTCGAAGAACGCGCAGGAGGCGCACGAGGCGATCCGCCCCTCCGGCGAGGTCTTCCGCACTCCGTCCTCGCTCCAGGGCTCGCTCCGCGGGCGGGAGTTCGATCTCTACGACCTGATCTGGAAGCGCACCGTCGCCTCGCAGATGGCCGATGCCAAGGGGCAGACCGCCACGGTCACGATCGAGGTCGGTCCGACCGCGGCATCCGCGCAGGCCCCGGCCGAGCCGACGACCCCGGTGGGCGGCACCGTCGCGGAGTTCACCGCGAGCGGCACCGTCATCACGTTCCGGGGCTTCCTCGCCGCGTACGAGGAGGGCCGCGACGAGGAGCGCAACGCCGACGACGCCGGCGACGCGAAGCTGCCGCAGCTCGCCGAGGGCCAGGAGGTCGAGCTCGCCGAGCTGGAGGCGAAGGGGCACGAGACCAGCCCCCCGCCGCGCTACACGGAGGCGAGCCTCACGAAGCGACTCGAGGAGCTCGGCATCGGCCGGCCCTCGACGTTCGTCTCGATCATCTCGACGATCCTCGACCGCGGCTACGTGACGCAGCGCGGCCAGGCCCTGGTGCCGAGCTGGACCGCGTTCTCGGTCGTGCGCCTCCTCGAGGAGCACTTCGGCGATCTCGTCGAGTACGACTTCACCGCCGAGATGGAGGACGATCTCGACCGCATCGCCGCCGGTGAGGCCGACCGCGTCGACTGGCTGAACGAGTTCTACTTCGGCAGCGAGCGGCACCGCGGTCTCCGCCAGGTCGTCGACAATCTCGGCGAGATCGACGCGCGCGAGATCAACTCGATGGCGATCGCGCCCGACGTGACGCTCCGCATCGGCAAGTACGGCCCCTACCTCGAGGTCGTCGAGGAGGGCGCGGCACCCGACGCGACGCCGCGGCGGGTGAACCTCCCGCCGGAGCTCGCCCCCGACGAGCTCACCGTCGAGAAGGCGCGCGAGCTCATCGAGGCCCCGGTGCAGAGCGATCGCGTGCTCGGGCAGAACCCCGCCAACGGCAAGCAGATCGTCGTGAAGGACGGTCGCTTCGGTCCCTACGTGACCGAGCTCGAGCCCGAGCCGGCGCCGGCGGAGACCACGGTCGACGCCGCCACCGGCGAGGTCGTCGAGGCGAAGCCGAAGCGCGGCGCGAAGAAGGCCGCCGCGGCAAAGCCGCGCACGGCATCGCTCTTCAAGTCCATGGACCCCGCCGAGGTCGACCTCGACATCGCGATCCGCCTGCTCGACCTGCCGCGCGTCATCGGGCAGGATCCGGAGTCCGGTGACGAGATCACCGCGCAGAACGGGCGCTACGGCCCCTACCTGAAGAAGGGCGCGGAGACCCGCACCCTGCCGAGCGAGGACGCGATCTTCGACCTCGACCTCGCCGGCGCGCTCGAGCTGCTCGCGCAGCCGAAGTACGGTGCGCGTCGCGCCTCCAGTGCGCTGAAGGAGTTCGACGCCGACCCGGTGAGCGGGAAGCCGATCAAGGTCAAGGACGGCCGCTTCGGGCCCTACGTCACCGACGGCGAGACGAACGCGACCATTCCCCGGGCGGAGTCGGTCGAGGACATCACCTTCGAGCGCGCAGTCGAGCTGCTCCAGCTGAAGCGGGAGAAGGGCCCGGCGAAGCCGCGGGCCAAGCGCGCGACGACCGCGAAGAAGGCCGCGCCGAAGAAGACGACCGCGAAGAAGGCCGCGCCGAAGAAGAGCCAGGCGTGACCCGGGGGCTCTTCATCACCCTCGAGGGCGGCGACGGCTCCGGCAAGACCACCCAGGCGGAGCTCCTTCGCGAGTGGCTGGGCGGGCTCGGCCGGGAGGTCGTCCGCACCCGCGAGCCCGGCGGCACGGAGGTCGGCGTCGAGGTACGGGAGATCGTGCTGCACCATCGCGGCGACATCGCGCCCCGCGCCGAGGCGCTGCTCTACGCGGCCGACCGCGCGCACCACGTCGCGACGCTCGTGCGGCCGGCGCTCGAGCGCGGCGCCGTCGTGCTGCAGGACCGGTACATCGACTCCTCCGTGGCCTACCAGGGTGCGGGTCGCGTGCTCGACAGCCGCGAGATCCGGGCACTGTCCGAGTGGGCGACCGAGGAGCTCGCCCCCGACCTCACCGTGCTGCTCGATCTCGACCCGGAGGCGGCGCGCACGCGCCTCGACGCGTCGCGCACACGGTACGACCGGCTCGAGGCGGAGGCATCCGAGTTCCATCGGCGGGTGCGCGAGGCCTACCTCGCGATCGCCGAGGCCGAGCCCGACCGCGTGATCGTCGTCGACGCGTCGAAGCCTGCGGAGGAGATCGCCGCCGAGCTCCGAGCGCGGATCGAACCGCTCCTCTAGATGGCGCGGGCGGGGGATCGGATGCCGCGCGCCGCGTCGGCGGCGGGAGCGCAGGCGCCGTGCGAGCGGATGCCGCGCGCCGCGTCGGCGGCGGAAGGTAGCGTGGCAGCGTGAGCGTGTGGAGCGAGCTGACCGGGCAGGACGCCGCGATCGCGGTGTTCCGCGCGGCGGCCTCGGCGTCGACGCGCAGCGGGAGCCGGTCGGTCGAGCGCAGTGCCGACGGGCATGGTGCCGACGAGCGCAGCGCCGAGACCGCTCCGGATGCCGCAGCGGGCGCCGATCCGCGCACCATGACCCATTCCTGGCTCATCACCGGTCCGCCCGGGTCCGGTCGCTCGAACCTCGCCTACGCCTTCGCCACCGCGCTCATCGCGGGCGATCCGGACGGCGACGAGCCGACCCGTATCCAGGTCGAGGCGCGGAGTCATCCCGATCTGCACGTGCTCACGACCGAGGGCGTCATCATCAAGGTCGCCGACGTCCGCGACATCGTGAAGCGCTCGCACTACGCCCCGTCGGTCGGCCGGCACCGCGTCATCGTCGTCGAGGACGCCGACCGCATGACCGAGCAGACGTCGAACGTCCTGCTGAAGGAGCTCGAGGAGCCGCCGGAGCGCACCGTCTGGATCCTCTGCGCGCCGAGCGAGGCCGACCTCATCCCGACCATCCGCTCGCGCGTCCGCTCCGTGCGGCTGCAGGTGCCGAGCGTCGCCGACGTCGCCGAGCTGCTCGTGCGCCGGGACGGCGTCGACCCCGTGCTCGCCGAACGTGCGGCGCGGGAGGCGCAGAGCCACATCGGGATGGCGCACCGGCTCGCCACGAACGAGGAGGCGCGCAGCCGTCGCGCCGAGACCCTCCGGCTCGCCCTCGGGGTGCGCTCCTCGGCGACGGCCGTGATGACCGCCTCGCGGCTCCTCGAGATCGCCGGCGACGACGCGAAGGCGATCACCGAGCTGCGCGACCAGGAGGAGCGCGAGCACGCGCTCCGTTCGCTGGGCCTCGCGCCCGGCCAGGCGATCCCGCCCGCCCTGCGCTCCCAGATCAAGGCGCTCGAAGACGAGCAGAAGCGCCGGGCGACGCGGAGCCTGCGCGACGGCATCGACCGGATCCTCGTCGACCTCGCCTCGCTCTACCGCGATGTGCTGCTGCTGCAGCTCGAGGCCGGGGTGCAGCTCGTGAACCGCGAGATCGAGCCGGAGCTCCGCGCCGCGGCCGCCTCGGCGAGCCCGGCGCGGTCGCTCGCCACCCTCGACGCCATCCAGCTCGCGCGCACCCGCATCGAGGGCAACGTCGCCCCGGCGCTCGCGCTCGAGGCGATGCTCGTGAGCGCCATCAGACGACCAGGAACCGAACGGGGGGCCGCATGATCCGGAACGGCACGGCAGGGGGAGCGCGCGCCAGGAGGCGCATCGGGGCGGTGGGGATCGTCGCGGCGGTCGCGCTGCTCCTGAGCGGCTGCTTCCCCGACCTCGGCGGGCTCTTCCCGAAGCCGGAGGCGACCTCGACCCCCACGGGGGAGCAGGTGTCCGCCGAGCTGCAGCCGTTCTACTCGCAGATCCTCGGCTGGAAGGCCTGCGGCGAGAAGCTCGAGTGCTCGACCGCGAAGGCGCCGCTCGACTGGGACGACCCGTCCGCGGGCGAGATCGAGCTCGCCCTCGTGCGGCACCGGGCGACCGGCGACCGCATCGGCTCGCTCCTCGTGAACCCCGGCGGTCCGGGCGCCTCGGGCGTCGACCTCATCGCCGACTCGCTCGACTTCGCGGTCGGCCAGCCGCTGCAGGAGCGCTTCGACGTGGTCGGCTTCGACCCGCGCGGGGTCGGCAAGTCGAGTTCCGTCGTCTGCTACGACGCGGCGGGCATGGATGAGGCGCTGTTCACGATCCCGCCGGGGAAGCGCGGGAGCGCGGAGTGGATCGCGGCATCCTCGAAGAACTTCGAGGACTTCGGCGCGGCCTGCGCCGAGAACACGGGCGAGCTCCTCGGCTACGTCGACACGGTGAGCGCGGCGCGCGACCTCGACCTGCTGCGGGCGGTGCTCGGCGACACGAAGCTGAACTACCTCGGCTACTCCTACGGCACGTTCCTCGGTGCGACCTTCGCCGGCCTCTACCCCGAGAAGGTCGGCCGCCTCGTGCTCGACGGCGCCATCGACCCGGCGGCGAGCGAGTTCGAGGTCTCGAAGGCGCAGGCGATCGGGTTCGAGCAGGCGCTCCGCGCGTACATGGCCGACTGCCAGAGCTCGGCGGACTGCCCGTTCTCGGGCGACGTGGATGCCGGCATGGCCGAGGTCGGCGCGCTCGCCGCGTCGCTCGACGCCAGCCCGCTGCGGGGCAGTGACGGCCGGCTCGTCGGCGCCGACACCTACCTCACGGCGATCATCGCCGCGCTCTACAGCCCCGACTCGTGGAGCTACCTGTCGCAGATGTTCGACTCGGTCATGCTCGGCGACGCCGACATGGCGCTGACCCTCGCCGACTTCTACTACGGGCGCAATCCCGACGGCACCTACAACGACAACTCCACCGAGGCGTTCCGGGCGATCAACTGCCTCGACTACCCGCTCCGCGACGGCGCGGGCGACCTCCAGGCCGAGGCGGCCGAGATCATCGCCGCCGCCCCGGTCATCGGGCCGTACTGGGGCTACGACACGGGCGGCGGCTGCGAGCTGTGGCCCGTCCAGGGCGACGCGACCCGCGAGCAGATCCACGCCGAGGGGGCGGCGCCGATCCTCGTCATCGGCACCACCGGCGACCCGGCGACGCCGTACGACTGGGCCGTCTCGCTCGCCGAACAGCTCGACTCGGGCGTGCTCGTGAGCTACGAGGGCGAAGGTCACACGGCGTACAACAAGTCGAACGCCTGCGTGAACGACGCCGTCGAGCAGTACTTCATCGACGGCACGGTGCCGGCGAGCGACCCGAAGTGCTGATCGTCCACCGCGGATGACCCGGCCGGGGGGGGGGGGGGGGGGGGGGGGGGGGGGGGGGGGGGGGGCGGGGGGGGGGGGGGGGGGGGGGGGGGGGGGGGGGCGGGGCGGGGGGGGGGGGGGGGGGGGGGGGGGGGGGCGGGGGGGGGGGGGTGGGGGGCGGGGGGGCGGGCGGGGGGGGGTGGGGGCGGGGGAGGGCGCCGCCGGGTGGCCCCAGGTACGACCGCTGTCGCGCCTTGCCCGGGGGGGGTGGGCGGGCGGGGAGCGGTCCCGCCGGCGGCCAGCGCCAGGTCCGC
>NZ_JAVSSI010000013.1:0-77131 GCF_044917495.1 Agromyces mediolanus | reverse complement strand
GAGCAGAGATATTTAATAAGTTGTTTATCAATTTTTTGCGCACAACGCACCGATGACTTTGGGGCGCGGGGGGGGCCCGAACGCCGCGTGTTCGGGTTTAGCCCGCGCCCCCCCCCGCGGTGTCCGCGGGGCCCTGATGGGGGCCGCCGGCCCCGCCGCGGGCCCCGGTAGGGGGGTGCCGCGCCGCGCGCAAGCCCACCACCCGTGTCGCCCGAGTGCGAGGGAAGTCGGGCGACTCGGCGTTCTGCGGCGATCATCCCAGCGGCGGCGGTGCGGGTCATCCGGACGGATGACGCGCCCCGCCCCGGATCATGCCCGCGCCCGACGCGCCCGCCACTGCCCGGCGGGCAGGCTCGAAGCATGAGTTCCTTCGTCATCGAGGCATCCGGCCTCGAGAAGTCCTTCGGCCCGACCCGCGCGCTCGCGGGCGTCTCGCTCGCCGTGCGCACCGGGGAGTCGCTCGCCATCATGGGCGCCTCGGGCTCCGGCAAGACGACGCTCCTGCACTGCCTCGCCGGCATCACCCTGCCGGACGCGGGCACCGTGTCCTTCCTCGGCGGCACCGGCCGCGTGCAGGTGAACGCGCTCGGCGAGCGCGACCGCTCCCGGCTGCGCCGCGAGGCGTTCGGCTTCGTCTTCCAGCAGGGCCTGCTGATCTCCGAGCTCACCGCGATCGAGAACGTCGCGCTCGCGCTCATGCTGAACGGGATGCCGCGCGCCCGCGCCGAGGAGCACTCCCGCGGCTGGCTCGCCGCCCTCGGCCTCGCCGGGCTCGAGGACCGCCGCATCGGCCAGCTCTCCGGCGGCCAGGCACAGCGCGTCGCGATCGCCCGCGCCCAGGTCACCGGCGCGAGCGTGGTCTTCGCCGACGAGCCGACCGGCGCCCTCGACTCCGCCACCTCGGCCGACGTAATGGGGGCGCTGCTGCACTCCACGGTCGGGCAGGGCCGCACCCTCGTCGTCGTCACGCACGACCCCGAGGTCGCGGCGCGCTGCTCCCGCATCGTCGATGTGCGCGACGGGATGATCGTCGGCGAGCGGATGCCGCAGCAGGCCGCTGCGGCATCCGCCCCGGCGTCGGCCGGATCGCCGGCGGCAACCGCTGCCGCGCCGGTCGCGCCCGCCGCGCCGCCGGCCCCCGCCCCGCCCGTGCCCGGCGCCACCGCGGTGCCGCTGCCCGCCCCGGGAGCCCGGGCATGATCGCCCGCGTCGCCTGGCTGCTCGCCCGCCCCGGTTCCGCCGGGGCGGCGACCCTCGTGCTGCCGATCACGGCGTTCGGGATCGTCACCGCGCTGCTCCTCACCGTCATCGGCGGCGCGCAGTCGTTCTGGCGCTGGACCGACGACGCGGCGATCGGCTATCAGCTCCTCGCGGTCATCGCCCTCGTGCTCCTCGTCGTGCCGCTCGCCTCGCTCGGCGGCGCCGCCGCCCGGCTCTCCGCCCGGCGCCGCGACGACCGCCTGGCCACGCTGCGCCTGCTCGGCGCGACGCCGGGCACGGTCTCCGCGCTCGCCGTGATCGAGTCGGGGATGCTCGCCCTCATCGGCTCCGTCATCGGCATCGTCGGCTACTTCGCGATCATGCCGGGCATCGCGCTCGTGCCGTTCCGCGGCGAACCGCTCGGCATCGGCGGCGTGCTGCTGCCGCCCGCGGTGCTCCTCGCCGTGCCGCTCGGCATCGTGCTCCTCGCCGTCGTCAGCGCCGTGCTCGGGCTCCGGCAGGTCGTCATCTCGCCGCTCGGAGTGCGCACCCGGCAGGATGCCCCGAAGCTCTCCTGGCTCCGCGTCGTGATCGGCGCGGCCGTGATCCTCGTCGGCTACGGGCTGATGAGCGTGCTGCAGCTCGCGGGCGAGGCATCCGTCCTCGTCCTGTTCCTCGCCGTCGCGTTCGGCGGCACGCTGGCCGTGCTGAACCTGATCGGGCCGTGGGTCATCCGCCTCGTCGCCCAGGGGCAGGCGAAGCGCGCCACGAAGCCGGCGAAGCTCCTCGCCGCGCGCAGCGTGCTGGAATCGCCGAAGGCCGCCTGGCGGCAGGTTTCGGGCGTCGCGATGACGAGCTTCATGGCGGTGTTCGCGGGGGTCGGCATCGCGCTCATGGACGCGCTCGGCGGCTCGGGCGAGATGGACCGCGAGGGGCTCGAGCTCATCGCCGACATCCGCACCGGCATCCTCATCACCGTCGTCGGCTCGTTCCTCATGGTCGCCTGCTCCGTCGGCGTCAACCAGGCCGCCGGGATCCTCGACCGCCGGGAGCTCTACCGCTCCCTCGACATGCTCGGCATGCCGGAGCAGACGATGGACGCCGCCCGCCGGCGCGCCGTGATGTCGCCGCTGCGGATCACCGCGATCGGCTCCGCCGTGATCGCCGCGGTCGTGATGCTGCCGCTCACCGGCATCACCCTCATCGTGCAGCCGCTCGCGCTGCTCGTGATCGCCGCCGTGCTCGCCGCGGGCATCGGCGTCGTCGCGCTCGGGCTCGTCTCGACGCGGCCGATGCTGCGCCGCGCCGCCGAGTCGGGATAGGCCCCCGGCGCCGGCCCGCACCGGGGATCGCGGGTCGGCGCCGGGACGAGGGCCGGCCGGGCGTGGTCTCGTTCGCCCGGCCGGCCCGCCAACGTCCTCCGCCGGTCGGCCGGTCGGCCGCCGGTCGGCCGCCGCATGCGCTCCGAGGTCGCGCGAACGGCTGCTCGGCCCGCGCCGGGCGCGCGGAATGCGCGACCTCGCGCGCGAGAACCGGGCCCCCGGCGAAGTAGGGTCGATGCATGACCTCGATCGACGACCGGGACGCCGCGATGTCCGAGCTCCTCGGCATCCGGGCCAGCATCGACAACATCGACGCCGCCCTCATCCACCTGCTGGCCGAGCGGTTCAAGTTCACCCAGCAGGTCGGCCGGCTGAAGGCGACCCACGGGCTGCCGCCGAGCGATCCCGAGCGGGAGAAGCGGCAGATCCAGCGCCTGCGCGGCCTCGCCGAAGACGCGCACCTCGACCCCGCGTTCGCCGAGAAGTGGTTCAACTTCGTCGTCGCCGAGGTCATCCAGCACCACGAGGAGCTCGCCGGCAACGGCGCCTCCGGCGAGCTGTGAGGCCGGCCCGGTGAGCTGGTACCCGACGCCGCTGCCCGATCTCACGGGCCGGCGCTACCTCGTGACCGGCGCGAACGCCGGCCTCGGCTTCTTCACGAGCGCCCGCCTCGTCGGCGCGGGCGCCCACGTCGTCATGTCGGGGCGGAGCCCCGAGCGGCTCGAGACGGCCGCCGCGGTGATCCGCGAACGGGTGGATGCCGGAGCGGGCCGCGGCGAGCTCGGCGGCCGGGTCTCGACCCTCGTCGTCGACACGTCCTCGCTCGACTCCGTGCGTGCTGGCGTCGCCGCGCTCGCCGGGGACGCGCAGCTCGACGGCGCGGTGCTGAACGCGGGCATGGTGCACACGCCGGGCCGGCGCCTCGAGAGCCCCGACGGCAACGAGCTCGTGCTCGCGACGAACGTGCTCGGCCACTTCGCCCTCCTCGCCGGGCTCTTCGGCGCCGCCGGAGCCGGCGACGAGCTCGTGCCGGGCAGCCGGCGCTTCGCGGACGGCGCCCGGATCATCTCGCTCGGCTCGCTCTCGACGAAGCTGTCGACGTTCCGGGTGGAGGAGCTGCAGCTCGAGCGGGGCTACGACTTCTGGCGGGCGTACGCCCAGTCGAAGATCGCCTGCCAGTCGATCGGCTTCGAGCTCGACCGGCGGCTGCGCCGGGCCAGCGTCCCGGTGGCGAGCATCGTCGCGCACCCCGGCTACTCGATCTCCGGGCGCACGCCCACGGTGCCCGGCGTCAACGAGCCGAGCCGCGGCGACCGCTTCGCCGACGCGCTGCAGGCGGCCTGGGCGCAGGGCAAGCACCGCGGTGCCGAGCCGGTGCTGCACGCGCTCACCGCGCCGGACGTCGCGGGCGGCGAGTTCTGGGGGCCGCGCGGCCTCCTGAAGGGCGAGCCCGCGCAGCAGCGACCCACCAGGGTGTCGAGCGACCCTGCGATCGGCGCGAAGACGTGGGCCTTCGCCGAGCTCGCCACCGCGACCCCGTTCACCCTCGTCGGCTGATGCGCGGGCTCCTCGCCGGCTGGTGGGCGCGGCCCGCCGTGCGGCGACGGGCGGCCGCGATCGTCGCCGGCGTGGGCACGGTGCTCGCCGTGCTCGGCGTGTTCACCGGCCGCTGGGGGATGGTCGTCGTCGCGATCGTGCTCCTCGGCCTGGCGGCGGCGCTCGGCCCGGCCCGGATCCGCCGCTGAGGCCGGGTACGCTGCACTCCATGACCGACGAGCCGGCCGAGGCATCCGCTCGCGACGAGGCATCCGCTCGCGACGAGGCGTCCGCCGGAACCGGCGCGGGCGCTGCCGCGGCGTTCGCGGAGGCGCGAGCCGCCGTCGGCGCGGCGACCGCGCTGCTCACCGAGGCCGCCGCCCGGCGCGAGGTGCTCGCCGTCTACGAACCGCCGCGCCGTCGCCTCGGCCTGCCACGGGCGGCCCGGATGCGCCGGATCGGCGAGGTGTGGCGCCTCGGCGCCCTGCTGCTCGACGGCGAGGGCCGGCTCTACGCGGTCGGACGCGTCGTCCGCGCCGAGGCGCCGGCCCGTCGCTCGGTGACGGCGAACGCGGTGGCCGAGCAGCGCGCCTACCGCGCCGCCGCGGTGAAGGGCGGCATCCCCGCGGGTGAGACGGTGAACTTCGATGCGGTGCCCATCCCGCTCGACGGGGATCCCGCGGGAGCGGCGCCGACGACGGACGGCGCCGTGGCGCTCCGCGACGGGCGGGTCGTGGTGCGCTGGAACCCGAGCGATCCCGGCGCCTGGACGCCGCTCGCGCCATATCTCGCGGAACGCGCCGAGCTGCTCGCGCAGCCGGCGCCTGGGACCTGACGCCGGACGCCGCGGCTCAGCGGCTCAGCCGCTCAGCCGAGCGTCACCTGCACCGGCACCGGGTTCTGGAACAGGTCGAGCACCGGGCAGTGCGCGTCGACGGCGGCCTGCAGCTCCGCGTAGCGCTCCTTCGGCTCGGGGCCGCTCAGGCGCACGTCGAGGCGCACCGCGGAGAAGCCCGCGCGGCCCGACTCGTCGATGCCGAAGAGCTTCCGCACGTCGAGGTCGCCCTCGGCGTTGATCTCGACGTCGTCGAGCACGATGCCGAGCGCCTGCGCGTACAGGCGGTAGACGACGACCTGGCAGGAGATCAGCGCGCCGAGCGCGTACTCGACGGGGCTCGCGGCGGCGTCGTCGCCCGCGAGGGCGGCGGGCTCGTCGACGGTGAAGCGGTGCTTGCCCGCGATGATCCGGGTGGCGACGGCGCCGGTGCCCCGACCCGACACGCGGTAGGTGAGCTCGGCGTTCGCGGGCGCGGCGGCGATGCGCTCGTGCCAGGCGGAGCCGGCGGCGGTGAGGCGGGCGGCGCGATCGGCCGCGTCGTCGGATGCCGGGGCGGATGCGGCGGTGGAATCGTCGATGAGCGTCATGGCGGGAGCGTACGGCCGGGCGGATGACTCGGCCAGCCCGGCCGTCATCGGCCGACGCCGGGCGTCACGCGGCGTCGCACGGCGCGGGTTCGCGGTGCGCGCCCGGGCTTGCTAGGGTCTCCAACCATGTCCTGCATGTGCTCGCAGATGATCATCCGGCCCCGCACCGCCTGAGGCGGAGCGACCGGACCACTCTCCCGCTCCGCCGCCAGCCGAGTCCTCGGCCGCGGCGCGCTTCGGCGTCCCCGGCGTTCATTCGTCAGCGGAGCATCCATGCCTTCATCGAAATCCCGTCCCTCCCGCGCGCGCTCCGAGCGCCGCGGCACCGCCCAGCACCGGGCCCCCGCCCCGGCGCCCGCCCACGGCGGCCGGCACGAACTGGGCCAGAACTTCCTCGTCGACCGGCAGCTCGTCGCCGAGATCGTCGAGCTCGTCGAGCGGTCCCTGCCGAGCCCGCACCCGATCGTGGAGCTCGGGCCGGGCGGCGGGGCGCTCACCCGGCCGCTCGCCGAGCTCGGCCGACCCCTCACCGCCGTCGAGCTCGATCCCGCCCGGGCCGACCGGCTCCGCCGCGAGCTCGGCGCGCGGGCGGAGGTCGTGCACGCCGATCTGCTGCGCTGGCCGCTGCCGCGGCATCCGCACACCGTGGTCGCGAACCTGCCGTTCCACGTGACCACCGCCGCGCTCCGGCACCTCCTCGACTCGCCCGGCTGGCAGCGGGCGGTGCTGCTCACCCAGTGGGAGGTGGCGCGCCGCCGCTGCGGCGTCGGCGGGGCGAGCATGCTGACGGTGCAGTGGGCGCCGTGGTTCCGGTTCCGGCTGCGTCGGCGGGTGCCGGCCACGGCGTTCCGCCCGGTGCCGTCGGTGGACGGCGGACTGTTCACGATCGAGCGCCGGGAGGCTCCCCTCGTCGATCCGCGGGCGCGCCGGGCCTACCAGCGCTTCGTGGCCGAGGCGTTCCAGGGACGCGGGGCCACGCTCGCCCAGCGGCTCGCCGCCGCCGCGAGCGCGAGCGGCGGATCCCTCGGGGCCGGGGCGGCCAAGGCGTGGCTGCGCCGGCGCGGCATCCCCGCGTCGACGCCGCCGGGGCGGCTCGCGCCGGAGGACTGGGCCGCGCTCTGGGATGCCTCCCGCGATCGCGGCTGAGCGGGGTGCTCAGCGCGGGGCGTCGGTGCCGCGCTCCGCGCCGCCGCCCTGCTCCTGCTCCTGCACGACCGCGATGATGGAATCCTGCAGGCCGCGCTGCCCGGTGTGCAGCTCCTGGTACGTCTCGCCGGCGCCGGCGATCGGGCCGAACGCGTGCCGCAGCCGGGACCGGGCGCCGCGGGGCGCGCGGATCAGCCGGACGACGACGCCGACCGCGATGATCGCGCCGAAGGCGATGCCGGCGACGGTGCCGATGAGGGCGGGCTCCACGTCAGTATCCGAAGGTCGTGACGCCGGGGACCGGCGACGTGCGGAGCGCCTCGAGCACCTGGAGCTCGTGCGGGACGACGGGCGAGGGGAGATCGGCGAGCGGGAACCAGTCGAGCCCGGCGGCCTTCCCCTGCTCCATCAGCCGGGGCTCGCCGTGCCACTCGCGAGCCTGGAAGAACACGTCGAAGCGCTGCTCGATCGGCCGCCCGGAGCCGTCGGTGCGGTGCATCAGCGTGACGAACTCGAGGGCGTCCGGCGCGATCTCGACGCCGAGCTCCTCCCGGGCCTCGCGCGCGGCGCCGGCGAGCAGCGATTCGCCCGCCTCGACGTGGCCGGCGGCGCCGAACGCCCAGTGCTCGTCGTAGTAGCCCGTGCCGCGTCGCAGCTGCAGCAGCACCTCGTCGCCGCGGCGCAGCAGCACGTACGCGGCGGGGACGACGGTGAACCGGCCGTGCGTCGCGGCGTAGGCGTCGGAGTACTCCTCGATCACGCCACCAGTCTCACACGGCGGCCGGACGCGTGCCGGCCGCCGGGCGCGGCTCAGTAGCCGACGATCGGCCCGAACGCGTCGGCGAGGGGCGCGCGGTTCACGCCGCGGAGCTCGTCGACCGAGACGGTGAAGGCGTCCTGCACCTCGAGCGCGGCGGAGGCGGCGTCGGTCACGCCGATGCGGCGCACCGGGTAGTTGCGCCCCTCGCAGAGGCCGCGGAACTTCACGTCGTCCTCCCGCGGCACCGTGACGATGACGCGGCCGGTCGACTCGCTGAACAGGGCCGTGGCGAGATCGATGCCGCCGTCTTCGACGACCTCGCCGAGGAACACGCGGGCCCCGATGCCGAAGCGCGAGACGCCCTCGGCCAGCGCGACGGCGAGGCCGCCGTCGCTGAGGTCGTGCGCCGAGTCGATGAGGCCCTCCAGCGCGGCCGCGCCGAGCAGCTCGCCCAGGGTCTTCTCGCGCTCGAGGTCGACCGCCGGCGGGCGACCGCCGAGGTGGTCGTGCACCGTGCCCGCCCAGGCCGAGCCGTCGAGCTCGAGGGCGGTGTCGCCGAGCAGGTAGATGTTGTGGCCGTCGTCCTGCCAGCCGCTCGGGATCCGGCGCGCGACGTCGTCGATCACGCCGAGGACCGCGATGACGGGGGTCGGGTGGATCGGGACGTCGCCGGTCTGGTTGTAGAACGACACGTTGCCGCCGGTGACGGGGATGCCGAGCTCGAGGCAGCCGTCGGACAGGCCCTCGACGGTCTGCGAGAACTGCCACATGACCTCGGGGTTCTCCGGGGAGCCGAAGTTCAGGCAGTCGCTCACGCCCATGGGCTTCGCCCCGGTCACGGCGACGTTGCGGTACGCCTCGGCGAGGGCGAGCTTCGCACCCTGCTTCGGGTCGAGCTGCGAGTAGCGGCCGTTCGCGTCGGTCGCGACGGAGACGCCGAGGCCGGACTCCTCGTCGAC
This sequence comes from Agromyces mediolanus, assembly GCF_044917495.1. Classification (GTDB taxonomy): domain Bacteria; phylum Actinomycetota; class Actinomycetes; order Actinomycetales; family Microbacteriaceae; genus Agromyces; species Agromyces mediolanus_B. Next base: position 68,783 of record NZ_JAVSSI010000013.1, on the reverse strand, counting down.
GCGGATCATGCCGGCGTCGTCGGGCGCGCCGAGCGCGGTGTTGCCGAGCACGTAGGAGTCGTACTGGTTCGTGACCCACGCGGCATCCGCCTGGTTCGCCGAGCCGACGAGCTGGAGGAACTGCTCGCGCAGCTGCTCGGGCGTCTCGGGGCGGGCGAGACCCGCGGCCGAGTCGGCCTGCAGCGCGTCGATCCAGGCGGGGTAGGCGACGGGGCGCTCGTAGACGGGTCCGTCGACGGCCACGGTGCGCGGGTCGACGTTGACGATCTCCTCGCCGCGCCAGGTGATCGAGAGGCGGCCGGTGTCGGTGACCTCGCCGAGCACGCTCGTCTCGACGTCCCACTTCTGCACGACCTCGAGGAAGCCGGCGAGCTTCTCGGGCCGGACGATCGCCATCATGCGCTCCTGGCTCTCGCTCATGAGGATCTCCTCGGGCGTGAGCGTGGGGTCGCGCAGCAGCACCTCGTCGAGGACGATCGACATGCCGCCGTCGCCGTTCGAGGCGAGCTCGCTCGTCGCGCAGGAGATGCCCGCGGCGCCCAGGTCCTGGATGCCCTCGACGAGGTCGGCGGCGAAGAGCTCGAGGCAGCACTCGATGAGGACCTTCTCGGCGAAGGGGTCGCCGACCTGCACGGCCGGACGCTTCGTGGGGCCGCCCTCGGCGAAGGTGTCGGAGGCGAGGATCGACGCGCCGCCGATGCCGTCGCCGCCGGTGCGGGCCCCGAACAGCACGACCTTGTTGCCCGCGCCCTTCGCGTTGGCGAGGTGCAGGTCCTCGTGGCGGAGCACGCCGACGGCGAGCGCGTTCACGAGCGGGTTCGCCTGGTAGGTCGGGTCGAACCAGGTCTCGCCGCCGATGTTCGGCAGGCCGAGGCAGTTGCCGTAGAAGCTGATGCCCGAGACGACGCCGTGCACCACGCGCGCGGTGTCGGGGTGGTCGATGGCGCCGAAGCGGAGCGCGTCCATGACGGCGACGGGGCGGGCGCCCATGGAGATGATGTCGCGGACGATGCCGCCGACGCCGGTCGCGGCGCCCTGGAAGGGCTCGATGTAGGAGGGGTGGTTGTGCGACTCGATCTTGAAGGTGACGGCCCAGCCCTCGCCGATGTCGAGCACGCCCGCGTTCTCGCCCATGCCCACCATGAGGTGCTGCTTCATCTCGGGCGTGACCTTCTTGCCGAACTGGCGCAGGTAGATCTTCGAGGACTTGTAGGAGCAGTGCTCGCTCCACATGACCGAGTACATCGCGAGCTCGGCGCTGGTGGGCCGGCGGCCGAGGATGTTGCGGATGCGCTCGTACTCGTCGGGCTTCAGGCCGAGCGCCGCGTACGGCTGCTCCTTCTCGGGCGTCGAGGCCGCGACGTCGACGGTGTCGAGCACGGGAGCAGGGGTGGTGGCCGGCTGAGTCACAGGGGAATCTCCAGGGCTGAGCGACGGATGCCGCGGACGGAAGCCTGACCGGATCAGTCTACCGGCGGCGCGCGGGCTCCGAGGCCGCGCCGACGGCGCCATCCGCGGTCACTCCCGGTCGACGCCGAAGCTGCGTTTCACGAGCGCTTGGACGTCGCGATCGAGGCTGTCGATGCGGTGGTCGAGGGTGGTGAGCGCGCCGCGCAGCTCGCCGAGCTCTGCGCGCAGTTCGCCGCGCAGCTCGCCGAGCCCGCTCCTGAGTTCCGTGCGCACGCTGCCGATCTCGACGCGCACGGCGCGCAGGAACATCGTGCTCATCAGCGTGAGCACGCCGAACAACGTGGCCGCGAAGACGCCGATGAGCGTCCAGACCTGGGGTTCATTCACTTCGATCACCGTTTCATCATGTGCTGGTGATCCAGAGACTTCCAGAGGCGGGCGCGTGGAAGTGGCGCGATCGTCGAGCTGTGCATCGACTGCGGGAGGACGCTCCTGTGGAGGGCGGCCGCTGCGCTCAGTCCTCGCGGGCGAACGCGGCCGCCCGTGCGATCTGCTCGGGCGCGAGCCGCCTCCCCGTGTACCGCTCGAACTGGCGGGCGGCCTGCAGGGCGTGCACCTCGGCGCCCGAGATGACGAGCTTGCCGGCCTCGCGCGCGGCGCGGATGAGCGGCGTCTCCGCCGGGAACGCCACGACGTCGAACACCGCGGATGCCGCGTCGAGGTGCTCGGCGGAGAATGCGAGCGTCTCGGCATCCGGTCCGGTCATCCCCATCGGCGTGACGTTCACGAGCACGTCGGCGCTGCCCGGCGCCGGATCCTCGGCGAGCCACTCGTAGCCGTACTTGCCCGCGAGCGCCGGCCCGAGCTCCGCGTTCCTGGCGACCACCGTCACCCGGGGGAAGCCCGCGTCGCGGAACGCCGCGACGACCGCCTTCGCCATCCCGCCGGACCCGCGGAGCAGCACCCGCGCCGCCGGGTCGAGCCCGCTCGAGCCGATGAGCTCGGCCACCGCCTCGTAGTCCGTGTTCGCCGCGACGAGCCGGCCGCCGTCGTTCACGATCGTGTTCACCGACTCGATCGCCAGCGCCGACGGCTCCAGCTCGTCGACGAGCGGGATCACGGCCTCCTTGAACGGCATCGAGACGCTCGCGCCGCGGATGCCGAGCGCGCGGATGCCGCGCACCGCGCCCTCGATGTCCTCCGTCGCGAACGCCTTGTACACGAAGTTCAGCCCGAGCTCGTCGTAGAGGAAGTTGTGGAAGCGCGTGCCCAGGTTCGACGGCCGCGCCGACAGGGAGATGCAGAGGGTCATGTCCTTGTTGAGGATGGGCATGCTCCCAGTGTGCACCCGGCGGATGCCCGGGCGATCAGACGGGTGCGGCGGCCGCCCCGCTCGCTACACTGGACTCGGTCGTCGGTTCCCGATGGCCCTGGGCGCGCACATCGGCGCGCAGTCCTCGTCGCGGCGCACGCGCGGAGCCCCGCCCCGGTGCCGACGAGCGACGTTCTCCCTCCTGGTTTCCGCATGACTCCCTCTTCGTCGGTGCGCGCCATCCCGGCGCCGCCCTTCCCCTGGCTCGGGCTGCTCACCCTCGCCACCGCCGTCTTCCTGTCCATCACGATCGAGATGATCCCGACCGGCCTGCTCCCCGACATGAGCCGGGAGCTCGGCGTCGGCGAGCCGGCGATCGGCGTGCTCGTGACCGTCTTCGCCGGCACCGTCGTGGTCGCCGCGGTGCCGCTCTCGGCGCTCACCCGGCGGGTGCCGCGGCGCACGCTCATCGTCATCACGCTCGGCATCCTCGCGCTCAGCTGCGTGCTCACCGCGATCGCGCCGAACTACCCGACGGTCGTCGCCACGCGCGTGCTCGGCGGCGCGGCCCACGCCGTGTTCTGGTCGGTCGTCGGCGCCTACGCCGGGCACCTCGTGCCGAAGGAGCAGCTCGCCCGGGCGGTCTCCATCAGCGTCGCCGGCGGCTCGCTCGCCTTCGTGCTCGGCGTGCCCCTCAGCACCGCGCTCGGGCAGGCCTTCGGCTGGCGGCTCGCCTTCGCGGTCGTCGGCGGCGCGGCCCTCCTCGGCGCGCTGCTCGTGCTGCGCTTCCTGCCGCCGGTCGCCCACCACGCCGCGAGCGCCGACGCCGAGCCGCTCCGCCTCCGCAGCGACCCGACGTTCGTGCCGGTGGTCGTCGTCTGCCTGATCACCATGGTCACGATGGTCGGCGCCTACACCTTCTACACCTTCGTCGCGCCGTTCATCACCGAGGTGATGGGCCTGCCCGCGAGCGCCATCAGCCCGATGCTCCTCGCCTACGGCATCGCCGGGGCGGTCGGCCTCCTGCTCGCCGGCACCGTGCTCGGCCGCCGTCCGACGGCGGGGCTCGTGATCGCGCTCGTCGCGACCGGGATCGGCGTCGCCGGGCTCGCCGCCTTCGCGCAGTCGCCCGTCATCGGGATCGCGTCGTTCCTGCTCTGGGGCACCGCGTTCGGGGCGCTGCCGCCGATGCTGAACACGCGGCTGCTGCACTCGGCATCCGCCCGGATCCGCGACGCCGCCGCGTCGTTCTACACGACCGCGTTCAATCTCGGCATCGGCGGGGGCGCGCTCCTCGGCTCGGTGCTCTACGGGGCGATCGGTCTCGCCGGCCTGCCGTGGGTGTTCGTCGCCCTGCTCGTCTGCTCCACCACGGCGCTCGTGTGGACGGCGCTCGTCAACCGCCTGCGCCGGTAGTCGCGGAGCGGAGCCGCTCGGCTCAGCTCTGCCAGCCGCCGGGCGGGCCGAGGACGAGCAGCCCGCCGAAGATCGCCGCGATCGCGACGACCGCGACCGAGACGAGGAGCACGGGCCGGGCGAGGAACCAGCGCAGCACCCGGTTCCACCACGCGCCGTCGGCCGGGTGGTCGCCGGCCTCGCGGCGCCACTCGCCGTCGAGGCGGCCGGTGCGCACGAGGTGCAGCTCGAACGGGACCGTCGCGTAGGGCACGATCGCGGTGAGCACGGCGAAGGCGATGCGGCCGACGCTCCAGCGCTGGTTCACGCCCACGAGGATCGAGCTCGCCGCGTAGGCGAGGAAGACGAAGCCGTGGATCGATCCGCCCACGAGCACCGCCCACTCGACACCCGCGGCGTACTTCAGGATCATGGCGACGATGAGGATCGTCCAGGTGACGGCCTCGGCGAAGGCGAGGCCGCGGAAGAGCCGCTTGGGGCTGAGCGTGGTCATGTGGGGGACTCCAGCGATCGGGATGCTTCCATCGTCGCCGATCCGGGGCGCCGCGGCATCCGTCGAAGGTTGGAACGTCCCGCGCCGTGCTGGCGGCCCCTCGCGGCGGGCTAGCCTGTGACGGTGAACGAGCCCGAAACCCGCGCCCTCGTCGAGTCGCATCTCGCCCTCATCCCCGACTTCCCGGAGCCCGGGGTGCTGTTCCGCGACCTGACGCCGGTCTTCGCCGACGGCGCGGCGTTCCACGCGCTCGCCGAGGCCCTCACCGCCCCGTTCGCCGGGCGCTTCGACGTGCTCGCCGGCGTCGAGGCCCGCGGCTTCCTGCTCGCGGCGGCCGCCTCCGTCGCCGCCGGGGTCGGCGTGCTGCCGATCCGCAAGGCCGGCAAGCTGCCGCGCGCGGTGCTGCGCGAGGAGTACTCGCTCGAGTACGGCACCGCCGCGCTCGAGGTGCACGAGGGCGAACTGCCGCCCGGCACCCGGGTGCTGATCGTCGACGACGTGCTCGCCACGGGCGGCACGGTCGCGGCGGCCGCGCGGCTCGTCGAGCGGGCGGGATGGCTCGTCGCGGGCGTCTCGGTCGCGATCGAGCTGACCGAGCTGCACGGGCGGGCGGCGCTGCCGACCGGGCTCGAGGCGTACAGCCTGCTCCAGTACTGAGCGGCGCCGCCCGCCCGCGCCGCTCCGCCCCGCCCGCGCCGCCCCGCCCGACTCCACGATGCGAAGTCGCGCGAACGGTTCGATCCAGCGGCGATCAGGGACCGTTCGTGCGACTTCGGGTGGGGCTGCGCGGCCAGGGGGCGCGCTACTTCAGGATGCCGGGATCGACCTGGATGCCCGTGATCGTGTTGATCGCGAGCACCAGGATGAGCGCGTTGAAGAAGAAGCTGAGCGAGGTGTGCCAGATCACCGTCCAGCGCATGCGCGTCGTCGTCACCTGCACGTCCGAGACCGAGAAGTTCGTCGCGTTGGTGAAGGCGAAGTAGACGAACTCGATGAGCTCGGGCTCGGGCGTCCGGGGGAACTCGAGCGGGGGCGTGCCGACGGCGCGGTGGTACCGGGAGTAGTAGATCCGGGCCCAGCCCCAGTGGAACAGCCCCCACGCGACGAGCATCGCCCAGACGGCGACGAGCTCGATGAACCCGCTCCACTCGGGGTCGTTGCGCAGCAGGATCAGCTGGACCGCGGCGACGACGCCGACGGTGCTCGACGAGAAGGTCAGCAGCGTCGCGGCGACGCGCATGAACGGGTGGGCGAGGAACCGGCGCGTCTCGGACCGCCCTGTCATCAGAGCGGGCAGTCGCACCGCGAGGTTCAGCGCAACGATCGTCACGAGGAGGTAGAAGGTGCCGACGAGGCACCAGCCGACGAGCAGCTCGATGTCGTCGCCGATGATGAACTCGACGCCGAGCCAGACGAGCGGGATCTGGATGAGCAGCCCGAGCGACTCGGCGACGATCGCCCCGGCGTCGGCGCGCTGGTGCTCGGTGCTCCTGGCCGTCGGCATCCCGGCTCCCTCCCGCGGCGGGCGCCGCCGTGGCATCCGCTCGTTGCTCGTAGCCTGCCGCAGCGCGGGCGCGAGCGCCAGCAACGGCGCGCGGGCGGCGCCGCGTCAAGCCCCTCGCCGCCCGGCGCACCGGCGCCTAGCCTCGCGGCATGAGCGAGCTGCCCGATTTCTCCGACCTCCGCGCGCTGTACGTGAACTGCACGCTGAAGCGCAGCCCCGAGCGCAGCAACACGCAGGGGCTCATGGACGCGAGCATCGCGCTCATGCGCGAGCACGGCGTGCACGTCGACGTCCTGCGCTTCGTCGACCTGGATGTCGCGACCGGCGTGTACCCGGACATGCGCGAGCACGGCTGGGCCGCCGATGCCTGGCCGGACGAGGTCTGGCCGCTCGTCCAGGCCGCCGACATCCTCGTGATCGGCGGGCCGATCTGGCTCGGTGACAACTCCTCGGTCACGAAACGGCTGATCGAGCGCCTGTACGCGATGAGCGGGGAGCGCAACGAGCGCGGCCAGTACGTCTACTACGGCAAGGTCGGCGGGGCGATCATCACCGGCAACGAGGACGGCATCAAGCACTGCGCGATGGACGTGCTCTACAGCCTGCAGCACATCGGCGTCGCCATCCCGCCCGGTGCGGACGCGGGCTGGATCGGCGAGGCGGGACCCGGGCCGAGCTACCTCGACCCGGGCTCGGGCGGTCCCGAGAACGACTTCACCAATCGGAACACGACGTTCCTCACGTACAACCTGCTCCACCTCGCGCGTCTGCTGAAGGACGCGGGCGGCTTCCCGCTCGGCGGCAACTCGATCGCCGAATGGGAGGACGGGCAGCACTCGGGCTTCGAGCCGAACCCGTACGGCGCGAATCCCGAATACCGCTGAGCGCGGCGAGACCGCCGGCCGCGCGAGCTCAGCGCGCGTGCGGGTCGACTGCGACGCGGACGTGGCTCCCCGCGGCGGCCGCGAGGAGCGCCGCGTCGAGCTCGTCGAGCGGGAAGCTCGCGCCGACGAGCGCTTCGGAGGCGAACGGGCCGGGCGTGGTCGCGAGGAAGTCGATCGCCCCCTGCAGGTGCGCGGGCGCGTAGTTGTGCACGCCCCGCACGGTGAGCAGACGCCGCACCAGCCGCTCGGGGTCGAGGTCCACCGCCGGTCCGGGCGAGACGCTGCCGACGAGCACGATCGTGCCGCCGACGTCGCTCGCCTCCAGCAGGGCGCGCACCGAGCCGGCCGCACCGGACGCCTCGACGGAGAGCAGCGGCGCGGGCAGCCCGTGCGCGGCGAGCTGCCCGGCGAGCGCGCCGTCGCCCGGATCGAGCACGGCGCGGGCTCCGAAGCGGCGGGCGGTCCCGCGGCGGGCGGCATCGGGGTCCACGACCGTCACTGCCGCACCGGCGGCGCTCGCGATCGCGGTGACGGCCAGGCCGATCATGCCGGCGCCGGCCACGAGCACGGGCGCGCCGTCGAGGGAACCCGCGCCACCGGCATCCAGGGCCGCCACCGCCGTCGCCGTCGAGCACGAGGCGGGTGCGGCGAGCTCCGCGGGCATCGCCTCGGGGACGCGCACGATGCCGGTGCCGCGGAGCAGGTGCACGTGCGTGGCGAAGCCGCCGGAGAGCTCCCAGCCGCGCTCGAGCCGCTCGTGCCCGTACTTGCGCAGTTCGTGGCACTTCTGCGGGAGCCCGCGGAGGCAGCGCTCGCAGCTGCCGCAGCTCGCGGTCACCGTCCACACCACCCGGTCGCCGAGCGCGAGCACCGCGCCGTCGACGGAGGAGGCGCCGCCGGGGCCGAGGGCGACGATCCGGCCGACCTGCTCGTGCCCGAGCACGCCCGGAGCGGGCTGGCGGCGGTGGCCGAGCACGGTGTGCACATCGGAGCCGCACACGGTCGCGAGCTCGACCTCCACGAGCGCCTCGCCCGGACGCAGCTCGACGCCGGGCACCGCGATCGACTCGTGCGCCCGTCCCGGCTCGTGCCACACCATCGCCGCGGGCGACGGGGTCACGAGCACGGCGCCGGCCGCGGTGCGGGCGGGGCTCACGCCGACGCGCCGGAGTCGGGCTCCAGGCGCTCCGCGTCGAGGCCGAGCAGCGCGGGCAGCTCCGCGACGGAGCCGAGCACCTCGTCGGCGCCGGACTCTTCGAGCGCCTCGCGGTCGTGCGCCCCGGTCAGCACGCCGACGACGAGGCCGGCGCCCGCGTTCACGCCCGAGAGCATGTCGCTGCGGGTGTCGCCGACGACGGCCATCGCGTCGACCGAGCTCGTGCCGGTGCGGAGGAGCGCGGTGAGCGGGAGGTCGGGGTGAGGCCGCCCGCGGCCGGCGTCGGCGGGGGCGAGCACGAGGTCGGCGGGGTCGGTCCAGCCGAGGGCCGCGAGCAGCGCGTCCCGGGTGGCGGGGGAGAAGCCGGTGGTGAGGACGACGGATGCCCCGGCCGCCCGCAGCGCGCGGATGACCGCCTCGGCGCCCGGGATCGCCTCGACGCCGACCTCGTCGATGAGCTCGGCGTAGGCGCGTTCGAACTCCTCGTTGGCGCGCTGCGCCGTGGCCTCGTCGCCGGTGAGCACCCGGAAGACCTCGATCTTCGACTGCCCCATCGTGTCGCGCACGTACTGCAGCGCGGCATCCCGGTCCTCGCCCTCGGGGGCGAAGCCGGCCCGCTCGGCCGCGAGGGCGAAGGCGCGCTCGACGAGCCCGTCGTCGCGCACGGTGGTGCCCGCGAGGTCGAGCACGACGAGCTCGATCTCGTGCGAGTCGGCGAGCTCCGCGAGGTCCTCGTCCTCGCGGTCCTCGGGTGCGGTGATCTCCGGCTCGGCGATCCCGGTGGCGGTGTCGATGGTCATCTCGTGCCTTCCTGCTGGTGCCGCGTGCGCGGCGTCTCGGTCTGCGTCCGGACCGGGGTCCGGGGTGCGGCGTCGGCGAAGCCGGCGACGACGTGCTCGGCGAGCCCGAGTCCCGTCGTCATGCCGATGCCCGTCGTCGCGGCGGCGAGGTGCACGCCGGGGCGGACCTCGAGGTCGAGGAACTCGTCCCGGCCGCTCGCGTACACGCCCTGCCAGCGTTCGAGCACGCGCGGGGCGGCGCCGAACAGGGCCGCGAACTCCTCCAGCAGCGCCTCGGCGGCGGCCTCGGGCTGGAACGGCGCGACGGCCGCGCCCCGGTAGTGCGTGTCGCCGACGATCAGGCTGCCGTCGGGCAGCTGCGTGTACATCTGGTTCAGGTCGAGCGCGGCGAGGTCGGGGCGTTCGCCGTGCAGCCGCTCGCGCAGGGCGGCGACCGCCGGCGTCGCGGCGAAGGCCGAGTAGCGGAGCAGCGACCAGCCGGTGAGCAGCGGCGCGGGGAGCGGCCGCGACAGCTCGGCCGAGACGCGCAGCATGTCGAGGCCGCAGCGGACGATGCCGAGCTCCTCGGCCACCTCCGGGAACAGCTGGTCGACGTCGTGGTTCGTCGCCACGACGATCCGCTCGGCCCCGATCGTGCCCCGGCTCGTCGTGACGCGCCCCGGCTCGACGGCGCCCACCGAGGTGCGGTGGCGGAAGTCGACGCCGCGCTCCCCGAGGTGCGCGGTGATCGCCGCGAGCGCCTGCCGCGGGTTCGCCTGCAGGTCGAGGGGCAGCAGCGCACCGCCCAGCGCGGAGCCGGCCGGGATCGGCAGCAGCTCGGCGATCCCCGCGGCGTCGAGCAGCTCGACCTCCGCGCGCCCCGCGGGCAGCCCCGGTGCGTCATCCGCCCCGGCGCGCGCGGCGGCGAGCTCCTCGAGCACGGCGAGCTCGTCGGCGGCCCGGGCGACGACGAGCGTGCCCGATTCGCGCAGCCAGACTCCGGCGTCGCGGGCGAGGCGCAACCACAGCTCGCGCGCGGCGAGGCCGTGGCGGCGGGCGATCCCGGTCTGCGGGGTGACGCAGAGGTGGCCGAAGTTGCGGATCGACGCCCCGTTCGCCTCCGAGCCGCGCTCGACGACGAGGGTGCGCAGCCCGCGGCGGACGCCGGCGTAGGCCGCGCCGAGCCCGATCACGCCGCCGCCGACGACGACGAGGTCGTAGTGCTCGGCGCTCACCGGAACACCCGCCGCATCCACATCGCGAGGCCCTCGACGGCGAGCACCGTGACGAGGATCATCAGCACGATCGCGGTCACGACCCCGTAGTTCGAGCCCTGGCCGGCGTTCAGCAGGTAGTAGCCGATGCCGCCGCCGCCGACGATGCCGAGGATCGTCGCCGCCCGGATGTTGGTGTCGAGGAGGTAGAAGCTGTGCCCGATGATCGCGGGCGTGCCCTGCGGCAGCGTCGCGGCCGCGTAGCGCTGGAAGCGGCTCGCCCCCGTCGCCGTGATCGCCCGCTCGGGGCCGCCCTTCACCTCCTCGAGGGAGTCGGCGATGAGCTTGCCGGCGAGGCCGATGCCGCCGAAGGCGAGCGCGAGCGTGCCGGCCTGGGCGCCGAGGCCGGTGATCACGATGAGGACGATCGCGAGGATGACCTCCGGCACCCCGCGGATGCCGACGAGGAGGAAGCGCGCGCCCGCCCGGGTGCCGGCGTTCGGCGCGACGTTCCGGGCCGCGAGCGAGCCGATCACGATCGAGGCGAGGAGCGTCAGCACGGCGGCGGCGAGGGCGATGGCGATCGTCTCGAGCATCGCGCCCGACATCCTGGGCCAGTCGTAGGCGCCGAAGCTCGGCGGCCAGAACTGCGCCGCGACCGGCGGGATCTTCGCCCACACGGTGAGGAGGTCGCCCCACTGGATGTTGCAGACCGCGACCGCGCCGATGAGGAGCGCCGCGGTGACCCAGCCCCACACGGCGGTGCGCACGCGGGCGCCGGTCCACGGGCGGCGGACGGCGGCCGCCACGGTGCGCGCGGCGAGCGGGCCGCCGCTCGTCCGGCCGCCGTGCAGCATGGCCCGGCGCACTGCGCTCGAGATGATCTCCATGAGCACGCACAGGGCGAACATCACGATCGCGATGCCGAGCCCCAGCGAGTAGTTCAGCGACTTGAAGGCGTGCGACATCTCGAGCCCGAGCCCGGCCACCCCGACGTAGCCCAGCACGACCGAGCCGCGCAGGTTGATGTCGTTGCGGTGCAGCACGGTCGCCACCCAGCTCGGCAGCACCTGCGGCAGGATGCCGCTCGTGAACTCCTGCAGCTTCGAGCCGCCGGCGGCGCGGATGGCCCGGCGCGGACCCTCGTCGATCTGCTCGATGGCGTCGGCGAAGAGCTTCGAGATCATGCCGATCGAGTGGATGCCGATCGCCAGGATGCCCGGCAGCGAGCCGAGCGAGAACAGCAGCACGAACACCATCGCGAGCACGACGTCGGGGAGCGCCCGGGTGAAGACCGTGATGAAGCGGGCGGCGGCGCGCCAGGCGCGGCCCGGCGTGGTGTTCGACGCGGCGAGGTAGGAGATCGGCACGGAGCAGATCGCGGCGAACAGGGTGCCGGTGACGACGATGCCGAGGGTGAGCGCCGTGAGCTGGACGAGCTCGAGCGGCTCGGGGAAGCGGATGGTGCCGACCCGGGTGAAGAAGCGCTCGGCGTTCGACCAGCTCTCGAGCATGGCGGGCAGGGAGATGCCGAGCGAGTTCAGGGCGAAGAGGGACGCCACGACGAGCGCGACGAGGGTGAGCCCGGCGGCGATGCGCTCGGGCGAGCGGCGGTGCTTGGGCGCGCGCTCGGCGACCGGGCCGAGCGGGGCGCCGGCACGGGGCGCGGATGCCGGGGCCAGGGCGGTCATCGGCCGGCGCCTTCGGCGAGCGGCTCGCTGCGCGGGCCGGCGAGCGGTGCGGTCTGCCCGGGCTCGGTCTCGGCCGAGGCATCCGCGAGCTCCGTCTCGATCGCCTCGAGCTCGGCGGTCGCGGTCGCGACCCGGCCGTAGATCTCCATGACCTCCGCCTTGCCGAGGCCCTCGGTCGGCGTGTCGAGCACGAGGCGGCCGCCGCGGAGGCCCACGATGCGGTCGCCCCAGGAGAGCGCCAGGTCGACCTGGTGCAGGCTGCAGACGACGGTGAGGCCGCCATCCATCGCGATCTCCCGGATGAGCGCCATGACCTGCTCGCTCGACTCCGGGTCGAGGGAGGCCACGGGCTCGTCGGCGAGGAGGATCTCGGGCTCCTGCATGAGCGCCCGGGCGATCGCCACCCGCTGCTGCTGTCCGCCCGAGAGGGTGTCGGCGCGCTGGTAGGCGCGGTCGAGGAGGCCGACGCGGTCGAGGTGGCCGAGCGCCGCGAGCTTCAGGCGGCGGGGGTAGCTCCACAGTCCGAGGCGCGGGCCGCGCAGCCGAGCGAGGGAGCCGGTGAGCACGTTCTCGAGGACGGTGAGGGACGGCACCAGCTCGAACTGCTGGAAGACGAAGCCCACCCGCCCCCGCAGGGCGCGGAGGCGCCGGCCGCGCAGCCGCGGCACCTCCTCGCCCAGCACGCGCACCGAACCGGACGTCGGCGTCTCCAGCCCGTCGAGGTGCCGGAGGAGCGTCGACTTGCCCGAGCCCGAGAGGCCGAGGAGCACGACGATCTCGCCGCGGTCGATCGTGAGCTCGACGCCCTGGAGGGCGAGCGTGCGGTCGAATCGCTTGTCGAGGTCGCGCACCTCGATGATGGGGGTGGGCATGTCGGCTCGTTCCGGTTCGGTGGCGTGCATTCGGGTGGTCAGGCTCTGGGGATCAGCCCTGGCACTGCTCCGCGTTGGTCTTCTTGCAGATGTCGCGGATGGTGTCGTAGTACGCGTCGTCGACGGGCTTGGTCTCGAAGAAGACCGAGCGGAAGCCGTCGGAGTCGGCGCTCGTCACGCCGGAGGCGATGATGTCGTCGATCGTGACCTCGGAGAGGAGGTCGGTGATCTGCGACTTCAGCTCGTCCGGGAGCGAGTTCGACACCACGATCGGGGCGCCGGGGACCATGGTCTCGGCGACGACCTTCACCTTGTCGCTCTTCGCGACCTCGCTGTCCTCGGCGAAGCCCGCCTCGCACTCGACGCCCTCGCCGACCTTCGTGACGCTGACGTCGTGCTTGCCGGCGAACACCGGGGTGATGTCCTGCTCGGGGTCGATGCCGGCCTCGAGGAGGTTGTACGTCGGGAAGAGGTAGCCCGAGGTCGACGAGGGGTCGACGAAGCAGACCTTCTTGCCGGCGAAGCCCGCGAGGTCGGTGATGCCGCTGCCCGCGGGGACGATCGCCTGCGAGAAGTAGCCCGGCTCCTGGCCCTCGGCCGTGACGATCGAGGAGATCGGGGTGATCTCGGCGCCGTTGTTCGTGGCGGTGACGTAGGTGAAGCCGGAGAACGAGGCGACGTCGATCTTGCCGGCGACGGCGGCCTCGATGAGCGCCGCGTAGTCGGTCGACTCGTGGTACTCGACGGTCTTGCCGGTCTCCTGGGCGAGGTAGTCCATGAGCGGCTGGTAGTTGGTCTCGGTGTCGACCGAGTCGGGCACGACGCCGAACACGAGGGTGTTCGCGTCGACGGCGAAGCCGGCGGCGTCGTCGCCGGACTCGCCCGCGGCGGCCGTGCCCGAACAGGCCGAGAGGCCGATGGCGAGGGCGGCGGCGCCGAGGAGCGCGAACGCGGAGGTCGTGGTGCGGGAGATCATGACGGCCTTTCAGGCAGGGGTGCGGATGCTGGCGACGGCAACGCTGCCAGATCCGCGACAAGGTGTATACCGATCTCGCCACCCATTCACGAGGTGTTCACTCTTGTCGGGTCCAAGGTGAACAGTCGGTGTCGGGAATCCGCCCGCTCTGTCGGCGTGGCTGGGCGGGAAGTAGTATTCCTACGTGACGTCGATGGTGTACAAGGAGATCGCCGAGGACCTGCGGCAGCGCATCGCGAGCGGTCAGCTCTCGCCGGGGGACGTGGTGCCCACGGAGGCCGAGCTGGCCGAACGGTGGAGCACCTCGCGCGGTCCCATCCGCAACGCGCTCGCCGAGCTGCGGCAGGAGGGGCTCATCGAGACGAGCCGCGGCCGGCCCGCGCGGGTCATCGAGCGGAAGGCGCACCAGGCGGTCGACGTCTCGATCCCCTTCACGCGCTGGGCGCGCGAGCTCGGCGCCGAACCGGGCGCCGTCACCCAGGAGGTCTCGCTCCGGCGAGCCGACGACGAGCACGCGCAGCTCCTCGGCATCGAGCCGGGCGCCCTCGTCGTGCACGTCCTGCGGCTGCGCCGCCTCGACGGCCGGCCGGCGATGCTCGAGCGGCTCAGCTACCTCGAGCCGGTCGGGCGGATCCTCCTCGGCATCGACCTCGACGCCGTGTCGATCACCGAGGTGCTCGCCGAGCACGGCTACGGATCGAGCGACGTCGACCACGAGATCGACGCCGTCGCCGCCGACGAGCTCGACGCGGCCCTGCTCGAACTTCCGCTCGGCTCGCCCGTGCTGCGGCTGCGACGGATCTCCCGCGATGCCGACGGGCGGGTGTTCGAGGCATCCGACGACCGCTACCGCAGCGACCTCGTGCGCTTCACCGTCGCAGCCTCCGGCCGCGCGCCCGGGGGCGAGCACTACCTGCGGCCGATCGCCGGCGCCTGAGCGGCGCGGGCGCTGCGCTCAGACCGCGAGCAGCGCGATCCCGCCGACGACGAGCGCGGACGCCGCGAGCCGACAGCCGGGCCGGCTCTCGCGGAGCACGACTGCGCCGAACAGGCTCACGAGCACCACGCTGACCTCGCGCATCGGGGCGACGAGCGCGACGGGCGCCATCGTGATCGCCACCAGCACGAGGATGTACGAGAGCGGGGAGAGCGCCCCGAACAGCAGGATGCGCGGCCAGTGCCGGCGCACGACGGGCAGCAGTTCGCGGTGCCGGCGGCCGAGCATGGCCGCGTAGAGCAGGATCTCGCCCAGCGTGCAGCCGACCATGTACGCGACCGGCGGGATGGCCCACTCGCGCACCGCGTGGGCGTCCCACACGGTGTAGATCGCGATGGCGACGCCGGTCGCGAGCCCCCACGCGATGCCGGGGTCGAGACGGACGCCGAGGATCCGGCCGGGGCGCGGACGCGGCGACGGCCCGGATGCGGGAGCGGGCGCGGATGCCGTCGCGAGCCCGGATGCCGCGGCGGCCCCGCGCTCGCGGTCGAGCAGTCCGATCGCGACGATCCCGGCGAGGATGACCGCGATGCCGGCGAACGCGGCCGGCGAGGGGCGTTCGCCGAGCAGGGTCACCGCGACGATCACGGTGATCGTCGGTCCGGTGCCGCGGGCGGTCGCGTACACGGTCGACAGCTGCCCGCCCGCGTAGCCGCGCTGCAGCACGAGCATGTACCCGCAGTGCAGCGCGGCCGAGACGACGACCCCGATCGCGAAGTCCTCGGGACGCGCGCGACCGAGCCCGCCGGTCGCGGGCACGAGGGGGAGCCAGACGAGGGAGGCGGCGACGGCGCCCCACCAGAGGAAGGGGATGCCGATGCGGCTCACGCCGTGGGCGAGGATGTTCCACGCGGCGTGGCAGACGGCGGCGGCGAGGACGAGGGCGAGCGCGGTGGGCGACATGGGGACCTTCTGCCCGTCGCGGGGCGCGACGAACCGGTCCTCCGGGCTTTTGTCCTGTCAGATGACGGTCGTCGCTGGCGGCGGCCGTGGCGCCGCTCGGACCAGGCGGGCGGACCTCGCGGTCGGCCCCGGAACCCTAGGCGCTATCGCCCTCGACGCTAGCAGGGAGCCCGCGTCGGACCGGACCGCTGGGCCTGCGCGAGCCGATCGTTCATCAGCAGTTCAGTTCGCCCGCGCGGAACGCTCAGTCGACGTCGAAGTTGCGCTGCACGAGCATCTGCACGTCGCGGTCGAGGCCGTCGATGCGGTGGCCGACGGCCTCGAATCGCGCCCGCATCTCCTCCCGGACGCCGCCGATCTCGCTGCGGAGGCTGCCGATCTCGCCCCGGAGCTCGCTACGGAGGCTGCCGATCTCGCCGTGGACTTCGGCGCGGAGCGTGCCCATCTCGCCCCGGAGTTCGGCGCGGACTCCGCCGAGCTCGGCGCGGACGCCCCGGAGTTCGGCGCGGAGCACCCGGACGAAGCCGACCGACACGATCGTGAGCATGCTGAACATGAGGGTCGTGAACACCCCCAGCATGGTCCACACCTGCGCCTCGGTCATCTGCACCCCTCCATCGTCGCCGTTCCGGGACCAGGCTTCCAGTGCTGGGCGTGCGGAAGTGGCGCGATGGCGATGCGGTGGAGGGTGGGCCGCGGTGCGCGGATGGGGAGGAGGGTCAGGCGGCCGCGAGGGTGCGCCGGATGACGCTCGTGAAGAAGCGCAGTCCGTCGACGCCGGAGCGCATCGCGGCCGCGGTGTCGGGGCCGAAGCCGGGCTCCACCGCGTGCTCCGGGTGCGGCATCAGGCCGACCACGTTGCCGCGGGCGTTCGTGATGCCCGCGATGTCGCGGAGCGAGCCGTTCGGGTTCACGTCGACGTAGCGGAACACCACGCGCCCCTCGCCCTCGAGCCGGTCGAGCGTCTCGTCGTCGGCGATGAAGCCGCCCTCGCCGTTCTTCAGCGGGATGGTGATCTGCTCGCCGGCCTCGAACTCGCCGGTCCAGTCGGTCGAGCCGTTCTCGACCCGCAGCACCTGGTCGCGGCAGATGAACGAGCCGTGGTCGTTGCGGATGAGGCCGCCCTCGAGCAGGTGCGCCTCGGTGAGCATCTGGAAGCCGTTGCAGATGCCGAGCACGGGCATGCCGCGGTTCGCGGCATCCACGACCTCGGTCATGATCGGCGAGAGCGAGGCGATCGCGCCGCAGCGCAGGTAGTCGCCGTAGCTGAAGCCGCCCGGGAGGATGAGGGCGTCGACGCCCTCGAGGTCGTGCGAGCCGTGCCAGAGGGCGACGGGCTCCGCGCCGGCGAGGCGCACCGCGCGCTGCGCGTCGCGGTCGTCGAGCGAGCCGGGGAAGGTGATGACGCCGACGCGCATGGGATCAGGCCCCGGCGGCCGTGTCGTCACCGAGCTCGGCATCGCCGAAATCGATGGCCACGACGTCTTCGATGACCTGGTTGGAGAGGATCTCCTCCGCGATCCGGCGCACCTCGGCCTTCACCGCGTCGTCGACCGGCCCGTCGACCGTGATCTCGAAGCGCTTGCCCTGGCGGACGCCGGTGACGAGGGCATGACCCGTGCGGTTCAGGGCGCCGGCGACGGCCTTCCCCTGCGGGTCGAGCAGCTCGGGCTTCGGCATCACGTCGACGACGATGGTGGGCACCTGGGACTCCGTCCGGTGTCGAGGGTGGGGATGCCTCGATTCTAGCCGGTGCCGCGGGGCGCTCGCGCCCGACCCCGCTCGGCTTGCGGAGCATCCATTCCGGGCGTACTATTCCGGGCGGAATAGCTTGCAGGATCGCGCTCGCACCGCGCGGACGAAGACGGGAGGACCGGATGCCGCAGCTCACGCCGCTCGGGGTGACCGCCCTCGCCGTGCTCGCCGAGGGCGACATGCATCCCTACGAGATGTACCAGCTGATGCTGACCCGCAAGGAGGACCGCGTCGTCAAGCTCTCGCCGGGCTCCCTCTACCGGGCCGTCGAGCGCTTCGCCGCCGACGGGCTCATCGCGGAGGTCGGCGTCGAGCGCGAGGGCAACCGGCCCGAGCGCACCGTCTACACGATCACGCCGGCCGGGCGGGAGGTGCTCCGCGACTCGATCGCGGAGATGCTCGGCCGGCACGTGAACGAGTTCCCCGAGTTCCCGGTCGCGATCGGCGAGGCGCACAACCTCCCCGCCGACGAGGTCGTCCGGCTCCTCGGCGAGCGGGTGGCCAGCATCCGCGAGACGGTCGGCTACATCGACTCCGCCATCGCGCGGATCGCCGAGCGCGGCGTCGCGACCGCGCACGTGCTGAACGTGCACTACACGCGGGCCATGCTCGCCGCCGAGGCGGACTGGCTCGACTCCACGATCTCCCAGCTCGGGACGGGCGCACTCGCCTGGCCCGGGCCAGCCAACTGACTCCGAAAGGTTCCGGCATGGAACGCAAGCCCTGGCCCGCTCTCTGGGCCCTCGTCATCGGGTTCTTCATGATTCTCGTCGACTCGACGATCGTCTCGATCGCGAACCCGGCGATCCTGAGGGACCTGAACACCGACATCACCGCCGTGCTCTGGGTGACGAGCGCCTACCTGCTCGCCTACGCGGTGCCGCTGCTCATCACGGGCCGCCTCGGCGACCGCTTCGGCCCGAAGCGGATCTACCTGATCGGCCTCGTGATCTTCACCCTCGCCTCGCTCTGGTGCGGCTTCGCGGGCGACATCTCGATGCTCATCGCGGCGCGCGCCGTGCAGGGACTCGGCGCCGCACTGATGACCCCGCAGACGATGGCGGTCATCACCCGCATCTTCCCGCCGAACCAGCGCGGGGCGGCCATGGGACTCTGGGGTGCGGTCGCGGGCATCGCGACGCTCGTCGGCCCGATCCTCGGCGGCGTGCTCGTCGACAGCCTCGGCTGGGAGTGGATCTTCTTCGTGAACGTCCCCGTCGGCGTCATCGCCTTCGCGATGGCGGTGTGGCTGGTGCCGAACCTCGAGACGCACGCGCACCGCTTCGACTGGCTCGGCGTGGTGCTGAGCGGGGTCGGCATGTTCCTCCTCGTGTTCGGCATCCAGGAGGGCGAGAGCTACGACTGGGGCACCATCGTCGGTCCGATCACCGTGTGGGGGCTCATCATCACCGGCCTCGTGGTGCTCGCCGGATTCCTCGTCTGGCAGCGGTTCAACCGCGCCGAGCCGCTGCTGCCGCTCGGCCTGTTCCGCGACCGGAACTTCGCCCTCTCGAACGTCGCGATCTCGCTCGTGGGCCTCGCGATCACCTCGATGCCGTTGCCGCTCGCGTTCTACTTCCAGGTCGCCCGCGGGCTCGACCCGACCCAGGCGGCGCTCATGCTCGCGCCGATGGCGGTCGCCTCGGGCATCATGGCGCCGATCATCGGCAAGCTCACCGACCGGGTCGACCCGAAGTGGGTCGCGTTCGCGGGCTTCTCGATCGTCGCGGTCGCGCTCGCCTGGATGGCGCTCTGGCTCTCGCCCGACGCGGAGCTGTGGACCCTGCTCTTCCCGGTCGCGCTGCTCGGCCTCGGCCTCTCGGGCATCTGGGCCCCGCTCGCCTCCTCGGCGACGCGGAACCTGCCGCAGCAGCAGGCCGGCGCGGGCTCCGGCGTCTACAACATGACCCGTCAGGTCGGCTCGGTGCTCGGCAGCGCGGCGATCACGGCGCTGCTGAACGCCCGGCTCGCGGCCGAGCTGCCCGGCTTCACCGGCGGGTTCGGCGGCGAAGCAGCCGGTGGCTCCGGCTCGGGCGGCCTGCCGCCCCAGCTCGCCGACGGCTTCGCCACCGCGATGAGCCAGTCGCTCTGGTTGCCCGTGATCGGCTTCGCGCTCGGCGCCGTCGTGGTGCTCTTCTTCGCGAAGCCGAAGGTCACGGTCGCCTGGGGCGGCGGGCAGCGGACGGCGGATGCCGCGGGCGCGCCTGCCTCGGGAACCCCGGCGGAGGCCGCGGAGGAGCCCGGCTCCAGCGACGCGCCGGCCGGGGCATCCACCTCCCGACCGGAGTAGCACCGGGCGCGGGGGCCGGCCGGACGTGCGCCGGCCGGGGCATCCGCCTCCCGATCGGACGTCGTGTGCGGAGGAGATTCGCACCGGGGGAGGCGCTGCCGGCGCGCGCCGTCCTCCCGAGGTGCGAATCTCCTCCCGCCGCGGGACGGGGCGGGAGGGCGTGGCACCGCGGGGCGCGCGGCGCCGGTTGGCGCGGGCGGGTGGCGGCTACGCTAGCCCGGCGCGCTCCGTCAGCACCTCGCGGAGCACCTGCTCGGTCTGCTGCAGGCCGCGGTGCACCTCCTCGAAGCTCGTCGACAGGGGCGACAGGCCGATGCGGAGGCCCCCGGGATCGCGGTAGTCGGGGATCACGTCGCGCTGCCACAGCCGTGCCGTGACCTCGCGCATCGCGTCGTGGTGCAGCGTGACGTGCCCGCCGCGCTCCTCGGGGTCGGCGGGCGAGGCGAGCGTCACGCCGAGGGGCGCGAGCCACGCCTCCGAGAGCTTCACCGCGAAGGCGGTGAGCGCGACCGACTTCGCACGGATCGCGGGCATGCCGGCCTCCTCGATCATCGCGAGGGTCTCGGCCATCGGCAGCATGCCGAGAATCGGCGCCGTGCCGGACAGGAAGCGGCGGATGCCGGGCACGGGCTCGTACTCGGGGCCCATCAGGAACATGTCCTTCGTGCCCCACCAGCCCTGGATCGGCTGCGCGAGCACCTCCTGCAGGTCGTCGCGGACGTAGGCGAACGCGGGCGAGCCCGGGCCGCCGTTCAGGTACTTGTACGTGCAGCCGACGGCCAGGTCGAAGCCCCAGGCATCCGCCTTCACCGGGACGGAGCCGGCGGAGTGGCAGAGGTCCCAGAGGATGAGCGCGCCCGCGTCGTGCGCGATGCGGGTGAGCTCCGGGGCGTCGGCGAGGTGCGCCGAGCGGTACGCGACGTGGGACACGACGACGAGCGCGGTCTCGGGCCCGACGGCCTGTGCGAGCTGCGCCGGGGTCACCCCGGCCGTGGTGTCGACCTCGATCCAGCGGAGGCGCAGGCCGCGCTCCTTCGCGATGCCCTCGAGCACGTACCGGTCAGTGGGGAAGTTGTCGGTGTCGACGACGATCTCGCGCCGTTCGGGATCGCGGGCGATCTGGGCGTCGACCGCGGCGCGGGCGAGCTTGTAGAGGAGCACGGTCGTGGAGTCGGCGACGATCGTCTGCCCGGCCTTCGCCTCGATGACGGCGCGGCCGATGCGGTCGCCGAGCTCGGTCGGCTGGGCGAGCCAGGCCTCGTCCCAGCCGCGGATGAGCCGGCCGCCCCACTCCTCCGTCATGAACTGCTGCATGCGCTCGACGGCGGCGAGCGGCGGCCGGCCGAGCGAATTGCCGTCGAAGTAGACGAGCGGGCCGTCGGCGCCGGCGAAGCGCGCGCGGTAGTGGGCGAGGCCGTCGGCCCGGTCCATGCGGCGGGCGTAGGCGAGGTGCTGGTCGAGGCTCATCCGAACTCCAGGTTCTCGATCGGGACGACGCGGGCGCCGGCGAGCCACGCGGGCAGCTCCTCGGCGTCCTGCGGCTGCGGGCCGGGGACGAAGGTGGCGAGGGCGTCGCCGCCCCACTCGACGGGATCGCCGAGCGGCCACGGGTCGCTCAGCGCGCCGATCAGTTCGCCCGGTGCGAGGCCGGCGGCGAGCATGGCGGCGAGCTCGCCGGGGTTCACCCCGTCGGGCAGCTCGCCGTTGCCGAGGTCGGTGCCGTAGAGCACCCGGCCGCCGGCGGCCAGGAACCGCGCCGTGTTGTCGATCGCGGTGCCGAGGGCGGATGCCTCGCCGGCGCGGGCGTGGATGTCGAAGGTCGTGATCCAGCACTGCCCCGACGCCGCGGCCAGGGCCACGAGCTCGTCGTCGAGGCGCTCGGTGAACGGGGCGTGCACGAGGACGTCGGCGCCCGCCTCGATCGCGAGCCGGGCCGTGCCCTCGCCCTCCGCGTGCGTGGCGACGAGGAGGCCCCGGGCTCGCGCTGCGACGACGATCGCGTCGACGGTCGCGCGGTCGAAGACCGGGCCGGCATCGGCGTTCAGCATGATCTTCACGAGCCGCGCACCGAACGCCGCCTGCTCGGCGACCGCGGTCTCGATCGGGTCGGGGAGCGCGCGGCGGTCGTCGGCGCGCGTCGCGGCCGGCAGCTCGCGCAGACTGCCGGGGCGGAGCCACCAGCGGTCGCTCGGGTACCCGCCGGGCGCGGTGAGGAACTGCCCGGCGAACACGACGCGGGGCAACGGCTCCCGGGCCGCGAGGGCGGCGATCGCCGTGAGCTCGGCGCCGAGGTCGACGACGCCGGCGATGCCCGCCTGGGGCGCGGCGTCGGGGTCGACCATCTGCAGGTGCACGTGGTGGTCGATGAACGGCGGGAACGCGACGCCCTCGGGCCCGGCGGCGCCACCCGGCAGCCGCAGCCGGGCCGGGCGCCCGGTCGGCGTGCCCGCGGCGTCGCCTGCTGCGCCCGTGCTCACCCCGGGATCTCCGTGCGCACGGCGAACAGCTCGGGGAAGAAGGTGAGCTCGAGGGCGCGGCGCAGGAACGGGGCGCCCGACGACCCGCCCGTTCCGGTCTTCGAGCCGATGATGCGCTCGACCGTCTTCAGGTGGCGGAAGCGCCAGAGCTGGAAGTTGTCCTCCAGGTCGACGAGCTCCTCGCAGGTCTCGTAGGCGGCCCAGTTCTCGTCGGGGTTCGCGTAGATCGCGGCGAAGAACGGCACCAGTTCCGGCTGGAACGTCCAGGCGAGGGTGACGTCGCGCTCGAGGACGGCGGACGGCACGGCGTAGCCGCGCCTCGCGAGCAGCCGCAGGAACTCGTCGTAGAGGCTCGGCTGCTCGAGGGCCCGTCGCACGACCGCCTGCGCCACCGGGTCGGCGTCGAACACCTGCAGCATCTTCGCGTTCTTGTTGCCGAGCACGAACTCGACCGCGCGGTACTGGTACGACTGGAACCCGCTCGCGTTGCCGAGCACGTTGCGGAACTGCGCGTACTCGGTCGGGGTGAGGGTGGCGAGCACCGACCACTGCTCGGTGAGGGTCTTCTGGATGTGCTTCACCCGGGCGACGCACTTCAGCGCGGGGGCGAGCTCGTCGGCGCGGAGGAACTCGCACGCCGCCTCGAGCTCGTGCAGCACGAGCTTCAGCCAGAGCTCCGTGGTCTGGTGCTGGATGATGAACAGCAGCTCGTCGTGGTGCTCGGGGCGCGAGATCGGGCGCTGCGCGGCCAGCAGGGTGCCGAGGTCGAGATAGCCGCCGTAGCTCATGCGGTCGCTGAAATCGGTGACGACGGATGCCTCGATCTGCCGGGTGTTCGACTCGACGCCGCTGGTCACGTCCTCGTGCTGGCTCACGGGGCAAGCCTACGCGCGCCCCGGAGCCGGGCGGTCGCCGAATCCGCCGGAGGTGGCGCGACGTGAAAATCCGCATGAATGCCGGAGGGGTTCGGTCGCTAGAATTCGAAGATGAGCTCGTCGACCTCCACCCGTCGCGACGCCAGGCGCAACCACGAGCGGCTGCTCGTGGAAGCCCGTCGCCTGTTCGCCGAGCGCGGCATCGACGCGCCGCTCGACGAACTCGCCAACCGAGCGGGGGTGGGCGCCGGCACCGTGTACCGGCACTTCCCCAACCGCGAGGCGCTGCTGCTCGAGCTCTACGACTCCGCCCTCGTCATGTTCCGCGACATGCAGCCGGAGATCCTCGAGGCCGACACCGCCTGGGAGGCGATCGAGCGCTACATCGACCGCCTCGCAGGGTGGATCGCCGAGACGCCCTACCTCGCGGCGCTGCTGCACCGGGTCGGCGAGATCTACCCGGAGCACCAGCCGGCGCTCGCCATGGAGCCGCTGCTGAACGAGCTCGTCGAGCGCGCGCACGCCGAGGGCTCGCTCCGCGCCGACGTCACCGGGGTCGACCTCTCGGTGCTCGCGAACATGCTCGGCTCGGTCGGGCAGTTCGGCGGGGGCTACCTGCCCTACTGGCACCGTCAGCTGCAGATCGTGCTCGACGGGCTCCGCGCCCGGCCCGATCTCTCGCCGTTGCCCGTGGCCGCGCCGAGCTTCGCCGAGTTCCACGCGCTGCAGCACGGTCGCACGGCGGAGTAGGCGCAGCGACGCGGATGCCTCGACCAGGCATCCGCCACGCCGGGGCACCCGGGGCGTCCGCGGCGCCGAGGCATCCGCGCCGCCGTACGCCGGTGCTAGCCGGCCGCGCGCACCTCGACGAGGTTCGCCCACGGGTCGTCGAAGGCGAGCGCCAGGCCGTCGTCGCGCACGTCGACGCGGAAGTGCTTCATGCGCTCGCCGAGGGCGCCGAGCTCGTCGGCGTCGGGCACGACGATCTCGACCTTGCCGAGGCCGAGCGCGAGGCCCCGGCGGCCGGCGCCGCGACTGCCCCAGGTGTTCATCGCCATGTGGTGGTGGTAGCCGCCCGCGGAGACGAACAGCGCCTGATCGCCCATCTCGGCGGTCGTCTCGAAGCCGAGCCGCTCGACGTAGAACTCGCGCGCGCTCGCCACGTCGCCGACCGAGAGGTGCACGTGGCCGACGATCGCGCTGCCGAGCCCGGTGCCCGCGGCGGCGGCCTGCACGCCGGTCTTGTCGAGGTGGTCGCGGAGGTAGGCGTTCGGGTCGAGGTGCATCGTCGCCATCTCGACGGAGCCGTGCACCCAGCTCCACGTGGAGCGGTCGCGGTCGAAGTAGAGCTCGACGCCGTTGCCCTCCGGGTCGGTGAAGTAGAACGCCTCGCTGACGAGGTGGTCGGCGCTGCCGGTGAAGGTGCCCGGGTACCGCGAGGCCACGGCGTAGATCGCGGTCGCGAGGGCCTCGCGCGTGTCGAAGAGGATGGCCGTGTGGTAAAGCCCGGCGTCCCGCGGGGAGGCGTGGCGGAGCTCGGGCGCGTGCTCGAGCACGATGATCGGCGTGCTGCCGCGCCCGAGCACGGCGACCGGCCCGTCGTGGCTCAGGAGCTCGAGGGTGACGCCGTCGCGGTAGTAGCGGATCATGCCGTCGAGGTCGGCGACGCGGAGGGTCACCGCGCCCATGCCGGTGTCGGCGGCGAGGAGTCCGGCGCCCTGCGGCGCCCCATTGGTTGTAAGCACAACTAATACTACCGCGCCGGGCCCTCGGGTATTCCCGATCACCACTCGAGGTGCCCGACTCCCATGGAAGTCGGGCAAGTCTGGAAGGGGGAGGGCGGCGTCAGTGGCGGCGGAGGCTTCCGAGCAGGGCGTCGAGGGCCGCGAGCATCCGCTCGTCGGTCGAGAACTCGGGCATCAGCAGGCGGATGGTCTGCCAGCCCATGTTCGAGGAGGCGACGCGGTCGGAGGCGGTGACGAGGTCGACGTCCTCGGCGATCTCGCCGTCGGCGTGCGCCTCCTCGAGGTGGCGGAGGATCCGCTCCCGCCACCGGCGGGCGTGCTCGCGCTGCGTCGCCCAGAACGTCTCGTTCTGCGCCGCGTAGCTCCAGTACGCGACGCCGACCCTCGCGTGCCGCGTGCCCTCGGGGCCGAAGGGGAGCGCCGCGACGCACATGCTGTGCAGCGCGTCGAGCCCCCGCTTGCCGGCGGTGAGCTCGTCGATGCGCCGGTCGGCGTCCCCGCGCGTGAGGAGGAACACCGCGTTCAGCAGGGTCTCCTTATCGGGGAAGTACCGGGCGAAGGCGCTGTGCGAGTAGCCGGCCTCGGCCGCGATGCTGCGCATCGTCGCCTGGTCGAAGCCGTCGCGGGCGATGACCTCCCAGGCGGCCGCCGCGATCTCGTCGCGGCGCGCGTCGTGGTCGACGACTCTCGGCATCCTCGGCTCCTCGTTCGGCTGGCGGACCGGCTGGTGCCTCACAGCATACGTTGTTCCACGCTTGGAGAAAGTTATGCGTTCGTGACCTGGCGCGAGCCGCCGGCGGTTATGGTTAGTGACCACTTGGTCTCCAACGATTGCGAGGATGCATGGGACGGGCAGCTGCACGCGGCTACGAGGGCTTCGGCGGACGGGTCGAGGAGTTCGCCTCCGCCTCGACGCCGTGGGACCGCCCGCGCCGGACCGCCCCAGCCGGTGCGCCGAACGTCGTGGTGGTGCTCGTCGACGACCTCGGCTTCAGCGACCTCGGCCCCTTCGGCAGCGAGATCCCCACCCCGAACATCGACCGGCTCGCCGACGGCGGCTGGGTCTTCACCGACTACCGCACCGCGCCCGTCTGCTCACCCGCCCGCGCCGCGCTCCTCACCGGACTGAACCCGCACCGCGCCGGCTTCGGCACCGTCGCGCACGTCGACCCCGGCTACCCCGGGTTCACCTGCGAGTTGCCCGAGGACGCCCCGACCCTGGCCGAGTCGCTCCGCGCCGGCGGCTACGCGACCTTCATGGTCGGCAAATGGCACCTCACCGTCGAGTCCGAGCTGCACGACGGCGGCGATCGCGCCAGCTGGCCGGTGCAGCGGGGGTTCGACCGCTACTTCGGCTGCATGGACGGTTTCACCTCCCTGCACCACCCGCACCGGCTCGTCCGCGACAACACGGTGGTCGACCGGCCGAGCCTGCCCGAGGGGTACTTCCTCACCGACGAGCTCACCGAGGAGGCGCTCGGGATGATCGACGGCCTGCGCGCGAACGACGCCGCGAAGCCGTTCTTCCTCTACTTCGCGCACACGGCGGTGCACGGCCCCGTGCAGGCGAAGGCCGAGGACATCGCGCGGCAGCGCGGCCGCTACGCCGCGGGCTGGGACGCGCTGCGCGAGGCGCGCTTCGCCCGCCAGCGCGAGCTCGGCATCGTCCCCGAGGGCGCCCGGCTGCCGGTGGGGGAGCAGGCGGATGCCGCGCTCATCCCCTCCTGGGAGGCGTTGACGGATGCCGAACGCGCGCTCTTCGCCCGGCACATGGAGGTCTACGCCGCGTCCGTCGCGGAGGTCGACGAGAGCGTCGGCCGCCTCGTGCAGCGGCTCGAGGAACTCGGCGAGCTCGACCGCACGATCATCGTCGTCGCGAGCGACAACGGCGGCACCGCGGAGGGCGGCCCCGGCGGCACCCGCAGCTACTTCGCCCAGTTCGTCGCGGGCACGCCGGTGCCCGGCGACTGGGTGCGCGACGTGCCGCGCGAGCTCGAGCTCCTCGGCGGGCCGCGCGTGCACGGCCACTACCCGGCGGGCTGGGCCCGCGTCTCGAACACGCCGTTCCGCTCATTCAAGGGCGGCCTGTACGAGGGCGGCGTGCACGCCCCGCTCCTCGTCTCGTGGCCGGGAGCGCCGGTGCCGAGCGGGGAGCGGGGTCTGCGCGAGCAGTTCGTCTTCGTCGCCGACCTCGCGCCGACCATCCTCGAGCTCACGGGCGTCGCCCCGCTCGCGGAGCGCCACGGCCGCCCCGCCCAGGATCCCGACGGCCGCAGCTTCGCCGCCGCGCTCGCCGACCCGGCGGCGCCCGGCCGCTCCGCGCAGTACTTCGAGAGCTTCGGCCGCCGCGCGATGGTCTCCGCGGGCTGGAAGGCCGTCTCCTCCACGGCCCCGACCCCGGCGGACGGTGCGGCCGGCGGCTGCTGGGAGCTCTACGAGCTCGGGGGCGACCCGACCGAGACGCGCGACCTCGCGGCGGAGCATCCGGCCCTCGTCGGCGAACTCGCCGAGGCCTGGCGCGGCGAGGCCTGGCGGAACACCGTCTTCCCGCTCGACGACGACGGATCGCTGTTCCGCAGCCGGCCCGAACGCGAGTGCGCGCTCGCCGAGCCGGTGCGGCTGCCGCCGTTCCGGCCGCCGCTCGAGCGCTTCCGCGCCTCCCGGCTCACCGTGCTCCGCTCCTTCGAGCTGCGCGCCGAGCTCGAGCTCGGGCCCGAGGCCTCCGGCGTGATCGTCGCGCACGGCGACCAGGGCGGCGGATACCTGCTCGCGATCGAGGGCGGCCGGCCGCTCGTCTCCTACAACGCCTACGGGGTCATGCACCGCGCGCACGGCGCGCGGCTCGAGCCGGGGGAGCACCTCCTCGATCTGCGCTTCGCCGAGCTCGAGGGGCTCCGCTGGCGGGTCGAGCTGGCGGTGGACGGGATGCCGGAGGCCGAGCTTCCGGGAGTGCCGATGCTGCTCGGCATGGCCCCGTTCACCGGCATCAGCGTCGGGTACGACTTCGGCGGCCCGGTCGACTGGGAGCTGCACGAGCGGCACCCGGGCGGCTTCCGCTTCCTCGGCGGGGAGCTCCGCGCCGTCACCTACCTTCCCGGGCCGAGGTCCCGGCACGACGCGACCGTCATCCGACGGCTCGACGAGGCGGTGCTCGCCGTCGCCGACTGACCGTGCCGGCATCCGCCGGCCGACCCAGCTGTTCCGCACTCCCCCGACCACGAAAGGAACACCATGACCCGCACCACCACCGCGGCCGTCGCGCTCGTCGCGGCAGCCGCCCTCGCCCTCACGGCGTGCTCGAGCGGCGGAGCCGGCGACGATGCCGGCGCCGTCCCGAGCGAGCTGCGCATCGGCAACTTCGCCGACCTCACCTCCTGGGACCCCGCGAGCGCCGACATCGGCTTCAACGCCCCGTACCTCTCGGCGATCTACGACCCGCTGATCACGATCGACGGCGCGGGGGAGCCGCAGCCGGGGCTCGCGACCGACTGGGCCTTCTCCGACGACCGGCTCACCCTCACGATGAACCTCCGCAGCGACGCCGTGTTCTCCGACGGCGAGCCCTTCGACGCCGAGGCGGCCGTCGCGAACCTCGCGCACCTGAAGGACGGCACCGTCTCGCGCGAGTCGTACCTGAACGTCGAGAGCTTCAGCGCCGTCGACGAGGACACCGTCGAGATCCGGCTCTCGCGCCGCGACGACCGACTGCTGTACTTCATGGGCCTCGGCCGGAGCTACATGGCCGCGCCCGCGGCGATCGAGGCGGGCACGCTCGAGGAGACGCCCGTCGGCTCGGGTCCGTACACGCTGTCGGACGCCACGATCCCCGGCGCCGAGTACCGCTTCGAGCGGGTCGCCGAGCACTGGGCGGCCGAGGACTTCCCCTTCGACGAGGTCACGGTGCTGCCGATGCAGGACTCGAGCGCTCGCAACAACGCCCTCGAAGCGGGGCAGATCGACGTCAGCTACGGCGACGCCACGACCGTCGGGATGGCGGAGCAGCACGGCTGGAACGTCGCCTCCCAGGTCGCCTCCTGGGTCGGCCTCCGCATCAACGACCACACCGGCTCGAAGCTCGCGCCGCTCGGCGACCCGCGGGTGCGCCAGGCGCTCGCCTACGCCTTCGACGGCGGCGCCCTGCTCGAGAGCATCGGCGAGGGCGAGGGGGTCGCGACGCCGCAGCTCTTCGCCGCGGGGTTCGCGGGCTACGACGCGGAGCTCGACGGCCGGTACCCGCACGACCTCGACCGGGCCAAGGAGCTCCTCGCCGAGGCGGGCTACGCCGACGGCTTCGACGTGACGATGCCGATGGCGCCGCCGTTCCAGCCGTGGCAGGCCGCCGTCGACCAGACCTTCGGCGAGCTCGGCATCCGCGTCACCTGGGACGAGTTCCAGTACGTCGACTACCAGTCGAACGCGCCCAGCTACCCGATGTTCATCTCGGTGCTCGCGGTCGACTCGAACCCGACCGCGACGATCGCCCGGCAGCTCACGGTGCCGCAGTGGTACATGCCCGAGCCGGACATCGCGCAGTTCCCCGAGCTGCAGGCGCAGGTCGACCGGGCGCTCGACGCCGAGCCGGGCGAGGTCCAGCAGGCCGAGATCCAGGAGCTGAACGCCATGCTCGTCGAGGCGGCGTGGCAGGTCGTCTGGTACCAGGCGAACGACATCTACGTGACCGTCGCGGGCATCGAGCTCACCCCGGTCACGGGCATGAAGTTCCCGTCGCTGCGGCAGATCCAGCCGACGGATTGACGGGAGCCGGTCGCGGCCGGTCCGTCCTCGCGGGGAGGGCGGGCCGGCCGCGGTGCGTGCGCTCCACCCAGGGTTGCCCGACTTCCATGGAGATCGGGCGACTCGAGATCAGGAGCGCGGGGCGAGGTGCGGTGCGACGGCCGAGGCGAAGCTCGCCGCCGTGCGGGCGGCGACCTCGGCGTGCGGGCTCGCCCAGATGTCCGCGTTGAAGAGCTCGACCTCGACGTCGCCCGTGTAGCCCGCCGCCGCCACCGCGGCGGTGAGTCCGGCGAAGTCGACGACGCCCTCGCCCGGGTAGTGCCGGGAGAGCAGCACGTCGGCCGCGAGCGGGGTCTTCCAGTCGCACACCTGGTACGTCGCGATGCGGCCCTCGCGACCTGCGCGCGCGATCTGCGGCAGCACCTCCGGGTCCCACCAGAGGTGGAAGGTGTCGACGGCGACGCCGACGGTCTCCGGCGCGAACGGCGCGGCGAGGTCGAGCGCCTGGCCGAGGGTCGAGACGACGGCGCGGTCCGAGGCGTACATGGGATGCAGCGGCTCGATCGCGAGCGTCACCCCGGCGGCGGATGCCTCGGGTGCGAGCTCGGTGAGGGCGTCGGTCACCCGGTCGCGGGCGCCGATGAGGTCCGTCGACCCCTCGGGGAGCCCGCCCGCGACCAGGACCAGCACCGCGCGGGAGCCGACGGCACCGGACTCGGCGAGCACCGCCGTCTCCTCGATCGCGCGGCGGTTCTCCTCGATCGAGGCCCGGCGCGCGGGCCCCTCCGGCATGGTGAAGAAGCCCTGGCGGCAGAGCGTCGACAGGCGCAGGCCCGAGTCGTGGAAGCGTCGCGCGGCGGCGGCGAGCCCGACCTCGGCGATCGGCTCCCGCCAGAGTCCGACCGACTCGTACCCGGCGTCGACGAGCACGCGCAGGGACTCGTCGAAGCCGGCGTGCTTGATCGTGCCGACGTTCATCGAGAGGCGGGGGTGCGCGCTCATGCGCCCGCCCCCACCGGGACGGCGGCGCTCCGCGCCTCGATGCCGTTCACGCCGAGGAGGGCGTGCCACCGGGCGGCGGCGAGCTCGGGCTGCTCGAGCGCGCCCGCCTCGTTCGCGAGCTCGACGATGCGCGAGAGGTGCGGGAGGCTGCGGGCGGCGTGCAGGCCGCCGACCATCTGGAACGCGGGCTGGTGCCCGTTGAGCCAGGCGAGGAAGGCGACGCCGGTCTTGTAGTAGTACGTCGGCGCGGCGAACACCTGCCGGGAGAGCTCCTCGGTGGGGCCGAGGATGGCGCGGTAGGCGCCGACATCGCCGGCGTCGAGCGCCTGGATCGCCGCGGAGGCGTTGGGGGCGACGGCGGCGAAGGCCCCGAGCAGCGCGTCGGAGTACGGCCGGGCCGGTCCGTCGCCGGCCGTCGCGTCGCCGCTCGTGCCGTCGCCCTCGATCAGACCGACGTAGTGGAAGTCGTCGCCCGTGAACATGCGCGCGGTCGCGGGCAGCCGGCGGCGCACCGCGATCTCGGCGTCCGCGTCGAGGAGGCTCATCTTCACGCCCGAGACCCGGTCCGGGTTCGCCGCGATGATGTCGAGCAGGGTGTCGGCCGCGGCATCCACCGCGTCCGATCCGCTCGTGCTGAGCTCCTTCGAAGCGAAGTACCCCGCGAGCACCGGGTCGAAGGCGGGGCCGAGCCAGTGCAGCACGACGGGCGCGCCGGCCGCGGCGAGCACCTCGCCGTAGACGCGCCGGTAGTCCTCGGCGCTCCGCGCCGCCCGGGCGAGGTGCCGGCTCGCCATGAGCACGGCGCCCGCGCCGGCGTCCTCGGCGTGGTGCAGCTGCACGCGGTAGGCGTCGACGATCTCCGAGAGGGAGACGTGCTCGGCCTCGAGGTGGTCGGTGTTGACGCCCACGACGAGCCGGCCGCCGACCGCGTTCGCCTCGGCGGCGCTGCGGCTGATGAGCTCGCGGGTCGCGGCGGGGTCGAGGCCCATGTTGCGCTGGGCGGTGTCCATCGCGTCGGCGACGCCGAGCCCCCACGACCAGACGTGGTGGCGGAACGCCAGGGTCGCGTCCCAGTCGAGGTCGGCCGGGACGCCGGGCGTGTTGTCGGCCGAAGCACGCGGCACGACGTGCGCGGCCGCGTAGGCCACGCGGCTCGCCGGCGGGCGGCCGGGCTTCGTGAAGGCGGGAGCCTCGCGCAGGGCGACGGCGCGCACCGCGCCGTCGCCCGCGAGCAGGGTGAGGGCGGTCACGCGCGGGCTCCGGCGAGCTCGGCGGATGCCTCGTCGGCGCCCTCGATCGTCACGAGCGGCAGCTCGACGCGGCGGCCCTCGGCGTTCGAGCGGAGACCCGCCTCGGCGAGCAGCACGCCGCGGGCGCCGGCGAGGAAGTCGAAGCGGTTCGGGGCGTCCTCGATGACGTGGCGGAGGAACTCCTCCCACTGCGCCTTGAAGCCGTTCTGGAACTCGCGGTTGCCGGGGGACTCGATCCAGTCGCCGGCGTAGTCGTGCGCGTCGGCGAGGTCGGGGTTCCAGACGGGCTTCGGGGTGGCGTTCCGCGGCTGGATCTTGCAGCCGAAGAGGCCGACGACGGCCGAGCCGTGGGTGCCGTCGACCTGGAACTCGACGAGCTCGTCGCGGTTCACCCGGGTGGTCCAGCTCGAGTTCAGCTGCGCGGTGACGCCGCCCTCGAGCTCGAAGATCGCGTAGGCGGCGTCGTCGGCGGTGGCGGCGTAGCTCCGGCCCTGCTCGTCGACGCGGCTCGGGATCTCGGTGACGGCCTTCGCGTAGACCGACTCGACGCGGCCGAAGAGGTTCTCGAGCACGTAGTTCCAGTGCGGGAACATGTCGACGATGATGCCGCCGCCGTCCTCGGCGCGGTAGTTCCAGCTCGGGCGCTGGGCGGGCTGCCAGTCGCCCTCGAACACCCAGTAGCCGAACTCGCCGCGCACCGAGAGGATGCGGCCGAAGAAGCCGGAGTCGATGAGGCGGCGGAGCTTCTCGAGGCCCGGCAGGTAGAGCTTGTCGTGCACGACGCCGTTCTTGATGCCCGCGGCCTCGGCGAGCCGGGCGAGCTCGAGCGCCTCCTCGAAGCTCTCGGCGGTGGGCTTCTCGGTGTAGATGGCCTTGCCGGCGGCGATCGCCTTGCGGAGGGCGGCCGCGCGGGCCTTCGTCACGAGGAAGTCGGCGTAGATCTCCCAGCGGGGGTCGGCGAGGGCCTCGTCGAGGTTCGTCGTCCAGTGCTCGATGCCGTGCTTCGCGGCGAGCTCGGCGAGCTTCTTCTCGCTGCGGCCGACGAGGATCGGCTCGAGCTGGACGCGCGTCTCGCCGTCGCCGAGGAGCACGCCGCCCTCCTCGCGGATCGCGAGGATCGAGCGGACGAGGTGCTGGCGGTACCCCATGCGGCCGGAGACGCCGTTCATGATGATGCCGATGGTGCGGGTGGGCTGCTCTGCCACGTGGTTCCTCCAGGTCCGGGAGTGCGGCTCGGCGCCGACTCGGAAAGCGTTTACCGAGAGTGTGGCACGCGCCCGGGCGCGACGCAAGGGCGGTGGGCCGGGCGGATGGCGCGGTGCGGCCACGGCTTGCCGCGCCGCGGCGGGGCTGTCATGATCGCAGCATGGATAACGCTTTCCCGAACGGCGACGGAGCCGCTCGTCCAGCGAGACCCCGCGTCGTGATCGCCCCCGACTCGTTCAAGGGCACCGCCTCGGCGGCGGAGGCCGCGCGGGCCATCGCGGGCGGCTGGGCGTCCGTCCGCCCGTTCGACGAGCTCGTGCTGCGCCCGATGGCCGACGGCGGCGAGGGCACGCTCGACGCGTTCGCCGCCGCGGTCCCGGGGGCCGAGCGGCGTGCCGTCGTCGTCACCGGCCCCGCCGGCGGCGAGCACACCGCGGACTGGCTCCTGCTGCCCGACGGCACCGCCGTGGTCGAGCTCGCCGCGACGAGCGGGCTCACGCTGCTCGATCGGCCGCGCCCGTTCGAGGCGAGCACCCGCGGCTTCGGCGAGGCGATCGCCGCCGCGCTCGACGCCGGCGCCTCGGGACTGCTGCTCGCGCTCGGCGGCAGCGGATCCACCGATGGCGGCACGGGGGCGCTCGCGGCGCTCGGCGCCCGCTTCCTGCAGGCCGACGGCGAGTCGATCGCTCCCGGCGGCGCCGGGCTCGAGGAGCTCGACCGGGTCGAGCTCGATGGGCTCCGCGCACTGCCGCCGGGCGGTGCGACGATCCTCGGCGATGTCACCAATCCCCTCCTCGGGCGGGAGGGCGCCGCCGCCGTCTTCGGCCCGCAGAAGGGCGCCGACGCGGCTGCGGTCGCCCGGCTCGAACGCGGACTCGATCGGCTCGCGCGGATGACTCCCGGTGGCGCGGAGCTCGCGGCCGCGGCGGGCGCCGGTGCCGCCGGCGGAACCGGCTTCGCGCTGCTCGCGTGGGGCGCCCGGATGCGCGGCGGCGCCGCCGCGGTCGCGGAGGCGATCGGCCTCGACGCAGCGCTCGGCGGAGCCGGGCTCGTCATCACCGGCGAGGGCCGGTACGACCGGCAGTCCGCGGCGGGCAAGGCTCCGAGCGAGGTCGCGGCGCGGGCGGCGGTCGCCGGGGTGCCGGTCGACCTCGTCGCCGGGCGCATCGACGCGGGAACGGGCGGGTTCCGCGCCGCGGCGTCGCTCAGCTCGCTCGCCGGCTCGGGCGCGCGGGCGATGGCCGATCCGCTCGCGTGGCTGCGCGCCGCCGGGGTCGAGCTCGCCCGGTCACGCTGACCCCCGATGCGCTGACCCCGGACGCGCCGACCCCGGCGCCGACCCCGGGCGCACTGACCCCGGACGGGATCCGCGGTCGAGGCATCCGCCGTCGTACTGAGCGCGCCCGCGTCGCTAGGCGTCCGCGGTCGAGGGGAGCGCCGAGGCGGCGAGCAGGAACCACGCCGAGTGCGGGATCCACTGCTCGGCCCAGCGCCAGCTGTCCGGTCCGCCCGCCGTCTCCTCGGTGAGGAAGGCGATGCCGTGCTCGTCGCCCGGCGCGCTCGTGATGCCGTTCACGATGCCGCCGGGGACGTTCGGATGGTCGCGCGAGTACTCGACCGTGTTGCGGCCCCGGCCGTGCAGCATGCTCGCGTCGAAGGGGTTCCGGCCGAGGATCCAGGCGAGCTGGTCGGCGGCGAACGCCTCCAGCCGGGCGGCGAGTCCGGCATCGGTCCCGTCCAGCTCGGCGACGAGGAGCGCGGCGAAGGCGAGCGAGCCGAGGGCGGCGTTCTCCCCCTGCCACCAGTAGCCCGTGTCGTTCTCGTGCGGGAAGAAGAAGGCGTCGCGCGCCGCGCCGCCGCGGGGCTGCACGCGCTGGCGCGGATAGCCGAAGGGGTTCGGCACCGCCTCGCTGCGGTCGAGCAGTTCGCGGGCCAGCCGGATCGCGAGCGCGGTCGCCGCGGGCGCCTCCGGGGCATCCGGAAGCACCGCCGCGTAGCGGAGGAGCGCGACGATCGGCAGGCCGGCCTCGACGGGGCTGAAGTAGGGGCGCCCGTCGTCCCAGGCCTCGAGCCATCCGGGCGCCTCGGGATGATCCGGGTCGGTGCGGTGACGGGCGATGAGCCCGGCGGCGCGGCGGTCGGCCGCCGCCCGGTAGGCGGCGCGGGCCGGGTCGGCCGCGGCGAGCTCGGCGGCGGCGAGGAGCGCGCACACCTCGTCGACGATCGACTCGCTGCTCGGCGTCAGCTCGCCCGTAGCCAGGTCGAGGCCGAAGAGGTAGTCGCGGTTGCGGAGCTCGAGATCGTCGAACGCTCCGGCCGCCGCGGCGAGGTACGTCGCGGCGTCGTACTCGCCGAGCGGCTCGTCGCGGGCGACGGTCGCGGCACGCGCGAGGGCCGCGATCGCGAGACCGCCGCCGCCGCGGTACGAGGCCTGATAGCGGTCGGTGCGGACGCACTCCGGCAGCGGCGCGTTCACGATGCGCTCGGAGAGCCGCTTCGTGAGGCCGTCGAAGATGCCCGTGTAGAAGTACCCCTCGGGTGCGCGGAACCGCACCAGGAAGTCCGCACCGAAGAGGGCCTCGTCGCGGGCCCGGCCGCCGAGCGCGCGGTGGAAGCGCGGATGCCTCGACGCGAGCCGGTCCCGCGCCTCGAAGAGCGCCCAGACGCACATCGGGATCTGCTGCGGGCTCATCGTCGGCGAGTAGGTGAGGTGGCTGAGGAACTTGCTCGGGTCGCCGCTCGCGTCGAGCCAGCCGCCGCGCGCGTCGACCGTCGGCCCCGCGGGGTCGCCCCAGCGCGCCGCCGTGCGGTCCTTGCGGTCGATCTCGCCGCTCGAGCGCACCGCCTTGAAGGCGTACAGCACATCGGACAGCGTGCCGGCGGCGAACTGCTCCACGCCGATCGGGAACGTCTCGGAGACCGCGGTCGACCCGCCGGCCACGGCCTCGAGCCGGTACCGGCCGGGCTCCTCGACCGCGCTGAGCTCGACCCGCGCGTAGGCGCCGCCGGCCCAGGCGTCGACGTGGGCGGCGGGCTCCGCGGCCACCGCGATGCGCACGCCGTCGTCCCGGACGAGGGTGCAGACGGGCGTCTCGCCCTCCGCGAGCCCGGCCACGACGGCGCGCTTCGCGGCGCCGAGGTCGTAGCCGAGGTGGCTGGTGAGCACGCGCACGGTCATCCCTTCAGCGCTCCGGCGAGCACGGCGCTCTCCATCTTGTCGGCGAACACGGCGTACACGAGGTAGGCGGGCACGAGCGTGATGATGATGCCCGCCGCGAGCACACCGTACTGCGCCGCGTTCGCGATCGACAGCGTCGGCAGCGCGACCTGCGCGGTGCGGAGGGCGGCGTCGGGCCCGATGATCACGAGCGAGAAGAAGTACTCGTTCCAGAACGACAGGAAGTTCAGGATCGCCACGACCGTCAGCGTCGGCACCGAGAGCGGGACGTACACCGACCAGAGGACGCGGAGCGGGCCGGCGCCGTCGAGCAGCGCCGACTCCTCGAGCTCGGCCGGCACGGCCCGCATCGCCTGGGTGAGCAGGATGACGGTGAGCGGCAGCGCCGAGGCGGGCAGGAACAGGATCAGGAACTCGCGCGTGTGGAACAGCCCGAGCGAGATCGACAGCAGCACCGTCGGCACGAGCGCCGCGAAGCCGGGGATCAGGAAGCCGAGCGCGAAGACCCGCTCGACCATCCGCCCCACCGCGCCCTTCGAGCGCGCCAGGGCGTAGGACGCGGGGATCGCGAGGAGGAGCGTCACGAGCTCCGCGCCGATGGTGACGTAGACCGAGTTCAGCATCGCCGTCCCGAGGGATGCCTGGCTGAACGCGAGCCCGAAGTTGTCGAACGTCAGCGGCGTGAACGGCGAGAAGGGCTGGTTGAAGATGTCGGTGTTGCGCTTGAACGCCGAGATCACGAGGTAGTACAGCGGGGCGGCGAGCAGCAGCACGTACAGCCAGACGCCCGCGTGGGCGAGGTGCTTCAGCGGGCCGGTGCGGCCGAGGGCGTCGCCGCGGCGACGGCGCCGCCGCGACGGGCGGGGTGCGGCGGCCGTGCGGCGCCGGGCGGGGGCGGCGGGGGCTTCGGGGGTGGCGGTGGCGGTCATGGTGGTGGCTCCCAGGGCTCGGCTCAGTACTTCTGCCGGAAGGCGCGACGGATGAGGAGGATGCCGGCGACGCCGACGACGAACAGCACGACCGCGACGGCCTGGCTGTAGCCGACCTTCGACTGGTTGAACGCGAAGTCGTACACGAGGAAGGAGAGCGTCACCGTCGCGTTGCCGGGGCCGCCGCGGGTGAGCAGCAGCACCACGGCCGCGGAGGCGAAGAGCGTCCAGAGGAACTGCAGCATCGTCACCACGCCGATGAACTCGCGGCAGATCGGCCAGGCGATCTGCCACATCCGGCGCCAGTGCCCGGCGCCGTCGATCTCGGCCGCCTCGAAGATCGACTCGTCGACCGAGTTGAGCCGGGCGGCGAGCATGATCGCCGACACCGACATGCTGCACCAGATCGTGACGATGATGATCGCCCAGAGCGCGCTCGTGCCGTCGGCGAGCCAGGGGCGCGCGAGCTCGTCGAGGCCGACGGCGTCGAGGAAGCCGTTGATCATCCCCTTCGGTGCGAAGACGCCGACGAAGACCATCGCGAGCGCCGAGGCGGAGAGCAGCACGGGGGTGAACATGAGCGCCCGCATGATGCGGTGACCGCGGGGCTTCAGGCTCAGGTAGTAGGCCAGCATGAACGCGCCCACGACGACGATCGGCAGCGAGACCACGAGCTGCACGAGGGTGTTCCAGGCGGCGAGGCCGACGACCGGGTCGGTGAAGAGGCGCTCGAAGTTGCCGAGCCCGGCGGGCGTGCGCGGGGCGATGAGGCCGCGCCAGTTCACCGTGGAGAAGTAGAACAGGCTCACGAGCGGTCCCACGGTGAAGACGAGGAACCAGATGAGCGCGGGCAGGGTGGCCGAGAGCTGCGCCGCCTCGCGGACGCGCGCCGAGCGGCGGCGGCGCGGGGCCGGGGCGGCGGCGCGGTCGGGGGAGTCGGGGGAAGGGCGGTGCGGGGTGGTGAGCGTGGTCACGTCGGTCCTCGGCGGTGCGGCGGTGCGGGGTGCTGCGGTGGGAAGCGGATGCGCGGGCCGGCGCGCGTGCGCCGGCCCGCGCCGGGATCACTGCGCGGCGGCGTAGATCTCGTCGACCGTCGAGCAGATCGTCTGCGCGTCGGTGCCGGGGGTGAAGGCGATCGAGGTCGCGCGGTACATCG
The DNA here is from genome assembly GCF_044917495.1 of Agromyces mediolanus. Classification (GTDB taxonomy): domain Bacteria; phylum Actinomycetota; class Actinomycetes; order Actinomycetales; family Microbacteriaceae; genus Agromyces; species Agromyces mediolanus_B. The sequence goes on along the minus strand of NZ_JAVSSI010000013.1, from coordinate 30,579 downwards.
GGTTCGAGACGTCCGCCGGCACGTAGATGTCGGGCATGACGGGGAACTCGACGCGCTCGGGGAACTCGGTGAGCGACTGCGCGAGCAGCGGGGCCGAGACGCCCGAGGTGTCGCCGCCGAAGTCGGCGACCGGGATGACGCCGCCCTCGTCGAGGATGCCCTTGATCACCTCGTTGCCGTACATGTGCTCGATGAGCTGACGCACCTGGTCGATCTTCTGCTCGCCGTTCGGGCTGATCCACCAGCCGGCCGAGGTCGAGCCGCGGTAGGCGATCGGCTGCTCGTAGGCGGCGTCGGCCGGCAGCGGGAGCCCGCCGAGCTCGGTGGCGGCGGCGAGTTCGTCGGAGGCGCCCGGGTAGGCCCAGGAGCCGAGCGGGGCGATGGCGGCCTGCCCGTCGAGGTAGGCGGCCTGCGCCTGGTCGGCGGTGTAGCCCTCGATGCCGTCGACGAAGACGCCCGCGTCGCGGAGCTCGATCAGGAGCTCGATGCCCTGCATCGCCTTCGGGTTCTCGCAGACGCCGCCCTCGGCGTACACCTGCTTCGCCTCGTCCTCGCTGAGGTAGGCCTCGAGCAGTTGGAGGAAGATCTTCTGGCCCGACCAGTCGATCCCGCCGAAGACGACGGGCGCGATCCCGGCGGCGCGCAGCTTGCCGGCGGCGGCGATGAGCTCGTCGGTCGTCTGCGGCACGCTGTCGACGCCGGCCTGCGCGAGCAGCTCGGTGTTGTACCACCACGGCCAGGTGAAGCCCGAGTACGGGAAGGCGCGGAGGTTGCCGTCGGCGTCGGTCCAGTCGACGAGCGCGTCGGCGGGGATGCGGTCGGCGATGCCCCACTCCTCGATGTAGTCGTTCACCGGCACGACCGCGCCGTTGATGGCCCAGTCGAGCTGCTTCTCGAGGAGGCCCACGAGGAGCACGTCGGCCTCTTCGCCGGCGAGCAGGGAGGTCTCGTAGACCTGGTTCAGGTTGTCGCCGGACTCGAGCACCTTGACCTCGATGCCGGTCTCCTCGGTGAAGGCCTCGAAGGCGTCGAAGAGCGGCTTGTTCTGGGCCTGGCTCGAGGTCCAGTTGGTCTGCACGACGATGACGTTCTCGTCGGCGGCGGCGTCGCCGCCGCTCGCGCACGCACCGAGTGCGAGCACCATGGCGATCGCGCCGGCGCCGGCGCCGGCCGTGGACAGGGTCTTCCTCACGGGGTTGCCTCCTGGGGGGTTCCGCCGGCTTCCGCACCGGCGCGTTGAGGCGATGGTACATTTCGGACTACATGTGGTCAATACTGGTATTGAACTTGATGCCCGAATGGTGTGCTCGCGTCCGCGGCATCCGCAGCTCGACGCGCGGGCGGGAGTCAGACCTGCCGGAACGGAGTGGTCGTGTACGGTACTGACTGGTATCGATCCCGAGCCGAGGGGGTACGCGTGGCAGAGCAGGGGGCGACCGCGTCGCCGATCCGGGCGGACTATCCAGAGCCGCTCTGGGTGCAGGCCGTGAACCTGATCACCGAGGAGATCGCGCAGGGCCGGCTCGCCGAGGGGTCCCGCCTCCCGCCCGAGCGCGAGCTCTGCCAGCAGCTCGGCATCAGCCGGGTCACGCTGCGGAAGGCCCTGCTCCAGCTCGTCGACGACGGCGTGCTGGCCTCCTCGCACGGTCGCGGCTGGTACGTCGCCTCCGCGAAGGTCGCGAAGGAATGGCCGAACAACCTCGAGTCCTTCACCGAGACCGCGCGCAAGATGGGCCTCGAGGCCTCCTCGCGCGTGCTCCGCGCGGAGATCTCCCCCGCCGACCTCGACGAGGCGGAGTCGCTCTCGATCGCCCCCGGCACCCCGGTCTTCCACCTCGATCGCATCCGACTGCTCGAGGGCGTCCCGACGGCGCTCGACACGACCATCGTGCCGGCCGCGCTCATCGCCGACGCCGAGTCGGTCGACTTCGCGCACGACTCGCTCTACGCCGCCCTCGAGCGGGCGGGGGCCGCCCCGGAGCGCGCGGACAGCACGATCGAGGCGCGAGAGTCCGACGCCGACACCGCTGAGGCGCTCGGCATCGCCCCGGGCAAGCCGCTCCTCGTCATGCGCCAGCTCGTGCACGGCGCCGACGGGCGCGCGGTCGCCCTGTCGACGCTGCGCTACGTGGGCGAGCGCTACCGGCTGCGCACCGTGTTCGCCCGCGGGGCGCGCTGAGCGCACTGCGTCAGCACTGACCGCACTGCGTCAGACGTCGCCGGCGAGCCGGCGGGCGAGCGCGAGCGCCCCGGCGACCGGCGGTTCGCGGAGGATCACGAGCTCCAGCTCCGGATGCCTCGAGGCGAGCCGATCGCGCAGGCCGGCCTCGAGGCGCGGCTGAGCCGCGACCACGCTGCCCCCGGCGACGACGTGCCGACCGACCGCGCCGCGGGCGAGGAGCTGGTCGACGAGCCGGGCGAGATGCTCCGCGCCGGCGTCCACGACGGCGGCCGCCAGCGCCGAGCCCTCGTCCGCCGCGCGGAACACGGCCGGGGCGTGCGGCGCCCAGTTCGCCATCGTCGGCTCGTCGTTCACCGCCCGGGCGAGGCGCTCGGCGTCGGCGACCCCGAACGCGTCGAGGAGTGCGCCGAGGAGCCCGTCGTCCGGCATCCCGTCGTCGTGCGCGAGCAGCGCCGCGCGGCTCGCCTCGCGGACGAGGCCGGCGGCGCCGGCCTCGTCGCCGATGACCCAGCCCCACCCGCCGGTGACGAAGTCGCGGCCGTCGGCCGTGCGACCGACCCCGATCGCGCCGGTACCGGCGATCAGCCCGAGGCCGTCCGTGAAGCCGGCGGCGGGCACGAGCAGGGCGGCGTCGTTCACGCACGCGACGCGGGGGAGCCCGCTCGCCGCGAGCGCGGTCTCGAGCGCCCGGGCCACCGCTTCAGCGTCGAGCCCTTGCGCCCCCACCGCGAGCGCGGCGATCGGCCGGCCGCCGAGCGCGTCCGCCACGACGTCGAGGATCAGCCGCGCGGCGCGCTCGACGGGCTCGGCGTCCCATTCGCCCGAGGGCACGACGACGTCCGCGACGACCGCCCCCGAGGCATCCGCCGCCCGGAGCGCCGTCTTCGTCCCGCCGACGTCGAGGCCGACCCGCAGTCCGCTCATGCCGGCACGTCGCTCGCGCCGAGCTTCGTGTCGTCGTTGTGGAAGACGAACTCCTCGATGTCGACCCCGCGGAGCTCCGCCACCCGCCGGACGAGCCCCTGCAGCGCGAGCGCCTCGAACACCGGACGCTGCGCCTCGCTCGCCTCGGGCAGCACCACGACCGTCGCGCCGGGCGCGTCGAGCCGCGGGTCGCTCGTCACGAGCAGCACGCGGTGGCCCGCACCGCTCAGGGTGCGGGCGAGCTGCGCCTCGCGCTCCTCGCCGAACACCACGTGCACCCCTTCGCCGGCGGACTCCATCGAGCCGTGCAGGTACTGCCGGGTGCTCATCGCGCTCGCCGGGATGCGCGCCGCCTCGCGGAAGAGCAGCGCCCCCGCCTCCGCGGAGCCGAGCGAGGCGCCGCCGCCGACGAAGTCCGCGCTCGGCGCGGCGGCGAAGAGCTCCGCCGCCGCGTCGAGGCCGGGTGCGAGGCTCGTCTCGGCCTGCCGGAAGCGCTCGCCGAGACTCGCCCACGAGGCATCCGCCCGTCCGTCGGCCCAGGCCTCGGCGAGCATCGCGAGCGCCGTCACGGTCGCCGTGTAGCCGATCGTCGAGGCGTAGCTGTCGGCGATGTTGCCGAGCTCCAGCCGCCGGCCCGCGAGCTCGGAGAGCGGGGACGGCGCCGTGTTCACGACGGCGTAGCGCAGCTCCGGTGCCACCGACTCGAGCGCCGCCACCGTCTCCGAACTGCGGCCGCTCTGCGAGATCGCGACGACCGGGTGATCGCCGGTCGCGAGCGGCAGCGGCGTGTCGCCGGCGCCGAGGCGCCAGGCGGGCACACCGCCAGCGCGGAGCCGCCACACGGCCGGCGCGGCGGCCGACAGGCTCGCGCCGATGCCGAGCAGCACCGGGCCGGGCCCGGAGAGCGCGCCCGCAGCGCCGAGCGCGGCGAGCTGCGCCTCGAGCCGGGGGACGAGCGCCCCGAGCTCCTCGGCCTGCGACGCGGTGGCGTCGGTGAATGCGATGTATCCGTCCACGGTTTCCTCGTGCTCCAGTCTCAGTGGTGCGCGTCGTGCGGGTGCGCATGCCCCGCCGAGGCGTGATGGTCCGGCGCGCAGTGATCGGCTGCGGCGGGGATGTCGAGCGAGGGGTTCCGGCCGAAGAAGCCGTGCGGCTTCAGCACGAACCCGGTGGAGTCGACCGGCATGATCGGCCAGTCCTCGACCCGCGGGAAGTGGGTGAGGCCGAAGGTGTGCCAGAGCACGACGTCGCTCGCCTCGACCGGGCGGTCCTCCGCCGTCCACTCCGGCAGGCCGGCGCCGCCCGGGTGCAGGTTCACGAAGTCGCCGGCGGGGTAGCGCTCATCGGGGGCGTAGGGGGTGACCCAGAGGTGCTTCGTCGTGTACGCGGCGCGCGCGGCGATGTCCGACTCGGCGTCGGCGAGCAGCAGCGGGCCGCCCTCGGGGAAGAGCACCCAGCCGGTGGGCCGGCCGAGGCGGTTGCGCCGCTCCTCGCTCGTGACGAGCCAGACCCGGCCGCGCCGGTTGTCGGCCTCGCGCTGGGCCTGCAGCTCGCTCGTCAGCCGGGTGAAGCGCTGCGTGAACCCGGTGCCGGTGGGGTTGTCGCCGCCGCGCGGGACGGCGACGGCGTCGACCTCGTCGACCGAGTTGCGGTGGCCGTCGACCATCATGTCGAGGCGGGCGCTGAAGAGGTGCTGGTGGTTCGGGGCGCCGAGGCCCGGCGCCACCTCGGTCGCCCAGGGGTAGCCCTCGCCGGGGTACGACGAGGTGAACACGATGCCGGTCGCCTTGATCTCGAACTCGATCGTGCCGTCGAGGCCGAAGTACCAGTAGAAGCCGTAGTCGTAGTTGCCGACGGTCATGAAGAAGCTCACGACGAGGCGGCGGTTGCGCCGGGTCTCGCTCGAGCCGTTCCAGTTGTCGGAGTGCTTCCAGAGGATGCCGGCGTCCTCCTCGTGGATGCAGATCGCCTGGCGGATGACGTGCGGCGCGCCGTCGTTTCCGGCCACGACCGCATCGAGGTAGGTGATGTCGCCGACGCAGTCGCAGCCGAGCTCGAGGGAGTTCGCGAAGCCGCCGAAGAGGTACTCGCCGCCGTCGAAGAAGTTCTGGAACCAGCGTTGCGGGCTCGGGTCGCCGTAGGGCACGACCATCTCGGCGATGGAGGCGCGGTACACGACCGGGCGGGTCTCGCCGTCGTCGTCGATGCCGATGTTGTGCAGCACGAGCCCCTCGCGCTGGTCGAAGCCGACCTGGAGGTGCCAGCCGGCCCAGGAGAGCACGCCGTGCTCGTCGATCGTGAAGCTCGGCCCCTCGGGCTGGGTGATCTCGATCGGCTTGAGGCCCGCGCGGTCGGGGCCGCGCCACTCGGGCAGGTGGTAGTTGCCCTCCTCCGCGGGGACGGGCAGCTCGGCGTAGTCGACGACGTCGAGCACCTCGCCGGTGACGACGTCGACCATGACGGTCACACCGTCGACGGGGTGCGCCCAGCCGAGGTCCTCCGGGGTGTGCTGCACGAAGGTGAAGCAGCGCTGGATGCGCCGACCGCGCTCGGCGTCGGCGAGCACGCCGGCGGACAGCGGGTTCACCCGCAGCTGCGAGACGTCGGTGAGGCCGCGCTTGGCCATCGCCGCGAGCCAGCGCTCGTCCTGGTGCACGACCTCCTCGACCAGGGAGAACTCGCGGAGCACCACCGGGACGGCGCCGTCGACGTCGAGGTCGAGCTCCCGCGCGGACACGAGGGCGCCGGTCGCGGGCTCGACGACCGTGTCGTGCGAGCGGCCCGTCTTCATGTCGATGAGGAAGGAGCGCACCCGGCGGGGCGGCTGCCCGCCGGCGAACAGTTCCCGCTTGTCCGCCTCGTCGAGCCCGACGTAGGAGAAGTGCGTGTCGGCGCTGACCAGGCCCTCCCGTTCGAGCACGGCGCGGTTCCCGGCGATCTCGTCGGCCTGCAGGGTGCGCAGCGCCTCGGGCAGGTGGTCGGGGAATCGGGTCATGGTGGAGCTCCTTCCAGGCCGGCGGACCGGCGGATCGGTGGGCGGGCGGCGTCAGCCGCCCTTGGTGAAGGTGGTGCGGAGGCGGTAGCGGTCGCCCGCGTACTCGACGAGGGAGAGGAGGACGGGGCGGCCGCGTTCGTCGTGGACGAGCTGGCGGATGACGAGCATCGGCGCCCCGCGGCTCAGCTGGAGCGCGTCGCTCGCCGCGGCGTCGGCCGGCCGCGACTCGAGCACGGACTCGGCGCGGTGCACGGTGGTGCCGCGGGCCTGCAGGGCCCGGTAGAGGCTCTCGCTCGTGAAGTCGTGCTCGAGCAGGCCCGGTGCCGCAGCCTCGGGCACGACGGCGGTGTCGAGCGCGGTCGGGACGCCGTCGAGGTGCCGGATCCGGCGGATGCGGTAGACCGGCGTGCCCGGGGCGATGCCGAGCGCTTCGGCGTCGTCGAGACTGGATGCCTCGCGCGCCGCCTCGACGACGGTGGAGGAGGCTTCGAGGCCCAGGCGTTCGGCGGTCTCGCTGAACGACTCCAGGCTCGACGGCCAATCGCCGCGCGGGGGCCGGGAGACGAACCAACCGCGGCCCTGGTGCGAGGTGAGCGCGCCGGCCTCGACGAGGTGGGCGAGCGCCCGGCGCAGGGTCACCCGCGAGACGTCGAGCTGCTCGCAGAGCTCCCGCTCGGGCGGGAGGCGGGTGCCGAGCGGGTACCGGCCGGCCTCGACGGCGGCCAGGATCGACGCGGCGACGCGGGACCAGAGCGGGTCGGGCCGGCCGCTCGCGAGCAGTCCGTCCGGTGCCTCCGGGGTCATCGTTCGACCAGGACCTTCTCCCACGTGCCCGACCGCATCGAGCGGTAGCAGGCGTCGAGGATGCAGTTCACGATCCAGCCGTCCTCGAAGGTCTCGATGGGCGTCTCGTCGGCCTGGAAGCGCTGCACGAAGTGCCGCATCTGCTGGGAGAAGCCGTAGGCGCGGGTCTCCTCGGGCACCGGGTGGACCCAGCCGGTGTCGACGTCGGCCTTCTCGACGAGGTAGCCGACGGGCTTCGTGATGAATCCCCAGACGGGGCTCACCGAGGTGTCGGTGACGAGTCGGCCGGCGCTGCCGGAGAACTCGTGGCGGAGCTGCATCCCGCCCTGCTCGGCCCAGGACGCCTCGATGATGGCGAGCTGCCCGCGCTCGAACTTCAGCAGGGCGACCGCGGTGTCCTCGCCGGTGGTCTTGTCGGCGTGGCGGAGGGTCGCGCCCCAGGCGAACGCCTCGACGACGCGGTTGTCCTTGCCGAAGAAGTGCCGCGCGGACTCGACGGTGTGGCAGCCCATGTCGAGCAGGGCGCCGCCGCCCGCGGTCTCCGCGTCCCAGAAGTGCGCGGCGTGCGGGCCGGAGTGCGCCTCCCGCGCGCGCACGGTGAGCAGATCGCCGATGCCGCCGGCGGCCGCCATGCGGTGGGCCTGCTCGATGTTCGGCGAGAAGACCGAGCTCTCGGCGTAGCCGTGCCAGACGCCGGCCTCCTCGACGATGCGGAGGATCTCCGCGGCTTCGGCGCCGGTCCGGGCGAGGGGCTTGGTGCAGACGATGGCCTTGCCGGCGGCCGCGGCGATGCGCACGGCGTCGAGGTGGGCCTCGTTCGGCAGCGCGATCACGACGAGGTCGATCGAGGGATCCGCGCAGAGCTCGGCGGGATCGGTGGTCCACAGCGGGCTGTTCCAGCGCTCGGCGAAGGCCCGCGCCTTCTCGGCGTCGCGCGAGGTGTTGCCGGCGAGCACGGCCTCGCGGACATCGAGCAGCGAGTCCGCGTAGCAGTCGGCGATGAAGCCGGAGCCAAGGATGCCGACACGAATCACAGGTCCTCCAACGGTCGATGCGCCCGCCCTACCGGACGGTGTACCAATCTGTATCAGACAATACAACTACGCACAATCAATCGATCCAGAAAATACCTCTTGCTACCTCATTGGTACAACAGTATGCTGACGGCACCGCGCGGCGAGGCGCACCCCGCTTCTCCCCGCGACGGCTTCATCCCCTGACCGAGCGACACCACAGCAAGAGAGAAGGAACCGATGCGTTCGAGACTCGCTCCGCTCGCCACACTCGCCGTCGCCGCCCTGGGCCTCGGACTCGCCGGCTGCGCCGCCGGCGGAACGGGCGACGGCGACACCACCAAGATCGTGCTGGGCACCTGGCGCACCGAAGACGCGGCGATGTGGGAGAACGACATCATCCCCGCGTTCGAGCAGAGCCACCCCGGCATCACGGTCGAGTACGCCCCCGTCGACACCAACGACTACAACGCGGCGATCCAGTCGCAGATCGAGGGCGGCACCGGCCCGGACGTCATCATGTGCCGTCCGTTCGACGTCAACCGCTCCTGGATCGAGCAGGGCTACTTCGACTCGCTCGCCGAGCTCGACGCCATCTCGACCTTCCCCGAGTCCTCGCTCACCGCCTGGGAGGGCGACGACGGCACGCCGTACTGCGTCCCCGTCGCCTCGGTGCTCGCGGGCTTCTACTACAACACCGCCATCTTCGACGAGCTCGGGCTCGAGGTGCCGACCACGCAGGGCGAGTTCATCGAGGTGCTCGACGCGATCAAGGCCGACGGCACCTACACCCCGCTCGCCCTCGGCTCGGCCGACGGCTGGCAGCTCGCGTACAACATGCTCTACCAGGTGGGACCGAACGCCTGGCACGGCGAGGACGGCCGGCTCGGCCTCATCGACGGCACGAAGAAGCTGACCGACCCCGACTTCGTCGAGGGCTTCCGCATCTTCGACTCCTTCAAGGACTACCTGCCGAAGGGCTACGAGTCGATCTCCTACGAGGACATGACCCAGCTGTTCACCCTCGGCAAGGCGGCGATCCTGCCCGACGGCTCGTGGCAGATCAGCCAGGTCACCTCCACCGGCCTCGACGTCGGCGTCTTCGGCGCCCCGCCCGCGGCGGCCGGCGACCAGCGCTACCAGCAGGAGATGGCGGACATGGCCTTCGGCCTGAACGCCGCGGGCAAGCAGAAGGAGGCGGCGACCGAGTTCCTCGAGTGGCTCGGCACCCCCGAGTTCCAGCAGCTCTACGTGAACAAGCTGCCCGGCTTCTTCTCGATGGGCGCAGAGCCGGTGAGCTACGACAACCCGCTCGCCCAGGAGTTCGCCGACCTCAAGGAGGGCGCCGAGCTGACCTCCCGCCTCGCCCTCGACCGCCTGAGCGCCGGCCAGCCGCCGCTCGACGACGAGATCTGGCGGGTCGCCCAGCTCATGTACAACTCCGGGCTCTCGCCCGAGGAGGCGACCGCCGAGCTCCAGAAGGGGCTCGACTCCTGGTACACGCCGGCCGGGTAGTCGCAAGAACGGCCGGGGCGGACGCGTCCGCCCCGGCCATCCCGGCTCGCCGAGTCATCCCGCCGGCTCGCCGAGCCGTCCCGCCGGCTCGCCGAGCCGTCCCGCCGGCTCGCCGAGCCGTCCCGCCGGCTCGCCGAGCCGTCCGAATCCCGGACCGCCCCCGCCCCGCCCCCGAGGAGTCCACGCATGATCCGAACCGGCACCAGATACCGGTTGCTCGCCCTGTTCGTCGCGCCCGCGCTCGTCGTGTACGTCGCCTTCGCGGTGTACCCGCTGCTCAGCTCCGTGGGGATGAGCTTCTTCGACTCGGGCGGCGGTGAGAGCACCTTCGTCGGCTTCGGCAACTACGTCGAACTGTTCACGAACCCCACCACGAGCGAGCGGTTCTGGAACGCGCTGGTGAACAACGTGGAGTTCTTCCTCATCCACCTCCTCGTCGAGCTGCCGATCGGCCTGCTGATCGCGGCCCTGCTCACCTCGGGCCGGCTGCGCCGCTCGGTCGGCGTCTACCGCACGCTGCTCTTCATCCCCGCCACGCTCTCGGTGGTCATCGTCGGCTTCCTGTGGCGCCTCATCATCAACCCGCTCTGGGGCATCGTCGAGTTCCCGCTGCTCGGGAACGAGGCGACGGCGCTGCCGACGATCTCGCTGATGTCGGTGTGGCAGTACCTCGGCATCCCGATGGTGTTCCTCTACACCGCGCTGCTCGCCATCCCGGACGACGTCGTCGAGGCCTCGCGCATCGACGGCGCCGGCGCCTGGACCATCTTCTGGCGCATCAAGTTCCCGCTCATCGCGCCGCAGTTCGGGCTGATCACGATCCTCACCTACATCTGGACGTTCAACGGCTTCGACATCGTCTACGCGCTGAACGGCTCGGCGCCCGGGCCGAACTACTCCACCGACATCCTCGGCACCTTCTTCTACCGCTCCTTCTTCGGATCGAGCGGGCAGGTCGCCGACCTCGACCTCGGGGCAACCGTCGCGAGCGTCATCTTCGTGATCATCCTCGTGACCACCGCCGCCTACTTCTGGGTGCTCCAGCGGCGCCTGAAGACCTACGAGCTCTGAGGGACGCCATGACCACCGTGACCCAGCCCCGCCAGCGCCGCCGCGTCCGCCCGGCGGACCGCGCCGCGAACGTCGGCCTGCACGCCGCGCTCATCGCGCTCTCGCTCGGCGCCGTCGTGCCCGTGCTCATCGTCGTGATGAACTCCTTCAAGACGACGCAGGGCATCTTCGGCTCCTTCCTCGCGCCGCCCGACGCCGAGACGTTCAGCGTGCAGGGCTACCTGAACGTCTTCAGCCGCGGGAACTTCCTGCTGAACTACCAGAACAGCCTCATCGTGACGGTCTCGACGATCGTGCTCACGATCGTGCTCGGGACCCTCGCCGCGTGGGCGCTCGTCGAGTACCGGGTCCCGATCGCGCCGGCGCTCGCGGGCTTCTTCGTGATCGGCATCATGCTGCCCATCCGTCTCGGCACCGTGCCGCTGCTGAAGACCATGACGGCCTGGGGGATCGTCGACACGCTCGGCGCGCTCGTGCTGGTCTACACGGCGATGCAGCTGCCGCTCGCGATCGCGCTGATGACGACCTACTTCCGGGCCGTGCCGGCCGAGCTCAAGGAGGCCGCGCGGATCGACGGAGCGGGCGAGTGGCGCACGCTCTGGATCACCCTGCCGATCGTGCGCGTCGGCATCGCGGCGGTCGCGTCGATCACGATGCTGCCCGTGTGGAACGACCTCTGGTTCCCCCTGATCCTCGCGCCCGGCAAGGGCAACCAGACGGTCACGCTCGGCGTGCAGCAGTTCGTCGGCCAGTTCCAGAGCGACTACCCCGCGCTGCTCGCGGCGTTGACGCTCGGCGCGGTGCCGCTCGTCGTGCTCTTCGCGGTCTTCTCGAAGCAGTACATCGCCGGGCTCAGCAAGGGCTACGGGAAGTGACGGCCGGCGCGCCGGACGCCGCGGGCGCGCGGACCCCGGCCGCCGGCACCGCGAAGTGGCTCGCCTTCGGCGTCTCGCAGCTCGCCATGCTGGCGGTGATGACCTTCGCGATGACGACGGGACCGTCCCCGCTGGCTCAGCTCGGTGCCGCACTCCTCCTCGTGGTGCTCGCGGGCGTCGACGCGGTCCGCGGCCGGCGCGGGCGGCACGACCCCCTGATGGCGCTCGACGGGCTGGCGATGGCCGGGCTCGTGGCGGTGCCGTTCCTGCTCCCCGCGAACGGGCACCACGGCGCGGCGTCGGGCGCCGACCCCGTGCCCGCGATGCTCGCCGTGGCGATCGCCGTCGGCTGGTGGCTCGCCCGGGCCGCACCGCTCCTCCGCGCCCCGCGGCGCGAACCGATCGACGTGGCCGGCGTCGCGGTCGCCGGGGCGATGGTCGGGGTGATGGCCGTGATGCACCTGCTCGGCGCGCATCCCTGAGCGGGCGCTGCGGCCGGCCGGCGTGCGCCCGGCTCCGCCCCGGGCGGGCGCTGTGCGAGGATGACTGGCGGACGGCCGCACGGCGACCGGACCGCCACCGGAGGGGGAGTGATGGACCGCGAGCCGAACGCCCGCACCGCGACCCTGCACGACGTCGCACGGGAGGCCGGGGTCTCGCTCGCGACCGCGTCGCGCGTGCTGAACGGCAGCACCCGGAAGGTCAATGAGGAGTACCGCCAGCGCGTCGTCGACGCCGCCGCCCGCCTCGACTACACGACGAACCTCTCCGCGCAGGCGATCGTGCGCGGCTCGACCACGACGGTCGCCCTGCTCGTCGCCGATATCGCCGACCCGTACTTCGCCCAGATCGCCGCCGGCGTCGTCCGCGAGGCCGACGAGGAGGGCCTCATCGTGACGATGGCGGCCACCGAGCGCGATCCCGAGCGCGAGCTCGCCCTCGTCCGTACCCTGCGCGGGCAGCGGCCGCGGGCGATGCTGCTCGCGGCGTCCCGCCGGAGCGACGAGCCGGAGACCGAGGCGCTCGTCGCCGAACTGGGCTCGTACGAGCGGGCGGGCGGGCGCGTCGCCTACCTCGGCTCGGGCGAGCTCGAGTTCCGCGCGGTCCGCATCGGCAACGTGGCGGGCGCCGAGGCGCTCGCGCGGGCGCTCGCGGGGCTCGGCTACCGCCGCTTCGCGGTGCTCGCGGGGCCCGAGGGGCTGCACACCGGCGACGACCGGCTCCGCGGGTTCGGGGCGGGCGTCGAGGCGGCGGGCGGGGTGATCGAGCGGGTCGAGCGCACCGGCTTCACCCGCGACGACGGCCTGGAGGGGATGCGCCGCCTGCTCGATCGCGGACTCGACGGGATCGAGCTCGTCTTCGCCGTGAACGACGTCATGGCGATGGGGGCGATGACCGCGCTCCGCAAGGCGGGGCTCGAACCGGGGCGGGACGTCGCGGTCGCCGGCTTCGACGACATCCCCACGGTGCAGGACGTGTCGCCGCCGCTCACGAGCGTGCGGATCCCGCTGCAGGAGACCGGCCGGACCCTGCTGCGCGTCGCGCTCGGCGAGGTGGCGGACGCGGACGGGGACGCCCCTGAGGCGTCGGCCGAGGTCGTCATCCGCGCGAGCACCCCCGCGCGCTGAGCGGCTCAGTCTGCCGCGTGCACGGGCGGTTCGGTCGCCCCGGGGATGTACGCGGCGACGTGGGCGTTGACGATCGCGACCGACCGTTTGACGTCGCCGGAGGCGAGGGCCTCGACGATGCCGCGGTGCCCCTCGGCGGCGACGTCGAGCGGCTCCTCGTTCGTGAGCATCGTCATGATGGTCATGATCTCGATGCCGAGCGCGTTCCAGGCGCGGAGCAGCGAGTCGTTCTGCGCCGAGCGCACGACCTCGCGGTGGAACTGCGTGCAGGCGTTCGCGTAGGCGAGCCGGTCGTCGAGGGTGGCGACGCGGATGAGCTCCTCGAGCGCCGACTCGAGCCGGGAGGGGTCGGCCGCGACATGCGGCGCGGCGAGCCGGGCCGCGACGGCCTCGAGGGCGGCGCGCACGGGGACCGCTTCGGCGAGTTCGCGCTCCCCGACCTCCCGCACGCGGGTGCCGACGTGGCTGCGCGCCTCGAGCAGGCCGAAGGCGGCGAGCTCCCGGAACGCCTCGCGCACCGGCGTCTGGCTCGTGCCGAGGCGCTTCGCGATGTCGAGCTCGCGGACGGGTGAGCCGGGGGCCAGCCGCCCGTTCGCGATCTCGACGAGCAGGTAGTCGCGCACGCGGCTGCCGAGCGTCGCCCGATCGAGCAGGCTCGAACTCGTCCCGCCGTCGGCTGCGCTCATGCCGCCCCCTTCGCTGGCCCGCCGCGCACCCCAGTTCGGGGCCCGGTCTGGCTCGATCATACGCGGCCGGGGTGGCGTGGTGCAGGATTATCGATAATCCTTGACGCAGTATCGATCGGCAGGTACTGTCGCTGAACAGGCGTTGGAAAACGTTTCCCCAACACGATGAAGTGGAGTGCGCATGAGCCATGCGTTGGAGGTGCGAGGCCTCGCGAAGTCCTTCTTCGGCTACCCCGCCCTCGCGGGAGTCGACCTCGTGGTCGAGGCCGGCGAGGTGCACGCGCTGGTCGGCGAGAACGGCGCCGGCAAGTCCACGCTGATGAAGATCCTCGCCGGGGTGCAGCAGGCGGATGCCGGCACCGTGCGCATCGACGGCGAGGCCCGCGCGTTCTCCCACCCGCAGGCCGCCTACGCCGCGGGCGTCTCGACCGTCTACCAGGAGTTCAACCTCCTGCCCGACCGCACGGTCGCCGAGAACATCCTGCTCGGCCGCGAGCCGCGCCGCCTCGGCATCGTCGACCGCCGGGCGATGCGCCGCCGCGCGGCGGAGCTCCTCGCCGAGATCGGGGTCGACGGCATCTCCCCGAACGCGCTCGTCCGCTCGCTCTCGGTCGCCGAGCAGCAGATCGTCGAGATCGCGAAGGCGCTGAGCTACGAGCCGCGCATCATCTCGATGGACGAGCCGACCGCCGCCCTCGCCGAGCACGAGGTCGAGCTGCTCTACGCGATCGTGCGCCGCCTCTCCGCCCGCGGCGTCGCCGTGCTCTACGTCTCGCACCGCATGCGCGAGATCTTCGAGCTCTGCTCGAAGATCACCGTGCTGAAGGACGGCGCCCTCGTCGCCACGCTCGACACCGCCGAGACGAACGAGTCGGAGGTCGTGCGCCTCATGGTCGGTCGGGCGCTGTCCGCATTCTTCCCGGAGCCCGCTCCCGGCGAGGACCGGCGCGAGCTGCTCGCCATCACCGCCGGCGGCAACGCGCAGCTCGACGGCATCGAGCTCCAGGTGCGCCGCGGCGAGATCCTCGGCGTCGCCGGGCTGCAGGGCTCGGGCCGCACCGAGCTCCTCGAGGCGATCGCCGGCGTCGCCCCCTTCACCCGGGGCGGGATGTGCCTCGACGGGCGCGCGTACCGCCCGCGCCGGCCGGTGCACGGCATCGACGCCGGCGTCGCCTACCTGACCGAGGACCGCAAGGGCTCCGGTCTCGCCCTCGAGCAGTCGATCGAGGACAACGCCCTCGCCGTCGTCCGCTCGCGCGCGCCCCGACGGGCCCGCGCGGTGTCCCGCGAGCTCACGCCCCTGCTCTCGGAGCTCGACGTCTCCGCGCGCGGACCGGAGCAGATCGTGCGCTACCTCTCGGGCGGGAACCAGCAGAAGGTGGTCCTCGCGAAGTGGCTGCTGCTGGAGCCCGGACTCATCCTCCTCGACGAGCCCACCCGCGGCATCGACGTCGGGGCGAAGCGCGCCGTCTACGAGGTGATGCGACGGCTCACCGCGGCGGGCCACGCGATCGTGATGGTGTCCTCCGAGCTGCCCGAGGTCATCGGCATGAGCGATCGCATCGTCGTCATGCGCGACGGCCGGATCGTCGGCGCCCTCGACCGCGACCCCAGCGAGGAGCAGGTCGCCGCGCTGGCCGCCGGAACGGCGGTGGCGGCATGAGCGCGCTCGCGCGGCTGCGCGCCCGCCTCGGCTCCACCGCCGGGGTGTACCTCGTGCTCCTCGGCGTCGTCGCGGTCGCCGCGATCATCGTCGCGGCCGCCGGGCGGAACCTCTTCACCCCCGGCAACCTCACCGTGCTCATGACGAGCATCGCGGTGCTCGGCTTCGTCGCCATCGGGCAGACGCTCGTCATCCTGGTCGGCAGCCTCGACCTCTCGGTCGCCTACCTCGTGAGCCTGTCGAGCGTGCTCGCGGCCGGCACGATGGCCGGAGCATCCGACGGCACGGTCGCCGGCATCGCCACGGCGCTCGTCGCGACCGCGGCGATCGGCGCGCTGACCGGATGCCTCGTCGCGTACCTCCAGCTCAGTGGCTTCATCGCCTCGCTCGGCGTCGGGCTGCTCGTGGCCGGCTACCTCGCCACCTACTACCGGGGCACCACCGGCAAGGCGAGCCCCGAGCTCGCCGCCTTCGGCTCGGCGAGCGTCGGCCCGTTCCCCGTGCCGACGCTGCTCATGCTCGTCTGCCTCGTGCTCGCCGTCGTCCTCGTGGGCCGCACCCGGCTCGGGATGCATCTGCTCGCCGTCGGCGGCGACGCGCACGTCGCCCGGATGTCCGGCATCCGCGCGGGCACGCCCGTCGTCGTCGCCCATGCGCTGTCCGGGCTCTGCGCCGGGATCGCCGGGGTCGTGATCGTCTCGCGCCTCGGGGTCGGCAGCCCGACCGTCGGCGAGCAGGGCGGATACGACCTGCTCTCGATCGCCGCGGTCGTCCTCGGCGGCGCCTCGCTCGCCGGCGGGCGCGGCTCGCTCTGGGGCACCCTCGGCGGCATCCTCATCTTCGCCGTCGTCGACAGCGCGATGGGGATCCTGCAGGTGAACCCCTTCCTGAAGGAGGTCGTGCGCGGGGTGGTCATCATCGCCGCCGTCGCCCTCTACGCCCGCCGGGCCGCACCGCTCGTGCGCCGCCGTTTCACGGCGTCCGCGGCATCCGCTCCGGTCGAGGCATCCGCCGCCGTCACGGAAGGAGCCGAGCGATGACCGGCACCGTCGTCGAGTCCGCCGCCACCAGATACGACCCGAGCCGGCCCCCGCTCGCGAAGCGCATCGCCGCGGGCCTCACCACCCCGGGCGGCATCGTCTGGGTGCTGCTCGTCGCGCTGCTCGTCGCGGTCGTCGCCTACAACCCGCAGCTCGCGGCGCCCGATCAGTTCCTCCGGCTCATCGCCAGGATGGCCCCCGTCGCCATCGTCGCCGTCGGCCAGTACTTCGTGCTCGTCTCCGGCGAGTTCGATCTCTCGATGGGCGCCGTGATCGGCGTGCAGGTGGTGCTCGCCGGCACGCTCATCGGCGACGACCCCTCGCGCATCCTGCCCGTCGTCCTGCTGATGTTCGGCATCGCCGTCGTCGTCGGCCTCGTGAACGGGCTCGTCACCACCCTGCTGCGGGTGCCCGGCTTCATCACGACGCTCGGCACGATGCTGATCCTCTCCGGCCTGACGTTCTACGCCACCGGCGGCTCCGCCGGCCAGAACCCGGCCGAGGAGTTCCGCGTGCTCGGCCGCAGCGGCCTCGAGCTGCCGATCATCGGCTACCTGCCCTGGGCCGTCGTCGTCCTCGTCCTCGTCGTGCTGGCCGGCGTGTGGCTCGTGCGCCGACCCTTCGGGCGGCTGCTCCTCCTCTCGGGCGACAACCCGCGCGTCGCTCACCTCGCCGGCTCGCCGGTGTGGTGGCTGCAGACCCGCGCCTACCTGCTCTCCGCGCTCGCGGCCACGGTCGCCGCCATCCTGCTCGTCGGCTACGCGGGCGTGCACCCCTCCGTCGGCTCCGGGTACGAGTTCACCGCGATCACCGCCTGCGTGATCGGCGGCGTCGTGCTCGGCGGCGGCCGCGGCTGGCTGCTCTCCGCCGTCGCCGGCGCGCTCGTGCTGGAGAGCCTGTTCACCCTCCTGAACTTCGTCGGCGTGGCCGCGACCTGGCGCCCCACCGTGCAGGGCGCGATCATCCTCGTCGCGATGGCCGTCACCGTGCTCCGAACCATCCGGCGGCGTCGTCCGCCGGCCGCAGAGGTCCCGCCGCGCTCCGAGCCCGGCGCGGGCGAGGGGGCCCCCGCCCCCGCCACCGCACCACAGCAACCGAGAGGAACATGATGCAACGACGCACCTCCCGCCTCGCCCTCGCCGGCGCCGGCGTCTTCGTGCTCGCGCTCACGGCGTGCGCGCCGGGCGCGAACGCCGGCGGCGGCTCCGAGAGCGAGCCGAGCGCCGAAGCCAACCCCTGGTTCGACCAGGCGCAGTTCGACCTCGAGAACGAGCGGCGCGCCGCGCAGTTCGAGGGCGACCCGGCGAAGCCCTACCTGCAGTACCTCGCAGGCGACATGGTCGCCGCGGCCGACTACGCGCTCGACCGGCCGGGCAAGGCGTGCTTCGCCAACGCCTCGCTCTCGAACACGTGGCGCCAGACCGGCTGGATCACGATGAACCAGCAGCTCCAGGTGCTCCAGGAGCAGGGCGTCGTGGCCTCGATGGAGACCCGCGACGCGCAGGACTCCGACGACACCCAGGTCGCCGACATCGACTACTTCGTGAACGAGGGCGACTGCGACGGCTTCATCATCTCGCCGTACTCGCCCGACGCCACGACCGCGGCGGTCGAGCGCGCCTGCGAGACCGGCAAGCCCGTGATCGTCTTCGACCGCGCCGTGAGCACCGATTGCGTGACCTCCTTCGTGCACTCGATCGGCGGCATGGCGTGGGGCATCGACGTCGGCGAGTTCATCGCCGACCAGCTCGAGCCGGGCGACAAGGTCGTCGCGCTCCGCACCGCCGCGGGCGTCGACGTCTTCGAGTCGCGCTGGGCCGCCTCGCAGAAGATCTTCGACGACGCGGGCATCGAGTACGTCGACTACCTCACCGGGGCCGACCCGGCCGAGATCAAGAAGGCCGTCACCGACGAGATCGCGAAGGGCGAGATCGACGCCGTGTGGGTCGACCTCGGCGACCAGTCCGTCCCGGCGATCGAGGCGTTCGAGGACGCGGGCGTCGACGTGCCCATCGTGAACGGCGAGGACAACATGGCCTACCTGCGGGCGTGGAAGGAACGCGACCTCAACGGCTTCGGCGGCGTCTACTCGAACTTCCAGTGGCGCACCGCGCTCCTCGCGCTGACCCAGCTCTGGCAGGGCCAGGACATCCCGAAGGACTGGGTGGTCCCGCAGACGCCGATCACGAGCGCCGAGCTCGACGCGGTGCTCCGCGTGAACGACGAGATGCCCGACGTGCACTCGACCTCGTTCGGCGGCGAGGACCTGCCCGGGTTCCCCGACGCCTGGCGCGACCGCATCATCCCCTGACCGGACGGCGGGGCGTCCCCCCGGGGGCGCCCCGCCCTCCGCTCGGCATCCGCTCCACCTCCGCACGACTCCCGCTCCACCTCCGCACCATCGAGAAGGCCAGCATGACCAACGACCAGCCGGCGTCCCCCGCCCCGGACGCCACCGCCAGCACCCTGCTCGCGCTCGCGCGGGCGCTCTACCCGCACGACGGGCTCCCGGACGGCCCGTACGAGCGCGCCGTGGCGCTGCTCGCCGCCGATGCCGCGGCCTCCGCCGAGCGCTCCGCGCTCGTCGCCGCGGGCGCGGCCGACGCGGCGACCGCACTCGGGGACCCGGCGGCGGCGAGCCTCGAGGCGCGCACCGCCTGGCTCGAGGCGCAGGAGGACGGGCCGTTCTTCGCGTTCGTGCGGGAGCGGATCTGCTACCACCTCTACGACGACCGCGAGGTCTGGCAGCTGCTCGGCTACCCCGGGCCCTCGTACGCCCTCGGCGGGTACCTGCACCGCGGCTTCGACGAGCTGCCCTGGCTGCCCGAGCCCCGCGTCGAGGAGGCCGCGGAGCCGCTCGTCGAGATCGGCCCGCTCGGGGCATCCGCCGCGTCGGACGCCACCGCATCGACCGGCGTGGGGGTGACCGCATGAAGCGCTACGAGCTGGACGACGCGGACGTCGCCGTCGTCGTCGGATCCGGACCCGGCGGCGCGAGCCTCGCGCTCCGCCTCGCCCGCGCCGGCCTCGACGTCGTCATGCTCGAGTCGGGCCGCTGGATCGACACCGAGGACTTCGTCGACGACGAGCGGATCGCCTTCGCGCAGCTCTCCTGGCTCGAGGCGCGACGGGCGACGGGCAGCTGGACGCTCGCCCGCGACTTCCCCGCGCTGCCCGCCTGGAACGGGCACGCCGTCGGCGGCACCGCGCTGCTCTGGACCGGGCTCACGCCGCGGTTCAAGGACCACGAGTTCCACACCCGCTCGAGCTACGGCGAGATCGCCGGCGCCTCGCTCGCCGACTGGCCGATCGACCCGGCCGAGCTCGCCCCGTACTACGAGGAGTCCGAGCGGGCGATGGGCGTCTCGCACCGGCAGGGGCGTCCGCCGATGCCGGCGAACACCTCGTACCGCGTCTTCGCGAACGGCGCCGAGCGGGTCGGCTACCGTCACTACGCGACCGGCCCCTACGCGACGAACGTCGAGCCGTACGACGGCCGGCCGGGCACGATCCAGGACGGCTTCAACTCGCAGGGCGATCGGCGCCGCTCGAAGTGGACGCCCCTCGTCAGCGAGATCCCGAAGGCGATCGCGACCGAGCGGTTCGAGCTGCGCCCCGAGTCGCACGCGGTGCGGATCACCCTCGACGGCGCGGGCCGCGCCGACGGCGTCGAGTACCTCGACCGCACGGGCGCCCTCCGGCGTCAGCGCGCGGCGCTCGTCGCGGTGGCCGGCAACGCCATCGAGACGCCGCGGCTGCTGATGCTGTCGGCGACGGCCGGGCACGAGCACGGGCTCGGCAACGGCTCCGACCACCTCGGCCGGCACTACATGCGGCACACCACGGCCGTCGTCTACGGGCAGTTCCCCGACGAGGTGCACATGTACCGCGGCGAGAACATGGCGGGCATCGTCGCCGACGAGTCCCGGCACGATCCGGAACGCGGCTTCGCCGGCGGCTATTACCTCGAGACGATCTCGCAGGGGCTGCCCTCCTTCACCACCTTCATGGAGCCCGGCGGCTGGGGTGCCGACTTCGCCGCCCGGGTGGAGGGCTACCCGCGGACCGCGGCGAGCTGGGTGTGCGGCGAGGACATGCCGCAGCCGGGCAACCGCGTCACCCTCTCGAGCGAGCTCGTCGACCGCTGGGGGCTGCCCGCCCCCGAGGTGCACTACGACGACCACCCGAACGACGCCGCCATGCGCGAGCACGCGGCCGGTCGCGTCGAGGAGATGTTCCGCGCGGTCGGCGCCGAGCGGGTGTGGCGGGCTCCGGCGATGCCGTCCGGCCACAACCTCGGCACCGCCCGCATGAGCGCCGACCCCGCCGACGGCGTGGTCGACCCCGAGGGCCGCGTGCACGGCGTGCCCAACCTCTTCGTCTCGGACGGCTCGGTGTTCACCACCGGCGCCGCGGCGAACCCGACCCTGACGATCATGGCGCTCTCCCTCAGGCAGGGCGACCGGATCGTCGACGCGCGACGCCGCGGCGAACTCTGATCGCGGCGCGGAGAACACGGAAGGAAACGAGATGGTGATCGCGACGATCAACCCGACGACGGGAGCGGTGGAGCGCGAGTTCGCACCGCACACGCCCGAGCAGGTGGAGGAGATCCTGGCGCGCGCGGATGCCGCGAACGCCGTGCTGCGCCGGACGAGCTTCGCCGAGCGGGCCGAGTGGATGCGTCGGGCCGCCGACCTCCTCGACGCCGATCTCGAGCAGGCCGCCGCCCTCGCCTCGACCGAGATGGGCAAGACCCTCGGGACCGCGAAGTACGAGGTCACGAAGTCGGCGAACGGCATGCGCTGGTACGCCGACCACGCCGAGGAGTACCTCGCCGCGGAGGAGCCGGTGCCCGCGGCCGCGGTCGGCGCGAGCGCGGCGCGGGTGGTGTACCAGCCGATCGGCACGGTGCTCGCGGTGATGCCGTGGAACTACCCGTACTGGCAGGTGATCCGCTTCGCGGCGCCCGCGCTCATGGCCGGCAACACGGGCCTCTTGAAGCACGCGTCGAGCGTGCCGCAGACGGCGCTCTACCTCGGCGAGCTCTTCGAGCGCGCGGGCTTCCCGGCGGGGGCGTTCCAGACCCTGCTCATCGAGGGCGCCGCGGCATCCGCCCTGATCCAGGACCGGCGCATCCGCGCCGTCACCCTCACCGGCTCGGTCGGCGCGGGCGCGGCGGTCGCCGAGGCGGCCGGCCGGAACATCAAGAAGAGCGTGCTCGAGCTCGGCGGCACCGACGCCTTCGTCGTGCTGCCGAGCGCGGACGTCGCCAAGGCCGCCGAGGCCGGCGCCGCCTCGCGCACGCAGAACAGCGGGCAGAGCTGCATCTGCGCGAAGCGCTTCTACGTGCACGAGGACGTCTACGAGGAGTGGTTCGCGCTCTTCCTCGAGCGGATGCGCGCGACGACCGCGGGCGACCCCTTCGACCCGGCGACGGGTTTCGGGCCGATGGCGACCGAGCAGGTGCGGGCCGATGCCCACGAGCTCGTCGCCGACGCGATCGCGAAGGGCGCGACCGTGCACACCGGCGGCGAGCTGCCCGACGGCCCGGGCTGGTTCTACCCGGCGACGGTGCTCACCGAGGTCACCCCCGAGATGCGGATCTTCCGCGAGGAGTGCTTCGGCCCGGTGGCGTGCGTGTACCGCGTCTCCTCGCTCGAGGAGGCGGTCGAGCTGGCGAACGACTCCGAGTTCGGCCTCGCGGCGAGCGTCTGGACGACGGATGCCGCGGAGATCGACCGGCTGCAGGACGAGCTCGAGTTCGGCGCCGTCTTCGCGAACGGCAACTCGGCGTCGTTCTTCGGCCTGCCCTTCGGCGGGGTGAAGGACTCCGGCTACGGCCGGGAGCTCGGCGCCTTCGGCATCCGCGAGTTCGTGAACATCAAGACCGCCTGGACGGCCTGACCGCCCGGCGGCTGGCGGCCGGCGCCCTGCGCTCTGCGCTCTGGGTCGCGGCCGCTCAGAACCCGAGTTGCCCGACTTCCATGGAAGTCGGGCAACTCGGCGTTTGCAGGTGTCCGAGAGGGCGGGGTCGGGGCCGCGGGGATGCGGGGGCTGTCCGTTTGCTGAGCGTTTCCTCTGCGTCACGGATTCTTGGCGACGTCTGAGAACGGCCCGCGGAGCATGGCCGCATGACCGCAACAGCCAGCTCCCGGCCCGCAGCGATGATCCCGGTCCCGCACGGGTCCGGTGCCCGGGCGGCGCGACAGCGCTGGAAGTTCGCCGCCATCGGCGTGATCTGGGGCACGAGCCTCTCGATCGCCGTGATCTGGGTGCTCGGCGGGGGAGTGCAGGCGCTCGCCGCGGGGCCCGCCGACGCGCTCGACAGCCTCGGCCGGATCACCGGGCTCGCCTCCGCGAACCTGCTGCTGTACCAGGTGCTGCTCATGGCCCGAGTCCCGGTCTTCGAACGCGGCCTCGGTCGCGACGCCATCACGCGCCTCCACCGGCAGAGCGGATTCTGGTCGTTCTGGCTGCTGCTGGCGCACATCGCGCTCCTCGTGCTCGGCTACGCCGAAGCAGCGCGGATCGACCCGCTGACGCAGCTGTGGAGCTTCGTCTGGAGCTATCCGGGCATGCTGCTGGCGACCGTCGGCACCCTCCTGCTCGTGCTCGTCGTCGCCACCTCGGGACGGCGTTCCCGGAGGAGGATGCGCTACGAAAGCTGGCACCTGCTGCACCTCTACGGCTACCTCGGCGTCGGCCTCGCGGTGCCGCACATGCTGTGGACCGGGGCCGACTTCTCGGGCGCGCCCATCGCGAGCGCCTACTGGTGGGGGCTGTGGCTCCTCGCTGCGACGAGCGTCATCGTCTGGCGCATCGCGATCCCGCTCCGCCGGTCGCTCCGTCACGGACTGCGCGTCGAGTCGGTCCGCCCGGACGGCGAGCGCGGCGTCGAGGTCTGTGTGCACGGTCGGGCGTTGCACGGGCTCCGGGCGCTCCCCGGACAGTTCTTCGTCTGGCGGTTCCTCGACGGACCCGGCTGGACGCGCGGCCACCCGTTCTCCCTCGCTGCGGCTCCGGCCGCCGAACACCTGGTGCTCGCCGCCCGGACCGCGGGAGACGGGACTCGGCGGTTGGCGACGATGCGCCCCGGCACCCGGGTGCTCGTCGAGGGGCCGTACGGAACGATGACCGGTCGGGCGCGCATCGAAGGGCGGGGCGTCCTGATGCTCGGCGCGGGTGCCGGCGTCGCGCCGCTCGTCGCCCTGCTGGAGGGGGAGGCCTACGGCCCCGGTGAGGCGACCCTCGTGACTCGCGATCACCGCGGGGCGGAAGCACTGCGGTCGCAGGAGATCCACCGGCTGCGACTGGAGCGCGGGGTCGTGCACTTCGCCCTGGACGGTCCCCGTGCACAGCGCGGCCCGACCTGGGTACCGGCCCAGTACGCCGACTGGTCCGGCGGCGAACTACTGCGGTACCTGCGCCCGGATCTCCTCGACTGCGACGTCTACGTGTGCGGACCTGCGCCCTGGATGACCGCGCTGCTCCGAGACCTGCGTGCCGCCGGCGTTTCGGCGGACCGCCTGCACCACGAGTCCTTCACCATCTGAGCCGGTCGCCCGGTTTCGGGCGACTCCCGACCCGGGAGGCATCATGAAACGCATCCTCTTCGCTCTCGCGGCGACCGTGAGCGGGCTCGTCCTGCTCTTCAGCTATCGCACCTCGTTCGGTGACACGGTCCCAGCCGACACCGCCGCCGGAACGGGCACCGCCGCGACCTCGTCGGCGACCGGCTCGACCGGCTCGGCCGGTTCGGCGGGTTCGGTCGGTTCGGCCGATTCGGTCGGTTCGGCGGGCTCGGGGTACATCGACGGCCGGTACACGGGGCAGACGGCCTCGACGCGCTACGGTCCGGTGCAGCTGAGCGTGACGGTGTCCGCCGGCCGGATCAGCGCCGTCGACGTGATCCAGTCGCCGAACGGCAACGGCCGCGATCGGGAGATCTCCCAGCGCGCCATCCCGCAGCTCGTCTCCGACACCATCCAGACGCAGTCCGCGTCGGTGCATTTCGTCTCCGGCGCCACCTACACGAGCACCGGGTACGAGCAGTCCCTGCAGTCCGCACTCGACCAGGCCCGGCAATGACGGCCGTGCAGACCCGAGTCGCCGAGCTGATGGGCACGGTCGCGAGCGTCCGAGTCGTGGGCGAACCGCTCGATCCGCAGGCCGCCTCCGAGGCGATCGACGACTGCCTGCGAGAGCTCTCGGAGCTGGAGGCTCGGTTCTCCACCTATCGAACGGACTCTGAGGTCTCGAGGCTGCGGCGGGGCGAGCTCGCGCCGGGCGAGGCGAGCCCGCTCCTCGCTGAGGTCGCGTCGGCGTGCGAGGTCTGGAGCCGGCGAACCGGGGGACGGTTCTCGGCGTGGTTCGGCGGCGAGTTCGATCCGACGGGGTTCGTGAAGGGCTGGGCGGTCGAGCGCGCGGCGCGGCACCATCTCGCCCCGCTCTGCGACCGTCCCGGAGTGATCGCCGTGGGCATCTCCGTCGGTGGCGACCTGCAGCTCTTCCGCGCGCCGGACCAGGAGTGGCGCTGGCGGATCGGCATCAGCGATCCCCGCCGCACCGGATCCCTGTTGGCGACCCTCGAGCTCGGCCACGGAGCCGTTGCGACGTCCGGGCTCGCCGAGCGCGGGACGCATCTCGTGGACCCGCGCAGCGGCCGCGCGGCCGCATCCGTGCTGAGCGCCACGGTCGTCGCGGACGGCCTCGCCCGGGCGGACGTCTGGGCGACGGCGGCGTGCATCGCCGGAGCCGACGACCTCAGCTGGATCGGGGTCGCGGAGACGAGGTCCGGCCTTCTCGTGGCAGCCGACGGCCGGATCCGGAGCTGGGCCGGCACGGCGGAGCTGGTCGCGGCCGAGGGCGTGACATCACCCGACTGAGCGGCCCCCCGAGCCGGTCGGCGGGCCGCCCGCACGCGGCAGCCGGAGTGTGAACGTCGATCCCTGATCGGACGTCGAGGTGAGCTCGACACTGCCGCCGAACCGCTCCGCCCCCTCCCTCGCCAAGGCGAGCCCGAGCCCGAAGCCGCGTCGACGGCCGCGCTCGCCGGAGCGAGCGAACCGATCGAAGATCCGCTCGACGTCGACGGGATCGACACCGGGACCGTGATCGCGCACCCGGACCTCGACGACGTGGTCCACCGCGGCGAGCGTGAGTTCGACCTCGGAGCCCTCCGGTGCGTGCTGCACCGCGTTGTCGACGAGCACGGTGATCAGCCGGGTGAGCGTCGACGCCGGGATCGCGACCCCCGGCACGTCCGACGGCGTGAGCGTCATCCGGACGTCGTGCCCACTCGCGATGGGCTCGAGCAGGCCCACGGCGGTGCGCGCGCAGGCGACGGCATCGGCACCGCCCGCGGGGATCTCGGCGGCCCCGCCTTCGGCGAGCAGCAGCAGCTCCTGGAGCACCGCGTCCATCACCTCGACATCGTGCCGGAGGAGCGGCAGGAGCTCGTCGATCGCCTCGCCCCGATCGCGCCGCCGTTGCAGCAGCTGGACCCTCGCCGAGACCGCGGTGAGCGGAGTGCGCAGCTCATGGCTCGCATCGGCGACGAAGCGGCGCTGCGCGCCGAGCGCTGCGGCCAAGGGGCGCACGGCACTCCGCGCCGCGATCCAGCCGATCACGGCCATGAGCACGGCCCCAGCCGTCGCGAGCGCGACGATCCACCACACGATGTGGTCGAGATCGACGACGAAGCGGTCGCTGTCCGGATGCGGCGCGCCGCCGTGCTCCCGTTCGGGTCGTGCCGAGGTGTTCAGCACGACCAGGAGGACCGAGACGCCCACGACGAGCACCGCGGCCGAGCCCGCCCCGACGAACACGCCGACCCGCGTCGCCGCCGCACGCACGCGGGAGCGGTCGGCGGCGTCGCTCACGACCCCGCTCCCGCGCGGTAGCCGAGCCCGCGGACCGTCTCGATCACTTCGGGATCGGTCTTGCGGCGGAGGTAGTGCACGTAGGTGTCCACGGAGCTCGAGGCATCCTCCGACGCGAACACCGCTCGGAGGATCTCCTCCCTGGTGAAGATGTGCTCGGGGCTGTCGGTGAGCAGTCGCAGCAGGGCGTTCTCGGTGGCGGTGAGTGCGACACGAGCACCGCCCGCCCCGTACATCGCGCTCGAGTCCGGGACGTAGCTCCACTCGCCGACGGTCCGTCGGCGACCTTCGGCCTGGAAGCCGCGCAGCAGCGCACGGAGCCGAGCGAGGAGCTCCTCGTAGTCGAACGGTTTGACGAGATAGTCGTTCGCGCCCGCGTCGAGCCCGGCGACGCGGTCGTCGATCGCGCCGAGCGCGGTGAGCAGCAGGATGGGCGTCGTGATCCGCGCCGTGCGGATGGCGCGCACGAAATCGATCCCGTCCAGACCGGGGAGACGCCGGTCCACGAGCATGAGTTCGTAGCCGCCCCCGAGCGCCCGGCGCACCGCGGTGTCTCCGTCGGCGACGTGGTCGACGTCGTAGCGCTCGGCGAGCACCTCGATCGTCATCGCCGCGATCGCCGCATCGTCCTCGACGTACAGCAGCCGTGGCATCCTCGTCTCCTGCGAACCGGTCACGCGAGAGAGTCCATCAGACTCCCGCCAAGATCGCACCAAGACACGGTCGGTGCACGGAACCGAGTTGCCCGACTTCCATGGATGTCGGGCAACTCGGGGTTCGAGTCGGGGTTCGGGGTCAGCCGCGCAGGCGGGTGAGCAGTTCGCCGTAGCGGGCGGCGGTGCGCTCGACGACGTCCTGCGGCAGGGCGGGCGGCTCGGCGTCGTTCGCCCGGTCCCAGTTGGCACTCAGCCAGTCGCGCACGATCTGCTTGTCGAAGCTCGCGAGCCGCTCGCCGAGCGGGGCGTCGGTGCGCGCGTACGCCTCGGCATCCCAGTAGCGGCTCGAATCGCTCGTCAGCACCTCGTCGCCGAGGGTGACGATGCCGGTCTCGCGGTCGGCGCCGAACTCGAACTTCGTGTCGGCGAGGATCACGCCGTGCGCCTCGGCGATCGCCGACGCCTTCGCGAACACCTCGAGCGAGATGGCCCGGAGCTGCTCCGCGACGACCTCGCCGACGAGCTCGACGGTGCGCTCGTACGACACGTTGACGTCGTGCTCGCCGACCGGCGCCTTCCATGCGGGGGTGTAGACGGGCTCGGGCAGCTGGTCGCCGTCGGAGAGGCCGGCGGGCAGCGGCATCCCGCCGATCGCGCCGGTCTGCAGGTACTCCTGGTAGCCGCCGCCGGTAAGGTAGCCGCGCACGACGCACTCCACCGGGAACATGTCGAGCGTGCGGCACACCGTCGCCCGCGCGGCGACCTCGTCGGGCACGGCCGGCACCTCGAAGCGGTCGTCGAGCGGCTGCACGAGGTGGTTCGGCACCTCGGGGAGCTGCTCGAACCACCAGTGCGTGAGCTCGGTGAGCAGCGCGCCCTTGCCGGGGATCGCCGGGTCGAGCACGCGGTCGAAGGCGCTCACGCGGTCGCTCGCGACGACGAGCACGAGGGGCGAACGGCGCAGCGGGTCGCCCGTCCAGGAGTCGTCGTCATCCGGTGTGGCCGCGGGCACGTAGAGGTCGCGCACCTTGCCCGAGTAGACGTGCTGCCAGCCGGGCAGCTCGGGGGTGTTCGTCATCCGTGTGCTTCCTTCAGTCGGCGACGCGTGCGGCGATGTCGGTGCGGTACTGGCCGCCGTCGAGGCGGATGCGCCCGATCGCGTCGTAGGCGCGGCGGCGGGCCTCGGCGAAGTCCTCGCCGACGGCGACGACGTTGAGCACCCGGCCGCCGGTCGCGATGAGCCCGGGGGCGTCGCCGATCGCGGCGACGGCGGTCGCCGCGTGCGCGAGGTGCACGCCGGGCACCTCCGCGGCCTGGTCGATGCCCTCGATGGCACGGCCGGTCTCGGGCTTCTCGGGGTAGCCCTCGCTCGCGAGCACGACCGTGACGGCCGCCTCGGGGCGGAACTCGGGCTTCGGCAGCCCGCCGAGCCCACCGGTCGCGGCGGCGAGGAGGAGGCCCGAGAGGGGCGTCGCGAGGCGGGGGAGCACGACCTGCGTCTCCGGATCGCCGAAGCGCGCGTTGAACTCGATGACGCGGATGCCCCGGCTGGTGAGGATGAGCCCGGCGTAGAGCAGCCCGGCGAACGGAGTGCCCTCGGCGGCGAGCTGGCGCACCGTGGGCAGGGCGATCGACTCGATGACCTCGTCGACGAACGCGTCCTCGCTGCCGAAGACGTCGCCGCGGCCGTTCGTGGCGCCGGCGAGCCAGGGCAGCGGGGAGTACGCGCCCATGCCGCCCGTGTTCGGCCCCTGGTCGGCGTCGAGCAGCCGCTTGTAGTCCTGCGCGGGCGAGAGCGGCAGCACGTGCTCGCCGTCGGAGAGGAGGAACAGCGACACCTCGGGGCCGTCGAGGAACTCCTCGACGAGCACGGGGCCCTGCTGCAGGTAGTGCGCGGCGTGGGCGAGGGCGGCCTCGCGATCGTCGGTGACGAGCACGCCCTTGCCGGCGGCGAGGCCGTCGGCCTTCACGACGTAGGGGGCGCCGAACTCGTCGAGCGTGCGGGCGACCTCGTCGAGCTCCGCGGCGCGCACGGCGCGGCCGGTCGGCACGTTCGCGGCATCCATGACGCGCTTCGCGAAAGTCTTCGAGCCCTCGAGTGCCGCGGCTTCGCGGTTCGGGCCGAAGACCGGGACGCCGGCGGCACAGAGCGCGTCGGCGACGCCCGCGACGAGCGGCGCCTCCGGGCCGACGACGACGAGCTCGATGCCGTTGTCGCGGGCGTAGTCGGTGACGACCGCCGGGTCGGTGGGATCGAGCGCGATCGTCGTGACGCTGCCGCGCGCGGAGTCGGTGTGCGAGCCGGCGATGCCCGCGTTGCCGGGGGCGGCGACGATCTCGTGGCCGGCCTCCTCGTCGAGCAGGGCGAGGATGATGGCGTGCTCGCGCGCGCCCGAGCCGAGGACGAGGATCTTCACCCCCACAGGCTACCGCGAGGGAGAATGGCGGGATGGCACGGGCGAGGATCGATGACATCGCAGGACGCGACGCGGTCGCGGAGTGGGCGCGCGAGGGCGACGCCACCGCGCGTCCGGCGCTCGCTCTCGCGGTGCGCTACACCCTGCAGCTGCTCGCAGAGCTCTCCCCGGGCGGCACGGTCGAGGTGCGCGTCCCGCCGTTCGGCGCGGTGCAGTGCATCGAGGGCCCGCGCCACACGCGCGGCACGCCGCCGAACGTCGTGGAGACGGATGCCTCGACCTGGCTCGGCCTCGCCACCGGTCGCGCCTCGTGGGACGAGGCGCGGGCGAGCGGTCGGGTGCACGCCTCCGGTCAGCGGGCCGACCTCGACGGGCACGTGCCGGTCATCGACGACCCGGCCCGCTGAGCCATGGCCCGCTGAGCCTGTCGAAGCGGCCGCGTGGTTCGCTGAGCTGGTCGAAGCGGCCGCGTGGTTCGCTGAGCTTGTCGGAGCGGCCGCGTGGTTCGCTGAGCTTGTCGAAGCGGGGATCCCCTCGACGGGCTCGGGGAACCAGGTCTGGCCCGCTGAGCTTGTCGAAGCGGGACCGATGCTCGAGGCGATGGCGACGCCACCCGGGGCAACGCAGATGCGAGCACCGTGCCGTCCACCGAGACGAGGCCACAGGAAGATGAAGCGCAGCGACTGCCGCCCATCACCGAGCAGGTCCCGGCTGCGTCTCCACGTGTGCTCCTCAGATCCCGGGGGTCGGTAGCGCAGATCTGCTGCACCACCCCCGAATCAGGTTCCGCGGCAATGCCCTAGAGCGCACGCCACGAATTCCCGCTGGCGTTGTTTGCTTCGACGGCATCCCCGGGCGGCGGGTCGATTGCCGCCTGGATGCCCCCAGAGCTGGTCTCGAATCCGAACCGAACACGCACCGTGGCTGCAGCATCACCGGGCTGCAATGCCGCCACGGTGGTGCAGGTGATCGTGACGTCCACTCCGCCGGTCAGCTGGTCGGGCAGCGGGTCGCAGGACAGACGAGGATCGATGTTCACCTCGGCGAGCGAAACGGTCTCCCCAGACCAGAACGTGAGGCGCTCGACCGAACCGGCCGGGATCGGGTCGGTCGATGCCGGCCCGACGACGATCCCACCGGTGAGCAGCGGGCCCGAGGCCAACTCGGTGACAGCCATAGCGTCGATGATGCCTGCGGGGGGTGTCGGGGTCGGGGTCGGGGTGGGT
>NZ_JAVSSI010000012.1:0-108412 GCF_044917495.1 Agromyces mediolanus | reverse complement strand
CCCCCCCCCCCCCCCCCCCCCCCCCCCCCCCCCCCCCCCCCCCACATAATTTTAAAAAAAAAAAAAATAAAAAATTTTTTTTTGTGTTTTTTTTTTTTTGTTTTTTTTTTTTTTGTTTTTTTTTTTGGGGGGGGGGGCCCGGCGGTTTTAGTGCAACACGGGGGGGGGCGGGGGGGGGGGATTGGGGGGGGGGGGGTGCCGCGGGAGGGGGGGGTGTTGGGTGGGGCCGCGGGCCCCGGCCCGGGCCGCGCCGAGTCCCTGCGCCATGAAGGAGGAGCTCATCTCGGTCGCTTCCGGCAGGGCGAGGCCCGACTCCGCGAGAGCGTCGTCGAAGACCATCCGCGCCTGGTTCGTGCGGTCCATCAGGATGAGCGGGTGCCCGACGAGCTCGGCGACCTCGACGTCGGCCCGGCCGTGCAGCGGATGCCCCGGCGCCACGTGCGCGGTGATGCCGATCGGGGACAGCCGCCGGCCGGCCCAGTCGGCGGGCGGTGGCACAGTGGAGACGCCGAAGTCGGCGCCGAGCGCGACGGTGCGGTCGAAGACGAGACTGGGCTCGCACTCGATCGCGTCGATGACGGGATGCCTCGCGCCGTGCGCCGCGGCGAAGGGGGCGAGCGTGCGCAGGATCGTGGCGAACGGCGCGACCGCGACGAGGCGCGTCTCGAGCGGCCGTTCGGCCCCGACGGCGTTGCGCGCCATCTGCTCGCGGCGGACGAGGTCGCGCCCGACGTCGCGGAAGCGGCGGCCGGCGTGCGTGAGGCGGAGCGCGCCGTGGCCGCGTTCGAAGAGCTCGACGCCGAGCTCCTGTTCGAGCGCGCGGAGCTGCCGGGAGACGGCGGGTTGCGAGATGCGCACCTGGCGCGCGCCCTCCGTGATCGAACCCGCTTCGGCGACGGCGAGGAAGTACTTCACGACGCGGAGTTCCATCGATGCCTCCAAGAGCATGAAACGGCGGTAGTCCTGTGCTCACGAGCATGGCACGGCACCGACCGCCGTCGATCGTCCCCCTCGGGGCGCGACGATCGCGCTCAGTTGAAGAGCGGATACGGCCCGAGCAGCAGGCCGACGAGCAGCTCGGCGACGGCGGCGGCGCCGAGCGCGATCCCGGCGCCGGCGAGTGCCGGGCGGGGAGCCCGTCGCACGAGCGCCACGACGCCCGCGATGATCGCCGCCGCGGCGAAGACGTCCGCGACGGCGAACTGCGCGACATGCACGATGGGGGCGATGCTCCCCAGCGTGCCGATGGTGAGGGCGCCGTTCCAATAGAGCGCGGACAGCGCGAGGCGGAACCCGAGGGTCACGAGGAGAGCGATGAGGCCGGCGGCGAAGGCGAGCGGGCCGAGTGGTGAGCGCATGGCTGGACCGTAGCGCCGGGCCGGGAAGCCCGTCAGCGCCCTCCACATGCATGCCTCACAGGCATGAAAACGGTGCAGATTCGGTATTCGACAGCATGATGTGGGCGCGCGCAGAATAGGGCGATCCCGGGACAT
The DNA here is from genome assembly GCF_044917495.1 of Agromyces mediolanus. Lineage (GTDB taxonomy): Bacteria > Actinomycetota > Actinomycetes > Actinomycetales > Microbacteriaceae > Agromyces > Agromyces mediolanus_B. The sequence goes on along the minus strand of NZ_JAVSSI010000012.1, from coordinate 106,919 downwards.
CCACCTCGTCAGCACCCATCCCCCGCAACGGAGCACCCATGGCACAGACCGAGACGCGCCCCAGCGCCCGCACGAACCCAGACCGGCAGGGCCGCACCGCCCGCATCGCCGCCTTCCTCGGCACGACCGTCGAGTGGTACGACTTCTACATCTACGGCACCGCCGCCGCCCTCGCCTTCGGCCCCGTGTTCTTCCCCAACGTGGATGCCTCGACCGCGATCCTCGCCTCCTTCGCCACGTTCTGGGCCGGCTTCCTCGCCCGCCCGATCGGCGGCATGGTCTTCGGCCACCTCGGCGACAAGTTCGGCCGCAAGAACACCCTCGTCGCCACCCTCCTGATCATGGGCGTCGCGACCTTCTGCATCGGCATCCTGCCCGGCTACGCGACCATCGGCGTCGCCGCGCCCGTGCTGCTCACCCTGCTCCGCGCCCTCCAGGGCTTCGCCGTCGGCGGCGAATGGGGCGGCGCCGTGCTGCTCGCCTCCGAATCGGGGCCGAAGTCGAAGGCCGTCCGCGGCGGCATGTTCGTGCAGCAGGGCTCGCCCGCCGGCAACATCCTCGCGACGACCGCGTTCGCGCTCGCCGCGTTCCTGCCCGACGAGGCCTTCCTCGCCTGGGGCTGGCGGATGCCGTTCCTCCTCTCCGCCGCCCTCGTCATCATCGGCCTCGTCATCCGCCTCCGCCTCGAGGAGCCCGAGGAGTTCGCCCAGACGAAGGCCGCCGCCGAGACCGTGAAGGTGCCCCTGTTCGAGCTGCTGAAGCACCACTGGAAGACCGTCGTCGCCGCGGTCTTCGCGAGCGGCCTCGGCATCGGCATGGCGTACTTCGTCAGCACCTTCATGCTGTCCTACGCCACCACGACCCTCGGCGTCGACCGCCAGGTCATGCTGAACATCCTGCTCGTCGGCGCCGTGATCCAGTTCATCTGGCAGCCGATCGGCACCCGCATCGCCGAACGGGTCGGCACCACGAGGTTCATGATCTGGAGCCTCGCCGCGAGCGCCGTGCTCGCCGTGCCGCTCTTCCTCCTCGTCACGACCGGCGAGCCCTGGCTCATCCTCCTCGGCATCGGCCTGTCGATGATCGCCGGCACCGGCTACTACGCAGTGCTCGCGGGCTTCCTCGCCCAGGCCTTCCCCGTCGAGGTCCGCTACAGCGGCGTCTCCCTCTCCTACCAGCTCTGCTCGACCCTGATCGGCGGCACCACCCCGCTTCTCGCGCAGCTCTTCCTGAACCTCGGCGGCGGGCACTGGGGCGGCGTGGCCGGCTTCTTCATCGCCCTCATCGTCATCACCGTCGCCGGCGTGCTCGCGCTCGCCGCGATCACCGGATTCTCCGCGGCGCGCGAGCGCGAGCTGCGGAACGCGGAGTAAGGAGCCGCACCCCGACATGCGCATCGACACCATCCTCAGCAACGCCCGCATCACCACGCTCGACCCCGAGCGGCCCACGGCGAGCGCCATCGGCATCCTGAACGGCCGCGTCGTCGGCTTCGACGAGGAACTGCACGGGGTCGCCGCCGACGAGCGGATCGACCTCGGCGGCGCCCCCGTCGTGCCGGGCTTCAACGACGCCCACCTGCACTTCTCGATGCTCGGCAAGGAGCAGGTGCAGCTCGACCTCGCCTTCGAGCGGGCGCCGAGCCTCGACGCCCTCTACGCCCGGGTCGAGGCCTGGGCCGAGGCGAAGCCCGAGGGCGCCTGGATCATCGGCAACGGCTACGACCAGAACAAGATCGGCGCCCACCCCGACCGCGCCGTGCTCGACCGGATCGCGGGCGGACGCCCCGTCTACCTCGTGCACAACTCGAACCACATGGCCGTCGCCAACACCGAGGCGTTCCACCGCGCCGGGCACGCCGACCCCGACGCGCTCGAGGCGCCCGCGGGCGGCAGCCTCGGCCGCGACGGCGGCCGGGTCACCGGGCTGCTGCAGGAGCAGGCGATGCAGCTCGTGAGCCACGTGCTGAAGCCCGTGCCGCAGGAGGAGCTCGTGGCCGCGCTCGCCGCGGCGAGCGAGTGGGCGCTCCGCAACGGCGTCACGAGCGTCACCGAGCCCGGCATCGGCGGCACCCTGATCGGCCACGGGCCCGCCGACGTGCGGGCGTTCCAGCTCGCCCGCGAGCGCGGCCTGCTGCGCACCCGGGTCACGCTGATGCCCTACATCGACGCGATCCACGACCTCGGACCGCTCGGCGACGGCGTCGACGGCTGGGGCGTCGACCTCGGCATCCGCAGCGGCCTCGGCGACGAATGGCTGCGGATCGGCCCGATCAAGGTCGTCTCCGACGGCTCGCTCATCGGCCGCACCGCCGCGATGTGCTGCGACTACGCTGACACCCCCGGCAACGCCGGCTACCTGCAGTGGCAGGCCGAGGAGATCCGCCGCTTCATCCTGCGCGGGCACGAGAACGGCTGGCAGCTCGCGACGCACGCGATCGGCGACGGCGCGCTCGACGTCGTGCTCGATGCGTACGAGGAGGCGCAGCGGCGGATGCCCCGGCCGGGTGCCAGGCACCGGATCGAGCACGTCGGCGTGGCCTCCGACGAGCAGGTGCGCCGCATCGTCGCGGGCGGGCTCGTGCCCGTGCCGCAGGGCCGCTTCGTCTCGGCGCTCGGCGACGGCTTCGTCGCGGCGCTCGGCGCGGACCGGGTCGAACTCGCCTACCGGATGCGGAGCTTCGTCGACGCGGGCGTCGAGCTGCCGGGATCGACGGATGCCCCGGTCGTGCCGGGCGAGCCGCTCATCAGCCTGCACGACATGGTGAACCGCCGCTCCGCGAGCGGGGCGCCGATCGGACTGCACGAGGCGCTCACCCCGGCGCAGGCGCTGCGGGCGTACACGATCGGCTCGGCGTACGCCGTGCACGAGGAGCACCGCAAGGGCGCGCTCTCGCGCGGCAAGCTCGCCGACCTGGTCGTGCTCTCCGACGACCCGCTGCAGGTCGCTCCCGAGCGCATCCGCGAGCTCGGGGTCGCCGCGACGATGGTCGGCGGCGTCTTCGGCTTCGACGCCGCCGGGGAGCTGGCCGCCGCGGAGCCCGCGCGGGCGCCCGCGGCCTGAGCGCCGCCGGGCACCGCTCGAAGGGGTCGGATTCCGACCGGATCACTGCCTTCCAGCGGTGAACGCGTCGCAATCCGACCCTCCGGGCGGGGCGAGCCGGGCGCGGCGCGCGAACGGGCAGGGCCCGGGTGGATGCCTCCACCCGGGCCCTGCGTCGTGTCGGCGGTGCGCGTCCGGCGCGGTCGGGCGTCGCCCGGTCGTCCGAGGCGGCGTCGTTCAGCCCGCGCTGGGGCGGCGACGGCGCAGCGCCAGCAGCCCGAGCCCGCCGAGGAGGCCGGCCGCGGCGAGGCCGGCGAGCGGGAGCGCCCACTCGGTGCCCGTCGAGGCGAGGGAGCCCGAGGCATCCGTGCCCGAGCCCGATCCGGTGCCGCCGGTCGAGCCGCCCGTCCCGCCGGTGCCGCCGCCCGTGCCCGGGTCGACCGGGGGCGTGGTGGCCGCCTTCGGCGTCACCTCGGCCGAGGGCTCGGAGTCGGCGGAGGCGCCGGCCTCGTTCGCCGCGACGACGCGCACCGTGTACGCGGTGCCGTTCACCGCGCCGGCGATCGTGCACGAGGTGCCGCCCGTGGTGCAGCTGAGCGGGGCGGCGGCGAGGGCCGAGGCATCCGCGGCCCGCGCCGCAGCTCCCGTGGCGACCGGTGCCGCGGTCGCCGTGTAACCCGTGATCGGCGAGCCGCCGTCGGACTCCGGCGCCGTCCACGACACGTCGATCCGGCCGTCGCGGGCCGTCGCCGTCACGCCGGTCGGGGCGCCGGGCGCGGTGATCGCGGGGGCCGCGTCCTGCTCGAGGCGCACCTGGTCGACCGTCCAGAAGGCGCTGTTCGTGCCGGTGTAGTGGAACCGGAACTGCGCGGCCCGGGCGCCCGCGGGCACCTCGAACTCGAGCCGCTCGAACCGGTTCGTGTCGATGCGGTAGTTCTTCAGCGACTGCGGCTCGCCACCGTCGAAGCTCACCGAGACCTCGGCCGACTGCGGGCCGTCGATGAAGTAGTTCGTGGCGTACGCGAGCGTCGCCGTCGTCGCCCCGGTGAGCGGGTAGGCGGGGCTCACGAGCGTCGAGTCGAACTGGCCCGGGTCGTGCGTCTTATCGTCCCACTCGTCGGAGTCGGCGACCGCGAACACGTCGCGGTTGCGGACGCTCGTCTCGCGCATCTGGCCGCGCTCCGCGCCGGTCCAGAAGTCGTCGGTCGCGAACGACCAGCCCGCCCACTCGGCGACGCCGCCCGCGGGCATCTTCGAATTGTCGATGGTCCAGCCCGCGGGGGCCTCGTGGGTCCAGCCGAGCACGCCGGCGCCGGGCCGCGTCTCGTCCTGCTGCGGCTTCAGCAGCGGGCGCAGCGCGTCGAAGTCGTCGCCCTCGAGCTCGCCGAGCGCGGTGCCGTCGAGGTCCCAGGCGGGGTCGCTCGCGATACCGTCGGCGGCGAGCACGGTCGGGGCGATGTCGGTGATCTTCACGTCGTTCCGCACCGAACCGGCCTCGATGCCGGGGCCCGCGGCGATGACGAACGTCTTGCGCTCGGCCGGGGAGTTGCCGCCGTGACCGCCGGTCGGGGTGTGGCCGTGGTCGGCGGTGACGACGATCAGCCAGTCCTCCGCGGCGCGCGTCGGGCGCCCGTCGATCGCCGCGAGGATCTCGCCGAGCTGCGCATCGGCCCGGCGCAGCGCCTCGCCGTACGCGGTGCCGTTCGTGCCGACCGAGTGCCCGGCGCCGTCGACCTCGTCGAGGTGCACGAACACGTCGTCGGGGTCGCCGGTCGAGAGCGCCTGCACGACCTTCGCCGTCGTTCCGGCGTCGTTGCCGCCCGCGATCCGCTCGTCGACGGCGGGGCCGAAGACCGTCTGCGGGATCGGCGTCCAGGTGCCGACGACGAGCGTCTGCCGCTCGGGCGAGGCGGCCTCGATGCGGGTGAGGTAGTCGGGGTACTCGCCGTAGTTCGGGTCGCTGAAGCTGTTGTCGACGACCCGGTGCTTGTCGGGCCAGACGCCCGTGGCGATGCTCGACCAGCCGGCGCCCGAGATCGTGCCGGCCATCGGCTGGGCGTAGAGGTTGCTCGAGGCGGTGAGGCCGGCGGCGCGGAGCCCGGCGAGCGTCGGCATACCGGCAGGCTCGAGGAAGTCGAAGCTCGCGCCGTCGATGCCGACGACGAGGGTCTTCGTGGTGCGCTCCGCGGGAGCGGCGGGCTGGAGGGCGGATGCCGCGGCGCTGGCGGGGGCGGCGGCGGGCTGGGCCGCGGCGGGCTGCGCGGCGGCCGCCTGGGCGCAGACGGGCGCCGCCAAGAGCGCGGCGGCGAAGAGGGAGGTCGAGACGGCGCGTGCGGCGCGGTTCGGCGAGGGCATGGGGTCTCCGAGTTCGGGGCGGTGATGCGGCGGGCGGATGCCGGCCGGTGCCCAGTCTTCGAGCCGCCGTTCGTCGCTTCAACCGAAATCGCCGCTTGTCGAGACACGTTCGCCGCGGGTTCACGCGGATCCGGCGCGAACCAGCCGCGATGTCCCCCGGGGAAGGTGAACACCTTGCGAACCGGCTCCCGAGGTGTCGATACAGGTGGCCCAGGCGGAACGGGCGCAGCCCCGCTCCACCGGCTCCGCCCACTCCGTTCCCGCCCGCCCCGCCCCTTCCCCAGAAGGGTCAGAAACCGACACCGATCAAGGGTGGAGACGGCATCCTGGTCGGAATCTGACCCTCTCGGCTGCTGCTGCTGCTGCGGCTGCTGTTGCGGTTGCGGTTGCGGTTGCGGTTGCTGCGGTTGCGGTTGCGGTTGCGGTTGCGGGTGCGGGTGCGGGTGCGGTTGCGGGTGAGTCCCGCCCCGCCGCCTCCCCGCCGCGAACGACCGCGGGGCCGGCCGGGAGATCCCCGACCGGCCCCGCGCGGGCGCCCCAGCGCCCCGCCGAGTGCCGCTACCCCCGCAGCGCCTCGGCGAGCTTCACCCGCGTGCCCGTGCGGAGCAGCGAGTTGCGATAGACCCGGTCGCCGATCGCGAGCGCGGCGAGCGTCGTCGCGACGAGGATCAGCAGCGAGAGCACCGGCTCCCACCACTCGGCCTGACCGAGGAAGATGCGCACCGGCATCCCGACCGGCGCCGAGAACGGGATGTAGCTCATCACCGTCAGGATGGCCTGGTTGTCGAAGAAGAACACCACCGCGAAGTACGGGATCATCACGAGCATCGTGACCGGAGAGGTCACCGAGCCGACGTCCTCGGCGCGCGAGACGAGGGCCGCCGACGCCGCGAACAGCGCCGCGAGCATCACGAAGCCGATCGCGAAGAACACCACGAACCAGATCACCGAGGAGCCGAGCACCCCGAGCAGCACCCGCTGCCCGGTGGCGAGCAGCCCGACGAGCGCGAGCACCGCGATCGCGATGATCTGCCCGAAGGCGAGCACGCTGTTGCCGATCACCTTGCCCGTCAACAGCTCGCGCGCCGACACCGTCGAGAGCAGGATCTCGATGATGCGGGTCTGCTTCTCCTCCACGACCGACTGCGCGATGGTCGAGCCGAAGGTGATCGCCGACATGAAGAACACGATCCCGAACCCGAACGCGATGAAGTACGCGAGCAGCGGGTCGACCGTCGCCGGGTCGAGCAGCTCGACGCCGGGCTGCTCCGACAGCGCCTGCACGACGCCGCCGGGAGCGCGGTCGAGACCGATGACCTGCAGGCCAGTCGGGTCGGATGCCTCGGGCACGATGATCGCGTCGACCTCGCCGTCGCGGAGCAGCGCCTCGCCGGCCGCCTGGTCGTCGACCGGGACGGCCTCGAGCGCCGCATTGCCCTCGACCGCGGTCGCGGCCGTGCCGACGACCGCGACCTTCGCGGGGTCCGACTTCCCGCCGAAGATGCCGCCGAGCACGACCGAGGCCAGCACGGCGAGCATCAGGATGCCGGTCGAGATCAGGAACGCCTTGCTCCGCAGACGGGTGGTGACCTCGCGCCCGGCGATGAGCCCCACCGTCTCGGTGAACTTCGGGGTGCGGAGCTCGGGATCCCGGCGCTCCGCGGCGGGCACGGTGCTGCGTGCGGTGCTCACTGCACGACCTCCTTGAAGATCTGGGCGAGCGTGGTGTGCTCGCGGGTGAAGCCGGCGACCTCGCCCCGGCGGAGGGCCTCCGCGAGGACCGCCCTGCGCGCGGCATCCGAGTCCGCCTCGAAGCGGGCCCAGCCGCCGTCGAAGTCGGTGACGAGGATGCCGGGCAGCTCGCGCACCCAGCCGGCGTCGCCGTCGGTGAGGAGCTCCCAGCGCTCGGAGCCGTGCTCCGCCCGGAGCTCGTCGCCCGAGCCGGCCGCGCGGATCCGGCCGCCGGCGATGATGACGAGGTCGTCGCAGATCCGCTCGACGATGTCGAGCTGGTGCGAGGAGAAGAGCACGCGGGCGCCGGAGTCGGCCGCGTCCGAGAGGACCGACTGCACCGTCTCCACGGCGATCGGGTCGAGGCCGGAGAACGGCTCGTCGAGCACGAGGACCTCGGGTCGGTGCACGAGCGCGGCGGCGATCTGCGCGCGCTGCTGGTTGCCGAGCGAGAGGCTCTCGACGGGGTCGTCGTGCCGTTCGGCGAGGCCGAGCCGGTCGAGCAGCTCCGTCGCGTTGCGGCGGGCCGCGGCCGGCGTCCAGCCGTGCAGCCGCGCCAGGTACACCGTCTGTTCGAGCACCCGCATCTTCGGGTAGAGGCCGCGCTCCTCCGGCATGTAGCCGAAGGTGCGGCGGTCGGCGGTGCCGAGCGGGTGCCCGTCGAGCGTCACCGAGCCGGAGTCGGCGCCGAGGACGCCGAGGATGATCCGCATGGTCGTCGTCTTGCCGGCGCCGTTGCCGCCGACGAATCCGGTCAGGCGGCCGGGCGCGACGCGGAACGACACGTCGTCGAGGGCGACGCGCTCGCCGAAGCGCTTGCCGAGGTGATGGAGTTCGAGCATGCTCCCACGCTAGGCAGCCGGGATGCCGCGGGCATCCGCCGCGCGACGGGTTCCCGAGCCCGGCCGTCGCCTCGCCCCGCACCGCGCCTCCCCCCTGCGGGGGAGCGGCGCCCGGCCCGCACCCGCCCTCGCCCCGCGCGGAGGAGATTCGCTCCGACGGAGGACTCCATGGCGGAAAGCGCCCTCCCTCCGTGTCAATCTCCTCCCGCCGTGCGCGCGGCGCTTCGGGCCGCGGGCACAGGTGCGGGGTGCGGGGTGCGGGGTGCGTGGGTTCAGGGTACGGGCCGCGGGGTTCCGGGTGCGGGCGGGCGCGGGTGCGGATGCCGGACGTCGCGCGGGTGGGGTCGGCCGGGACTCAGACGGCGGGGGAGACGACGCCGTGCTCGTAGGCGTAGACGACCGCGTGCACCCGGTCGCGCAGCCCGAGCTTCATCAGCACCTTCGACACATGACTCTTCACCGTCGCCTCGCCGACCCACATCCGGGCGGCGATCTCGGCGTTCGAGAGCCCCTCGGCGAGGAGCACGAGCACCTCGCGCTCGCGCTCGGTCAGCGTGTCGAGCTCCGGCGGCGTCCCTGCCGCCGTGCCGGACGCGGATGCCCCCTCACGGCCGGCGCCGTCGGTGCGCCCGTGCCCGGCGTCCGGCGACGGCGTCGCCCGGCCGAGTGGTCCGCCGGCGGCAGTCGCACCGCCGCGAGCAGCCGTTCCCCCGGAGGAAGGGTCGTCGCTGGCAGAGCCGATGGAAGCATCCGCTCCGGTGGAAGCATCCGCGCCGGCGGCCCCGGTCGTCCCGGCGGGGGCATCCGCCTCGCCACTGCGCCCGCCGCCGCCCGCGGCGAGCACGCCGTGCCGCCTGGCGGCCTCGATGACCCGGCGGGTGACGTCGGGCGCGAGCAGCGCCTCGCCTCCCGCGAGCACCTGCACCGCGTCGATGAGTCGCTCGGGACTCGAGTTCTTTAGCAGGAACCCGCTCGCCCCGGCCTCGAGCGCCGCGAAGAGGTAGTCCTCCCGGTCGAAGGTCGTGAGCACGAGCACCGCGGCGTCGACGCGGGGGTCGGCGGTGAGCCGCCGGGTGGCTTCGAGCCCGTCGACGTTGGGCATCTGCACGTCCATGCACACGACGTCGGGTGCGAGCTCCAGGGTGCGGGCCACGGCGAGCTCGCCGTCTTCCGCCTCGCCGACGACTTCGATGCCCGGCTCGGAGTCGAGGATCGTGCGGAACCCCGCACGGACGAGGCTCTGGTCATCCACCACGAGCACGCGGATCATCGGGCGTCTCCGTTCACTGCGGGCGCTCGCCCGTCGGACTGCAGGGGGAACGCGGCCCGCACCAGGTAGCCGCCGCGCGCCCGCGGGCCGATCTCGAGCTCGCCCCCCGTCGCCGCGACCCGCTCGCGCATGCCGACGACGCCGAGCCCGGCGGTCTCGGCGGCGTCGGTGACGGAACGTCGCACGATGCCGGTGTTCGTGACCTCGAGCTCGAGGCGCTCGGCCGTCCACCGGATGCGCACATCGGCGGTCGCGGCGGCACCGGCGTGCTTGCGGACGTTCGTGAGCGCCTCCTGCGCGACCCGGTACGCGCTCGCCTCGACGAGCGTGGGCGCGGGACGCGGCTCGCCGACGACGGCGAACGCAGTGGGCAGCCCTGCGGCGGTCGCCTCCGCGGCGAGGCGTGCGATCTGCTCGATGCCGAGGATGCTCGCCGTGGGTTCTGGCTCGCCGTCGGCGCGTAGCGTGCCGAGCAGTGCATGCAGTTCGGTCACAGCTTCGCGGGAGCTCGTCTCGATCGCGGAGAGCGCGTCGGTCGCGGCCTCCGGATTCGACGAGAGCACCCGCCTGGCGGCGCCCGCCTGCACACCGATCACCGAGACGTGGTGCGCGACGACGTCGTGCAGTTCGCGCGCGATGCGCACCCGCTCGAGCGCGACGGCCTGCCGGCGCGATCGTTCCCGCTCGGCGGCGAGCTCCGCCGTGCGCTGCTCGAGCGCGGCGCGCTCGCGCGCTGAGCGGTAGCTCGCATCGCCGAAGTACCAGGCCCCGCCGAAGTAGAGGAGGTTCGTGAGCACGTTCACGAGGCCGTACGCGAGATAGGGGGAGAGGAACCCGTCGCGCGGCAGCTCGGGCAGCACGTCTTGCACGGTCGAGAAGAAGATGAGGCCCCAGAGCAGCCAGCTGAACATCGCGATGACGATCACGAGCCGCACGACGAACGCGCGCCGCCGACTGCGACCCCAGGCCCCCACCGTATAGATCGCAATGAACAGGGCGATGTTGCTGAACAGCGCTTCGCTCACGTAGAGGACCGCGCCGGTCATGAACGCGGCGGACGCCACGACCGCGACGATCTCGGGGAACCGCCGCCGCAGTGCGAGGGGAAGCGTCATCGCCACGGCCCAGAGGAACGACGCCCACCACGGGCCGTCGGCGTTGTAGCCCGTGGCGCGGTAGAGCACGATGCTCGCGGCGGCACCGGCCGCGAGGACGAGGGCGAGCAGCAGATCGTTGCGCAGCTGCCGCCGCGTCGGGCGCGGGCGGATCCACTCGACGCCCTCGAGCACGGGCGGGGCGGGCGGTTGGGGCATCCCATCACGCTAGCGGGACGGATGCTCCGGGGCATCCGCCGTGCGGGGGAGCTGGGGACGCCTCGGGAACCGAGGGGCCTGGGGAGGAGGGGCGCCGGGCCGGGGTACCGGATGTCGGCCGTCGCGGTTACCCTCGCACCGTGGACGAGCAGCGCGGCCCTGGAAGGCCGACCGAGGGCGGTTCGGCGGCGGATCCGGCCGGCGCCGAGAGTCCGGGCGCGCCCGCCACCACCTCGCCCGGTTCCGCGACCGCCACTCCCGCGCCCGCGCATCAGCCGCCCGCCGACGGGATGCGCACCTTCGCGCAGGTGCTCGTCAACACGATGGTCGCGAACGTCACCACGAGCTTCCTCTGGTTCGCGCTCACCTTCTGGGTCTACCTCGAGACGGAGTCGGTGCTGGCGACCGGCATCATCGGCGGCGCGTACATGCTCTTCATCGCCGTCTTCTCGATGATCTTCGGCACCATCGTCGACCGGCACCGCAAGTACCGGGTCATGATGCTCTCGAGCGTCGTCACGCTGGCGTCGTTCGCCCTCGCCGGGCTCCTCTACCTCCTCCAGCCCGAGCGCGCCCTCCTCGACCTCGGCGGCCCGTGGTTCTGGGTGTTCACCGGGGTCATCCTGTTCGGCGCCGTCGTCGAGCACCTCCGCAACATCGCCCTGTCGACCACCGTCACCCTGCTCGTCCCCGTCGAGCGGCACGCGAACGCGAACGGCATGGTCGGCACGGTGCAGGGGCTCGCCTTCATCGTGACGAGCGTGTTCTCTGGGCTCGCGATCGGCCTGCTCGGCATGGGCGGGACGATGATCATCGCGGTGGGCCTCACTTTCGTGTCCCTGCTGCACCTGCTGTTCGTGCGCATCCCCGAGGCGAAACCCGTCGTCGAGGAGGGCCGGCCGCCGGCGATCGACTTCCGCGGCAGCATCGCCGCGATCCGCCTGGCGCCCGGGCTGTTCGCCCTCATCCTCTTCTCGACCTTCAACAACCTCATCGGCGGCGTCTACATGGCGCTGATGGATCCGTACGGCCTCACTCTGTTCGAGGTCGAGTGGTGGGGCGTCGTGTTCGGCATCGCCTCGACGGGGTTCATCGTGGGCGGGCTCATCATCGCGAAGTGGGGGCTCGGGCGCAATCCGATCCGCACGATGCTCCTGGTCGTCATCGGCATGGGGCTGCTCGGCGCGTTCTTCACCGTGCGCGAGTGGTGGTGGCTGTACGCGGTCGGCATCTGGCTCTACATGGCCCTCGTCCCGGCCGTCGAGGCCGCGGAGCAGACCGTCATCCAGAAGGTCGTGCCGTTCACGAAGCAGGGGCGGGTCTTCGGCTTCGCCGCGGCGTTCGAGGCGGCGGCCGCGCCGGTCACGGCGTTCCTCATCGCCCCGATCGCGCAGTTCTGGATCATCCCGTTCATGCGCTCCGACGCGGGGCACGAGACCTGGGGCTGGCTGCTCGGCGACGGCGAGGCGAGGGGGATCGCCCTCGTGTTCTTCGTCAGCGGGCTCGCGACCGCGGCGCTCGGGCTCGGCGCGTTCGCCTCGCGGGCGTACCGCACGCTGTCGCGGGAGTACCGTGCCGCCGAGCCGACGACGCCCGAGGAGGCGCAGGCGGGCGACGGCGAGTCGACCACGCCCGAGGAAGCGCAGGCGACGCCCGAGCCGACCACCACGGAGCAGGCACCGGCATCCTCGGTGGATGCCGGCGCCCCTGATTCGCGCTAGCGCGCCAGGCGGTACGTCAGTCCGAGGTGCCCGGTCGGGAAGCTCACGACGTGGTCGAGCGTCATGCGCTGCAGGCCGAGCGAGGACGGGGTGAACGATCGGCCCGCGCCGAGCAGCACCGGCACCACGCGGAGCCGCAGGGTGTCGACGAGCCCGGCTTCGAATAGCGCGTCGGCGAGCTGCAGGCTGCCCCAGACGATGACGTGCTCGCGCTCCGCCTTCAGGGCCGCGACCGATTCCGCCGGATCGCCGCGCAGCAGCTGCGCCTCGCCGTCGCCCCACGGCGCCGCGTCGAGCGTGTTCGAGACGACCCACTTCGGCAGTCGGGCGATCGGCTCCGCGACGGGCTCGGTGGCGGGGTCGGCGACGGGCCAGTACTCGACGAACATGCGGTAGCTGTTCGCGCCGAGGAGGATCGCGTCGACGTCCTCGAGGAAGGCGAGCTGGTCGTCGTCGGTCACATCGAACGCGGGCACGGCCTCGACGAAGTCGAGCCCGCCGTGCTCGTCGGCCGCATAGCCGTCGGCCGACACGATCTGCTCCACCGTGAGCCGGCCCATCAGCGGGCCCCGTCCGCGAGGTGCTCGTCGAGCACGTCGAACGCGGAGGTCCAGCCGTCGTAGACGTTGTCGTCTCCCGGGCCCGCCTCGATGCCGACGAGGTGGAAGAGCATCTCGGTGCGCTCCTCGTCGAGTTCGCGGAGCAGCACGGTGATGAGCGGGGCCGCGTCGTCGGCATCCTCCGGCGACCCCCAGGTGAACGCGAGCCGTTCGGGCGGTCGCACCTCGCGGTAGACGCCGGCGGTCGGATAGCGCGATCCGTCGACGGGGTTCACCATCGTGTAGCGGTAGCGTCCGCCGGGCCGCACGTCGAGCTCGACGCTGCCCTCCTCGACGTCGATGCCGCGAGGGTGCCACCAGGCGGCGGCCTGCGCGGGCTCGGTCCAGGCGCGCCAGACGAGCGCGCGCGGGGCGTCGAGGATGCGGGTGATCGTGAACTGCGGTCGGTCGTCAGGCTCGGTCATCGCCGGTTCCCTTCAGTCGGCGGAGCTGCTGGTCGAGCAGGTCGAAGCGCTCGTTCCACTCGCCGCGATGACGGTCGACCCACTCGGATGCCTCGTCGAGCGGCTCGGTCCGCAGCGTGCAGCTGCGCCACTGCGCCTGGGCGGTGCGCTCGATGAGGCCGGCGCGCTCGAGCACCTTGAGGTGCTGGGAGATCGCGGGACGGCTGATCGCGAACGGTTCGGCCAGTTCGCCGACGGTCGCCGCGCCCTCCCGGAGTCGCGACAGCATCGCGCGTCGGGTGGGGTCGGCGAGCGCCTGGAAGACGAGGCTGAGCTGATCCGTCATGTAAGCAACTCCTTATGTAAGGATTTGCTTAAGTTACGATGACGGCCGGCCGCTGTCAAGGGGCCGCCCGCCGTGCTGCGCTACTTCTTCTTCTCGGCGCGATCCTTCAGGAAGACGAGCGGCAGCAGCCAGCCGCCGAGCGCCGTGATGATCCACACGATGAGCGTCGCGAGCACCCAGGTGACGACGCCGTCGATGTGGATGCCGCCCGGGAAGAGCGAGGCGATGAGCAGCGCGAGGAACGTCGTGACGAGGCCGATGCCGCCGAGCACCGCGGAGGCGTACTGGCGGGCGAGGTTGAAGACGAACGGGCCGAGGATCGCCTGCGCCACCGAGAACACGATGATCGCGACGAGGAAGCCGCCCCACTCGAGGTGGAAGTCCGGGAGCACCCAGGACGCGACGAGGAGGCCGAGGGCGGCGGTCACCAGCGAGATCGCCAGTCGGATCAGAAAGCGCACCATGGCGCGAGCGTATCGCGCGGGGCGCCGTCGATGGGCGGTCTCTTCTCCGCCCGTGCGGTCACCCGGGACGAAATGCCCCCCTTGCAGGGGGAGGATCCCTCGCCTACGGTGGAAAGGGATGCCCCGACCGCGCGACCTCCCTCGTGTGCCGCGTCCAGAGCGGACCCGGCACGGCGAGTCGACCGCGAACGAGCCGCACGTGCATTCGGCAGGCGGGCATTCGGCGGGCGGACATTCCGCAGGCGTCCATCGCACCGGCGGGCACCGCGCAGGCGGGTCCCGCCGCTCAGCCCCGGTGATCGCGATCGCCGCCGCGGCCGTCGCCGGGCTCTGCACCGTCGGCGTCGTCTTCGGCGTGCACGCGGCGATCGGCGACAACGACGGCCCGGCCGTGCAGCTCGCGCATCGCGGCGTCGACCTCCGGCCCGACTCGGAGCGCGGCGGCGCCGCCGAACAGAACGACGGAAGTGCCGCCGGCGCCCCGGAGACGCCCGCGCCCTCGAGTCCGCCGCCATCGGCGCCCTCGACCCCGCTCCCGACGCTGCCCGCACCGAAGGCGACGCCGGAGCCCTCGCCCGGTCCGCGTCCGGAGCGTCCGTCACCGACCCCGTCGCCCACGCCGACCCCGTCGACCCCGCCGAAGAACCCCTACCTCGATCCGGCCGATCCGCGCTTCGTCTCCGAGGCCGATCGTGCCGCCTGGAGCTCGGGGCAGCAGGCCGTGCGGGCGTGCATGGTGGCCGCCGGCTTCGAGTACCGCGAGTGGGAGTGGTGGAACGGCGGCACCCCGAAGCCGTCCGGGCTCGACGAGCAGACGGACGCGGCCTGGCGGCTCGCCCTGCAGGGCGACGAGCAGACCGCCGGGTGCGCGGCGGAGGCCGGCGATGCGCCGTCGATCCCGCCGGAGGCCGTGCCCCCGGGGCTCAGCCCGGAGGCCGCTCCGCCGACCACGCCGCCCGAGTCGGGGGTCGCTCCCGAATCGGGAGCCCCGCCCGCGGGCAGCGCTCCCGAGTCCGGTGTTCCGTCGCCGGACGAGAGCGCCGGGGCGCTCGGCTCGTCGACGGAGTAGCGGTTCGCGGGCGGCCGGTGGCGCGAGCCGCCCGGAGACTCGGGCTGCGGCTCAGCGCCCGATGGCCTCGTCGGGGACGAATGGCTCAGCCGCTCAGCGCGCGACGGCCTCGTCGGCGACGAGCGGCTCGATCCACTCGAACACGGGATCGAGCGCGTCCTGGCGGAGATGGTGCATCGTCGCCTGGTCGACGCGGCGCGCCTTCACGAGCCCGCTGCGACGGAGGATGTCGAGGTGCCGCGAGGCGGTGGAGCGGGAGACCTCGATGCGCTCGGCGAGGTCCGTGATGGACACCCAGTGCGCGCCGTTCAGCGCTTCGAGGATGTGTCTCCGAACCGGATGCGCGATGGCATCGAAGACGGTCGAACGTTGACGGAGCACGGGCGCTCTCCTCTCTGAGATCCGCAGCGGGCGTCGGTCCGCGGTGAGCCACCGACAGCTTGCCCAGTCGCGCCGACGGCCACCGCATCCAAGTGGATATAGGATATAGGAAACTGGCCGACGGTGGAGGTTCGGCGGCCGGGTCGACACGAAGGAGAAGTCCATGCGGTTCGCCCGCCTCGGCCGCCCCGGCGACGAGATCCCCGTCCTGCTCGACGGGGACCGCGCCTTCGACCTGCGCCCCCTCGTGGCGGAGCTCCGGAGCGCCGCGTTCGGCGGCACCGTCGGCGGCGCAGAGCTCGCCAGCGCCGATCTCGACGGCGCCTTCCTCGCCGCCGGCGGACTCGCCGCCGCGCGCGAGGCCCGCGCCGCCGGCCGGCTCACCGAGATCGATGCGGCGGGCCTCCGGGTCGGCGCCCCGATCGCCCGCCCGAGCGCGGTCTACTGCATCGGCATGAACTACGCGGCGCACGCCGCCGAGTCGGGCGCCGAGCCGCCGGCCGAACCGGTCGTCTTCATGAAGGCGCCGAACACCATCGTGGGGCCCGACGACGCGATCGCGATCCCGGCGGGCAGCACGAAGACCGACTGGGAGGTCGAGCTCGGCCTCGTGATCGGCACCCGCACCGACACGCTCGACGACCCCGCCCGCGCCCGGGAGCACGTCGCCGGCTACGTCGTCGCCAACGACCTCTCGGAGCGCGACTGGCAGCTCGGCCGGGTCGGCGGGCAGTGGACCCTCGGCAAGTCGGCGCCCGGCTTCTGCCCGCTCGGGCCGTGGCTCGTGCCCGGCGACGCGTTCGACGCCGACGACGCCCGCCTCCGCAGCTGGGTGAACGGCGAGCCGCGCCAGGACTCGCGCACGAGCGATCTCATCTTCGGCATCGATCGCATCGTCTGGGAGCTCAGCCGCTTCCTCGTGCTGGAGCCGGGCGACCTCGTGCTCACCGGCACCCCCGAGGGCGTCGCGCTCTCGGGACGCTTCCCCTACCTCGCGCCCGGTGACGTCGTCGAGCTCGAGATCGACGGTCTCGGCCGCCAGCGCCAGGAGGTGATCGGCTGATGGGCGCCTTCGACGGACTCGTCGCGATCGTCACCGGCGGGGCATCCGGACTCGGCGAGGCGATCGCCTGCCGGCTGCGGGCCGAGGGTGCGCGCGTCGCCGTCTTCGACCTCCGTGCCGCGGACGCGGCGCACGCCGACCTCGCGGTCTCGCTCGACCTCGGCGACGACGCCGCGGTGCGGGCGGGCGTCGAGCGCGTCGCGGCCGAGCTCGGCGGCATCGACGTGGTCGTGAACAACGCCGGCATCGGCGCCCAGGGCACCGTCGCCGACAACGACGACGCCGAGTGGCACCGGGCGTTCGACCTCAACGTGGTGGCGATCGCGCGGGTGAGCCGCGCCGCGCTGCCGCATCTCCGGCGCTCCTCGGCGGCGAGCATCGTGAACACCTCCTCGATCGCCGCCACGGCGGGGCTGCCGCAGCGCGCGCTGTACTCGGCGACGAAGGGCGCGGTGCTGGCGCTCACCCGGGCGATGGCCGCCGATCACCTCGCCGAGGGCGTCCGGGTGAACGCGGTGAGCCCGGGCACGGCGGACACCCCGTGGATCGGCCGGCTGCTCGAGCGCGCCGACGATCCCGTGGCGGAGCGCGCCGCGCTCGAGGCCCGGCAGCCGCACGGCCGGCTCGTCTCCGCGGATGAGGTGGCCGACGCGGTCGCCTACCTGGCGAGCCCGCGAGCCGGCTCGACGACGGGCGTCTCGCTCGCGGTCGACGGCGGGATGCAGGAGCTGCGGCTCCGCCCGCGCGGCTGACCCCGCGCGGCTGGCCCCGCGGCTGATCCCGCGCGGCCTGGCGCGATCGGCGCAGCCGGGCGGAGCGCGCTCTGCGTGGCGCGGCCCGGCCGGCGCGGCCCGTCCGGCGCGGCTACTCGGCCGCGTCGTCGACGCGCGGCACGAGCCGGGCGCGCGACTCCTCGAGGTGCGCGCGCATCGCGAGCTCGGCGGCGTCGGCATCGCCCGCCTCGAGGGCGGCGAGGATCGCCGCGTGCTCGTCGGCGGTGTCGTCGGCGATGCCGTGCTGGAAGTACAGGCGGTACAGGTGCACGTGCGAGCGGAGCCGCGTGATCGCATCGGCGAGCAGCGGATTGCCGGAGGCGCGCGCGATGGTGTGGTGGAACGCGGCATCCCGCTCGGCGAAGTCGCGGTAGTTGCGGAATCCGGCCTCCGCGCCGTCGGATGCCGCGGCCTGACGCATCCCGCGCAGCTGCGCCGCGAGCTCCGCGCGCGCGCCCGGGTCGAGCCTCGCCGTGGCGAGTCGGGCGGCGCGGGGCTCCAGCAGGATGCGCAGCTCGTACAGCTGATCGAGGCCCTCGGGATCGAGCAGCTCGGCCGCGGTGTACCCCTTGCGCGCCTCGCGGAGCACGAGCCCCTCGGCCTCGAGCCGGGTGAGCGCCTCGCGGACGGGGGTCGGGGAGACGTCGAGCTGCCGGGCGACCCCGTCGATCGACAGTCGTGAGCCCGGCTCGATCTCCTGGTCCATCAGCAGCGAGAGGAGCGCGTCGTAGACGTCGTCGACGAGCGCTCGGCGCGGCGGGATGGCTCGGCTCGCGGCGCTCAGGGTCATCCCCGAAGTCTAGCGCTCGCCTATTCCGTGCATCCTCTAGCTATTTCCTATAGGATCTACG
Organism: Agromyces mediolanus; assembly: GCF_044917495.1. Classification (GTDB taxonomy): domain Bacteria; phylum Actinomycetota; class Actinomycetes; order Actinomycetales; family Microbacteriaceae; genus Agromyces; species Agromyces mediolanus_B. Next base: position 88,695 of record NZ_JAVSSI010000012.1, on the reverse strand, counting down.
AACAAGCCCTCCCAAGGAAGTGAACCATGGCCCGCATCACCCAGGCGACCGCGTCGCTCATCGACCTCGAAGTCGAGACCGTCCGCACCGACGCCACCCAGAGCTTCGAGAAGCAGGAGACCATCGTCGTCGATCTCACGACGGACGAGGGCCTCAGCGGCACCGGCTACTCGTACACGATCGGCACGGGCGGCCGCTCCGTCATCGAGCTCCTCCGCGGCACGCTGCTGCCGCAGCTCATCGGCCAGGACTCCCGCGAGGTCGAGGCGCTCTGGCGCCGCCTGCACGACCGCACCCACGCCACGACCGTCGGCGCGATCACGAGCCTCGCACTCGCGGCGGTCGACACCGCGCTCTGGGACCTCCGCTGCCTGCGCTCCGCCGAACCGCTCTGGCGCGCCGCCGGCGGATTCCGCGACGCCGTGCCGCTGTACGACACCGAGAACGGCTGGCTCCACCTCGAGACCCAGGAGCTCGTCGACGGCGCCCTCGCCGCGAAGGCGGCGGGCTGGAGCGGCACGAAGATCAAGGTCGGCAAGCCGCACATCGCCGAGGACCTCGAGCGGCTCGCCGCGGTGCGCGACGCGGTCGGCCCCGGCTTCGACCTCATGGTCGACGCGAACCAGGCGTTCACGAGCGCCGAGGCCATCCGCCGCGCCCGCGCCTTCGAGTCCCTCGACCTGTTCTGGTTCGAGGAGCCTCTGCCGGCCGACGACGTCGACGGGCACGTGCGACTCGCCGCCTCGACCGCCATCCCGGTCGCGGTGGGGGAGTCGATGTACTCGCTCGGCCAGTTCCGCGACTACCTGCAGCGCGGGGCGGCGACCGTCGTCCAGACCGACGTCGCCCGCATCGGCGGCATCACCCCGTGGCTGAAGGTCGCCCACCTCGCCGAGGCCTTCAACGCCGACGTCTGCCCGCACTTCCTCATGGAGCTCCACGTCAGCCTCGTCGCGGCGATCCCGAACGGGCGCTACGTCGAGCACATCCCGCAGCTCCGGGCCGTCACGAACGACGAGATCCGCCTCGACGGCGGCCGCGCCGTCGCCCCCGGGCAGCCCGGCCTCGGCATCAGCTGGAACCGCGACGCCATGGACGACCGCCGGGTCGCGTGAGCCGAGGCATCCGCCGCCCGCGCCCGCAGCGTTCTCCGCACCCTCCCCCACCCGCGAAGTACCCTCGACACGAATAGGACAAGGATGTCTCGAACCGCACTCCCCCAGACCGACCGCCCGGCGAAGCACAACTCGATGCTCGGCGTCGGCGCCGCCTCGCTCGTGGGCTCCGCCCTCGAGTGGTACGACTTCTACCTCTACGGCACCGCGGCGGCGCTCGTCTTCAACCGCATCATCTTCGTCAACTCCGACCCGCTCGTCGCGACGCTCGCCGCGTTCGCGACCTTCGCGGTCGGCTACCTGATCCGCCCGCTCGGCGGCCTCATCTTCGGCCGCATCGGCGACACCCACGGCCGCAAGTACGTGCTCGTGCTGACGCTGCTCGTCATGGGCGTCGCGACCTTCCTGATGGGGCTCGTGCCGAGCTACGAGCAGGTGGGCATCTGGGCGCCGATCATGCTCATCGTGCTGCGCCTCGTGCAGGGCATCGGGGCCGGGGCCGAGTTCGGCGGGGCGGCGATCTTCTCCGTCGAGCACGCGAACCCACGCCGTCGCGGGCTGCACGGCGCGTGGCCCTCGGCCGGCGTCTACCTCGGCCTGCTGATGGCCTCGGGCGTCTTCGCGATCGTCACGCAGCTGCCCGAGGACGAGTTCCTCGCCTGGGGCTGGCGCATCCCGTTCCTGCTGAGCGCCGTCGTGGTCGTCGTGGCGCTCGTCATCCGGCTGAAGCTCGCCGAGAGCCCGGCGTTCGTCGCGCTGCAGGAGCAGGAGCACGCGCCGGCCTCGCCCGTGAAGGAGGTCTTCGCCCGGGAGAAGAAGGCGATGCTGACCCTCTTCCTCGCGCAGACCCCGCAGAACGTCGTGTCCTCGATCAACCTCGCGTTCATCACCGCCTACCTCGTCGGCAACCTGCACCTCGCCTCCTCGATCGGGCCGCTCGCGACGACGATCGGCACGGCCGTCACGATGGTGCTGCTGCCGCTGTTCGGCTGGCTCTCCGACCGGGTCGGCCGCCGGCCCGTGATCCTTTTCGGCATCGTCTTCTCGGCGATCTTCGCCTTCCCGTACTTCTGGCTGATCGACGGGGCGCAGGCGCCGTTCCCGATCGTGCTCGCGATCGTCGTGAGTCTCGGTCTCGGCGTCGGCGCGATGTTCGGCCCGCAGGCCGCGTACTTCGCCGAGCTGTTCACAGGCGGCGCCCGCTTCACGGGACTCGCGTTCTCGCGCGAGCTCGCGGGCGCGGTCAGCGCCGGCACCACGCCGCTCATCGCCGTCGCGCTCGTCGCGGCGGTCGGCGGCGGCACCTGGGGCGTCGCACTGTTCATCATCGGCGCGTGCGTGCTCGGCGCGATCGCGGTCTGGTTCGGCGGAGAGACCCGCGGCCGCCGGATGAGTGCGAAGACCGTCGAGGAGCTGAAGGCGTCGACCGGGTCCTTCGAGGCCTGAGCCCCGGCCGGGCGCGCAGACGCGGAACGCCGCCGACGGAGCATCCGTCGGCGGCGTTCCGCCGTTCACCGGTTCAACGCAGCGCGATCACGCGGCGTGGTCACGCAGCGCGATCAGGCGGCGCGCGAGGAGTGTACGCGGCGGATGAGCTCGGTGAACGCACCGAGGAAGCCGCGCAGGTACTCGGCGAGGCCCGGGTCCGTCACCTGCCCGTCGACGAGCAGCCCCTCGGTCGCGTGCACGAAGGTCTCGGGCTGGCCGAGCGTCGCCGCGTTCAGGTTGCCCAGGATGCCGCGCAGGTGCTGCTGCGCGGCGGCCGTGCCGATGGAGCCGATCGAGGCGCCGGTCACGGCGACGGGCTTGCCGTCGAAGGAGTTCTGGCCCCAGGGGCGGGCCGCCCAGTCGAGCGCGTTCTTCAGCACGCCCGGGATCGAGCGGCTGTACTCGGGCGTCACGATGATCACGCCGTCGACATCGGCGATCGCCCGCTTGAACTCCTGGGCGACCAGGGGGAAGTCGGCGTCGTAGTCGGGCGAGTAGAAGGGCAGCTCGGCGAGGGGGATCTCCACGAGGCGCACGCCCTCGGGGGCGAGGTTCGCGAGGGCCTTCGCGTACTCCCGGTTGACCGAGGTGCTCGAGATGCTGCCGACGAGGTAGCCGATGGTGGTCACTGGTGCTCCTGTTCCTGCCGGACACCGCGTCCGGCCATCACGGTGCAACGGGATACCATGCGTACGTATTCCCGGCTCGGCGGATCCGCCGCCGGATCCGTCGGCTTCACGACATCCGGGTGGCCGGACTCACTCCGCCGCGAGCGTCTCCACGCGGCCGTTCAGCGCCGCGGCATCCTCGTGCCAGAGCGCCACGACGCGCTCGGCGAAGCGCTCCTCGAGCCCGGCGAGCGAGGACACCCGGAAGGTGACCGCCGCGCCGTGCTCGCCCGCCTTGCCGAGGCCCTGCGCCACGCTCTGCATCCACGACTCGCTCGCGGCCTTCACCGCCGTGTAGTTCGCACCGCCCGCGGTCGGCCGTTCGACCGTCGTCGAGGAGATCATCGTGATGCGGCCCGCGGGCGAGGCGACGAGATCGTCCCAGAGGGCGCGGCTCAGGTGGCGGAGCGCCGAGAAGGAGCGCTCGAGCACGCGGTAGTCCTCCTCCGTCTGCCCGGGCAGCCCGCCCCCGCCGCGCCAGCCGCCGACGAGGTGCACGATGCCGTCCACGTCGCCGACGCGCCCGTGCACGCGCATCGCGAGGGGCCACACCTGCTGCTGATCGGTGAGGTCGGCCACCTCGGTGACGAGGCCGGGCAGCTCCTCCGCCATCGCGTCGAGCCGGCCCCGGTCGCTGCCGACCGCGACGACGACGGCGCCGGCGTCGAGCAGCGCGCGCGCGACCGCCCGGCCGGACGCGCTCGTCGCGCCCGCGATCAGCACGACCCGGCCCGCGGGCCCGTTCGTCGAGTCATCCATGTCGTTCTCCATCCGCCTGCTCCATGCTCGCCTGCTCCATCGAAAGCGAATCACCCCGGGCGCCGGAACGGAAGCTCCGTGTGCGCCCGGGGTGATCCGGTGCGGTTCGGTTCGCGCCGGGCGAGGCTCAGGCCTTGGCCGCGCCCGTGATGCCGACCGTCGACTCGATGACCGGCTTCATCTTCTTGTCGAGCGCCTCGAAGAACATCGAGAGCGGGAACTCGTCGTCCATCACGAGGTCCGTGTAGCCCTTCGGCGGCCCGGCCAGCACCTCGCGGGGCAGGCCCTCGGCCCACACCGACGCGGGGTTCGGCGTGACCACCGAGCTGACGAGTTCGTACGCCTTCAGCCAGTGCACGGTCTTCGGGCGGTCGATCGACTCCCAGTAGAGCTGGTCGATCGCGTCGCCGAGCTCGACGACCGCGTCGGCGACGGCGTCCCAGTCGAAGCTCAGCTCGACGTCGCGCCACTCCAGCACGTGCTTCCGGTGCAGCCACGCGAAGAGCAGCTGCCCGCCCAGGCCGTCGTAGTTGCGCACCCGGCTGCCGGTGATCGCGAAGCGGAAGATGCGGTCGAAGATGACCGCGTACTGCACGAGCTTGCCGGTCGAGCGCATCTGCTCCTCGACCTCGGTCAGCTCCTCGCCGGCGGCGAGGCGGGCGTCGAGCGCGCGCTGGATCTTGACCGACTCGCGGAACGCGGTCAGGTCGCAGCGGAGCTCCTCCAGCGAGTAGAGGAAGAACGGCATCCGCTGCTTGATCATGAACGGGTCGAACGGCAGGTCGCCGCGCATGTGGGTGCGGTCGTGGATGATGTCCCACATCACGAAGGTGCGCTCGGCGAGCTCCTGGTCGTCGAGGAGGCTCGCGGCATCCGCCGGCAACTCGAGCTTCGTGATCTCGCTCGCGGCGCGCACGACGCGGCGGTAGCGGGCCGCCTCGCGGTCCTGGAAGATCGCGCCCCAGGTGAACTGGGGGATCTCGCGCATCGCGACGGTCTCCGGGAAGAGCACCGCCGAGTTCGTGTCGTAGCCCGGCGTGAAGTCGACGAGGCGCAGGCTCACGAAGAGCTTGTTGCCGTAGTCGCCGGCCTCGAGCGCGGCGATGAACTCCGGCCAGATCGTCTCGACGACGAGCGCCTCGACGTGCCGCTCGGACGAGCCGTTCTGCGTGACCATCGGGAACACGACGAGGTGGCGGATGCCGTCGACGCGGTGGCGCTGCGGCTGGAACTCCACGAGCGAGTCGAGGAAGTCGGGGACGCCGAGGTCCTCGCCCTGCCACTTGCGGAAGTCGGCCTGGAGCGCCGTGAGGTACGCGGCCTCGTGCGGGAAGCGCGGGGCGAGCGCGGCGACGGACTCGACGATCGTGTCGACGAGCGCGGATGCCTCGGGGCGGTCGGTCTCGACCGGCACCGAGCCGTCCTTCACCTGGAGCGCCTGCAGCCGGGTCGCCGCGTCCTTCAGCGCCAGCCAGGCGGGGTCGTGCTCGACCCCGGCCGCGAGGGCGATCGTCTCCGGCGTGACCGCGTCCTCCAGGACCTCGGGTTCGCCAACGATGGTGTCAAGAGTGGTCTGTGACATTCGGAACCTCCCGTCGTCGTGGTGGTCTGCGGCAGCGCGGAATCGCCGCCTCTCCCAGGGTAGGCGCACGCGCTCCGCGAATGGTTGCGGTGCGACGCGGGAATATTGCGCCGAACGCGAGAACCGCGCCACCGATCGCACCACCGCACACGAATCCGAAAGCAGACGCATAGGCGATGCATAGCCGCCGCCCGTACCGTCGCTCCTGGCCGGGCGACGGACTCCTCCGCACCGGCCCGGCGCGCGGCATCCGCTGCGGTCCCGTCGCGGACGCCCGCCGAATCCGACCAGACGAAACGAGTCCCTCATGACCCGCTCCCGCCCTTCCGCCGCCGTCGCCCTCGTCGTGCCGACGATCGCACTCGCCGGTTCCGCCGTCGTCACGGTGATCGGCGCGATGTGGACCTCCTCCGCGAACGCGACGCTCACGGCCGCCCTGACGAGCGGCACGGGGACCGCCGTCGACGTCTACGGCAGCCAGTCGGAGATCGTCGTGTCCTCGGGCCTGCTCACGGGCGGCATCGTCGGCCTCGTCGTCTCGCTCGCGCTCTTCGCGGTGCTCATCGGCTTCGGTGCGCTCTCCCGCACGGCCGCGCCCGTGCTCGCCGCCGAGCCCGAGTTCGTCGAGGAGGTCGTGATCGAGGAGACCGTCGTCGAGGAGGTCTCGCCGCTCGCGGACGCGGAGCCCGCCGAGGCCGCCGCCGAGCCGGCCGCTGCCGAGGCTGCACCGGCCGCCGAGCCGGCCGCCGCCGAGGCTGCACCGGCCGCCGAGGCAGCCGACCCCGCGGCGCCCGCCGACCCCTCGGCCCCGCGGGCCTGAACCGCCTCACACAACTCAGGAGCGTCCGGCCGGCATCCCCGTGATCACGCGGGGACGCCGTCCGGGCGTTCGGCGTATCCGCCGGATGTTCCTGAGTTGTGCGCGCGGGCCGGTGCGGGCCGGTACCGTGCAGGCATGGGTGCGGGCGCGAGCGAGGAGCTGCGGACGGCGGCCGAGGTGCGAGCGGCGCTCGCAGCGGCATCCTCTCCCGAGCGCGCCGCCGGCGCCGCGCGCTTCTTCAAGACCGGGCCGGGCGAGTACGCCGAGGGCGACGTCTTCATCGGGGTCACCGTCCCCGCGACGCGCGCGCTCGTGCGGCGCTCGCTCGCCCTGCCCGCCGCCGAGACCGCCGAGCTCGTCGCGAGCCCGATCCACGAGGAGCGGCTCGCCGGGCTGCTCGTCATGGTCGAGCGGTTCCGGCGGGCGGGGCGCGCCCGGGGCCGCGACGACGGGGTGCGTCGCGCCGAGCACGAGGCGTATCTCGCCGCGGTCCGCGCCGGGCACGTCGACAACTGGGACCTCGTCGACGCGAGCGCCGAGGTGCTCGTCGGCGAGGAGCTCTACGCCGCGCTTCCCGCGGTCGTGCCCGTCCCCCCGCTCGTCGCGGAGCTCGCGGCATCCGCCTCGCTCTCGCAGCGCCGGGTCGCGGTGCTCGCGACCTTCGCCGCGATCAAGGGAGGGGATGCCGCCCCCACGCTCGCCCTCGCGGAGCGGCTGCTCGACGATCCCGAGCCGTTGCTGCACAAGGCGGTCGGCTGGATGCTGCGCGAGGTCGGCAAACGGGTCGACCGAGGCGCGCTCACCGGCTTCCTCGATCGCTTCGCCGCACGGATGCCGCGCACGATGCTGAGCTACGCGACCGAGCACCTCGATCCAGAGGAGCGCGCCGGGTACCGCGTCCTGCGCTGAGCTGCGCCCTGCGCCGAGCCGCGCCCTGCGCTGAGCCGCGCCCTGCGCTGAGCCGCGCGCTGCGCCGAGCCGCGCCCTGCGCTGAGCCGCGCCCTGCGCTGAGCCGCGCCCTGCCGGCCGATCAGGGCTGGCGCACCCGGGGGCGCGGGTGCAGGCTGGAGCCGGGCGCACCCCGCTCGGCGGCGCCCGGCCTCGGAGCAGGAAGGATCGCACCATGCAGATCGAGCCCATCCAGCACGAGCCGCCCTACCGGGTCGGCCTCTTCATCGGCAGTCTCGCGAGCGACTCGATCAACCGGCTGCTCGCGACTGCGCTGATGCGGCTCTCGCCGCCGGAGTTCGAGTTCCACGAGATCGTGTACCGCGAGCTGCCGCTGTACAGCCGCGACTACGACGCCGACTACCCGCAGACGGCCCGCGACTTCAAGGCGTCGATCCAGGCGTCCGACGCGCTCCTGTTCGTGACCCCCGAGTACAACCGCTCGCTGCCCGGGCCCCTGAAGAACGCGATCGACTGGGCCAGCCGGCCGTGGGGGCAGAACGCGCTCACCGGTCGGCCGAGCGCCGTCATCGGCGCGTCGACCGGGGCGATCGGCACCGCCGTCGCGCAGCAGAGCCTGCGCAGCATCCTGAGCTTCTGCAACGCCCCGCAGATGAACTCGCCGGAGGCCTACCTGCAGCTGAAGCCGGGGCTCATCGAGCCGGACGGCGAGGTGACGGTCGAGAGCACCCGGGAGTTCCTCACGATGTTCATGGGGCGCTTCCTCGAGTTCACCACGCGGGTGCTGACGGTGCTGCCGCGCCCCGACTGAGCCCCCGAATACTCGAGTTGCCCGAATCCCATGGAATTCGGGCAACTTGGAAGGAGGCGACTCGGTTCAGCGCAGCCCGGGCCCGCTCACGCCCACTTGCGCACGGCCCAGCGCTCGAAGAGGCCGACGACCGCGTCGGTGAGCTTGCCGAGCACGGCGAGCAGGATGATCGCGAGGAAGATCCGGTCGATCCGGCCGTTGTTGCCCGAGTCGACGAGCAGGAAGCCGAGCCCCATCGAGCTCGCGATGAGCTCCGCGGCGACGAGGAAGAGCCAGGACTGCGCGAGCGCGAGCCGCAGCGCCGACACGACGGAGGGCACCACGGCGGGCAGCTGCACGACCGAGAGCAGGCGCACGCCGCGGAGCCCGAACGCCCGCCCGGCCTCGAGCAGCTGCCGGTCGACGTGCCGGAGGGCGGCCGCGACGATCGTGTACACCGGGAAGAACGCGCCGATCGCGATGAGCACGACCTTCGACTCCTCGCCGATCTTCAGCCAGAGGATGAGCAGCGGCACCCAGGCGAGGGAGGGGACCGCGCGGATCGCGCCGAGCGTGGGCGAGAGCAGGATGTCGCCGAGCTTCGAGAGCCCGACGATGGCGCCGATCGCGAGGCCGAGCGCCGCTCCCACCGCGAAGCCGACGAACACGCGCTGCGTCGAGATCGCGACGTAGAGCCCGAGCAGTCCGCGCTCGGCGAGGTCGACGCCCGCCGTCCACACCATCTCCGGGCTCGGCAGCATCGACACGGGCACCGCGCCCGAGGTCGAGGCGAGCTGCCAGGCGATGAGGAGCGCGACGGGCAGGAGCGCGCCGCCGACGATCCGGAACCAGCGCCGGTCGACCAGGCGGCGGCGCGGGGAGACGGCGGATGACCCGGCGGGGCCGGTCGGGGCATCCGCACCGTCCGGGGCATCCGCTCCGTCCCGGCCGGATGCCCCGCGCCGGTCGATCCCGGACGCGCCGAACGGCCCCGCCGCGGCGACCGCGAGGCCGCGGTCGGCGACGGGGGCGTTCGACTGCCGGTCGACCGAGCTCACGCCCGCGCGCCCGGGCTCGGCGCCGGCGCGGCCGGCGTCGAGCCCGGTGCTCGTGAGCGCGTCGCCGCGCGAGGCATCCGTCGTCATCGAGGCGCCTTACTCGAAGCGCGCCGGGTCCGCCTCGGTGGCGAACTCGTCGTTGATGAGCGAGGCGAGGGCCTCGTCGACCTGCTTCTGGTTGGGCACGTCGCCGAGCTCGACGAAGATCGGGCCGATCTTCTCCAGCACGGCGACCTGGGCATCGCCGGGCACGTGGTCGACGTCGAGGTTGGTGCGCTCGTCGATCACCTTCGTCGCGACGGCGAGGTCGAGACCCGCGACGTCCGCGAGGATCTGCGCGGTCTCCTCGGGGTTGTCCTGCGCCCACTGGCGCGCGTGCTCGTAGGCGTCGACGACGGCCTGGGCGACCTCGGGCTTCTTCGCGATGAAGTCCTCGGTGGCGTTCAGGAAGCCGTAGGAGTTGAAGTCGACGTTGCGGGAGAAGAGCGTCGCGCCCTGCTCCTCGGCGCCGGCCATGATCGGGTCGAGGCCCGCCCAGGCCTGCACCGAGCCGTTCTGCAGCGCGGCCCAGCCGTCGGCGTGCTGCAGGTTCTGCACGGTGATGTCGGAGGCGGAGAGCCCCTCGGCCTCGAGCGTCTGCAGGAGGAAGAAGTACGGGTCGGTGCCCTTCGTCGCGGCGACCTGCGCGCCCTTCAGATCGGCGACGGAGGAGACCCCGGTGCCGTCGACCGTGACGAGCGCGGCCCACTCGGGCTGCGAGAAGATGTCGATGACCTGGATCGGCGAGCCGTTCGACCGGGCGAGGAGCGCCGCGGAGCCCGCGGTCGAACCGACCTCGATCGCCCCGGCCCGGAGCGCCTCGTTGGCCTTGTTCGAACCGGCCGACTGCACCCAGGTGACGTCGAGCCCGGCGTCCTCGAGCCAGCCCTGGTCCTTGATGACGAGGCTCAGCGGGTTGTAGGTGGCGAAGTCGATCGCGAGGGACTGGCCCTCGAGCGAGCCCGACTCGGCGCTCGGGTCGGGCTGGGCGGCCTGGCCCTCGCCGGCGACGCAGCCGGAGAGCAGCAGGGCGCTCGCGGCGGCGCCCGCGACGAGCGCGGTGCGGATGAGACTGGTGCGGGACATGTGACTCCTCGGGGGATGGGGGGGCGATTCCGGCCCGGCGCGCTCAGTAGGGGAACGCCGGGATGGTGCTGGTGGCCTGGATGCCGCGGGCGGCCCCGTGCCGGTCGATGCCGAGCCCGTCGAGCAGCCGGCCGCGGAGCTCGGCGAGCTCGGCCGAGCCGCGGTCGCGGGGACGGGTGCCGGGGACGACGACGGTCTGGCGGATGCCGGCGCCCGGCGCCGCGCCCTCCTCCTCAGGCGCCGAGCCGAGCACGACGATGCGGTCGGCGAGCTGCAGGGCCTCATCGACGTCGTGCGTGACGAGCAGCACGGTCGTCGGTTCGGCGGCGTGGACGTCGAGGAGCAGGTCCTGCATGCGCAGCCGCGTGAGGGCGTCGAGCGCGCCGAACGGTTCGTCGAGCAGGAGCACGTGCGGCGAGCGGGCGAGCGCGCGGGCGAGGGAGGTGCGCTGCGCCATCCCGCCGGAGATCTCACGGGGGCGGTGCTCGGCGAACTCCGCGAGCCCGACGAGTTCGAGGAGGCGTGCGACGTGCGCGCGTCCGGCGGCGCGGGCGGTGCCGCGCGGCAGGCCCAGCGCGACGTTCTGCGCGACCGTGCGCCAGGGCAGCAGCCGCGGCTCCTGGAAGCCGATCGCGCTGCGGGTGTCGTAGTCGGCCACGGGGGAGCCGGCGATCGTCACCCGTCCGCTCGTGGGCCGGTCGAGGCCGCCGGCGATGCGCAGCAGCGTCGACTTGCCGCAGCCGCTCGGACCGAGGATCGCGAGGATCTCACCGGCCTCGACGATGAGGTCGACGTCGCGGAGCACCGGGCGGGGGCCCGATGCCGTCGCGAACGCGCGCCCGACGCCGCGGAACTCCACGGGCAGCGCTGTTGCGCTCGTGCTCGTCGGCGTCGCGGACATGTCGGCTCCCGGGCTCCGGGCTCGCCGGAACCGATCGGCGGCACCGCATCGGGGGAGATCGGCGCGCAGGGCGGTGTGGATGCCCCGACGGTACCGATCGGGCGGCGGTGCTGTCAGCCCGGCGCGACCCATGGCGTAACACGGCGCGCCGCCCGCGCCGCGGGCTCAGCCGAGTCGGCGGCCGCTCGAGTCGGCGGCGGCTCAGCCGAAGATCATCGGCAGGTCGCCGTCGTCGTCGCCGCCGAGGTCGAGCTCGACGAGCACCGGCACGTGGTCGCTCGGGGCGTCGCCCTTGCGCTCGTCGCGGTGGATCGAGGCGCTCGTGACGGCCTCGGCGAAGGCCTCCGAGCCAAGGATGAAGTCGATGCGCAGGCCCTCGTTGCGGGGGAAGCGGAGCTGCTTGTAGTCCCAGTAGGTGAAGAGCCCCTCCGGCACGCGGGCGCGCACGACGTCGCGGACGCCGGCGTTCTCGAGCGTGAAGAAGGCCTCGCGCTCGGCGGGGGAGACGTGCGTCGTCTGCCCGACGACGACGGTGGGGTCGCCGTTGTCGCTGTCGAGCGGGGCGACGTTGAAGTCGCCCATGAGCGCGAAGGGGAGCTCGGGGTGCGCGCTCGTCTGGGCGCGGGTGTACTCGGTGAGCGCCGCGTACCAGTCGAGCTTGTAGGTGTAGTGCGGGTCGCCGAGCGCGCGGCCGTTCGGCACGTAGAGGCTCCAGATGCGCACGCCGTCGACGGTCGCGCCGATCGCCCGGGCCTCCCGGGGGAGGTCGGGGCCCTCGTGGCCCTTCAGGAAGCCGGGCATGCCGGGGAACTCGTGCTCGACGTCGTGGATGGGCGCGCGGCTCGCGATGGCGACGCCGTTCCACTGGTTCAGCCCGTGGATCGCGAGCTCGTAGCCCGCCTGCTCGAACGCCTCGTGCGGGAACTGCTCGGGCTTGCACTTGATCTCCTGCATCGCGAGCACGTCGACGTCCTCGCGCACCATCCAGTCGACGACACGGCCGACGCGGGTGCGGATCGAGTTGACGTTCCAGGTGGCGATGCGCATGGGATCCAGCGTATCCGCCGCCGCTGACGCGCTGGCGCCGACGCGAACGGCCGCGGATGCCGGAAGGCACCCGCGGCCGTGAGCCGATCCGCTGCGATCAGCAGCGCTTCAGCGGCTCCGCGAAGGAGATCTTCGAGAAGTAGCCGATGAGGTACGCCTCGTAGACGCGGAGCTCGGAGATGTGCTGCTGCACGGTGTTCGGTACGCAGTTCGGCGGCACCGTGTACATCGGCGCGCCGTAGCGACCGCCCGCGAGCGCCGCACCGGAGAGCGCGTCGGGGAACTTCGTCCCGTTCGTGATGAAGGCGTAGACGGAGCTGCTGCCCGGGGTGTTCCACGCCCAGTCGTTGATCGCCATCGAGGTGCCGTAGCGGTCCTTGCCGGAGAGGCGGAGCTTGCCGTAGTCCCACCAGAGCTGGTTCTCGATGCCGGTTGAGACGGCGCCGGTGCCGCCGGCGATCACGACCGCGTCGGGCTGGCGATTGGCGACGGTCTGCATCGTCGCGGCATCGACCTTCGCTGCGCGACCCGGGACGATGAGCACCGGCTCGCGGTACGCGGCCGCGGCGTTGCTCGCGGCGAGCGCGTCGGGGAAGTCGACGCCGGTCGCGATCCAGACGTATTGGCTGGTACCGAACGCGGTGTCGACGATCGCCCGCGACGTGCCGTATCGGTCCTTGCCCGCCAGCCGCTTGATGCTCGCCGACGGCACGCGGGCCTTCACGGCCTGCTCGACCTTCGCGGAGACGGCACCGGTCCCGCCCGCGATGAAGACCTTGGCCGGCTTCAAGCGCGTGAGCTGGGCGGCGATCTTCGCGGGGAGCGCGGTCGGCTGCACGAGCAGCAGCGGACCGCCGCACGTCGCGGCGGCCGGGGCCGCGCTCAGCGCATCCGGGAAGTTCGCGCCGGAGGCGAGATAGACGCAGTCGACGCCGACCGGGAAGTCCTCGGCGATCGCGGCGGAGGTCTCGTAGCGGTCGGCGCCGGCGATGTAGCCGCTCAGCAGCGGGGCGAGCATCTCATCGATGCCGGTCGCGGTCTGACCATCCGACACGGTGATCGGCGTCGCGGACGTGGCGTAGGCCGCGTTCCGCCAGAAGTCCGGCAGGAGCTTCGTGCCCTTCGCGGGATCGCGGAAGAGCGCCAGATACTGGCCCGCCGGCACTCCGGTCACGGTGTAGGTGCCGTTCGCCGCGCTCGTGGCGGTCGCGACCGCCGGAGGCAGGGTGTCGCTCGAGGGCTGGTACGGATGCACGGAGACCACGGCCCCGGCCAGCGGGGCCTTCGTCTTGGCGCCGGTCATCTTGGTGACGGTGCCGCTGATCGATCCCGTCGCGGCAGCGATCGGCGCGAGGTCCTGCGTTCCCGCGGTCGCGGAGAGCTCGGCGGCCGCGGCCGCGGCGGACACCCCGAGGTCGCGAGTGCGAGGGGCCAGAGGGTCGCCGGCATCGCTGCTCGGGGCCTCGGCGGTGGGCACGGGTCGGCCGAGCGGCTCGTCCTCGGCGGCGTTCGCCGGAAGGGCGCCGAACGCGGTGAGGGCCAGACAGGCTGCAGCGGCCAGGGTCGCGCGCCAGGGCGTCGCGCGAGGGCGTCGGGTCATGTGAGGTGTTCCTTACTGGAGGGGCGGCTCCGATTGGGCCGTGATGCGGACGATACGGAGCACACCGGCCGGAATCGACTCCCCCGTTCTGGGGGTTCGCCCGTCGAGGGCGATGCCGGCCCGTCGCCGGCCGGGCCCCGCGCCCGAGAGCGCCGACTGCCGCGCGTCCGCCATTGCTGCCATGATCGAATCCGAGCGAGGAGGCGACGATGGGATTCAGCGTCGAAGGCGTCGAGGGCATCGGCGAGATCACGGCGGGCGCCGATCTGGCGGCGATCATCGCGGGGGCCGCCTCGCTGGAGGACGGCGACATCCTCGTCGTCACCTCGAAGATCGTCTCGAAGGCCGAGGGGCGCCTCGTCGAGGCAGCCGACCGCGAGGAGGCGATCACCGCGGAGACCGTGCGCGTCGTCGCGACCCGGGAGTACGACGGCGGCGTCACCCGCATCGTCGAGAACCGGCAGGGCATCGTCGGCGCCGCGGCCGGCGTCGACGCCTCGAACTCCCCCGACGGAACCGTGCTGCTCCTCCCCGTCGACCCCGACGGCTCGGCGCGCGCGCTCGCCACCGGGCTGCGGGAGCTCACCGGTCGGGAGGTCGGCGTCATCCTCTCCGACACGCTCGGCCGTCCGTGGCGCGAGGGCCAGACCGACATCGCGATCGGCGCGGCCGGGGTGCACGTGTTCGACGACCTCCGCGGCCAGGTGGATGCCTCGGGCAAGGCGCTCGCGGTCACGATGCCGTGCGTCGCCGACGAGCTGGCCGGCGCGGGCGAGCTCGTGAAGGGCAAGAGCGCGGGCGTGCCGGTCGCGATCGTGCGGGGGCTCGGCCGCTACGTCGGCGACCTCGACCTGCCGGGTGCGCGGTCCATCCAGCGGCCGTCCGAGCGCGACCTCTTCCGGCTCGGCGCCGACGAGGCGTACGACGAGGGGTACCGGGCGGGATTCGACGAGGCGCAGGCGGAGGACGGCGAGCGCTGAGCCGGCGGCCGCGGGAGCGCTGAGCCGCGCAGGCGACGGCGCCCGCGCGAGTACTGAGCCGCGCAGGCGACGGCGGCCGGTTGCGCCGCATCCGCGATCTTGGATCCAATTTGCGTGCCCGGCGACGATCCATCCGCTAGCCTCGTCGCCATGAGCGAACGCGACAGCCGCGCCGGATCGACCACGAGCGCGCCGAGCGCCGAGGCGCTGCAGCGCCTGGCGGGCCGCCACCAGGCGGGCTACCGCTCGGTCGGCACGATGGCCTACGACATCCTCCGGGACGCCATCCTCGACGGGACGCTCGCGCCCGGGCAGAAGCTCCGGCAGGAGACCCTCGCCGAGACCATCGGCGTGTCGCGGCTGCCGGTGCGCTCCGCGCTGATCCAGCTCGAGGCCGACGGCCTGGTCGAGTTCCACGCCCGCCGAGGGGCCGTCGTGAAGGCGCTCTCCGCCGATCAGGCGCGCGAGGTCTACGACATCCGGGTGCTGCTCGAGGTCGACGCGCTGCGCCACTCGATGGACGAGATGACGCCCGAGCGCATCACCCGGCTCCGCGAGCTCGGCCGGATCGCCGACGCCGAGGAGGAGGGCGCCGACTTCGTCGATGCCCGCACGCAGTTCTATGCGGAGCTCTACGGCGCGGCCGCGCGCCCGGTGCACTGGGAGATGATCGAGCAGCTGCGCCTGAAGGTCGGCCGCTACGTGCTCGGCTGGCGCCTCGTGGGCGGCGGCGAGCACGGGCACTCGCACGAGGCGCTCGTCGCGGCGGTCGAGTCGGGCGATGCGGATGCCGCGGCCGAGGTGCTGCGCTCGCACCTGACGGGCGTCCGCGACGCGGTGCTCGAGATGCTCTCCACCGAGGGCGGTGCCGCCGCGCGCTGACGCCTGCGGCCCCGATGGGCCGGCCCCTTGCTTTTGGATCCAGTATCCGAAATACTGATGCGGCGGGAGGTGACCCGCCTCGCGAGCTCGCTCGCGTGACGCCGGAACGACGACGCGTCAGGATGGAGGAGTGTCAGTGCACATCGGCTACGCCGCAATGCTCGAGCAGTTCCCGCCGTCCGACGCCGTCGCCTTCGCCGCTGCGGCGGAGCGTCACGGCTTCAGCGGCACCATGGCCACCGACCCGTTCCAGCCGTGGTTGCCGCGTCTCGGCCAGGCCTCGCACGTGTGGAGCGTGCTGGGTGCGGTCGGCGCGGCAACCCGGGGCGACCTCGGGCCCGGGGTCACCACCCCGACCTTCCGCATGCACCCCGCCGTCGTCGCCCAGGCGAGCGCGACGCTCGCCTCGATGTACCCGGGGCGGCACTGGCTCGGTATCGGGTCCGGGGAGGCGATCAACGAGCACGTCGTCGGCGCCTACTGGCCGGAGCCGCCCGACCGCATCGCGCGCATGTTCGAGGCGGTCGAGCTCATCAAGAAGCTCTTCGCGGCCTCGATCGCCGGGCGCGACGTGCGCCACGCAGGCCCGAGCTTCAAGATGGAGTCCACCCGGCTGTGGACCATGCCGAAGGTCGCGCCCGAGATCTACATCGCGACCGCCGGCCCCGTCACCGCGCGCCGCGCCGGCCGCGTCGCCGACGGGCTCATCACGCAGAGCGGGCCGTCGGAGCGGCTCGAGGTGCTGCTCGCCCGCTTCGCCGACGGCGCCCGCGACGGCGGCCGCGACGCGTCGAAGATGCCCCGTGTGCTGCAGCTGCACCTCTCCTGGGCCGAGACCGACGAGGAGGCGATGCGCAACGCGCTCGCCGAATGGCCCATCGCCGGCATGCGCTTCGGCCGCGGCGACATCCGTTCGCCCTTCGAGCTCGAACAACTCGCCCGCACCGTGCGCCCCGAGGACTTCGCCGGACGCATGGTCGTCTCCGCCGACCCCGATCTGCACCGGGCCGAGATCCAGCGGCACCTCGACCTCGGCTTCGACCGCATCTACCTGCACAACGTGGGCCGCAACCAGCTCGAGTGGCTCGAGGTGTTCGGCCGCGACGTCCTGCCGGGGCTGCGCCCGTGAGCGGCGGCGACTGGGTCGTGGTGATCCCCGTGAAGGCGTTCGCGGCGGCGAAGTCCCGCCTCCGCCCGCAGCTCGGCGCCGAGCAGCGGGCCGCGCTCGCCCGGGCGTTCGCGCTCGACACGGTCGACGCCGTGCGCCGCGCCGACCGGGTCGCCGAGGTCGTCGTCGTCACCGGGGAGACCGCGCTCGGCGCCGAGCTCGCCGCGCTCCCCGAGGTCGAGCTCGTCCCCGAGCCGGGCGAGCCCGGGCTCACGTCCGCGATCGAGCTCGGCATCGCCCACGTCAGGCACGGCGGCGGCCGGCATCTCGCGGTGCTGCTCGGCGATCTGCCGGCGCTCCGCTCCGGTGCGCTCGACGACGCCCTCGACGCGGCGTGCGGGCACCGGCTCGCCTTCGTCGCCGACCTCGAGGACACCGGCACGACGCTCGTCACCGCGCTCGCGGGCACCGGGCTGCGGCCCGGCTTCGGACCGGACTCCGCGGCCGCCCACCGTTCGGCCGGCTTCGCCGAGCTGTCCGCGCTCGGCGACATCGACCCGGGCCTCCGGCGCGACGTCGACACCGTCGAGGCGCTCGAGGCCGCGCTCGGCCTCGGCGTCGGCCCGCGCACGGCCGAGGTCGTCGCCGCGTTCGCCGACGAGGCGCTGCCGCACGCGGATGCCGAGGCATCCGCCGCTGCATCCGTCCAGGCATCGGCCGAGGCATCCGCGCGGAAGACCGGCTCGCGTCCGCGCGTTCTCACTACCCAGCAGTTCTCAGCAGAAGGAGACCAATCGTGACCCTCACCCTCGGGTACAAGGCCAGCGCCGAGCAGTTCGACCCCCGCGAGCTCGTCGAGATCGCCGTGGCCGCCGAAGGCCACGGCATGGAGTCGGTGTTCGCGAGCGACCACTTCCAGCCGTGGCGCCACACCGGCGGGCACGCGCCGTTCTCGCTCGCGTGGATGGCCGCCGTCGGCGAGCGCACCAGCTCGGTGAAGATCGGCACGAGCGTGATGACGCCGACGTTCCGCTACAACCCGGCCGTCCTCGCGCAGGCGTTCGCCTCGCTCGGCATGCTCTACCCCGATCGCATCATCGCGGGCTTCGGCTCCGGCGAGGCGCTGAACGAGATCGCGACGGGCTTCCGGGGCGCGGGCGAGCAGGACTGGCCCGAGTTCCGCGAGCGCTACGCGCGGCTGCGCGAGTCGGTGCGCCTCATGCGCGCCCTCTGGAACGAGGAGGGGCAGGTGAACTTCCAGGGCGAGTACTACTCGACCCACGATGCCTCGATCTACGACCGCCCGGAGCAGGCCGTGCCGATCTACATCGCCGCGGGCGGCCCGCAGGTCGCGAAGTACGCGGGGCGCGCCGGCGACGGCTTCATCTGCACCTCGGGCAAGGGCGCGGAGCTCTACGCCGATCAGCTCATGCCCGCCGTGAAGGAGGGCCTCGCCGCACGCGACGACGGCCGCACCTTCGACGAGTACGACCGGATGATCGAGATCAAGCTCTCCTACGAGGAGACCGAGGAGGCCGCGCTCGAGAACACCCGGTTCTGGTCGCCGCTCTCGCTCTCGAAGGAGCAGAAGCACGACATCACCGATCCCGTCGAGATGGAGCGGGCCGCCGACGCCCTGCCGATCGAGCAGATCGCGAAGCGCTGGATCGTCGGCACCGACCCCGACGCCGTCGTCGAGCAGATCGGCCAGTACATCGACTGGGGCTTCAACCACCTCGTGTTCCACGCGCCCGGGCACGACCAGCGCCGCTTCCTCGAGCTCTTCGAGCGCGACCTGGCGCCGCGTCTCCGCGCCCGCGGCTGAGTCGCGGCGGGCGAGCCGTCGCCCTCGAGTTCCGGGCCCGGCGCGTGGGTGAGCGTGCCGGGCCCGGTCCTGTGCACGCCCTTCTCCCATCCCGCCCGGCCTTGCCGCGCTGCGAGCTGCACGACCGAACCCGGGACGCGCCGTCGCCGCACGGCGTGCCGCCGGTATCGTCGTGCGCCTCGCAGCGCGCGGGGATGGTGCGGGCGGGGATGGTGCGGGCAGGGCAAGCCGAGCCGGGGATGGTGCGGGCAGGGCAAGCCGGGCCAGGGCAGGCCGGGCGGCGCCTCCTCAGTGCAGGCCGGGGCGGTTCACGCTCGGCGGGATCGCGCAGTAGTCGTAGAAGTACCGGCTCGGTTCGCCCTCGTCGGAGACGTCGACGATCACGTTCGCGCCGGAGTGCGGCAGCTCGTCGCCCGCGAGGGTCCAGACCGAGAAGTGCCAGATGCCGCGCACCGCGTCGTCGAGGAGGCCCCGCCCGTCGACGACGAGCACGGCGTCGGGGCCGCCGTCGTCGCCCGCGCGGAACGGCTCGACCGTGCCGCTGCGGAGCTCCGCCTCGCTCACCGCGCCGAGCGAGCGGCGCGCGACCTCGTCACCGGATGCCTCGGCGATCGCCCGCCCGAGGGCGTCGGCGTAGCGCGCGGCACGCCCGGCATCCGCGCCGTCGACCGCGACGAGGCGTCGTCCGCGATTCGCGTTGTGCAGGAACTCGGCGGCGATGCCGTCGACGACCGATTCGCTCACTCCTCCAGGCTACGCGCCCGGCACGCCACCGGTGCCGGCGGGGACCGCGCCGGTCACCGGCGACGACGACGCCAACGACGACGCCTCCGCGGCCGCCCCGGCGGCGACGGCGATGAGCGGGCGCCCGGTGATCGGGTGGTCGATGATCTGGGCGCGCACGCCGTACACCTCGTGCACGAGTTGCGCGGTGAGCACCTCGCGGGGCGGGCCGGCCGCGACGACCCGGCCGTCCGCGAGCACGAGCACGTGGTCGGCGTACGCCGCCGCCTGACTGAGGTCGTGCAGGGCCGCGACGACCGTGAGGCCGCCCCGGGCGAGGCCGGCGAGCAGCTCCAGCGCGACGAGCTGCGCCGAGAGGTCGAGGTGGTTCGTGGGTTCGTCGGCCAGCAGCAGTTCGGGCTCCTGGGCGAGCGCCCGGGCGAGCGTCACGCGCTGGCGTTCGCCGCCGGAGAGCTCCCCGATCCGCCGTCCGGCGAGATGCTCGGCGCGGGTCGCCTCGAGCGCGTGCGCGACGAGCGCGTGGTCGCGCGGCCCGGCGGGCGCGAAGGCGCCGAGGTGCGGAGTGCGGCCGAGCAGCACGGCCGCGGACACCATGAGCTGCGGGTCGAGCTCGGCCTGCTGCTCGGCGAGGGCGACGAGGCGGGCGCGCTCCCGGCGGCGCATCCGGCCGAGTTCGCGGCCGTCGAGGGCGAGTGCGCCGTCGCCGGCCCGCTCGATCGCGGCGATGAGGTGCAGCAGGGTGGACTTGCCCGCGCCGTTGGGTCCGATGAGCGCGGTGAGCGCGCCGCCGGGCAGCGTCGCATCGATCCCGTCGATGATGGTGCGGCCGTCGCGGGCGAAGCGCACGCGGTCGAGGTCCAGGGTCATGCGGTCCTCCTCGAGCGTGGCAGCAGTCGGGCGAAGCGCACGCGTCCCCCGGTCCGCGATCCGGGCATCATGCTGTCCTCCTCGAGCGGAGCAGCAGCCAGGCGAACACCGGCCCGCCGATCAGTGCGGTCAGGATGCCGACCGGGAGCTCGCGCGGGTCGAACAGCGTGCGCGCGCCCGTGTCGGCCCACACCAGGAAGATCGCCCCGGCGAGGGCCGAGAGCGGCAGCAGCGCGCGGTGGCCCGGGCCGGTGACGAGTCGCACGGCGTGCGGCAGCACGAGGCCGACGAAGCCGATCGAGCCGCTGACGGCGACGAGGGCGCCGGTCAGCAGCGCGGTGCCGCCGAGCAGCAGAGCGCGGCTGCGGGCGACGTGCACGCCGAGCGCCGCGGCCCCGGACTCGCCGACGGCGAAGGCGTCGAGGGTGCGGGCGCTCGCGACGAGCGGGGCGCCGACGACGAGGAGGGCGCCGCCCGCAATCGCCACCGAGCTCCAGTCGGTGCCGGAGAGCGAGCCGAGCAGCCAGTTCAGGATCTCCCGGTAGCTGTCGTTCGTCGCGCTCCAGAAGATGACGAGGCTCGTGACCGCGCCGAACACGCTCGTGACGGCGATGCCGGCGAGCACGGTCGTGGTCGGGGCGAGGCGCCCGCCGCGACCGGCGGCGAGGGCGAGCCCGAGCGTCGCGACGAGGGCGAGCACCGCGCCGCCGAAGGCCGCGAGGGGCAGCAGCAGCCCCCAGCCGAGGACGAGCACGACGACCGCGCCGACGGAGGCCCCCGAGGACAGTCCGAGCAGGTACGGGTCGGCGAGCGGGTTCCGCGTGATCGCCTGCATCACCGCGCCGCAGAGGGCGAGGCCCGCGCCGACCGCGGCGGCGGTGAGCACCCGGGGCATCCGCAGCTGCCAGACGATGCCGTCGCGGAGCGGCGAGAGCGTCGGCTCGCCGAAGCCGAGGTGCGCGGCGAGGCTCGCGAGCACCTCGCCGGGGGAGAGCTCGGCGGGGCCGAGGGTGACGGCGACGACGATGGATGCCACGAGCAGCACGATCCCGACGAGGCCGGCGAGGAGCGCCCGCCGGCCGAGCGGGCGGCTGCCGAGCGGGCGGCTGCCGCGCGCCCGTCCGCCGCGCGGTCGGCCGCGCGGACCTGCCGCGGCGGGCGGGGCCGGGCGCACGTCGCCGACCGGGCCCGGGTCGCCGACCCCAGCCGTCGTCTCCGTGCGCCCGGCGGTGCGCATCAGCCCGCCTGCGCAGCCAGCTGGTCGACGAGCGACTGGACGGCGGAGACGTTGCGCACGCCGGCCTCGGTCGCGGGGAAGTCGACGACGAGGAACCGCTCCTGCGCGACGGCGGGCAGCGCCGCCGTGACGGGGTTCTGCTGCAGCAGCTCGATCTTGGACGCCGCGGTGTTCCAGGGGGCGTCGACGAGGACGATGACGTCGGGCTCGGCGTCGACGATCGCCTCCCAGCTCATCGAGGTCCAGGTGTCGTGCACCTCGGCGGCGACGTTCTCGAGGCCGGCGGCGTCCATGATCATCTGCGGGGCGCCGATGCCTGCGCCGACGAAGGGCGTGTCGGTGCCCGAGCTGTACCAGAGGGCGGTGAGCCCGTCGGTGTTCGGCTCGATCGCGTCGAGCGCGGCGCGCTGCTCGGAGACGAGCTCGGCCGCGGCGTCCGGCACGTCGAAGATCGCGCCGAGCTCCTCGAACTCGCGGAAGACCTCGTCGAAGGTCAGCGGGTCGGGCATGTAGCCCTCGCCCTTGCACGCGGCCGGGGCGACGTAGCTCGCGACGCCGAGGGCGGCGAGCTGATCGCGTTCGCCGGCGCCCTCGGCGGAGAGGTTCGACTCCCAGCCGGCGTAGACGAGGTCGGGCTCGAGCTCGAGCGTCGCCTCCTGCGAGGGCACCTTGTCGGAGACGGCCGGCACGCCGACGAGCGCGTCGGCGTACTCCTCGGGGACGGGGCCGTCGCTGAAGGCGGTGCCGACGACGCGGTCGCCGAGGCCGAGCGCGAGCATGAGCTCGACCGTGGAGGACTTGATGGTGACGACGCGCTCGGGCGCGGCGTCGAAGGTGACCTCGGTGCCGCAGTTGTCGATCGTGAGCGGGTAGCCGGTCGAGGCGGCGGCGGATGCCTCGGGCCGCTCGGCCGAGGCGGGGGCGGCGCAGCCGGCGAGGGCGGCGGTCGAGGCGACGGCGAGGCCGAGCGCGGTGGCGACGAGCGCCGGTCCGCGCAGTCGGGCGGGGCCGCCGCGGCGGGCGGACGCGCGGGGCGGGGTGGGGCCGGTGGAACGGCCGGGACTGGTGGTCATGCGGATCTCCTGGGCAGGGGCGAGCGATGCGGAATCCGACGAGGTCGGCGACTCGCGGCCCAATCCCGGACCACTGGTGACACCGGGCAATCCCGCCCGGCCGTCGCAGAAGAGCCTAGCTCCGAGAGCGATCTCGGATCAATACTGGATTCTGGATCCAAGATACGACATGATGGGCTCGGCGGGCCCGATCGGAAGCTTCCGGTCGACACCGCGGATGCCGATTCATCCGCCGCGTGCCGGGCCCCGCGCAAGGAAGCGTCGAGATCCGGGAGGACCCGCATGAGAAGCACAGGCGTCGAGTTCTACAGCGAGGGCGATCGCATCGCCGCCATCTGGCGTACGCCCGAGACGCCGGGCCCGTACCGGGCCATCGTGCAGGGTCCGGGCTGGCTCGGCCTGAAGGACGCGAAGCTCTACGTGCGCTACCACGAGGCCCTCGTCGCCGCCGGCTTCGCCGTGCTCGTCTTCGACTACCGCGGCTTCGGCGACTCCGAGGGCGACCGGGGCATCCTCTCGCCCGCGCGCCAGCTGCAGGACCTCGTGAACGCCGTCAGCTACCTGACCACCCGCGACGACGTCGTCGCCGACGCGATCGGCGTCTTCGGCACCGGCGGCACGGGCGGCGGCAACGCCGTGCTCCTCGCCGACGTCGACCCCCGCGTCAAGGCGGCCGTCAGCCAGGTGCCCGTCGCCGACGGCACCGACTGGCTGCACCGCATGCGCGAGGAGCACGCCTGGCTCGCCTTCCTCGCGAGCCTCGAGGAGGACCGCCGGCTCCGCGTCACCACCGGGCAGGGCCGCCTCGTGCACCCCCGCGAGGAGATCATGGTGCCCACCCCCGAGCGCCGCGCCACGAACATCAAGGCCGACGTCGACGACCGCATCCCCTCCGCCATCCCGCTGTCCTGCGCCGAGGAGATCCTCGCCTACCGGCCCATCGACGCCGCCAACCGTCTCGCGACGCCGCTCCTCGTGATCGGCGTCGAGGGCGACGCGACCACCCCCACCGACCACGCCGAGGCCCTCTTCGCCGCCGCGAAGGGCCCGAAGCAGCTGATCATGCAGCGGCACACCACCCACTACGCGGCCTACGACCGCTACTGGGAGCAGACCACTCCGCTCATCGTCGACTGGCTCGACCGCTACGTGCGGCCGAGCGACGTCGTCGTGCGCACCACCACCTCGCCCGGCCAGGGCGAGATCACCGAGCTCATGGAGGCACCGAAGTGACCATCGACCTCAGAATCGCGGGCGGCACCGTCGTCACGCCCGCCGGCCCCGAGCGGGCCGACGTCCTCGTCCACGAGGGCCGCATCGCCGGCCTCGTCGGGCCCGATGTCGCGATCGACGCGGTGCGCACCGTCGACGCCACCGGCCGGCTCGTGCTGCCCGGCATGGTCGACGTGCACGTGCACACCCGCGAGCCCGGCTACGAGCACAAGGACGACATCCTGACGACGACGCGCCAGGCCGCGGCCGGCGGCGTCACGACGATCTTCGGGATGCCGAACCTGAACCCGCCGACGGTCGACGTCGAGACCCTCACCGACGTGTTCGAGCGCTACGCCTCGACCTCGATCGTCGACTGGAACCACAACCCGGCGCCGACGAAGTTCGACGAGATCGAGCCGATGGCCGAGATGGGCATCAACGCCTTCAAGATCTACATGGTCGTCGACACGGGGCGCACCTACCCGCACCCGGCCGGCACCGGCATCCACGACCACGGCCACCTGCTGCAGATCATGGACCGCATCGCGAAGACCGGCAAGCGCTTCATCGTGCACCCGCACGACCAGGCGCTCATGGACTACATCGAGGGCGAGGTGCTCGCCCGCGGCGAGAACACCCCGCAGGGCTACGCCTCCGCCTACGCCGCCCGTGAGGGCGTCATCTGGGACACGGCGATCGACGTCGTGCTGCGGCTCGCCGAGGCATCCGGATGCCCCGTCCACATCGCGCACATCCAGACCCGCCGCTCCATCGAGGCGGTGCGCCGCGCGAAGGCCGCCGGCATCGACGTCACCTGCGAGGTGAACCACTGGGCGCCGTTCCTCTCCACCTGGAACGACGTCGAGACCCTCGGCCCGTACGCCCTCTCCTACTGGGTGCCCGACGACAACCGGGCCGCCATCTGGGAGGGCATGCGCGACGGCACCATCGACATCGCGAGCTCCGACCACGCGCCGCACACGCGCGAGGAGAAGGAGATCGGCTGGACCGAGATGTGGAGCGCGCACACCGGCACGCCCGGCATCCAGTACTACTACGAGCTCATGCTCGACGCCGTGAACCGCGGCGAGCTGACCCTCGAGCGGGCCGTCGACATGGTCGCGACGATCCCCGCCGACAAGTTCGGCCTCGCGGGCGTCAAGGGCACCATCCAGGTCGGCGCCGACGCCGACCTCGTCATCGCCGACCCCGCCCACGAGTGGACGATCACGAACGACGACGTGCTCTCGAAGATCGGCTGGACCCCCTACGACGGGCGCACCATCAGCGCACGCATCGAGCGCACCCTCGTGCGCGGCGAGGACGTGTACGCCGACGGCGAGGTCGTCGGGACGCCCGGTCACGGAAAGCTCGCGGCCGCCCCGGCCGCAGAAGCCGCGGCACGCGCCGCCGAACCCGCGCTCGCCGCGAAGGAAGGGAACTGACATGAAATTCGGACTGCTGCTGCCGCACTTCGGCGAGGAGGCGAGCAAGGAGAAGCTGCTCGAGGGCTCGAAGCGCGCCGAGGAGCTCGGCTTCGACTCCGTCTGGGTGCGCGACCACCTCGTGTTCGAGCCGCACGGCGAGATGGAGAAGCCGAACCGCACCTTCTACGACGCGCTCACGACGCTCACCGCGATCGGCGCCGTCACCGAGAAGCTCGAGCTCGGCACCGGATCGCTGATCCCCTTCCGCCACCCGCTCGTCACCGCGCTCATGGCCGGCACGATGACCCAGCTGCTCGGGCCGCGCCTCATCCTCGGCTTCGGCGCCGGCACCTTCGACCACGAGTTCGAGGCGATCGGCTGGGGCGACCTCAACCGCGTCGACATGGTGCGCTCGAACGCCGAGATCCTGAAGCGGGTCTTCACCGAGAACGACGTCACCTACGACGACGGCATCTTCTCCTTCGAGAACGTCACGATCGAGCCGAAGCCCGTCGGTGGCCGGGTGCCGTTCTGGTACTGCGGCGCGACCCCGCGCTCGGCGCGCCTCGCGGCCGAGTACGCGGACGGCTGGATGCCGGGCCGCATCTCCCTCGCGTCGATGGCCAAGCGCATCGACGTGATGAAGGAGATGACGGATGCCTCGGGCCGCCCGATGCCGACCGTGGCCGTCATCCCGCCGACCTCGATCGAGGAGACTCGCGAGGAGGCGCTGAAGCACGTGAACGTGCCCGGCCTGCTCGCCTGGGCCAACAAGGCCAAGTTCGCCGTCAAGCCGCCGTCGGGTAGCTTCGAGACCGTCGAGGACCTGGAAGGCCAGCTCATCGTCGGCAACCCCGATGAAGCGGTCGCCGAGCTCAAGAAGTTCGAGGCGACGGGCGTCGAGCACGTCGTGTTCGACTTCCGGTTCAAGTTCGACAAGTTCTTCGACCAGATCGAGCTGCTCGGCAGCGAGGTGCTGCCGAAGATGCGCTGACGCGGCAGCTCCGCCGCGCCCCCGAAATGGAGAATGAGATGACGACGACGTCAATCGAACGGAACGAGGCGGGTGCGCCGCTGATCTCGGTGCGCGACCTGTCGGTGAGCTACGACGTAGCGCGAACGGGCAAGCGGCTGACCGCCATCGAGGGCGTGGACCTCGACGTGCACGAGGGTGAGTTCATCACCGTGCTCGGGCCGTCCGGGTGCGGCAAGACGACGTTCATGAACGTCGTCGCGGGACTGGTGAAGCCGACGACGGGCACGGTGCTCGTCGGCGGCTCGCCGGTCACCGGGCCGGGCCCGGACCGGGCGGTCGTGTTCCAGGACTACGCGCTGCTGCCGTGGCGCACGGTCTTCGACAACGTGAAGTTCGGGCTCGAGATGCAGAAGGCGCTGAAGGGCGCCGGCTGGCGGGAGCGGGTGCAGGAGGCGATCGAGCTCGTCGGTCTCGCCGGCTTCGAGAACTCCTACCCCCGGGAGCTCTCCGGCGGCATGCAGCAGCGCGTGGGCCTCGCCCGCGCGATCGTCGCCGAGCCGCGCATCCTGCTGATGGACGAGCCGCTCGGCGCCGTCGACGCCCTCACCCGCGAGGTGATGCGCGACGAGATCGAGAAGCTCATGGCCGCGACCGGCAAGACGGTGCTGTTCATCACCCACTCCATCGAGGAGGCCATCCTCCTCGGCGACCGCATCGTGGTGTTCAAGAGCCACCCCGGCGCCATCAAGGAGATCATCGAGACCGGGCTGGAGCGCCCGCGCTCCGAGCGCAGCATCCAGCACGATCCGCGGTTCCTCGAGCTCCGCGACCACCTCTGGGACGCCCTGCAGGGCGAGGCCACGGCGGCGGCGGTCTCGAAATGAGCGCCCTCCTCGCCGCCGGGCCGAACCTCGGCCGGGGCGGCATCGGCGCCTGGCTCGCCGGGCTCAGCCCGGCGGGCAAGGCCGGCGTGCTCGCGATCGAGGTCGTGGTCATGCTCGTCGTGTGGCAGCTCGTGGTCGGGGTGTTCGGCTGGATCAACCCCGTGTTCCTGCCGCCGCCCACCGCCATCGCGCAGGGCTTCGTCGAGCTCGTCTCGGGCGGCGCGCTCTGGCCGAACATGCTGATCTCGGCGCAGGCGTGGCTCATCGGCTTCGCGATCGCCGCGGTGATCGCGATCCCCGTCGGGCTGCTGATGGGCAGCTCGCTGCCGATGGACCGGGTCGTCGGGCCGATCGCGTGGACGATCTACGCGACGCCGACGATCGCCTACCAGCCGCTCGCGAAGGCGTGGTTCGGCTTCGGCATCGGACCGGTGATCTTCCTCGTGGCGGTGAGCGCGCTGTTCCCGATCCTGCTGAACGTGGCGGCGGGCATGCGCACGACGAACGCGTCGATCATCCGGGCGGGCCAGGTGTACGGCGCGAGCCGCACGCAGCTCTACCGCTCGGTGTACCTGCCGTCGACGGTGCCGTTCCTGTTCGCCGGTCTCCGCCAGGCGGTCGTGCTCGCGACGATCGGCATGGTCGTCGCGGAGCTCGCCGGCTCGGCCTCCGGCATGGGCGCGCTCATCATCAAGGCCGCCAACACGTACCAGACCGACCAGGCGTTCGCCGCGATCGCGATCGTGGTGGCCTGGAGCGTCGGGATGACCCAGGTGGTGACCCTCGTCGAACGATGGTCCGCCCCGTGGACGAGGAAGGGCCGGCGATGACCGTCACGAGTGCGACCGGCACGATGCGCATCGTGCGCCCCCGGCGGGTGATCCGGCGGAGCGAGGCCAAGTGGACCTGGCTGCTCCTCGGCGTCATCGCCGCCATCCTGCTGATCTGGGAGGCCGCGGTCAGTTGGCTGCAGCTCATCCCGGCGTCGTTCCTGCCGCCGCCCTCCGCGATCGCCGTGTCGTTCGGCAAGCTGCTCGTCGATCCCGAGTTCTGGGGCGCGTTCGGCTACAGCCTCGGCAACGTCGCGATCGGCCTCGTCATCGCGGTCGCCGTCGGCGTCACCGTCGGCCTCGCCGTCGGCTGGTCGCCGGTGCTGCGCTTCACCGTCGCGCCCTTCCTCTGGCTGCTGTACTCGACGCCGAAGGTGGCGCTCGCGCCGCTGTTCATCCTCGGCCTCGGGCTCGGCAGCGAGTCGAAGATCGCGCTGGTGTTCCTGCTCGCGGTGTTCCCGATCATCCTGAACACGATGGAGGGCGCCGTCACGGTCAGCACCTCCCTCGTGAACGCGGGGCGGGTGTACGGCGTGAACGGCATCGCGCTCGGCTGGAAGATCATCGTGCCCGCGACGCTGCCGTACAGCCTGTCGGGCATCCAGCGCGGAGCCGCGCTCGGGTTCACCGGCGAGGTGCTCGGCGAGTTCCTCGGCGGCACGGGCGGGCTCGGGCACATGCTCGAGTACGCCGCCTACCAGTTCCAGATGGATGACGCGATCGCCATGGTCATCGTGATGGTGATCATCGCGAACCTGACGCTGCTGCTCATCTCCACGCTGCGACGCCGCCTGGCGCCGTGGTACGACGACCGGAAGATCGCGGGGGCCTCCTGATGCACAAGCAGATCGTCATCCCCGAGGGCGTGTACCCGCCCACGGCGGACTTCAGCCAGGCGATCCGGGTCTCCGGCGGCGACCTGGTGTTCCTGAGCGGGATCATCGGGATGCGGCCGGACGGCACGATGCCGGCCGAGCCCGCCGCGCAGATCGAGCTCGCCTTCGAGAACCTCGTGAAGGTGCTCGAGGCGGCGGGGGCGACGGCGGCGGATGTCGTGAAGGTGAACGTGTTCGTGCGGGACGACTTCCAGCTCGTGCGCGACGAGCTGCGGGCCATCCGCGCCCGCTACTTCACCCACGACTTCCCGGTGTCGACGCTCATCCAGGTCGCCGGCTTCGCCGGACCCGACTACCGCTTCGAGATCGAGGCGATCGCGGCGGTGCCTTCGGGCTGAGTGCCGCGGCGCTGTGCTGCTGCGGCAGCTGTGCTGCTGTGCTGCTGCGGCGCCGAGGTGCTCCGGCACTCGTGGCGAGCGAGACCGCCGGCCCCCGTTTCATGCGCGATGACGGGGGCCGGCTTTCGTCGTGCCCGGGCGCGCGCCGCGCCGCGCCCGGCCCGCCCCGGCCCGCCTCGGCCCGGCCCGGCCTCGGCCCCGCTCCGCCCGGCCCCGCCTCCCGACTCTGTGCTTCCGCGCCTGCTCCGTCTGCCTGCGTCTGCCTGTGCCTGTCTGCGCCACTTCCGTGTCCATGCGCCACTCGTGCTGGCGCAACGACGAGAAAGTGGCGCGGCCGGGTGGTCCGACGCATCCGCCCGGGTCCCGGCGGCGCAAATGGCGCCGTCGTGCGGGTCCCGCCGGGGAGGGGCCCGGGAACCCACGCGCCCGGACACGACGGAGCCCCCGCCGTCATGCGCTGCGGCGGGGGCTCCGGGAACCGGGACGAGGCCCGATCAGGGGTAGGGCAGGGTGGCCGGCGGGTCGTTCTCGACGCCCACGAGCTGCTGGGCCTTCTCGAGATAGGCGAGCTGGCCCGCGTCGAACTCGAGGGGTTCGAGCTCCTGCGTGTCGATCGTGGTGTCCCACGCCTCCTGGTCGAAGTAGAGGTTCGAGCAGGCGAGGTGCCCGTCGAGCACCCACACGCTGTCCGAGCCGCGGAGCGCCGACACGTCGAAGTCGTTCGCCTCGTAGATGTCGAGCACCTCGTCGACGTTCTCCGGGAACTCGCCCGGCGCCGGGGCCGTCATGAAGTCGGCGGCCTTCAGCGTCGCGCGGAGGAACCGCACGAGCGTGTTCGGGTTCTTCTGCACCCAGTCGGTGCCGGCGACCTGCACGTCGTTCGCCCAGTTGCGCAGCGCCTCGACGACGATGTTCGCCCCGTGCTCCTCGAGCGCGGGTCGGTCATCGGTGTAGAAGGGCTGCAGGCTGATCCGGTCGTTGACGAAGAACTCCGTCCAGGACTCCGAACCGGGGCCGGGGTACACGACCTCGACGTTCACGGTGTCGAGGTCCCAGCCCTCTTCCTTCAGCACCAGCTTGCGCTGGAACTCGGCCGGGTCGCCGGGCGTGCCGGCGAGGGTGATCGTCGTGCCGTCGAGGTCCTCGACCGAGTCGATGCCCTGCTGCACCGCGAAGTCGAAGTTCTGCCGGCAGTAGTGCCCGCCGACGAGCTCGACCGGGACGCCGCCCCGGATGGCCTCGATGACAGTGCCGGTGGACTCCACGCCGATGTCGGCGCTGCCCGACGCGACGGCCGCGGTGACGTTGTCGGCGGTGATGACCTCGACGGTGAGGCCCTCCTCCTCGTAGTAGCCGAGGTCGGTGCCGAGCACGTACATCGAGTACATGGTGACGTCGGGGAAGGGGATGGCGACAGTGATGCTGGTGTCCTCGGCGGGGCCGGGTTCGCCGTCGCCGAGGTCGACCGGGCCGGACGGCGCCGGTGCGGCGGAGCTGCAGCCGACGAGCAGCGCCAGTGCTGCGACGCCGGCGGCAGCGGCCAGGCTGCTGCGGGGGATGGATTTGCGCATGACTCTCCATTCTTGGCGGGATAGACCCTCGCGGTCGGATCCCGCGGGAACGGCACCGTCCGCGAGTATGGATACGGTATCCAATCTGCGCGGGGCTGTCCATGCCCTCTTTCGAGCGGCTGGCGGAGGTGCTCGCGAGGTCGCGCGATCGGTGCGGTCAGACGGGGCCATCGCGCGATTCGTGCGACTTCACGTGGTGGAGTCGCATGGATCGCTCGGGGTCGGGTTGGAATGGAGCACTTTGCGCGACCTGGGCCCCCGGGGTGGTCGGCCAGCGCGCCCGCGGGGAGCGGGCGCGCCACGTGCGGTCCCGGCGCGCCCGCGCGGATGGGATGCTCGTAGCACTGGACGCGGATTGCAATTTTGGATACCGTATCCAGAAAGACGACGCGAGGAGGCGGAGTGCGGGCAGCGCTGCTCACCGATCACGCCCTGGAGGCGCTCGCCGTCGCCGAGGTGCCGGTTCCGGCCCCGGGCGCCGGCGAGGTGCTCGTGCGCGTCGAGACCGTCGGCGTGAACCAGCTCGACCGCAACGTGATCGCCGGCATCGGGCCGGGCGCCGTCGCGAAGCTGCCCCGCATCCTCGGCATCGACCCGGCCGGCACGATCGTCGCCGTCGGTCCCGGCATGAGCGAGGCGCGCATCGGACGGCCCGTCGTCGTGAAGCCCAACATCCCCTGCGGCGAGTGCCCGCGCTGCGCCGCCGGGCGCGAGGCCGACTGCCCCGCGCAGACCGTCATGGGCGTGCACCGCAACGGCGGCGCCGCCGAGTTCGTGGTCGTGCCCGAGCGGAACGCGATCGACCGCGGCGAGATCTCCGCCGCGCTCGCCACCGCCGCCGTGCACACCGTGCCGATCGTGCTGAACGCCTTCGAGGCGATCGGCGTGGGCGATGGCGACCGGCTCCTCGTCACCGGCGCGGGCGGCATGCTCGGTCAGATCGCGCTGCAGCTCGGTGTCGCGAGCGGCGCGGAGACCGTCGGGGCATCCCGCTCCGCCGCCCCCGCGCCCGACGGCGCCCGCGTCATCAGCGCCGCCTCGCCCGCGGCGCTCCGCGAACTGCTCGGCGCCGAGGCGCCCTTCGACGCGGTCGTCGACGTCGGCGGGCACGGGCCGACCTTCGCCGCGGGCGTCGCCGCGCTCGGCTGGGGCGGTCGCGCGGTGACGTGCGCCGCGTCCGTCGACCCGGTGCTCGAACTCGACCAGCGGAGCTTCTACCTGCGCCGGCTCCGGCTCGTCGGGGTCGCGAGCGCCGACTTCGCGCAGGTGCGCCGGGCGCTGAAACTCGTCGCGGAGGGCCGGGTCGTCCCGCCCGTCGCGGCGCGGTTCCCGCTCGATCGCATCGCGGATGCCTACCGCGCGCCCCGCACGGAGCCGGGCAAGGTGATCGTCGATGTCGCCTGAACTGCTCGAGCTGGTCGCGCCGCTGACCGGGCTGGTCGCGCCGTCGACCGGGCTGCCCGCGCCGTCGGCCGGGCCCGGCACGGCCGCCGCATCCGCCATCCCCCGTGCGCCCCGAGGAGAGGACCTCCCAGCATGACCCCCACCCCCAGCGGCCCGCTCGCGGGCGTCCGCGTCATCGAGCTCGGCCAGTACATCTCCGGGCCCTACGCCGCGAAGCTCCTCGCCGACCTCGGCGCCGACGTCGTGAAGGTCGAGTCGCCCGACGGCGACCCCATGCGCCGCTGGGAGGGCAGCGGGCAGATGAGCCCCCAGTTCGCCGCGTACAACCGGGGCAAGCGCGCCGTCGTGCTCGACCTGAAGAGCGAGGACGGGCTCGCCGCCCTCCTCGACCTCGTCCGCGACGCCGATGTGCTGATCGAGAACTTCCGTCCCGGGGTCGCCGCGCGCCTGGGCTTCGGCCCCGAGGTGCTCGCCCGGGTGAACCCGCGCATCGTCTCCTGCGCGATCACCGGCTTCGGGCCCGAGGGGCCCTACGCCAAGCGACCCGCCTACGACACGGTGATCTCGGCCGTGGGCGGCATGTACAGCCAGGTCGTCCCGGACGACATCCTGCGTCCGCTCGGGCCCGCGTTCTCCGACCTGCTCTCGGGCATGTCGGCCGCCCAGGCCGTGCTCGCCGCGCTGCACGCCCGCGGCGACGGCGGACCGGGCGAGCACGTCGAGGTGTCGATGGTCGGCTCGCTCATCGACTTTCTCACCGAGGCGGCCTCGACCTACCTCGAGACCGGGCAGGTCGCCGGGCCCGACTCGCGCCCGCGCCGGGCGCAGGCGTACGCGTGCCGCGGCTCCGACGGGCTCGAGTTCGTCATCCACATGTCGGTGCCCGAGAAGTTCTGGACCGGGCTGCTCGAGGTGCTCGAGCGCCCCGAGCTCGCCGACGACCCGCGCTTCTCCACCCGCGAGGCGCGGGTGCGCAACTACGACGAGCTCGACGCGGAGCTCAAGGCGACGACGGCGCGGATGCCCCGGCAGCACTGGCTCGACCGGCTCGTCGCGCACGACATCCCGCACGGTCCGCTGAACACGGTGGCGCACCTCTTCGACGACCCGCAGATCGCCGCGATGCAGCTCGTCGAGGAGATCGCGGGGCCGGATGGCTCGGCCCTCCGCGTGCCGGTGCCGAGCACCCGCTTCCACCGCTCGGGCCGGCCCGCGCTCGCCGCGGCCCCGCGCCTCGGCCAGCACGGCGCCGAGCTCGTCGGCGCCGCAGCTTCCGCGGCATCCACGGCAGCGCCCGCACCCGCGGCATCCGCCACCCCCGAGAGGAGCCGCGCATGAGCCGCATCGACGAGCTCGTCGCGATCGACGTGCACACCCACCCGCAGACCGAGGAGTTCCTGCA
This sequence comes from Agromyces mediolanus, assembly GCF_044917495.1. Classification (GTDB taxonomy): domain Bacteria; phylum Actinomycetota; class Actinomycetes; order Actinomycetales; family Microbacteriaceae; genus Agromyces; species Agromyces mediolanus_B. Next base: position 55,174 of record NZ_JAVSSI010000012.1, on the reverse strand, counting down.
GGCGATGGGCAAGCGCCACCAGCAGATGGCGAAGCACTTCGGCCGTGAGCGGCCCGTCGTCTCCTTCGCGGAGCAGGCCGACCAGTACCGCGAGCGCAAGATGATGGCCGTGATCGTGAACTCCGACTCGGAGACCACCTCGGGCATCCCGGGGGCGCCGAACGATCTGCTCGGCCAGGCCCAGGTGGACCATCCCGACGCCTTCATCGCCTTCGCGGGCATCGACCCGTGGAAGGGCGAGGCGGCGATCGCGGAGATCCGCCGGATGCACGCCGAGTACGGCATCAAGGGCGTCGGCGAGCTCAACGCGTCGCGGCAGAAGTTCCTGCCGAACGACCGCCGCTTCTTCCCGATCTGGGAGACCTGCGCCGAGCTCGGGCTCGTCGTGATGTTCCACTCGGGCTTCCCGGGCGCCGGCGCCGGCACGCCGGGCGGCGGCGGGTACCGGCTCGAGAACGCCCGGCCGGTGCCGTACCTCGACGACGTCGCGGCGGAGTTCCCCGAGCTGAAGATCATCAGCGCGCACCCGGCCTGGCCGTGGCACCTCGAGAACCTCGCGATGGTGTGGCACAAGTCGAACGTGTACCTCGACCTCTCGGGCTGGGCGCCGAAGTACCTGCCGCCGGAGGTGATCCGCTACGCGGACTCGCTCATCACCGACCGGGTGCTGTTCGGCTCCGACTGGCCGGTGATGACCGCCGACCGCTGGATGACGGAGTTCGCCGAGCTGCCGTTCAAGCCCGAGTCCAGGCAGAAGATCCTCCTCGACAACGCGCGCGCCCTGTTCGGCATCTGAGCCGGGTCGACCCCGCATCCCCCTCGCACCTTCGGAAGGACCCACATGGCCGAGCTCGTCCTGGCGGCAGCCACGCCGCACAACCCGCTGCTCTGGCGGGCGATGAACGATCCGGTGCCGGACGACCTGCAGCCGATCGCGGCGAACTTCGCCCGCATCCGCGACGCGGTCGCCGCGCACGACGTCGACGTGCTCGTCGTCATCGGCACCGACCACGTGCGGCAGTTCTTCTACGACAACTCGCCGGCGTTCGTCGTCGGCAAGGCCGAGGCGTACCACGGCACCTGGGAGAACGAGGTGCGCACCTTCGGCATGGAGTACGTGGAGCTCGCCGGGCACCGCGAGCTCGCCGACGAGATCACCGGCCGCACGGTGCTGCCCGAGACGATCGACCTCGCGGTGAGCCTCGAGTGGCGGCTCGACCACAGCTACGTGATCCCGCTGCAGTACGTGCGGCCCGAGCTCGATCTGCCGGTCGTGCCGATCCACACGAACGCCTCGATGCCCCCGGTGCCCTCGGTGCGCCGCTTCGTCGCCCTCGGCGAGCACCTGCGCGACTCGATCGAGCGCTGGGACTCGGACGCGCGCGTCGCGATCCTCACCTCGGGGCACATGGCGAACGACGTCGGCGGGCCGCGCACCTTCGCGGGCTCGCCCGATCCGGACTTCGACCAGGCGGCCGCCGCGTGGATGCGCGACGGCGACCTCGAGGGCGCCATCCGCGTCTGCAGCGACTTCCAGCGCCTCCTCGAGGCGGGCTGCATGACCTATCAGTACCTGAACGCGGTGGCGGCGCTCGCCGCGATGGGCGGGCGCCCCGCCGACTTCGCCGAGGTGACGCCCTCGCGCTTCGCCTCGAGTCCGTTCTTCCTGTGGGGGAGCCGCTGATGAGCAAGTACATGGTCGACAAGTTCATCCGCGCGGTGGAGCTGAGCGACGCGGCCGTCGCGGCGTACGTCGCCGATCCGGCCGGGGTCGTCGACGCCTGGCTCGCCGGGGCGGGCGGGCCCACCGGCCCGACGGACGACCGCGAGCTCACGCCGGCGGAGCGGGACGCCTTCGCGGCGCGCGACTTCGAGGCGCTCTACGCGCTCGGGGCGCACCCGTACCTCCTCTGGCACTTCACCGAGGCGGTGTACGAGCACGAGTACACGCCGGACTCGGGCTGGCGCGAACTCGTCGAGCGCTACCGTACGGCCGTCGCGCCCCAGGGCATCGTCGACTACATCCCGTAACCAGCCAGCCAGCCAGGCCGGTGCCGCGGTGGCGCGGCCCAAGGAGTCGCGCCACCGGACGATCGCGCCACCGGACGATCGCGCCGCCGGATCACCGCGCCGCGGCTACTCGCCCGCGTCCCGGTCGATCGGCTGGGTGCTGCCCAACTCGTCGTCATCGTCGTCGTCGATCCGGCGCTCGTCGTCCGGGACGACGGCGTCCTCCGGCAGCTCCGAGTCGACGTACGCGCCCTCGCCCGCTTCCGGCACGTACTCCTCACCCGGGATCTGCGACTCCACGTAGGAGCCGGCGTCCTCCTCGGGCACCCAGTCTTCGTTCCTCGACATCGCAGCCTCCCCTGCTCGCGATCCTGCGGTGGATGGGGGCCATGCTCCTCCTCGCCGGTTCGAGCGGCAACCGGCTTGACACCCGGCGGGCGCACGCGTGCGTCGCGTGACGTCTCCCGAGTCGCCCGACTTCCAGGAGAGTCGGGCGACTCTTTCAGGAAAGTCGGGCGACTCGAGACGGCGTCAGCCGCGCAGGGCGCTGGCGAGGTCGAGGGCGGCGCCGGCGACGGCGGCCGAGGTGTCGGGGTCGCGCATCCAGAGCGGTGCGGCGTGCGCCGGGATGCCGGATGCCTCGAGCGCGGGCACGGCCGCGGCATCCGCCTCGTCGACGAGCCAGCCGTCGAGGAGCCCGCCGTCGGAACGCGGGCCGTAGTGGCGGGCGACGGCCGCGGCATCCGTCTCCACGCCGATCGCCGCGAGGCAGGCGTCGGCCATGCCGCGCACGACCTTGCCGCCGATGATCGGCGAGACGCCGACGACGCGCGCGCCGGTCGCGCGGAGCGCCTCGGAGATGCCCGGGATCGCGGTGATCGTGCCGATCGAGACGACCGGGTTCGAGGGGGCGAGGAGCACGACGTCGGCGCCCTCGATCGCCTCGACGACCCCGGGCGCGGGCCGGGCGTCGGCGAGGTTCCGCTGCTGGAACGCGCGCGCGGGCAGGCTCGCCCGGTGACGCGTCCACCACTCCTGGAAGTGCAGCTCGCGGCGGCCGTCGTCGGTGGGCTCGGCGATCTCGACCCACGTGTCGACCTCGGTGTCGGTCGCGGGCAGCAGGCGGACGCCGAGCGGCCAGCGGTGCTGCAGGCGCTCGCCGATCTCGGAGGGCGTGAGGCCCTCGCGGAGCCAGGAGGTGCGGGCGAGGTGGGTGCCGAGATCGAGGTCGCCGAGGGTGAACCACGGCCAGCCGACGCCCCACTCGCGGAGTTCCGCCGCGACGCGCTCCGTCTCGCCAGCGCGGCCCCAGCCGCGCTCGACGTCGTTCACGCCGGCGAGCGCGTAGAGGAGGGAGTCGAAGTCGGGCATGAGCCGCACGCCCGCGAGCCAGACGTCGTCGCCGGTGTTCACGACGACCGACACCTGATCATCCGGTGTCGGCTGCTCGGGCGGGGTGGTCGCCCCCGGCACCGGATCCGCACGGGCCGCCCGACGTCGCAGTTCCTCCCTGAGCCCGCGCACGAAGCGCGAGCCGCCGACGCCGCCGGCGAGCACGGTGATCCTCACGGCTCCAGCGTAGGGCGCGAGGCGTGCACCCAGCGCGTGCGGTGCGGTGCGGTGCGTTCCATCGATGCAGCGTGGTGCGGTGCGTTCCCCCCCGGGTGGAGTGCGCGCTGGGAGCCGGGTGGTTCCCGTCCGCGTCCCGAGGGTCGTCAGCGCCACTTCGGGCGCTGCTCATCCGAGCAATCCATTGCCCCGAGCCGCGCCTCGGGAGAGGATGAGCCGAACAGGAACCATGAGCCACGAGAGCACGACGACGTGCGGCAGGAGGCAGCATGACCATCGTTCGAGCAGCGATCACCCAGACGAGCTGGACCGGCGACAAAGCGTCCATGCTCGACAAGCACGAGCAGTTCGCGCGGGATGCCGCGGGGCAGGGCGCGCAGGTGATCTGCTTCCAGGAGCTGTTCTACGGGCCCTACTTCGGCATCACGCAGGAGCAGAAGTACTACCGCTTCGCGGAGCAGGCCGACGGCCCGATCGTGCAGCGCTTCGCCGCGGTCGCGAAGGAGCTCGGCACCGTCATGGTGCTGCCGATCTACGAGGAGGCCGAGACGGGGGTGTACTACAACACCTCCGTGCTGGTCGACGCCGACGGCGAGATCCTCGGCAAGTACCGCAAGCACCACCTGCCCCATCTCGACCGCTTCTGGGAGAAGTTCTACTTCCGGCCCGGCAACCTCGGCTACCCGGTCTTCGACTCGGCGGTCGGTCGCATCGGCATGTACATCTGCTACGACCGGCACTTCCCCGAGGGCTGGCGCGAACTCGGGCTGAACGACGCCCACATGGTGTTCAACCCGAACGCGACGAAGCCGGGGCTCTCGAACCGGCTCTGGGAGGTCGAGGGGCCGTGCGCCGCCGTCGCGAACGGCTACTTCGTGCTCCAGCCGAACCGCGTCGGGCGCGAGGACAACGAGTACGGCGAGCTCGCCGTCGACTTCTACGGCACGAGCCAGGTGATCGACCCGCGCGGCAACTTCGTCGGGGAGCGCGGCTCGGGCGAGCACGAGGAGATCCTCGTGCGCGACCTCGACCTCGACATGGTGCGCCAGATGCGCGACGACTGGCAGTTCTACCGCGACCGCCGGCCCGACTCGTACACGCGGATCGCGCAGCCGTGACCCGCGCCGCCCTTCGACACGCTCAGGGAGCCAGCATCGTGACGCAGCATCCCTTCGACACGCTCAGGGAGCCAGCATCGTGACGCAGCATCCCTTCGACAAGCTCAGGGAGCCAGGACTATGACCACGACCCTCATCTCGGGCGGCACCGTCGTCGGGGCGACCGGGCGCGGAGCCGCCGACGTGCTCGTCGACGGCGAGCGCATCGTCGCCGTGCTGGAGCCCGGCAGCACCCTCCTCGGCGCCGACCTCGCCGGCTCCGTCGACCGGGTGATCGACGCGAGCGGCAAGTACGTCATCCCCGGCGGGATCGACGCGCACACGCACATGCAGCTCCCCTTCGGCGGCACGGAGGCGTCCGACACCTTCGAGACCGGCACCCGGGCGGCCGCGCACGGCGGCACGACCACGATCATCGACTTCGCCGTGCAGCGCACCGGCGAACGCGTGGAGGACGGGCTCGCCGCCTGGCACGAGAAGGCGGCGGGCGAGTGCGCCGTCGACTACGGCTTCCACCAGATCATCGGGGGCGTCGACGAGGCATCCCTCCAGGCCATGCGGAAGCTGCCCGAGGAGGGCATCACGAGCTTCAAGCTCTTCATGGCCTACCCGGGCGTCTTCTACTCCGATGACGCGCAGGTGCTGCGGGCCATGCAGGTGTCCCGGGAGACCGGCATGCTGACGATGATGCACGCCGAGAACGGCCCCGCGATCGACGTGCTCGCCGAGCAGCTCGTCGAGCAGCGCAAGACCGACCCGTACTTCCACGGCATCGCCCGCGCCTGGGAGATGGAGGAGGAGGCGACCCACCGCGCCATCATGCTCGCGAAGCTCACCGGCGCCCCGCTCTACGTCGTGCACGTCTCCGCGAAGCAGGCGGTCGAGCAGCTCGCCTGGGCCCGCGACCACGGGCAGCACGTCTTCGGCGAGACCTGTCCGCAGTACCTCTACCTCTCGCTGGAGGAACAGCTCGGCGCCTCGAGCGAGCCGTGGGGCGCGTTCGAGGGCGCCAAGTGGGTCTGCTCGACGCCGCTGCGCAGCCGCGAGGAACGGCACCAGGACGCGATGTGGCAGGCGCTCCGCACGAACGACCTGCAGATGGTCTCGACCGACCACTGCCCGTTCTGCATGAAGGACCAGAAGGAGCTCGGCCTCGGCGACTTCCGCAAGATCCCGAACGGGATCGGCTCGGTCGAGCACCGCATGGACCTCATGTACCAGGGCGTCGTGACCGGCGAGCTCACCCTCGAGCGCTGGGTCGAGCTCACGAGCACGACGCCCGCGCGCATGTTCGGCCTCGCCGGCCGCAAGGGCGCGATCCAGCCCGGCGCCGACGCGGACCTCGTCGTCTACGACCCGAACGGGCGCACGACGATCGGCATGCCGGTCGACGAGCAGGGCAACCCGACCGGCCGCACCCACCACATGAACATGGACCACTCCGCGTGGGAGGGATTCGAGGTCGACGGGCACGTCGACGTCGTGCTGTCCCGCGGCAAGGTCGTCGTCGAGGGCGACGAGTACCTCGGCCGCAAGGGCGACGGTCGCTACCTGAAGCGCGGGCTGTCGAGCTATGTGAATTGAACGTTCCAGAGACGGAGGCACCACCCATGGACTTCGGCGTCGTCCTGCAGACCAACCCGCCCGCCTCGCGGACGGTGCACCTCGCGAAGCTCGCCGAGCAGTTCGGCTTCTCGCACGTGTGGACGTTCGACTCGCACCTGCTCTGGGAGGAGCCGTACGTCATCCACTCCCAGATCCTGGCGGAGACCAGGCGGGTGATCGTCGGACCGTTCGTCACGAACCCGGCGACCCGCGACTGGACGGTCACGGCGAGCGTGTTCGCGACGCTCAACGAGATGTACGGCAACCGCACGATCTGCGGCATCGGGCGGGGCGACTCGGCCGTGCGCGTGACGAACGGCAAGCCGACCACGATGGCGGAGCTCCGCGAGTCGATCCACGTCATCCGCGAGCTCGCGAACTCGCGCGCCGTGGAGTTCAACGGCGCGACGCTGCAGTTCCCGTGGTCGCTCGGCTCCCGGCTCGACGTGTGGGTCGCGGCCTACGGGCCGATGGCGCTGAAGCTCGCCGGCGAGGTCGGCGACGGCTTCATCCTGCAGCTCGCCGACCTCGACATCGCGGCGTGGATGATCCGCACGGTGCGGAACGCCGCCGAGGCCGCCGGGCGCGATCCCGACGAGATCGCGTTCTGCGTCGCGGCGCCCATGTACATCGGCGACGACCGCGAGCACATGCGCGAGCAGTGCCGCTGGTTCGGCGGCATGGTCGGCAACCACGTCGCCGACCTCGTCGCCCGGTACGGCGAGCACGGGCAGGTGCCGGAGGCGCTGACCGAGTACATCCGGGGGCGCGAGGGCTACGACTACAACAGCCACGGCCGCGCGTCGAACGACCACGTCGACTTCGTGCCCGACGAGATCGTGGAGCGCTTCTGCCTGCTCGGCTCCCCGGAGGAGCACATCGAGAAGCTGCAGCGCCTCGCCGAACTCGGCGTCGACCAGTTCGCCGGGTACCTGCAGCACGACAACAAGGAGGAGACCCTGCGCGTCTACGGCGAGCAGGTGATCCCGGCGCTTCGCGAGCACCTCGTCGCGAAGCGCTGAACCGCCGAGTCGATCACCGAGTCGATCACCGAATCGATCACCGGGTCGACCACCGAGGGGACCACCGAACGGAGCGCACCATGACCGACACCGGACCGGCCGCGACCGACGAGCTCGCGCGCGAGCTCGACCGGGCGCACGTCTTCCACTCCTGGACTGCGCAGGCGCAGGACTCGTCGCTCGTCATCGCCTCGGGACGCGGATGCCGCGTCTGGGACCACAGCGGTCGCGAGTACCTCGACTTCTCGAGCCAGCTCGTGAACGTCAACATCGGGCACCAGCATCCCGCCGTCGTCTCGGCGATCCGGGAGCAGGCCGAGCTGCTCGCCACGGTCGCGCCCGCCACCGTGAACCTCGCCCGCGGCGAGGCCGCGAAGCGGATCGTCGCCCGCGCGCCGGAGGGCTTCCGCCGGGTGTTCTTCACCAACGGCGGGGCCGACGCCAACGAGAACGCGATCCGGCTGGCGCGGCTCACGACGGGGCGCGACAAGATCCTCTCGACGTACCGCTCGTACCACGGCAACACGGGTGCCGCGATCGTGTCGACCGGTGACTGGCGGCGCGTCCCGAACGAGTTCGCCCGGGGGCACGTGCACTTCTTCGGGCCGTACCTCTACCGCTCGGAGTTCTGGGCGCAGAGTCCCGAGGAGGAGTGCGAGCGCGCGCTGCAGCACCTGCGCCGCGTGATCGAGTCGGAGGGGCCGCAGACGATCGCGGCGGTGCTGCTCGAGACGATTCCCGGCACCGCCGGGGTGCTCGTGCCGCCGCCCGGCTACCTGGCAGGCGTCCGCGAGCTCTGCGACCGGCACGGCATCCTGCTGATCCTCGACGAGGTGATGGCGGGCTTCGGCCGCACCGGCCGGTGGTTCGCCTTCGACGGCTACGAGGTGCGGCCCGATCTCATCACCTTCGCGAAGGGCGTGAACTCGGGGTACGTGCCCGCCGGCGGGGTGATCATCGACGAGCCGATCGCTGAGGGCTTCGACGAGCGGGTGTTCCCGGGCGGACTCACCTATTCGGGGCATCCGCTCGCGATGGCCTCGATCGTCGCGACGCTCGACGCCATGGCCTCGGAGGGCATCGTGGAGCACGCGCGCGCGATCGGCGAGACCGCGATCGGGCCGGGGCTCGCCGAGCTGGCCGAGCGTCACGCGGTGATCGGCGAGGTGCGCGGCGAGGGCGTGTTCTGGGCGATGGAGCTCGTCGTCGACCGCGCGACGCGCGAGCCCCTGCCCGCGGCGGCGATGGGGGAGATCAAGGCGGCGCTCCTCGCGCGCGGACTGCTGCCGTTCATTCAGGACAACCGCATCCACGTCGTGCCGCCCTGCGTCGTCACCGCCGACGAGGTGGGCGAGGCGATGGCCGGCTACGACGAGGTGCTGAGCGCAGTGGGAGGCGCAGCATGAGCGAGATCGAGTTCGTCGAGCACTGGATCGACGGGGCCGCGACGAGCGGCACGGGCGAGCGCACGGGACCGGTCTACGACCCGGCGCGCGGCGTCGAGCAGCGGCGGGTGCGGTTCGCCGAGGCAACCGACGTGGATGCCGCGGTGGATGCCGCGGCGCGGGCCTTCCCCGCCTGGCGGGACGCGTCGATCGCGAAGCGGCAGCAGATCATGTTCCGCTTCCGGGAACTGCTCGCCGGACGGTCCGACGAGCTCGCCGCGATCCTCACGAGCGAGCACGGGAAGGTGCTCGGCGACGCCGCCGGCGAGATCGCCCGCGGCCTCGAGGTCGTCGAGCTGGCGTGCGCGATGCCGGCGTACACGAAAGGCGAGTACTCCGAGAACGCCTCGACCGGCATCGACGTCTACACCGTGCGGCAGCCGCTCGGGGTGGTCGGGATCATCAGCCCGTTCAACTTCCCGGCGATGGTGCCGCTGTGGTTCTTCCCGATCGCGATCGCCGCGGGCAACACCGTGGTGCTGAAGCCGAGCGAGAAGGACCCGAGCGCCGCGGTCTGGCTGGCCAGGCTGCTGCAGGAGGCGGGGCTGCCCGACGGCGTGCTGAACGTCGTGCACGGCGACAAGGTCGCCGTCGACGCGCTGCTCGCGCATCCGACCGTGCGCTCGATCTCCTTCGTCGGCTCGACGCCGATCGCCCGGTACATCTACGAGACCGCCGCGAGCACCGGCAAGCGGGTGCAGGCGCTCGGCGGCGCGAAGAACCACATGCTCGTGCTGCCCGACGCCGACCTCGAGCTCGCCGCCGACGCCGCCGTGAACGCCGGTTTCGGCTCGGCGGGCGAGCGCTGCATGGCGATCTCCGCGCTCGTCGCGGTCGACGCGATCGCCGACGAGCTCGTCGCGAAGATCGCCGAGCGGATGGCCCGGCTGCGCACCGGCGACGGCACCCGCGGCTGCGACATGGGGCCGCTGATCACCCGGGAGCACCGCGATAAGGTCGCCGGGTACCTCGACGTCGCCGTGGCGGACGGGGCATCCCTCGTCGTCGACGGGCGCGACCCGCAGGTCGACGGCGACGCGGACGGCTTCTGGCTGGGGCCCACGCTCATCGACCGGGTGCCGAGCGAGTCGGCCGTGTACCGCGACGAGATCTTCGGACCGGTGCTGTCGGTCGTGCGGGTGGCGGGGTACGAGGAGGGGCTCGCGCTCATCAACGGGTCGCCGTACGGGAACGGCACCGCGGTCTTCACGAACGACGGCGGTGCCGCGCGGCGCTTCCAGCGGGAGGTGACGGTCGGGATGGTCGGCATCAACGTGCCGATCCCGGTGCCGGTCGCGTACCACTCCTTCGGCGGCTGGAAGGACTCGTTCTTCGGCGACACGAAGGCGTACGGGCCGCAGGGCTTCGCGTTCTTCCAGCAGGAGAAGGCGATCACCTCGCGCTGGCTCGACCCGAGCCACGGCGGCGTGGACCTGGGGTTCCCGCGGCACGACTGATCGGGCAGGCGCGCGGAGGGCGGGCGGACGGGGAGTCTCAGACGGGGCCGGCGCCGCTCGCCGCCGCGAAACTGCGGGCGAGGCCAGCGATCACCTCGCGGAGCTCGGGCGGGTCGACCACCGTGAACGGCAGCCCGAGCCGGCCGAGGTAGACCGCGAGGTCGTGCAGCGTGTTCGAGCCGGTCTCCACGAGGCAGTGCCGGGCGTCGATCGGCGTGACGAGGCCGGCCGGCGGTTCGAGCCGCCGCATGAGCTCCTCCTGCGGGACGTCGAATCGGATCCGCGCCCGCACCGGCCAGCTCGCGGAGCCGATGCCGCGCAGCACATGCGCGGCGGCCCCGCCCTCGGGCGCCTCCCGCGGTGCGAAGCGGCGCGCGGTCGGCGGGCCGGGTTCGATGCGGTCGGCGCGGAAGCTGCGCCAGTCGTCGCGGTCGAGGTCCCAGGCGAGCAGGTACCAGCGGCGGCCGGTGAAGACGAGCCCGTGCGGCTCGACGAGGCGCTCGGATGCCGCGCCGTCGGCGGCCGCGTAGGCGAAGCGGAGCCGTTCGTGGTCGCGCGCGGCGGCGGCGATGGTCTCCAGCACCTGCGCGTCCACGGTCGGGCCCCCGCCCGCCACGGAGACGGTCGCGTCGCGGAGGGCGTCGACCCGGTGACGGAGGCGTGCGGGCAGGGTCTGCTCGAGCTTCGTGAGGGCGCGGAGCGAGGCCTCCTCGATGCCGGTCACGGAGCCCGCCGCCGCGGCGCGGAGGCCGACGGCGACGGCCACGGCCTCCTCGTCGTCGAGGAGGAGCGGTGGCAGCGCGCTCCCGGCTGCGAGCCGGTAGCCGCCGGCGACCCCTGGCGAGGAGTCGACGCGGTAGCCCAGGATGCGGAGGCGCTCGATGTCGTTGCGGACCGTGCGCGTGGTGACGTCGAGCCGCTCGGCGAGTTCGGCGCCCGCCCACTCGCGGCGTGCCTGCAGGAGGGCGAGCAGGCGGAGCATCCGCACCGAGCTTTCGAGCATTTCTGCAGTCTGCCAGGAATTGCGGAATCGGAGGTTCCGCAATTCCGCATAGCGTGCAGCCATGGACCTGAACGAAACCGATTCCGCAGCATCCGCTCCGCTCGCCACCGAGCTCGTGACCGCCGCGACGGTGCCCGACTCCTCGGCCGCACCTCCGCTCCGCGGGCTCAGCACCGTCACCCTCTACGCCGACGACGTGGCTGCCGCGCAGCGCTGGTACACGGAGTTCCTCGGCGTCGAGCCGTACTTCTTCAACCCGCCGCAGCCGGCGCCCCCGATGTACGTGGAGTTCCGGCTCGGTGATCTGCAGCACGAGCTCGGCATCGTCGATCGCCGTTTCGCCCCTGGCGCCGAATCCGCGGCGGCGGGGGCGAGAGCGGCGGCGGGCGCCTCGGCCGCGTCGCCTGCAGCGCCTGCGGCGGCGACGGCGACGGCGCCGGTGGCGGCGGCGCCGGCGCAGCCGATCACGTACTGGCACGTCGATGACGTCGAGGCGGTGCTCGCCCGGCTGCTCGCCCTCGGCGCGACGGTGCACCAGCCGGTCATCGAGCGCGGTCCGGGGTTCGTCACGGCCTCCGTCGTCGACCCGTTCGGCAATGTGCTCGGCATCATGTTCAACCGCCACTACCTCGATGTCGTCGGCGGGGGCGTCGCATGACCACCGGCGCGACGGCCGGCGCCTCCGCGGCTCGACCCGATCTCCTGCACTTCGACGACGCCGCCGAGTGGGAGGCGTGGCTCGAACGGAACGGCGACGCGGGCGAGGCGTGGCTGCGGATCGCGAAGAAGGGGCGGCCCGGGCTCGCCATCTCGGACGCGCTCGACGTCGCGCTCTGCTTCGGTTGGATCGACAGCGTCCGCCGCGGCAACGATGACGGCTCGTTCGCACAGCGCTACTCGCCGCGCCGGGCGGGCAGCCCGTGGTCGCACGTCAACGTCGAGCGGGCCGAGGCGCTCGAGGCGGCGGGCCGCATGCGCCCGGGCGGACTCGCGCAGCTCGCCTCGGCGAGGGCCGACGGCCGGTGGGATGCCGCGTACGTCCGTCAGCGTGACGCGACCGTGCCCGAGGACCTCGCGGCCGCGCTCGCCGCGGCACCGTTCGCCGCGAGCCGCTTCGCCGCGCTCGGCAAGACGCGGCAGTACGCACTCGTGCTGCCGCTGCTGAAGGCGCGGACCGCCGAGGGGCGCGCGGCGCGGCTCGCGAAACTGGTCGCGGAGCTCGGTGACCCGCACAGCGGGGCGGCGGGCTGAGCCTGCGCCCGGAGCCCGCGCCCGGAGCCCGAGCCCGGGGGTCACGCCGCAGGCAGGCTCAGCGCGCCCGGTGCCGGCGAGGCATCCGCCGTCGTGCGCGTCGCAGGGACTCGCGAATCGGCGCGCAACTCGAACCGGGCCCGGCCGCCACGTCTCGGGCGTTGCTCGGGGTCGAGGTGCGGCGGTGGCACGAACCAGACCTCGTGGCGGTCGGCCCTGATGCGCCAGCCCTCGCGATGCACCTGGTGGTGGCAGTGGCTGCAGAGGAGCACGCCGTTGTCGAGGTCGGTTCGCCCTCGATGCCGATGCCACCAGTCGAGGTGATGCGCCTCGACGTAGGCGATGTTGCGGCCGCACGAGGCGCACCCGCCGTCGCGTTCGCCGAGGGCGAGCCGCTGCGCGCGGGAGAAGAGCCGGCGCGAGCGACCGAGATCGAGCGGAAGCGACTCCCCGCCGAGCACCGAGGGAACGAACTCGGCGTCGACCGCGAGGCGCCGCGCGGCGGCCGCGGAGACCGGCCGGTCGAGACCGTCGATCGTCGCCTCGCCGACTCCGCTCAGCAGCGCGTCGAGTTCGAGGCGGACGACGACCGTCGCCTTCGCGCGCGTCGCGGCGGCCTCGCAGCCGAGGACGTGGCGGGCGAGTTCGCTGAGTGCATCGGCTTGGAGCTGCGGGATCGTGCGCCGATCTTCGAGCACCGGGCTGCACGTCGGCGCGCCCCCGCCTGAATCCGCATGGGCATCGCGTCCCAGTGGGGCATCCGTCTCCCCGCCCGATTCCGCGTGGGCGCCGCTCCCCTGCTCGGGCGCCGCGGCGGCGCGGGCCGTGCTTCGTGAGTCGGCATCCGTTGCCCCGCCCGGGCTGCGTCGATGGAGCACCTCGGTGACGATCGCCTCGATCGCGGCCTTCACCGGCGCCGCTGTGATCGGGTCGAGCCGCGCCGTGATGCGGACCATGCCCGAAGGCTCTTCGACGATGGTGAGGCTGCGCTGGGCGTGCATCGCCTCGTCGCGCGGCTCGACGCCGTCGGGGTCGAGCCGCGCCTCGGCGTGCCGCACCGCGCGCAGCACGAGCCCGTGCGGCGCGGCGCTCGCGAAGCGGACGAGTTCGGCCTCGTACGCCTCGGCGCGGCGGAGGCTCGTGCGCGGGGCGATGCGTTCGAGCATGGCGCAGATGGCGTCGGCGGCGTCGAGCGAGACCGCGCCGTTTGCGAGGGCATCGGCCACCGCGGGATGCCGCGCCGGCCGGACCTGGCCGGTGAGGGTCTGGCGGGGACGCGTCGCGGTGCCGACGCGCAGCAGCTTCGCAGCCCCGGCGACTGCGTCGCCCGTCGAAGCGGCGACGAGCGAGGCCGCGGTGCGGTGGCCGTGCCGCTTGGCGAGGCCCTCGGCGCCGAAGCCCGCCTGGGACCGCTCCGCGACCTCGGCCGCGAGCCGGACGAGCGCCACCTCGCTCGCCCGCCGCAGCCGCGCCGCGGCCTGCAGGACGAGCAGCAGCCCCGTGTCGCTCATCGCCGCGGGGACGGTGGCGCCCGCGCCCAGCCCCGATCCGGCACCGAATGCCGGGCCCGCTTCGCCCCACGCAGCCCGAAGCGACGCCAGGTCGGCTTCGAGTGCGTCGAGCGGGTTCGTCATGCTTCCAGCCTGTCATCGATCGCTCGACAACGGTGCTGGAAGTGGCGCTTCATCAGGGGAAAGGCGCGCTGGAAGTGGCGCTATTGCCGCGGGCGGGGGATCCGCGTCCCGGCTCAGGGCCCGAAGTTGGCCGATGGCGCGTGCATGGACTCGATGACGTCCGCTTCGAGCGGGCCGTCGATCGCGACGGCGAAGTTGCGATCACCCTCGTTGGGGGTGCTTTCGATCGGAACGATGCCGATGCGGACCATCCGGTACACGATGCCCGTGGTGCTCGCGTTCGTGGAGTCGCTGATCTCCCCCTCGACCGCGGTGATCGGCCCGCCGACCGCACTGCCGTCGAAGGCCCGCAGCGCGACGCCGTTCGCGTCGGGGCCCGTGATGCGCACCCAGTGCTCGGGAGTGGCGGGAGGCGAGGCGGGGGGCTCGGTGTCGATCAGTCGCAGCCCGCCCCAATCGTGGTAGGTCGACGGGGGAGCCTCCTTGTACCCCTCGAACTCGGTGTCCACCGGCTCCCCGAGGTATGCGGTGAGCCCGTCGACGACCTCGGCCGTCGGCTGGAAGTAGTCGTAGCTCGCGACGACGGCACCGTCGTCGTCGACCACCTCGAGATGTTCGGTGGAGACGACGATGGCGGCCGCCACCGGCGGCTCCGGGCTCGGCGTCGGCGTCACACTCGGCGTCGGGGACGGGCTGCTCGTCGGCGGTGGGGTCGGCGCGGGCGAGGCTGCGCAGGCGGCGAAGGCGGAGAGCACGAGTGCGGCGAGCGCGGTGCGCGCGAGGAATCGGCGGGTCACGGGATGAGTCGAGCACAGGATGCACGATCCGGGCAAGAGGGCGGACACTGAACTCCGATTCGACGGGCCACCGGCCCGTGCGCGCCGCTACGCCTCGACTCCCACCGGCGCGACCCCCGCCCCAGCACCGAGCTCGGCCGCCTTCGCCACGAGCACGTCGAGCACGGTGCGCACCGCGAGCCGCTCGGCGACGTCGGGCCGGACGAGCGCGACGATCTGCCGTGCCGACGGGACCCCGCGCAGCGGCTTCAGCACCAGGTCGGGCGGGAGCGCGCCCGAGGTGTACCGCGGCACGAACGCGACGCCGAAGCCCGCCTGGATGAACGCCTCGACGATGCGCATGTCGCTGAACCGCTGGGCGATCTCGACGCGTCGTCCGCCCTGCTGCTCGATGGCGTGCAGGATGCGCTCGAACGGGAACCCGGGCGGCACCCCGAGCCAGGTCTCCTCCACGAGGTCGCCGGCGGTGAGGTGCGAGCGCGCGGCGAGCCGGTGCGAGGCGGGCAGGCCGATGTCGAGCGGTTCGGTGAGCAGCGGCACGACGCGGAGGCCGCGGCCGCCCCAGGGCAGCACGCCGGGCATGGTGTGGGCGAGCACGATGTCGTAGTCGGCGGTGAGCTCGGCGAACTCGGCGAGCTCCGGGTCGAAGTCGGTCGCCCGCACGACGAGCCCCGGCACCTGCCGGAGCTCGGTCAGCACGGCGGGGAGCATCGTCGCCCCGATGGTCGGGAACGTCAGCAGCGTGACCTCGCCGCTCGGGTCGTTCCGGAACTCGTCCCACACGGCGTCGGCCCGGGCGAGTGCGATGGCGACATCCGCCGCGCTCCTCGCCAGCGCGTGCCCGGCGCTCGTCAGCACGATGCCGCGCCCGCTGCGCTCGGTGAGCGGGGCGCCGGCCTCGCGCTCGAGCACCTTCAACTGCTGTGAGACGGCCGACGGGGTGCGCCCGGTGGCCTCCGCGACCGCGGTCACGCTGCCGCGTTCCGCGAGCTCTCTGAGGAGGTCCAAGCGCCGCACATCCATGTAGCGATGCTACATCCTCAGTGAAGGAGTATCAGATTGTGCTGAACGGTTTTCCGCGGTTCAATTGAGGTGTCGAACACGTGCAACGGCGCCTCCGTCGCTCGACGATCCACTGGTCTTCGTGAAAGGAACCACCGTGTTCGCCATCCTGCTCATCCTCGGCGGCGTATCGCTCGCCGGCCTCGTCGGCTCCGTCGTCGTCGCCTCGCGCGACGGCTACCGTCGCCTGCCGAAGGAGACCTTCGCGCGCACTGTGTAGCGCGAAGCGGGGCATCGCCCCGGAGTCGAGGGCCGCTGCGCGGGGGAGGGACACCCCGCGGGGCGGCTCTCCTCGTTTCTCCGGACTTCCCACGATCGCGGGTCCCCGGCACCGGCGAAGGCGCGGCTGAGCCGCGCAGGTGCGGGCGGATGCCTCGGGCCGAGGATCGCGCGCCCGGGAGCGATCGCGCCAGCAAATGCTCGACTCCGAGCCGCCGACAGCGCTAGCGTGTGCCGCAACGGGTTCGTCGAGATCTGGGGGGACGATGGCGCACGTTGTGGCGACCGGGGCGGGCAAGGCGATGATGGAGCGTCGCAACGATCCGACCCACGAATACATCCTGAAGCTCACGGGGAAGGATCGCCCGCGGGTGCTCTTCGTCGGCACCGCGACCGGTGACGAGCAGGCGTACACGCTGAGCTTCTACAAGACCTACGACTCCGATCGGTGCGCGCCGCACCACCTGACCCTCTTCCATCGCGACCTCGACGACCTCGCGGGCTTCGTCCGGGGCTTCGACGTCATCCACGTCGGCGGCGGCAACACCGCGAACATGCTCGACGTCTGGCACCGCCAGGGGCTCGACGAGATCATGCGCGGGATGTGGGACGACCCGGCCTCGAACGTCGTCTTCACCGGCGGCTCCGCCGGCGGCATCTGCTGGTTCGAAGGCGGCACGACCGACAGCTACGGCCCGACCCTCCAGGTGCTGCCCGAGGGCCTCGGCTTCCTGCACGGCAGCTTCTGCCCCCACTACGACGCGGAGGACCAGCGCCAGCCGCTCTTCCACGACGCGCTGCTGAAGGGCGAGCTCGCCACCGGCTACGCCGTCGGAAACCTGCAGTCGCTGCACTTCGCGCGCTCGGGCGGCGGCGCCCCCGAGTTCGTCACCGCGATCAGCCCCGTCGAGCCGCCGCTTGCGCTCCGCGTCGAGGCCGTCGACGGCGAGATCGTCGAGACGCCGCTGCCCGTGCAGGTGCTCGCCGGCACCGGCCCGATCGTGAAGGGACCGAGCGCATGAACGACAACGTGTGGATCCTGCTCGCCGAGCTCCTGGTCGTCATCCTGGCGATCTACATGGGCACGCGCACGAGCGGCATCGGACTCGGCGTCTGGGGCCTCGTCGGCGTGGCCGTGCTCATCTTCGTGTTCGGCGAGGCGCCGGGCAACGCGCCGGTGGACGCGGTCTTCATCGTCATCACGGTGATCACCGCGGCCTCGGTCATGCAGGCCGCGGGCGGCATCGACTGGATGGTCTCCGTCGCCGCGAAGGCGATCCGGAAACGACCGCGCTCCGTGGTCTTCCTCGCACCCGCGATGTCGTTCCTCTTCACCGTCGGCGCCGGCACCGGCAACATCTTCTACCCGCTGCTGCCCGTGATCTACGACGTCTCGTACCAGCAGAAGATCCGGCCAGAGCGCGCGCTGTCGGTCTCGGCCGTGGCCTCGCAGGTCGGCATCCTCTGCTCGCCGGTCTCCGCGGCGACGGCCTCGATGGTGGTGCTGCTCGCCCCGCAGGGCTTCGACCTCGGCAAGCTCCTGCTCATCATGTGGCCGGCGTCGGTCGTCGGCCTCTTCCTCGCCGCGCTCGTCATGCTGAAGCACGGCAAGGAGCTGGAGGACGACCCGGAGTTCCAGAAGCGCCTCGCCGCGCACCAGGTCGACGCACCGCAGGAGGACGCCCACGACCAGAAGCTGCCGAAGACGGCGGTGCTCTCGGCATCCCTCTTCCTCGCCGGTGTCGCCGTCATCGTCTTCTGCGGCCTCTTCTCCAACCTCCTGCCGGTGATCGGCACGAACGACGCGGGCGACCCGATCCACCTCTCGGTGACCACCGTCATCGAGGTCACGATGGGCGTCATCGCGGCCCTCATCTTCGTGTTCTGCAAGGTGAAGGCGGCCGACGTGCCGAAGCAGTCCACCTTCCCCGCCGGCATCGTCGGTGCCATCGCGCTGTTCGGCATCGCCTGGCTCGCGAACACCTTCGTCGCGGCCAACAACCAGCTCATCGTCGACGGGCTCGGCTCGATGGTCTCGGGCTCCTCGGCCTTCGTCGGGGCGCTGCTCTTCGCGCTCGCGCTGTTCGTCGTCGCGATGCTGACGACGAGCCAGTCCAGCGCGACCAACGCGATCGTGCCGATCGGCCTCACGATCGGCCTGCCGGCGCATCTGATTGCCGGGCTGTGGCCGAGCGCGATGGGCATGTACACGCTGCCGGCGAACGGCAGCCAGGTCGCGACGGTCGCCTTCGACCGCACCGGCACCACGAAGATGGGCAAGTTCGTCTTCGACCACTCCTTCCAGCTGCCGAACCTCGTCTACGTGTTCAGCGCGATCATCGTGGGCGTGGCGATCTCCTTCGTCCTCGGCTGATGACGGCGGCCCGGGCTGCAGCCGACCGGGCGGCGGATCGGATGGACGACCCGCTGCTCGGCCGCTTCCTGCTCGGGCTCGCCGAGGGGATGAACGCGGCGGCCGAGTCCGTCGACCAGATCCGTTCCGACATGACGCGCGTCGCCCGCGCGTACGGGCGCGACGACATCGACTTCGTCGTGCTGCCGACCGTGATCCTCGTGGAGACCGGCTCCGGCGAGGCCGGCCGGGTCGCGATTCGCTCGGTGAACGCCTCGTTCCGCTTCGACCAGATCGCCGCGCTCTACCGGCTCCTGGGTGAGGCGAAGGAGGCGAAGGTCGCGCCGGCCGACGGCATCGACCGCCTGAACGAGATCGGCCGGATGCGGCCCAAGCGCGGCTGGCTCGTCCGCACCCTCGGCCACGCCGTGCTGACGACCGGGCTCGCCCTGCTCCTCACCCCGACGTGGGAGGGGGCGCTCGTCGCCTTCGTCCTCGGCGCCCTCATCGGCGTCGCGAAGCTCGTGCCCTCGCCGACGCTGCAGCTCGTGTTCCCGGTGTTCGCGTCGTTCGTCTGCGGCATCGCGGTGTTCCTGCTCGCGCCGCACTTCCCGCTCGGCGACCCGCTGCGGCTGCTCATCGCCCCGCTCGCGACATTCCTCCCGGGCGGCGTGCTGACCACCGCGGTCATGGAGCTCGCCGCGGGGCAGATGATCGCGGGCGCCTCGCGCCTCGTCATGGGCATGGTGCAGCTCGGGCTCCTCGCCTTCGGCATCCTGGCCGCGGGCACCGTCGTCGGCGTCGCGAACTCGAGCTACCGCCCGCTCGAGTCGACGGAGTCGCTGCCCTGGTGGGTGAGCTGGTTCGCACTCCTGCTCTTCGCGATCGGCAACTACCTGCACTTCTCCGCGCCGGGCTCGACGTTCGCGTGGGTGCTGCTCGCGCTCGTCGTCGCGTACCTCGGCCAGCTCATCGGCACCGCGCTCCTCGGGGCCACGGTCTCCGGCTTCGTGGGTGCGCTCGCGATGACCCCGGTGGTGCTCTGGATCGCCTCGCTCCGCACGGGCGCGCCCGCGCAGCTCACCTTCCTCCCGGCGTACTGGCTGCTGGTGCCGGGGGCCGCCGGACTCGTCGCGCTCACCGAGGCGGTCGGGGCGAACGAGGGATTCGACGACTTCGCCCTCGCGCTCGTCTCGATCATGTCGATCGCGCTCGGCGTGCTGATCGGCACCGCCCTCTACCGGGCGGTCCACCACGGTGCCGAGGAGCTCGCGGCGTTCCACATCGAGAAGCCGATCGCCGCCGTCGCGGGCGAGGCGTCGAGCGTGTGGGGCCGTCTTCGCGAGCGGCTCCGGCTGGGCGCGGGGCGCCGGAAATGATCGGCGCCTCCGCGGACCGGCGCCGAGGCTGAGGGCGTTCCCGGGAGCCGGGCCGTAGAGTATTCGCGTGACTCAGCACGACTCGGACGCCCGCCGCCAGCTCATCGACCACATCTCGCGTGAGGCGGTCTTCCACGGCGACTTCACCCTGACCAGCGGCAAGAAGGCGAGCTACTACGTCGACCTCCGCAAGGTCAGCCTCGACCACCGCGTCGCGCCGCTCATCGGCCATGTCATGCTCGACCTCATCGCCGACGTGCCCGACGTGGCGGCCGTGGGCGGCATGACGATGGGCGCCGACCCGATCGCGAGCGCCATCCTGCACCAGGGCGCCGCGCGCGGCCTCGCCTACGACGCCTTCGTCGTGCGCAAGGAGCCGAAGGACCACGGCCGCGGCCGCCAGATCGAGGGCCCCGAGCTCGAGGGCAAGCGCGTCATCGTGCTCGAGGACACCTCCACCACCGGCGGTTCGCCGCTGAAGGCCGTCGAGGCGCTGCGCAAGGTCGGCGCCGAGGTCGTCGCGGTCGCGGTCGTCGTCGACCGCAACACGGGTGCGCGCGAGGTCATCGAAGCAGCGGGCGTGCCGTACCGCTACGCGATCGGGCTCGATGATCTGGGGCTCGCCTGATGGTCCAGCGCGGCGGGTCCGAGGGCGAGGGGTTCGGCGACGCCGATTGGCTGCTCGGCCAGTTGGGCGAGGGGGAGGCGGATGCCTCGGCCGAGCCCGGCCCGCAGGGTCGACGCCGCCGCGCCGCCGGCGAGCCCGAGCAGCCGGCCGGAACGGACCGGACCGCTGGAGCGGACCGACCGGCTGAAGGGGGCCGGCCCGCTGAGGCCGCCGAGTCCGGTGCGAGGGGCCGCTCGGCCGAGCCCGCGGGGGAACCGCGCGGTGCGGCGCCTGGCGCGCCTGCGACGCATCCCGCCGGAACGCCCGCCGAACCGGTCGGGACGGATGCCTCGGCACCGCGCACGCCCTGGTGGACGAACCGGACGCGCGGTCGCCGTGCGGCCGAGCCGGAGGGCGCCGCGGCCGACGCCGGGGGCACCGGAACGATCCCGGCCGCCTCAGCCTCGGCCGCTGCGAGCGCGGCGGCATCCGCGAGCTCGGATGCCGAGCGCGGGGAGCAGAGCGGTCGTCGCCGGGCCGACTCGTCCGGCGAGGAGTCGCTCGACTGGTTCTCCCTCGCCGCGCAGCCCCCGCAGCAGCTGCCGGGCCCCGACTCGGCCCCCGAACAGTCCGCACCGGGCGCCGGCGCCGGCGGGACCGCGAACGACTCCGCGGCGCCGATGACGACGCCGTCCGTGCCGGTCACCGACGAGCCGCGCAGCGAGCGGGGCGACACCGGCGTGCTCGACGAGTCGCTGCGTCGACGCCGCGACCGCGGTCCCGCCGCCCCGCCGGCCGATCCGATCCTCACCGCCGTGGAGCCGCCGGTCGCGCCGCAGCGCGCCTCGCAGGCGCCCACCGCGCCCCAGGCGCCCGCAGGGACGACGGCCCCGGGCGTGCCGCCCACGGCTGCCGATCCGTGGGCGCCGGCCGCTCCCGCCGCGCCCGCTGCGCCCCAGACGCCCGCAGCGGCGCCGGCCCCGGGTGCGCCGTCTGCCGAGCCGCGGCCTCCGGTCGTGCCGGGTCCCGCGACCCCGACCGCACCCTTCGCCCTGACCTGGGGTGACCCCGCCGCCGCGGCCGTTCCCGGCGACCCCGCAGTTCCCGGCGCTCCGGCGGTTCCCGGTGCTGCGGCCGCTCCCGGTGCGTCGGCGCCAGATGCCGCGCCGGCCGGATCCGACGCGGCCCGCACCGCCGATGCGGCCCGCGCCGCCGAGGCGGCCCGCACCGCCGATGCGGCCGACACCGCCGATGCGGCCCGCACCGCCGATGCGGCCGAGACGGGGGCCTTCGGCGAGCCGCTCGTCCCGCCGCCGGTGTCCGCGGCGGCCGCCTCGGCATCCGCGTCCGCCACCACCGACTTCGACGCCGCGCTCTGGTCCGCCCTCCAGGAGGGCGAGACCGGCGAGGCCCCGACCATCGGGCAGCACGGGACGGGCAGCGCCTCCGACGCCGCCCAGCCGGACTCCCCGGCCGCCTCGCGGACCCCGTTCCCGGCGTTCGCCTCCGGGACGGAGACGCCGGCCGAACCCGCCGCCGACGCCCCGGTCGACGACCTGCTCGCCGGACTCGCGATCGGCGGAGCGACCGCGGGTGGCGCCGCGATCGTCGGCGCCCCCGGTGCCGCCGCGAGCGGGCG
This sequence comes from Agromyces mediolanus, assembly GCF_044917495.1. Classification (GTDB taxonomy): domain Bacteria; phylum Actinomycetota; class Actinomycetes; order Actinomycetales; family Microbacteriaceae; genus Agromyces; species Agromyces mediolanus_B. The sequence continues at coordinate 33,004 of NZ_JAVSSI010000012.1, read as the reverse complement.
CCCCGAGTCCGATCCGCTCGCCGAGTCGTCGGAGCCGGCGGGCCCCGCCGCCGAGGAGCTCGATCCGCTCGGTCTGGGCTTCGGCGACGACGCTCGCGATGGCGCCACCGCACCCGACTCGGCCGCGGCGCACGAAGCCGGTGACCTCGCCGGCGCCGATGACGCGGATGTCGAGCTCGACGCCGAGTCGGCCGACACGGCCGACGAGGACCTCGCCGCATCCGGCTTCGTCTGGGGCCTCGTGCCCGACCCGAACGCGGAGGACCCGCGGGCCGAAGCCGGTCCGCTCGGCACCGTCGCGCTCGCCGCGGCCGCCGCGGGCGACGACGAGGAGCCATCCGCCCTCGAGCCCGAGCCCGTGGACCTGCCGGAGGCGGATTCGGAGGCGGATGCCGATGCCGCCCTCGCCGCCGAGGCCGAAGCCGCAGCAGACGCCGCGGCCGACGCCGACGCGCTCCAGCCCACGGCGTTCCACGACGAGCCGCTCGCAGCGACCCCGGCGGAACCCGAGTTCCCCTTCCTCGACGCGTCGGCGTTGGAGCCGGAGTCGACACCGGGCACGCAGCCGGAGCCCCTCGCGGCGACTGCGCTCGTGCCGACGGTCGCGGCCGGGGCCACGGCCGGGGCCGGGGCCGCTCTTCCGGGCGGTCGCCCGAGCGCCGACGGCTCGGCCACGCACGGCCCGACCACCGGCGGCTCGACCGGCGGCGGCACCGGCGGCGGGCGCGGCGGCTCCCGAGGCGCCGACGGCGGTGCCGTGCGCCGGCGCCGCACGCTGCTCTGGATCGCCGGCGGCCTCGTCGCGGTGCTCGTGCTCGCCGGCCTGTTCTTCCTCGGCACCAAGCTGCCGTTCGGCGGCGCGCCCGCGGCATCCACCCCCGCGACGAGCGAGTCGGCGACGCCGAGCGACACCCCGGCGCCCGCACCGACCGCGGCGCAGCCCGCGGGCGTCCACGCCTGGAACACGCTCTTCGGCGGCGAGTGCCTCGATCCGTTCACCGACGCGTGGGCCGAGGACTACACCGTCGTCGACTGCGCGGCGCCGCACGCCGCCCAGCTCGTGCTCCGCGGCACGCTGTCGGGCGAGGCCGGGGCGGCGTTCCCGGGCGATGCCGAGCTCGCCGCGCAGCTCGGCACGGCCTGCCAGGCCGACGGCGTCCTCGACCAGAACGCGATCGCCGGGCTCACCGATCTGCAGCTCGTCTTCTCGTACCCCGTCGCCGAGCAGTGGGACGCGGGGGAGCGCACCTTCTACTGCTTCGCGAACCGGTCGAGCGGCGAGCCGCTGACGGCGAGCATCGCGGGTGCGACGCCGTCGCAGGTCGCCGCGGGCTGAGCCGGCCCGCGGGCAGGTCCCGCGCCGCGGCCGCGGCCGCAGACGGGGGTCGCTAGAGCTCGGTCTCCTCGGCTTCGCCGACGAGCTCGAAGACGCCCTTCAGCACCTCGTCGGGACGGAACGGGTACTTCTCGATCTCGGCCCGGTCGCTGATGCCGGTGAGCACGAGGACGGTGTGCAGGCCCGCCTCGATGCCCGCGACGATGTCGGTGTCCATGCGGTCGCCGATCATCGCCGTGTTCTCGGAGTGCGCGCCGATCTTGTTCAGCGCCGACCGGAACATCATCGGGTTCGGCTTGCCGACGACGTACGGGTCTTTCCCGGTCGCCTTCGTGATGAGCGCCGCGATCGCGCCCGTCGCGGGCAGCGGGCCCTCGGCGCTCGGCCCGGTCGCGTCGGGGTTCGTCACGATGAAGCGCGCGCCGCGGTCGATGAGGCGGATCGCCTTCGTGATCGCCTCGAAGGAGTAATTGCGGGTCTCGCCGACGACGACGAAGTCGGGATCGGTCTCGGTCATGATGTAGCCGGCGTCGTGCAGCGCCGTGAGGATGCCCGCCTCGCCGACGACGAACGCGGAACCGCCGGGCACCTGCTGCTTCAGGAACTCCGCCGTCGCGAGCGCCGAGGTCCAGATGCGGTCCTCGGGGACGTTCAGTCCGGACGCCCGGAGCCGGGCCGAGAGGTCGCGCGCCGTGAAGATCGAGTTGTTCGTGAGCACCAGGTAGGGCGTGCCGCGGTCCTCCCACTGCTGCAGCAGCTCGGCGGCGCCGGGCAGGGCGTGGTTCTCGTGCACGAGCACGCCGTCCATGTCGGTCAGCCAGCACTCGACTTCGTCGCGTCGTCCCATGCCTCCAGCGTAGGGCTCCGATGTTGCGAACGGATGACGAGGGCGGGATGCCCCGACGACCGACGCGCGGCCGGGGCATCCGGCGGTCTGCGCGACTCAGCCGAGCGCCGCGATGAGCTCCTCGACGAGCTGCACCTCGCTCGGCTCGTCGTCGGCTTCGGGCGTGAAGCCCATCCGCACGACCACGAGGCCCTCCGAGGGCACCACGATGACCTTCTGGCCGTCGTGCCCCGAGGCGTAGTACGTGTCGGCGGGCAGGCCCGGCCAGCGCGGCGAGCCGTCGGTGAGGGTGTTCACCCGCCAGCCCATGCCGTAACCGGGGTCGTCGGTCTGCTCCACGGGGAGCACCTCGAGGCTCTTCGCCATCCAGTCGGCGGGGAGGAGCTGCTCGCCGTTCCACTCGCCGTTCTGCAGGGCGAACTGGCCGAGCACGGCCCAGTCGCGCGGCGTCATCCACAGGTACGAGGAGCAGACGGGGGTGCCGGCGGCATCCGGCTCGAAGACCGCGGAGGAGAGTCCGAGCGGGCCGAGCAGCGTCTGCCGCGGCAGGTCGGCGCCGAGGCCGGTGCGCTCGGCGAGCACCGAGCAGAGCAGCGTCGTGGAGCCGCTCGAGTACTCCTGCACGGTGCCCGGGGCGTGCTCGAGCGGGAGCCCCGCGACGTACGCGCCCATGTCGGCCTCGCCGTAGAGCATCTGCGTGATGGGGGTGCCGAGGTCGTAGGTCTCGTCCCACTCGATGCCGCTCGTCATCCGCAGCAGCTGCTCGATCGTGATGCTCGCGCGCTCGTCGGTCCACTCGGGGCGGAGGTCGGCGTCGTCGAGGGCGACGACCCCCTGCTGCACGAGCACGCCCGTGATGAGATCGGTCGCGCTCTTCGACATCGACCAGCCGAGCTGCGGGGTCGCGGCGTCGAAGCCGTCGGCGTAGCGCTCGCCCACGAGCTCGCCGTCCTTCAGCACGACGACGGCCCGGGTGCCGAGGGCGGCCGCCTGCTCGGCGGGCGCCCCGTCGGCGAAGGCGGCGGCGATGGCCGCGTCGACCGCGGGGTCGGCCGCGGGCGCGGCGGCGTCCGCGAGCGGATTGCCGGCGTCGTCGATCGCGGTCGCGGTGCCGAGCTCGGGGCGCTCGCCGGCGAGGGTGCAGCCGAAGCCCGCCGTGTACCAGGCGCGCTGCTTCGCGAGCACGCCGAGCAGGGAACCGGTGGTCTCGCCGGGCTCGTCGGCCCCGAAGCGCAGGTACGGCACGAGCGGGTTCGGCGGGAGGTCGCGCTCGGGGTCGTCGCGCCCGGCGACCTCGGTCACGGCGCACGCGTTGTGCGCGGCGTAGCCGGTGCCGGTGAGGAGCATCGGGCGCTGCCACCAGTACACCGCGGTGCCCGCGGCGACGACGACGGCCACCACGATGGCGAGGGCGATGAGCGTTCGACGGAGAATGCGCACCGCCGGATGCTATCAGGCGCGTGCCGGTCGGCTCGGCGTCAGGCGGTGAGCCAGATCTCGGCGGCCGCGGCGCCCGGCAGCTCGAACGCCGGCGCCGGGGCATCCGCCGGGCCGGTGGTGAGGCGGACGCGCTCGCCGTCGCCGAGGCTCACGAGCACCTCCACGCCGGGGGCGATGCCCGCCCCCTCGAGCTCGCGGAGCACCGCGGGGTCGCGGTCGCTGATGCGGAGGATGCGGCCGCGGTGGCCCTCCGGGGTCTCGTCGAGGCGGAGGAACGGCTCGGCCGGAACGGTGCCGTCGGCCGCGGGGATCGCGTCGCCGTGGGGGTCGCGGGCGGGACGCCCGAGCCGGGCGTCGATGACGTCGAGGAGGCGGTCGGACACCGCGTGCTCGAGCACCTCGGCCTCGTCGTGCACCTCGTCCCAGCCGTAGCCCATCTCCTGCACGAGCCAGGTCTCGATCAGGCGGTGCCGGCGGACGACGGCGAGGGCGCGCTCGCGGCCGGCGTCGGTGAGGCGCAGCGGGCCGTACGGCACGTGCGCGACGAGGCCCGCGGCGGCCATCTTCTTCACCATCTCGGTGACGCTCGAAGGCGCGACGCCGAGCTTGCCGGCGAGCACCGACGGCGTGATGGGGTCGGGCTGCCACTCGGTGTGCGCGTACACCGTCTTCAGGTAGTCCTCGATCGCGGGATTCTTGCTGGCCGGCATCGGGCCCAGACTACCGGGCCCGGTGCGGGCGGTGTGCTCGGGCGGCGTGCTGGGGTGGCGTGCTGCCGTTGCCTCGATCGCGCCACTTCGGCGTTGTTGCGCCAGCAGAGGTGGCGCGACGCGGCGGAAGTGGCGCGCGTGCTCGGCGGAGGGAGCGGATGCCCGCGGAACCGTCTCGACCGGTTACACGCGAGCCAGTGCGTCGATGTCCTCGAGGAAGGCCTCGGCGGTCTCGGCCGACACCGTGGTGCGGGTGCTGCCGATCGCGTCGAGGTAGTCCGCGGTGCTCGGGCCGGCGGGGCCGGCCGGGCGCCCCGAGGCATCCGCCGTCCCGGAGGCATCCGAGCGCGCCGCATCCGCCGCCCCGTTCCGCACCGCCGCCTCGAAGGCGCGCTGCGAGGCGCTGCGCGCGGCGAACTCGATGTCGGCCGGCGAGAACCCCGCCGTCCGCTCGACGAGGAGCGCCAGATCGACCTCGCGCGCCACCTGCTCCGGCACGTAGCGTTCCCAGATCGCGAGCCGCGCGGCGTCGTCGGGCAGGCCGATCGGGATGACGTAGTCGAACCGTCCGTGCCGGAGGAACGCGCTGTCGAGGGCGCGGATGAAGTTCGTCGCGCACACGAGGAGCCGGCCGGGCTGCTCGCGGAACGCCGGGATGATCTTCAGCAGCTCGTTCGTCACGCCCTGCAGCGGCGACGGCGGCTCGCCCGAGCGCTGCGCGGCGATCTCCTCGACCTCGTCGATGAAGACCACGGCGTGCTCGAGCTCGGCGATCTTCGTGAAGGTCTCGCGCAGCGCGCCCGCGAGCCCGCGCGGGTCGGCGGCGAGCCGCGAGGGGAACACCTCGACGAACGACCACTCGAGCCGCGAGGCGATCGCCTTCGCGAAGGTCGTCTTGCCGGTGCCGGGCGGCCCGAACAGCACGACCGCCCGCGGCGGCACCACGCCGTAGCGCTCGGCGAGGTCGGGTTCGGCGAGGGGGAGCACGAGGCGCTGCTCGAGGATCTCCTTCTCCCGCCGCATCCCCGCCACCGACTCCCACAGCGTGCGCGGCAGCAGGCGGCCACCGAGCTCGGCGAGCGAGGTCAGCTCCTGCCGCTGCACCGGGATGCGGCGCTCGAAGTAGCGCAGCTGGTGCTTCGGTTCGAAGCCCTGGTTCGCGAAGGCGTCGACCCGGCTCTCGTTCTCGGGGATGAGCGCCGACAGCTTCGTGAGCCCGTGCGGGGCCATCCGCTTCTCGAGCGCCGCGAGCATCGCGGAGCCGATGCCGCGTCCGCGCCAGTCGTCGTCGATGCCGAAGAACACGACCCAGCCCTGGTCGTGGGCGGCCCGGCCGACGACGGCGCCGACGAGCTGCTCGCCGTGCACCGCGACGATCGCGTGGTCCTTCTGGCAGGAGGCGACGACCTCGCTGAGGTCGTAGACGGGCTCGTGGGCCGAGCGGCGCTGCGCCTCCCAGAGGTGCAGGATGCCGTCGAGGTCGTCGCTGTGGAACTCGCGCACGCGCCAGCCGGTCATGGGGTCCTCCTCCGTGGGCGGGGCCGGGATCCGGCTCCGAGGTTCCAGCAGCGTAGGCGACGGCGGGGCGCCCGCGGCCCGTGTGACGGGCCGCGGGGATGAAACTCTGCCGACTGTTGCCGTGGCCGAAACTTCGGCGGCAGTTCTGCGCGGGCGCGGCGGGCGGGGCGGGCGGGGTGGCCGGGCTGCCGGGGCCGGCTGGGCGTGCTGGGCCGGCCTACGCCCCGGTGAACACCAGCCAGAGCAGCAGGCCGTTCAGGGCGATGAGGAACACGGATGCCGCAACGCCCGTCGCCGTCGTCGCCCAGTGGTTGCGCCAGCGGCCGAGCACCCCGGCCTTGGCGGTGAGCGCCACGAGCGGCACGAGCGCGAAGGGGATGCCGAACGACAGGACGACCTGGCTGATCACCAGCGAGAGCGTCGGGTCGAGCCCGAGCCCGAGCACGACGAGCGCCGGCAGCAGCGACACCAGCCGGCGCAGCACGAGCGGCACCCGCACGTGCAGCAGCCCGTGCATGATCTCGGCGCCGGCGTACGCGCCGACGGAGGTCGAGGCGAGTCCGGAGGCGAGCAGGCCGATGGCGAAGAGCGTCGCGATGACCGGTCCGAGCGCGGCTCCGAGCGCCGCGTACGCGCCCTCGAGGCTGTCGGTGCCGTCGATCCCGGCGAGGTTCACCGCCGCGAGCAGCAGGATGCAGAGGTTCACGGTGCCCGCGATCGCCATCGCGACGGTGACGTCGATGCGGGTCGCCCGCAGCAGCACGCCCGCCGGGAGCGCGGTCGCCTCGCCGGGGGCGACGGTGCGGGACTCGGCCGCGGCGTCGGCGGAGACGACCCGGCGCCAGCCGCGCGTCCGCTCCGGGGTGCGCGGTTCGGCGGGGGTGCGCGGCGTCGCGAAGCGGTCGCGGCTGAGGGCGGAGTGGGCGTAGATGGCGTGCGGCATGATCGTCGCGCCGAGGATGGATGCCGCGAGCAGCACCGAGCCCGTGTCCGCGAAGCGCGGGACGAGGCCCGCGAAGAGCCCGCCCGGGTCCGGCGGGGCGATGAGCACCCCGACGCTGAAGCCGATCGAGATGATGAGCAGCAGCCCGATGATCACGAACTCGAAGGTGCGCGGGCCCCGCCGGGACTGGATCATGAGCAGCCCGATCGAGACCGCCCCCGTGATGACGCCGCCCCAGATCAGCGGGATGCCGAACAGGAGGTTCAGCGCGACCGCGCCGCCGATGATCTCGGCGAGGTCGGTCGCCATCGCGACGAGCTCGGCCTGCAGCCAGTAGGCCCGGCGGCCCCAGCGGTTGCGGATGCGCTCGCCGAGGACCTCCGGCAGGCTCCGGCCGGTGACGATGCCGAGCTTCGCCGAGAGGTACTGGATGAGCCAGGCCATCAGGTTGCCGAGCACCACCACCCAGACGAGCAGGTAGCCGTACTGGGCGCCGGCGGTCATGTTGCTCGCGACGTTGCCCGGGTCGAGGTAGGCGACACCCGCGACGAGGGCGGGCCCGATCAGCCAGGCGGCGCGGGGGACCGAGCCGCGCCGCTTCGGACGACGGCCGCGCGGCCCGGCGGCGTCGGCGGTTGCCTCGTCGAGGCGGTCTGCGGCGGGCGCGAGCTGATCGGCGGGAGATTTCGGCATACCGAAAAGTTAGCAGAATTTAGGCGCACCGAAAAGTGCTGGGCGGCGGGCCCGAGTACCGTGGCAGCGATGAACGACGCAGCGCCGGAGGAGCCCGACACGGGGCCGCGCCCCGCCGCGTCCGACGAGCCGGCGGAGGCCGAGCTCCCGCTCCATGGCGTCGGCCCCTGGCCCGGCGGACGCGATGCCTGGCCGAGCGAGCCGCACTACGACCCGGAGCTGCTCGAGCACGGCGACCGTCGCAACGTCGTCGACCGCTACCGCTACTGGCGGCTCGAGGCGATCGTCGCGGATCTCGACGAGCGCCGGCACGGCTTCCACGTCGCGATCGAGAACTGGCAGCACGACCTGAACATCGGCTCGATCGTGCGCACCGCGAACGCCTTCGCCGCGGACACGGTGCACATCATCGGCCGCCGTCGCTGGAACAAGCGCGGCGCGATGGTCACCGACCGCTACCAGCACCTCGAGCATCACGAGGACGTCGCGGGCTTCGCCGCGTGGGCGCACGAGGCATCCCTCCCGATCATCGCCGTCGACAACGTGCCCGGCGCCGTGCCGGTCGAGGCCTTCGGCTGGCCCGAGCGCTGCGTGCTGCTCTTCGGGCAGGAGGGGCCGGGCCTCTCGGCCGAGGCGCAGGAGGTCGCCGACGCCGTCGTCGAGATCACCCAGTACGGCTCGACCCGCTCGCTGAACGCGGCCGCCGCCGCGGCCATCACGATGCACTCCTGGATCCTCCGGCACGCGGAGCCCGGCGCGCGCGGCTGATCGCCCGTGCCTGAGCGGGGCCAGGCCGGGCCGGGCGCGCGAGGCGTCTCGGGCGCGCGAGGCATCCCGGCCCGGCCGCGCGCGCGTGCCAGACTGGCGCCGTGACCGTCATCGACAACGCCGTGTACGTCGACGGGCGACGCGTGGCGACGCCCACGAGTCTCGACGAGACCTTCGAGGCGCTGCAGGCCGCCCCCGGCGGCTTCGCCTGGATCGGGCTGTACCGCCCCGACGAGTCCGGGCTCGAGGTCGTCGCGCGGGAGTTCGGGCTGCACGAGCTCGCCGTCGAGGACGCCCTGACCGGTCACCAGCGGGCGAAGCTCGACCGCTACGGCGACACGCGCTTCCTGGTGCTCCGGCCGGCGCGCTACCTCGACGCCGAGGAGCGCGTCGAGTTCGGCGAGGTGCATCTCTTCGTCGGGCGGGACTTCGTCGTCGGCGTCCGGCACGCCGAGTCCCCCGACCTCGGCCGGGTCCGGGCGCGCCTCGAGGGCGACGGACTGCTCGCCCGCGGCCCGCTCGGCGTGCTCTACGCCGTGCTCGACCAGGTCGTCGACGAGTACGCGCCCGTCGTCGCCGGCCTCGAGAACGACATCGACGAGATCGAGGACGAGCTGTTCTCCGGCGAGGCGGCCGTCGCGAAGCGCATCTACGACCTCTCGGGCGAGGTGATGGAGTTCCAGCGCGCCACGAAGCCCCTCGTCGCGATCATCGAGACCCTCCGGGCCGAGCTCGACGCCGGGACCGAGGGGAGCGACGACGAGACGGGGCTCGAACTGCGGCGCTCGCTGCGCGACGTGCTCGACCACGTCATCCGGATCACGGAGAAGGCGGACGAGTTCCGCCAGACCCTGCAGAACGCGCTCAGCGTGCACGCCACCCTCGTCGCGCAGCGGCAGAACGAGGTCATGCAGTCCCTCACCGAGACGAGCCTCGCGCAGAGCGAGCAGACGAAGAAGATCTCGAGCTGGGCGGCGATCTTCTTCGCACCGTCGCTCGTCGCGGGCATCTACGGCATGAACTTCCGCAACATGCCGGAGCTCGGCTGGCTGTTCGGCTACCCCTTCGCGATCGTGCTGATGTTCGCCTCGGGCTTCGTGCTCTACCGCATCTTCAAGTCGCGCCACTGGCTCTAGCCCGCCCGCCCACCTTCCCGACCCGAGGTCGCGCAGACGGTCCTTCCCGGGACGTCGGGAGCACCATTCGCGCGACTTCGGGATGTGGAGTCGCCCGAATCGCGGCGAGGGGGATGCCGGGAGCACCGTTTGCGCGACTTCGGGATGTGGAGGCGAGCCGGAGGCGACCCGCGCGCCCGTCAGCCGATGAGGCTCGGCTGGAGGTCGCGCAGCGTGCGGAAGTGCGTCATCCGGGTCACGCCGATCCCCGCGAGCAGGAGCGCGCCGGCGAGCCAGATGGCGAGCACCCCGGCGTCGGCCCAGGCTCTGGACAGCTCGCCCCCGTACATGAACTGGCGCATCATGTCGACGACGTAGCCCATCGGGAGCACGTGATGCAGCGCCGCGAGCGGCGCGGGCAGCGTCTGCCACGGGAAGGTGCCGCCCGCGGTCACGAGCTGCAGCACCATGAGCACGAGGCCGAGGAACTGCCCGACCGAGCCGAGCCACACGTTCAAGGCGAGGATGATCGCGGCGTACGTCGCCGAGGCGAACACCATCGTGCCGACGACGCCGAGCGGATGGTGCATCTGGAAGCCGAGCGTCACCGCGAGCACGACGTACAGCGCCACCATCTGCACCGCGCCGAGGAGCCCGGGCGTGAGCCAGCCGGCGAGGGTGATCCGGATCGGCGAGTGCAGGGCCGTGACCGCCCGGCGCGAGATCGGCTTCACGATGAGGAAGAGGGCGTAGATGCCGATCCAGCCCGCGAGGGCGGCGAAGAACGGCGCGAGCCCGGCGCCGTAGTTGCCGGCCTGCGTCACCTGGCTCGTCTCGAGGGTGATCGGGTCGGCGATGGTCGCCGCCTGCGCGTCCCGCGTGGACTGGGAGGAGTCCGGGATCTCGGCGACGCCGGCCGCGAGCCCGTCGCGGAGCGTGCCGGCCCCCGTCTCGAGCTCGCCGAGTCCGGTCTGCAGGGTGCCGAGCCCGTCGCGCAGCTGCGCGGCTCCGCTCGCGGTCTGCGCCGCCCCGTCGGCGGCGGTGCGCGCGCCGGCGGCGAGCTCCGCCGAGCCGTCCGCCACCCGGCGGCTGCCGTCGGCGAGCCGGTCGACCTGGCCCACGACCTCCTGCGCCCGCTGGTTGCCGTCGACGATCGCCGCGCCGACGACGTCGAGCCGGGCGAGCACGGCGTCGATCGTCGCCTGGTCGAGGCCCTGGGCCCGCAGCAGCGCCTCGATCTCGGCCCGCGCCTGCGGCACGTCGGCCGCGGCCTGCGCGACGACGGCGCCGACCCGGTCGGCGGCCGCCGCGAGTTCGGCGTTGCCGTCGGCGACCTGGGCCGCCCCGTCGGCGAGGGTGGCCGAGCCGTCGGCCAGCTGCGCGGTGCCGTCGCGCAGCTGCGCGGTGCCGTCGGCGAGCCGTCCCGCGCCGGTGCCGAGCTGCGTCGCACCGTCGACCGCGGTGCCGGCGCCGTCGGTGAGCTTCGTGGCGCCGTCGGCGGCCTCGCCGAGCTTGCCGCGGATCGTCGAGATCGAGTCGAGCAGGGTGGATGCCGCTTCCTGGCCGACCTTCTCGGCGATCGTCGTGCGGATCTTCTCGACCGCCTGCTTGCCGATCGTGCCCGCGAGGTAGCTGTTGGCGTCGTTCGTGGCGAGCACGATCTCGGCCTGCCGCGGGGCATCCGTCTGCACGGAGGCGAGCGCCTCGGAGAAGTCGCGCGGGAAGGTGATCGCGAAGTCGTAGCGCGACTCGTCGAGCCCCTGCTCGGCCTCCTCGGCCGAGACCCGGTGCCAGTCGAAGGCGCCGTCGGCGACGACCTCCGAGGCGATCTCGTCGCCGACGTTGCGGGCCGGGGCGTCGTCGCTCGCCGGCGTGCCCTCGTCCTCGACGACGAGGGCGACGGGGACCTCGGCGAACTTCGCGTAGGGGTCCTGGTTGGCCCAGAGGTAGAGGCCGCCGTAGAGCACCGGCACGGCGATGAGCGCGAGGAGCGCGAGCACCGACATCTTCGTGGAGGTGAGCCGGCGGAACTCCGCGGCGATCATCTGCGGGATCTTCACGCGAAGCCTCCTTCGGCGAGCGGCAGCTCGTCGTCCGGTTCGTCGGGCCCGTGCATCCTGGCGATCATCGCGGCGGCGCCGATCGCCGCGGCCGAGGCGTCGCCGGCGATCACGAGCAGCGCGAAGCCGCGGTCGGCGAGGCCCTTCGCGAGCTCCCACCACTCCATCGGGTCGCCGCCGTGCCGGTCGGGGGAGACGATGACGAGCCCTTCGACCCCGTCGCGGAGGAGCGCGAGCTCCGTGAGGAGGCGGAGCCTGGCGTGCGGGGCGACGTTCGCGATCGGCACACGGGCGAGGTGGTCGAGCCCGAGCTGGCCGAGCCAGCGGCCGACGGAGACCGGGTTCGAGGGGATGCCGGCGAACATGAGCTCCTCGGCCGCGACGCCGCCGAGGGTCACGTTCGGCGCGGGGTCGCTCACCTCGGGCGCGTCGACGAGGGCGACGCGGCGGCGGATGGCGGCGGCGTCCGGCTTGCCGTCGACGACGACCTCGCCGGAGTCGGGGCGCATCCGCCCGGCGGCGATGAGTCCGAGCACCGTGGGCCGCTGCTCGGTCTCGGCTCTCGCGAGCGTCGCGCGTCCGGATTCGAACCCGACGGTGGTCGAGGGCAGCGCCTGCCCGTCCCGGCCCTTGACGACTCCGCGGAGCTCGATCCTCACGCGCCCTCCTCCTCATCCGCCTCGTGGGCAGACCCCCATTGTCCTCCTTCGGGAGGCCTTCGCCGCGCGCCCGTCCGGGTCCGGCGCGGCGCACCCCGAACGGGGGTGAGGATTCCTCTTGTTGGCGGGGGTGCGCAGTGCTTCACTGACCCTGACCGCATACCCGCATGACGCGGTCGCCCGAACCCGAGAATGGAGCCCATCATGGCCGAGCGCAGCATTCGGCGCGCCGTCGCCGTCCTCGCCGCCGTGCCCTTCGCCGCGGCCGCCCTCCTGGGGGCCGCGACACCGGCGTTCGCCTCGAGTCCCGTGGACGGCGACCACAAGGTCCCGTACTGCCACGCGACCCACAGCGCGAAGAACCCCTTCGTCTACATCGAGACCGACAAGCTCGCCGTCGTCAAGGCGCACGCGAAGCACCAGGACGAAGAAGACGTCTACCCCGGCTTCTGGTACGACGATCACGGCACCGCCGTCTGGATGGAGGGCCGGGGCGACCCGCTCTTCGCCCTGAACGGCTGCAGCGGGCAGATCCCGCGCTAGACCCGCGCGGCGCCCGAACCGCCGCCCGGCACCCCGACGCCCGAACTGTCGGCCGTCCCATCGGCGCCCGAACCGCCGCGCACACGACCGAGCCCGGCACCGCGACGGTGCCGGGCTCGGTCGTGTCTCGCGCCGTGCGGCGGATCAGTCGGTGCCGAGGTCGAAGGCCGCGGCCTCGATCGCGGCATCCGTCGCAGCCGAGGCGGCGTCGTCGGCGGGTGCGGCGATCTCGGCCGCCTCGCCCTCCGCCAGATCGCCCACGAGCGCCGCGGTCGAGCCGCCGACGATGCCGAGGTGCGCGTACTGCTCGAGGCGGCTGCGCGAGTCGGCGATGTCGAGGTTGCGCATGGTCAGCTGGCCGATGCGGTCTTCGGGGCCGAAGGCGGCGTCGCCGACGCGCTCCATCGAGAGCTTCTCGGGCTGGTAGCTGAAGGCGGGGCCCTCGGTGTTCAGGATGGTGTAGTCGTCGCCGCGGCGCAGACGCACCGTGACCTCGCCGGTGACCGCCGAGGCGACCCAGCGCACGATCGACTCGCGCAGCATGAGCGACTGCGGGTCGAGCCAGCGGCCCTCGTACATGAGCCGGCCGAGGCGGCGGCCCTCGTTGTGGTAGTTCGCGATCGTGTCCTCGTTGTGGATCGCGTTCAGCAGGCGCTCGTACGTGAGGTGCAGCAGGGCCATGCCCGGCGCCTCGTAGATGCCGCGCGACTTCGCCTCGATGATGCGGTTCTCGATCTGGTCGCTCATGCCGAGGCCGTGGCGGCCGCCGATGCGGTTCGCCTCGAGCACGAGCTCGACCGCGTCCGAGAACTCGACGCCGTTGATCGCGACCGGGCGGCCCTGCTCGAAGCGCACGGTGACGTCCTCGGCGGGGATCTCGACCGACTCGTCCCAGAACTTCACGCCCATGATCGGCTCGACCGTGGTGATGCCGGCGGAGAGCTCCTCGAGCACCTTCGCCTCGTGGGTCGCGCCCCAGATGTTCGCATCGGTCGAATACGCCTTCTCGGCGCTCGCCCGGTAGGGCAGCTCGCGCTCGAGCAGCCACTCGCTCATCTCCTGGCGGCCGCCGAGCTCGGTGACGAAGGCCGAGTCGAGCCACGGCTTGTAGATGCGCAGGCGGGGGTTCGCCATCAGGCCGTAGCGGTAGAACCGCTCGATGTCGTTGCCCTTGTAGGTGGAGCCGTCGCCCCAGATGTCGACGCCGTCCTCCATCATCGCGCGGACGAGCAGCGTGCCCGTGACCGCGCGACCGAGCGGCGTCGTGTTGAAGTACGTCTTGCCGCCGGAGCGGATGTGGAAGGCGCCGCACTGGAGCGCCACGAGGCCCTCCTCGACGAGGGCGGCCTTGCAGTCGACGAGGCGGCTGAGCTCGGCGCCGTACTCGAGGGCGCGGCCGGGGACCGCCTCGACGTCCGGCTCGTCGGGCTGGCCGAGGTCGGCGGTGTAGGTGCAGGGCACCGCGCCCTTCTCGCGCATCCAGGCGACGGCGACCGAGGTGTCCAGCCCCCCGGAGAAGGCGATGCCGACGCGCTCGCCGGCGGGCAGGGAGGTGAGGACCTTCGACATGGCCTCCAGCCTACTTGCGCCGGAGGGGTCGTGACATCCGCGCCCGCCCGCCTGCGCCTCCCGGGCCGCCGGGCGGCCTCGCGATATGGTGGAGTGTGACTCCTGACGAAGCGCCGGCGGAGGCCGAGGCCTCACTCGCCGATGAGCCAGAGGTGCGCGAGGCGCTGGCGACGAGCGACCGCGGGGCCGTCCAGGCCGTCGTCGCCGAGCACCCCGCCTCGCCGCTCGCCTGGGCCGAGCTCGCCGACCTCGCCGACTCCGAGGGGCGGGCCATCGAGGCCTACGCCTTCGCCGCGGCATCCGTCGAGTTCGCCCGTGCGCAGCTCGTCGCCGCGGGCTGGACCGCCGGAGACCCGGTGCGCTGGGCCGAGGAGCCCAACCGCGCCTACCTGCGCGCGCTCGACGCGCAGCGCCGGGCCGCCCTCTCCCTCGGCCTGGCCGAGCGCGCCGACGCGCTCGCCGCAGAGCTCGAGGCCGCCGATTCCGAGGCGCCCGCCCGCATCGCGAGCGAGTTCACCCCGACCCAGCTCATCACCGTGATCCCGGCGGAGACGCCGGCAGGAGAGGACTGATATGCCCGCGGTCGTACTCGTCGGAGCCCAGTGGGGCGATGAAGGCAAGGGGAAGGCCACCGACCTCCTCGGTTCCCGGCTCGACTACGTCGTGAAGTTCAACGGCGGCAACAACGCCGGGCACACCGTCGTCGTCGGCGACGAGAAGTACGCCCTGCACCTGCTGCCGTCGGGCATCCTCACGCCGGGCGTCACGCCCGTCATCGCGAACGGCGTCGTGGTCGACATCGAGGTGCTGTTCGAGGAGCTCGAGGGGCTCGCGAGCCGCGGGGTGGATGTCTCGAAGCTCCGCGTCTCGGCGAACGCCCACGTCATCACCCAGTACCACCGCACGCTCGACAAGGTGACCGAGCGCTTCCTCGGCAAGCGGCAGATCGGCACCACCGGTCGCGGCATCGGGCCGAGCTACGCCGACAAGATCAACCGCGTCGGCATCCGCATGCAGGACCTGTTCGACGAGAACATCCTGCGGCAGAAGGTCGAGGGCGCCCTCGACCAGAAGAACCACCTGCTCGTGAAGGTCTACAACCGCCGCGCGATCGCCGTCGACGAGATCGTCGACGAGCTGCTCGGCTACGTCGACCGGCTGCGCCCCATGGTCACCGACACCGCGCTCGAGCTGCACCAGGCGCTCGGCCGCGGCGAGACGGTGCTCTTCGAGGGCGGCCAGGCCACGATGCTCGACGTCGACCACGGCACGTACCCGTTCGTCACGTCCTCGAACGCGACCTCCGGCGGCGCGGTCACGGGTTCCGGCATCGCGCCGAACCAGATCGACCGCGTCATCGCCGTCATCAAGGCGTACACGACGCGCGTCGGCGCCGGCCCGTTCCCGACCGAGCTGTTCGACGAGTGGGGCGACTTCCTCACCGAGAACGGCCACGAGTTCGGCACGACGACCGGACGCCGCCGCCGCACCGGCTGGTACGACGCCCCGATCGCCCGCTACGCGGCGCGCATCAACGGCGTCACCGACTTCGTGCTGACGAAGCTCGACGTGCTCACCGGCATCGAGCGCATCCCGGTGTGCGTCGCCTACGACGTCGACGGCGAGCGCTTCGACGAGGTGCCGGTGTCGCAGTCCGACTTCCACCACGCGAAGCCGATCTACGAGGAGTTCCCCGGCTGGAGCGAGGACCTCTCGGGCGCGCGCGAGTTCGCCGACCTCCCCGCGAACGCGCAGGCGTACGTGCGGGAGCTCGAGGCGATGAGCGGCTCGCGGATCTCGGCGATCGGCGTCGGCCCCGAGCGCGACGCCATCGTGCAGCTGCACGACCTGCTCGACTAGTACGAGCGCGGGGCGCGCTGCGCCCGGCGGACACGACGAGGGGCGGATGCCGCGGCATCCGCCCCTCGTCGTCGCTCCGGCCTACTCGTTGCCGATGGCGCCGTCGGCCGTGTCGCGGGCGCCGTCGATCTGCTCGTCGAACTTGCCGCCCGTCACCTTCTTCGCGAAGTCCGCGACGCCGTCGAGCACCGAGTCGCTGATGCCCTCGGCCTGCTCGCTCTTCAGGGCTTCGGTGATCTTGTCCTTGTTCTCGTTGATGAAGTCGCCGGCCTGCTTGGCGGCGTCGTCCAGTGCACCCATGGTCGGTCCTCTCGTGTTCGCTCGGAATGGCGGTTTCGCCGTCATCGTCGCACACGCGGCGCCCCGCGGGAAGGGGGCATTCGTGCCCCGCCGGGGCCCGTGCCAGACTCGATCCGTGACCGCGACCCTTCCCCCGCCCGCCGAGCTCCGAGGCACCCGCATCCGGCTCTCGCCGTGGCATCCCGACGACCTCGCCGGCCTCTTCGAGGCGCTCGCCCGTCCCGAGGTGTTCGCCGGCGGCTACGGCGGCGGTCCGGCGGGCCTCCCCGACGGCCGGACGGCCTTCGACCGCTGGGCGACGGGCTACTACGGCGAGACCCCGGGCGGGGCCCCGCAGCGCCCGTTCACGGTGCGGCTCATCGGCGGCCCCGACGACGGCCGCATCGTCGGCGCCACGAAGCTCGCCGATTTCGACCTGCCGAACGAGTCGACGCACATCGGCTGGACGGGCTACGACCCGCGCGTCTGGGGCACCGCCGTGAACCCCGAGGCGAAGCTCCTGCTGCTCGGCCTCGCCTTCGCGAACGGCTTCGGCCGGGTGAAGATCCAGGCGGATGCCGCGAACGCCCGCTCCCGCGGCGCGATCGAGAAGCTCGGCGCGAAGCTCGACGGCGTCATGCGCCGCGACAAGCGGCGGGCCGACGGCAGCTGGCGCGACAGCGCGGTGTACTCGGTCGTCGTCGACGAATGGCCCGAGGTCCGCGCCGGGCTGGAGGCGCGGCTCGCCGCGATCGGCGACGGGCCGGTGACGCTCCGGGGCTGAGCGCCGCAGCCTCCTCAGGCGAGCAGCTTCAGTGCGCCATCGACGAGCGCCGCGGCGCCGCCGAGGTAGGCGATCGCGATGACGGCGATGCGGGCCGCCCGGTGGCTGATCCGCGCGTGCAGCAGTTCGCCGAGCAGGAGCCCCACGAGGAGGGCCGCGATCACCCAGGGCCAGGCCCCGGGCTCGAGCTCGGGCAGCTGCCAGCCGGTCGTCGCGAGCTTGCTCGCGAGCGCCGCCGAGCCGACCGCGACGAAGTACGCCTGCGCGGTCGCCGCGAACCCCGTCTGCGACCATCGGCTCGCGACGGCGTAGACGCTGAGCGCCGGCCCGCCGACGCCGGCGGCGGAGTTCATGAAGCCCGAGGCCGCGCCCGCGAGGATCGCGGGCGGCGCGCCGTGCACGACGTGCTCGGTGCGGGTCACGAGGAGCGTCACCGTGAGGGCGACGATCACGAGCGCGCCGATGCCGAGCTGCAGCCAGGGCCCCGGGATGGCCGTGGCCGCGAGGGTGCCGAAGAGCGTACCGACGAGCGCGGGCACGACGAGCCAGACGAAGCGGCGCCACTCCACCTGCTTCCACACCCTCGGCAGGATGAGGAGGGAGGAGAGCACGGCGCAGACGTTCACGATGATGACGCCGTCGAAGGGGCCGAGCAGGATGACGAGGGCCGGCGAGGCGATGAGGGCGAAGCCCATGCCCGTGATGCGTTGTGCGAACGCGCCGACGAGGACGGAGATCGCGACGGGCAGCAGCACCGATCCAGCCTAGTCGGGGAGGCCCGGCCTCCCGGCGGGGCGCCCGGCCCGTCGCCGGGCGCCCGCGCTCAGCCGAGGACCGTGAACGGTGCGCGCAGCAGCCGCTCCTCGCGCGAGGACGGGCCGACGAGCAGCTCGAAGCCGCCGGGCTCGACGACGCGCTCGCCCGCCGCGTTCACGATGCTGCACTCCGCGACGGGCAGCTCGATCGTCACCGTCGCGGTCTCGCCCGGGGCGAGGTCGAGCTGCCGGAACGCCTTCAGCTCCTTCGCCGCCCAGCTCGCCGAGGTGACGGTGTCGCTCACGTAGGCCTGCACGGTCTCGCGGCAGGGGCGTGCGCCGGTGTTCCGCAGTACGATCGTCGCCCGCAGCGTGCCGGCCTCGGTGAGCTCGTCGGCCTCGAGCGCGAGCCCCGAGTACTCGACGCTCGTGTACGAGCGCCCCTCGCCGAATGCCCAGGCGGGCGACTGCGTGAGGTCGGCGTAGCGGTCGCCGTGCTGGCCGCGGATCTGGTTGTAGTAGGTGGGCTGCTGGCCGACATGCCGCGCGAAGGAGATGGGCAGACGTCCGCTCGGCTCGATGAGGCCCAGGGCGAGCTCGGCGATCGCCCGCCCGCCCTCCATGCCCGGGGAGGCCGCCCAGACGACCGCGGCGGCGCGGGCCGCCGACGGCGGCAGCACGAGCGGCTTCGAGGCGAGCAGCACGACGACGACGGGGGTGCCGGTCTCGACGAGGGCGTCGAGGAGGGCGATCTGCCCGCCGATGAGCTCGAGCGTCGCGGTCGACCGCCCCTCGCCGACGAGCTCGATGACGTCGCCGACGACGGCCACCACGACGTCCGACTCCTCCGCGACGGCGACGGCCTCGGCGATGAGCGCGGCATCGGCCGGGGCCGGCACCACGATCGGGGGCCGCGGCTGCCCGTCGGGGAAGGTCGCCCCGGCCGGGTCCGGTTCGAGGCTCAGCACCTCGGCGCCGCGGGCGTGGGTCACCGTCCACTCGGCGGGGGCGACGTCGCGGAAGCCGTCGAGCACGGTGGAGATCATCTCGCGCGGCTGCCCGTCGAGCCATCCCGCCTGCCCCGAGCCGCCCGCCCAGTCGCCGAGCTGCGTCTGCGCGTCGTCGGCGAGCGGGCCGACGACGGCGATCCGGCGCGCGGCGGAGCCCGCGGGGGCGATCGCGCGCCCGGCGGGGTCCGCGGCGAGTCCGCCGCCGAGCGGCAGCAGGCCGTCGTTCTCGAGCAGCACCAGCGACCGCCGGGTGAGCTCGAGGTTCAGGGCGCGGTTTCCCGGGGTCGCGATCTCCGCCGCGATGCGCTCGCGGTCGGGGTGGCGCGGGTCCTCGAAGAGGCCGAGCTCGTACTTCAGGGTCAGGATGCGGGCGACCGCGGCATCCAGCTCCGACTCCGCGAGCAGGCCCCGCTCGATCGCCTCGAGCGCGCCCTCGTAGAAGCCGGGCGTCGTCATGATCATGTCGTTCCCGGCCTGCACGGCTGCCGCGGAGGCGTGCGCGTAGTCCGGCTGGATCTGCTGCTCCCAGACCATGCGGCCGACGTTGTCCCAGTCGGTGACGAGGGTGCCGGTGTAGCCCCACTCGCCGCGGAGCACCTCGGTGAGGAGCCACTCGTTGAGCGTGATCGGCACGCCGTCGGTCGTCTGGTAGCCGAGCATGAAGGTGCGGCAGCCCTCGCGGGCGACCCGCTCGAACGGCGGCAGGAACCACGAGCGGAGCTTCCGTCGCGACAGATCGGCCTCGCTCGCGTCCCGGCCGCCCTGCGTCTCCGAGTAGCCGGCGAAGTGCTTCGCCGTGGCGAGGATGGCCCGCCGGTCGTCGAGGCCCTCGCCCTGGTAGCCGCGCACCATCGCCGAGGCGAGTTCGCCGATGAGGTGCGGGTCCTCGCCGAAGGTCTCGTCGACCCGGCCCCAGCGCAGGTCGCGGCTGATGCAGAGCACGGGGGAGAAGGTCCAGTGGATGCCGGTCGCCGAGACCTCGGCCGCGGTGATCCGGGCGGCCGCCTCGACGAGTCCCGGGTTCCAGCTCGCGGCCATGCCGAGCTGCGTCGGGAAGATCGTCGCGCCCTCCCAGAAGGAGTGACCGTGGATGCAGTCCTCGCCGACGAGGAGCGGGATGCGCAGCCGGGTGCCCGCCGTCAGCCGGTGGGCCTCGTCGAGCCGCTCCGGGGAGGCGTGCAGGATCGAGCCGGCGTGCTGGCGCTGCACGATCTCGACGATGTCGTTGCGCGCGTCGAGCTGCAGCATCTGGCCGACCTTCTCCTCCGCCGTCATCCGGCCGAGGAGGTCGGCGACGCGGGCGGGGATGGGCAGGGCGGGGTCCTGGTAGGGCAGGGGAAGTGACATGTCGTCGGTCCTCGTGGCGCTGCCGCGGCGGGCGCGGTCGGTGGTGCTGGTCATCGGGTCGGGGCTTCCGCGTCGGCGGCGTCGCGCGGGGCGTCCGGGGCGTCCGGGGCGTCCGCGCCCGTGGCATCCGCGTCGGCCGCGCCCGCGGCATCCGCGCTCGTGGCATCCGCTGCGGCCGGCGCGCTCGTCCGCACCGGCGTGACCGCGGGCTCGGCGAGCACGGCCGTGACGCCGCTCGTCGCCGCGATGCCCTTCTTCCGCAGCGCGCGGGCCCGCTCGCCGGCGGAGCGCAGGCGCGGGTTCACGTACTCGTCGATGCCGAAGTTGATGAGGGAGAGGGCGGTGCCGAGCAGGGCGATGCAGAGGCCGGCGGGGACGTACCACCACCAGTAGTCGGGGAACGCCCCGTTCTGCTGCGCCCAGAACAGGATCGTGCCCCAGTTCAGGTTCGTGATCGGGATGACCCCGATGAACGCGAGCGTGGTGAGTCCGAGCACGGCCGCGGTCACCGTGCCGACGAAGCTCGACGCGACGATCGCCATCAGGTTCGGCAGCATCTCCACGAGGATGACCCGCCAGAGCGGCTCCCCGTTCGCGCGCGCGGCCTGCACGAAGTCCCGCCCGCGGAGCGACATCGTCTGGGCTCTGAGCACCCGCCCGCCCCAGGCCCACCCGGTGATGGCGAGCACCCCGGCGATCAGGAACAGGCTCGGGTCCTCGTACTGCGAGGCGATGATGATCATGAGCGGCAGGCCGGGGATCACGAGGAAGACGTTCGTGAGCGCCGAGAGCGACTCGCTGCGCCAGCCCGACACCATGCCCGCGGTGACGCCGATCGCGATGGCGATGACGGTCGCGATGATGCCCGCGAGGAAGCCGACGAGCAGCACGCCGCGGGTGCCGTAGACGATCTGACTGAACACGTCCTCGCCCATGTGGGTGGTGCCGAGCCAGTGCGCCGCCGAGGGCGGCTGCTTCAGCGCCGAGTAGTCCTTCTCGAGCGGGCCGTACGGCGCGATGAGGTCGCTGAACACGGCCAGGATCACGAAGAAGCCGAGGATCGCGAGGCCCGTGATCGACTTGCCGTTGCGGAACATGGAGAACGACGCGCTCATGCGCCGCCAGACGTTCGTGCCGGGGCGCGAGCCGCGCGGCGCCGAGTCGCGGAGGGCGGTGGTGGTGGGGACGGACATCTCAGGCCTCCAGCTGGCGGGCGCGCGGGTCGAGGATCGCGTACGCGATGTCGGCGAGGATGTTCGCCGCGAGCACCGCGAGGGTGATCACGAGGAAGAGCCCCTGCATGAGCGGGTAGTCCTTCGCGTTCGTCGCGTCGAGCAGCAGCTTGCCGACGCCGGGATAGGAGAAGACGAGCTCCATGACGAGGGTGCCGCCGACGATGAAGCCGAGGGCGAGCGCGAAGCTCGACAGCTGCGGCAGCATGGCGTTGCGCGCGGCGTAGTCGCGCACGACCTTCGCGTTCGGCAGGCCCTTCGCCTGCGCGACGGTGACGTAGTCCTCGTCGAGCACCGTGATCATCATGTTGCGCATGCCGAGGATCCAGCCGCCGAGCGACGCGACGACGATCGTGAGCGCCGGCAGCGTGCCGTGGTAGATCACGCTGCCGATGAACTCGGCGGAGAAGCCGGGCCGCAAGCCCTTCGCGTAGGCGTGGGAGGCGGGGAACCAGCCGAGCGCGGTCGAGAAGATCGCGATCGCGATGAGCCCCATCCAGAAGTACGGCACGGTCGAGAAGAACGTGGCGACCGGGATGACCGCGTCGGAGGCGCGGCCGCGCCGCCAGCCGATGATCGCGCCGACGGTGGTGCCGAGGAGGAAGGAGATGATCGTGGCGATGCCGACGAGGCCGATCGTCCACGGCAGCGCCGAGGCGATCACCTCGGTGACGGGGGCGAGGCCGTGCGAGAAGGAGCGGCCCAGGTCGCCGCTGAAGAGCAGCCGCCAGTAGTCGAGGTACTGCTCCCAGAGGCTCTTGCCGCTGTCGAGGCCGAAGAGGGTGCGCAGCGCGTCGGCGGCCTCGGGGCTGATCTTGCCCTGGTTCTTCTGCAGGTACGCCGAGATGGGGTCGCCCTTCATCATCCGCGGCAGGAAGAAGTTGATCGTGATCGCCGCCCAGGCGGTGAACAGGTAGAAGACGACGCGTCGGCCGACGAATCTCACGGGCGGGCTCCTTCGGCGCCGGGGACCGCGAAGTGGCGGTCGGGATCGGGGGAGGCGTCCCGCAGGGCACGGGTGTAGTCCTGCTCCGGGCGCAGGATGACGTCGTCGGCGGGGCCGTGCTCGACGACGCGGCCCTGGTTCAGCACCATGATCTCGTCGCTGAAGTGTCGGGCTGTCGCGAGGTCGTGGGTGATGTAGAGCACGCCGAGCTCCGACTCGCGCTGCAGCTCGGCGAGGAGGTTCAGCACGCCGAGGCGGATCGAGACGTCGAGCATCGAGACGGGCTCGTCGGCGACGAGGAGGCTCGGCCGGGAGGCGAGCGCGCGGGCGATGGCGACGCGCTGGCGCTGGCCGCCGGACAGCTCGTGCGGTCTGCGGTCGATCGTGCGGTCCGGGTCGAGGCGGACGCGCGCGAGCAGGCGGCGCACCTCGGCGTCGAGCTCCGCACGCGGGACGACACGGTCGAGCCGCAGCGGCCGCTCGAGGTGATGGCGGATCGTGTGGTAGGGGTTCAGCGAGGCGAAGGGATCCTGGAACACCATCCGCACCTGCTGCCGGTAGCGGCGCAGCGCGCGGCCGGAGCGGGGGATCGGCTTCCCGTCGAGCAGCACCTGCCCGGAGGTCTGCCGCTCCAACTGGGTGATGATCTTCGCGATCGTGGACTTGCCGCTGCCGCTCTGGCCGACGAGGGCGAGGGTGCGGCCGCTGCGCACCTCGAAGCCGACGCCGTCGAGCGCGAGCATGTGGCCGGCGCCGCGCACGCGGTAGCGCTTCGTGACGTCGCGGAACTCGAGGACGGTCATCGCCCCACCTCCTGGGACTCGGTGGACGTCGTGAGCGGGGCGCTGCCCGCCGCCCGGACGAAGTCGCCGCGGTCGCCGGTGAGGCTCGGGAAGGAGCGCAGCAGCGTGCGGGTGTACTCGTGCTGCGGCCGGCGGTAGATGGCCTCGGCGGTGTCGAGCTCGACGATCCGCCCCTCGCGCATGACCGCGATGCGGTCGGAGATCTCGAGGAGGAGCGGGAGGTCGTGGGTGATGAAGACGACGGAGAAGCCGAACTCGTGCCGGAGCGCCGAGATCTGGCGCAGGATGTCGCGCTGCACGAGCACGTCGAGCGCCGTCGTCGGCTCGTCCATGATCATGAGCTGCGGACGCAGGGCGAGCGCCATGGCGATCATGACGCGCTGGCGCATACCGCCCGAGAGCTCGTGGGCGTAGGACTTCAGCCGCGCCCGGCCGACGCCGACGAGGTCGAGGAGGTCGCCGCTCGCCCGGACCCGCTCGGCGCGCCCGAGCTCGGGGCGGTGGGTCGTGAAGACGTCGTCGAGCTGACGGCCGACGGTGGTGACGGGGTTCAGTGCGTTCATCGCGCCCTGGAACACCATCGAGGCCTTGTTCCAGCGGAAGCGCCGCATCTCGTCGGCGTCGAGGCGGGAGATGGTCACGTCCTCGCCGGAGGCGTCGTGGAAGACGACCTCGCCGCCGGTGATGACGGCCGGCGGCTTCAGCAGCCGCTGCACGCCGTAGGCGAGGGTGGTCTTGCCGCAGCCGGACTCGCCGGCGAGGCCGAGGATCTCGCCGCGGCGGAGCTCGAGGCTCACCTCGCGGACGGCCTCGACGGGCGGGTCGACCTCGTAGGTGACGCTGAAGTCGGTGATGCGGAGCAGTACGTCGTCGGTCATGTGTCGAGTCTCTGCGCAGTGCGGGAGCCGGGCCGTGCCGGCCCGGCTCCCGCGAGGTGGATCAGTCGGCCGGCTGCAGCTTGGTCAGGATGTAGACCGCGGTCGGCTGGGTCGGGTCGGCGTTGACGTACGGGTCGTCCTCGCCGGGCCATCCCACGTAGTTGCGCGTGTTGTACTGGCCGATGAAGGGGCGGGTGCCGATCGGCATCGCGGGCACCTGCTCGACGTAGATGCGCTGCACCGTCTCGAGGGCGGCGGCGCGCGTGGCGTCGTCGGTGGCGCTCATGTACTCGGCGAGCGCGGCGGTGGCCTCCGGGTTGTCGAAGCGGCCGAAGTTGAAGTCGGCGGCCTCGCCGATCGGCTTCAGGAAGCGGCCGTCCATCTGGTCGCCGTAGAGGTCGTACGGCGTCATGCCCGAGTCGGTCCAGTGGAGCACGGCCTGGAAGTCGCCCTCCTGCTTGGCGGCCCACCAGGTGTCGGCGTCCGGGGTGTCGACGGCGGCCGCGACGCCGAGCTCCTTGACGGAGTCGGAGATCAGGCTGATGCCGGTGACGTAGTCGTTCCAGCCCTGCGGGACGGAGAGGGTGAAGGTCACGGCCTCGCCGTCGGGATCGATGAGGGTCTCGCCGTCCCAGGTGTAGCCGGCGTCGGAGAGCACCTTCTTCGCGGCGTCGACGTCGACCGAGAGGTCCTCGCCCTGGAACTCGTCGGCGATGTAGGCGTCGCCGGCCGGCGTCGGCAGGCCGGTGACGCTCGTGAGCTCGGGCACGCCGCCCTCGCGGGCGATCTCCTGGTGCTTCTGGCGGTCGATGACGAGGTTCACGGCCTGGCGGAACGCGACGTCGTCGAACGGCTTCGTGGTGGTGTTCACGAACATCGTGTCGATGCCGAGACCGGCGGCCGCCCAGTAGACGTTGTGCTCCGCGTCCTTGTCGATGAAGGCCGACTGCACGTTCGGGATGAACGCCTGCGCCCAGTCGGCGTCGCCGTTGGCGAGGGCCGTGGTGAGCGCGGTGTTGTCGGCGTACGAGACGTAGTAGAGCGTCGGCACGGCGAGCTCGCCGCCCCAGTAGTCGTCGCGCGCGGTGAGCTCGACGGCCTGGGTGTTGAAGTCGGAGAGCACGTAGGGGCCGGTGCCGACCGGATCCTCGTTCGTGAAGGTGGTCGGGTCGGCGACGTCCTTCCAGATGTGCTCGGGGACGATGAGCTTGTGCAGCACCTTGTCCTGCTTCACGAACATGGGGTTCGTGAAGCTGATGGTCGCGACGTCACCGTCGACGGCCACGTCGGCGATGCCGAGCGCGGTGGTGTCGAGGGCGGGGTTGTCCTTCATCAGCTGGAAGGTGAAGCCGATGTCGTCGGCGGTGAAGTCCTCGCCGTCGCTCCACTTGACGCCCTCGCGGGCGGTGAGCCGGACCTCGCGGTAGTCGTCCGACCAGGAGATCTCGGACGCGAGCCACGGCACGACGTCGGCGGTCGGGTCGAGCAGGTTCACGATGCCGAGGGGCTCGAAGATCGCGTTCGCGTAGCCGAGCCGCATCGCCGAGGCGTCGCTGACCCAGGGGTTGTTGACCTCGGTGGTGATCGGGCCGTCTGGCTTCGCGATCGTGAGGGCGGCCCCGGACTCGGGGGCCCCCTCGTTGGAATTGCCGCTCGTGCAACCGGTCAGCACGAGCGCGGCGGCGACGCTCGCGGCCACCATTGCGGACTTCAGCCTCACTGCTGTCTCCTCAGGGGTCGGTCCGGCTTCAGCCGGATCGGATGTGATCATCTCTGCGCGACGCGCGCCGACTCGCCCTGAGGGGGCGGATGCGGACGTCGCTGTCGCAGCTTCGCGGTGCTCGGGATTTACCTTACTGACAAGTCAGCAAATTGCAAACGGAATCGGATGCATCGGGCTGGATCGCCCGGAAGTCCGCGGCGATCGGCATAGACTTACCGGTCGGAAGGTCGTGGAGAGGGGGGCAGCGTGTCGGACACGGTGAAGCGACCGCGCTCGCGCCCGGAGACGCTCGCGAAGCGCCGCGAGATCGTGCACGCCGCCATGGAGGTGTTCGGCAACAAGGGCTTCACCAACGGCACGCTGGCCGAGATCGCCGAGCAGGTCGGGATGACCCACGCCGGAATCCTGCACCACTTCGGCTCGAAGGACCAACTGCTCATGGAGGTCCTCACCTACCGCGACCAGTCGGACGTCGCCGACCTGGAGGAACAGCACATCCCCGGGGGGATCGAGCTGTTCCGGCACCTCGTGCGCACGGCCTTCGCGAACGCGCAGCGCGCCGGCATCGTGCAGGCGTTCGTCGTGCTCTCCGGCGAGTCGGTCACCGACGCGCACCCGGCGCAGGCGTACTTCGCCGAGCGCTACCGGGTGCTCCGGGGCGAGGTCATCGAGGCCTTCGGGGTCGTCTGCGCCGAGCGCGGGGTCACCGCGCCAGAGACCGTCGCGCACGCGGCGAACGCCATCATCGCCGTCATGGACGGCCTCCAGGTGCAGTGGCTGCACGCGCCCGAGGCCGTCGAGCTCGCCGAGGCGACGGAGTTCGCGATCGACGCGATCGTCTCCGCCGTGCTCGACCCCCGGCCCTCGCCGATCGCCGGCTGAGGCCGCGCCGGGGGCGATGCGAGGCCCGTCTGCCGTGCTCAGCGCAGGCGCTCGGGCACGTGCAGGCGGGCGAGGAACGCGTCGGCGCTCCGAGGCATCCGCCGGCGGTCCGCGAGCGAGACGAGCACGATCACCGCGACCGCGAGCGGCACCGTCCACGCCGCCGGCTGCTCGACGAGCGGGCGCAGCCACGCGGGAGCCGCGGCGGTCGCGCCGGCCGCGCTCGCGAGGACGGCCCCGCCGGAGAGGAGGGCGCCCGTCACCATGCCCGCGATCGCCCCGCGCGCCGTCAGCCCCCGCCACCAGATGCCGAGGAGCAGCACCGGGCAGAGCGTCGAGGCCGTGAACGCGAACACGAGCCCGACGCTGCCCGCGAGGCCGGCCGATTCCGTCACGAGGGCCACCCCGAGCGGCACGAGCGTCGAGAGCACCGCCGCGATGCGGAAGCCCCGCACGCTGCCGCCGAGCAGATCCTGGCTCACCACGCCCGCGAGCGACACCACCAGCCCCGACGTCGTCGAGAGGAACGCCGCGAACGCCCCGCCGATCACGAGCGCCGTGAGCAGCTCCCCCCAGAGACCGGGCACGAGGAGGCCCGGCAGCAGCAGCACGAGCGCGTCGGCCCGCCCGCTCTCCGCGAGCTCCGGCGCGAAGGCGCGGCCGAGGAGGCCGAACACGGTCGGGAAGACGTAGAACACCGACAGCAGGGCGAGCACGATCACCGTCGTGCGGCGGGCGGCCGCGCCATCCGGGTTCGTGTAGAAGCGCACGAGCACGTGCGGCAGCCCCAGCGTGCCGAACAGGAGCGCGACCATGAGCGAGACCGTGCGGTAGACGTCGAGCCCGTGCGGCCCGGCCTCGACCGGGAACGCCTGCGCCGGGGCGAGCGCCGCGCGCGCCTCGATCCCCGGCACGCCGCCCGCGACCACGATAAGCAGGGCGACGACGGGGACCGCGAGCGCCGTGAGCTTCAGCCAGAACTGGAACGCCTGCACGAAGGTGATCGAGCGCATCCCGCCTGCGACGACGACCACGGCGACGATCACCGCGACCGCGAGCGAGCCCGCCCACGGCGGCAGCCCGGTCGTGATCCGCACGGTGAGCGCGGCGCCCTGCAGCTGCGGCACGATGTAGAACCAGCCGACGAGGATGACGAGGGTGCTCGTCACCCGGCGCACCCAGCGCGACTCGAGCCTCGCGGCGGTGAAGTCGGGGATCGTGTACGCCCCGCTCCGGCGGAGCGGGGCCGCGACGAACAGCAGCAGCATCAGGTACCCGGCGGTGTAGCCGATCGGGAACCAGAACCCCGCGGAGCCGCTCAGCAGCACGAGGCCCGCGACGCCGAGGAACGACGCCGCCGAGAGGTACTCCCCGCCGATCGCGGAGGCGTTCCACCACGGCCGCACCGTGCGGCTCGCGACGTAGAAGTCGCCCGTCGTACGCGAGACGCGCAGCCCGTAGAAGCCGATCAGGGCGGAGGCGAGCGACACCACCGCGATCGCGGCGTACCCCGTGGCCGGGTTCACGGCTCCTCCTCGGCGAGCTGGCGGAACCGGGCCTCGTTGCGCGCCGCCGCCCGCGCGTACAGCACGCCGACGGTGATGACGAGCGGGTACAGGCCGAACGCGAGGAGCAGCCACGAGACCGGCACTCCGGCGACGTGCTGCGCGTCGAGGCCGGGCACCAGCACGATCGCGGCGACGAACAGCGCCGTCGCGACGCAGAAGCCGCCCGCGAACACGAGGCCGAGCCGCAGCTGCGAGCGGATCAGCGAGCGCACGTAGACGCCGCGGATGTCGCTCGTCGGCGCCTCGCGGCGGCGGCCCAGGTCGAGGCCGGCTCGGGGCGCCGCGGGGCGGGGCGAGCCGGCCGCGGTGACGCGCACGCGGGCCGGCTGGTTCCCTGAGCCCGTCGAAGGGCCCTGGTTCCCTGAGCCCGTCGAAGGGCGCCGAGTCGGCTCGCTCACGGCCGGGGCCGCACGGTCGACTGCGCGAGCCGGTCGCGCAGGCCCGGCAGCATCCGCCGGCTGACCGGCAGCTCCACGTCGCCGACGATGACGGCCGGGTGGTCGGAGCCGAGCCGGATCCGCGAGACGTGCGCGAGGGCGACGAGGTACGAGCGGTGCACCCGGACGAAGCCCGCGTCGGACCACTGCTTCTCGAGGTCGGAGATCGGCACCCGCACGAGGTGGTTCGCGCCCTCGGTGTGCAGCCGGGCGTAATCGCCCTGGGCCTGCACGTAGCGCACCTCGTCGCGGCGGATCATCCGCGTCGTCCCGCCGAGCGGCACGGCGATCATCTCGCCCGCCGCAGAGGCGTCCTGAACCTGCGGCCGCAGCGAGTCGACGATCCGTCCCACCGAGCGCTGCAGGCGCTCGGCGCGGACCGGTTTCAGCAGGTAGTCGACGGCGGCGAGGTCGAAGGCCTCGAGCGCGCCCTCCTCGTCGGCGGTGACGAAGACGAGCGCGGGCCGGCGCTCGAAGCGCTGCAGCGCGCGGGCTAGGTCGAACCCGGAGAGGCCGGGCATGTGGATGTCGAGGAACGCCGCGTCGACCGGCTCGCGCGTGAGCAGCCGCACCGCCTCCGCACCGGAGGAGGCCTGGTGGATGACGCCGACGCGCGGATCCTGCCCGAGCAGGAACGCCAGCTCGTCGATCGCGGGCTGCTCATCGTCGGCGATGAGGACGGAGATCACGGTTCGAGTCTCCCATCCCGCTCGGGCGGCGGCGCCGTCTTCGGCACGCGCATGCGCACGAGGGTACCGGCGCCCGGGGCCGTCTCGACGACGAGCCCGTGCTCGTCGCCGTAGACCTGGCGGAGGCGGGCGTCGACGTTCCGCAGGCCGACGTGCGCCCCGCCCTGGCCGCCGGCGAGCACCTCTCGGATGAGCTCCGGGTCGAAGCCGACGCCGTCGTCCTCGACGCTGATCTCCGCGTACGCGCCCGAGTCCTCCGCGGTGATCGTGATGCGCCCGCCGCCCTCCTTCGCCTCGAGGCCGTGCCGCACCGCGTTCTCCACGAGCGGCTGGATCGACAGGAACGGCACGACCGCGCCGAGCACCTCGGGCGCGATCTGCAGCGTGACCCGCAGCCGTTCGCCGAAGCGCGCGCGCTCCAGCCGCAGGTAGCTGTCGATCGAGCCGAGCTCGTCGGCGACCGTCGTGAACTCGCCGTGCCGGCGGAACGAGTACCGCGTGAAGTCGGCGAACTCCAGCACGAGCTCGCGCGCCTCGGCGGGGTCGGTGTTGATGAACGAGGCGATCGCGTTCAGCGAGTTGTAGATGAAGTGGGGGCTGATCTGAGCCCGGAGGGCCCGCACCTCCGCCTCGGCGAGGGCGGTGCGCGAGGCATCCAGCTCGCCCAGCTCGACCTGGGCGGCGACCCAGTCGGCCACCTCCGCCGTCGCGCGGACGAGGCCCGCGCGCACCGGCGCCGCGAACGCGACGATCGCCCCGACCGGGCGGCGGCCGACGAGGATCGGGGCGGCGACGGCATCCGTCTCCCGGGCGCCCTGCCCGGCCCGGCCGGGCCGCGGCACCCGCCGCTGCACCTGCGGCTTGCCGGACTCGTGCGCCGCGGCGGCGAGCTCGGCCGCGGTCTCGCGGAGCGCCTCGTCGCCCTCGAGCGCGACGACGCCGTTCGGGTCGACGATGGCGAGGCTGTCGCAGCCGAGGAGCGCCTTCAGGTGCCGGCCCGCGCGCCGGGCGTCCTCGACGCCGACGCCGCCGCGGAGATGCGCGGCCGCCCGCGAGGCGAGGTGCAGGGTCTGGTAGGTGGCGCGCTCGGCTTCGGTGCCGAGCTCCTTCGAGGAGACGACGAGGCGGCGCAGCAGCACGACGAGCCCGACGGCGAGCGCACCGGCGACGACGCCGGCCGCCGCGGCCACCACCAGGGACTCGGGCATGCAGGCCAGCGTAGCGATCGTTCATCGCGGCCGGCCGCCGCTCGTCGCACGATCGGCACCGCTCGGCGACGACGAGCGGCGGGCGCCCCCGGCGCGGCGGCGCCGACGGCAGCATGGTCGGCACCGCGGCCCGCAGCCTCTGGCATCCGGGGGCCGCACGGTGCGATGTCGCACCGACGACCTCGAAGGAGACGCCATGGGCAACGACGCCCTGAGCGCGGAGGCGACGAACCGTCCCATCGTCGACTACCGCGCGGTCCAGCAGTCGGAGCGGTTCCAGCGGTTGAGGAGGCGCCAGCGCGGGTTCGTGTTCCCCGTGCTGGCCGCCTGCCTCGTCTGGTACCTCGCCTACGTGCTGCTCGCCAGCTATGCGCACGACTTCATGTCCACGCCGGTGTTCGGCAGCGTGAACGTCGCCATGCTGCTCGGCCTCGCGCAGGTGGTCACCACCTTCGCGGTCACCACCTGGTACGTGAGCTTCGCCAACCGGCGGCTCGACCCGCTCGCGGGCGAGATCCGCGAGGAGCTCGAGGCGGAGCTCGCGGATGCCTCGAACACGGAGGTGTCGCGATGAGCGCCGCCGCCCTCGGCCTCGTGCAGGCCGCCGAACCCGCCGCGAGCGCGCCCGGCGAGCCCTGGCTCAACATCGCGATCTTCGGCGCCTTCGTCGCGATCACGATGGTGATCGTGTTCCGCGCCAGCCGGAACAACAAGACCGCCGCCGACTACTACGCCGCCGGCCGCTCCTTCACGGGCGGGCAGAACGGCTCGGCGATCGCGGGCGACTACCTCTCGGCGGCGTCGTTCCTCGGCATCGTCGGCGCGATCGCGATGACCGGCTACGACGGCTTCCTCTACTCGATCGGCTTCCTCGTCGCGTGGCTCGTCGCACTCCTGCTCGTGGCCGAACTGCTCCGCAACACCGGCCGGTTCACGATGGCCGACGTGCTGTCGTTCCGGCTGAAGCAGAAGCCCGTGCGGATCGCCGCGGCCCTCACCACGCTCGTCGTCTGCTTCTTCTACCTGCTCGCGCAGATGGCCGGTGCCGGCGGGCTCGTGTCGCTCCTCCTCGGCATCAGCGACACCCTCGGCCAGTCGCTCGTGATCACGGTCGTCGGCGCGCTGATGATCCTCTACGTGCTCGTCGGCGGCATGAAGGGCACCACCTGGGTGCAGATCATCAAGGCGGTGCTGCTCATCGCGGGCGCCGGCGTGATGACGGTCTGGGTGCTCGCGATCAACGGCTTCGACTTCTCGGCGCTGCTCGACCAGGCCGTCGCCGTCGCCGAGAACCCGGCCATCCTCGACCCGGGCCTGAAGTACGGGGTCTCCGACCTCTCGAAGGTCGACTTCCTCTCGCTCGGGCTCGCGCTCGTGCTCGGCACCGCCGCCCTGCCGCACGTGCTCATGCGCTTCTACACGGTGCCGACGGCGAAGGAGGCCCGCAAGTCGGTCGTCTGGGCGATCTGGCTGATCGGCATCTTCTACGTGTTCACGCTCGTGCTCGGCTACGGCGCCGCGGCGCTCGTCGGGCCGGCCGTCATCGCCGCCGCGCCCGGCGGGCCGAACTCCGCCGCGCCGCTGCTCGCCTTCTCGCTCGGCGGACCGCTGCTGCTCGGCCTGATCTCGGCGATCGCGTTCGCGACGATCCTCGCGGTGGTCGCGGGGCTCACGATCACGGCGGCGGCGTCCTTCGCGCACGACATCTACGCCTCCGTCGTGAAGAAGGGCAAGCCGGAGGCGGGCGCCGAGGTGAAGGTCGCCCGGCGCACGGTGGTGATCATCGGCATCGTCGCGATCATCGGCGGCATCGGCGCCAACGGGCAGAACGTCGCGTTCCTCGTCGCGCTCGCCTTCGCGGTGGCCGCCTCGGCGAACCTGCCGACGATCGTGTACTCGCTCTACTGGAAGCGCTTCTCCACGAAGGGCGCACTGTGGAGCATGTACGGCGGCCTCGCCTCCGCCATCCTGCTGATCGCCTTCTCCCCGGTCGTGTCCGGCTCGGAGACCTCGATGCTGAAGACCGACGCGATCGACTTCGCCTTCTTCCCGCTGTCGAACCCGGGCATCGTCTCGATCCCGCTGGCGTTCTTCCTGGGCTGGCTCGGCACGGTGCTCGACCGCGGCACCGAGGACCCGGCGAAGCAGTCGGAGATGGAGGTGCGCTCGCTCACGGGCGTCGGCGCCGAGAAGGCGAGCGAGCACTAGTCGGCCCGGCGGCGCGGGGGGGGGGGGCGGCCGGGCCCCCCCTTGGCGGGGGGGGCCCCCCCCCCCCCGGGCGCCCCGCCCACCCCACACCCCGCCCCCCGGCGCGGCCGGGCGCCCGGGGTTCTGATGCGCGTGGTGGTGGTGAATTTTTATTAAAAAAATTTTTAAAAAAATTTTCTCTCTAATATATAAAA
>NZ_JAVSSI010000011.1:0-111622 GCF_044917495.1 Agromyces mediolanus | reverse complement strand
GCGGCCTCGGCTTCGACGAGCGCGACCTGTGGGTCACCGTGTACGAGACCGACGACGAGGCGGCGGCCCTCTGGCAGAAGATCGCCGGGCTCCCGGCCGAGCGCATCCAGCGCCTCGGCAAGGAGGAGATGTTCTGGATCACCCGGGTGCCGCGCACCATCGCGCTCGTGCTCTCGGGCTGCGCGATGGCCGTGAGCGGGCTCGTGATGCAGATGCTCACGCAGAACCGCTTCGTCGACGCCACCACCTCCGGCACCACCGAGTGGGCCGCGCTCGGCCTCCTCGTCACCCTCCTCGTCGTGCCGACCGCGCCGCTCCCCCTGCAGATGGTCGTCGCCTCGCTCGCCGCCTTCGCGGGCACCCTCGTCTTCCTCGCGGTGCTCCGGCGGATCGCCCTCCGCTCGACCCTCGTGGTGCCGCTCATCGGCATCATGCTCGGCGCCGTCGTGAGCGCCGTCACCACCTACCTCGCAGCGACGAACAACGCGCTGCAGCTCCTCGGCACCTGGTTCATGGGCAGCTTCACGAGCGTCGTCCGCGGCCGCTACGAGGTGCTCTGGGCGGTCGCGCTCGTCACGATCCTCGTCTTCGTCGTCGCCGACCGGCTCACGGTCGCCGGGCTCGGTCGCGACGTCGCGACCACCGTCGGGGTCCGCTACGAGGCGGTCGTGCTGCTCGGCACCTCCCTCGTCGCGATCGCCACGGGCGTGACCGTGGTCGTCGTCGGCTTCCTGCCGTTCCTCGGTCTCGTCGTGCCGAACATCGTGTCGATGATCCGCGGCGACGACCTGCGCTCGAACCTGCCGTGGGTGTGCGTGGGCGGCGTCGCCCTCGTGACCCTCTGCGACCTGGTCGGCCGCACGGTGCGGATGCCGTTCGAGGTGCCCGTCTCGATGGTGCTCGGCATCGTCGGCAGCGCGGTGTTCATCGCGCTGCTCCTGCGCCAGCGGGCGGTGCGCTCGTGAGCGCGGTCGAGGCATCCGCCCGGGGCGCGGCCGCCCGGGGCGCGGACGAGGCATCCGCCCGTCCGACCGCGGTCCGGCGCCCGCGCGAGCGCCGCGTCCCGCTCGCGGCGCTCATCGCGGGCGCCGCCGCCGTCGTCTTCGCCGTCGGCCTGCTCGCCTGGGGCAATCCCGTGCCCGTCGACCAGCCGGGCTTCTGGGTGATCGTGCAGAGCCGCTCCGTCGCGGTCGCGACCATCGCGCTCGTCGCCGCGGCCCAGGCGCTCGCGACCGTGCTCTTCCACACGGCGACCGGCAATCGCATCCTGACCCCGTCGATCCTGGGCTTCGACGCGCTCTACACGCTGCTGCAGACGGCGCTCGTC
This sequence comes from Agromyces mediolanus, assembly GCF_044917495.1. Classification (GTDB taxonomy): domain Bacteria; phylum Actinomycetota; class Actinomycetes; order Actinomycetales; family Microbacteriaceae; genus Agromyces; species Agromyces mediolanus_B. The sequence continues at coordinate 110,295 of NZ_JAVSSI010000011.1, read as the reverse complement.
TTCGCGTTCGGGATGGCGGCGACGCAGGTCGAGGGCGTCGGCAAGATCGTCGCCCAGTGCGCGCTCATGGTGCTCTTCGCGACCCTGCTCTACGGCTGGTTGTTCTCCGGCAGGCGGGCGAACCTGCACGTGCTCCTCCTCGTCGGCGTCGTGCTCGGCGTCGGTTTCGGCTCGGTCTCGACGTTCCTGCAGCGGCTGCTCACGCCGAGCGAGTTCGACGTGCTCTCGGCCCGCCTCTACGGCAGCATCGGCCGCGGCAACCCGGAGGTGCTGCCCTGGGCGGCCCTCCTCGTCGCGGCGATGGCCGTGTGGGCGTGGCGGAGGCGGGCGGCGCTCGACGTCGTCGCGCTCGGCCGGGATGCCGCGACGAGCCTCGGCCTGCGCTACCGGCGCGAGATCGTGGTGCTCCTCGTCGTCGTCGCGGTGCTCGTGTCGGTGTCGACGACGATGGTCGGGCCGATGACGTTCTTCGGCTTCCTCGTCGCGATCATGAGCTACCAGTTCGTCTCCTCCGACCGGCACGGCCACGTGCTGCCCGTCGCGGTGCTGCTCGGCCTCGCGACCCTGCTCGGCGCGTACTTCGTGATGCAGCACGTCTTCGCCGCGGCCGGGCTCGTGAGCATCGTCATCGAGTTCGTCGGCGGGCTCGCGTTCCTCATCGTCATCCTCAGGAAGGGGCTGCGTTGATCACCATCGAAGCGGTCGACAAGCACTACCGCGCGACCCGCGCGCTCGGGCCGGTCGACGTGGAGATCGCCGAGGGCGGGCTCACCGCGCTGGTCGGCCCGAACGGCGCCGGCAAGTCGACCCTGCTGACGATCGTCGGCCGACTGCTCGACCCCGACGCCGGGCGGGTGCGCGTCGGCGGCCTCGACGTCGTGTCGGCGAAGCCGCGCGAGCTCGCCAAGGTCGTGTCGATCCTGAAGCAGGAGAACCACTTCGTCGCCCGGCTCACCGTGCGCCAGCTCGTCTCCTTCGGCCGGTTCCCGCACTCGCAGGGCCGGCTGACCGCCGCCGACCGGGAAGCCGTCGACCGGGCGCTCGCCTTCCTCGACCTCGAGGGCTTCGAGGAGCGCTACCTCGACGAGCTGTCTGGCGGGCAGCGCCAGCGCGCCTTCGTCGCGATGGTGCTCGCCCAGGACACCGAGGTCGTGCTGCTCGACGAGCCCCTCGCGGCGCTCGACATGCGGCACGCCGCCGCCATGATGCAGCGGCTGCGCGACGCCGCCGACGAGCTCGGCAAGACGATCGTGCTCGTCGTGCACGACGTGAACTTCGCCTCCGCGTACGCCGACCGGATCATCGCCCTCGCCGAGGGACGCGTGGTCGCCTCGGGGACGCCGGAGGAGATCATGCGCCCCGAGGTGCTCTCCGCCGTGTTCGACACCCCCGTCGAGGTCGTGCAGCACGGCGGACACCGCCTCGCCGTCTACTACCGCCCCGCCCCCACGACTCAGGAACACGTGGCGGATCTGCCGGGCGAGGAGATCGGGATGCCCCGGAATCAGGCGCCCGCCGAGGCATCCGTTCCTGAGTTCTGAAACGCTGAACCGACCGGCCCACCGAAAGGACCCGCCATGCCCTTCACCCTCGACCGCGTTCCCCGCGAGCTCGTCTTCCGCCCCGTCACCCTCACCGCCCGCGAGCGGCTGGCCCCGCACTACCTGCGCATCAGGCTCGAGGGCGAGGCGCTGCGCGGCTTCGACTCGCTCGGCAGCGACGACCACATCCGCCTGTTCTTCCCGGGCGAGCGGCCGGCCGACGGCACCGAGGCGCCCGTGGGCGACGTCGAGGCGCTGCGCGCGGCCCCGAGCCGCGAGTACACGCCGCTCGCCTGGGACGGCGACGCCGGCGTGCTCGAGATCGAGTTCGTGGTGCACGGCGAGCACGGTATCGCCGGCCGCTGGGCCGACCGCGCGCCGATCGGCTCGGTCATCGGCGTCGGCGGCCCGCGCGGCTCGATGGTGATCACGGGCGAGCCCGACGGCTGGCTCCTCGCGGGCGACGAGACGGCGCTCCCCGCGATCCGCCGCTTCCTCGCCCGGCTCTCCCGCGCGGGCGACGCCACGGCGCGCGGCCTCGTGCTCGTCGAGGTGCCGGATGCCTCGCATCAGCCCGCCTTCGAGGCGCCCGCGGGCACCGAGCTGCGCTGGGTGCACCGCGACGGACGACCCGCGGGCGAGGCGCTCGCCGCTGCCCTCGATGCGCTCGGCGAGGCCGACCGGCCCGCCGGCGAGGTGTTCGCCTTCGTCGCGGCCGAGCACGCGATCGTGAAGCCCGGGCGCGCGCTGGTGCTGGAGCGCTGGGGGCTTTCGTCGGAGCAGGTCGTGGTGAAGGGGTACTGGCGCCGCGGCGAGGCGGAGTACCACGCGCCGCACTGAACCGCCTCGCACAACTCAGGAACGCTCCCGCACGATCCGCGTGATGCCGCGGCATCCCCGAATCCTCGGGGCGCATAACTGCCAGATGTTCCTGAGTTGTGTCAGGGCTCGCGGCGGCGGCGCGCGTAGGCGCGGGCCGAGCGGCTCGAGAGGGCGAGGAGCACGAGGATGTCGACCGCGAGCGTCAGCAGCGTCGTGCGGATCGTGATCTCGGCGTCGCCGCCGAAGTAGTCGATCGCGGAGACGAACGTGCTGAGGATCGCGACGACCATCACCGTGATGCGCGCCCAGTTGCTGCCGCGGAAGACGAGCCAGGCGAACACCAGCTCGGCGAGCAGCACGATCGCCCCGGCCACGAGGATCGCGCCGAGCACGAACCCGGAGACGTCCGCGTCCGAGACGCCGTCGGCCACGAGGTCGAGTTCGCGCGCGATCGTCGGCCACTGGATCGACAGCCCGATGAGCCAGATCACGCCGAGCAGCACCCGGACCACGATGAGCAGCGCACCGAGCGAGGTCGCCGCGGGGCGCCGCTGCACGCGCGCGAGCTCCGCGCGCTCCGCGTCGCGCTCGGCGAGGCGGGTCAGCGGCTCGAACGCGGTGCGCTTTCCGGTCTCGGCGTGCGCGGCGGGATCGGCGTGCGCGGCGGGATCGGCGTGCGCGGCGGGCTCGGCGGGCTCGGCGTGCACCGCCCGTGCCGTCTCGCCGCGGCCGGATGCCGCGATCGAACCCTCGGTCGCGTCGTGTTCGGCGGCCGAGCCGAGCGCGAGCACGGGCAGGTCGCCGTCGGTCGTGATCGTGTCGCCGCCGCCGTTCCGGGAGTGGTACCCGGTCGAGAAGTCGCGGATCACGTCGACCGCCGACGGCACGCCCGACTCGACCACCGTGCGCACGATGTGGTCCCGCTCGATGTCGGTGTCGGCGTCGATCTTGTGCGTGATCTGCAGGGTGAACAGGGAGAAGCCGACAGCGCGGTCGAACGTGCCCGCGGCGAGCCAGTCGACCCGGCGGCCGCCCGGGAGGAGCCATCCCGCGGGCGTGCGCCAGAACCGCACGTGGTGCCGCTTCGCCGGGTTGCCCTCGACCTCCTGCTGGTAGGCGAAGTCCTGCATCCGTCCGAACAGGAAGAGCGGGCTCACCGGCGCCTCGTCGTAGCTGCGCCGGGTGATGGTCGAGAGGACGATGCGCCAGCTCGAGGCGGCGTCGACGTCGTCGGCGCGGGTCCAGCCGGCTCGGCGCATCGCCTCGTGCACGGCCGACTCCTCGCCGAGCAGGGCGAGGTTCACGGGATCGCCGAGGAGGCCGTCGCTCGTGCGCGCGCGGCCGATGAAGTAGTCCGGGACGTAGATCGTCGTGAGGATCCGGTGGAAGCGGGGCAGCACGAGGTACGCGAGCAGCAGCCAGAACGCGAGGAAGAACAGGATGCCGAACCAGCCGAAGCCGAAGGACTCGCTGAGCACGAGCCACGCGAGCCAGATCGCGGCGACGCCCGCGTAGACGAAGACGGCGCCGTCGAGCAGCGCGTTGACCGAGAGCCGCCTGCCCCCGGTCGCCGTCGTCGCCCCCATGCGGTCATGCTAGCGATTCCCCGCCGGGCCAGGGGCTTCCGCCACCGTCCGCGGCTGGCGTCAGCAGCCCCGGCTACCCTCGCCTCATGACCTCCACGCCGCACGACCACGCCGCCCACCTCGCCGAGCTCACCGTCTCCCGCGCCGAGCGCCTGCGCGAGCTGCACGCGGCGCCCGAACTGCTGCAGGTGGTGAACGTCTGGGACGTGGTGAGCGCCAAGGTCGTCGAGGCGCTGCCCGGCACCACCGCGATCGCGACCGCGAGCCACTCGATCGCGGCGAGCTTCGGCTACCCCGACGGCGAGCGCATCCCGGTCGAGCTGATGCTCGACATGGCCGGCCGCATCGCCCGCGCCGTCGAGGTCCCGGTGAGCGCCGACCTCGAGGCGGGCTACGGCGCCCCGGGCGAGACGATCCGCCGGGCGATCGGCGAGGGCGTCGTGGGCGCGAACCTCGAAGACGAGCTGAAGCCGCTCGGCGACTCGGTCGCCGCCGTCCGCGCCGCGGTCGCCGCCGCCGAGGCCGAGGGCGTGCCGTTCGCGCTGAACGCCCGCACCGACGCCTGGCTCCGCGGGCACGAGCGCCCCCGTGAGGTGTGGCTGGCCGACGCGATCGAGCGCGGCCGAGCGTACCTCGACGAGGGCGCGACGTGCGTCTTCGTGCCGGGCGCGCTCGGCGAGGCGGAGATCGCCGAGCTCGTCGACGCCCTCGGCGAGCGCCGGCTGAGCGTGATCGGTCTGCCCGGCGTTCCCGCGCCCGCCCGCCTCGCGGAGCTCGGGGTCGCCCGCGTCTCCTACGGCCCGTACACGCAGCGGGTGGCGCTCGGCGCGCTCGAGGATGCCGCGGCCGGGCTCTACGCGGGCGGCGTGCTGCCGGCCGGCATCCGCCCGCTGAACTAGGCGCGCATCCCGCGCGGCTCATCGAATCAGCCATCTCCCCCGTGGGACGGATGCCTCGCCCGGCATCCGTCGCTAGGGTGAGGGCAGGCGGCAGCGCCCGCCACACGTGAGGAGAGCGCATGGCAGGCGGCATCCCCATCGAGGTCTCGGGACTCGGCAAGCGGTTCGGTCAGGTCGCCGCGGTCGACGACCTCAGCTTCACCGTCCGCCCGGGGGTCGTGACCGGCTTCCTCGGGCCGAACGGGGCGGGCAAGACGACGACGCTGCGGATGCTGCTCGGCCTCGTCCGCGCCGACTCCGGCACGGCGACCTTCGGCGGCACGCCGTACGCGAAGCTCGAGCGTCCGCTGGAGACCGTCGGCGCCGCGCTCGACGCGAGCTTCCACCCCGGCCGCAGCGGCCGCGACCACCTGCGCGTCTACGCGACGGCGGCGGGCCTGCCCCGGCAGCGGGTCGACGCGGTGCTCGAGCAGGTCGGCATGACCGAGTACGCGGCCCGCCGCGTCGGCGGCTACTCGCTCGGCATGCGGCAGCGGCTCTCCCTCGCCACGGCCCTGCTCGGCGACCCCTCGGTGCTCGTCCTCGACGAGCCGATCAACGGCCTCGACCCGGAGGGCATCCGCTGGATCCGCGGCTTCCTGCAGCGACTCGCGGCCGAGGGCCGCACGGTGCTGATCAGTTCGCACCTGCTGAGCGAGGTGCAGCAGTCGGTCGACGAGGTCGTCATCATCGCCCGCGGCAAGCTCATGCGCACCGGCACCCTCGCGAGCCTCGAGCTCGACCGGGCGCCGCGCACCGTCGTGGACTCCCCCGATCGTCCCGCGCTCGCGGCGGCGCTCGACGCGGCGGGCCTCGGCTATGCGGAGGGGCGGAACGGCTTCATCGTCGACGAACCGGAACCCGGTCGGGTGGGCCGCGCCGCCTTCGTGGGGGGCGTGGAGCTGTCGGAGCTGCACCGGATGAAGTCCGAGCTCGAGGACGCCTTCCTCGCGCTCGTCGGCGAGGGCGAGGGGTGAGCATCGTGCGCGTTCTGGCATCCGAGTTCCTGAAGGTGACGACCACCCGCATGTGGTGGCTGCTCGCCATCATCATGTTCGCCTACCTCGCGTTCACCGCCGGCGGCCTCGGCGCCCTGTTCGGCTTCACGATCGCGAACCCCGAGGCGGCCGCCGCGACCGGCACCGAGGCGCCCCCGATCGGCGGCGCGCAGCTCGCGCCGCTCGTCTACAGCTTCGCGACCTCGCTCGGCTACGTGTTCGCCGTGATCATCGGCGTGCTCGCGGTGACCGGCGAGTTCCGGCACCGCACCCTCACCGCGACGTTCCTCGCGACACCGCAGCGCACCTCGGTGCTCGCCGCGAAGCTCGTGGCGCAGCTGCCGATCGGCGCCGGCTTCGGCGTCATCGCGTTCCTCGGCACCGTGGGCGCGGGCGCCGCCATGCTCGCCGCGTTCGGCCTCGACCCGATGCTCGACCAGAGCGACACCTGGGCGATGGTGGGCCGGGGCATCCTCGCGATGGCGCTCTGGGCCGCGATCGGCGCCGCCCTCGGATCGGTGGTGCCGAACCAGGTCGCCGCGATCGTGATCGTGCTCGCGTTCACCCAGTTCGTCGAGCCGCTGCTGCGCCTCGCCGCCTCGTTCTCCGACGTGACCTCCTCGATCGGCAAGTTCCTGCCCGGGGCGGCGAGCGACGCGCTGGTGGGCGCCTCGTTCTACTCGCTCGCGACGCCCGGCGGGGCCGCGCAGTCGCTCGACTGGTGGCAGGGCGGGCTCGTGCTGTTCGGCATCGCCGTCGTGCTCGCCGCGATCGGCGCGGCGACGAGCTGGCGCCGCGACGTGTCCTGAACCGCTCGCTCAGCCGAAGAGGGTGCGCCAGAGGATCGAACCGACGGCGACGAGTCCGGCGAGCCCGAGCGCCCCGGCGACGACGACCGCGATGATCGCGCCGACGGCGGTGCGGCGGCTGCGCTTCGCCACCGACGGCAGGGCGGCCGCGGGGTCGCGGGTGGGCCCCGGTCCTTCGCCGAGGTCGGGGATCGGCATGCGCAGCGGCTCGCCCGTGCGCGCCGGATAGCGGTCGAGGACGCCGACGCCGGGACCGGGCTCCGCGGTGCGGAGCACCTCGTCCGAGACCGGGGCGGGCTTCGGTTCCCGGCGGCGGCGCCGGGATCGGCTGGGCGCGTGCAGCACCGCGTCTCCGGATGCCGCGGCCCCGGGGCGGTCGGCCGCGGCGCCGTCGAGGGCGGGGCCGTCGACGCCCGGGCCGTTCGCGGCGGCGCCGTCGACCGAGTCGCCCTCCGCGGTGGCTGCCTCGCCGGCATCCGCGGTGCCGCGCCGGACGCCGCGTCCCGAGCGGTCGACGACGACGGTCGCCTCCTCGGGGCGGTCGGCGGTGTCGGCGTCCGCCGGGTCGATCCCGTACCCGGCCGCGCGCTCGGCCGTGCGCTCGACGATCACCGTCGCGTCGTCGAGCTCCTCGTGCGCACCCTCTTCGGGTGCACGCTCCTCGGTCACGATGCCGCCCGGCGCACCGGGATCGTGGTGTGGTCGTCGGCGGCCTCGCCGTCGGCCGCGGGACGGATCGACGTGGTGCCGTCGCCGAGCTCCTCGATGCCGCCGGAGATGACGTCGACGACGACGACCGTGATGTTGTCGCGCCCGCCGGCCTGCCGCGCCCGCTGCACGAGCGCCTGCGCGGCGGACTCGGGCCGGCCGCTCATCGTGAGCGTCGCCCGGATGCCCTCGTCGCTCACCTCGGCGGTGAGCCCGTCGGAGCAGAGCAGCAGCCGTTCGCCGTTGACGACGGGCAGGAGCCAGCTGTCGGCGGTGCTGTCCGGGGCGCCGATGGCGCGGGTGATGACGTTGCGGCGGTCGAAGCTCGCGAGGTCCTCGCGCCGCATCGCGCCGCGGTCGATGAGCTCCTGGCCGAGCGAGTGGTCGATGGTGAGCTGCTCGAGCTCCGTGCCGTGGTGCCGGTAGACCCGCGAGTCGCCGACGTTGAAGACGAGCCAGGCGGGCTCGCCCTCGTCCTCGTCCTCGATGAGCACTACGCCGGTGACGGTGCTGCCCGCGCCGCGATCGGTCTCGGCGGCGACCTTGGCCACCTCGTCGGCGGCGGCGCTCAGCGCGTCGCGCACCGAGGCCACGGTCGCGTACGGCCGTCCGGCGACATGGCGGCGGAACGCCTCGACGACCGCGGCGCTCGCCCGGTCGCCCGCCTCGTAGCCGCCCATCCCGTCGGCGACGAGGAAGACCGGCCACTCCGCGAGCGCGGAGTCCTCGTTCGCGCGCCGGACGAGCCCGACGTCGCTCGCGACGGCGGTGGCGACGGTGACGGCGTGGAGATCGGTCATACCGGGCCGGTCCTCTCGGCGTCGCTGCGGAGCAGCCGGAGGCCGAGGGTGCCGAGCACGAGCCGCTCGCCGACCGGCGTCGGCACGCCGGGATCGATCAGCTGCTCCTCGCCGAAGCGGTCGGGCACGAGCACGCCGTTCGTCGAGCCGAGGTCGACCACGGTCCACTGCTCGCCGTCGCGCCGCAGCTCGGCGTGGGTCTTCGAGAGCGTGCGGCTCGGGTCGGGGACGACGAGCCGCTGCTCGCCCTCCCCCACCTGCCGCGGGTTGCGGCCGAGCACGACGAGCGCGGCGTCGAGGGGGAGCCGGGCGCCGTCGTCGGTGACGAGCGTCCAGCTGACGCGCGGCCGGCGCTCGACGACGACGGTGCGGTCGATCGGGTCCTCCTCGGCGGGCGCGACCATGATCGTGGCGGCGTCGGCGATGTCGTCGTCGCCGGGGGCGGTGAAGGCCGGTTCGGCGCGGGCGGATGCCGCGAAGGCGGAGGCGGCTCCGGCGAACATCGAGGCGGAGTCCGCGAAGGCCGAGGCCGACTCGACGAACGCCGGGCCGGGCGGCATCGGCTCGATGCGCCCGGGCTCGGCGGGCGGGGCGGGTGACGCGGGTGCAGCGGCGGGCGCGGCGGGCGGAACCGTGGGAGCGGCGGGCGGAACCGCGGGAGCCGACGACGCGGGAGCGGGCGGAGCGGGCGGCGGGGCGAACGCGGGCGCGGCCGGCGGGGCCGACGGCTGCGGCTGGGCCTGCGGAGCCGGCGGCTGGGGCGGCGCCGCCTGGGCCGGCGCGGGCTGGGCCGGCGCGGGCTGCGCCGGCGCGGGCTGGGCGGGCGCGGCCGGGGGCAGGGTGCCGCCCGCGGGCGGGGCGACCGGCGGCACCGCGAAGCTCGGCGGCACGATCGGCGCGGCCGCGGGGGCCGCGGGGGCCGGGCGGGCGGTCGCGGGCTGCGGAGCGGAGAACGGGGCGTGGGCGGCTCCGCCGGCGGCGAAGGGCTCCTGCGACGGCAGGAACGCCGACCCCTGCGGGGCCACCGGCGGGATGACGCCGGGCTGACCGGCCGCGAGCGGGCCCTGGGCGAGGGGCGAGGGGCCGGTGTTCGTGCCGAACGGCTTCGGCAGCCGGCCGCGTTCCGGATCGGGTGCGGCGCCGAGGGCGAGCATCGTCGCCCACACGGGCGGCAGCAGGATGCCGACGACGGTCGTGCCGACCCCGCGCCAGCACTGCGTGGTCACCCGGTGCACCGCGAGGATGCGGAAGTAGAGCCCGACGAGCTGCACGATCGGGAGATACAGCAGGATCGCGGCCCACTTGGGCTGCCCGCCGAGCCCGAAGAGCTGCATCTCGTTGTAGACCGGCACCCACGCCGACCACGCGGGGAGGCCGAACTTCTGGAAGACGCGGGCGAGCATCGCGGCGTACCAGACGTAGAGTCCGACGGCGACGAGGAGCCAGACGAGCGTCGTCACGAGCATGACGACGGCGAGCTGCTGGGAATCGGCGGGGGTCATCTGGCGGGCTCCTCGATGAGAACACGTGCGGGTCGGATGGAACGCAGGAACGACGCGAACGACAGCGTCACCGCGAGCCGGCGGGGCGCACCCTCCCGGCTGCGGAGGGCCGTGGTCTCCTGATCGACGATAGCCCACGCGGCATCCGCGTCGGCAGGGCTCGGCGGGTCGCCGGCGAAGACGGCCCGTTCGACGAGTGCGGCGAGCGCGGCCGCGGCGGGCCGACCGCTCGCACGCGCCGTCGCCGCGCGGGTGGCGGACTCGCCCGGGATGACGCCCTCGTCGACGTAGCGGTCGACGAGCTCGTCCCACGCGCCGACGATGCGCACCTCCGGAGCGGACTCGCGTCGCCGCGCCGCGCGGCGCCAGCGCTTCGCCGCGAGCAGGGCGAGGAGCGGCAGCAGGAGGCAGAGGAGCGCGGCGAGCCCGAGACCGGTCCACTTCAGCACGCCGAAGAGCAGCGAGAGATCGGTGCCGGCGTCCTCGACCGGTGCGGCCTCTGCCTCGCTCGCGTCGCTCTGCGCGGGCGGCGGGTCGAGCGTGTCGGTGTCGGGCCGTTCCGGGCGGGTCGGATGCTGCGGGAGCTGCTCGCCCTCCTTGATGAAGCTCGGCGCGACCTCGTGCTGCGGGGTGACGTCCACCGTCGCCCACTCGCCGTTCGGCGAACGCACCTCGACCCAGGCGGTGAGCGCCCCGCCCGGGCAGACCTCGTCGCAGCGTTCGACGCCGTCGACCTCCTCGGCCCCCGCGAGGCGGAAGCCGAGCACGACGCGCGACTCGTAGCCGAGGGAGCGGGCGAGGAGGGCGACCGCGGCGGAGAACTGCTCGTCGTCGCCGACGCCCGCGACGAGCTCCGCGTCGCTCGCCTGCTCGCCGGCGAGGCGCTGCTGGTCGACGAGCTGGGTGAAGAGGGCTTCGATGCGCGCGGTCGAGTGGCCCGAGTAGCTCGGCAGGAAGGCGTAGCCCGACCCCATCCGCTCGATCCAGCCGGCGGCGGCCTCGCCGTCGGTGGCGGCGTGGCTGAGGTAGCCGCGGGCGCGGAGCCGCTCCACGAGCGTCGCGAGGCCCTCCGCCGTGCGCGGCTGCGCCTGCAGTTCGACCCACGCCGTGAGGGCCGGGTAGGACTCCTCGTCGAGGGCCGACTGCGTCGCGGGGCTGCCGAGGACGTCGAGCCCCCGGGTCTCGTCGGCGTGCGCCACGAGCCGGTAGCGGTCGCCGGCGGTGAGGCCGCGCTCGGCGTCGCGGCCGCTCGAGCCGGGCAGCGGGGCGATCGAGATGGAGGTCGCCCCGTCCGCGGAGCGGTGGAAGCCGTCTTCGAGCGCCACCGCGCGCTCCCCGGAGAAGTCGGGCGCCGCGATCAGCCCGAGCGGGGCGGGCACCCAGAGGCCGCGGTAGCCGTCGCCGACGGTCAGCTCGAACTCGGCGTCGTCCGCGCCCCGGATGGCGGCGCGGGGCAGCCGGGTGAAGCGGGTGTCCGCGTCGGCGGGGTCGGCGGCGACCTGGAACATCTCGCCGTCGAACTCGTCGAGCGTCGCGATGCGCACCCGTTCGACCCCGGCGGTGTCGCCGTCGAGTTCGAGCCAGGGCTCGTCGATGCGGTCGCTCGTGAACGCGGCGCGGTAGCCGGTGAGCGGGGACGGCGCCTGCCGGACCGCGAGCTCGGGGTCGATCCGGTCGCGGAGCGCGCTGCGGTCGGCGAGCTCGGCGGCGGCCGGGGCGACGGCGGCACCCGCGACGAGGGCGACCGCGACGAGTCCACCGGCGACGGCGCGACGGCGCACCGCGACCCAGCCCGACAGCCCGGCGCGCTGGACCGTGCCGGCCGTCGCCCGCTGGAGGGCGATGCGCCGCGCGGAGCGGGAGCGGAGCAGCAGCCAGCCGACCGCCGCGATCAGCCCGCCGACGCCGACGAGGAGCTCGCGCGGGGCGGGCACCTGCACGGGCCCGATCCAGATCGGGGCGCTGAGCGCACTGGAGCCGAAGACGATGCCGAACGCGGTCATGCCGAAGCCGACGAGCACGGCGAGCGGCGACCAGCTCCGGTCGGGCACGACGAGGAGCCCGCCGACGAGGGAGCCGAGCAGGATCACCAGGAGGAACGGCACGAGCACCGCCTGGTACTCGCCGAGCGGCAGCGCGAGCGTGAGCAGCTGCTTCCAGCCGACGACGATCCCGACGAAGCCGTCGCGGACGCCGTCGAGGAAGCGCGACGGACTGCCGAGCGCGGAGGGGATCGCCACCGGGACGACGACGAGCGCGTAGCCGACGACCGCCGCGGCGACGACGAGGAGCGCCCCGCCGAGCCCGCGCCAGCGCAGCACGCGCGCGAGGATCGCGATGCCGAGGCCGAGCGCGAGGCCGACCGCCGCGACCAGCAGCATCCGCGGCGAGGCGTAGACGGGCCAGGCGGCGATCGTGGCGAGGACGACCGCGACCACGACGTAGCCGAGCCCGAGCAGGCTCGCCGTGTCGAACGGCGACGGGCCGCGCTCGGGCCGGTCGGCGCGGCGCCCGCGGCTCGGGGCCGCCTCCTGCGCGCTCATCGGCCGGCTCCTCTCGCGAGCAGCTGGCCGAGGTCGTCGAGCTCGGCGATCGTGAGCACGGCGAGCTCGCGCGAGCGGCGGAGGCCGGGCTCGGCGCCGGGCTCGCAGCGCACCGCGACGATCGCGATGCCCGGCGGCAGGGCGACCGCGGCGCGGCGCAGGCGGGCGGTCGGCACCTCCGCACCGGTCACGAGGTAGGCGATGGAGAGGTCGGCGAAGGACCTGGCGACGAGCGCGGCGAGCGACTCGAGGCGGATGACCCGGGCATCGGCGTCGTCGGCGGAGGCGCCCTCGATCGCCGAGGTGGCGTCGAGGAGCACGCGCGGCGAGATGGTCGGGAGCGAGCGCATGGCCTGCACGCTGCCGCGGTCGTCGGGGTCGAGCTCCGCGCTCACGCCCACGAGCACGTCCCGCCCCTCTCGGACGCCCTGCACGCCGAGCGACGCCGCCGCGCTCACCGCGAGCTCGAACTCGTCCTCGTCGCGGTAGCCCTCAAGGTCGAGGTCGAGGAGCACGGCGATGCGGGCGTGCCGCGATTCCTCGTACTGGCGCACCATGAGGGTGCCGGTGCGGGCGGTCGCCTTCCAGTGGATGTGCCGCTGGGAGTCGCCCGGCACGTACTCGCGGACGGCGTGGAAGGAGAGGTCGGCGTCGACGAGCTGACTCGACGGCGCGCCCTCCAGGTCGCGGATGAGGCCCGCGCTCGACGGCGGCAGCTGCGCCGTGACCGGATGCACGTAGACGCGCTGTACCTCGGGCCAGCTGAGCTCGCGACGGAGGATCCGCAGCGGGTCGCCCCGCGAGACGGTCATCGGGCCGACGTCGATCACGCCGCGGCGCTGGGCGGCGATCACGAGCTCCTCGTGGTGGTGGGCGCCCGCGCGGAGGAGCGGCACGTGCGCCTCGACGAGGCCTCGGCCGACGGGGAGGTCGACGACGCCCGGCAGCGCGAGCCGGCGCCCCTCGTTCACGAGGTCGAGCCCGCCGCGGATCTCCGAGCCGGCGACCACCCGGTCGCGGTCGAGCTCGAGCCGGACCCGGTAGTCGTGCGCCCCGAGCAGGAAGGGCACGCAGGCGAGGAGCAGGACGCCCGCGATCACCGCGACGACCCAGGCCTCCATCCAGCCGAACGCCCACCCCGCCGCGATGCCGCCGACGGCGAGCACCGCGAGGAGCATCCCGGCCGGGGACACCGTCTCGCGCACCCAGCGCACCGCGCGGACCGCGCCGTCGCCCGCGCGCCGCCAGCCGCGGCGCAGCCGCACCGCCCCACCCGTGATGCCGCCGAGACGGGTCGCCGAACGGCGCGTGACGCTCGCGCCGCGCGTCGAGGTGACGGTGTCGTGGCCCGCGGGTTCGCGGAGCAGGCGTTCGGGTGCGCTCACGCCACCCCGTTCTCCCTCGGCGCGGGCACGTCGAGCAGGATCTGGTTCACGACGGCGGCCTGGGTGACCCCGTCGAACTCGGCCTCCGGCTCGAGCACCAGCCGGTGCGAGAGGGCGGCCACGGCGAGCTCGCGCACGTCGTCCGGCGTCGCGTAGCTGCGCCCGGCGGCCGCCGCCCAGGTCATCGCGAGCCGCGACAGCGCGATGGCCCCGCGGACGCTGACGCCGAGGCGCACCTCGGAGGCCCGACGGGTCGCGTCGACCAGGCGCATGATGTAGTCGGAGACGAGCGGGTTGACGTAGACGCTCCGGGAGAGCTCGGTCATCGCGACGATGGTGTCGGTGCCGACGATCGCCTCGAGCTCGCCCTTGGGCGAGCCGACGCCCTGGAGGATGCGCATCGTCGCGGCCTCGTCGGGGTACCCGATCGAGGTCTTGATCGCGAAGCGGTCGAGCTGGGCCTCCGGCAGCCGGTAGGTGCCGCCCTGCTCGATGGGGTTCTGCGTCGCGAGCACGAGGAAGGGCGAACCGACCGCGCGGGTGACGCCGTCGATCGTGACCTGCCCCTCCTCCATCACCTCGAGGAGCGCGGACTGCGTCTTCGGGCTCGCCCGGTTGATCTCGTCGGCGAGCACGATGTTCGCGAACACGGGCCCGGCGTGGAACTCGAACTCGCCCGTCTTCTGGTCGAACACGGTGATGCCCGTGACGTCGCCGGGCAGCAGGTCGGGCGTGAACTGGATGCGCGAGCTCGTGCCGTGGATGGTCTGCCCGATCGCGCGGGCGAGCGCGGTCTTGCCGGTGCCGGGCGCGTCCTCGAGCAGCACGTGGCCGCCGGAGACCGCGGTCGCGAGCACGAGCTCGATGACGTGCCGCTTGCCGAGCAGCGCCTGCTCGACGTTGTCCGCGAGGAGGCCGAACGTCTCGTGGAACCAGGCGGCCTGTTCGGGGGCGATGGTCATCGGTGGTCCTCTCGGCGGGGATCGGTGCTGCGGAAGGCGGGGACGGCGGAGCGGCGGATGCCGGAGCGGCGGGCGGCGGGGCGGATGCCGGGGCGGATGCCGGGGCGGAACGCGCGACGGCCGCTCATCCGCCGGTCTCCGGGTCGGGGTCGGGGTCGGTCGGCGGATCCGGGTCGGGCGCCGGGCACACGTCGACGTCCCGGGTGATGTCCGCGAGATCGCCGTACGCCCCGTCGAAGCCGACCACCACCGTCGCCGTCGTCGGGGAGTTCGCGGCATCCCGCGTCCAACTGCGCAGCACGGCCGACCCGGCGCCGGCGCTCGTCACGGTCACGCCCGCCTCGGCGAGCGAGACGTTCGACTCGTTCGGCGGGATCGCGACGCAGGCGCCGCTGAAGTCGACCGACACGGGCGCAGGCGCGGTCTCCGCACCCACCTGGATCTCGTTCGAGCAGTACAGGCCGCCCCAGGTGTTGTGGCACTGACGGGCGAAGACCTGGCCGGGATTCGAGCCGTCGTTCACGGCGGCGCCGAAGTTGCTCGTCCAGCCGGTGCTGCTGGAACGGTACTCGACGTGGAAGTCCTCGATGGCGGCGAGGCTCGGCCCGGTGACCTCGTAGCGGTAGTGGCGGCCGTTCTGCGCGGGCGAGGTCGCGACCGTGTAGCTGGCCTCGCCCGTCGGGGTGTCGGCGCTCGTGTAGACGCGCACCTCGCCGACGCCGGAGGCGACCACGCCGAAGCCGTTCGAGCCGCAGGCCTTGATCAGGTAGCGCTTGCGCTCGTCGAGCCCGTCGATGTCGGGCGTGCTCGAGACCTTCGCCGAGCCCGCGCTGTACGTCAGGGCGCCGCTGCCGTCGGCGGAGCACTGCGGCTCGCTCCCCGAACGCCAGGCGAAGTAGACCATCTCGCCCGGCTTCGCGCTGTGGTTCTGCTGCAGCCCGACGCCCGAGATGCGGATCGAGGAGTTCGTCGTCGCGGTCGCCGCGATGCCGTTCGGATCGAAGTACGGGGCACCGGCCACGGTGACCGGGGTCGAGACCTGCCCGCCCTCGTTGTTGCCGCGCCCGGTCGGCGGCGTGTAGACGCTGATCGGGACGAGCGTGATCGTCTGCGGCCCGGGCGCGAGCGCGAGATCGACCGTCGTCTGCTTGCCGGTGCGGTCGATCGTCTGCCCGGTCTCCTGCACGCGGAACGAGCGCGCGTCGGCATCCGCCGTGATCGACAGCTGCACCACGCCGGTGCCCTGCGCGGTCGTGCCCGCCCGGTACACGGGCGTCGCGACGACGCCGTCGACCGTCGGGGCCTCGTACGCCCAGGCCTCGACGGAGCTCGTCGCGGCCGAGGCGCCGACGCCGTTCACGGCCCGTGCCGAGTACGAGTGCCGCTCGCCGGGCACGAGCCCGCCGACGACGCACAGCCAGACGCCAGGTGCGCCGGGGCGGCAGTCGGCGCCGACGGAACGGCCGCCCTCGAGGATCTCCACGCCCGTCACCGCCGGGTGCGCGCGCAGCGCCTCGCCGAGGGACACCTCCATCGTCACGGAGTTCTTCGTGTAGTCCGCGGTCGCGATCGACGCGGGCGCCTGCGGCAGGCCGAGCAGGTCGACCGTGACCCGGCCCTCGCCCGTGCGGCCCTGCGCGTCTGCGACGGTGAACGGCACGACGCACTCGCCGCCGTAGGCGTTCTGGCCGCTCGGCCAGGTGACGGTGATCGCCGTGTCCCCCTGCATGCCGATGCCGGCGACGGGGCACGAGGTCGATCCGATCGAGCGGAGCTTCAGGCCGGAGCCGGTCTTCCCGGCGAACGGGTCGTACTCGCCGGACACCCCGACGACCGGGATCGAGCAGGAGCTGCCCTGATCGACCGAGCACTGCCGGGTGAAGACGGCGCCGCGCGGTTGATCGGCCGGCGCCTGCCCGACGACGAGCGTGATGGCCGAGGTCAGCCCGCCGAAGGCGCTCACGCCGACGGTGACGGTCTCGCGGGTGCCCGGCCGGGCATCCGCCCGCGCCTCGACGGTGACCTTGGCGCCCTGCTGCGTGACCGTGAACGCGCTGCCCTGGTAGGTGACGGCGTAGTCGAGCTTGCCGCGGTCGCCCTCGCGGCCGCCCTCCCAGCTCGTCATCTCGTCGTACAGGCGGACGATCTCGCTCGCACCGGGCGCGACCGTGCGCGACACGGCGGAGAGGATGGCCTGGGGGTCCTTGGGGATGACCGCGATCGGCACCGCCACCTGCGACCACTCGCGCTGGCCGGGCAGCCGGACGCCGACGAGGCAGAGGTCCGACCAGGGGGAGCCGGCGCCGGCGCGGTACTCGACGCTCGTGCCGCCCGCGGGGGCGCAGCTCGCGGCCTTCCGCTGCACGGGGTACTTCCCGTCGCCGGCGACCTCGACCTTGTCGCCGGAGGCGAGGTCGAGGAGCTTCGCGACGTCGAAGGTCTTCGTCCCCTCCTCCTTCACCTCGACGGGGCTGACGTCGCCGCGGAGCTGGACGCGGAGCTCGTCGGCCGACGGCACGATGAGGAAGCCGAACGCCTCGACCTCGCCGCCCGCGGCGTTCGTGCCGCTCAGGCGGAACGGGACGAGCGCCCCGGCGGCCGGCAGCGGCCCGCGGATGCGCTGGCCCTCGACCGAGTACCCGGCCGCGGACGCCGCCGAGCCCCACAGCTCGAGCTTCAGCGAGCGCGCATCGCCGGAGGCCCAGACGACCCGGCCGCTCACGACGTCGAGGCCGCGCTGCTCGAGATCCAGCCGCGAACGGGCCGTCACGACCGTGTCGCTCACCACGGGCACGTCGGTCGACGCCGCCTCGGTGACGTTCACGACGACGAGGCCCTCGGCGGTGGAGGACGTGCGCTCGGAGGCCACGGTGTAGCGGTACGAGTTGGTGCCGACGACGTCGCCCGCGCGGAGCACGACGCGGCGGTCGGCGAGGGAGGTGCGATCGTCGATGAGCGCGAGGAGGCGCTCGTACTCGGGCGTGCCCTCCGGGGCGTTCGGCACGAGCTTCACGAGCCGGAGCGCGCCCTGCGCGGGGTCGAGGTCGTTGCCGGCCGGGTCGAGGGTGACGGGCGCATCGGAGGAGCGCTGCACCCGCACGTAGTCGCTGAAGGTGACGGGGGCCGCATCGCTCACCGCGGCGGTCAGCACGCCCACGCGCACGGCGGCGCTGCCGGTCGCGCCGGACGCGTCCCGGACCGTGTACTCGAAGCTCGGCTGGGTGTCGCCGGTGCCGTCGGCGGGCGCGGTGTAGACGATCGCGTCGCCCTCGGCGGAGATCGTCGCGACGCCGAGCCCCGCGCCGGGCTGGGTCACCGCGGTGAGCACGGTGCGGTCGCCGTCGGGGTCCATGCCCGCGGCCGGCACCGGGATCGACACGCTCTGCCCGCTCAGCACCCTCGCGACGAGTGACCGCGGCTGCGGGGCCCGGTTCGCCCCGTCGGGCAGCACGGTGACGGTGACGGTGGAGTGGTCGAGCCGGTCCGGCGCCTGCTCGAGGCCGACGGCGTAGCCGAGCTCGTAGGTGCCGGGCGTCTTCGGCGCGAGGTAGCGGATCGAGCTGCCGGACGCGAAGACGAGCTCCCCCTTCGTGCCCGAGCCGGTGACCTCGGGGTGCACGACGAGCCGCTCGGCTCTGGGGCTGACGTCGTTCGCGGTGACGGGGATGCTGACGAGCTCGCCCGCGCGCATCGTCACGGTGTCGGGCATCGCGATGGGGCTGAGCCCGGCCGTCCGGGCCACGAGGAAGACGCTGAGGTCGCCGACCGCGGTGCCGCCGGCGCCGTCCGAGACGGTGACCCTGGCCCGCCCGACGAGGCCGGGCTGGCCGTCGGCGGTCGCGCCGGCGACGCGCACCTGCGACTGGCCGACGAGGCCGATGTTGAGCTCGGGCGAGACGGAGACGGCATCGGTGACCATGAGCACCCGGCCGCCGGTGTTCTGCACGGCGCCGAGCACGTCGACCATGGTGTCCTCGCCCTGCCGGACGAACGCGGTCATCGGGGCGATCGCGATCGGGGCGCCCGGCGGTGCGACGGTCACCCGGATGGTCGCGGCCTGCTCGGCCCGCGTCACGAGGTCCTGCACGGTGAACGTCGCGGTGTACGCGCCCGGCTCGGCGGCGCGCAGCTCGACCTGTCCGGCGGCCGCGTTCGGCACGACCTCGAGTCCGGCGCCCTCCGCCGAGGCCGTCGGCACGGCGTCGAGGAGCCGCAGCGAGCCCGATCCCCCCGAGGCGTGGTCGGCGATGGAGACGATCGCGGTGCGGCCGGCGCCGGCCGTCACCGCCACCGGGGAGACGTCGAGTCCCGCGCTCGACGTGACGCGCACGTCGAGGGTCGCCTCGGCGCTCGCGCCGTGCACGTCGGCGACGGTGATCTTGACGGGGACGCTCGTGCCCGCCGCGTTGGGGTCGGTGTGGCGGATGGCGACGCGGCCGTTGCCCATCGGCACGACCGTGACGGGGGCGGCCGGGTCGAGCGGCTCCGCGCCGGCGAGGACGAAGGCGTCGCCCTCCGGGTCGACCCAGCCGGAGAGCACGTCGACGATGGCCGTGCCGCCGGGCATCAGCTGCGGCGACGGCCACTGCTGCACGCAGCCCTCGACGCCGCACCAGACCGGCGCCGAGTTCTGGTCGTCGGGCACGACGGTGAGCGTGACGGTGACCGGCGCGGAGCTCGCCTGCCCGTCGGTGACGGCGTAGCTGAAGGTGGTCGAACCGCTCGTCGCACGCACGCGGACGGTGGGCGTCTGGTCGTTCGCGACGAGCGAGAGCTCGCCGAAGCCCGGATCGGCGAGGCCGCCGGCCATGGAGGCGCGGTCGACGGTCAGCACGTCCTTCGAGTTCGGGTCGTGATCGTTCAGCAGCACGGGGAGCTCGACCTGCTGGCCGGCGCGCACGCCGAAGGAGTCGGCGACGGCGACCGGGGGCTCCTGCCGGGCGAGGTCCTCGACCTGCTGCGTGCCGACCTTGTCCTCGACCTCGTCGTCGAGGTTCCACTGCTCGAGCGGGACGAGCCGGCCGTCGGGCAGCGTCCAGAGGAGCCCGCTCGCGGTCTCGTTCAGCACGGCGCGGTCGCCGTTGGTGCGGAGCACGGGCGACAGCGAGGCGGAGCCGTCGTTCTCGCCGGGCGGCATGCCGAGGGCGATCGACTCGCCGGTGTCGCTCGACCAGGCGCTGCCGCCGCCGGGGGCGAGCCAGGCCGCCACGATCGCGCCGCCGGCGACGACCGGCCGCGCCGGGGTGCCCCCGTCGGCGACGACGCGCTCGGGCGCGTCCCCGTCGAGCGGGATCGCGAGGAGGCCGTCGGCGTCGGCGAGGTAGGCGGCGTCGCCGGAGGCGGAGCTCTGCTGGAGCAGCGCGTCGGCGCCCGCGTCGAGTTCGATCGGCGCGCCGCCGTCGATCCAGGCGCGTCCGTCGGCCGCGTCGACGACCCCCCAGTGGTCGTCGACCACGGCGAGCTGCACGCCGGCGTCCGCGGCGGGCGGCGCCTCGATCGGGACCGCCTCCCCGAAGCGGCCGCTCTCCGCGTCGTAGCTGCGCACCGCCCCTTCGCGCGCCGAGTACATCACGAGCTGTCCGCTCGGCGAGACGCCGATCGCGTTCGCCGCGTAGGTCTCGTCGTCGGAGCCGCCGCCCTCCTCGCCCGCGAAGGGGTCGACGGGCACCGGCTGCTCGCTCTCGATGCGGCCGACGTGCACGGTGCCCGTGTCGGTGCGGTAGGCGATCCAGTCGCCGGCGGACTGCACCTCGCGGGTGCCGACCGGGGTCGGGGTGCCGCCGACGCCCTCGTCGCCGACGAGGTCGACCGGGTCGGCGACGTTCAGCGGCCAGCGCTGCCCGAGCCCCTGGCTGTAGACGGAGGCCCGGGCACCGGACTGCACGATGGCGCTGGGGTCGTCGACGTCGCGGACGACGTCGATCTCGGCCAGGTCGGTGTTCACCCGGGCGTACTGCCCGGCGTCGCGGCTCACCCACACGGAGGTCTCGAGGCGCGGCACCTGCTGGGCCTCGTAGCCGTTGGCGGTGACGGCGAGCGTGACGACCGTCGCGACGGCCGCGACCCCAGCCACCGCGCCGATGATCGTGCCGCGCGACGGACGACGACCGCTGCGCTCGCGCTGCGCGGCCGCCATCAGAGCACGCCCGCGAGGTTCAGGGCGACGGTGCCGGCGACGAGGACGCCGACGCCGGCGCCCACGCCGATGAGCGTCGGCTTCAGCCATCCGTTCCGCGTCGGCGCGGCCGCGAGCCCGCCGTCGTCGACGATGCGGCCCCGGGGCGTGACGGCAGCGGCGGTGCGCGAGGCGAGGCGGCCGTCCGGCTTCACGGTGGACACGACGGGGCCGCGGTTGGAGGCGTCGGCGAAGTCGATGGGGGCGGCGGCGGCCCACTCCGGGGCGGCGACCTCGAGCGTCGTCGGCGTGAGCCCGAGCTCGTACTGCGCCCAGCGCAGCTGCTCGCCGAACTCGTTCATCGAGGCGTAGCGGCGGGACGGGTCGCGCTGCATCGCGGTCGCGAGCACCGCATCGATGCGCGGCGGCACCCCGCGCGGGGACAGCGGCGTGTACCTGGCGGAGAGCACCCGGCGGGAGAGCTGATCGACGGTGTTGCGCGCGCGGTCGGGCAGCTCGAAGGGGCTGTGCCCCGCGAGGAGCGTGTACAGCGTGGCGCCGAGCCCCCAGATCTCGGAGGCCACGGTGCCCGTGGTCTGCTCGCCGAGCACCTCCGGCGCGCTCCACGGGATCGACATGGCGAAGGCCTCGCCCTGCCCGTCGCCGATCGCGGCGGCGATGCCGAAGTCGGCGAGCACGGGGGCCCCGAGCGAGTTCAGCAGCAGATTGCTCGGCTTGATGTCGCGGTGCAGGAGTCCGGTGCGGTGGGCGGTCTCGAGGGCGCCCGCCATCCGGACGCCGATGTCGAGCACCTCGTCGTACGGCATCGGTCCGCGCTTCGCCTTGGCGCCGAGCGAGTCGGGGCAGTACTCCATGACGAGGTAGGGCCGGCCGTCGGCGGAGATGGAGGCCTGGTGGATCGTGACGATCGACGGGTGCGCGCTGAGCCTCGCCATCGCGTCGGCCTCGACCGTGAAGGAGCGGCGCGCCTCGGCGTCGACGACGTCGACGAGCAGCACTTTCACGGCGGTGACGCGGCGCGGCAGGTCCTGCTCGTAGAGGAAGACGTCGGCGAAGCCGCCGGTGCCGAGCGGGCGCACGTAGCTGTAGCCCGCGAGCACTGGCGGCGCAGAAGGCAATCGCTTCGCCACGCGGCCCCTCCCTGCCAGCTCGTCGTCGGACCGCCGACAGGCGCACCCCGTTCCGTTCCCGGGGTCCGGTCACCGCCCGTGCGGCCCCCGGATCCCGCGGACGCGCTCCCGGCGGCGTCCGCGAGTCATCCTAGATGACCCGCGCTCGGGTGACGAACCCGCGGCTACTCGCCCGCCCCGGCCGACTCGGCCTCGACGTCGGACGCCGCGGTGAGCCGCAGCGACTCGATGAGCTGCGCGGCGTGGTTCGTCGACACGATGAGGCGCGCGAACTCGCCCCCGGAGAGCTCGAGCACGACGGCCTGGCGCTTGCCCTTCACGATGACGAAGTCGCTGCCGCCGTGGTACTTCCACACGCCGACGGCCACGACGAGCGGGACCTCGGTGCCGCGGCGGCGGATGCCCCGGATCCAGATCCACGGGTCGTCGGTGATGATGGCCGAGCGGATGTCGCCCTGCTGCACGACGATGTCGTCGCCGCGCAGGGCGAGCGACTTCTCGGTCGGGGTGAGCTGCACCTCGATCCGGTCGCTGTGCACGCGGAGCTTCGCCATGCCCTCCATCCTGCCCGATCCCCTCTGACAATTCAGGAGGAATCCGGCGCGGACGCATCCGGTTCCCGTCGGGACGGGGCAGGGCGGCGCGCTGAGCCAGGGCGTTCCTGAGTTATGAAGGGGTCAGAGAGAGGGAGCGGCTCAGGCGGGGCGGGCGGATGCCGCGGCGCGCGCCGCGGCCGGGAGCGCCTCGAGGATGCGGCCGATCGCCGCTTCGTCGTGCGCGGCCGTGACGAACCACGCCTCGAACACGCTCGGCGGCAGCGAGACGCCGGCGTCGAGCATGGCGTGGAAGAACGGGGCGTAGCGCCACGCCTCCTGCCGCTGCACGGTCGCGTAGTCGTGGGCGCCGCCCGCGAGCTCCTCGCCGAAGACGAAGCTGAACAGGTTGCCGGCCCGCTGCACGGCGTGCGCGACGCCCTCCGCGGCGAGCGCCTCCGACACGGCGGCGCTGATCGTCGCCGACGCCGCGTCGAGCCGGCGGTACACCTCGGCGTCCGCGGCGCGGAGCGTGGCGATGCCCGCGGCGACGGCGACCGGGTTCCCCGACAGCGTGCCCGCCTGGTAGACGGGGCCGAGCGGGGCGAGCTGCTGCATGAGCTCGGCGCGTCCGCCGAGGGCGGCGACCGGCATCCCGCCGCCGATGACCTTGCCGAAGGTCAGCAGATCCGGCGTGTACGAGGTGTCGGCCGAGCGCGCCTCGAGCCCCCACCAGCCGGCCTCCGAGACCCGGAAGCCGGTGAGCACCTCGTCGCTGATGACGAGCGCGCCGTGGGCGTGGGCCAGCTCGACGAGCGCGCGGTTGAAGCCGGGCAGCGGCGGCACGACGCCCATGTTCGCGGCGGATGCCTCGACGATGACGGCGGCGATGCGCTCGCCGTGCTCGGCGAAGACCGCGGCGAGCGCGTCGAGGTCGTTGTAGGGCACGACGAGGGTGAGCGCGGCGATGTCGGCGGGCACTCCGGCGGAGCCGGGCAGCGCGAAGGTCGCGAGCCCGGAGCCCGCCTCGGCGAGGAGCCCGTCGGAGTGGCCGTGGTAATGCCCGGCGAACTTCACGAGCACGTCACGGCCGGTGGCGCCGCGGGCGAGGCGGATGGCGCTCATCGTCGCCTCGGTGCCGGTGGAGACGAGCCGGAGCTGCTCGACCGGGGCGACCCGGCCCTCGACGAGTTCGGCGAGCTCCGTCTCGGCGGGCGTGGACGAGCCGAAGGAGAGGCCGCGGGCCGCGGCATCCTGCACCGCCTCGACGACGCGCGGGTCGGCGTGCCCGAGGATCGCGGGCCCCCAGCCGGCGACGAGGTCGACGTACTCGCGGCCCTCGGCGTCGGTCACGTACGCACCGCTGGCGGAGACGAGGAAGCGCGGGGTGCCGCCGACGGAGCGGAAGGCGCGCACCGGCGAGTTCACCCCGCCGGGGATCGCGGCCTGCGCGCGCGCGAACAGCTCGGCGTTGCTCGGGCCGGCGCCCTGAGTCGGTCGAAGGGCGTCCCCGTTCATGCCTCGTCCCCGTTCCGGATCCAGGTGGCGAGCTCGCTCGCCCAATAGGTGAGCACGGCGTCGGCGCCGGCGCGGCGGATGGCGCGCACCGACTCGACGATCGCGCGGCGGCGGTCGATCCAGCCGTGCATCGCGGCGGCCTCGATCATCGAGTACTCGCCGGAGACCTGGTACGCCCAGACGGGCACCTCGGACACCGCGGCGACGTCGGCGAGCACGTCGAGGTAGCTGCCGGCGGGCTTCACCATGACGACGTCGGCGCCCTCCTCGATGTCGATGGTCACCTCGCGGAGGCCCTCGCGGCGGTTGCCGGGGTCGAGCTGGTAGCTGCGCCGGTCGCCTTCGAGGGTCGACTCGACGGCGTCGCGGAACGGTCCGTAGAAGGCGGAGGCGTACTTCGCCGAGTAGGCGAGGATGGCGGTGTCGGCGAAGCCGGCGGCGTCGAGCGTCTGCCGCACGGCGGCGACCTGGCCGTCCATCATGCCGGAGAGGCCGAGCAGCTGGGAGCCGGAGGCGGCCTGCACGAGCGCCATCTCCCGGTAGCGGTCGAGGGTCGCATCGTTGTCGACGGCGCCGAAGGGATCGAGCACGCCGCAGTGGCCGTGATCGGTGAACTCGTCGAGGCAGAGGTCGGTCTGCACGACGAGCGCGTCGCCCGCCTCCTCGCGCACGACGCGGGTCGCGACGTTCAGGATGCCGTCGACGTCGGTCGCGCCGGAGCCGATCGCATCGCGCGTCTCGGGGACGCCGAAGAGCATCACGCCGCCCACGCCGGCCTCGGCCGCCTCGGCGACGGCCCGCTTCACGCTCTCGAGGGAGTGCTGCACGACGCCCGGCATCGAGGCGATCGGCACCGCCTCGGACACGCCCTCGCGGACGAAGATCGGCAGGACGAGGTCGGCCGGGTGCAGCCGGGTCTCGGAGACGAGACGGCGGAGCGCGGGACTCTGCCGCAGACGACGGGGGCGGATGGCTGGCGCGGAGCTCACCCGTCAAGCCTACGCGCGCCGAGCCGGGCGAAGCGGCGGGCGACCCAGCCGACGAGCGCCTCGAGCGGGCCGCGCCTGCCGAGCAGGGCGAGCACGAGGCCGATGAGGAGCGCCCCGGCGACGTGCAGCAGCCACAGCCCGGCGCTCGACACTTGCCAGGGCACGCCTGCATCCCAGGGCTCGAGCGAGGCCAGCGCGTCGACGAGTCCGGCGGCGAGTACGTGCGCCGTGTAGACCGTGAGGGGCGCGCCGCCCGCGGCGCCGAGCGGTGCGAGCGCGAGGCGCATGCGCGGTCCGAGGAGCGCGCCGAGCGCGAGGCACAGCCCGAGGGCGAGGAGCGAGGTGCCGCAGGTGATCGCGAGGTCGAACGTCGTGCCGGTGTGCGGTGCGGGCGAGGCGAGCCACCAGAGGCTGCCCGTCGTCGGGCCGCCGTACTGCTCCGCGAAGAACTGCTCGGTGACGCCGGCCTCCCCGAGCTCGGGGGACGCGTCGAGGAGCTGCTCGAACCCGCCGAACACCGTCGCGATCAGCCAGCTGAGCGAGATCGCGACGACGGCGAGGCCGGCGCCGATCGCCGCGAGCCGCACGCCGAGCGCGCGCAGCCGCGCGGGCTCGTCGACGACGGCGAGCACCGCCCGCCCGACCACGAGGCCGACCATGGCGTAGACGAGCCAGGTGCCGACGGGATAGACCCCGGTCACAAGGAGCCCGCGCACGAGCCGCAGCGGGTCCTCGAAGTCGAGCCAGCTCGCGCTGCCCACCTCGAAGGGGACGACGAGATCGCTCCGCCAGAGCTGCAGGAGCGGCGGCCAGACGAGCGCCCAGCCGATCGCGATCGGCACGAGCACCCGGCTCGGCACGCGCAGGAACGGGATCATCGCCCAGAAGGTCAGCGCGTAGTAGGCCAGGATGACGAGGATGCTCCCGGGGAAGAGCCCGAGCGTCAGCCCGATGACGAGGAGCGCGAGCCCGCGGCCGAAGACGGCCCAGCGCGCGGCATCCGCCCGTCCCTCCGCGATCGCCCGGCGCGTCGAGAGCGCGATGCCGACGCCCGCGAGCACGGCGAACAGCGCCGCGGCCTTGCCCTGCAGGACCGCGGAGAGCGCGGGGGTGCCGCCGTCGGGCTGCCAGGTCCAGAGGTGGGTGGCCATCATCCCCGCGAGCGCGAGGAAGCGCGCGTAGTCGATGCCGACGATGCGCCCGGCCCGGCCGGCGCGCACGCCGCGGCCGACGGTGCGCTCGCCCGGCCCGCTCGAAGTCATGAGCCGAGACTACGGCCAGCGATCGCCGGACTCAGTTCACGCGCGGGCGAGCGCCGCGTTCACGACCGCGTCGATGAGCGACTCGGCGCTGCGCTCGACCGCGACGACGTCGACCCGCAGGCCGAGCTTCGCGGCATCCCGCTGCGTCTGCGGCCCGATGGCGGCGACGAGCGTCTGCTCGGGGATGGGGCCGAGCTGCTGCTGCACCTGCTCGGCCACGCTGCCCGAGGTCACGAGCACGGCGCTGACGTTGCCCGCGCGCACGTCCTCCACGACCTTGTCGGCGATCGGCACGCCGACGGTGCGGTACGCGACGACCGCCTCGACGTGGTGGCCGATGCGCTGCAGGCCGACGGAGAGCACCTGCTTCGCGATCGCCGAGCGGAGGGCGAGCACCCGCAGACCCTTCTGACCCTCGGTCGCGGCCTCCCACTCCTCGAGCAGGCCCCGCGCCGAGTTCTCCTCGGAGGGCACGATGTCGACGTGGTACCCGGCGGCGGCGAGCGCCGCGGCGGTGGTCTCGCCGACCGCCGCGACCTTCGTCGACGCCGGGATCGCGGCACCGTAGGTGGAGAGCACGTCGACCGTGGTCGCGCTCGTGAGGGTCACCCAGTCGAACTCCCCGCGGCCGAGCTTCTCGAGCGCGGCCTCCAGGGCGGCCTGGTCGTCGGCCGGGGCGAAGTTGATCATCGGGGCGATGACGGGGGTGGCGCCGCGGGAGCGGAGCGCCGCGGCGACCGCGTCGCCCCAGGGACCGCCGCGGGGCACGAGCACGCGCCAGCCGGCGAGGGGCTTGCCGTCGCCCGAGACGGACACGTTGATCGTGCCCGTCATCGGTTCGAATTCGCTCACCGCGGCTCCTCGAGTGCTGCCAGTTCTGCGGCACCGTTGCCGAGGAGTTCGGCGACGACGCGCTCGGCGACGTCGCCGGCCGCCTCCGCCAGGTCGGCGGTCGAGCGGCTTTCGGGGGTTGCGGCGTGAGAACTCGTCAGCTTGCGCGCCCCGTCGGCACTGTACACGGTGGCCGTGAGGAACAGAAGTTCGTCCTCGATGAAGGCGTTCGCGGCGATCGGTGCGGAGCAGCCGGCCTCGAGCCCGGCGAGCACCAGGCGCTCGGCGAGCACCGTGGCCCGGGTGGAGCGGTGGTCGACCCCCTCCAGCGCGCGCTCGAGCACCCGCTCGCCGCGCTCGCGGCGGACCTCGACCGCGAGGGCGCCCTGGCCCGGAGCGGTCGGCCAGTCGGCGAGCTCCAGCAGCTCGGTCGCGGCCTCCAGGCGGCCGAGCCGCCCCAGGCCGGCGGCGGCCAGCACGACGGCGTCGAGCTCCCCGCTCGCGACCTTGCCGAGCCGCGTGTCGACGTTGCCGCGGAGGTCGACGACCTCGAGGTCGGGGCGCACCGAGCGCAGCTGCGCGATGCGGCGCGGCGAGCCGGTGCCGACGCGCGCGCCCTCGGGCAGCTCCGCGAGGGTGAGCCCGTCGCGGGCGCACAGCGCGTCGCGCGGGTCGGCGCGCTTCGGCACGGCGCCGAGGCGCAGGCCCTCGTGCTCGGCGGTCGGCAGGTCCTTCAGGGAGTGCACCACCACGTCGCAGTCGCCGGCGAGCAGCGACTCGCGCAGCGCCGCGGCGAAGACGCCCTCGCCGCCGATCTCGCTGAGCGAGGCGCGGGAGGTGTCGCCCTGAGTGGTCACCTCGACGAGCTCGATCTCGGCGCCGCCGGCGGCCTTCGCGATGCGCTCGGCGATCCAGCGGGTCTGGGCGACCGCGAGGGCGCTGCCCCGGGTGCCGACGCGGATGAGCTCGCTCACGGCGCGATCCCGGCCAGTGCGGGGCGGAAGCCGAGGCGGACGTTCTCGCAGCATCCGGGTCGGCACACGTCGTACCACGGGCCGAGCTCCGTCATCGCGGGGCGCTCCTCGGTGGGCGTGCCGTTGACGCGCTCCAGCACGAGGTCGACGAGGCCGGCGACGTAGGCGGGGTGGGTGCCCGGCGTGGGCACGCGCACGGCCTCGAGCTCGTGCTCCTCGCAGCTCTCCAGCGCCTCGTTGTCGAGGTCCCAGAGCACCTCCATGTGGTCGCTGACGAAGCCGAGCGGCACGATCACGACGGCCTTGCGGCCCGCAGCAGGCAGCTCGGCGATGGCGTCGTTGATGTCGGGCTCGAGCCACGGCATCGACGGCGGGCCGGAGCGGGACTGGTAGACGAGCTGCCAGGGCACGTCGCTCGCCCCGGCCTCGCGCATGACGACCTCGGCGACGGCCCGGTGCTGGGCTGCGTAGGCGCCGCCCTCGCCGAAGCCGCGCTCGGCCGGGCCGGACTTCGCGGCGTCGGTCGACGGGATGGAGTGGGTCGCGAAGAGCACCTCGACGCCGCTCGTGCGGTCGAGGCCGGCGACCCGTCGCTCGAGTTCGGCGATGCCGTCGCGGACGCCCTCGATGAAGGGCTGCACGAACCCGGGGTGGTCGAAGAACTGGCGGACCTTGTCGATCTGGATCGTCTCGGCGAGGCCGGTGTCGGCGAGCGCGTCGGCGAAGTCCTCGCGGTACTGGCGGCAGCTGGAGTACGAGCTGTACGCGCTCGTCGCGATCGCGATGAGCTTCGTGTACCCGCGCTCGTTCGCCTCGTTCAGCGCGTCGTTGAGGTACGGGTCCCAGTTGCGGTTGCCCCAGATGACGGGCAGCTCGACGCCGCGGCGCGCGAGCTCCGCCTCGAGGGCGGCCTTGAGCTCGCGGTTCTGCTCGTTGATCGGGCTCACGCCGCCGAAGTGGCGGTAGTGGTGCGCGACCTCCTCGAGGCGCTCGTCGGGGATGCCGCGTCCGCTCGTGACGTTCCGCAGGAACGGGATGACGTCGTCCTGGCCCTCCGGCCCGCCGAAGCCGGCGAGCAGGATGGCGTCGTAGGCGACGGGTTCGGTGACGTGCTCGGCGCCCGACTGCGCGGGCTCCGTCGCGCCCGGCACGCAGGCGCCGGAGGCGCAGTACGCCTCGGCGGCCGGTGCCGGCTTGCGGCCGCGGGCGGCCTCGCGCTCGGGTGCTGCGGCCCCCGTCGACCCCAGGTTCGTCGCGGCCATTACTGCAGCACCTCCACGAGCTCGGCGGTCGAGATCCGTCGACCGGTGTAGAACGGGACCTCCTCGCGCACGTGCAGGCGCGCGTCGGTGGCGCGCAGCTCGCGCATGAGGTCGACGAGCTCGGTGAGCTCGTCGGACTCGATCGGCAGCAGCCACTCGTAGTCGCCGAGGGCGAAGGCGCTGACGGTGTTCGCGATCGCGCCGCGGAACGAGGCGCCCTTGCGGCCGTGCTCGGCGAGCATGCGGGAGCGCTCCGCGGGGTCGAGCAGGTACCAGTCGTAGCTGCGGACGAAGGGGTAGACCGTCATCCAGCCCTTGGGCTCGATGCCGCGGAGGAAGCCGGGCACGTGCGCCTTGTTGAACTCGGCGTCGCGGTGCACCCCCATCGCGTTCCAGGTCGGCAGCAGTGCGCGGAACAGGCGGCTGCGCTTCAGCTCCCGGAGGGCCCACTGCAGCCCTTCGGCCGTCGGGCCGTGCAGCCACAGCATGACGTCGGCGTCGGCGCGGAGGCCGGACACGTCGTAGATGCCGCGCAGCGTGACGCCCTCGTTCTCGACGAGCGCGATGACGCCGTCGAGTTCGGTGACGAAGCGCGGAACGTCGCGCCCGTCGAGGTCGTCGGGGCGCGCCGGGTCCTTTCGGAGCACGGCGAAGAGCGTGTAGCCCTCGGGCGACTGCTCGGGTTCGGACACGTGACGGAGCTCGTCGGCTGCCCCTTCGGCAGCGGGGGAAGACATACCCCCAGTCTCCCCCTTTCCCGCGGAAGGTCCAAAAGGGAGGCGCGCACCCCGCCCGGATCGCCCGGAATCCGGGCGGTTCAATCGTCGCCGGTCGCGGCGAGCGCGTCGAGGAAGCGGATGACGACCTCCCGCTCCTCCGGCGCGAGCGCGGCGGCCGCGGCGAATCGCCGGGCGTGCTGGCGCCCGACGGTCTCGCGGGCGTCTTTGCGGGTGTGCTCGGTGACGGCGATCGCGAGGGCGCGCCGGTCGCTCGGATGCGGCGAGCGCGTGACGTGGCCGCCGCGCTCGAGCCGGTCGAGGAGCTTCGTGGTCGAGGCGCTGGAGATGCCCAGGTGCTCGGCGAGCGCGCCGGGCGTCACGACGAGGCCCTGGTTGCGTGCGGCGATGAGGAAGCGGATGGCCCGCATGTCGGTCTGGTTCAGCTGCATGTAGCGGCGCGAGGCCTCGCTCATCCGCTCGGAGGCCGCGTGCCAGCCGCGCAGCGCCTGCATGACCCGGACGACCTGGTCGACCTCGTCGTCCCCCAGTCCGCTGCGGTCGACGAGCTCCTCGTCGCGATCGACGATGCGCGGGTCGTGCATGCCGGATTCGACGCGCCGGCTGCGCTCCCGCTCATCTGCCATGTCGAGATTCTAGCCAGGCGAGACGA
This sequence comes from Agromyces mediolanus, assembly GCF_044917495.1. Taxonomy (GTDB): domain Bacteria; phylum Actinomycetota; class Actinomycetes; order Actinomycetales; family Microbacteriaceae; genus Agromyces; species Agromyces mediolanus_B. The sequence goes on along the minus strand of NZ_JAVSSI010000011.1, from coordinate 79,677 downwards.
ATCTCGCTAAGCTACTCACTAGCCAGGCGAGATATTCGCCGAGGCGAGCATCTTTTCCAGCGCCTCACCGCCGGAGTTGACGAAGGAGCCGACATGACCGACCTCAGCACCGCACCTCGAAGCGCCTCGCCGTTGGCCCCGACGGAACTGGTCGTCCTCCTCGACGAGGCGGGCGAGCAGATCGGCACGGCGCCGAAGTCGAGCGTGCACGGCGCCGACACCGCCCTGCACCTGGCGTTCTCGTGCCACGTCTTCGACGACGACGGGCGCCTGCTCGTGACCCGTCGCGCCCTCGGCAAGGTCGCCTGGCCCGGCGTGTGGACGAACTCCTTCTGCGGCCACCCCGCACCGGCGGAGCCGCTCCCCCACGCCGTGCGACGGCGCGCCGAGTTCGAACTCGGCCTGGAGCTGCGCGACGTCGAGCCGGTGCTCCCGTTCTTCCGCTACCGGGCGACGGATGCCTCGGGCATCGTCGAGCACGAGATCTGCCCCGTCTACACCGCGCGGACGAGCTCGGTGCCCGCGCCGCATCCCGAGGAGGTCCTCGACCTCGCCTGGGTCGAGCCGGCCGAGCTCGCGGCGGCCGTGCGCGCGGCGCCCTGGGCGTTCAGCCCCTGGCTCGTGCTGCAGGCGCAGCTGCTGCCCTTCCTCGGCGGCCGGGCCGGCGCCCAGCTCGACACCGGTGCCACGACGGAAGTGCTCGCCTCATGAGCCTCGTGCAGGCCGTCGAGACGCCCGCCCGGCAGGCCGAGGTCGAACGCTACCTCGGGAGCTTCTTCGACGACGCGATCGTCCGCGCGGACGCGCACGCCGCCGACTACCGCCGGCTCTGGGCGGCGGCCCGGGATGCCGCGAGCGGCGGCAAGCGGATCCGGCCGAGGCTCGTGCTCGCCGCCCACGACGCGCTCGCCCCCGACGGGGCGCCGGGCGCCGGGGTCGTGCCGAGCGGCGCGCCCGGCTCCGGGACGCACGCGGAGGCCGTGGCCCTCGCCGCGGCGTTCGAGCTGCTGCACACCGCCTTCCTCGTGCACGACGACGTCATCGACCGGGACCTCGTCCGCCGCGGTGAGCCGAACGTCGCCGGCCGGTTCGCGCTCGACGCCGCCCTGCGCGGTCTGGAGCGCGAGCGCGCCGACGCCTACGGGCAGGCCTCCGCCATCCTCGCGGGCGACCTCCTGATCGCGGCGGCGCACTCGCTCGTCGCCGGGCTCGACGTGCCGGCCGCGCGGCGCCGTGCGATCCTCGCGGTGCTCGACGAGTGCGTCTTCGCGGCGGCCGCCGGGGAGCACGCCGACGTGCGGCACGCGGCCGGCGTCCGCCCCGACGAGGCCGACATCCTCGCGATGATCGAGGACAAGACCGCGTGCTACTCGTTCAGCGCTCCGCTCAGGGCCGGCGCGCTCCTCGCCGGTGCGGGACCGGCCGAGGTCGCCCGGCTCGGCGAGATCGGACGCAGGCTCGGTGTCGCGTTCCAGTTGCAGGACGACCTGCTCGGGGTCTACGGCGACGAGCGGGTCACCGGCAAGACCACGCTCGGCGACCTCCGCGAGGGCAAGGAGACGCTCCTCATCGCCTACGCGCGCGGGCACGCGGCATGGGTCGCGGCATCCGGTGCCTTCGGCCGCCCCGATCTCGACGAGGCGGGCGCCCGGCCGCTCCGCGCGGCGATCGAGGCGAGCGGGGCCCGGGCCCGCGTCGAGGCGCGGATCGCGGAGGAGACGACCGCGGCCCGCACCGCGATCGCGTCCGCGGGCCTCCCCGACCGCCTCGAGGCCGAGCTGCTCGGCCTCGCCGCCGAGGCCACCAGGAGGGCGAAATGACGCGCACCGAACACCGGCGACCCGCGACGCAACCAGCGCCCGCGACGGGCCTCGCGCTCTACGATCGCACCGCCGCCGAGGGCTCGGCCCGCGTCATCCGCGCGTACTCGACCTCCTTCGGGCTGGCGAGCCGGCTCTGCTCCCCCGACGTCCGGGAGCACCTCGCCGAGGTGTACGCGCTCGTGCGCATCGCCGACGAGCTCGTCGACGGCCCGGCCGAGGAGGCCGGCCTGCCCGCCGAGCGCCGCCGCGAGCTGCTCGACGCCCTCGAGGCCGAGACGGAGTCCGCCTTCGAGAGCGGCTACAGCGCGAACCTCGTCGTGCACGCCTTCGCGCGCGCGGCCCGGCGCAGCGGCTTCGACCAGGAGCTGACCCGGCCGTTCTTCGCGTCGATGCGGCGCGATCTCGACCCCATCGACTTCGGTTCGGAGCGGGAGCTCGACGAGTACGTCTACGGCTCCGCGGAGGTCGTCGGGCTGATGTGCCTGCGCGGCTTCGCGGTGGGACTGCCCCCGGCGCCGGAGCGCGACGCCCGCTGGGAGCGCGGCGCGCGGGCGCTGGGCTCGGCGTTCCAGCGGGTGAACTTCCTGCGCGACCTCGGCGAGGATGCCGCGCTCCGCGGGCGCCGCTATTTCCCGGGCGTCGACCCGGCGCGGTTCTCCGCCGCCGAGCAGCTGCGCATCCTCGACGGGATCGACGCGGAGCTCGCCGAGGCGGCGGCCGTCATCCCGGAGCTGCCGCGCGGCTGCCGGGTCGCGGTCGCGGCCGCGCACGGCCTCTTCGGGGAGCTCTCCGCCCGGCTCCGCCGCACCCCGGCCGATGAGCTCCTCGCGCAGCGGGTGCGCGTCCCCGCGCCGCGCAAGCTCGCCATCGTGGCCCGCGTCGTCGCCCGGGGAGGTCGCCCGTGAGCCGCGCGGTCGTGGTCGGCGGCGGGATCGCGGGGCTCGCGACGGCCGCGCTGCTCGCCCGCGACGGGCACGAGGTGCGGCTGTTCGAGGCGCGGCCCGAGCTCGGGGGACGCGCGGGCCGCTGGCGTTCGGGCGGCTTCGTGTTCGACACCGGTCCGAGCTGGTACCTGATGCCCGAGGTGTTCGAGCACTTCTACCGGATGATGGGGACGACGGCGGCCGACGAGCTCGAGCTCGTGCGGCTCGACCCCGGCTACCGGGTGTACTTCGAGGACTTCGACGAGCCGGTCGACGTGCGCGCCGAGCGCGAGGCAGCCATCGCCCTCTTCGAGTCGATCGAGCCCGGCGCCGGGGCGGCGCTCGCCCGCCACCTGGACTCGGCCGACGAGACCTACCGGCTCGCGATGACGCACTTCCTCTACACGGACTTCGCCCGCCCCGGAGCGCTGCTCGCGGCGCCCGTGCGACGCCGGCTCGGCACGCTCGCGCGGCTGCTGCTGGAGCCGCTGGACCGGATGGTCGGCCGCTCGTTCTCCGACGTCCGGCTCCGGCAGATCCTCGGCTACCCGGCGGTGTTCCTCGGCACCTCCCCCGAGCGGGCGCCGAGCATGTACCACCTGATGAGCCGCTTCGACCTGGCCGACGGCGTCTTCTACCCGATGGGCGGCTTCGGCGAGATCATCGACAGCGTCGCCCGGCTCGCGCGGCGGGCGGGGGTCGAGCTCGTCACCGGGGCGGAGGTCGTCGCGATCGAGACGGCCGGGCGGCGCGCGACGGGGGTGCTGGTGCGCCACGGCGCCGACACCGAGTTCGTCGAGGCCGACCTCGTCGTCTCGGCGGCGGATCTCCACCACACGGATGCCGAGCTTCTCCCCGCCTCGGCGCGGACTCGGAGCGAGGCATCCTGGTCGCGGCGCGACCCCGGCCCGGGCGCCGTGCTCGTGATGCTCGGCGTCCGCGGGAGCCTGCCGCAGCTCGCCCACCACACCCTCTGCTTCACGGCCGACTGGCGCACGAATTTCGCGCAGGTGTTCGGCGCCCGGCCGACGATCCCCGACCCCGCCTCGTTCTACGTCTGCCGGCCGAGCGCGACGGACCCCGGCGTCGCGCCGCCCGGCTGCGAGAACCTGTTCCTCCTGGTTCCGGTGCCCGCGGACACGACGATCGGCGCGGGCGGGATCGACGGCGACGGCGACCGCGCGGTCGAGGCGACGGCGGACCGGGCGATCGCCGCGCTCGCGGAGTGGGCGGCGATCCCCGACCTCGCCGAGCGCATCGTGGTCCGCCGCACGGTCGGCCCGGCGGACTTCGAGTCGTGGTTCCACTCGTGGCGCGGCTCGGCGCTCGGGCCGGGCCACCTCCTCCGGCAGAGCGCGATGTTCCGCGGCCGCACGGTATCGCCGAACGTCGAGGGGCTCTACTTCGCCGGGGCGACGACGATCCCCGGCATCGGGCTGCCCATGTGCCTCATCAGCGCCGAGCTCGTCGCGAAGGCCGTCCGCGGCGAGGACGCGCCGGGCCCGCTGCCCGAGCCGGAGCCGCACGGGGCCCCCGCCGAGCACGAGCGGGAGCCCAGCGGATGACGTTCCTCCACCTCGGCCTCCTCCTCGTCTCGATCGGCTGCATCGCGCTCGTCGACGCGCGGTACCGGCTGTTCTTCTGGCGGGCCCCGCTGCGCGCGACCCTCGTCGTCGGGCTCGGGGTCGCGATGCTGCTCGCGTGGGACGTCTGGGGCATCGCGTCGGGCATCTTCTTCCGCGAGCCGAACGCGTACTCGACGGGCCTGCTCATCGCCCCGCACCTGCCGATCGAGGAGCCGGTCTTCCTCGTCTTCCTCTGCCAGCTCGCGATGGTCGGCTACACCGGCACGCTCCGGCTGCTGGCTCGGCGCTCCCCGGCCCGCCCCCGCGAGGAGGTGCGCCCATGAGCTACGCGGTCCTCTGCCTGCCGTTCCTCCTGGTCTCCGCCGTGCTCGCCGCGGTCGCGTGGCGTCGCGCCCCGGCCGGGCACGCGGCGGCGCTCGCGATCACGGCGGGCGGGCTCGTGCTGCTGACGGCGGTGTTCGACACGCTCATGATCGCCGCGGGGCTGTTCGACTACGCCGACGCGCCGCTCCTCGGGCCGCGGCTCGGGCTCGCGCCGATCGAGGACTTCGCGTACCCGATCGCCGCACTGCTCCTCTGCAGCGCGGTGTGGAACCTCCTGGGCTCCCGTGCGGCGACGACGGGGGATCGCGCATGAGCACCGCGCGCGCCGAGGCATCCGGTCAGTCGCTCGCCGCGGCGCTGTTCACCGCGTCGCGCCCGCTCAGCTGGATCAACACGGCGTTCCCCTTCGCGGCCGCCTATCTGCTGACCGCGCGCGAGATCGATGTCGCGCTCGTCGTGGGCACGCTGTTCTTCCTCGTGCCGTACAACCTGGCCATGTACGGCATCAACGACGTGTTCGACTTCGAGTCCGACGCGAGGAACCCGCGCAAGGGCGGCGTCGAGGGAGCGTTGCTGCCCCCGGGCCGGCATCGCGCCGTGCTGATCGCCGCGACCGCGCTCGCCCTGCCGTTCGCGGTCTGGCTGGTGCTGCTCGGCGGCCCGTGGTCGTGGGCGTGGCTCGCGCTCAGCCTCTTCGCCGTGGTGGCCTACTCGGCGCCCGGGCTGCGGTTCAAGGAGGTGCCCGGGCTCGACTCCCTCACCTCGAGCACTCATTTCGTCTCGCCGGCCTGCTACGGCCTCGCGCTCGCAGGAGCCGCGGTGACGCCGCAGCTCGTGCTGCTCCTCGTCGCCTTCTTCGTCTGGGGCGTCGCGAGCCACGCGTTCGGGGCGGTGCAGGACGTCGTCCCCGACCGGGAGGCGGGGATCGGCTCGATCGCGACCGCGCTCGGCGCCAGGCGCACGACGCGGCTCGCGATCGCACTGTGGCTGCTCGCCGGCGCCCTCATGCTGGCGACGGCGTGGCCGGGCCCGCTCGCCGCGGTGCTGGCGCTGCCGTACGTCGTGGCCGCGTGGCCGTACCGCTCGGTGTCCGATGCGGACTCGGCGCGGGCGAACGGCGGCTGGCGCTGGTTCCTCGCCATCAACTACGGGGCCGGCTTCGGGGCGACGCTGCTGCTCATCTGGTACGCCCTGCTCACGGCCTGAGCAGCGCGCGCCGCCGGCGCGGGCGCGCGCTCTCGCGCCGGGCGCCCGGGACTCCCCGGTCGCTCGCCCCGGCTACTCCGCGTCGAGCGGCGGCGAGCCGAGCAGCAGCGCGGTCGAGTGCGCGATGTGCCGGCGCATCGCCTCGACCCCCTCGCTCTGCACCTCGTCGAGGAGCTCGCGGTGCTCGACGACGAGCTCGGCCAGGCTGTAGTGCCGTCGGATGTGCAGCAGGAAGAGCCGCAGCTCCGCGCCGAGCGCCGCGTGCGCCTCGACGATGCGGGGGCTGCCGCTCGCCGCGACGATGGCCCGGTGCACCTCGAGGTGCAGCCGCTCGGCCTCGAGCCAGGCGGGCGTGGTCTCGCGTTCGCCGGGCGGCCGCAGCGCCTCCTCCGTGACGGCGAGCCCGGCCAGCTCGTCGAGCGCACGTCGGGCCGGTACGAGCGCCGCGTCGGGCCATCCGGTGCCGAAGCGCTCCCCCGCGATGCGCACGGCCTCCACCTCGAGCGCCTCGCGCAGCTGCTGCAGCGCGAGCACCTGCTCGTGGTCGAACTCGGTCACCCGGACGCCGCGGTACGGCGCCGACTCGGCGAGCCGCTCGGCCACGAGCCGCTGGAACGCCGCCCGCACCGTGTGCCGGGACACCCCGAACCGCTCGGCCGCCTGCTCCTCGCGGAGCGGCGCCCCCGATGGCAGCGCACCGCTCAGGATCTCGTCGCGGAGCGCGTCGGCGATCCGCTCGACGGCGGTGGGCGCCGGCATGCTGCTCCGGCTCAGTCGTCGTCGACGGCGGCGCGCACCACGAGGGCGACGACCCCGGCGACCACGACGACCGCCCCGATCGCGACGGCGATCGCCGCTCCCGGGTTGCGGTCGGCGAAGGCGCGGGCCTTCGCCTTCGCCCGGTCGACGCGGATGCCGAGCTGCTTCGGCACGTTGAGCTTGTCTTCGAGCGCGTTCAGCGTGCCCGCGAACTCGGCGCGGGCGTCGACGACGGCGGCCCGGGCCTGCACGCGCCCGAGGTTGCGCTCGCGCGTCTTCTGCTCGCGCTTCGAGCCGGTGCCCGGCGCGTCAGTAGCGGCGGTCATAGTCACCCGTTCCCTTCAGTGCGTCGAGGTCGGCCTTCAGGCTGTCGATCGACTCGAGCGGCTCGGCGCCCCGCTTGAAGTTCAGGATGCCGATGCCGACGAGGATCGCCATCACGAGCAGGATGGCGCCGGCGACGACGAGGGCCGCCGCCCACGCGGGCATGACGAGGGCGAGCGCGAAGATGGCCGCTGCGAGCAGGCAGAACACCAGGAACGGCAGCAGCACCAGCACCGTGACGAAGAGCCCGGAGCCGATGCCGAAGTGCTTCGCCTTGTAGCTGAACTCGGCCTTGACCTGGTCGACCTCCGCGCGGACGAGGTTCGACACCGTGTCGGGCAACTGCCCGATCAGGGTGAAGAGAGAGCGTTCGTCTTCCGTGGGTGCGCTCATGTTCCCGCCCTCCTAGGAGTCGGAGCCCGACGAGCGGCGGCTCGTGCCGGACTTCTTCGCGGCGGTGCGCGTGCCCGCCGCGCCGCTCGTCTTCGAGGCGGCCGTCTTCGAGGCGGCGGTCTTGCTCGCGGCCTTCGAACCCGAGCCCGCCTTCGCCGACTTCTCCGCGGTCTCGGCGGCGGCGTCGATCGCGTCGCCGACGGCGTCGGCCGCGTCCTCGAACGCCGCACCGGCCGCCTTCGCGGTCTTCGCCACCCCGCGCTTCGCCGCCTCGGCGGCCTCGCGCACCTCGGCCTTCGTGGCGCCCGAGCCCCGGGTCGCGTTGCCGATGAACGACTTGGCGGCGTCGAGCACCGTGTCGGACACGTCGCCGAGCTTGTCCTTGGCGAAGTCGGTGACGGTCGTGACGCCCTGCTGCACGGCCGGCTGGTTCCAGACGCCCTCTGCTGCGCGCTTGATCTGCTCGTATCGTTCGCGGCCCGCGCGGGTGCCGAGCACGTAGCCCACACCAAGGCCGACGACGAAGAGGATCTTGCCCTTCATTTCCACCCCATCTCCTGCCGCCTTCGGCACGGCGACCCTCTCAAGGGTAGACCCCGTGCATGAGCGCGCAAGGGGGGTTGACGGAAATATTCCGTTCCGGTCATGCAATCGCCCCGTCGGTCGGGATGCCTACACTCCTGACATGCCCCAGCGCACCGCTCGCCTCCTGCTCGACCCGACGACCGCCGACGACCTCGACGCGCTGCACGAGATCTACGGCGACGCGCGCACCTGGACCCATCTGCCCTCCGGCCGCCATCTCGACCGCGAGCGCACGGCCGAGGTGCTCGAACGCTGGCTCGACGACTGGCGCAGCGAGGGGTTCGGCGCGTGGACGATCCGGGAGGCGGTCGCCCCCGGGCGCATCGTGGGCCACGGCGGCTGTGCGGTTCGCGGCCGCGCGCCCGGTGCGGACGACCCGGCGCGCGACTCCGGGGCGTACTGGAACCTCGGCTACCGCTTCCACCCGGACGCGCAGGGCCGCGGGCTCGCGACGGAGCTCTCGCTCGCCGCGGTCGCGGCGGCCCGGGAGCGCCGGCCCGAGCTCCCGATCGTCGCCTATCTGCTGGAGCACAACACCGCGTCGGCGCGGGTGGCCGAGAAGGCGGGGTTGACGCTGCGGCACCGCGCTCCCGATGCCGGCAATCCGGATGCCTCGGCCATCCGCCTCGTCTACGCCGATCGCGAGCTCACCGCCGCGCAGCTCGCCGCGACGCTGGCCTGAGGAGCGCTCGCCGGGCGCGCCCGGCGAGCGCGCCTGAGCTAGTGGCGATCCTGCACCGCGAGCGCCCGGATCCGCCCGGCCGCCTCGATCGCGTGCGGCACGACCGAGGCGAGCCCGGTGCCCGCGACCCAGGAACCGGTCGCCTCGATGCCGGGCTCGGCGGCGAGCGCGTCCTCGAACTCGCGCACCCGGGCGCGCTGGCCCAGGGCGGCGTGGGAGAGCGCGTCGCGCCAGGCGGTGCGGCCGGAGGCGACGAGCATCGACGGGTCGAGCTCGACGCCGAGGAGGGCCGAGGCATCCGCGACCGCGAGCCGGGCGACCGCCTCGTCGTCGAGCGCGTCGAGCGGGTTCGCCGCACCCGCGCGTCCGTACGACAGCCGCACGACGTGGCGCGAGCCGCCGCCGCCGCTCGCCCGGGCCGCCTCGGCGAGCCAGGGCCACTTCGCCGAGGAGTGGGTGAGCGCCTTCGCCTGCACGCCGACGGCGTCGGCCGCGACGAGCACTCCGGTGCCCCGCGGGGCGGCGTCGAGCGCGGGGGCGTCGAGCACGAGCGTGACGATCTCGACCGACGCCGCGCTCGGCCAGTCCGAGGCATCCGCCCAGCCCTCGACCGCCTGGCCGAGGAGGCGGCGGGAGGTCTGCGCCGGAGCGGCGAGGATCGCGTAGTCGGCGTCGATCACGAGGTCGCGCTCCGGGCCGAGCGCGCGCACGAGCCACGGCGCCGACTCCCGGCCCGCGGGCTCCCGGCGCTCGAGCTCGACGACCTCGCGCCCGGTCTCGACGACCGCGTCGAAGCGGGCGAGCTCGGTGAGCAGCGCGTCGACGAGGCGGTGCATGCCGCCGCGGATGCCGAGCACGGCGCTGCCGGCCCTGCGGGTCTCGACCAGCTCGCCGACACCGCCCGAGAGCGAGCCGGCGCGCGTCATCGCGGCGTTCAGCCCCGGCGCGACGAGATCGAGCTCGAGGTCCATGGGATCGGCGGAGTACACGCCGGACGAGATCGGGGTGACGAGCCGCTCCAGCACCGCGCCGCCCATCCGGGAGCGCACGAGCTTGCCGACGCTGTCGGCCCGGCCGATGCGGAGGATCGGCATGAGCCGATCGGCATATGCGCGGATCGCCCCGCCCCAGCCGATGATCGCCCGCACGTCGTCGCCGAGCGGGTTCGCGGGGATGCCGAGCACGCCCGTCTTCGGCAGCGGCGCCGCCCGGAGCCCCGACCCCCAGACCAGCCAGGCGCCGGCACGGTTCGGCTCGACGATGTCGTCGGCGAGCCCGAGCGATCCGAGGAGCTCGGCGACGGCGCCGGTGCGCGTCGCGAACGACTCGGCGCCGGAGTCGAGCGAGAGGCCGGCGAGCTCGATGCGGCCGACGCATCCGCCCGGCTCGTCCTGGCGCTCGAGCACCGTCACGGACAGCCCGAGCTTGGCGCACTCGAGCGCGGCGACGAGCCCGGCGACCCCGCCGCCGATCACGACGACGTCGCTGCGGCGGCGTTCCGGCTCGACCGCGTCGCCCGCGGCGTCCGCGGGATCGAACCCGGCGGGGCCGGGCGTGCCGGGCTCGCTGTTCACGCGCCGGCCTCGTGCACCAGCTCTACGACGCGGGTCAGTACCGCCGGGTCGGTCTCCGGCGGCACGCCGTGGCCCAGGTTGAAGACGTGGGCGGGCGCGCTGCGGCCGCGGCGGAGCACCTCGCGCACCGCGTCGGCGAGCACCGGCCACGGGGCGGCGAGGAGCGCCGGGTCGAGGTTGCCCTGCAGCGGCACGTCGTCGCCGACGCGCTCCGCGGCGACGTCGAGCGGGATGCGGTAGTCGACGCCGACCGCGTCGACGCCGATCCCGTGCATGGCGCCGAGCAGCTCGCCGGTGCCGACGCCGAAGTGCACCACCGGCACGCTGCGGGTCACCGTGGTGCTGCTGCCCGCCCCGTCGCTGAGCTCCCGCTCGTAGGAGAGGTCGTGCACGAAGGAGAGCGCCTTCGCCGAGGCCGGGGCCACGTGCCGCTCGTAGTCGGCGAGCGACAGGGCGCCCGCCCAGGAGTCGAAGAGCTGCGCGGCGGAGGTGCCGGCGAGCACCTGCGTGCGGAGGAAGCGGCCGGTGAGCTCGGCCGTCCAGTCCATGAGCGCGCGCCAGGCGCCCGGGTCGGCGTGCATGAGCGTGCGCGCGGCGAGGTGGTCCTTCGACGGGCCGCCCTCGGCGAGGTACGCGGCGAGGGTGAACGGCGCGCCCGCGAAGCCGATGAGCGGGGTCGCGCCCTGCTCGGCACCGGCGGGCGCGGTCTCGTTCAACTCGGCGACGGTGCGGCGGACGGCCTCGGCGATGGGCGCGGCGCGCTCGTCGAGGAGGGCGGGGTCGATCGCGGTGAGCTCGGCGACCGCGGCCGCGTCGGCGTAGCCCCGGCCGAACACCGGGCCGCGACCCGGTTCGATCGAGACGTCGACGCCGACGAGCTTCAGCGGCACGACGATGTCGCTGAAGAAGATGCCGGCGTCGACCCCGTGCCGGCGGACCGGCTGCAGGGTGATCTCCGCGGCCATCTCCGGGTCGAGGCAGGCGTCGAGCATCCGGGTGCCGACGCGGAGCTCGCGGTACTCGGGCAGCGAGCGGCCGGCCTGGCGCATGAACCAGACGGGCGTCGTCTCGGGACGTTCACCGCCGTACGCGCGGACGAGACGGGAATCGGCGGTGAGGCCGGCCTGCAGGGGGTGGGTGGTGTCGAGCATCACCCGGACATTGTCCCGCACTCGCTCGAACGTTCGCCGAGTGTGCGCGCCACATTCTGCTAAGACCCCTTACATTCTCGGGGTCCTTCGCGCTAGCATCGGTGCCGTTGCGCCATCCCCCAGTGGCGCGACGACGCGTCGACCGCGACGTCGATGCGCCTCCGCGCCCCACGGAGAGAGACGACGTGTCCCGAATCGTCACGCCCCAGTCCGCCTTCCCGACCCCCGCCTCGGACGGCCCCGCCGAGCACCGGCTCGCCCTCACGATCGGCGTCGCGAGCGCGGCCGTCGTCGTGATCGCGCTCCTCGCGATCGCCGGTCCCGCGCTCGAGGAGGTGATCTCCGCACTCCCCTCGGTGCACGGCCCCAGCGCGGCGGGGATCTTCCTCGGCGTCGTCGGCCTGCTCGCGCTCGCGACGGTCGGCGTGCGCTTCGCGCTCCTCGCCCGCAACCGGGCGCGACGGCGGGCCCTCGAGGCGCGTTTCGAGGGCGGCATCTCCTGCGGCCTGCGGCACCGCGAGCTCGAGGACGCCCTCGCCGAGCTGCCCGGCTGCGAGGTGCCGCTCGCGACGCGCTACTCGATCGTCGCCGACCCGGCCGGCCTCTCGTTCTGGAACGGCGGGGCCCGACCCCGCAAGGCGGCGCACGTCGCCTGGCGGGAGGTGCGCAGCATCCGCCCCGACGAGCTCATCGCCGGATCGCGAGCGGCCCCCGTCGTCCTCGTCCGCGTCCGGCGCCAGGGCACGAGCATCGCGCTGCCGCTCCTCCTCGCCGGCGAGCAGCCGGGCGTCTTCGCGGTCACCGATGCGCCGTTCTACGCCGTGGTCCGCTCCTGGAAGGCGCTGCACCGCACCGCGCTCGAGCAGGAGGGGCTCGAACCCCCGACGAGCACGACACCGATCCCCGTCATCACGGCGAGCACGGCCGCACTCGCCGGCGCGTCGACGTCGCCTCGCCGGAGCGCGCGCCGCGCCGCTCGGCACTAGCCGCATCCTCGGGGCGCCCGCGCGAGGTCGCCCCGTGTCGCGCTCCGTCGGCCGAGCACTCTACGGCGGGTAGAATCCTCTGGTGCTCATCTGCCTCTCCGCGAGCCACAAGAACGCCGGCTTCGACATGCTCGAACGGCTCTCCGCCTCCGCAGACGCCGCGGCGGGCCGCATCATCGACGGCCACGCCGCCCTTCAGGGCGCCGTCGTCGTCGCCACCTGCAACCGCTTCGAGGCCTACCTCGACCTCGCCACCCCCGAGGGCGAGTCCCCGATCCCCGTCGTGCACGAGGCGATCCGCGCGGTCGGCGACGTCGCCGGCCTCGAGCCCGAGGAGCTGCGCAGCACCTTCGACTTCGCCCACGGCAACGCGGTCGCCGGGCACCTCTTCTCCGTCGCCTCCGGGCTCGAGTCCGTCGTCGTCGGCGAGGGCGAGATCGCCGGGCAGGTGCGCCGCTCCCTCGAACGCGCCCGCGACGAGGGCACGACGACGCCGGAGCTCGAGCGCCTGTTCCAGCGCGCCTCGCAGACCTCGCGCACCGTGAAGAACCGCACCGGCGTCGGCAGCGCGGGGCGCTCGCTCGTGCGCCTCGCCCTGGAGCTCGCCTCCTCGCGCGTCGCCGACTGGAGCAAGGCCCGGGTGCTGCTCGTCGGCACCGGCCAGTACGCCGGCGCATCGCTCGCCGCGCTCCGCGACCGGGGCGCGGCCGACGTGCGCGTGTACTCGCCCTCGGGCCGGGCCGCCCGCTTCGCCCGCAACCACGGCATCGAGGCCGTCAGCCACGCCGGGTACGCCGTCGCCGCGGCGGCCGCCGACGTGATCATCACCTGCACCACGGCCGACCACCACGTCGTCGACCGGGTGCTCCTCGCGGGCGGAAAGGCGACGCTCGCCGCGTCGCACGCCGCCCCGACGGATGCCGAGGCCTCCGCCGTGCTCGCCGAGTTCCGCGCCTGGTGCCCGGTGCCCGGCGCCGCCCGGAGCGCCCGCCAGCTCGTCATCGACCTCGGCATGCCCCGCAACGTCGCGACCGACGTCGTCGAGGTGGAGGGCGTGGAACTGCTCGACCTCGAGACCATCCGCCGGCACGCACCGCTCGAAGAGCTCGGCGCGACCGAGGCCGCCCGCGAGCTCGTGAACAGCGCCGCGCGCAACTTCGGCGCGGTCGGCGAGGAGCTCGACCTGGCCCCGTCGGTGGTGGCCCTGCGCGCGCACGTCGGCGGCATCCTGGACGCGGAGATCGAACGCGCCCGCGCCCGCGGCGCCGGCGATGCCGACGGCCAGGTCGAGCAGGCGCTGCGCCACATGGCCGGGGTGCTGCTGCACACGCCGATGGTGCGCTCGCGCGAGTTCGCCCGCTCGGGCGAGCAGCGCGCCTGGATCGAGGCGCTCGACGCCCTCTTCGGCGTGCGCGCCGACGGCTCGCGCTAGGCGCGCCCCGTCAGCTGCGACTCCGCCGGCGATCGACGGCCGTGGTTGCCGGTGCGGCCGCAGCGCGCTGTCGGCCGCTCCGGGTAGCGTCGTGCCATGACCGCCGACGCCGACGCCCCCTCCGACGCACCCGATTCGGGCGCGTCATCCGGCCCGAGCGATGCGCCGTCGCTCGCGCTGCCGTTCGACACCGAGGCGCTCGAGCACAGCCCCATCGTCACCGAGCGGCTGCTGATCCGGCCGCTGATCGAGGCCGACAGCGACGATGTGTGGGAGTACCAGCGACTGCCCGAGGTGCTGCGCTACATCCCGTGGCCGGAGCGCAGCCGCGAGGAGGCGCACGCCCACACCATGCGCCGGGTCGGCAGCCGGCTCCTCGCCGAAGACGGCGACAACGTGCACTTCGCGATGGTCCTCACGGGTGAGCCGTCCCCCGGCGATGCCGGGCGCGACCGGGTCGTCGGCGACGTGATGGTGCGCATCGCGAGCGTCGAGCACGCACGCCTCGAGCTCGGCTGGGTGCTGCACCCCGATTTCCAGGGTCGCGGGCTCGCCGCCGAGGCCACCGCCGCCGTGCTCGCCTTCGCGTTCGACACCCTGCAGGCCCATCGGGTGCTGGCCGAGCTCGTCGCCGAGAACACCGCCTCGGCGAAGCTCTGCCTGCGCCTCGGCATGCGGCACGAGGCGACGTTCGTCGAGGAGGAGTACGACCGCGACACCGGCGCCTGGCTCGACATGGCGTTCTACGGCATCCTGCGCCGTGAGCACGTCGCCGCCCGCCTCGCGGGCTGAGCCGGCAGCGGCAGCAGCGCCACCAGCGCCAGCGCCGGCAGCGCCGGCAGCGCCGGCAGCGCCGAGCCCCCGAATCGACCAGGTCGACCCTCGCGTCGCCGTCGGCCCCGCCACCCCCTCGATACACTCGCAAGCACGCGGCGCGCTGCCGCCGCGTTCGACGAGGGGGCGCCGATGACGGACCAGGATCGCACGAGTTCCGACCGGGACCGCACGGGCTCGGATGCCCCGGCCGCGCCCGATTCCGCGCCGCGGCGCTCCCGCCGCGACTTCCTGAAGATCGGCGGTGCGGCCGCGGCCGGTGCCGTCGTCGGCGGCGGCGCGGGGGCCGCGATCGGTGCAGCCATCGGGCACCGCGCGGGCTTCGCCGAGGGCACCGACGACTTCGCCGACCTGGTGCCGCGCTCGGAGCCGGGCTTCGACCACCTCGTCGTCGTGATGGGCGAGAACCGCTCCTTCGACAACCTGCTGGGCTGGCTGTACACGCCCGACACCGTTCCCCAGGGGCAGGACTTCGACGGTCTCGCCTTCGGCGACTACGGCAACGTCGGCCCCGACGGCACCCGGGTCGCCGCCCACGTCTACGACGGCCCGACCGACCTCATCATGAGCCGCCCCGATCCGGATCCGGGCGAGGAGTTCCCGCACGTCAACACGCAGATCTTCGACACGATCGATCCGGCCACGAACGCGGAACTCTACGTCGACGAGATGGCGGCCCCGTTCAACGCGCCGAAGCGCGGCGAGCAGCCGAAGATGAGCGGCTTCCTGAAGGACTACCACGTCAACTACCGGCGGCTGAAGAAGGGCGCCGAGCCGACCGCCGCCGAGGCGCGCCAGATCATGGGCTCCTTCTCGCCGGAGATGCTCCCGGTGCTCTCGACGCTCGCGAGCGAGTTCGCCGTCTTCGACCACTGGTACTGCGCGGTGCCCTCGCAGACGTTCTGCAACCGCTCCTTCTTCCACGCCTCGACCTCGCACGGCTTCGTGACGAACCAGGGCGGCGGCGGGTACCGCAAGTGGCTCGACGCCCCGGCCTCCCCCACGATCTTCAACCGGCTCGAGGAAGCGGGGATCCCCTGGCGGGTCTACTTCGACGAGCTGCAGATCGTCTCGTTCACGGGGGTGCTGCACGCACCTGCGCTCGAGAAGTACTGGCGCACCGAGCGCTTCGCGACGATGACGGACTTCTACGAGGACGTGAAGCGCGGCACCCTCCCGGCCTACGCGTTCATCGAGCCGCGGATGATCTACAACCACAACGACTTCCACCCGCCGTTCGGGGTGCTCCGCGAGAGCGACGTCGACGGGAAGGAGGTGGTCGACAGCGCCGTGTCCGACGTGCGCGCGGGCGAGGCCCTCATCCACGACATCTACACGGCGATCCGGGAGAGCGCGTCGCCGAAGGGCTCGAACGCAGTCAACACCATGCTGCTCATCACCTTCGACGAGCACGGCGGCTGTTACGACCACGTGCCGCCGCCCGCGGCGGTGCCGCCCCACGAGGACGCGAAGCCCGGCGAGATGGGCTTCGCGTTCGACCGGCTCGGATGCCGCGTGCCGGCCATCGCGGTGTCCGCGTACACGCGCGCGGGGACGATCGTGAACACCGAGATGCAGCACGCCTCCGTCGTCTCCACGCTGAGCCGGCTGCACGGGCTGAAGCCGCTCACCCGCCGCGATGTCGGGGTCAACGACCTGTTCGACGTCGTGAACCTCGACAAGCCGCGGCATCCCTCGGACTGGCCGGTGACGCACCCGCAGTACACGCCGCCGAACCCGGAGACGGATGCCCCGCACCCGGCGCACACGCACAAGGACAAGCCGCTCAGCCCGCCGGCGCGCGGCCTCCTCGGCATCCTGCTCGCGAAGTACGGCGCCCCCGATCAGGAGCAGCCCGAGACCTATGCCGAGGCGTACGAGCTGCTGCACGACTACGGGGTCGGGCTCTTCGGGAAGCCCTGACCCGGTCCGCTGAGCTCGTCGAAACGCGCCTGGTCCGCTGAGCCCGTCGAAGCGAGCCCTGGTCCGCTGAGCTTGTCGAAGCGCTTCGACAAGCTCAGCGAACCAGACCAGCTCAGCGAACCGCCCTCACTCCGTACGGCTGAGGGTCCGCACGAGCGCCATCGCCTCCTTCGGCGACACCTCCGGCAGATAGGCCTTGCCGACGGCGATGCCGATCGCGGGCAGCATCAGCGGGTCGGCGTAGCTCATCGAGATCGTGCGGTACTCCGGGTTGAACTTCGCCTTGAACCGGAACAGCGAGGAGAAGCCGTACGCCGGCTCGAGCGTGCGGCCGAGCCACTCGAGGAGGCGGCTCATCGCGGTGGGCGGCGGCGGTTCCGCGCCCGGGGCGAGCGGTTTCGTCGCGAGCGGGGCGCCGGAGAGGCTCAGCACCTCCGCGCCGGTCTCCTTCATGTGCAGCGCGGCCGAGGCGATGAGGAACTCCATGATGCCGTTCATGGAGCCGTCGGCGCGGCGCATGAAGTCGATCGTCCAGCCGACGATCTCGCCGTCGCGGTGCACGGGCAGCCAGCTCGTGACGGCCTGCAGCCGGCCGTCGGGGCCGACGGCGAGCATCAGGCGCACCTCCGGGTCCTTCAGCTCCGCCATCCCGCCGAGCGTGAATCCCATCTCGGGCAGTTCCTTCTCGGCGACCCACTCCTCCGAGATCGCGGTGATCTCGGCGATGGTCGGCCGCGGCAGCTCCGCCCAGCTCGCCCAGACCGTGGTCATGCCCTCCTTGATGCCGCGGTTCAGCGCCTGCCGCACCTTCTGCCAGGGCTTGCCGGTGAGTTCGAGGCCGGTGGTGCGCACGACGGTCTCCTCGCCGACGGACATGTGCTGCCACCCGAGCTCGTCGAAGACCGGCAGCAGCTCGTCGTGCACGCTGTAGAAGACCGGGCTCCAGTTGCGCGCGTCGCAGAACGCGGCGAACTCGCGCACCGTCTCGGCGAGGCGCTCCGGGGCGCAGATCGGGTCGGACATGGTGATCGCGATCCCGTTGATCTCGCGGTAGGCGACGGCGGCCTCGCCGTCCTCGCTGAACCAGGGGGTGTTGCCCGGCCAGGTCGTCATGAAGCCGAGGGTGCCGCCGCCGTGGCGGTGCAGCAGTTCCCGCAGGTGCGCGTCGTCGCCGTCGGCGGCGGGTCCGTCGGGACGGTGCATCACCCGCACCGCCGCGACGACGAAGACGGTCCAGAAGGCCACGCCGACCCACTCGTAGAGGAAGCTCGCGAAGTCGTGCCCGGGCAGCACGATCGGGTCGGTGGCGGCGAGGAAGTGCGGCGGCACGAAGCGTTTCAGCGTGTCGAGCGCGACGTCCGCGGGCGTCGCCTGCGGCCAGTACTCCCGGATGGTCGAGAGCCCGACGGCGAGATACGCGACGGCCAGCACGGCGAAGGCGCCGACGACGACCGCGACGAAGCGGCCGAGCGCCCGTCGTCGCAGGCGGATGCGGAAGTGCCGGCGGGTGACGATGAGCAGCACGATGACGCCGATCGGCAGGAGCGCGATCGCGGCGAGCCAGACGAGCAGCTCGCCGAGGTCGAAGACCGACCAGTCGCCGGACTCGAGGTCCCCGAGCTCGTTCGTCACCTCGAAGGCGGGCCGTGCGAAGAGCAGGATGGCGGCGTTCACGGCGATGGCGAGCCAGAGCGCGAAGCGACGCCCCTGGTGCAGGCCCCAGGCGGCGACGAGCAGCAGCACGACGGGCAGGAAGGAGAGCAGGAACATGCCCACCCCCTGCGCGGAGAGCAGGGTCAGCTGGCGCAGACACTCGGCGGCGAGCGGCGCCGCGTCGCCGCAGCTGCGCTCGACGGCGTCGAGGTCGACGGGCTGATCGGCGAAGAGGAAGGAGCCGAAGGCGAAGGGCGTGAGCTCGGTACGCGTCGCGAAGGCGACGACCGGCCCGAGTCCCGTGACCGCGACCACCGCGGCGATGAGGGTGCGCGTCTCGCGGTGCGAGCTGCGCGGGATGCGGAGGACGGATGCGTCGTGCGCGAGCAGTGCGCCGAACGGCCCGGCGATGAGCACGGCGATGAGGCGGTACACGTCGGAGGAGTCGCCGTCGTAGAGCACGAAGATGCAGAGGAAGGCGAGGGTCACGACGCGGAAGCGGCGGCGCCAGAGCGGGCCCATGAACGCGGTCGCGGCGATGAGCGCCCCGGCGATCCCGGTGAGCGGGTCGAGGGTGAGGTCGACGGAGGTGCCGCTCGCCCACCATTCGCCCGCGAGCGAGCCGATCCACTGCAGGGCGACGCCGATGAGGACGCCGAGGACGCCGGTAACGGCGAGCGCGAGCACTGTGCGCGCGGTGCCCATCCGCCGCTCGGCGATGCCGAGGAGGAGCACGGCGGCGAGCACGCCGGCGACGAGCTGGAACGGGTCCCAGGGGATGACGAGGGCGCTGAGCACCGTCCACCAGCGGCCGGCGTCGATCGTGGTCAGCACGCCCGCGGCCCACTGCGCCTCGGTGGCGTGCGAGGGCGGCCCGGCGATGGTGCCGGTGATCGCCGCCGTCGCGATCAGCACGGCCGCGAAGGCGAGACTGAACGGGATGCGGCGGGCGAACTGCCCGATCGCCTCGCCGGTCGAGCGGAGCCGGCCGACGGGCTCGACGTCGAGCGCGGCCGCGGTCGCGTCGTCCGCCCGCTGCTCGTGCTGCTGCCCGGCCCCGCTCACGGCGCCACCAGCCCGAGCCTCGGGTACAGCACGTCGAAGCCGTGCTCCAGCCCGCCGAGGAGCGCGGACACCCCGTGGTCGGCGCCCGGCACGATGAACCGGCTCGTCGTCATGCCGGCCGTCGTCGCGGCATCCGCGAGCGCCTCGGCGCTCTCGACGTAGGCCGGGTCGTTCTCGCCGGCCGTGAAGATCGCGACCGAGTCGGGATAGGGCGCCTTCGCCGCCATGATGTTCGCGGGCTTCACGGCGTCGTAGGCGGCCTCGTCGCCGCCGAAGACGTCGCGCAGCGTGTCCTGCGGGTGCTCGGCACCGGCGTACTCGACGGGCGAGACGGCGAGGATGTTGCCGAACGTCTCCGGGTACTTCGCGCCGAAGTAGGCGGCGCAGCCGCCGCCGTTCGAGTAGCCGGCGACGGTCCAGCTCGCGGGGCTCCGCAGCACGTCGAGGTGCTCGCGGGCCCAGGGCACGACATCCTGCATCACGTAGCTCTCCACCTTTCCGAGGTCCGTGTCGAGGCACATCGGGTCGTCCGCGGGGTCGCCCAGCTGGTCGATGACGAGCGCGATGGGGGCGAGTCCGTCGTGGGCGCGCGCCTGCGCGTCGAGCACTTTCGCGATGAACTGCGGGTCCGGTTCGCCGGGCTGACCCATCATCATGATCACGAGCGGCAGGCGCGGCGCGTCGGCGACGAGCGCGGCCGGCGGGAGGTAGAGCTGCGCCGGACGCGCGTCGAAGCCCGAGTTGGTGTTCGGGATGCCGCCGGGCACGAGCCCGGTCTCCCCGTGCTCGGGGAGGTCGGCGGGCGGCGTCCAGCTCGCGTACAGCGGCTCGGCCGGGTCGCTGGTCTCGGCCGGGTCGGGCGGGGGGATGTCGATCGGCTCGGCCGTCGAGAGGCCGAGCATGGCGCCGATGGTGGTGTCGATGCCGTACGCGGCGTTCACTCCGACCGCCGCGGTGACGGCGAAGACGGGGATGGCGAGCACCGCGATGAGCTTCCGCCACCAGCGCGACCGCCAGAGGTTCCAGATCGCGAGCAGGATCGCCCCGGACGCGAGCGGCACCCAGAGCCAGGCGGCGTCGGCGACCGGACCGCCGAAGAGGTCGAGGACGTTCGCGCAGAGCCAGAGCGCCGCCCCGCCGATGAGGCCGCCGACGATGAGGACGATGAGCGCGGTCATCACCCAGCCGCCGCTGCGCTCCCGGCCGAGGAGGTAGAGCAGCAGGAGCACGGCGAGCACCGAGAGCGCGATCGGGAACCAGCCCTCGACCACGTTCACCTCGAGCACCGCGTCCAGCATGCATCCCCCCGGCTCCCGCGTTGAGCACAGGGTAGCGGGCGGGGGCCCGGGCCCCGCGGATTTCCGTAGGATTGCACCTGAACCCCTTCACCGACCATTGGAGCCACCGTGGCCGCACCCAGCACGCTCGACGCCGTCATCACCCTCGCCCAGCACCGCGGATTCGTGTTCCAAGCCGGCGAGATCTACGGCGGCTCGCGCTCCGCCTGGGACTACGGCCCCCTCGGCGTCGAGCTGAAGGAGAACATCAAGCGCCAGTGGTGGCGCTACATGGTGCAGCAGCGCGACGACATCGTCGGCCTCGACTCGAGCGTCATCCTGCCGAAGCAGGTGTGGGAGGCATCCGGCCACGTCGAGGTGTTCAGCGACCCGCTCATCGAGTGCCTGAGCTGCCACAAGCGCTTCCGCGAGGACCACCTCGTCGAGGCGTTCGAGGCGAAGAAGGGCCGGGAGCCCGAGGGTGGCCTCGCCGAGATCGTGTGCCCGAACTGCGGCACCCGCGGCCAGTGGACCGAGCCCCGCGCCTTCTCCGGCCTGCTGAAGACCTACCTCGGCGTCGTCGACGACGAGTCGGGCCTGCACTACCTCCGCCCCGAGACCGCGCAGGGCATCTTCGTGAACTTCGCGAACGTGCTGCAGGCGGCGCGCATGAAGCCCCCGTTCGGCATCGCGCAGATCGGCAAGAGCTTCCGCAACGAGATCACGCCCGGCAACTTCATCTTCCGCACCCGCGAGTTCGAGCAGATGGAGATGGAGTACTTCGTCGAGCCCGGCACCGACGAGGAGTGGTTCGACTACTGGATCCAGCACTGCTGGGACTGGTTCACCGACCTCGGCATCGACCCCGAGAACATCCGCCGCTACGAGCACCCGAAGGAGAAGCTCAGCCACTACTCGAAGCGCACGATCGACATCGAGTACCGCTTCGGCTTCACCGGCGGCGAGTGGGGCGAGCTCATGGGCGTCGCGAACCGCACCGACTTCGATCTGTCGACCCACTCGAAGCACTCCGGCAAGGACCTCTCCTACTTCGACCAGTCGAAGAACGAGCGCTGGGTGCCCTACGTCATCGAGCCGGCGTTCGGCCTCACGCGCGCGCTGATGGCGTTCCTCGTCGACGCGTACCACGTCGAGGAGGTGCAGAACGCGAAGGGCGGCACCGACCAGCGCACCGTGCTGAAGCTCGACCCGCGCCTCGCCCCGGTGAAGGCCGCCGTGCTGCCGCTGTCGCGCAACGAGAAGCTCTCGCCGCTCGCCCGCGATCTCGCCGCGAAGCTCCGCCGCACCTGGAACATCGATTTCGACGACGCCGGCGCCATCGGCCGCCGCTACCGCCGCCAGGACGAGATCGGCACCCCGTTCTGCATCACGGTCGACTTCGACTCGCTCGACGACGACGCCGTGACGGTGCGCGACCGCGACACCATGTCGCAGGAGCGGGTGCCGCTCGCCGAGCTCGAGGGCTACCTGGCGACGCGGCTCCTCGGCGCCTGATCGCACCCGTGGTGCACGAGGCGGAGGGGACGGAGCCGGGCTCCGCTCCCTCCGCGCTGCCCGATCTGCTCGTGGCGGCGATCGCACTCGTCCGCGACCGTCGCGTGCTGATGGTGACCGCGCGGGGGCGCGAGGTGCACTACATGCCCGGCGGCAAGATCGACCCGGGCGAGACCGCCGCGGAGGCCGCCGCCCGCGAGGCCCGCGAGGAGGTCTCGCTCGAGCTCGACCCGGCCGAGCTCGAGGAGCTCTTCGAGGTGGTCACGCAGGCGCACGGCGAGCCCGAGGGGCGGATGGTGCGCATGCGCGTCTTCCTGACGGAGACGGATGCCTCGCCGAGGGCGTCGGCCGAGGTCGGCGCGCTGCACTGGGTGACGACGGCCGATCTCGACCGCTGCCCGCCGGCCGGGGCCGAGGTGCTCAGGCGTCTCGCGGCGGACGGGCTGATCGACTAGGGCTGCGCGGGCGGCATGGAGTTCGACACCACCAGCGACACGGGCTGGATCGGCGACGTCCGCGAGCTGGCGCACGAGCTCTCGGAGTCGTCCGCGGCCTTCACTCAGGCGACCGAGCCGGTCTCCGACGCGCTGTTCGTCGCGTTACGATCGCTGCCGAGCGAGCTGTCGCCGCGCTCCTTCGTGCGCTACGACCGCCGCGATGCGGTGCTCCTCGTGGATCTGCGGGTCGCGGAAGAGGAGCTCTCCGGCCTGACGATGGACGAGCAACGACGACTGCTCGGCCCGTTGCTGCTGGCGCTGGTGTCGCGAGGCACGAGGTCGAGGACCGCGACGTGGAGCCGGGAGGAGCGCGCCCTCATCGTCGCCGAGTTCGAGCGGATGCTGTCGCGGCTCAACTGGCTGCCCACCGAGGCGTGAGGGCTGGGGGCGCCGGCTTTCCACAGCGCCACTTCAGTGGTGAGCTTCGAAGCTGTGTTCGATAGTGTCGAGGTATGCCTGAAGCGCTGCATCCCGATGACCCGGCCGACCCGGCCGCGGTCAGTGCTGCCGAGTGGGCTGATCCTGATTGGGCATCGTTGGATGGGTGGCGGGTCGCGTCGGCCGCTGGCGGGTCGCGGGCCGTGTTCGCCGAACTGCAGGCCACGCTGGATGCCGCTGAGGGCGCCCAGTTCGAAGTCAACCGCATGCACGCCGCGCAGCTCGATGCGTTCCGGCGGGCGTTCGCGCTGGCCGACGCACACCCGGAGCTCTACGTCCACGCCGAGGCGCACGCAACGGCGAGCCGGGGCGGCATCCCCGTCGCCGAGCTCGCGGCGCGGTCCGTCGCCGCGGAGCTGTCGATGCGGCTGCAACTGCCCGCCGCGACGATCCGCACCCGCGCCTACGAGGCAGCGACGGCGCACCGGCACCTTCCGTCGTTGTGGGCCAGGTTCCGCGACGGCATCGCCGCCTACACGGAGCTGCGCGCCGCGCTCGACGCGCTCGACGGCGTCACCCTCAACGACCCCGCCCTGCGTGGTCCCGACGCAGCCCGGCACGCGGCGGCGCTCGCGGAGTTCGACGAGGCCATCGCCGAGCTCGCCGGCACCGTGCCGCTCGCCACCTTCCGTCGCCGGCTCCGCCGGCTCCGGGTGCGACTCGAAGCCCCTGAGACGGCATCGGCCCGCCACGAACGCGCCCACTCCGCACGGCGGTTGGTGCTCGAGCCCGCCGCCGACGGCATGGCCTGGCTCATGCTCCACGTCTCCGCGGTCGATGCGGCCGGCGTCCGCGCCCGCGTCGACGCCACCGCCATCCAGCTGTCGGGTCGCCCCGGCGAGACCCGCACCCTCGACCAGCTCCGCGCGGATGCAGCGACCGCCTGGCTGAAGGGCGACGGCACCCCCACCGCGGTCCGCACCGAGATCCTCGTCACCGTCCCGGCCCTCACCCTGACCAGCGCCCCGCACACCCCCGGCGCACCGCACCATCAGCAGGGCGGCGCAGGCACCGCACAGCCCCAGGGCACGGGCATCCACCGCGACTACGAGCCCGCAGAGCTCGACGGCGTCGGTCCCATCGACGACGCGACCGCGCGGCGCCTGTTCGCCCACGCGCCGACGTTCCTCCGCCTCGCGGTCGACCCGATCACCGCCGCGCCGCTCGCGCTCGATCGCACCCGCTACCGCGTCACCACTGCGCAACGTCGCTGGCTCACCCACCAGTACGGGCACTGCACCCGCCCCGGGTGCACCCGCCCCGCGCGCGACAGCGACCTCGACCATCTCACCGCCTGGTCTCACGGCGGCACCACCGACACCGCCAACCTCGCGCCCACCTGCCGCACCGATCATCTGCTGAAGCACCACGCCAGATTCCGCGTCGAGCGAGCACCCGACGGCACCATCACCTGGACCACGCCCACCGGCCACCACGCCCACACCTCGCCGGCGCATGGCGCCACGCCCACCGCTCCACGAGCGCAGGCCACCTACCCGGTCCCCGCGCCCTTCTGATCCGCGCCCGCGCCAGCCACTCCTTCTCGCCCGCTCCCGCCCGCGCTCGCGCCCGCCATTCCCTTCTCGCCCGCCCGCGCTCGCGCCCTTCTGAGGCGCACGCGCGCCCTCGAGGAGCGCGCCCGCGCCCGCACGCGCCCTCGACGCCCGCGCCCGCGCAGATCGGTATTTCCACCGATGGGATCCCAGTGCCCGCGCGACATCCTGGACCGGGAGCGCCACGCTCTCCGATCCACACATCACATCCTGAGAGGCCCAGCATGCGCACCCTTCGCCGGATCAGTCGCGCGATCATCGCCGCCGCCGTCGTGACCATCGCGCTCGCCTCGTGCGTGCCGTCCGCGGCACCGGAGGCGCCCTCGTCCTCGATCACCGTCACCTGGCTCGCCTACCGCGCGGACGGCACCGGCACGACCGGCACGACGCTCATCACGAAGAAGCCGCCGAAGAAGGAGCGCGACTTCCGGGTCGAGTTCTCCGCCAACGAGGTCGGCGGCATCGGGTCCGCATCCCAGGCCGGGGCCTGGGATGCCGCCATCATCTCCACTCTGCTCCTCGGGGAGCCGCTCGAGGGAGAGTTCTCGTTCGAGACCGACGGATTCATCGACGGCCCCAGCGCGGGCGCACTCACGACCGCCGGGTTGATGGCCGTCGCCCGCGGCGAGAAGTTCAAGAAGCACGTCACCATGACCGGCACGATCAACAGCTCCGGCACGCTCGGGCCCGTCGGCGGCATCCCCGAGAAGATCCAGGCCGCCGCCGACGCCGAGTTCACCACCGTGCTCATCCCCCTCGGCCAGCGCAACAGCACCGACAGCGACGGCAACGTCGTCGACGTGGTCCGCGAAGGTGAACGACTCGGGGTCACCGTCGTCGAGGTCGGCGACATCTACGAGGCCTACGAGCGGCTCACGGGGAGCAACATCGACGTCCCGGGGGTGAGCCGGGACCCGCGGCTCAGCGACGCGGCGTACGACAAGGTCAAGCCCGAGACGGATGCCGCCCTCGCCCGCTACGGCGACGCCGAGGCGCGCTTCGCGAGGCTCCCCCAGCCGACGCAGGACCTCTTCATCGGCTCCGGCCTCATCGCCACGATCGAGCAGTACGCCGCGCAGGCCGCCGATCTCCAACGGCAGGGGCTGCAGGCCGGGGCGTTCCGGATGGCCGGTCAGGCAGCGGCCACGTACGAGGCCGTCGCCGCGGTCGGCGAGCTGACGACGCCGCTCTTCACCCAGGGCCTCGCCGGTCTCGACACCCTGTTCACGCAGGCGCTCAGCACGGAGACCGCGGAGCAGGAGTTCATGTCGTTCCTCGACAGCCTCTCGGCCTACGAGCCGAAGACCGTCGCCGACGTGGAAGGGCTCGTCAACGGCTACAGCGGGGCCTTCGACGCCTACTCCCTCCTCATGTTCGCCCAGGGCCAGGTGCAGGCGATCAAGGAGCGGTGGGATGCCGGCGAGTACGCCTCCGCGGACGCGCTGTTCACAGACCTCACCCAGCCCGTGCTGTGGGGGCAGCTCGCGAGCGCGCAGATCGACATGGCCGAGTCGGTCTTCGAGGTCGGACGCGACAACCCGGGCGCGCCGATCGCGAGCGACGTCGACCTCGAGGCGCTCGGCGACTTCTTCCGCCGCGGTGCCGACGCCAACTTCGCCGCGTTCACCGAGAGCGTCGTCACCCCGCTGGCGGATGCCCGGGGCATGTCCCAGGACAGCGTGATCGCGCGACTCGCCTCGGCGGACGTGACCGTCGCGCTCTCCGTCTCCCAGGCGCAGATCCAGCCGGCGATCGCCGACTACATCGGGGAATCCGAGGCGAATGCGAGCTACGCGACGCTCGCGTACGGCCTCAACAACTACGTGCGCAACCAGTCGCTGCTCGACAAGTACTACAACAACGCGGTGCTCGACGAGAACTTCGCGATCGAGAGCGTCCCGTTCCTCGCGGTGCTGACGCGCACGCTCGATCTCGGGCGGCAGCAGCTCGCCTCGGAGGTGACCCTGCTGGCCGAGCACGACACGGAACCGGCGGTCAGCATGGGCGCCTACGAGGTCGCCGCGCTGCTCCGGGCGGGCAGCGTCGGCGAGCAGTTCGACGCCGCCGGCCTCTACCAGGGCGGGTTCCTCACCACGCGGATGCTCGCCTACCTCGCGGGCGCGCTCCCGGTGAAGGACGACTAGCTCCCGAAGACCGACGAGCTCCCGAGAAACGACGAGCTCCAGGCGGCATCCCTAGACTTCGTTCATGGCGATTCGACGGTTCCGGCTGGGAGACCGCGAGACCGTCATCACTGAGACGGGCATCGACCGCGGTCCGACGTACGTGCTCGTGCACGGGGTCGGGATGGGGCACCGCACCTGGTCGGACCTCGCCGAGACCCTCGCCGGCTCGGGCCGCGTGCTCGCGCTCGACCTCCCCGGATTCGGCGAGGCGCCGGAGCCCGAGGAGTCGCTCGACATGCCGGCCTCCGGGGCCTACCTCGGCGAGCTGATCGCGGCGGAGTCGCCGGACGCGCCCGTCGTCCTCGTCGGGCACTCGATGGGCACGCAGATCGTCGCCGAGACGGCGGCGCAGCGGCCCGAGCTCGTCGCCGCCGTCGTCCTCATCGCCCCGACGATCAACCGGCGCGAACGGACCGCGGCGTGGCAGGCCCTGCGCCTCATCCAGGACCTCGCCTTCAGCCATCCGAAGGTGCTCGCGCTCGGCATCCGCTACTACTTCCAGGCCGGACCGCGCTGGTACTTCGCGAAGCTCGCCGACATGCTCGCGCACCGCATCGAGCTCGTGCTCCCGCGCATCCGGGCGCGCACCCTCGTCGTGCGCGGCGAGCACGATCAGGTCTCCCCGCGCGACTGGGCCGAGCTCGTGACCGCGCTGCTGCCCGATGGCCGGCTCATCGAGGTCCCCGGCCGAGGGCACGAGACCATGATCACCGCGGGCGCGGAGGTCGCGCGACTCGTCGCGGCCCATGCCGCGGGCGAGCCCGTCGGGCACCGCGTCGCCCAGCCCGTCCCGACCGGGCGACGAGCGCGCCCCGCGAAGGGCCGGGGCCCGGCGACAAGGTCGGCGGCAGCGACAGCAACGACCGGGACGGGGTCGACAGCAACGATGGCAGCGCCGGCAGCAGCGATGGCAGCGCCGACGGCGACGACGGGGAGCCGCAGCGTGCCCTGGTGGCGCGCCGCGCGGTGGTGGGCGGCGGACTACCTCTACGCCGGATGGCGCCAGCTGGCCGCCCCCTTCGACCGGCGCGACGCGCGGCACTGGCTGCGCGGCGATGCCACGCTGCCCGAGATCGTGCTGCTGCCGGGCATCTACGAGCACTGGACGTTCCTGCGCCCGCTCGCCGAGCGCCTGCACGGAGCGGGCCACCGGGTGCGCGTCGTGCACGGCCTCGGCGCCAACCGCCGTCCGATCGCCGAGACCGCGGAGCTCCTCGCCCGCGCGCTGTCCCGGCTGCCGGCGGCGCCCGCCGGGCGGGTCGTCGTCGGGCACTCGAAGGGCGGGCTCATCGGCAAGCAGCTGCTCGCCGACGAGCTGCGACGCCCGGATGACGCCGCCGCCCTCGGCCTCCGCGGCGTGGTCGCCGTCTGCACGCCCTTCGCCGGCTCGCACCTCGCCCGCTTCTTCTTCGCCGACCGCAGTCTGCTCGCGCTGCTGCCGAGCGACGCGACCATCCACGCGCTCGGCGAGGCGCGCGAGGTCGACGCGCGCATCGTCTCGGTCTTCGGCATCTGGGATCCGCACATCCCGGAGGGCAGCGAACTCGCCGGGGCCCGCAACATCGAGGTGCCGGTCGCGGGGCACTTCCGCATCCTCGGCGCGCCCGAGACGGCGCGCGCGGTGCTCGACGGGATCGCGATCCTGGCGGAGGACGCGGACGACCCGGATGCCCCGGATTCCCCGGATGCCCCAGAGGACGCGGATGCCCCGGCGCACCGCGACGCGGCCGAGCGCGACGCCCGCCCGGCGCACCCCGACGCGAGCACGACGCAGCGCTAGCGCGACGAGCGCACGGCGCGAGCGCGACGAGCGCACAGCACGAGCCCAGCGCGAGCGCAGCGCCGGCCTTAGTGCACGAACTCCAGCAGGTCGAGCCCGACCTGGCGCATGCCGTCGAGCACCGCGAGGCGGCTCGAGAGCTGCGTGTCGGCGTAGTACATCGACACGGCGAAGGCGACGCTCGCCCGCGGTCCGCGCAGCACGCCGACCTCGCTGCGCACGCCGCCGTCGGTCCCGGTCTTGTTCATCAGCAGCACGCTGTGGTCGGGGCGCCGGTGTGCGAGCGGGTCGAGCCCGAAGGCGGCGGACACCATCGACAGGTCGGTGTTCAGCGTCAGCCAGCCGACGACGCGCTGCGACACCTCGGGCGAGACGATCTCGCCGCGGGCGAGGGAGGCGAAGAGCCAGGTGAGCTCCTTCGCCGATCCGATCGAGAGCTGCGGGGCGTCGTCGGGACCGCGGTGGTCGCGGACGAGATCGAGCAGCGCCGTGCGGGTCAGACCGAGCGCCTCGGTGCGGGCGCGCACCGACTCGAGACCCACGTAGCGCAGCAGCACGTTCGTGGCGAGGTTGTCGCTCGTCGCGCCGATGAGCGCCGCGAGATCGGCGATCGGCAGCGACGGGGACTGCAGGTGCTGCCAGATGCCGGCATCCCCGACCGCGTCGCGCGGGTCGCGGTCGAGCACGGTGAGCGCCTCGCTCTCGCCGTCGACGAGTCGCGCCGCGACCTCGACGAGGAGCAGCACCTTGCCGATCGACGCCGTCGGCATCACCACGTGGTCGTCGACCGAGAAGAGCACGCGTCCGGTCGCGAGATCGGTGGCGCGGGCCGAGACCTGCACTCCGGCGAGCGCGAGCTCCCCGAGCGCGTCGAAGCCGCGGCTGAAGTCCTCGCTCGCCTCGTCGGTGCGGTGCTTCCCTCGCCGGATGTCGGCATGGCGCGCTCTGCGCTCTGAGCCCTGCGAGGGGGTCACCACGGTGCTTGCACACTCCTGCTCATGCGCTCGGCGTTCCCCCGCCGCCGGGTGCGGCACGCTCGAGATCAACGGTATCTGGTGGGACGGGTTCTGGACACGGGGATTTCGGTCGCTGGGAGCGGCTACCAGATCGTCACCCGCTCGGCCGGGTCGAGCCAGAGGGCGTCGTCGGGGGTCACTCCGAAGCCAGTGTAGAACTCCTCGATGTTCCGGACGATCTGGTTGCAGCGGAACTCGTTCGGCGAGTGCGGGTCGATCGCCAGCAGGCGGACCACCTCGGCGTCGCGCGCCTTCATCTGCCAGGCCTGCGCCCAGGAGAGGAAGAAGCGCTCGGCCCCGCTCAGCCCGTCGAGCACCGGGGGCTCCTCGCCGCCCAGCGAGAGCAGGTACGCCTTCCAGGCGATCGCGAGGCCGCCGAGATCGCCGATGTTCTCGCCGATGGTGAGGGCGCCGTTCACGTGCGGCGCCTCGGACGCCTCGGCAGCGCCGTCGGCGTCGGTCGACGGCGCGGCGGATGCCTCGGCGAGCTGCGCGGGCACGAGCGCGTCGTACTGGTCGATGAGTGCCTTCGTGCGCTCCTCGAACGCGGCGCGGTCGTCGGCCGTCCACCAGTCGGTGAGCCGGCCGTCGCCGTCGTACTTCGAGCCCTGGTCGTCGAAGCCGTGGCCGATCTCGTGCCCGATGACCGCGCCGATCGCGCCGTAGTTGGCGGCGGCGTCGCGCTCGGGCGTGAAGAAGGGGTACTGCAGGATGGCCGCCGGGAACACGATCTCGTTGAAGCCGGGGTTGTAGTACGCGTTGATGGTCTGCGGGGTCATGAACCACTCGTCGCGGTCGATCGGCTTGCCGATCTTGCCGAGCTCGCGGCGGAACTCGAACTCCGCGGTGGCCCGCACGTTCGCGACGAGGTCGCCGGGCTCGATGCCGAGGGTGGAGTAGTCGCGCCACTTCACGGGGAAGCCGATCTTCGGCGTGAACTTCGCGAGCTTGTCGAGCGCCTTGCGCTTCGTCTCCTCGCCCATCCAGTCGAGGCCGACGATGGACTCGCGGTACGCCTCGACGAGGTAGCCGACGAGCTCGTCCATCTGCTCCTTCGCCGCGGGCGGGAAGTGCCGCTCGACGTAGATGCGGCCGACGGCCTCGCCCATCGCGCCCTCGACGAGGGAGACGCCGCGCTTCCAGCGCTCGCGCAGCTGCGGCGTGCCGGTCAGGGTGCGGCCGTAGAAGTCGAAGTTCGCCTCGACGAAGTCCTTCGAGAGGTAGGGCGACGCCCCGCGGATGACCTGCCAGGCGAGCCAGTCGCGCCAGGCCGGCACGCGGTCCTCGGTGAGCAGCGCGCCGACGCCCTCGACGAAGCTCGGCTGGCGGACGACGAGCTCGGCGAACGCGGCATCCGGGACGCCCATCGCGTCGCGCCAGATCGCGAGGCCCGAGGATGCCGCATCCGCGCCGGGGAAGGCGAGCGCCGCGGCATCCGCCCAGCCCTTCAGGTTGTACGTCTTCTCGCTGTCGCGGGAGTCGACGTTGCTCCAGTGCACGGCCGCGATCGCGGTCTCGAGCTCGAAGACCCGCGCCGCGCGCTCGGCGGCGCCGTCGAGCTTCGCGAGCCGGAACATCCGCTCGAGGTGCGAGCGGTAGGCCTCGCGCACCTCGGCGAAGCGCTCCTCGCGGAAGTAGCTCTCGTCGGGCAGGCCGATGCCGCCCTGCTCGACGAAGACGAGGTAGCGCTCGGGGTCGCCCGGGTCGTTGTCGACGAAGAGCTGCGCGAAGCCCGCGACGCCCTGCCGCTCGAGGCGGCCGAGCGTCTCGAGGAGGCTCGGCACGTCGCCGATGAGCGACACCTCGACGAGCTGGCCCGCGATCGGGGTCGCGCCGAGGAGCTCGGCGTGCTGCTCGTCCATGAAGCTCGCGAAGAGGTCGCCGACCTTGCGCGCCTCGGTGCCGGGGTCGGCCCCCTGCGCCTCGACGATGATCTCGCGCACCGCGCGCTCGGCCTCCTCGTGCAGCTCGATGAAGGAGCCGAAGCGGGCCTTGTCGGCCGGGATCTCGGTGCGATCGATCCACTTGCCGTTGACGTGGCGGAACAGATCGTCCTGCGGGCGCACGCCCGGGTCGAGTTCGTCGAGCGCGATGCCGGAGCTGAGGGTGCCGTCGTCGGTCATGCGCTCCAGCCTAGGCGGCGAAGCCTGAACGGTGGCCTGCGATTCTCGTGAACACCCGACGTGGATCCATACCGGCGGATGCCGGGAGCGGGCAGACTCGTCGGCGGATCCGGTGCGAAGCGATCCGATGCGAAGATGGAGGCCCTATGAACACCGTGCTCAACGTCATCTGGCTCGTGCTGTCCGGGTTCTGGCTCTTCCTCGGATACCTCGTCGCCGGCGTCATCATGTGCGTCCTCATCGTGACGATCCCGTGGGGCATCGCGTCGTTCCGCATCGCGAGGTACGCGCTCTGGCCGTTCGGCCGCGAGGTCGTGCAGAAGCCGACCTCGGGCGCGTGGGCGTTCATCGGCAACGTGATCTGGTTCCTGCTCGCCGGGCTCTGGCTCGCGATCGGGCACGTGCTGTCCGGGGTGGCGCTCTGCATCACCATCATCGGCATCCCGCTCGGGCTCGCCGACTTCAAGATGATCCCGATCTCGCTCGCCCCGCTCGGCAAGGAGATCGTCGACAAGGCGTGAGGTCGCGCGGCTGAGCCGGGCCGAGCCGGGGTGAGCCGGGCCGAGCCGGGGCGAGCCGAGCCGAGCCGGGCCGAGCCCGGGCGAGCCCGTCGGCGGCAGGCCGTAGGCTCGACGGGCACATGAGCACCACGCCCCAACGCCGTTCCGTCGACCGCGACATCCTGCGCCTCGCGGTGCCCGCGCTCGGCGCACTCATCGCCGAACCCGCGTTCCTGCTGGCCGACACGGCCATGGTCGGGCACCTCGGCGCCACCCCGCTCGCCGGGCTCGGCCTCGCGAGCGCGGTGCTGCAGACGATCATCGGCCTGATGATCTTCCTCGCCTACGCGACGACGCCCGCCGTGGCACGGCGGCTCGGCGCGGGCGACGAACGCGGCGCCGTGCAGGCCGGCATCGACGGGCTCTGGCTCGCGCTCGGGCTCGGCGCGCTCCTCGGCCTCGCCGGCTGGGCCGCGACCCCGGCCCTCGTCGGGGCGTTCGGAGCCGACGCCGCCATCGCCGAGGCCGCCCGCAGCTACCTCGGCATCTCGATGGCGGGGCTCCCCGCGATGCTGCTCGTCTTCGCCGCGACCGGCCTCCTCCGCGGCCTGCAGGACACCCGTACCCCGCTCTGGGTCGCCGGCATCGGCTTCGCCGCGAACATCGTGCTGAACTTCGTCTTCATCTATCTCGCCGGCTGGGGCATCGCCGGCTCGGCGGTCGGCACGGTCGTCGCGCAGTGGGGCATGGTCGCCGTCTACCTGATCGTCGTCGGACGCCACGTGCGGCGGGCCGGCGCGGGCTGGCGGCCGCACCGGGCGGGGCTCCTCGGCGGGGCGTCGTCGAGCGGCTGGCTGTTCCTGCGCACGCTCAGCCTGCGCGCCGCGCTGCTGCTCTCGACGTGGTCGGCGACGGCGCTCGGCCCCGACGAGCTCGCCGCGTACCAGGTGGCGATCTCGATCTACTTCACGCTCGGCTTCGCGCTCGACGCTCTCGCGATCGCCGCGCAGGCCCTCGTCGGCCGCGGGCTCGGCGCGGGCGACGTCGCCGAGGTGCGCCTCGTGCTGCGGCGCTGCCTGCAGTGGGGCATCGGCTCCGGGGTCGTCATCGGCGCGCTCGTCGTCGCGACGGCGTGGGTGCTGCCGCAGCTGTTCACCTCCTCGGCCGAGGTCGCCGCCCTGCTGCCGCCCGCGCTCGTCGTGCTCGGCATCTCGGCCCCGCTCGGCGGGCTGGTCTTCGTGCTCGACGGCGTGCTGATCGGCGCCGGCGACGCGCGATACCTCGCCTGGACCGGACTCGTGAACCTCGCCGCCTACGTTCCGCTCGCACTCGGCGCCGTGTGGTGGGCGGATGCCTCGGGTACCCCCGGCGCCGCGGCGCTCGCCTGGTTGATGGCGGCGTTCGCTCTCGGGTACCTCGCGGCGCGCGCGATCACGCTCTCGCTGCGGGCGCGGGGCAGCCGCTGGATGGTCACCGGGGTGGCGTAGCGCGCGCCCGGCGGTCGGTGCGGCCGGCGGTCAGCGCGCCCGGCGGTCAGTGCGGCCGGCGTGGTGGGCGGCCCGCCGCGATCAGCGCGCGGGCGGCGCCGTCGTGTCGCCGATGTGCAGGGTGCTCGTGAAGGCGAGCGACGTCGCCGGCTCGCCCGCGAGCAGGCGCACCACGGCCTCGCCCGCCGCACGGCCCTTGTCGGTCGAGGGCTGGTCGAGCGTCGTCAGGTCGTGCCGCAGGCCGTCGACCCGGATGCCGT
The DNA here is from genome assembly GCF_044917495.1 of Agromyces mediolanus. Lineage (GTDB taxonomy): Bacteria > Actinomycetota > Actinomycetes > Actinomycetales > Microbacteriaceae > Agromyces > Agromyces mediolanus_B. The sequence goes on along the minus strand of NZ_JAVSSI010000011.1, from coordinate 45,822 downwards.
CGAAGCCGACGACGCTGAGCTCGCCGGGCACGGACAGGCCGAGCTCCTCCGCCGCGTGGATCACTCCCGCCGCGAGCAGGTCGCTCTGCGCGATGATCGCCGTCGGCCGGCGGTCGGCGGGGAGTGCGGCGCCCGAGGCATCCGCCAGCAGGACGAACGCCGCCCGCCGGCCGTCCTCGATCGAGCTCGTCGTCGCGGCGACCGCCGGGGCGTCCGGGTACACGTCGCGCGCGCCCTGCAGCCGCTCGATCGTGACCTGCGTCGACGCCCGCGCCTCGAGCGCCGCATCGACGGGGCCGCTCGTGCGCTCGGCGTCGAACGGCAGCGTCACGACGCCGACCTCGCGGTGCCCGAGCTCGGCGAGGTGCTCGGCGCCGCGGCGGGTCGCGTCGCGGTTGTCGATGGAGATGTCGGGGACGTCGTCGCCCGTGGGCCCGCCCTCGATCGCGACGGTCGGGATGCCCCGGCGGCGCAGGATCTCGAGCGAGTGTTCGACCCGCGGGCTGCAGCCGATCAGGACGACGGCGTCCACCGGTGCGTCCTCGATCGTGGCGCCCTCCGACTCGCCGCCGATGAACGGCAGCAGGAGGAGCGCCGCGCCGAGCGGGGCGATACCGTCGGCGATGCCGTCGAGGGTGCGGATCTTCACCGGGTCGAGGAAGGCGCTGCGCACCCGCTCCTCCAGCACGACGCCGACGATGCCCGAGCGGCCCCGCCGGAGCGAGCGCGCCCGCGGGTCGGGGCCCGCGTAGCCGAGCTCGGCGGCCGCGGCGAGCACCCGCTCCTTCGTGGCATCCGACACCGGACCCGACCCGGAGAAGGCGAGCGACGCGGTCGACGCCGAGACGCCGGCGTGCGCGGCCACGTCGGCGAGGGTGGGGCGGGCGGTCATGCCCCGAGTCTAGAGGCCAGTCCTGCGAGCCGCCCGAATCGATTCGACTGCCTGCCTGCCTGCCCTGCCAGCACTCGCTGCCTGGCCGCCCGCCTGCGCTGCCCCTGCCTGCTCGTGCCCCGTCCCCGTGCCCCTGGCCCCCCGAGCCCTGCGAGTTGCACGACGAACCGGCCCACGCGCCAGATACTGCGGCGCGCCGGGAACCCGGTCGTGCAACTCGCAGACGTCAGGGTGCGCAAACCGACGGGGCGCGCAGACGCAGGGCGGGCAGGCGCGGGGCACGCAGACGGACTGCCCGCGTCCGTCCGATCTCCCGCGCCGCGCCTCAGCCGGCGGCGACCTCGTCGCGGGCGGCGGCGAAGGCGTCGACGCACGCGCGGATCTCGTCCTCGGAGTGCGCGGCCGAGAGCTGCACGCGGATGCGCGCCTCCCCCTTCGGCACGACGGGGTACGAGAACGCGGTCACGTACACGCCCCGGGTCTGCAGGGCGTCGGCGATGCGGGCCGTGAGCGCCGCGTCGCCGAACATGACGGGCACGATCGCGTGCTCGCCGGGCAGCAGCTCGAAGCCCGCCTCGGTCATGAGGGAGCGGAACAGGGCCGCGTTCGCCTGCAGCTGCTCCCGGAGCTCGCCCGAGGACGACAGCAGCGCGAGGGCCTCGAGCGTGCCCGCGACGATCGCCGGGGCCAGCGTGTTGGAAAAGAGGTACGGGCGGGCGCGCTGGCGCAGCAGGTCGACGATCTCCTGACGGGCCGCGACGTAGCCGCCCGAGGCGCCGCCGAGCGCCTTGCCGAAGGTGCCGGTCGTGATGTCGACCCGGCCCTCGACGCCGCACAGCTCGGGAGTGCCGCGGCCGTTCGCACCGACGAAGCCGACGGCGTGGGAGTCGTCGACGAAGACGAGCGCGCCGTAGCGGTCGGCGAGGTCGCAGATCTCGCGGAGCGGCGCGATGTAGCCGTCCATCGAGAACACGCCGTCGGTGACGATCACCTTCCGGCGGGCGTCGGATGCCTCGACGAGCTTCTGCTCGAGGTCGGCGAGGTCGCGGTTCGCGTAGCGGAAGCGGCGGGCCTTCGAGAGGCGGATGCCGTCGATGATCGACGCGTGGTTCAGCGCGTCGGAGATGATCGCGTCCTCCGGCCCGAACAGCGTCTCGAAGACGCCCCCGTTCGCGTCGAAGCACGAGGAGAAGAGGATGGTGTCGTCGTAGCCGAGGAACTCGCTCACCCGCCGCTCGAGCTCGAGGTGCTGGGTCTGCGTGCCGCAGATGAAGCGCACGCTCGCCATCCCGTAGCCCCATTCGTCGAGGCCGCGGTGCGCGGCGGCGACGATGCGCGGGTCGTCGGCGAGGCCGAGGTAGTTGTTCGCGCAGAAGTTCAGCACCCGCTGCAGCCCGACCCCGGCGGCGCCGCCCGAGGCGACGTCGACCGTCGAGGACTGCGGTCCGACGATGCCGCGCTCGCGCTTCGTGAGCCCGGCGGCGTCGATCTCGTCGAGTTCGGCGCGCAGCTGCGCCTTCACGTCTCCGTACATGTGCGATCCACCCGTTCCTATACTTCGGTCCAGTCGAGGATGACCTTGCCGGCCCCCGCGGATGCGGCGACGTCGAACGCCGCGCGCCACTCCCGAGCCGGGAAGCGGTCGGAGATCACGCTCGCGACGGCGTCCCGCAGCGGCTCGCTCGTCTGCAGCATCGCGGACATCGAGTTCCAGGTCTCGAACATCTCCCGGCCGTAGATGCCCTTCAGCGTCAGCATGTGCGTGACGACCTTGCCCCAGTCGATCGCGTACGGCTCGGACGGCAGGCCCAGCATCGCGATGCGGCCGCCGTGGTTCATGTTCTCGATCATCTCCGGCAGCGCCTTCGGCGAACCGCTCATCTCGAAGCCGACGTCGAAGCCCTCGCGCATGCCGAGCCGCTCCTGCGCCTCGCGCACCCGCTCCCGCGACACGTCGACGACGTCGTCGGCGCCCATCCGGCGGGCGAGCTCGAGACGTGCCGGCGAGACATCCGTCGCCACCACGAAGCGCGCCCCCACGTGCCGCGCGACCGCGATCGACATGAGCCCGATCGGCCCGCAGCCGGTGACGAGCACGTCCTCGCCGACCACGCCGAAGGCGAGCGCCGTGTGCACCGCGTTGCCGAAGGGATCGAAGATCGCGCCGAGCTCGGGATCGACCGGGGAATGATGCACCCACACGTTCTGCCCGGGAATGACGATGTACTCCGCGAACGCACCGTCGCGGTGCAGCCCGACGCCGTGCGTGCGGATGCACATCTGCCGGCGACCGGCACGGCAGTTGCGGCACATGCCGCACACCACGTGCCCCTCGCCCGACACCAGATCGCCGACGGCGACGTCGTGCACGAGCGGCCCGACCTCGACGACCTCGCCCGAGAACTCGTGTCCCGGGATCAGCGGCGTCGCGATCGTCGACGCGGCCCAGTCGTCCCACTTCTCGATGTGCAGGTCCGTGCCGCAGATGCCCGTGCGCAGCACCCGGATCTTCACGTCGGCCGGCCCCACCTCGGGCTCCGGCCGATCCACGAACTCGAATCCGGCACCGGGCGCGGCTTTGAACAGGGCCTTCATGTGGAACTCCATCGTGGATCAGGGCACGGAACCGCTGGGTGCGGCGGTCCGTGCGAGTCGGTCCGGTGGGTGCGCCGGATGCCTCAGCCATCGTATCGACGCCTGGCGGAGTGTTTCAGGCGCGCGGTGTTTCACGCGCGCCCGTGGAGCCCGGACGGGGCGTGCCGGCTGCGCGGCAGGGCTTGCAGGCCGCCCGGCCGATCGCTATCGTGGTCGAATCGATTCGACTCGAATCGATTCGAGGCCGCGGCGGGCCGGACTGGACCCCGGCCCGCCGCGCGCCCTCGCTCCGCACGACCATCCCCATCGGCCAGACTGGGAGCGGCATCCCGGCCGTTCGGGCCGATGACGACCGCGAGGACGCCCGGATGCCCCAGCCGCCGCACGACGAAGCACTCGAGATGACCGACACCCCAGACCACGCCGAGCCGAGCACCCAGGCCGGCCCCGCCGGCCGGGCCGCCGAGACGGCGGGCCGCACCCCGAAGCGCAGCCGCACGCCCCGCGGGCTCGCCGCGTGGCGCAACGCCGTCTTCGCCATCTTCTTCCTGTCCGGCCTCAGCATGGCGAGCTGGGTCGCCCGGCTCCCCGCGGTGCGCGACTTCACGGAGCTGTCGACCCAGGGCGTCGGCCTCGTCATCCTGGGCATGTCGGCCGGCTCGATCATCGGCCTCGTCGTCGCGCCCGTCTTCCTCGCGCGCCTCGGCGCGCGGATGGGCATGATCGCGATGCTCCTGCTCGTCTCCGTCGGGCTCGTGCTCATCGGCGTCGGCGGCTCCCTCGCGCCGTCGGTCGCCACCGTGGTCGTCGGCCTCGCCTTCTTCGGCTTCGGCAACGGCGCGGTCGACGTGATGATGAACGTCGAGGGCGCGGAGGCGGAACGGGAGATCGGCAAGACGCTGATGCCGCTCATGCACGCCTTCTTCAGCTTCGGCACCGTCGCCGGCGCCGTGCTCGCCGCCGGCGCCGCCGCGCTCGGCCTCCCGGTGCTCGTGCACCTCGGCATCATCGCGGGGCTCATCGCGATCGCCGTCGTCGTCGCCGTCCGCTTCGTGCCGCGCCGGGCCGAGCTCGGCGACCCGAAGGAGCAGGGCGCCCCCAAGCCGCCGTGGCGGGAGCGCCTCCGCGCGAGCCTGTCGGTCTGGGCCGACGTGCGGCTGCTCCTCATCGGCGCGATCATGCTGAGCATGTCGTTCGCCGAGGGCTCGGCGAACGACTGGATCACCCTCGCCGCCGTCGACGGCCACGGCTTCGACCCGACCACCGGCGCGCTCGTGTTCAGCGTCTTCACCGTGTCCATGACGGTGTCGCGCGTGCTCGGCGGCCCGGTGCTCGATCGCTTCGGGCGGGTGCCCGTGCTGCGCGTGCTCTCCGTCACGGCCGTCATCGGCATCTCGATGTTCATCTTCGGCACCGAGCCCTGGGTCATCATCGTCGGCACCGCGCTCTGGGCCGTCGGCTGCTCGCTCGGCTTCCCGGTCGGCATGTCGGCCGCCGCCGACGACCCCGTGAACTCGGCCGCCCGGGTGAGCGCCGTCGCGATCATCGGCTACTTCGCCTTCCTCGCGGGGCCGCCGCTCATCGGCTTCCTCGGCGAGCACTTCGGACTGCTGAACGCGCTCCTCGTCATCCTCGGTCTCACGGCCGTCGCCGGCATCCTCGCCCCGGCCGCGCGGGAGCGCTCGCGGAGCACGGCCCCGCAGGGCTAGGCGACGCGACGCCCGGCGGCGAGCACGCCGATGGCCGCCGCCGCGGCGCGCACCAGCTCGTCGAAGCCGAGCGCGCCGGAACCGGCGGCGTCGCCACCGCCCGTCTCCGCGCCGACCGTGGCCACCCCGCGGCTCCGAACGGCGGGCACGTGCAGGAACCCGCCGGGCAGACCGGCGCGGGCGAGCTCGTAGGCGATCCGGTTGCAGACGAAGCGTCCGGCGTCGTCGGATGCCTCGGCCGGGACCCCGGCCGCGCGGATCGCCGCGACGAGCGCGCCGACGTCGAAGCCGGCCGCGCGGCGGTCCGGACCGTCGTCGATCGCGACGCCGCGCGGCTGCGCGCCGTCGTTGTCCGGGATGCGGGCGTCGATCAGGTTGCGCGCGAAGCGCTCCGGCGTGACCGTCGCGCGCCGCCCCGCCTCGCCGATCGCGAGGACGGCGTCGGGGCGGTGCGCCGCCACGAGCTCCCCGAGCCGGGCGGGCGCCGCGGCGAACGACACCGGCAGGATGGCGGTGACGAGCTCGACGTCCGGATCGCCCCACTCCCGGCCGAGCCGCGTGACCGTCTCGCCGCTCGCGTTCTCGGCGTCGGCGCCGAACGGTTCGAAGCCGGTGACGAGGATGCGCATCGGTCCAGGATTCCACGGGGAGGGGACCGGCCGGCGCCGCGTACACTCGAACGGTGCGTCTCGTCATCGCCCGCTGCTCCGTCGATTACGCCGGCCGGCTCTCCGCCCATCTGCCGCTCGCGACCCGCCTGCTCATGGTGAAGGGCGACGGGAGCCTGCTCGTGCACTCCGACGGCGGCAGCTACAAGCCGCTGAACTGGATGAGCCCGCCGTGCACGCTCGCCGAGGCGGAGCCCGACGAGGAGCAGGCCGCCGGCGGCATCACCCAGGTCTGGACCGTCACGCACAAGAAGACCGCCGACAAGCTCATCGTGAAGATCCACGAGGTGCTGCACGACTCCGCCCACGAGCTCGGCATCGACCCGGGCCTGCAGAAGGACGGCGTCGAGGCGCACCTCCAGCAGCTCCTCGCCGAGCAGATCGAGCGGCTCGGCGACGGGTACCGGCTGATCCGCCGCGAGTACATGACCGCGATCGGCCCGGTCGACATCCTCGCCACCGACGAGGCCGGCGCGAGCGTCGCGGTCGAGCTGAAGCGCCGCGGCGACATCGACGGCGTCGAACAGCTCACCCGCTACCTCGAGCTGATGAACCGCGATCCCCGGCTCGCCCCCGTGCGCGGCGTCTTCGCCGCGCAGGAGATCAAGCCGCAGGCGCGCACGCTCGCCGAGGACCGCGGCATCCGCTGCGTCGTGCTCGACTACGACGAGATGCGCGGCGTCGACAGCGGGCACGCCCGGCTGTTCTGAGCGTGCGGCGCGGCGCAGCGCTGCGCGCCCAACGCTGCGCGACGCCGAGCCGAGCGACGCTCGGGTTTCGTGCAGCCGCGCGCCCGTAGGATGTCACGGTGACCTCTGACACGCTGCTCCCCCCGGCATCCGTCGTCGCCACCCGAACCTGGTCGGCCGTGCTGTTCGACCTCGACGGCACGATCATCGATTCCGCCGGAGACATCACCCGCTCCCTCGCCCACACCTTCGACGCGATCGGGCTGCCCGTCCCCGACGAGGAGACCCTCCGCGACTACGTCGGCCCCCCGCTGCTCGAGAGCCTCCGCCTCGCCGCCGGCCTCGACGAGGAGCGGGCCAGGCAGGCCCTCGGCGTCTACCGGGCGCACTACAACCAGCGCGCGATCCGCTCCCCCGTCTTCCCCGGCATCGCGGGCCTGCTCGAACGGCTGCACGCCGCCGGCATCCCGGTCGCCCTCGCCACCTCGAAGCCCGAGGCCGTCGCGCGGGCCGTGCTCGACCACGCCGGCCTGAGCCCCTACTTCACGACCATCACCGGCGCGAGCGAGGACGAGTCGCGCGCCACGAAGGCCGAGGTCGTCGCCGAGGCGCTGCGCCGGCTCGGCGATGCGGGCGTGGATGCCTCGCACGCGGTCATGGTCGGCGACCGCGGCTACGACATCCTCGGCGCCGCAGCCCACGACGTGCCGACGATCGTCGTCGAGTGGGGCTACGGCTCCCCCGCCGAGGCCGCCGACGCGCTCGCGATCGTGCACTCGAGCGACCAGCTCGGCAAGCTCCTGCTCGGCTGAGCCGGCACTGCCGGCACTGCCGGCCCCGCTGCCCCGCCCGGCCGCGCCCGGGCGCCGGGACGCCGACGTCTCGGCTACGTCGCCGGCACGACCTCGAGCGTGAAGCCGAGCTTCTCGCCCGACTCGGCGTTCGACAGCGTCACCTCGGTGTCGCCCTCGGCGAGCGCGGTGAGACCCGGGTTGAACTGCGCCGAGCCGTCGTCCTTTCCCGGCACGAATTCGGCGACCTCCGGGTCGGAGAGCTCCGCCGACCAGGCGGTGAAGTGCTCGTCGTCGCCGACGAGGTCGACCGTGCCTCCGACCGGCACCTCGACGGTCGTGCCGTCGATGGCGCCGAGGTCGACGATGACGGGCGGCAGCATCGAGGCGCCGTCGCTCGCGGAGGGACTCGAGGCGGCGCTCGGCGAGTCCGCGCCGCCGCCCGAGCCGCCCCCCGCACAGCCGCTCAGGGCTGCCGCGAGGGCGGCCGCCGTCACCAGCACCGCAAGGCGCCTGGCTCGCCGAGGCGGTCTGAGCGACTGGCCCGCCGAGTCCGTCGACGCACGCCGGTCGAAGCGCACCGTTCGCTGTCGAGACATCCCGATCCCCCCGAATCCGGCGCAGCCGTGCGCCACCGCCAGCGTAGCGCCGCCCGGGCACGCGGCCGAGGCATCCGCCGGGCGAAGATCCCACGGCCGATGCGCAGGGGATCGAAGATCCTCGCGATCGAGCCCCGGAATCCGCGCCGATCGCGGCGATGTTCCAACCTTTCAAAATTCCCCTCTTCCCCCAAACGGGGTACACGGTGCATGATGCCGAGTACGCGCGTCTGATCGACGCGCGCCAGTCGCACCGTCGCGACGAACCCACGCGGCGGTGCTCGGAGGGAGAAGCATGTCTGGAAACTCCACTCGCGCGCGGCGCGTGGTGGCGACGACATCTGTGCTCGCGCTCGCGGCCGCCGGTCTGGCGACCCTGAGCATCGCGCCAGCGAATGCGTCGCCATCGCCCGTCCCCGCGCCGGTGATCGGTGACGACGAGTACTACATGAACTACGTCGCACCGCGAGCGGAAAGCGCCTTCGGCGACGACGAAGTGGTCGTCGACGTGAACGGGGCGAAGAACGACACGGCCCGCGGCATGTCCGCGCTCGAGCAGGCCAAGGCGGTCGACGAGAAGTACTCGGCCGGCAACCCGGTCGCCGCACAAGGACTCGCCCAGCTCGAAGACCAGTCGAACAAGACGGGCAAGAGCCCGAAGGAACTGAAGTGGGACCGCGGCGGCCACGGGCACGGCCACGGCTGGAAGGGCAACAAGCACAAGAAGCCGAACTACAAGCAGGCCGACGAGACGCAGGAGGCGAAGCTCCTCACGATCCTCGTGGAGTTCGACGACACGGTGGTCGACGACTTCAGCGACGTGTACGTGCCGACCGAGTTTGGTGCGACCGAGTGCAAGCCCGGCGCCCCGCAGAGCGGCCCGCTGCACAACAACATCCCGAACCCCGCCGACTACGAGCTCGAGGACAACAACTCGATGTGGGTGCCCGACTTCTCGAGCGAGCACTACAACAAGATGCTGTTCAGCGACAAGGGCATCAAGGAACGCGTCCGCAAGGACCTCCGCGGCCCCGACGGCCGCAAGGGCATCGACATCTCCGGCTACACGATGAAGAACATGTACGAGGAGATGTCGCAGGGCGCCTACACCGTCACCGGTGAGGCGACCGCCTGGGTGAAGGTGCCGCACTCCGAGGCGTACTACGGCGCCACGGTCTGCCACCAGAACGAGGAGGGCGTCTACGAGGCCGGCCCCATGCAGGACATGCAGGGCCACCCCGACAACCCGCTCGGGCCCGGCCAGCTCCCGATCGACGCCGTCGCGGCGCTGTCGGCCGCGCAGCCCGACTTCCCGTGGGCCGACTACGACATCGAGGACCAGGGCGACCGCGACGGCGACGGCGACCTCTTCGAGCCCGACGGCGTGATCGACCACGTCGTGCTCGTGCACGCGGGCGAGGACAAGTCGGGCGGCGGCGGCGCCGAGGGCACCTACGCCATCTGGGCGCACTCCTCCGCCGTCGCGGGCGGCGCCGACATCCCCGGCACCGACCTCAAGCTGTCGAACTACATCGTGCAGCCGGAGGACTCGGGCGTCGGCGTGTTCGCGCACGAGTACGGCCACGACCTCGGCCTGCCCGACCTGTACGACACCTCGAACGCCGGTGACTCCGACGTCGACTTCTGGGACCTGATGAGCTCCGGCTCGCACGCGGGCCCCATCTTCCAGTCGATGCCGACGCACATGGGCCTCTGGGACAAGTACGTGCTCGGCTGGGCCGACCCCGCCGAGATGAACCCCGGCGAGCGCGGCGCCACCTTCAAGGTCGGCCAGAACTCGCGCCCGCTGAAGGGCTCGGAGGACGGCGTGAAGGTCAACCTGCCCGACAAGGTGGTGACCCTCGCGACCCCGCACAGCGGCGAGAACATGTGGTACACCGGCTCCGATCAGGACTGGGCGGACCTCCGCCTCGGCCGGACGATCGACGTGCCCGCCACGGATCCGAAGTTCTGGATGTGGAACGACTTCGTGATCGAGGAGGACTGGGACTTCGGCTTCGTCGAGGTCTCGACCGACGGCGGCACCACCTGGACCGAGCAGAAGGTCTTCGACGAGGCCGGGGCCGAGGTCACGACGCCCGACGGCTACGCCGACCCGAACGGCCGGCTGAGCGACTTCGGCGCGGGAACGCCGAAGAAGTACGGCCTGACCGGCTCGACCGGCGGATGGCGCCACGACTACGTCGACCTGACCTCGTACGCGGGGCAGACGGTGCAGCTGCGCCTCCGGCTCGCGACGGACGCCGCCTTCCAGGAGCGCGGATGGTTCGCCGACGACTTCGCGGTCACGAGCGGTGCCGACACCGTGTGGAGCGACGACGTCGAGCAGGGCGACAACGGGTGGACGCCCGAGGTGGCCTCGTTCACGACGACGACCGGCCCCGGCTGGCGTCAGGACACCGGCACCTCGGTCAAGGCGCAGTACTACCTCGTCGAGTGGCGGAACATGGACGGCTTCGACCAGGGCCTGAAGTACGCGTACAACAGCGTGTACCAGGAGGGCGCCTGGAAGGTCGAGAAGCTCGCCTACAACGCCCCCGGCATGCTCGTCTGGTACCGGGACACGACGTACGGCGACTCGAACATGATCACGGCGAACGAGGCGGCGCTGCCCAGCTACGGCGCCAAGGGCGGCCTGCTCATCGTCGACAGCCACTTCAATCCGCTGCAGCGGACCGGAGCGGCGGCCGACCTCGACCCGTCGACGCTCAACGTGATGCCCTCGCGGGCGCAGTCTTCGAACGCGGCCTTCGGCCTGCAGAAGACGTACCCCTTCAAGGAATGCATCGTCGATGACGCGTTCACCGAGTACTGCACGAAGATCCCCGCGCTGAAGCCGGTGAGCACCTTCACCGACGACCAGGGCTGGGTGCCCGGGTTCGCCCTGCGCGAGTCCGACGGTGCGCTGTTCTACCGCGACCGGGATGCCTCGACCGTGGTCCCCTCCGTGGGGAACGCGCAGTACAGCACCCCGCTGTACGACCTCGAGGGCAACCGCCTGCCGGGCTACGACGGCGTCGACGCCGGGGTCGGGCCGTTCGGCTCGGGCAACCCGGCCGATGACGGCGTGGGCTACGGCACTGTGGTGAAGCTCAAGAAGGCCGGGAAGGACAACACGACGGCGCTGATCCAGATCACGCCGCCGAAGGCGGGCTGACCGCCGCACCGCGCGGCCTGCCGCGCACCGGGCGCCGACTCCCCTCGTGGGGGCCGGCGCTCGGTCGTGTCAGCGCCGGCTGCCGGCGCCCGGTCGTGCGGGGCATGGGGCCGGGCTCAGGCTCGGCGGGATCCGGCTCGTCCGCCGCTGCCGGCTCGTTCGCCGCGACGCAGCCCGCCGCGCACGACCTGGATCTGCACGAACAGGGTCAGGACGCCGCCCGTGACGATCGCGGCCAGGTTCACGACGAGCTGCAGCAGCGAGGTGCCGAGGGTGTGCCATTCCCCCGCCGCGAGGGCGAGCGCCGCGGCACCGGCGGCCGGGACCGTCGTCACCGAGATGAGCACGCCGATGAGCGCACCCGACTTCGCCGAGGTGAGCGAGAGCACGCCCGCGATGCCCGCGAGGAAGCCGACGATGTAGCTCAGCACGTTCGGCGTCCAGATGAACTCGGTGGCCGGGTGCGAGGAGGCGAACGGGTCGGCCGGGAACACGCCCCAGCTCGCCATCACCAGGCTGAACAGCATCGCGACGACGATCGCCGAGGCGTAGCCGACGAGGATCGCCACGGCCGAGCGCCCGACGACCCGCCATCGCCGCCGGACGATCCCGACCGCCATCGCCGCGAGCGGGCCGAAGTCGGGGCCGACGACCATCGCGCCGACGATGAGGATCGGCTGGTCGCTCACCACCCCGACCGCGGCGATCATCGTGGCGACCGCCATGAAGACCAGGAACGTGGCGGTGAGGCGCACCTCGTCGCCCGCGCGCGCCTCCACCTCCTGCCAGACGACCGCGTCGTCCTCCCCGCCGAAGACGCTCGCGGCCGTGCGCTTCGCGCTCGGCGAGAGGGTGAGCTCGACCGTCTCGATCGCGATCGAGCCGGCGCGATCGAGCCCGGTCGCGTGCAGCTCGCCGAGCAGCTCGCTCGCCGCGGAGCGCTCCACGTCGCAGAGCACGACGTCGCCGACCGGGTCGGTGGCGGCGCCCGGCATCCGGATGAGGTTCGACACGTGGTCCCGGTGCTCGTCGAGCACCCGGTCGACGGCCGCCCCGAGCTCGGCCGGCACGATCATGCGGAAGTGCAGCATGCGCCAAGTGTCGCGCCGGGGCGACGAGCCGGGGTGGAGGCGCGCGAGAGACCGGATCGACCGGTTACGCCCGGGCGACGAGCCCGTCGATCAGGCGATCCAGTGCCCAGCGGAGGGCGAGGTCGCCGCCGTCGCCGCGGTCGAGGCCGAGGTGGGCGGATGCCTCGAGCCGCGGATGCCGGCTCGGGTCCGTCCAGAGGGGCTCCGGGGTGGCGTCCTCCTCGGCGGCGGCTGCGGCCGCGGCATCCAGTGCCGCCGTGCCGACGACGTGCGCGCGTACCGCGTGTCCGGCGCGAGCGGCGTCGTCATCGCCGAGGCCGGCCTCCGCGAACGCGACGATCAGCGCCTCGGCGAGATCCTTCGAGCGCTCGCCGTCGAGCGGGCCGCTCGTCAGCAGGGCGACGGAGCCGGCGTGGGCGGCGATACGACCGCGGAGGGCTCCGGCGATCGCGTGGATCCGTTCGCGCCAGTCGGGAGCGGCGGTCTCCGCGACGCCCGCGAGGAGCTGCTCGATCATCGCGGCCTGCAGGGCGCCCTTCGAGGGGAAGTACGTGTAGAGCGCGGTCGGCGTGAGCCCGAGCGCCGCGGCGACGGCGCGGACGGAGACGGCGGCGAAGCCCTTCTCCTCGAGGATCTCGAACGCGGCGTCGACGATGTCGGCCTGGCTGATGCTGCGCCGGGGTCCGGGTTTCATGCGGGTGGGGCTCCTTGGTGCTCGACCCACCACGCTACCGGTTCAGGCGGCCACGCCACCGGCTCAGGCGGCGGGCAGGGATGCCTCGATCGCCTCGACCACCTCGGGGGCGTCGGGTTCGGTGCTCGGCCGGAAGCGGGTGACCTCGCGGTCCGGCGAGATGAGGAACTTCTCGAAGTTCCAGGTGACGCGGCCGGCCTTGCCCGAGGCATCCGGGGTCTGCTTGAGCTCCTGGTAGAGCGGGTGCGCGTTGCGGCCGTTCACCCGGACGCGGTCGAGCACCGGGAAGGAGATGCCGTAGGTGGTCGAGCAGAACTCGCTGATGGCCTCGTTGCTCGAGAGCTCCTGCAGGAACTGGTTGCTCGGGAAGCCGAGCACCGTGAACCCGCGGTCGGCGTAGCGCCGCTGCAGCTCCTCGAGCTTCGCGTACTGCGGGGTGAGTCCGCAGCGCGAGGCCACGTTCACGACGAGCACCGTCTGGCCCGCGTAGTCGGCGAGGGAGCGCTCCTCGCCCTCCATGGTGGAGAAGGGGATGTCGTCCAATGCGGTCACGTCGTACCTCCTCGCTCAGACTACGCCCGCTCGAGCGGCGAACCGCCGGGGGCGGCGAGACGGTCAGGAACATCGGAGGAAGCGCTCCCGGAGCCGCCGATCGCGGTACCCGAGCCGGTGGGCGCTACGCGAGCGGCGCCCCCGCCGCCGAGGCCAGCCCCGCGCGGTACACCGCCTCGGTGCGGGTCGCCGCACCGAGCTTGCGCAGGATGGCGGACACGTGCACGCTCGCCGTCTTGCCGCTGATGAACAGCCGCTCGCCGATCTGCCGGTTGCTGAGCCCCTCGGCGATGAGCGCGAGCACCTGCCGCTCGCGGGCGGTGAGCTCCGCGGTGGCATCGGCGGCGGCGTCGAGCGCGTCGGTGACGCCCGTGGCGCGCCCGGCGCCGCCGCCGTCCAACACGAGCCCGGCGGCCTTCGCCACCCGCACGACCGAGGCGAGCACCGCGCCGACCCCGCCCTGCTCGGCCTCGTCGTGGGCCAGCTGCAGGCTCGCCCTGGCCTCCTGCCGCTCGCCCGCCGCCAGCAGCGCTTCGCCGAGCCTGAGGCGGGCGTACGGGCGCAGCAGCCGCATCGCGCGCGGGTCGTCGGCCGCATCGACCGCCCGGCGCCACGCCTCGACCGCGCGCTCCGGAGCGGTCGACTCGGCGCTGGCGGCGGTGTCCGCGGTGCCGGTGGTGCTTGCGGAGTCTGCTGTGCCGGCGGCGTCCGCGGTGTGCGCCGTGCCGGCGAGCTCGGCATCGACGAGCGCGAGCCAGAGGGAGTGCAACGGCCAGTGCCCGAAGCGGCCCAGGAGCGCCCGCAGGCGGGGCTCGGCCGCGGAGGCGGCGGCGAGCAGCTCGGCGTCCTCGGCGTTCGCGGCGGCGTGCCCGGAGCGGGCCGCCGCGATCGTGCGCGCCAGCGCCCAGGCGTACGGCAGCCCGTACCCGGCGATGGCGCCTTCGTGCTCGTCGAGCAGCGGCGCGGCCTCGCGCCAGGCGCCCACCACGTCGCCACGGGCGAGCGCGATCTCGGTGGCCACCCGGCCGACGCTCTGCCGGGTCTGCAGCTCGACCTCGCCGACGGCGTTCATCGCGGCTCGGTTCGTGCGCAGCACATGATCGGCGGTCGCGAGATCGCCGCGCCAGAGCTCCGCCCACGCCTCGGCCCGCCAGAGGTAGATCTTGAAGGGCTCGGGCGGGTCGAGCGCGATCGCCCGTTCGATGAGCTCGAGCCCGCGCTGCCAGCGCCCGAGCGCGAACAGCGGGTCGACCGCGTTGGAGGCGAGGATGACCCCGCTGCTGCGTTCGAGCCCCGTGGCCCTGGCTCGGGCGAGCCCCTCCTCGGCCAGCTCGATCGCGAGCTCGTAGTCGCCGAGGAGGTGGTAGAGGTCGGAGGCGTTCACCCAGTAGCGCAGGAGCGCGGAGCCGTCGCCGTCGGCGAGCTGCTTGGCGCGTTCGAGCTGCTCGGCGGCCCCCAGCGGATCTTCGAGGTGCGCCCGGCTGACCGCACCGATGTTCAACGCGACGGAGGCGAGCCGCGGGGCGAGGCGGGCGTCGAGCGACTCGGCGAGTTCGAACGCGCTGTCGGCCATCTCGACCGCCTCGCGGAGCCGGCCGTCGATCATGTAACGCCCGGCGAGGGAGGTGCGCACCGAGGCGCGCAGCTCGGCCGGGCCGTCGGGGCCGAGCACCTCGAGCGCCTCGAGCAGCAGCGGGATCGACCCGGGCCGCCCGTCGCTGCCGAGGGTGAGCGCACGGTCGCGCAGCAGGCGCGGGTAGTTCGGGTCGTCGCGCGGGCACTCGGCGAGCGCCGCCTTGATCACGGCGAGGCTGCGGTCGTTGTCGCCCGCATTGCGGTGGTGCGAGGCGGTGCGGCCCATGAGCTCGGTGCGGCTCATGCCCGCGATCTTCGCGGCGCCACCGGGAGCCGTGCCGGAGCCCTCGGATGTCGCACCACCAGAGGCCGCGCCGTCGGACGTCGCGCCACCGGACATCGCGCCGTCGGATGTCGCGCCGTCGACGACGTCCCACAGGGCGAGGGCCCGTTCGCCGAGCTGGGCCGCGGAGGCGAACGCCGAGGCGGCGCGCGCCTCGCGCATCGCCTGCACCGTCGCCGGGAACGCCCGCATCGCGTCGTTGGCGCCGAGCCAGTGGTACGAGATCTCCGCCGCGAGGCGACGCCCGCCCGCCGCGGCGAGCGCCTCGTACGCCCCCGCGTAGCGGGCGTGGAACCTGGCCCGTTCGCCGGGCAGGATGTCGGCGAGGATGGCCTCGCGCACGAGCGCGTGCCGGAAGCCGTACTCCTCGCCGTCGACGATGAGCACCCCGCCGAGCAGCGCCTCGCGCGCCGCCTCGTCGAGCTCGTCGTCGTCGCCGCGGAACACCTGCGTGAGGAGGGAGTGCGGCACGCGCACGCCGCCCGTCGCGATCAGCCGCAGGAGCTGCTGCGCCGGGTCGCTCAGCCGTTCGTAGCGCGCGAGCAGGAGGTCGCGCAGCGTGTCGGGCAGTTGCCCCTCGTCGGTGCAGCCGTCGAGGCCGACCACCTCTTCGACGAAGAAGGGCACGCCGTCGCTGCGGCGGAAGAGCGTGTCGAGGAGCGCCTCGTCGGGTGCGGCGCCGGCGAGGGAGGCCGCGAGCTCGCGCACCTCGTCGCGCGAGAGCCGGGACAGCTCGCGGCGATCGACCCAGCGGTCGCGCTCGAGCTCGGCGAGGAAGGGGCGCAGCGGATGGCCGCGGGTCACGTCTTCGCTGCGATAGCTGAGGAGCAGCATGACCCGGCTCGCGGTGAGCGCGCGAACGAGAAAACGGAGCAGGCCGAGACTCGCCGGGTCGATCCAGTGCAGGTCTTCGACCACGAGCACCACGGGGCGCTCGCGCGAGACGGTCTCGAGCAGCACCGCGATGGCCTCGTGCAGCTGCCCGCTCGCGCCGGGCCCGCCCGCGACCGCGCCATCCGACGCCCCGGAGCCGGCGCCGTCGGCGGCGCGCTCGGCGAGCTCCGGCAGCAGGGCGACGAACGCCGCCCGGCCCGGCCCGACCGTCTCGAGCGCGCGCGCTTCGCCGATCGCGGAGACGAGACTGCGCAGCGCCGCCTTGATGGGCGCGTAGGGCGCGGCCACCGAGCCGAGGTCGACGCACTGGCCGACGATGACCCGGGCGGTGCCGGATGCAGCGGCGCCGGATGCTGCGGCGCCCGATGCGCCCGCTGCGCCCGTGCCGGATGCAGCGGCGCCCGATTCGCCGGTGGTGGATGCCGCGGTGCCGCCCACCCGCTCGGCGAACTCGCGGATGAGCCGGCTCTTGCCGATGCCCGCCTCGCCGCCGACGACCACGGTGCGCGGCATGCCGGCCTCGGCCTCGCCGAGCAGCCCGTCGAGCCAGGCGAGCTCGGCATCGCGGCCGATCATCGCGGCGCTGGCTGAGGTGGTCATCACCTCATGCTGCCACGCCCCGCCGACGTCCGCGCCGGGCTCCGCTGCCAGCGGATCGACGACCGTCACGCCGCGTCGGCGGTGCGGGCGACGCGGCGTGCGACGGCCCACCGGGCGCCGGCTGACTCGCCCGTCATGCGCTGCGGCCGGATGCGCGCTCCTCGGCGGCGCGGCGCAGTTCGAGCACCAACTCGGCGCGTCGCAGATCGGCGTCATAGGTGCTCGTCGCGAGCACGGCGTCTGCGAATTCCATGATCTTCTCCCCTGTTCGGTCCCTCGAGCCTCCTGGCTGAGGTACCGACGGGGCATCCGGCGATCGCCTTAATTCGCGGAGCGCACCGCCTCAGGCCTCCAGCAGGCGGCGCACCGACTCCGGCAGCGGGGTCCCCGCGGGGGTCAGCTCCGAGGCGAGCGGTTCGCCCCACGCCCGCCCGAGCGGCACGACGCCGGCCCAGGCGGAGTGGTCCTCGCCGTCGTCCGCGGATTCGCTCGCCCCCGCGGCGCGCGCCTTCATCACGAACTCGTCGATCGGCAGCCGGAGGGCGCGGGTCGCCGCGTACTCCTTCCGCGTCGAATCGCGCACCTCCGCCGGGCGCCCCGGCATGAGGTGCGCCGAGAGCGCGACGAGCGCGTCGTGCTCCTCGTCCTCCGGGACGGTCTCGAGGACGCCGTAGAGCACGGCGCTGCGGTAGTTCATCGAGGAGTCGAAGAGCGAGCGGGCGTAGACGAGCCCGTCGAGGGAGGTCACGGCGAACGCGACGGTCGTCCGCTCGGCCGCCGCGCGGAGCGCGAAGCCGCCGCCCGTCGAACCGTGCAGGAGCAGCGCGTCGCCGACCCGGGCGTACGCCATCGGGACCACGAGCGGCTGACCGCCGGCGACGACCGCGAGGTGGCCGACGAGCTCCTGGTCGAGGAGGGCGTCGAGCTGGGCGCGGTCGTCGCGCTGCCGCTCGGGCATCCGGCGGATGCGGCGGTCGGCGGCGGACGCACGAGGGGCGGTCGAGTGCGGGGCGGCAGCGGGGGCTGCGGCGGGTTCGGTCATGCCGATGAGTCTCGCCCGCCGACTGGTATCGTGTGCAGTCCAGTTCATTGACATTCGAGCAGACCAGTTGGGACACGTGGCCGAACCCGTCATCCTCCTCGACCGCGACGCCACCGAGGGCGTCGTCCGGCAGCTCGTCGCGGCGCTCCGCCTCGGCATCCTCGACGGACGGCTCCGCGCCGGCGACGCCGTCCCCTCCACCCGCGCGCTCGCGGCCGAGCTCGACGTCTCCCGGAGCTCCGTCGTCGCGGCGTACGAGCAGCTCGCCGGCGAAGGCTATCTGGAACTCCGCCAGGGCGCGGCGACGCGGGTCACCGCGGTCCAGCCGCGGTCGACGGCGGAGCCGGCGGCGGATGCCCCGACGACGACCGGTGCCGCTCCCGACCGCGCGCGACCCGCCGGCCCGCGCACCGGGCACGAGCGCACCGTGCCGATCGTCGCCGACCTCTCCCCCGGCGTCCCCTCGACCGCCCGGCTCGACGAACGGGCCTGGCGCGCCGCGTGGCGTGCCGCCGCCGTGCGGCCGCCGACCACCTCGCCGCCGCCGCTCGGCGTACCCGAGCTCCGACGCGCGATCGCCGAGCACCTGCGGAGCGCCCGCGGCGTCGCCTGCGCCCCCGACGACGTCGTCGTCACCGCGGGCACCGGCGAGGCGCTCGCGCTCGTGGCATCCGCCCTCGTCTCCCTGCGCGGCGACGACGCCCGCGTCGGCGTCGAGGACCCCGGCTACCCGGCCGGCCGCCGCGCGCTCGCGCGGCACGGGGCGCTGCCCGTGCCCATCCCGCTCGACGCCGACGGCCTCGACCTCGGTGCGCTCGGCCGCGCGCTCCGGCCCCGCCGCGGCCGCGGGCTCGACGCGGTGATGGTCACCCCGAGCCACCAGTACCCGCTCGGCGGACGCCTGCCGGTCGCGGGGCGGCTCGCGCTCCTCGCCGCCGCCGCCCGCGCCGACGCGGTGGTCATCGAGGACGACTACGACAGCGAGTTCCGGCACACGGGGGCGCCGCTGCCCGCACTGGCCTCGCTCGACGGCGGCGGCGAACGCGTCGTCCTCGTCGGCAGCTTCTCCAAGGTGCTGACCCCGTGGCTGCGGCTCGGCTACATCGTCCTGCCGGGGCACGAGGGCCTCCGCACCGCCGTCGCGACCGCGCGCGCGGAGCTCGACACCCCGGTCGCCGGCCCGGTGCAGCTCGCCATCGCCGACTACCTCGACCGCGGCGCCCTGCGCCGCCACATCGCCGCGACCCGCCGCGAGTACGCGCATCGTCGGCGCATGGTGCAGGACGCGCTGGGCTCGCTCGACCCGGGGCGCGCCCGGCTCTGCGCCGTCGACGGCGGGCTCCACGCGGTGCTCGAGGTCGCCGACCGCGACGCGGAACGGGTGCTCGTCGCACGCCTGGCTGCGGACGGCGTCGTGGTCGCGCCCCTCGCGCAGTACGCCGCCTCGCCGCCCGGGGCCGGCGGCGACCGCCCCGGACCGGCGGGCATCGTGCTCGGCTACGCCGGCGTCGGCGACCTGGCGCTGGCCGCCGCCCTCGAGCGCATCCGCGCCGCGGTCGAGGGGTGAGCGCTTCCGCAGCGGGCGCCGCACCCTCAGAGTCGGTGCGCAGTGCGCTCGGGGTCGGTGCGCAGCGCGCTCGGGTACCCTGACCGGGTGCCGCCCGTCATCGCCCTCGACTCCCCCGTCGTCGTCCTCGAACCGTGGAGCCCGTGGCCGCTCGTCTTCTCCGGGCTCGTGCTGCTGACGGGCGCGGTGCTCGCGATCGCGGGACGCGAGCGGCGCTGGATGCGCGACCTCGGCTACGTGCTCGTCGTCGCCGGACCGCTCTCGGGGCTCGCCGTGCTCGGCTTCCTCTCGGGCAACTGGGATCAGGGGCAGCGTCGCGACGCCATGATCGAGATCGGCTACGAGCAGCCGCGGTTCTCGGGCGGCGAGGGCATCGTCGGCGGCACGCCCGGCGCCCTCGACTTCACCGCCGTGCGCGACGGGCAGGAGGTCTTCGGACAGCTGCAGCCGCTCGGCGACGACCGCTGGGCGGTCGTGGAGGGCGCCCGCTCGACCGAGGAGTAGCTCGCGAGGCGGGCCTCGGGGCTGTGCGGCGCGAGGCGGGCCCGGGCGAGGCGCCGCGTGGCTACGCGAACAGCCGCTGCCCGACGAACTCGCCCTCGGCGATGCCGCCAGGGACGGCGAAGATCGCCGAGCCGACGTGCTTCAGGTACTCGTTCAACCCGTCGGCGGCGAGCGAGGTCTGCACCCGCACGAACTGCTCCGGCGAGCGCTGGAAGGACAGGAAGAAGAGACCCGCGTCGAGCCGTCCGAGCGCATCGTTGCCGTCGACGAAGTTGTACCCGCGGCGGAGGAGGCGCGCCCCGCCGTTCATGGTCGGATGCGCGAGCCGCACGTGCGAGGCCGGGTCGATGAGCGGGGCGCCGGTCGCGCCGGTGGCCGCGAAGTCCGGCTCGGTGAACTCGGTGCCGCCCGACAGCGGCGCCCCCTCGCCCTTCGAGCGGCCGACGAGCTGCTCCTGCTCGCCGAGCTGCACGCGGTCCCAGTTCTCGATGACCATCCGGATGCGCCGGGCCACGAGATACGAGCCGCCCTCGAGCCAGGCCGGCTCGTCGCCGGCGGCGACCCAGACGTGCTCCTCGGCGACGCCCGGCTCCTCGGCCTTGATGTTCGCGGTGCCGTCCTTGAAGCCGAAGAGGTTCCGCGGCGTCGTCTGGCTCGTCGAGGTCGAGGAGGTGCGGCCGAAGCCGAGCTGCGACCAGCGCAGGGTCGCGCGCCCGAAGGCGATACGGCTGAGGTTGCGGATGGCGTGCACCGCGACCTGCGGATCGTCCGCACAGGCCTGGATGCAGAGCGCCCCGCCGGTGCGCCCCGGTTCGAGCGCGTCGCCCTGGAAGCGCGGCAGCGGCGCGAGCTCGGGCGGGCGGCGAGCGGCGAGCCCGAACGGGTCGGCGCCGTCGGCGGTCTCGAAGAGCTCCGGACCGAAGCCGAAGGTGATCGTGAGCCCCGAGGCGGGCAGCCCGAGCGCCTCGCCCGTGTCGGCCGGGGGTGCGTAGTCGGAGCCCCCGACCGCGCCGCCCTCGGCGACCTCGAGGCCCTGGCTGAGGCGGGCGGCCGCGGCCGTCCAGTCGCTGAGCAGCCCGATCAGGCCCTCCCGGTCGAGTCCCGCGTCGGTGTCGAAGACGGCGAAGTGCAGGCGGTCCTGGGCTGGCGTCGTGATGCCGGCCTGGTGCGCCCCGTAGAAGGGGAACACGGATGCCCCGGCCGCACCGCCGCCGCGGGTGCCCGCCGTGAGGGCGACCCCGGCGGTCGCCGCTCCGCCCGCGAAGCCCGCGGCCGCGCCGGCCGCCCCCGCACCGAGCAGCCCGAGCAGGCCACGGCGGGAGACGCCGCGGGACTCGGGCGCGGCGCCGTCGGCCGGGGCGCTGCCCTGGTCGTCGACCCCGGCGGGGACGTCCGGCTCGGTCATCGGACTCAGACCCCGAGCACCGTGGCGGTGAGCTGCGACAGCGGCTCGGCGAGCGCGTTGACGCGGTCGCTCAGGGCCTTCTTGTCGGCATCCGTCAGCGTCGCGTAGTCGACGAAGCCCGCGTCGAGCGAGCCGTACTTCGCGAGCTCGTCCTCGAGCGCGCCGAAGCGCTCGTCGATCTCGCCCGCGAGCGCCGTGCCCTCGTCGCCCTTCGACTCGGCGAGCGCGCGCACCGCGCCGAACGCGACGCCGGCGCCCTGCACGTTCGCGGCGAAGTCGGAGAGGTCGGTGCCGCTCCACCAGTCCTCCTCGCCGGTGATCTTGCCGGCGGCGACCTCGTCGAGGAGGGCGATGGCGCCGTTCGAGATGTCGGCGAGCGACACGGAGAACGCGGAGTCGGTGACGAGCTCGTGCAGCTGGGTCACGTCGGCGACGAGGCCGTCGGCGTAGGCCTTCCGCTCCTCGGGGGTCGAGGGAGCCCAGTCCTTCAGCGCGTCCTGCCCGTCGGAGTTGAGCTCGCCGGGCTTCGGCGCCCAGAGGTCCTTCTCGATGCGGTGGAAGCCGGTCCAGTCGAGGCCGTCGGCGACGGCGTCGACCTCGCGGAAGTCGATCTTCGGGTCGAGGTCGCCGAAGGCCTCGGCGGTGGGCTCGATGCGCTCGTAGGGCACGCGCGCCTTCGCGAAGAGCGCGCGGGCCGCCTCGTCGTCGCCGGCGGCGTAGGCGTCGGCGAGCTGCTGCACGAGCGGGAGGAGCTCGGACGACTGCGAGCGCACGTACGCGAGGTACTCGGTGACGGCCTGGTCGCTGAGCTCCTGCTCGTCGGCGGAGACCGCGGAGGCCTTCCCGGTGACGGTGAACTCGGCGAGGCCGACCGGGGCGCCGACCTGCTGGAACTTGCACGCCGTGTAGTAGGTGCCCGGCTCGAGCTGGGCGGTGAAGTCGACCGTCTGCCCCGGCGTCACGTTCTCCTTCTCGCCGACGATGCGCAGCTGGTCGTCGGCGAGGATCTCGAACTCGTTCACGTCGCTGCCCGAGTTCGTGAGCGAGAAGGTCACGGCGCCGGCGGCGGCCGTCGCGGTCTGGACAGCGCAGGCCTCGTCGCTGATGTCGACGGCGATCGCCTGGGCGAGCTCGGACTTCGCGACGCAGCCGGTGAGGGCGAGCGCGGTGAGCGCGGTCGCCGCGACGGCGACGGGGAGGGCACGACGGGTCATGGATGCTCCAAGGGTCGGTGAGTGGATCGGATCACTGCTGGCGACGGCCTGGCGGGCCGACGGGCGTCGACGTTCAGCCGGCGACGGGCGCCGGGGCGGGCGGGGCCGCGGCCGCGGTGTGCCGGCGGCGCAGCATCACGAGGTAGAGCGCCATCGTGACGGCGACGTAAGCCGTCCAGCCGATGACCTGGGCCCAGGTGGGCTCGGGCGTGAAGTTGAAGATGCCGCCGAGGAGGGTGTCGAGCCAGCCGCCGGCGGGGATTACCTGGGTGAGGCTGTAGGCGGGCGCGCCCCAGCCCGGGATGACCGAGGCCTCCTGCAGGTCGCCGATGCCGTAGGCGAGCACGCCGGCCGCGACGAGGATGAGGAAGAGCCCGGTCCAGGTGAAGAAGGCGCCGAGGTTGAAGCGCACGAGGCCCTTCGAGATGCCCCAGGCGATCACGATCGCGGTGGCGATGCCGGCGAGCGCGCCGAGCGTGCCGAGCACGGGGTCGCTGCCGCCGGCGACGTTCGCCCAGACGAACAGGGCGGTCTCGACGCCCTCGCGGCCGACGGAGAGGGCGCCGAGGAGCACGATCGCCCAGGAGGAGCGCTCGACCGCGGCATCCACCTGTCCGCGCAGCTCGCTCGACAGGGTGCGGCCGTGGGTGCCCATCCAGAAGATCATCCAGGTGACCATCGCGACGGCGAGGAGCGAGAGCACGCCGCCGAGGACCTCCTGCGCCTGGAACGTCATCGCGTACGGGCCCCAGGTGAGCACGGCGCCGACGCCGAGCGAGACGGCGACGGCGAGGCCGATGCCGATCCAGAGGCGCCCGAGGAGGTCGCGGCGGCCGGTCTTGCCGAGGTACGCCACCAGGATGCCGACGATGAGGCCGGCCTCGAGGCCTTCGCGGAGGCCGATCAGGTAGTTGGCGAGCACGGGCGTCTCCCAGGGGTGATGAGGAAGGAGGCTCGGATGAGAGCAGCTAAGGCTAACCTAAGTGCAGCCCGTCGGCGAAACGGATTCTCAGCTTCGGATGCCGGCGGGGCCGCGAACCGGCCGCGGGGGTAGCGTGGGGACGTGCTCACTCCGCCCGTGACCCCCAAGCGACCGACGCAGCGAGAGCACCACGGCGACGTGGTGGTCGACGACTACGAATGGCTGCGCGAGAAGGACGATCCCGCCGTCATCGCCCACCTCCACGCCGAGAACGCGTACACGAAGGCGAAGACCGAGCACCTCTCCCTCCTCACCGAGCAGGTGTTCGAGGAGATCCGCGCCCGCACGAAGGAGACCGACCTCTCGGTGCCGACCCGCGAGGGCGACTGGTGGTACTTCACCCGCACCCGCGAGGGCGCCGAGTACGGCATCCACTGCCGCGTGCCCGCCGCCGGCCCCGACGACTGGGAGCCGCCCGTGCTGCCCGAGTCCGGCGGGGAGGCGCTGCCGGGCGAGCAGCTGCTGTTCGACGAGAACGCCGAGGCCGAGGGCCACGAGTTCTTCGCGCTCGGCAGCTTCGACGTCTCGGCCGACGGGGCGCTCCTGCTCACCGGCGTCGACGTCGAGGGCGACGAGCGCTACGAGCTGCGCATCCGCGCGGTCGACGGCTCCGGCCGCACCTTCGACGACGTCATCCCGGGCACCTCGGGCGGCGCGCTGTTCGACCCCAGCGGGCGCTACGTCTTCTACGCGACGGTCGACGAGTCCTGGCGACCCGACACGATCTGGCGGCACGAGGTCGGCACCGAGGCATCCGCCGACGTGCAGGTCTTCTCGGAGCCCGACGAGCGCTACTGGCTGGGCGTCGGGATGACCCGGAGCCGGCGCTTCCTCGTCATCGAGGCCGGCTCCAACATCACGAGCGAGACGCGCCTCCTCGACGCCGACGACCCGACCGGGGAGTTCCGCGTCGTGTGGCCCCGGCGCGAGGGCGTCGAGTACGACGTGGAGCACCTCGTCGCGGGCGGCCGCGACCGGCTGCTCATCACCCACAACGACGGCGCGCCGAACTTCGAGCTCGTCTCGGTCGCGGCCGACGACCCGGAGGGCCCCCGGCGCATGCTGCTGCCGCACGACCCGGCGGTGCGGCTCGAGGGCGTGGATGCCTTCCGCGACTTCGTCGCCGTCGAGTACCGCCGCGGCGGGCTGCCGCGCGTCGCGATCGCGAAGGTTCCCGCCGCCGGCATCCCCGAGGGCGCCACCGCCGACGACACGCTGCACGAGCTCGTCTTCGACGAGGAGCTCTTCGCCGTCGGCGTGCGCGGCAACCCGGACTGGGCGCAGCCGCAGCTGCGCATCGGCTACACGAGCTTCGTCACCCCCTCCACCGTGTTCGACGTGGTCGTGGAGACGGGCGAGCGGCGGCTGCGCAAGCGCCAGCCCGTCCTCGGCGACTACGACCCGACGCGCTACGTGCAGCGCCGCGAGTGGGCGACGGCCGATGACGGCACCCGGGTGCCGATCTCGCTCGTCTACCGCCACGACCTCGTCACCCCCGGCACGCCGGCGCCGACGCTGCTCTACGGCTACGGCTCCTACGAGCACTCGATCGACCCCGGCTTCGGCGTCGCCCGGCTCTCGCTGCTCGACCGCGGCATGATCTTCGCCGTCGCGCACGTGCGCGGCGGGGGCGAGCTCGGCCGGCACTGGTACGAGGACGGCAAGAAGCTCCGCAAGAAGCACACCTTCAGCGACTTCGTCGCCGTCGCGAAGCACCTGAACGACGAGGGCTGGACGGCGCCCGACCGGCTCGTCGCGCAGGGCGGCTCCGCCGGCGGGCTGCTGATGGGCGCCGTGGCCAACCTCGCCCCGGGCGCGTTCAGCGGCATCCTCGCCGAGGTGCCGTTCGTCGACCCGCTGACCTCGATCCTCGACCCCTCCCTGCCGCTCACGGTCATCGAGTGGGACGAGTGGGGCGACCCGCTGCACGACCCCGAGGTCTACGCCTACATGAAGTCGTACTCGCCGTACGAGAACGTGCGCGACGGCGGGCACGGGGGCCGGCACTACCCGCCGATCCTCGCGGTGACCTCGCTGAACGACACCCGCGTGCTCTACGTCGAGCCCGCGAAGTGGGTGGCGCGGTTGCGCGAGGCGGGCGCCGAGCCGCTGCTGCGGATCGAGATGGCGGCCGGGCACGGCGGCGTCTCGGGGCGCTACGCCTCGTGGCGGGAGCGGGCCTTCGCGTACGCCTGGGTGATCGACCGGGCGAAGGCGCACCCCAGCGGGGAGTAGCCCTGGCTCGCTGAGCCGCCTGGTTCGCTGAGCTCGTCGAAGCGAGCCCGGCAAGCGCCTGGTTCGCTGAGCTCGTAGAAGCGAGCCCGTCGAAGCGCCTGGTTCGCTGAGCTTGTCGAAGCGAACCCGGCAAAGCGCCTGGTTCGCTGAGCTTGTCGAAGCGCTTCGACGGGCTCAGCGAACCACTCCGGCTCAGCGAACATGCGGACGTCGGCGGCTGCTGGCACACTGGCGCGCATGGCGATCCTCGCAGCGTTGCAGCAGATCCTCCCCGGCCGCGCCTTCGGGCCCGGCGATGCCGAGTACGAGGCCGGCAGCTCGGTCTTCGCCGGCGTCGGCTCCCCCGAGGCGGTGGTGCGTCCGGCGAGCGCCGACGAGGTCGCGGCCGCGGTGCGTGCGGCCGCAGCGCACGGCACCCCGATCGCGGTGCGCTCCGGCGGCCACGGCAGCGAGCCGATCGACGGCGGACTCGTCATCGACCTCGCCGAGCTGAACACCGTGTCGCTCGGCGACGGCCGCCTCGTCACCGTCGGCGGCGGCGCCCGCTGGGGCGACGTCGCCGCCGCGCTCGAACCCGCCGGCCTCGGCGTGAGCTCGGGCGACACCCGCGACGTCGGCGTCGGCGGGCTGACCCTCGGCGGCGGCATCGGCTGGCTCGTGCGTCAGCAGGGCCTCACGATCGACGCACTGCGCTCGGCCGAGCTCGTCACGGCCGCGGGCGAGGTGCTGCAGCTCGACGCCGAGCACCACCCCGAGCTGTTCTGGGCGATCCGCGGCGGTGGCGGCAGCTTCGGCGTCGTCACCTCGTTCACCTTCGAGGCGGTCCCCGCCGACGGGCTCGCGGGCGGGCACCTGCGCTTCGCCCAGACGGATGCCCCGGCGGTGCTCCGCGCGTGGCGCGAGGCGGTCCGGTCCGACGAGGCGCTCAACTCGACGCTGCTCGTCTTCCCGCCGTTCTCACCCGAAGTGCCCGCGGGCCCGATGGTCGCCGTCGCGAGACGCGGCAGCGAGGCCGAGCTGCGCGACGCGCTCGCACCGCTGCTCGCCCTCGACTCCCTGGAGGAGACGGCGCTCGGGCCGGTGGCGTATTCCGAGCTGCTCGAAGACGCCCCGCCGGGCAAGCCGCCGTTCCGCTTCGTCGGCGGCAACGGCTTCGCCCCCGAGCTCGACGACGCGCTGCTCGAGGCGTGCCTCGGCGCGCTCGAGGGTCCGGCGCCGACCATGCTGCTGCTCCGCACGCTGGGCGGGGCGTTCGGGCGGGTGCCGGCCGACGCGACCGCCATCGCCTTCCGCGACGCCGAGACCTTCGTCGTCGTGAACGCGGTGCTGCCGAAGGACGCCCCGGAAGACGAAGTCGTGGCGCTCCGCGCCCGCCACGACGCGGTGCTCTCCCGGCTCAGCGGCGTCTACGGCAACTTCTCCGAGGAGCGCGGCGAGCACGTCATCCGCGCCATGTACCCGTCCGAGACGCTCGCGCGGCTGCGGCGGATCAAGGCCGAGGCCGACCCGCAGCACCTCTTCCGCCACGGGCACGCGATCGCGCCGGCGTAGCCGCCCGCCGTGGCGGCCTCGTCCGCTGAGCCTGGTTCGCTGAGCCTGGTTCGCTGAGCCTGTCGAAGCGAGCCGGTCCGAGCGCTTCGACGAGCTCAGCGAACCAGCCGACGCTTCGACGAGCTCAGCGAACCAGCCGACGCTTCGGCAGGCTCAGCGAACCGGCCGACTACGCGGTCGGCGGGTCGGCGTGCAGCTCGGTGTCGGCGGCGGCGCGGCGCCAGGCGGTGAACGCGACCTCGAGCCCCGCGCGCGAGGGCGCGCAGATCATCGGGCCGGCCTCCGCAGCCGCGGGGAACGGCGTCACCCGGAACGTGCGCCACGGCCCCTCGTCGGCCCGGGCCCGCAGCACCACGGCGTCGCCGATGCGGCTCGCGCGGATGGTCACGGTCCGCCCCGCCCACTCCGGCACCGGCGCCATCGACCAGTCCGAACGGCCGTCGGTGACCACGGCGCCGAGCTGGGGCACGCCGTCGCTCAGCTCCAGTCCCGCCTTCACCCAGCGCTCGGGCCCCGCGACGAGCATGATGCCCGCCTGGTCGTAGAGCTCGGTGAGGGAGGCGCTGTCGAACGACACCTCGATCGCGGCATCCGCCGGCCAGGAGCCGAGCAGCGCGTGCCCGTCGTCGTGCACGAAGCCGTAGAGGGTCTCGCGCCAGTAGTCGCTGCCCTCGACGGCCCGGACGAGGAGGGCGCCGTCGCGCTCCTCCGCCGCCACGGGCTCGCGGGTCCAGCGTCCGTCGGTCCAGGGGATGCGCATGGGCCTCAGCCTACGTAGCCGTGGAAGGGGTCCTCGCGCTCGGCGCGCTTCAGCTCCGCCGTCTCGACGGCGCGCTCGAGGTCCTCGAACAGCTCGCGCATGCGCTGCGGGCGGGCGAGCTCGTACTCGGCATCCACCTCGATCTGCGGCCACTCGCGGTCGAGCCGCGCCTCGATCGCGCCGGCCACGTCGTTCCACGCCTCGTCGCGGGCGCGGGTCGCGAACTCGTGGAGGTACTCCGGGTCCTCGCGGAGCTCCCAGAGCCGCTTCGCGACCGCGGCGTAGACCTTCTCGCGACGGCGCAGGTTGCCGGTGTCGGCGCGGCGGTAGTCGTGCTGGTGCTTCGCCTTGCCCTCGCGCTTGGCGGCGGTCTCCCGGTCCTCGGCGGAGAGCTCGGCGGTCGCGTCGGCCTGCTGCACGAGCTCGTGCAGCACCTCGCGGGCCGCCGCGGCGGCGCGGTCGTCGTCGTAGGGGTCCTCACCGCGGAGGGCCTCGACCACGAAGCGGTTGCGGAGCGTCATCCGGCCGGCGGACTCGGCGAGCATCACGCCTTCGTCGATCATCTCCTCGACGCTCGGTGGCTGGACTTCGGGCAGGGCGGAACGGTCGAACGCCTTGAACTTCGGACGCCTCCGACGGAACCAGCGCATCCCCGCTCCCTTCCGACTCCGATGCCCGGCTACGAGCCTAGCGGCGCACGGCTGGACGAGGGGAGGGCGGGAGGGCAGGAGCGCACGCTCAGGGGCAGTGCAGCTGCGTGCGCTCGCCCGAGCGGTCGATGTCGTGCTCCGACATCGGCTTGCCGCAGATCGGGCAGGCCGGGGGGCGCGTGGCGACGGGCTCGTCGTCGTAGGGGCCGAGCGGCGGCGGCCCGATGTAGGGCAGGAGCTTCGCGTTCAGCTTGTCGATGAGGCCCGCATACCCCCGTCGGGGCTGTTCGCCTGCGGGGTGTTCTCTTCGTGTCACAATCATTAGTGTACTAATTATTAGCTCATGCGCAATACTGGAGGGGTGACCATGCAGGACCAGCGCGCGAGCGACGACCGCACGGATGCCTCGATCGTCGAGGTCGACGGCGAACCCATCGACCTCCTGGCGCTCGAGAACCAGGTGTGCTTCGCCCTCGCCGTCGCCGCCCGCGGCGTCATCGGCGTCTACCGCCCGATCCTCGAGCCGCTCGGCCTCACCCACCCGCAGTACCTCGTCATGCTCGCGCTCTGGCAGCGGAGCCCGCGCACCGTCCGCGACCTCGGCGACGCGCTCCAGCTCGAGCCCGCGACGCTCTCCCCGCTGCTGAAGCGGCTCGAGGCGCAGGGCTACCTGACCCGGCAGCGCAGCGCGAAGGACGAGCGCGCCCTCGACGTCGAGCTCACCCCGACCGGTCGGGCGCTCCGCGAACAGGCGCTCGGCATCCCGCCCCAGGTCGTCGACCGGCTCGGGATGACGCTCGAGGAGCTCGGCTCCCTGCGCGACCGCCTCGGCGAGGTCATCGACGCGGTCCAGCACGGCGAGCGCTGAGCCCGGCTGTCGAGCCGAGCCGGGTCACTCGTGCGGGTCGAAGCCCGCGATCCGGCCGTCGGGCGAGGCGAACTTCGCGATGAGGCTGCAGTCCTTCGCGCCGTAGCCCTCGCCGATCAGCCGCTCGAACTGGTCCAGCGCGATCCGGGCCGCCGGGGTGCGCACCCCCGAGGCCGCCGCCGCCTCGACGGCGAAGGAGAGGTCCTTCTCGGCGAGCGCCGCGGTGAACGTCGCGTCGAAGTTGCGGTTCGCCGGGCTCGTCGGCACCACCCCGGGAGCGGGGTACCAGGTGCGCAGCGGCCACGACTCCCCCGACGACACCGAGGCGACCTCGAAGAAGCGCTCCGCGTCGAGTCCGAGCGACTCGGCGAGCGCGGCGCCCTCGGCGACACCCAGCAGCGAGACGAAGAGCATGAGATTGTTCGCGAGCTTCGCGGCGATGCCGCTCGTCGGGCCGCCGAGCTCGAAGACGTGGCCGGCGAACGGCTCGACCACCGGCCGCGCGGCCGCCATCGCACCCGCCTCGCCCCCGAGCATGACCGTGAGCGTTCCGGCGGCGGCCCCGGCGATGCCGCCGGAGACGGGGGCGTCGACGAAGCGGATGCCCCGGGCCGCCGACTCCTCGTGGCACCAGCGCGAGGTCTCGACGTCGACCGTCGAGGTGTCGAGCAGCAGCGCCGAAGCCGGAGCCGTCTCCCACACGCCGCCGGGGCCGGCGTAGACCGCGCGCACGTGCTCGCCGCGCGGCAGGGAGGTGAAGACGGCCTCGACCCCGGCGACGGCTTCGGCGATGGAGGCGGCGACGCGCACGCCCCGGGCCGAAGCATCCGCCGCGGCATCCGCGGTGACGTCGAAGCCGCGCACCTCGTGGCCCGCCGCGACGAGGTTCCCCGCCATGGGCGCGCCCATGTGCCCCAGCCCGATCCAGGCGATGACCGACATGACGACCTCCCGACCCCGGTGTCGATGTGCTCCCCTCCACGGTACGCCCGAGGCGCGCCGGACGGGCGACCGAGGTGCGGCGGAGGGGCGCCCGCGCGGGCTACAGGAGCAGTCCGCTCGGGTCCGAGAGCTCGCGCCACCCCTCGGCGGCGACGGCCCGGGGCATCCGATCGGCGGCGACCAGCTGGGGCATCGCGAGCCCGGCGAGGGCGGCGAGCTCGCCGATCGGCAGCTGGAAGGTGCGGAAGCCGCCGAGCTCGGGCAGCGCGCCGCGCCCGGCCGAGCCGGGCTCGACCTCGGCGAGCCGCTCGGCGAGCCCCTCGATGAGCGCCGACTGGTCGAGCAGGAAGCCCGCGGCGGCGAGCCGATCGCCGCGCAGCCACGCCACGACCTTGAAGAAGCGGCGCGGCAGACGGATGCCCCGGTACGGCGAGTCGTCGGCGGCGAGCACCGGCGCAGTGAAGACCGCGAGGCGGAGCCCCTCGGCCGCGCCGAAGGCGAGCACGTGGTCCTCGAGGCCGAGCCAGAGCTCCTTCGACTGGTTGAACCCGGCCGCCTGCGGCGCGGCGTTCGGGTAGTGGAAGGTGTCGGACTCCGCGCGGGCGGCGACGGCGGGCTCGCCCCACACGGGATCGCGACGGCGCACGAGGTGGCCCCGGTCGAGCGGGTTGTCGGCGTAGACCTCGGGCCCGGTCTGCCCGTCGGCCGGGATGCGCGGGTCGAGCCGCCACGCCTCGCCCGAGCGCTCGAGCTCGACGAGCGCGGTCCCGTCGAGGTTCACCCCGGTGACCCGCGCCAGCCGGCGCCGCTGGTCGAGGCGCACGGAGAAGTGCACGTAGTCGAGCAGCGGACCGGAGCCGGCCGCGTCGAGCGGCACCGGCAGGGGCAGTTCGATCCCGAGGAAGTCCGACTCGTATCCCATGCCCCCAGCCCAGCACATCCCGCCGACGTGCGGGCCCCGGCGAGGCGCATCCCTGCGCCCGGCCGCCGAGGCACGGCAGAATGTCCCCATGGATCTGCTGCTGGCCGGCGTGCTCGCGCTGCTCGCCATCGCCGCGGCGACGGCCTTCGCCCCGAAGCTCGGCGTGGCCGCGCCGCTCCTGCTCGTGCTCGTGGGCCTCGGGGTCGGGCTGCTGCCGGTCGTGCCCGCGTTCGAGATCGACCCGGAGTGGATCCTCGCGGGCGTGCTGCCGCCGCTGCTCTACTCGGCGGCGGTGTCGATGCCGGCGATGGAGTTCCGCCGCGACTTCGGGGCGATCAGCGGGCTCTCGGTCGTGCTCGTGGTCGTCACTTCCGTGCTCCTCGGCCTCCTGTTCGCGTGGCTCATCCCCGATCTCGGCATCCCGGCCGGCATCGCGCTCGGCGCCATCGTGAGCCCGACCGACGCCGTCGCGACCTCGATCGTGAAACGGCTCGGCGTCTCGCCGCGGGTCGTGGCGATGCTCGACGGCGAGAGCCTGCTGAACGACGCGAGCGCCCTCGTGCTGCTGCGCTCGGCGATCGCGGGGATCGCCGCGACGGTCTCGCTCTGGAGCGTCGCCGGCTCCTTCGTCTACTCCGTGGTCCTCGCCGCGGTGATCGGCATCGTCATCGGCTGGCTGAACCTGCGGCTGCGCGCCCGGGTGATGAATCCGACGGTGAACACGGTGATCTCCTTCACCATGCCGTTCCTCGCCTCGATCCCGGCCGAGCACTTCGGCGCCTCCGGGCTCGTCGCCGCGGTGGTCGCCGGGCTCATCACGGGACGCGGCGCGGCGAAGTTCCTGAGTCCGCAGCATCGCCTGTCCGACGCGCAGAACTGGCGCACCGTCGAGCTCGTGCTCGAGGGCGCGGTGTTCCTCATCATGGGCCTCGAGCTGACCGCGATCGTCGACGACGTCGAGACGGCGCACTCGGGCGCCTGGCACGCCGCGGGGCTCGCGGCGATCGCCCTCGCGGCGACGATCCTCATCCGGGCCGCGTACGTCGCGCCGCTCTTCGCGGGGCTCGCCCGCCGGGCACGCCGGGCCGAGGCGGTGCGGGAGTTCATCCGCACGAAGCAGCAGACGCATCCGGGCGCCGCGATCCCGGTGCATCCCAAGGCTTCTCCCGCCCAGGCCGAGCGGGTGCGCTCGATGTTCCGTCGCCGCGTCGCCGACATCGACTACTACCTCGACGAACGGCTCGGCTGGCGCGAGGGCACGATCGTCGTCTGGGCCGGCATGCGGGGCGTCGTCACGCTGGCTGCGGCGCAGACCCTCCCCTCCGACACCCCCAACCGCTCGCTGCTCGTCTTCATCGCCTTCCTCGTCGCGATCGGCTCGCTGCTGATCCAGGGCGGCACGCTGCCGTGGCTCGTGCGCTGGGTGATGCCGGCGCGCGACCCGGAGGACGGCGCCGCCGAACGCCGCGAGCTGCGCCGCCTGCTCCAATCCGCCGCGATGGCCGAGGTCGCGGGCTCCGAGGACCCCGCGATCCGCGCGATGGCCGAGCGCATGCGCGCGGCCTGGCAGCTGTCCAACCAGGAGGGCGCGGGCGACGACGCCGACGAGGAGCTCGCCGAGGTCGAGGGGGCGGATGCCTCGGCGGAGCCCGCGACGCCGGCGGTGCCGGTCCCGGGCGAGGCCGAGCAGCGCCGGCTCGTCGACCCGGAGCGGGTGCGCCAGCTGCGACTCCGGATGATCCGGGCGCAGCGCGACGCGCTCCTCGACGCCCGCGACGAGGGCCGGTTCAGCGCCGCCGCGCTGAGCGCCGCGCTCGAGGACCTCGACGCCGAGCAGATCAGCATCGAGCTGAAGGCGATCGAGTAGCGCACCGGGCCATCCGGCCGCCGTCCCGGTGCGAACGGAATCCGTGGCGCGATCCGCGTCATGATCGCCCCGCATCCGCATCCCTTCCGTAGGCGCATCGCGAACGGAGGGAGACCGGATGGCCCGCCACCTCGAGTTCGTCTTCGGCCCGCTCGGCGAGGAGACCCGGCTCCCCTGCGCGTGCGCCCGTGAGGGCAACCATCTCCGCCCCACCTCGCTCGACCGCGTCGGCGCCCTCGACCCCGAGTCCCTCGCCCGGGCGGAGCGGCTGCGCGCCCGGCGTCGCGGCCACCGGCGCCGCTTCCGCTACGAGCTCGCGCAGGAGCCGCGCCACGCCGCCTGACCGCGGGCGGGCCCGTCATCCTCGCGGAGTGGTCCCGGGGTACCACTGATCTCCCTCGACCGGCTGATGCCCGACCCCCGCCTCGCCGAGTGAACTGGAACCATCGCCCGGCGCGGCCTCTGCCCGGCGCGCTCGTGCACCGATGCCCGCTCCATCCGGCCGTGCCCCCGACCGGAGATCGCCATGACCTTCCTCACCCGAGCAAGTCTCGCCAACCGGGCCATCGTCGGCCTCATCACCATCGCCATCGCCCTGCTCGGGCTCGTGGCGATGGGCTCGCTCCGGCAGGAGCTGATGCCGCCGGTGAAGTACCCCGGGGCGTTCATCTCCGTGCAGGCGGCCGGCCTCGCCCCCGAGCAGATGGCCGAGGTCGCGACCGAGCCGGTCGAGCAGTCGCTCCGCTCGGTCGCGGGCATCACCGAGGTGAGCTCCGTCTCGAGCACCGGGTCGGCGCAGATCTCGGTCACCTGGCCGTTCGAACTCGACGCCGACGAGACCGAGCGGGCGATCCGCGCCGCGGTCGACGGTGCGAAGGCCGCCCTCCCGCAGGGCGCGCGCGTCGACGTGATGTCGGGCTCCAGCAGCGACATGCCCGCGATGATGCTCACCGCGGGCTCGTCCGGCGACCCCGTCGCCTTCGCCGACTCGCTCGAGCAGACGGTGCTGCCGGCGCTGCGCTCGGTCGACGGGGTGCGCGAGGCGACGCTGTCCGGGCGCGAGGAGCAGCGGGTCGAGGTCTCGATCCGTCCCGCCGACCTGGAGCGGCTGAAGGTCGAGGCGGCCGCCGTGCTCCAGGCGCTGCAGGCGAACGCGGCCGTGCTGCCGGCCGGTCAGGTCGACGGCGCCGAGGGCGCCGTCTCCGTCACCGTGGGTCCCGGCCTCGGGAGCATCGAGGCGATCCAGGCGCTGCCCGTGCAGGTCCAGGAGGGTTCCGTGCGGGTCGGCGACGTCGCCGACGTCTCGCTGCAGTCCGTGGCGGCGACGAGCATCTCCCGCGTCAACGGCAAGCCGGCGCTCACGATCCAGATCACGCCCGGCTCCGGGGCGAACGTCGTCGACATCTCGCACGGCGTCATGGCGCAGCTCGACGACTTCAGCGAGTCGCTCGGCGCCGAGTTCGTCACGCTCTTCGACCAGGCGCCGTATATCGAGCAGTCGATCCACGACCTCTCCGTCGAGGGCGCGCTCGGTCTCCTCTTCGCCGTCATCGTGATCTTCGCGTTCCTCCGCTCATGGCGCTCGACGGTGATCGCCGCCGTCTCGATCCCGCTGTCGCTGCTCATCACGATGATCGGCCTCTGGTGGAGCGACAACACGCTGAACATCCTGACGCTCGGCGCGCTCACGATCGCCATCGGACGCGTCGTCGACGACTCGATCGTCGTCATCGAGAACATCTCCAGACACGCGGAACGGCGCGCACCCACCCCGGCCGACATCGTCGCCTCGGTGAAGCAGGTCGCGGGCGCCATCACCGCCTCGACGCTCACGACCGTCGCCGTCTTCCTGCCGATCGCCTTCGTGTCGGGGCTCACCGGACAGCTGTTCCGGCCCTTCGCCATCACGGTCACGATCGCGCTGCTCGCCTCGCTCGTCGTCGCGCTGACGATCGTGCCCGTGCTCGCCTACTGGTTCCTGAAGAACCGGGCGGCGAAGCGGGCGGCGGCGGATGCCTCGGCGGAGTCCGTGGCGGCCGGCCCCGCCGGCGCGGCCGCACACGACGCCGAGCACGACGCCGCACCGCTCGACGCCGCGGCCATCGCCCAGGCGGAGATGCAGAGCCCGGAGGACCGCCTGCAGCGGAGCATCATGCCCGCGCTCGGCGCGACGCGACGGCATCCGCTGATCACGCTCGGCGCTTCCGTCGTCATCCTCGTGGCGACCCTCGCGCTCAGCGTCGTGATCCCGACCGACTTCCTCGGCGAGTCCGGGCAGCAGAGCCTCTCGCTGCAGCAGACGCCGAAGGACGCCGTCGACCTCGCGTCGCGGGCCGAGGCGGCCGAACCGGTCGAGCGCGCGCTCGGCGAGGTCGCAGGTGTGCGCGACGTCGTCGCCGCCATCCCGGCGCAGTCGAGCACCTCGGGCGAGCCCGCGCGCATCACCTACGACATCCTCCTCGAGGAGGGCGCGAAGGCCGACACCGTCCGCGGGGACGTGGAACGTGCGCTCGAGCCGCTCGGCGACCCGGCGCAGTTCGAGCTCACCGCGGTCGACACCAGCGGCTTCGGCGGCGGCGGCATCGAGCTGCGCGTGCTCGGCAACGACCCCGTGGCACTCCGCGAGGCGAGCGATGCGCTCGTGAAGGCCCTCGAAGGGGAGCCCGGCGTCGACAAGGCGACGAGCAGCCTCTCCGGCGAGCAGCCGGTCGTGCGCGTCGTCGTCGACCCGGTGAAGGCGGCGGCGCTCGGCTTCGACCAGCAGCAGGTGGCCCAGGCCATCGACGCCGCCCTGAGCGGCACCCCCGCGGGCACCCTCATGCTCGAGGGGCGCGAGCGCGACATCGTGATCCGCACGAGCACCGTCACCGGAGGTGCCGCCGGCGTCGCCGAGCTGCTGCTGCCGGTCACCCCGAAGCAGACGGCCGCCGCGCAGAAGGCCGCGTTCGACAAGCTGAAGGCCGAGCAGGAGCAGCAGGCGGAGAGC
This sequence comes from Agromyces mediolanus, assembly GCF_044917495.1. Lineage (GTDB taxonomy): Bacteria > Actinomycetota > Actinomycetes > Actinomycetales > Microbacteriaceae > Agromyces > Agromyces mediolanus_B. The sequence continues at coordinate 9,457 of NZ_JAVSSI010000011.1, read as the reverse complement.
GCCCAGGCCGAGGCCGCGGACGCGCTCGAGGAGCAGATCTCCGACGCCCAGTCGGCCCGCGGGGAGCTGAGCGAGCAGCTCGCCGCCATGCGCGGACAGCTCGCCGCCCTGCGCGCGGCGCCCATCGTCCCGGCGAAGCCGGGCACCCCGCAGGAGGAGGCGAACGCCGCGGCGATCCGCGAACGCCAGGAGCAGCTGGCCGCGCTCGAGGGTGCGATCGCGCAGACCGAGCAGGGCATCGCCGCGAGCGACGCGCAGGTCGACCAGCTGCGTCAGGCGCGAGACGACGCGGCGGAGCAGCGCGCCGAGGCCGAGCGGATGACGCAGGAGCAGACCGCCGCGGGCGAGCTGCGCGGCACCCCCGTGCGCGTCGCCGACGTGGCCGCCGTCACCGAGGAGCTCACCGCCCCGTCGGTCACCCGCATCGGCGGCGAGCGCGAGGTCGCGATCTCGGTCACCCCGGAGAGTGGGGCGCTGGATGCCGCGAACGCGGCCGTCACCTCGGCCATGGCCGAGGTGAAGCTGCCGGGCGGCGTGCACTACGAGGTCCACGGCGTCTCCGCCGAGCAGGACGAGGCGTTCGCCCAGCTGGGGCTCGCGATGCTCGCGGCGATCGTGCTCGTGCTCTTCGTCATGATCGGCACGTTCCGCAATCTCCGCCAGCCGATGATCCTCCTCGTGTCGGTGCCGTTCGCGGCGACCGGCGCCCTGCTCGGGCTGTTCCTCACCGGGACGCCGCTCGGGCTCCCGGCGCTCATCGGCCTGCTGATGCTCATCGGCATCGTCGTGACGAACGCGATCGTGCTCATCGACCTCGTGAACAAGCTGCGCGAGGGCGGAGCGGAGCTGGACGACGCGGTGCGCCACGGCACCCGGCTGCGGCTCCGCCCGATCCTGATGACCGCGGCGGCGACGATCTTCGCGCTCCTGCCGATGGCCTTCGGGCTGACCGGCGGCGGCGTGTTCATCTCGCGCCCGCTCGCGATCGTCGTCATCGGCGGGCTGATCTCGTCCACCCTGCTGACGCTGGTGCTCGTGCCGATCCTGTACCTGCTGTTCGAGCGGGGCCGGGACCGGCGGATGACCCGGCGCGCCGAGCGCCGCGAGCGCCGCGCCGCGCGCCGCGACGGCGGCTCGGGCACGAGCTCGAACGAGGGCGGTTCGAACGGCGGTTCGTCGGACGGCGGCACAGGTTCCGGACCGGGCACGGGGGTCCCCGGTCCGGAGCTGCCGTCGCCGACGGCCGGCTGAGGCGCGTGCCGGGCAGCATTGGGGGCTGCCCGGCACGGCGCCCCGCGCACGCACCGGATGCGGCTGCACGCCATCCGGTGCGTGCGTGTGCCTGCGTGCGGCTGCCCGGGCGCGGTCGAAGCTGAGGCCAGCCGACCCTCGGGACCGCCGGGGCTCGGGACCGCCGGGGCTCAGGCGTTGTTGAGGAGGAACCCCTCCATGCGGAGGCCCCGCCCGGTGGTGCCCACCGTGAACCGGTCCGACCCCACGTCGACCCCGGCGCGCTGGTCGCCGATGTTCTGGATGTGCGCGTACGCCCACAGGCGGTACGAGCCGATCCGGGTGACCTCGACCGCTTCGATCGCGAGGGCGCGACCGGTCGTGCCGACCGTGATCACCGAGCCCCGCCCGCTGGTGCACTGCTGCTGCTGCCAGCCGATGTTCGCGACGTGCGCGCGGAGGCAGAGCCGCTTGTCGTTCAGCTGCCGGACCTGGATCGCTTCGAGTCGCAAGCCCTGGTTCCGGGTTCCCGACGCCTGGGTCCACCCCCGGTCCTGGATGTGCGTCAGCACCTCGAAGTCCTTGGCGTCGCTCGTGTAGTACGCCGACGCGGGTTCCGCGGCGGCGGGCACCAGGGCTCCCGTCAGCGCGCCGACGGCGAGTGCGGCGACCGCGGCTCGCCGCTTCCATCCGGATGCCTTCGGCGCTTCGGTTCCGGGTCCGACGATCTTCCGGCGCACAGCCATGAGATCCTCCTCATTCACTCGATCGGGTCCCCGGATCCAGCCGCGAGCCTACCTCGCGCATCCGCGAAGCTGGAATCCCGACGTCATAGTCGTCCCGAACCGGGCGCGGATCAGGACGCGCCGGCGCAGCTGACGGTCGCGGCGTCCTGCCCCTTCGTGCCCGGGGCGAGCGTCGCCTTCGGCTTGGGTGTCGGCGTGGCGCCCTGGGTCGGCGCCGGTGCGTCCGCTGCCGGGGCATCCGCGGCCGGGGCATCCGCCGCCGGCGCGTCGGCGGCGTCGCCGACGTCCTCGCCGCCGTCGGACGCGTCCGCCTCCGGATCGTCGGTGGCGAACACGAGCGCCTCGTCCGCGCCGAGCGCGGCGAACAGCGCCTCCGCCTCCTCGGCGATCGGCTCGACCCGGTTCGGGTCGGCCCAGTAGTCGCGCACCGGCAGCTGCACCAGGGCGATGTTCGCGAGATCGATGTTCGCGAGCGTGCCCGCGAGCCCGACGAGGGCGTCGGGGCCAGCCAGGCCGTCGTCGACCGTGATCGAGCGGCTCGCGGCATCCGCCAGTCCGAAGAGCGCGACCGGGTTCGTGAGCGTCCCGGCATCCTTCACCTTGCGCGCGAGCGCCGAGAGGTACGTCTGCTGGGTCGCGATGCGGCCGAGGTCGCTGCCGTCGCCGATGCCGTGCCGCGTGCGCAGGAAGGCGAGGGCCTGCGCACCCTGGATCGTGTGCTCCCCCGCGGCGAGCGTGAGACCCGAGTCGGGGTCGTCGACGTCTTCCGCGAGGCAGATCTCCACGCCGCCGATGGCGTCGGTCACCCCGATCACCCCGTCGAAGTCGACGATGATGAAGTGGTCGACGTCGAGCCCGGTGAACTCGCGGATCGTGTCGAGCGAGCAGTACGGCCCGTCGTTCAGCACCCCGTTGATCTGCACGGACTCGCGCGCGTCGATGACCTCGCCGTCGGGCGTCGTGCACTCGGGCGTCGGGAGCATCGTGTCGCGCGGGATGCTGACGAGGGTCGCGTTGCTGTGGTCGCTCGAGACGTGCAGCAGCATCATCACGTCGGATCGCGCGCCGCCCTCGTCGCCGTAGTTCGCCGAGGTCTGACCCGCGCGCACGTCGGAACCCATGATGAGGAGGTTCACCGCGCCGTTCCAGTCGGGGATCTCGGGGCCGTCGGTGTCGCCCGGCCTGGCGACCGAGTTGCCGGCGATGTTGCCCGCCACCCGCGCCGCCATGATGCCGGCGAACGCGACCCCGGCCACGAGGAGCCCGGTGGCGACGCCCGCGACGCCGAACAGCACCTTCCGCCGCCGCGAACGACGGCGGCCGTGGGCCGGCGGGCGCGCGTCACGACGAGCGCCGCGCGCGGACGACGAGGGGTCGGCGGGCGGCTGGGCGGTGCGGGGCATCCGGTCTCCTTCGGTCGGCCGGGTGGAGTCGCCACGGTATCGACGGATCCGGGGAGGATGCCGGGAGCGGGCGGCGCGTCGCGGGATTCACGGGATGCCCCCGGCCGGCGCCGATCGGGCCGCCGGGCTGTCGAACCTTGGGTCGCAGAGCTGCCGGGCCTTGGGCCGTCGCACCTTGGACCGGCGGCGCGAGCTCAGCCGGCGACGAGCACGCCGCCGAGGGCGACGCCCGCGACGACGAGCGTCGAGGCGCCCGCGAGCGCGACCGGGCGCAGGCCCACGCGCCGGAACATCGAGAACCGCACCCCGGTGCCGAGGGCGAACATCGCCATCGCGAGGAGCACCGTCTGGACGACGCCGGCACCGGCGAGGACGCCCGCCGGCAGCACCCCGGTCCACCGCACGAGCACCATCACGAGGAAGCCGACCACGAAGAGCGGCACGATCGGCGGGCGCTTCCCGGACGGCGCCGCCCCCTCGGCCTGCTCGCGGCGCAGCACCCGGCGGCGCTGCACGGAGACGACCGCGAGCACGGGCGCGAGCAGCAGCACCCGGGCGAGCTTCACGACCACCGCGGCGGCGAGTCCCGCGGAACCGATGGCCGAGCCGGCGGCGACGACCTGCGCGACCTCGTGGATCGACCCGCCCGCCCAGAGCCCGGTCTGCACCTCGCCGAGCCCGAGGGCGGAGCCGAGGAGCGGCACGAGGGGGATCATGATCGTGCCGAACAGCACGACGAGGGCGAGGGCCGTGACGACCTCCTCCTCGTCCTCGGTCTCGATCACGCCGTCGACGGCGGCGACGGCCGCGGCGCCGCAGATGGAGAAGCCGCAGGCGATCAGGAGCCGCTGCGTCGGGGAGACGCCGAGGGCGCGCCCGATCGCGAGGGTGGCGATGATGCCGACCGCGACGATCGCGACGACGACGGCGATCATCCCGGGCCCGAGGGCGAGGATGTCGCCGAGCACGAGCTGCAGGCCGAGCAGCACGATGCCGATCCGCAGCAACCGCTTCGCGGCGATCGCGAGGCCCGGGTCGAGCGCGGCCGGGAGGGGCAGCAGGTTGCGGCAGGCGACGCCGAGCACGATCGCGACGAGGAGCGCGCTCACGGTCGGCAGCACGAGGGTGAGCGCGAGCGAAACCCCGGCCGCGGCGAGCGCGGCCGCGAGACCGGGGGCGAGGGCGCGGAGGCGTGCGGACCGAGAGACGGGGCTGGATGCGGGGCTCGGACCTGCGGGACTGCTCACCAGATCACTCTGGGTGCCGCCCGGCGATCCCAGTAGCCGTCGATCGGGCATCGAGTCATATCATCGTGATATGCCCGCATCCTCGCCGCAGCGCTGGCCCGATCTCGCCGTGCTCGAGCTCCTCGTCGCCGTGGCCGAGCACGGCGGCCTCGGCGCCGCCGCGCGCGCCGTCGGGATGGCCCAGCCGAACGCCAGCCGCGCCGTCGCCCGGCTCGAGTCGGAGCTCGGCCTCGACCTCGTGGCGCGGCATCCGCGCGGATCCGAACTCACCCCGGCCGGCGCCGCCGTCGCCGACTGGGCCCGCCGCGTGCTCGACGACGCCCGCGAGCTGATGACCGCGAGCGCCGCGCTCCGCGCCGACCGCGACGCGCACCTCGACGTCGCCGCGAGCCTCACCGTCGCGGAGTACCTCGCCCCCGCCTGGCTCGCCCGCCTCCGCCGCGCCCGGCCCGAGCTCGAGGTGCAGCTGCGCGTCGCGAACTCCCGGGAGGTGTTCGCGCTCGTCGCCTCGGGCGACTGCGAGCTCGGCTTCGTCGAGACGCCGCGCGTGCCGCCGGGGCTCCGCAGCGTCACCGTCGCCGACGACCGCCTCGCCGTGGTCGTCGCGCCGGATCATCCCTGGGCCCGGCGTCGGATGCTGACGCCGGCCGAACTCGCCGCGACCCCGCTCGTCGTCCGCGAGGGCGGCTCGGGCACCCGCGCCACCCTCGCCGCCGCGCTCGACCGGCTCGGCATCCCCGAAGCCGAGCTCGCGCCGCCGAGCCTCGAGCTCGGCAGCAACGCGGCCGTCCGGGTGAGCGCCGCCGCGGGAGCGGGTCCGGCGGTGCTCAGCGAACTCGCCGTCGCCGGCTGGATCGCCCGCGGCGACCTCGTCGAGGTCCCCGTCGACGGCCTCGAGCTCCGGCGGCGGCTGCGCGCGGTGCGCCGCGCGACGGCCCGGCCGAGCGACGCCGCCGCCGAGCTCGTCGCGATCGCGCGGCGCTCGTCGCGGCCGGCGTAGCACCGCCGACCGGGCGGGCCCGGCTCAGGCGGGGCGGAGGGTGGCGAGGATGGCGGCCGCGACCTCGGCCCGGTCGCGCTCGGGCTCGAAGACGAGCCACTCGAGTCCGGCCATGAGCACCGCCCCGAACACGGCCGAGGCGCGGAGCCCGGCGGCGGCCGACCCGCCCGCGGCGGGGGCGCCATCGGCGGGCCCGGATGCCTCGGCGATCGCCTCCGCGAACACGGCGAGCGCCTCGTGCCGGAGCGCGAACAGCGTCTCCTGCCAGGCCCGGTCGGTGCGGAAGATCTCCGCCGCCATGAGCTTCGCGAGCGCGGAGTTCGCCGCGATCACGTCGAGCAGCTCCGCGACCAGGGCCTCGATGGCCTCCTGCCCGCGCCGCTCGCCCTTCGCCCGCCGCAGCGACTCGGCGAGCGCCCCGACGCGCTCCTTCAGCAGGGCCTCGAACAGCAGGTCCTTCGAGCTGAAGTTGTAGTACAGGCTGCCCTTGGCGACGCCGGCTCGCTCGGCGACTTCGTCCATCGTCGTGCCGGTGATGCCCTTCGTGGCCGCCAGCTCGAGCGCGGCGTCGAGGATCTGGCGCTTCGTCGTGCTGGTGCGGGCCACTGGGGTCGTCTCCTGGTCGGGCGGTCGGGCTGGGCGGTCGGGCTGGGCGGTCGGGCTGGGCGGATGGCCGGGCGGCCGGCTCAGATCACGAGCTCGGGGTGCAGCCGGCCGATGCTCCAGACCCGCTGCTTCCCGGCGCTCCAGGCGCTGATCGCGAGCGATCCGACGAGGATGCCGGCCATCACGATCACCGAGAGCCACAGTCTAGAGTCCACCCCGCCGGTGATGAGCTCGCGCAGGCCGTTCACCACGTAGGTGGCGGGCATGAAGGGATGCAGCGCCTGGAAGAACGTCGGCGTCGTCTCGACGGGGTAGGTGCCGCCGGAGCTGCTGAGCTGCAGCATGAGCAGCACGAGGCTCACCACCCGGCCCGCGGCGCTGCCGAGCACGACGATGAACATCTGCTGCAGGGCGAGGAACGCGAGGGTCACGAGGTAGATGAACGCGGCCGTGCCGAGCCAGTACTGCGGCTCCAGGCCGATGCCGTAGACGAGCACCAGCACCATGATCACGACCTGCCCGAGGCCGATCGCCATGGCGGGCAGGAACCCGGTCATGACCGCCCGGATCCCGGTGGCGCCCGCAGCGAGCGCGCGGCTCGGCAGCGCACGCAGGATGAGCCAGGTGATGAGTCCGCCGACGAAGGTCGCGAGGGCGATGAAGAAGGGCGCGAAGCCCTCCCCGAAGCTCTTCGACTCGTGCTGCCAGCGCTCGTCGAGGGCCACCGGCGCCGACATGACCTCGGCCTTGGACTCGACGTCGGCCCGGCTCAGCTGCGGCGCCGATTCGGCCCCGGAGCCGAGCTCGTCGGCGAGGGTGCGGCTGCCGTCGGCGAGGGCGCCCGCGCCGCTCGCGAGCTTCGTGCCGCCCGCGGCGAGCTCGCCGGTGCCGTTCACGAGCGAGCCGGTGCCGCCCGCGAGGGTCGCGGCGCCGTCGGCGAGCGTCCGCGCGCCGGATGCCGCCTCGCCCGACTTCGATGCGAGGGTGGCGGCCCCGTCGCGGAGCTGCGCGGCGCCGGCGGCGAGCTCCTGCGCGCCGGGCTGCCCGGCCGCGAGGGCGCCGGCGAGCTCGTCGCTCTTCCCGGCGAAGGCGGCGCTCTTGGCGGCGTACGCCTGCACGCCGGGGAGCGCCTCCTGCGCCTTCCCGTCGAGCGTGCTCGCGCCGTCGGCGAGCTGCTGCATGCTGTCGAGATAGGCGGCCGCGGGCACCTCCGGGTGGGCCTGCATCGCGGCGAGCAGCTCGGCGAGGCCGCCGGAGAGCTGCTGCGTGCCACCCGCGAGCTCCCCGGTGCTCGTGCTCAGCGTGCCGGCGCCGTCGGCGAGCGCGTGCGCGCCGGTGGCGAGCGCCTGGGCGCCGGATGCCGCCTCGCCGACCTTCCCGGCGAGCAGCGCCGAGCCGTCGGCGACGCGCGAGGCGCCGCCCGCGAGATCGCCGGCCCCGTCGCGGAGCTGCGTGAGCCCGTCGGCGAGCGTGCCCGAGCCGTCGGCGAGTCGGATCGCCCCGGCGTCGAGCTGGTCGGCGCCGTCGGCGAGGTCTCCGATGCCGACGACGAGCGCGCCGGCCCCGGTCTTCGCGGTGGCGACCCCGTCGGCGAGCCGGTCGGCGCCGTCGGCGGCCCGGCGGATGCCGTCGCCCGCGTCGGTGATGCCGACGAGCAGGGTGTCGGCCGTGCGCTTCGAGACCTGCTCGGCGACGGCGTCCTTCAGCTGCACCATGGCCTGCTTGCCGAGGGTGGAGGCGAGGAAGTTGTTGGCGTCGTTGTAGTCGACCTCGACGCTCGCGGGGCGCGGCTCGTCGGTGCCGACCGAAACGGCCCGCTCGGAGAAGTCGCTCGGGATGGTGACGGCGAAGTAGTAGTCGCCGGAGGCGACGCCGCTCGAGGCATCCGCCGCGTCCGTGACGCGCCAGTCGAGCTGCCCGCCGTCGGTGAGCTCGTCGACGAGGTCGTCGCCGGCGGTGACCCGCTCGCCGTCGAGGCGCGCGCCGGAGTCCTCGTTCACGAGGGCGACGGGCAGGTTCTTCAGCTCGTCGGTGGGCGCCCAGAACGCCCAGAGGTAGAGGGCGCCGTAGATGAGCGGGATGAAGAGCAGCACCGCGATGGCGATCTTCGGCAGCGTGCCCTTCCGGAAGCGGCGCAGCTCGGTGCTGGGCGAGAGGAAGGCGAACATCAGGCGTGCTCCAGGAAGACGTCGAGCTCGTCGGCGGGGTCGGCGTCGGCGGGCGGAATGGATGCGTTGGAGGCGGCTGCGGCCGGGTCGGCCGCGCGCCGCAGGATGGGGTGGGCGGCCGGCTCGATGCCGAGCTCGGCCCAGCGCCCGGGTTCGGGGGCCGACGCCGAGACGACGACGGCGGTGCCGGAGCGCGCGATGGCGTCGAGGCTGCGCCAGACGGCGTCGCGCGCGGCGGGTGAGGGGAGCTCGTCGAGGCCGTCGAAGCAGAGCAGTCTCGGTTCGCTCATCATCGCGAGCGCGATGCGGAGGAGCGTGGTCTGCGCCTCGTCGAGCTCCCAGATGACGGTGTCGGGTGCGGGCAGCGGCGCCTCGCCGAAGATCGGGCCCAGGATGCCCCGGAGCGCCGCCTCGTCGGGCCGGCGTACGACGGCCCACCACGGCGAGATCCAGGCGGCCCGCTCGCGGACGGCGGCGCCGACGGTGACGGACTCCTCGAGCTCGTCGATGCCGGCGAAGCCGGCGATGGCGGTGCGGCGCTGCACGCGACGGGCGCCGCGGGGCAGCTCGTCGCCGAGGGTCTCGAGGGTGCCCGTCGAGGGCTTCATCCGGCCGGCGAGGGTGAGCAGCAGGCTGGTGCGGCCGCTGCCCGAGGGCCCGTGCAGCACGGTGAGGCCGTCGGCGAGGCGGAGGTCGATGGGGCCGTACACGGGGCCCCGCTTGGATGCGAGGGCGAGGTCGTTCGCCCTGACGATGGTCGGCACGTGCGTTCCTTCGGTTCGTGCGGAGTGATGGTTCGCACGTCTTTGTACTGACCAGTCAGTCTAATCACGCGAGACGGATGCCGCAAGCGCCCGGCCGCCCCCCTCCCGAAGTCGCGCAAACGGCCCCTCCCGCAGCAGCGACGCAGCAGTACGAGCGACTTCACATCGTGGAGTCGCTCGTATCGCGGATCCACAGGACGTCGAGCGACCGTTCGCGCGACCCCGCGGGCGCGGGGGCGTGGGGGCCGGGGCGGGTGGGGGCGCGGGGGCGTGGGCGCCGGGGCGTGGGGGCC
>NZ_JAVSSI010000010.1:0-119966 GCF_044917495.1 Agromyces mediolanus | reverse complement strand
TTCTTATGTAACCCCCCGCGCCCTAGCGCCACGGCACCGGGTTAGCTAGTGGGTTGCGGTGACAACCCAATGGCGTCCTAATGGGCTACACCAGTCGGGTTGGCTAAGTTTTGGGTTGGGGCCCTAGTTAAATGGAGGATAATGCGGCAAATGGGGTAAAACTTGCATCAGTACAGTGTTGCGACGGGGCGGGGGGGTGCGCGGGCGGGGGGCCCCGCGCAGCCGCAGGACGGCGCGGACGGGGCGCGGGGGCGCCGGAAGATCATGGCGATACTGGCCGGGGGGCTGGTACTCGGCGTCGGCGCGGCGATCACGCTCGCCGCCTGGACGGACCGGGAGTTCGCGAGCGGCGCCTTCGGCTCGGGGGCGTTCTCGCTCGTCGGCAGTCCGGACGGCACCGCGTTCAGCGAGCATCCGAGCGCGCCGGGCGCGGCACTCACCTTCGCCGTCGGAGCCGACCGGCTGACGCCCGATGCGACGGTGTATCACCTGTTCTCGTTGAAACTCGGCGCCGGCTCCAACTACGGCGCCGACCTCACGCTCACCTCGGCCGGGAGCGGGACCATCGCGCCGAACGTCAGCTACGGCATCGTCGACGTCGGCACCGGGACGAGCTGCGACGCCACGGCGTTCGCCGCCGGCACCTCGGTCGTGCCGAACGCGACCCCGGCCACGCTGACGACGCCCGACGCGATCGGCACGCTCGCCTCGCTGACCGAGCAGCGCAACTACTGCGTCGCGGTCACCGCGAGCAGCGCGCTCGGCCAGTCGCAGACGGGCTCGATCACGTGGGCGTTCCTCGGCACCTCGTCGGCGCCGATCTCGTAGGCCGACCGTGCCTCGGCACCGCAGCTGGCGCGGGCCGTACGGCGTCGCCCGCCGACGGCTCCTCGCCATCCTCGCCGCCGGCCTCGTGCTCGGCGTCGGCGCGACCGCGACCCTCGCGGCGTGGAACGACTCCGAGGTGGGCACCGGCAGTTTCAGCGCGAGCGTCTTCGTCAGCGAGGCGAAGGACTCCGCCGGGTCGACGTACGCGCAGACGAGCGACGCCGCTCCGGCGACCCTGAGCTTCGCGGTCGCCGGGCTCTCGCCGTCCGCGACCGCGACGGCCGGGCTCGACGTGCGCACCACCGCGGGCACGACCGTCGACGGCCAGGCCGTCCTGTCGGCGATCGCCACCGGCGGCGCGGGCACGCTGACGGCGCAGCTCGACTACAAGGTCGCCGTGCTCTCGGGCACCGCGACGGCCTGCAGCGACAGCTCGATCTACACCGACGCCACCTTCACCGACACGACGGCCGCCGTGCCCGCGGGCAAGAGCGGCGCCATCACCAAGGCCGCGGCGAACGTCGTGCGGTTCTGCTTCCAGGTCCGCATGAAGCCGACGGCGCCGAGCACCATCCAGGGCCAGAGCGGCACGCTGAAGTGGACGGTCACGACCAGCTCGAACCAGTGATTCGACGACCTCGACGGGGGACGGGGGCAGGAATGACGGAGGCGACATGAGCGCCGGGCGCATCGGCCGCGCGCTCGGCGAGCTCGGGCTGTTCGTGCTCGCCGCGGCGGGCGTGCTCTGCATCGCCCTCGTCGCGGCCGCGCTCGCGTTCAACGTCACGATCATGCTGTTCGCCACGGGATCGATGAGCCCGACGATCCCGGCCGGCTCGGCCGCCCTCGTCCGCGAGATCCCCGCGAGCGAGGTGCACCTCGGCGACGTCGTCACCGTCGATCGCGATGGACGGCTGCCGGTGACGCACCGCGTGGTCGCGATCGACGTCTCGCCGAGCGGCGCGCCCGAGGGGCGCGCGCTCACGCTCCGCGGCGACGCCAACCCCGTGGACGATCCCGCGCCGTACGACGTCACCACCGTCCGGCTCGTGCTCTGGTCGGTGCCCGGGGTCGCCGGCGTCATCTCCGCCCTGCAGCATCCCGTCGTCCTCGGCATCCTGACGCTCGGGCTCACCGCGCTCGTGCTCTGGGCGTTCTGGCCCCGCGGTCCCCACGGCCGGCGGGCGCCGCGGCGCGATCGCGCCAGCGCCGCGGCAGGCGATCGCGGGCGGGTCGGCGCGCTCGGCGGACTCGTCGTGCTCGCGGTGGCGGGGGCGAGCTGGGGCGCCGCACCGCCCGCGGAGGCCGCCCCGGTCGAACGTGTGGTGCAGGGCGAGTACCTGCGGCTCACCACCATCGGCGACCCGCTCGCGCTCGCGCGGCTCGCCCCGGGCGACACCGCCACGCTCCTGCTCGGCGCCTCAACGATCGCGCGCGCGCCGGGAACGATCACGCTCCGGCTCGAGGTCACGGTGCACGATCCCTCGCCGATCCTGCTCCGCGTCGTGTCCTGCGACGGCGGCCCCGCCGCTGGCGGCTGCGACCACGGGCGCGAGATCGTGCCCGAACGCCCGCTCCGCGATTCGATCACCGATCTGGCGCTCGGCGAGATCCCCGGGCGCCCGGGCGGGTGGCTGCGGTTCGAGCTGCGGATGCCGGAGCAGGACCCGGTGCCCGGTGCGCGCGCCGAGTGGCGGGTGCAGGCGGACGGCTTCGGCGAGCTCCTCGAGACCGACGGAAGCGGCGGCACGGCGGCGGGCCCACCCGGCGGCGGCCTCTCGGCGAGCGGGGTCGAAGCGGCGGGCCGCGCGCTGCTCGCGGCAGGGCTCCTCGCCCTCGGCGGGACGCTCGCCCTGCTCGCACGGCGGCGCGTGGGGCGGGCACCGTGACCCGCCGCAGACCGCTCGAGCGGGTCGCGGTCGGACTCGCCGCGGCCGCGCTCATCGCGCTGCTCGCCATCCCGGCGCGCCCGACGGAGGCCGCCTGGAGCGACGACGAGGCGGGCATGGGCTCGATCTCGGCGGCCACGATCCCGGCGCCGACCGCGCTCGCGACCGCCTGCACGGCATCGAACGTGCTGGGCTCGGCGCGGATCTCGATCACCTGGCAGCTGCCCGCGGGCTACGCGATCGGCGAGGCCGTGTATAAGGCCGGCACGAATCCGCTGCTGCTCGAGGTCGTGCTGCTCGGCAGCTCGCTCACGACCACCGGACCGAGCGGCGGCTCGTACACGACGACCTACACGGGCGGCCTGCTGAACGCGGCCCTCGGCGGCACCGGCTACCTGTCCGTCTCGATGCAGCGCGGAGGCTGGACCTCGCAGCAGCGCCTCGTCACCGCCGCGCTGCCCGCACTGATCGGAACCGGCACGTGCACCGTGACGTGAGGGCTCAGGCCGCTCCGCTCCGGCCGCGCTCCGAGGAGGGCACGGCGGGCGCGGTGCCCGCCGCGGCATCCTCCTCGGCTCCGCGCTCGGCCGCGGCATCCTCGTCGGTTCCGCGTTCGGCCGCTGCCGCGTTCGCCGCCCGGAGCCCGCCGAAGGCGCGCAGGTACAGGGGGCTCGAGGCGAGCACCAGGTAGAGCACCGCGCAGCCGGCGACCGAAGCGACGACGCCGAGCTGCTCCGCGGCGAGCCCGCCGAGGAACGCGCCGAGCGGCATGGTGGCGGCGACGCCGGCCGTGGTCACGCCGAACACCCTCGCCCGCATGTGGTTCGGGATGAGCCCGTACATCGCGGTCGCGATCATCGGGTTGATGGCGCCCGCCGCGAAGCCCGACACCGCGAGCACCGGCAGGAGCACCGGAGCGGGCGCCTCGAACGCCATCGCCGCGTACGGCACGGTGCCCGCGAGCATGAAGCAGGCCGCGAACAGCACCCGGCCGGACCAGCGATGCCCGACCGCCGCGAACACCGCGGATCCGAGCAGTGCGCCTCCCGCGAAGCAGCCGACCATGAAGCCGAGCAGGGCGGGATCGCCGAGCACCTCGGTGGCGTAGAGCGGCTTCAGCACGGTGAGCCCCGCCGCGTCGATCGCGTTCGTCAGGGTGACGAGCAGCACGATCGCGCGCAGGAGCGGAGAGCGGGCGACGAAACGCAGGCCCTCCACGAAACCGCCGCGGCCGGACTGCGCGGCAGCGCTCGCCGATGGCTCCCCCGCGGCGCCGGATTCCGCGCCCTCCCCTGCGCCGGTGGCCCCCGCCGCTGCGGCGTCCGACCCGGCCGGCCGGATGCCGCGCGGCACGAGGATGAGCACGAGCGCGGCCGAGACGACGAAGCCGGCGGCGTCGACGACGAGGGCCGGCATCGGGCCGAGGAAGGCGATGAGCGCACCGGCGGTCGCGGCGCCGAGCATCGACGCGGTGCGCTGCACGGCGGACTGGATGCCCGCGGCGCGCGCGATCGGCATCCTCGCGAGTGCCGCGAGCTCGGGGGTGAGCGCGGTCTTCGCGGTGTCGCCGGGCGGATCGAGGAGGCCGCCGAGGAAGACGAGCGCCAGCATCACCCCGAATTCGAGGCCGACCGTCGCGTGCAGGATCGGGAGGGCGAGCACGGTGACCGCGCTCGCGAGGTCGGCGACGATGCTCGAGACCCGGTAGCCGAAGCGGTCGACGAGCACGCCGCCGAAGGCGCCGCCGATGACGAGCGGCACGGTCGCGAAGACGCCGACGACGCCCGCGGCGAGCGGCGAACCGGTCTGCTGCAGCGCGATGATCGGGATCGCGACGAGGGCGATCGCGTTGCCGCCGAGCGAGAAGAGCGCGGCGGCGAAGGTCGCGAAGAGCGGGGTGCGGCGGGGGTGCGCCGACCGCACGGCGGGCTCGGCGGGCGCGCTCACGGTTCGCCCCGCACGAAGGTGTGCGTGATGAAGCGCACCGGGCGGGTGCCCGCTCGACGCTCGCGCCCCCGTCGGTACCAGCGGTCGCGCACCGCGGCGAGCTCCGCGGAGAGCTCGCCGAGCTCGGCCGCGGTGAGGTGCGCCGCGGCGTCGGCCGACTCCGCCGCCTCGACCCACTCGGTCTCGAGCGCGGGTTCCGCGGCGAGGGCCTCGAGGAGCTCGCGGTGGTACCCGTCGAGCACCTGACGGCGGAACTCGTCGAGCCCCGCGCGCGTGGCCGGGTCGTCGCGGAACTCCAGCGGGTCCCAGCTCGTGTAGTCGTGCGCGGCGCGCCACCAGCGCTCGCGGCGATCGCGGGCGAGCTCGGGCGCTTCCTCGACGAAGCCGTGCTTCGCGAGCGTCTGCAGGTGGTAGCTCACCGAGCCCGGCGCCTCATCCAGCCGTTCGGAGAGCGCGCCGACGGTGGCCGGCCCGTCGAGGCGGAGCGCGCCGAGCACGCGCATGCGCGCCGGGTTCGCAAGGGCGCGCATCCGGCCGAGGTCGTGCAGTTCGATGCGGCTCGGTTCGTCCCGCGGGCTGTCGCTCATATCGGCAGCCTACTTCCACAAGAACTCTTGTGCAACAGTTCTTGTGGATATCGCCACGACATCTCACCGATGGATGCCCCGAGCGCCCCGCTGCCCGAGCGCTCCCCTGCGCCTCGAGCTCAGCCCGTCGCGCCGGCCTCGACCACGGCGGCGGTCTGCCGCGCGATCTCGAGCTCCTCGTTCGTCGGCACCACGAGCACCTCCACCCGCGAGTCCATCGCGGAGATCCGCCGGGCGCCGTGCCCGGCAGCGCGGTTCCGCTCGGGGTCGACGATCACGCCGAACCCCTCGAGCCCCGCGAGGCACCACTCCCGCACGAGGGCCGCGTTCTCCCCCACTCCGGCGGTGAACACGATCGCGTCCACCCGGCCGAGCTGCGCGGCATAGGCGCCGACGTAGGAGCGCACCCGGTGCGCGTACACCTCGAGCGCCAGCGCCGCCGCCTCGTCGCCGCCGTCCGCCGCCGCCACGAGATCGCGCATGTCGGCGTGCCCGCCGAGCCCGATCAGCCCGCTGCGCTGGTTCAGCAGCTCGTCGACCTCGGCGACCGAGTAGCCGGCCCGCCGCTGCAGGTGCAGCAGCACCGCCGGATCGAGATCGCCCGACCGCGTGCCCATGACGAGCCCCTCGAGCGGTGTCATCCCCATGCTCGTCTCGACCGAGCGGCCGCCCGAGACCGCGCAGGCCGAGGCGCCGTTGCCGAGGTGCAGCACGATCGTGCGGAGCTCCTCGATCGGCCGCCCCAGGAACTCGGCGGCGGCGCGGGAGACGTAGCGGTGCGAGGTGCCGTGGAACCCGTAGCGGCGGATGCGGTGCTTCGCCGCCACGGCGCGATCGATCGCGTAGCTGTACGCGGCGGGCGGCATGGTCTGGTGGAAGGCGGTGTCGAAGACGGCGACGTGCGGCACCGAGGGGAACGCCCGCTGCGCCGCCTCGATCCCCGCGAGGTTCGCCGGGTTGTGCAACGGCGCGAGGGAGGAGAGCTCGTCGATGTTGATCTTCACGAGCTCGGTCACGACGGTCGGCTCGAAGAAGCGCGCCCCGCCCTGCACCACCCGGTGCCCCACCGCGACCGGCGGGAACTCCTCGAGCGACGGCCCGTGGGCCGCGAAGCCCTCGAGCATGACCTCGAACGCCGCGAAGTGATCGGGCACCTCGAACGCCCCGTCCCAGTTCGAGCCGGCGCTGCGGTTGTCCGGCCCCTCGTGCCGGTGCTGCGCGTGCCCGACGCCCTCGCCGATGCGCTCGACGATGCCGCTCGCGAGCATCTCCGAGCGTGCGACGTCGATCAGCTGGTACTTGAAGGAGGACGAGCCCGAGTTGCAGACGAGCACGACGCTCATCGCACGCCGTCTTCCGCCGCCTGGATCGCGGTGATGGCGACGGTGTTCACGATGTCCTGCACCGTCGCGCCGCGCGAGAGGTCGTTCACCGGCTTGTTCAGCCCCTGCAGCACCGGTCCGATCGCCACCGCGCCCGCCGAGCGCTGCACCGCCTTGTAGGTGTTGTTGCCCGTGTTCAGATCGGGGAAGACGAAGACCGTGGCCCGGCCCGCGACATCCGACCCGGGCAGCTTCGTGCGCGCCACGGCCGCGTCCACCGCGGCGTCGTACTGGATCGGGCCCTCGACCGCGAGCCCGGGCTCACGCAGCCGCACCAGTTCCGTCGCCTTCCGCACCTTGTCGACGTCGGCGCCCTCGCCCGAGCCGCCGGTCGAGTAGGAGAGCATCGCGATCCGCGGCTCGATGCCGAACTGCTCGGCCGTGCGGGCCGAGGAGATCGCGATGTCCGCGAGCTGCGCCGCCGTCGGATCGGGCACGATCGCGCAATCGCCGTAGACGAGCACCCGGTCGGCGAGCGCCATCAGGAACACGCTCGAGACGATGTCGACGTTCGGCCGGGTCTTCACGATCTCGAACGACGGACGGATCGTGTGCGCCGTCGTGTGCGCCGCGCCGGAGACCATGCCGTCGGCCATACCGAGCTCGACCATCATCGTGCCGAAGTAGGAGACGTCCTGCACGCGCTCCCGGGCCTGCTCGAGCGTGACGCCCTTGTGCGCACGGCGCCGCTGGTACTCCTCGGCGAAGCGGGTCACATAGACGAAGTCGTGGTTCGAGAGCACGGCCGCGCGGGAGAGGTCGAGGCCGAGCCCGATCGCCCGGGAACGGATCTCGATCTCCTCGCCGAGGATCGTGAGCTCCGCGACCTCGCGGGCGAGGAGGGTCGCGGCGGCACGCAGGATGCGGTCGTCGTAGCCCTCGGGCAGCACGATGTGCTTCTTCGCCCGGCGGGCGCGCTCCAGCAGGCCGTACTCGAACATGAGCGGCGTGACCACGTCGGTGCGGGCCACGTCGAGCAGCTCGAGCACCGCCTCGGCGTCGATGTGCTTCTCGAAGAGGGCGAGCGCGGTGTCGCGCTTGCGCTGCGACTCCGCCGCCAGCCGGCCGCGGGTGCGGGTGATCGCGAGCGCCGTCTCGTAGCTCGACATCGGCGTGCGGATGATCGGAAGCCCGGCCTTCAGGCCCTGCACGAGCCGTTCGACCTGCTCCGACAGGGGGAATCCACCGTTCAGCACGATGCCCGAGATCGACGGGAACGCCTGGCTCGAGTGCGCCGTCAGCACCCCGAGCAGCACCTCGCTGCGGTCGCCCGGCACGATCACCACCGCGCCCTCGGTCAGCCAGGTGAGCACGTTCTCCATCGACATCGCCGCGATGACCACGCCGAGCGCCTCGCGGTCGAGCAGGTCGGGATCGCCGAAGGTGAGCTCGCCGCCGACCGCCTCCATCACCGTGCGCATCGACGGCGCGACGAGGTAGCGGTCCTCCGGGATGGCCCAGACGGCCGTCGGCGCGTCGCCGGAGACGGAT
The DNA here is from genome assembly GCF_044917495.1 of Agromyces mediolanus. Lineage (GTDB taxonomy): Bacteria > Actinomycetota > Actinomycetes > Actinomycetales > Microbacteriaceae > Agromyces > Agromyces mediolanus_B. The sequence goes on along the minus strand of NZ_JAVSSI010000010.1, from coordinate 111,842 downwards.
GCCGAGGGGCGGCCGTGCCGCCCCGGCCCGCGCTGCACGGCGGTGCGCACCTCGGCGACGATCGCGTCGAGCGCGTCGGGGTCGGCCCGGTTCACCACGATGCCGAGCAGGCTCGCGTGCTCGCGCTCGAGCTCCTCGACCGCGAGCTCGGCGAGCTGGGCGATCTCCGGCGCCGTGCGCGCCTCGTCGCCGACGGCGTGATCGGCGTGGCCGATGCGGTCGGCGCCCTGCAGCCCGGCCCGGCCGCCGAGCACGAGCAGCACCGGCGCGCCGAGGTTCGCCGCGATGCGGGCGTTGAACGCGAGCTCGGTCGGGCTCGCGACGTCGGTGTAGTCGGAGCCGAGGATAACGACCGTGTCGCAGCGCGCCTCGACGGCCTTGAACCGCTGCACGATCGTCGCGAGCGCCCCGTCCGGATCGGCGTGGACGTCGTCGTAGCCGACCCCGATCGCGTCCTCGTAGGCGAGGTCCACGACGCCGTCGTGCCCGAGCAGCAGCTCGAGCACGTAGTCGCGTTCCGCGGTCGAGCGCGCGACCGGCCGGAACACGCCGACCCGGGTCGCGCGGTGGATGAGCGTGTCGAGAGTCCCGAGCGCAACGGTGGACTTGCCCGTGTTCCCCTCGGCGGAGCAGATGTAGATGCTGTGCGCCACGAACCCAGCCTATTGGTCGAGCCTGAGAGCGTGCGTTCTTGCGGAGCCGTTCGCTCGGGTAGACTGTCCGAGGCTCCTCACGTGGCGCCATCCAGGCCAACTCCCCCAGGGCGGAAACGCAGCAAGGGTAACCGGGCTCTGGCGGGTGCGTGAGGGGTCTTTGGAGGATTCGCCTAGTGGCCTATGGCGCACGCTTGGAAAGCGTGTTGGGTGAAAGCCCTCGGGGGTTCGAATCCCCCATCCTCCGCCAGCACCACCGAACGCCCGCCCGCAACGGCGGGCGTTCGTCATTCCGGGTGACGCGCAGCACCCCGGGACATCCACGAATCCCCCATCCTCCGCCAGCACCACCGAACGCCCGCCCGAAACGGCGGGCGTTCGTCATTCCCGGTGGGCCTCGTGGCCGGCCCCGGTATCCCATACGGTGAATGCATGGTGCAACACGGTGGCTCCGGCGTTCTCGCGTCGGTGCAGGACGACTTCCCCCGCTGGTACCAGGACATCCTGGAGAAGGCGCAGCTCGCCGACAACGGACCGGTGCGCGGCACCATGGTCATCCGACCGTATGCGTACGCGATGTGGGAGCGCATGCAGGCCGATGTCGACGCGCGCATCAAGCGCACGGGCGCCGAGAACGTCTCCCTCCCGCTGTTCATCCCGGAGTCCTATCTCGAGCGCGAGGCCGAGCACGTCGAGGGCTTCAGCCCCGAGCTCGCCGTCGTCACCCACGCGGGCGGCAAGGAGCTGACGGAGCCCGTCGTCGTCCGACCCACGAGCGAGACGCTCTTCGGAGCCCTCATGTCGAAGTGGGTCCAGTCGCACCGCGACCTGCCGATGCTGCTGAACCAGTGGGCGAACGTCGTGCGCTGGGAGCTGCGGCCGCGCCTGTTCCTGCGCACGACCGAGTTCCTCTGGCAGGAGGGCCACACCGCCCACGCCACCGCCGAGGATGCCGCGGCGTACGCCCGGCGCATCCACCTCGAGGTGTACCGGGACTTTCTGCAGGACACGCTCGCGATTCCCGTGCTCGTCGGCGTGAAGAGCCCCCGCGAGCGGTTCGCGGGCGCGGTCAACACGATGACCTGCGAGGCGATGATGGGCGACGGCAAGGCGCTGCAGATGGCGACCAGCCATGAGCTGGGGCAGAAGTTCGCGCGGGCGTTCGACATCGGGTACACGGATGCCGCGGGCGCCGTCCAGATGTGCTGGACGACCTCGTGGGGCTCGAGCACTCGCATGATGGGCGGCCTGATCATGTCTCACGGCGACCAGGCCGGCCTCCGGGTGCCGCCGCGGATCGCGCCGATCCAGGCGGTCGTCGTCGCGGTGAAGGACGACGAGCGCACCGTGGCGGCCGCGTCCGCGCTCGCGGACGAGCTGACGGATGCCGGCGTGCGGGTCCGGCTCGACGCGCGCAGCACTCCCGGCTTCGGGCGCCGCATCGTCGAGTGGGAGCTCAAGGGCGTGCCGCTCCGCATCGAGCTCGGACCGCGCGACCTCGACGCGCAGCAGGCCACCGTCGCCCGGCGCGACGCCGAGGGCAAGACGACGCTGCCGCTCGACCGGCTGCGCACGGTCGTGCCCGCGCTGCTCGAGGAGATGCAGGCGAACCTGCTCACGCAGGCGCGTGAGCGGCTCGCCGGGCGCACCGCCGACGTCGAGACGGTCGCGGAGGCGATCGCCGCGGCGGCCACCGGCTTCGCCCGGATCCCCTACGCCGCCCTCGGCGAGACCGGCGAGGACGAACTGGCGGCGAAGGCCGTCACGGTCCGGTGCCTCCAGACCGCCGACGGCGAGCTGCCGGGCGACGCGGCGCCCGAGCGCCTCGTCGCGATCGTGGGCCGCAGCTACTAGCTCCTAGGCTGGTCGCGACCGAGCGGAGGGCTCACGATGACCGACACGACCGTCGACGAGGTGCTCGCCGAACTCGCCGAGCTGGAGGACCCGCGCATGCGCGAGGTGAACGCCAGGCACGGCGACGACCACGGCGTGAACCTCACGAAGCTCCGCGGGGTCGCGAAGCGCCTGAAGAGCGACCACGAGTTCGCCCTCCGGCTGTGGGCCACCGGCGACACCGCGGCCCGCCTCGTCGCGATCCTCATCGCGAAGCCGCGCGCGTTCACCCCGGCCGAGCTCGACGAGATGCTCCGCGAGGCCCGAGCGCCGAAGGTGCACGACTGGCTCGTGAACTACGTCGTGAAGAAGGGCCCGCACGCCGAGGAGCTCCGGAAGGCCTGGCTCGCCGACGCCGACCCGGTCGTCGCGAGCGCGGGCTGGGCGCTCACCTCCGACGCCGTCGCGAAACGGCCGGAGGTGCTCGACCTGCCCGCGCTCCTCGACACCGTCGAGGCCGAGATGAAGGACGCCCCGGATCGGCTGCAGTGGGAGATGAACACGTGCCTCGCCACCATCGGCATCCGCCGACCGGAGCTCCGCGACCGCGCGCTCGACATCGGCGAGCGGCTCGAGGTGCTGAAGGACCACCCGACGCCGCCGAACTGCACGTCGCCGTACGCGCCGATCTGGATAGGCGAGATGGTGCGCCGCGAGGCGGCGGAGGGCTGAGTGCTCAGCCCTCCGCGGCGCCCGCGGCGTACGCGGCGAGGAACTCCGCGCTCGGCGGGATCGGCTGGATGACGTCGAGCAGCACCCCGTCGGGCGCGGCCACGATGAAATGGCGCTGCCCGAACGCCTCGTCTCGGAGCGCGAGCACCGGCTCGAGGCCCCGCTCGCCGACGAGCCGGGCATGCATCTCGTCGACGTCGTCGACCTCGAGGTTCAGCAGCACCCCGGCGGCGGCCGCGCCGTACCCGTCGGGGATCGTCTCGTGCCCGCGGTCGAGGACCGCGAGCTCCCAGTCGCCGAGCCGGAGGCTCACGTACCAGTCGCTCTCGAAGCTCGTCTCGAAGCCGAGCTCATCGCGGTAGAAGCGGGCCGCCGCGGCGACGTCGTCGCTCATCAGCACCGGGTAGCAACTCGTGACCGTCATGATCGCACTCCTTTACGTACACTGAGAATGTTTGATCCCCAGTTTTACATACACACTGCATGTAAAGGAAGCCCATGCCTCGCGCCTCCGCCGACGACGCCGCCCGCACCGCACGCTCGATCGTCGACACCGCCACCCGGCTCTTCGCCGAGACCGGCTACGCGGACGTCGCGCTCGAGGACGTCGCCGCGGCCGCGGGGGTCACCCGCGGCGCGGTCTACCACCACTACGGCAGCAAGCGCGGGCTCTTCACGGCGGTCGTCGCCCGGCTCCAGGAGGAGGTGGCCGCGGCGGTCGTCGCGGCGGCCGAGGAGGCCGGACCGGATGCCGCGGCCCAGCTGCGTGCGGGCTGCCTCGCGTTCCTCGACGCGGTGACGGATGCCGCAGCCATCCGCACCCTCCTCGTCGACGCCCCCGCGGTGATCGGCTGGGCGGAGTGGCGGCAGCTCGACGCCGAACACTCCGTCGTGCACCTGCGGGAGGCGCTCGCGGCGACCGGGCTCTCCGGGGCGCTGCTCGATCCGCTCACCGCGATGCTCTCCGGCGCCATGAACGACGCGGCACTGTGGCTGGCGGAGCATCCCGCCGATCCGGCCGCCCGCGAAGCCGCCCGGCTGAGCCTCGCCGTCCTCGTCGACGCGGCCGTCGCCCGGGGCGCCGCGGGGCGGCCGTGAACAGAGGTCAGTCGAGGAGCCCGGCGGCCCGGAACGCGCGTTCGTAGATCGCCAGGATGACCTCGGCCTTCCGGGCGTTGTACTGCATGATGGTCTCCCCCGCCTCGGTCGCCGCGAGCGCGGCGCTCGCCTTCACCTCGGCGTAGCGCGCACGATCCGCGGCATCCGTGCGCAGCCAGTCGCGGAAGATCCGATGCTTGAACAGCTCGGGGCTGCTCGGACCGAACACGTGCAGATTCGCCCGCGGCGACTCCAGGTACAGGCAGCGGTGGCCGTGCCACCACGGCTCGCGCACCGTCAGCTCGAAGCCCGCGGCCTCGAGCTGCGGCAGCCACGCCTCCTCGCGCTCGGGATCGGCGACGGTCAGGTCGAGGTCGATGACCGGTTTCGCCGGCAGCCCCGGCACCGAGGTGGAGCCGACGTGCTCGAGCTGGATGACCCGGGCGCCGAGCGCCCCGCGGACGCGCGCGTCGAGCTCGGCGGCCACGGCGGGCCAGCGCTCGTCGTAGGCGACGACCGCGACCGGCGCGACGCGCTGCGGGCGCACGAACGGCGACCGTCCCTCGGGCGCCGGCGGCTCGGTGAAGTCGACGATCTGCTGCGGCGTGGGCACTCCGGCTCCTTCGGTTCGGTCGTTCGGCGGATCCCCCACCCTACGCTGGAGCGGTGACCTCGTACGCGTTCTCGACCTCCACCGACCGCCTCGACCGTGCCCTGGTGCACCGCTGGCTCAGCACGCTCGCGTACTGGGCGGAGGGCCGGAGCCGCGCCACGCAGGACGCCGCGATCGACGCCTCACGCAACTACGGCGTCTACGACGAGGGGACCGGGGCGCAGCTCGGCTACGCCCGCGTCGTCACCGACGGGGCGACCTTCGCCTGGCTGTGCGACGTGTTCGTCGATCCGGACGCGCGCGGCGCCGGCATCGGCAAGCTCCTGATGGCCGGCGTCGTCGCCGACCTCGACGAGCTGGGCCTGCCCCGCACGATGCTCGCGACCTCGGACGCGCACGGCCTCTACCGCCAGTACGGCTTCACCGACCTCGAGGAGCCCGCGAAGTACCTGGTGCGCCGGCCGCGAGCCTGACGCCGCGACGGCAGCCGCTCGGGCCCCGCACGAGGACCGCCCCTCGTGGACGACGAAACGGCCCCCGCCGAAGCGGGGGCCGTTCTCTCGGTGGACCCAGGGGGATTCGAACCCCCGACCTTCTCATTGCGAACGAGACGCGCTACCAACTGCGCCATGGGCCCGAGCCGTGAAGAAGCCTATCACCTCCGCGAGGGTGATGCCGACCACCGACGGCGTCGCGCGGACCGCGCGTTCAGACGGCCCGACGCCGCCGGAGGACGCTGTCGAGATCGTTGAAGCCGGGCTCGGCGCTCGCGACGATGCCCATCGCCGCGTACGGGTTGGGCGTCGCAGCCTCCGCCGCCGCCGACGCGCGGGAGGCGGATGCCGCCGGGCGCGCCGGCTCCGCCGCCGGGCGACGCAGCACCGGCACGGGCGGCGCCAGCCGCTCGACCTTGGCGGCCATCGCCTCGTCGGCGACCGCTCGCTGCAGCTTGGCCGCGGCCTCGACCGACGCCATGGCGGTGGCCGCGATCGTCCCCCGCGAGAGGTGCAGCGGGCGCGGGAGCGGCTGCGGGGTCCACTCGGCCGAGCGGGCGGGCCGGTCCGCGAGTTCGATCGGCTCGAACGCCGCGGCGACGGGCGCGGCGACGACCGGCGCCGCGGCGTGCGCGACGGGTGCGCTCGTCGGACGCGCGAGCCGGACGAGCCCGCTCAGGGCGAGGAGACCGGCGGCTCCGGCGACGATCGGGGCCAGCACCGGCCAGGATGCGAGGAGCCCCACGACCACGACGATGGTCGACACGAGCAGCGCCAGCGAGCAGAGGGCGCGGCCCCGGCGACGTGCGCCGCGGGCCGCCCCGATCGGACCGGCGGGCGCCGCGTTCCCGGAGGCGGCCTCCACGACCGCGGGCATCGACTGGGTGAGCGCGAGACGGGTCGCCCGCTCGCGCGCGGCGGCGACCGCCTCCTCCGCGGCGCGACGTTCGGCGAGCGCGAGCTGAGCCTCGGCCTCGGCGGAGAGCCGTGCGGCCTCGGCCTGGTGCGCGGCGGCCTGCTCCTGGGCGGCGAGGATCCGCTGCTGGGCGACGACCTCGCGGGCCGTGGCCTCGAGCCGCACCGCCTCCGGCGTCTCCGCCGTCTCGGCGAGGACCCGGAGCGTCTGCTGCAGACGGATCGCGTGCCGCTCGCTCGCCTCGTACTGGCGACGGCGGAACCAATTGGGCAGCAGGTAGGCGATCCACAGCGCGGCGGCCACCGCCACCAGCACGCCCCCGCCCACCACGTCCATGCATCAACGGTAGGGCACGGACGCCCGAGGTCCCGCGCGATTCCCGGGTGTGTCAGCGAGGGGATGCCACGGCGGGCCCGCTCCGGGGCATCCGCCGCTCAGCGCCCGTCGAGCTGGAGCGGATGCAGCGCCGCGACGCGATCGGCCGGATGGATCTCCGCGGCGGCCGGCGGAACGCGCCCGTCGCGCCAGCGCTGCAGGACGCCGCGCGGCACTTCCTCGGCGACGAGGCCGAACGCGAAGTGGTCCCGCCAGTCCCCGTCGATGTGGATGTAGCGCCGGCGCAGCCCCTCGTAGCGGAAGCCGAGCTTCTCGACCACCCGCAGCGACGGGGCGTTCTCCGGCCGGATGCAGATCTCCATCCGGTGCAGGCGCAGCGTCCGGAAGCAGTAGTCGGTCGCGAGCGCCACCGCCGTCGGAGTGAGCCCCCGCCCCGCGGCGCTCTGCGCGACCCAGTACCCGATCGTCGCCGAGGAGAGCGAGCCGTAGGAGATCGAGGAGACGTTCAGCTGCCCGACGAGTTCGCCGTCGACCTCGAGCACGAACGGCAGGCCGTGCCCCGAGCGGGCGTGGGAGAGCAGATTCCGGATCGAGCTCTTCGCGTCGATCGCGAATCCTCCGCCCGGGTAGGTGGCTTCCCATCGCCGGAGCCACCCCCGGTTCTCGCCGAGGACGCGCTCGAGCGCGCGCGCGTCGCGGACCCGGATGCCTCGAAGCACGAGCTCGCCGTCGCGGAGCGTGGGAAGGGCGGCTGCAGCCATGCTCAGAGGGTAGCGGCCTCGGCGGCTCGTCGGCGGTCGCCGCTCGGCGGACTAGCCGTCGAGCTCGGCGACGTAGCCGCGCAGCCAGTCCTTCAGCTCCGGGCCGAGGTCGTCGCGGTCGCCGGCGAGCTGCACCACGGCCTTGATGTAGTCGAGCTTGTCGCCGGTGTCGTAGCGGCGCCCCCGGAAGACGACGCCGTAGACGCCGCCGGTGGCCTCCGCGTCGCCCGCCATCTCCATCAGCGCGTCGGTGAGCTGGATCTCGCCGCCCTTGCCGGGCTCGGTGCGCTCGAGCACCTCGAAGACCTCGGGCTTCAGCACGTAGCGGCCGATCACGGCGTAGTTCGAGGGCGCGACCTCCTTGGCCGGCTTCTCGACCAGGCCCGTGATGCGTACGACCTCGGGGTCGTCGGTGGGCTCCACCTCGGCGGCGCCGTAGAGGTGGATGCTGTCGGGGTCGACCTCGAGGAGGGCGACGATGGAGGCGTCGCGCTTGCCCTGCTCGGCGAGCATGCGGGTGAGCAGCTCGTCGCGCGCGTCGATGATGTCGTCGCCGAGCAGCACCGCGAAGGGCTCGTCGCCGACGTGCATGCTCGCCCGGAGCACCGCGTGGCCGAGCCCGAGCGGGTCGCCCTGGCGCACGTAGTGCATGTCGGCGAGATCGGTCGACTCGTTGACCTTCTCGAGCTTCGCGGTGTCGCCCTTCGCCTCGAGCGTCGCCTCGAGCTCGGCGACCCGGTCGAAGTGGTTCTCGAGCGCGTACTTGTTGCGACCCGTGACCATGAGCACGTCGGTGAGCCCGGCGTTCACGGCCTCCTCGACGACGTACTGGATCGCCGGCTTGTCGACGACGGGGAGCATCTCCTTCGGCATCGCCTTCGTCGCCGGCAGGAAGCGGGTCCCAAGACCGGCCGCCGGAATCACGGCCTTCGTAATGCGCTCGGTCATCCGACCACCCTATCCGACCGGCCACGCTGTCTAGGATGTGAGCATGCCCGACGATCCGGACGTCCAGAAGCGCATCCTCCGCGCCGAGCTGCGCGAGCGTCGGCAGAACCGCTCGAACCACGAGCGCGAGCAGGCGACCGAGGGCTTCACCGCCCGGCTGCAGGAGCTCGTCGCGCAGACGGGAGCCGCCTCGCTCTCCTGCTACCTGTCGATGCCGAGCGAGCCGAACACCCGCCCGTTCGTGAACTGGGCCGAGGCCCAGGGGCTGCGCGTGCTCTTCCCGGTCACCCGCGAGGACGGCCTGCTCGACTGGACGGTCGGCGAGGACGAGACCGAGCAGCTCGGCCTGCACGGCACGCCCGAGGCGGTCGGCGAGCTGCTCGGGCCGATGGCCATCAATGACGTCGACCTCATCGTCGTGCCGGCCGCCGCCGTCGACGCGAGCGGCATGCGGCTCGGCTGGGGGCGCGGCTATTTCGACAAGACCCTGGGCTCGATGGCAAAATGCCCTCCGGTGTACGCCGTCGTCTTCGACAGCGAGTTCGTCGAGCGGGTTCCGCACGAGCTCCACGACCAAGGCGTGAACGGCGTCGTCACCCCCACCCGCATCGTCGCCTTCTGAGCGTCGGCGCACCGTACCGTCCGGAGATCTCCATGCCCACCTATTCCTACCGCTGCACCGAGTGCGGGAACGCCTTCGACATCCACCAGGCGTTCAGCGACGATGCGCTCACCGTCTGCGAGGTCTGCGGCGGCAAGCTCCGCAAGCTCTTCAACACGATCGGCGTGACGTTCAACGGCTCCGGCTTCTACCGCACCGACTCCCGCGCGGGCTCCGGCGACGGCGGCGGCTCGGCGAAGCCCGCGTCGTCCTCGGGCACGAGCGGCTCCTCGTCGCCGAGCAGCACCCCGGCAAAGTCCGGTTCGACCAGCAATGGAACCGGCGGGAGCACCTCCGCGGCATCCGCCTGAGCCTGCGTTATCGTGGCGACGACCAGCCCACCCCGGAGGGAGCGAGCCATGATCAACGGCTTCAAAGAATTCATCATGCGCGGCAACGTCATCGACCTCGCCGTCGCAGTCGTCATCGGTGCAGCCTTCACGGCGGTCGTGAACTCGATCGTCGAGAACCTCATCAACCCGTTGCTGGGTCTGCTCTTCAAGGCCGACAGCCTCAACAACGCCCTCGTCTGGCAGGTCGGCGACGCGAAGTTCTCCTTCGGCGCGATCATCGGGGCGATCATCTCGTTCCTCGCCGTCGCGGCCGTCGTGTACTTCGTCTTCGTGATGCCGATGAACCACTTCAAGGCGCGCGCCGAGGCGAAGCGCAAGGCCGGCGAGCCCGATCCCGAGACGCCCGAGACGGAGCTCGACGTGCTCGCCGAGATCCGCGACCTGCTCGCCGCCCAGAACGGCGACGCGCCCGCGACGGGCGGATCCGGCCGGCACAGCGGCTGAGGCCCCGCCCCTCGAGGCTCCGACGCCCGTCGCACCCCGGTGCGGCGGGCGTCCTCGTCTCCGCCCGCCGCGACGGCTCACCAGTGCGGCGGGCGCTCCCGGGTGATCCGCTCGTCGTCCGGCGAGGCCGGCCGGCTCGCCTCCCGCTCGACGGGCGACTCCGGCGCGGGATCGCTCCCCGGCGCCGGCGTGAGCTTCGCGCGCCGCGCCCCCCGCGCGCGCACGACCCGCTGACGCGCCGGCCGTGCGGCATCGTCCGGCTGCTCGTCCGGCGCGCCCGCGGCGTCGCCGGGCACTCCCCCGGTCATCGCGGCGCGACCATCACCGATCGGCGGCGGCCCGGCGCGGGCTCGGCTTGCCGAGGAGCGTCGCGACGCGCTCGGCGACGGCGTCGGGGTTGCTGAACAGCTCGAAGCTGTGCACCCGGAGGTAGTGCCAGCCGAGTCGGCGCAGCACCTCGGGGCGGAGGCGGAGCGACTCGCGGAGGCTCATGCCGTCGAGCGAGGCATCCGTCTCCACGACGACGGCCTTGCCGGCGTTCGCCGCCGCGAGCGCGAGGCTGCCGCGGTGGCCGACGCTCACCCGGATGCCGCGGCGCTCGAGCCGCGCCCCGAGATCGGCGAGCATCGCGTCGCCCGTCTCGGACTCCGCGGGCGCCGCCTGGCGCGCCTCGGTCTGGGCGAGCACGTTCGCGAGCGCGAGCACGCCGTGCGCCTGACGGTCCTCGTCGATGTGCTCCGGCCGGAACGCCGAGACGATGTCCATCGACCGCCGCGCGCGCGTCATGCCGACCGCGAGCAGCCGGTCGCCGCCGGGCTCGCCGAGCGCACCGAAGTTCGACAGGAGCCGCCCGTGGGGCGTGCGGCCGTAGCCGATCGAGAAGATCACCCGGTCGCGGCTCTGCGCGACGGCCTGCTCGAGCGTCAGCACGGTGAACGGCTCGGCCCGGTCCTTCAGGATGAAGTCGGAGAGGTCGCTGCGCTTCGTGAACGCGGCGAGCACGGCCTGGTAGACCCGCGAGGCGTGCCGCTGGCTCGCGGTGATGACCATGAGCGACTCGCGCGGCCGCTTCACCGCGTGCTCCATGACGAGCTCGACGACCTTCGCGACCTCGGTGTCGATCGACTCGACGGTGCCGGTCACGGGGTCGGGCAGCCCGTTGCCCGGGACGTAGTGCAGCCCGAGGCTGCCGTGCCCGAGGAAGCTGCCGGCCCACGGCATCGACACGATCCGGCCCCCGTAGAACCAGGTGTTCACGAGCTCGGCGAGGTCCTCACCGCCCGCCCGGTAGCTGCGGGTCAGCGTCATCGTCGGCAGCAGTTCGCCGAGTCGGGCGAGCGCCGAGTCGGCGTGCGCGGCATCCACCGCGTGCTCGGCCGGGTTCTGCTGATCGCGGTCGAGGATGCCGGTCTCGAAGAGGGTCGGCGTCTGCGTCACGGGGTCGCCGAACGCGACGATCTGCTTCGCGCGGCGGATCGCCCCGAGGTTCTCCGCGATCGTCGTGGCCCCGGCGTCGACCAGGATGACGGTGTCGAAGCCGATGCCGTCGTCGATCGTCGGCACCTCGTACGGCGAGGCCAGCCAGACCGGCGCGAGGACGCGGAACAGCGTCGGCGCCTCGGCCTGCAGCAGCTGCGGGCGCACCCGATCGCTGCGCAGCAGCTTCTTCAGCCGCGCGGCCTCGTCGGGATGGTCGACGAGGGCGACCTTCCAGTTCTCGGCGAGGCGCCAGGCGGCGAGCGGGCCGGCGGCCGCGGCGTGCGCCTCGTCGACGAGGCGGAAGTCGGCCTCCAGCCGGTCGAGCACGGTCGTATTCGCCCCGAGCAGGGCCTTCTCGCGCGCGAGCATCGTCTCGAGGACCGACTGCCACCACGCGAGCTCGAGCTCGGACGCCACGCGGAGCTCCGGGATGTGCCGCTTCGAGAGGTCGAGGAGCAGCGGATCGAGGCCGAGGTCGCGCAGCCGCGAGAGCAGGGCCGTGCGCTCCTGGAGGTTCAGCAGGACCTCGGACTCCTCGGCGAGCCCGGCGAGGGTCGAGAGGAGGTCCCGGATCGGGCGGGCCGCGAGCTGGCGGGGGGTGCCTGCGACGCCCAGCGGCCCGTCGAGCGAGGCGAGGTCGGCCGCCACGGTGCGGTAGGCGACGTGGACGTCGTCGATGCCCGCGGGGACGCCGGGGATCGCGCCGGCCTCCGAGTAGCGCTGCCAGAGCGTGCGCTGCTGCTGGATGCCGCGGAGCGCCGCGTTCAGGTCGGAGACGTGGACGCCGGGACGGAGGAACTCGCTCGCGTGCCGCCGGAGCCGCCGCCGGTTCGCCGCGCTCATCCCCTCGGAGTCGCGGCGGGAGCCCGTCGCCGCGATGAGCTCGCCGAGCGGCCGATCGTAGACCGAGGGCTGGAACTTGTCGAGCGTCTCGCGCACGTCGAGGAGGAGTCGGAGGAAGACGCCGAGCTCCGCGACCGACTCGAACGGGCGCAGGCGCGTCTGGGCGATGAGGGCGCGCCCCCGCTCGATCAGGCGCGGCACCTCGGTGCGGCTCAGCCGCTTCGCGAGCTGGTGCGACTGGGCGGCGTCCTCGGAGTTCGAGAACGATGCGCCGTACCAGGGCGAGTCGCCGGGGCCGTAGCGGAACTCGCCGAGCGCCGCGGCGCGGGCGAGGTCCTGCGCGGCCCGGCTCCGGTCGCCCGAGAGCGCGACGAGCGCGGCATGGTCGAGGCGCGCGGTCGTGTCCGGCGGGGTGGGCAGCGCGGCGAGGTCGGCGAGCGCGGTGAGCGCCTCGAGCACCGAGACGCCGAACTCGACGTCGCGCCGGGTGAGGGCGCCGCGGTAGTCGAGCAGCACCTTCCGGAGCCGCACGAGGGCGTCGTCGACATCGGTGACGCGCGGCCGCTCGGCCTTCTCGTTGCGGGAGATCGACTGGATGAGCTCGCGGCGGAGTCCGGCCGTCGTGACCGCCATGCCGCCGAGCCCCACCTGCCCGAGGCGGTGCGCGATGCCGTCGAGGCTCGCCTTCCTGGCACCGGCGACGAGGACGCGCTTGTCGGCGGCGACGAGCGCGCCGATCGCGTTCACGATGGTCTGGGTGCCGCCCGTGCCCGGCAGGGTCTTCACGACGATCGAAGCCCCGGCGGCGACCGCGGCGACGACCTGCTCCTGCTCCTGGTCCGCGTCGAGCAGCAGCACGTCGGTCGACGGAGGCCGCTCGTCCTGCGGCACCGGGCGCGGCAGCTCCGGGAGCGCCGCGAGCGTGGCGCGCGCGGCCTTGTTGCCGGCGATCGCGTCGACGACGGGATGCCCCGTGCCGTCCACGTCCGCGGCGAGCGCGGGACCGACCTCGGCGAAGGAGGAGACGACGAGGCGCGGGGCGACGCTGAACCACGGCAGGTGCGAGGTCAGGCCGCGGAGCCGGTCGATGACCGGCTGGGGCTTGAACACCCCGTTCGTGATAGCGAGGGCGACGAAGGCGTCGGCGTCGAGGGTGATCTTGAACTGCTCGTGCAGCTCGCGCGCGAGCGCGGGGTTCAGGAACGGCTGGCCCTTGAGCTTCAGCTCGAAGTCGCGGCCGTAGCGGCGGATCGCAAGGGGGCGCAGCAGCACCGGTGCGGTGTACTCCTGGCCGTTGTGGCGCCAGGAGGCGAGCCCGATCGCGAGGTGCACCGACTCGATGCCGCGCACGGAGCGCAGCTCGATGCCCTTCTGGGTGATCTCGGCGGCGGCGAGGCGCGCGTTCCGGAGGGCGAGCTCGTCGCGGATGAGGCTCGACAGCAGCGTCGACTTGCCCGTGATGAACTGCGGCAGGCCGCCGGGGTGGGTCGTCGAGAGCTCGATGCGGGTGCGCGCCGTGTCCTCGAAGCGCACGAGCGGGGAGCGTCCGCCCGCCGCGCGCAGCTCCTCCTGCCATCGCCGCCAGGTGGGTTCGGCGACGTTGCCCGCCACGAGGGCGGGGTCACCGAGGCTGAGGCTCGTGGGCCGCCCGGCCTCGTGGGGTACGGGGTCGGGGGTGAGCTCGTCGGCCGCGGCATCCGTCTCGCGCGCGAGCAGTCGCTCGTCGCCTTGGTCGCGTTCCAGCCGTTGCACACGGCCACCTTATGTCGCACCCGGCGCGTTTTCCCGCAGCGACGCCCGGAACCTCGCGCTTTGCCGCGCCTCGGGTATCGTGACGAGCGTCGAGAGAGGCCGATCATGCAGTCCAGTTCCCCCGCCGAGGTGCACGCCACCGCCGATGCCTACCTGATCGACGTGCGCGAGCCGGACGAGCTCGCGCAGGCGCGCATCGAGGGCGCGCACCACATCCCGCTCGGCGAGCTCGTCGCCCGGCTCGACGAGGTGCCGCGCGACCGCACGGTCTACGTCCTGTGCCACGTCGGCGGCCGCAGCGCCCGAGCCGTGCAGTACCTCGAGCAGCAGGGCATCGACGCGGTGAACGTCGACGGCGGCATCCTGGCCTGGTACCAGGGCGGACTGCCCGTCGTGCTCGGCGAGGCCTGATCCGGGAGCGCACCGAGTCCTGAACGGACGGATGCCCCGACCGCATCGTGTGCAGTCGGGGCATCCGGTCGTGGCGGGCGCTGGGAGCCGTCCCGCCGCGACGTTCCCGTCACCCCTCGCGACCGCCCGGGGGCGGTCGATCGGCTGCGAGGGGCGAGGTCGGGGCGCGGCTCAGCGCGCCTGGTACTCGAGACCGAGGGCGACGGCGACGGGCTCGTTGGTGAGCTTGCCGGCCGTGGCGTTCAGGCCCTTCGCGAGCGCCGGGTCGGCGTCGAGGGCGGCCTCCCAGCCGAGGTCGGCGATCTTCAGCGCGTAGGGCAGCGTCGCGTTGGTGAGCGCCGGGGCCGAGGTGGCAGGGACCGCGCCGGGCATGTTCGCGACGCAGTAGAAGATCGCGTCGTGCACCTTGTACGTCGGGTCGGCGTGGGTCGTGGCGTGCGAGCCCTCGAAGCAGCCGCCCTGGTCGATCGCGATGTCGACGAGCACGGCGCCCGGCTTCATCGAGGCGACCATCTCGTCGGTGACGACCTTCGGCGCGGCGGCGCCCGGGATCAGCACGGCGCCGACGACGAGGTCGGCGTCCTTCACCTGGCGGGCGATCTCGTACGGCGAGGACGCGAGCGTCTTGATGCGGCCCTGGTAGCGGCCGTCGATCTCGCGGAGCTTCGGCAGCGAGATGTCGAAGACGGTGACGTCGGCGCCGAGGCCGAGCGCGGTCGCCGCGGCCTGCTCGCCCGCGACACCGCCGCCGATGACGACGACCTTCGCGGGGCTGGTGCCGGGCACGCCCGCGAGGAGCACGCCGCGGCCGCCCTTGGAGGCGTGCAGCGAGGCGGCGCCCACCTGCGGGGCGAGCCGGCCGGCGACCTCGCTCATCGGGGTGAGCAGCGGCAGCGAGCGGTCGGCGAGCTGCACGGTCTCGTAGGCGATCGCCGTGACGCCCGAGGCGAGGATCGCGTCGGTCAGCGGGCGGTCGGCCGCGAGGTGGAGGTAGGTGAACAGCGTGAGGTCGCTGCGGAGGAAGCCGTACTCCGGCTCGATCGGCTCCTTGACCTTGAGGACGAGCTCGGCGCTCCAGGCCTCGGCGGCGGTGCCGACGATCGTCGCACCGGCCTCGCGGTAGTCCTCGTCGGTGTAGCCGGCACCGGTGCCGGCCCCCGCCTGGACGTCGACGCGGTGACCGCGCAGCGCGAAGGCGTGGACGCCGGCCGGGGTGATGGCGACGCGGAATTCGTTGTTCTTGATCTCAGCGGGCACGCCGATGTGCATTTCAGACTCCGAATGCTATTGGGTGGGTACCCTCCATGGTCGCCGCTTATTCGCTCAGACGGAAGCTCTACCGAACAGAATTCGTTAGACTCGGATCTCAGAAGTCATTCATGCGTTTTGAGGAGTGCTGATGAGCGATGCGCCGCAGATCCGCGACCACGGCCCGGTCGTGCTCGACGAGATCGACCGCGCCATCATCGCCCGGCTGCACGAGAACGCGCGCATCCCGAACGTCGATCTCGCCCGCGGCGTCGGCATCTCGCCGTCGACCTGCCTCGCCCGCGTCCGCTCGCTGCGCGAGCGCGGCGTCATCACCCGGTACACCGCCGAGATCGATCCCGTCGCGCTCGGCTTCACCCTGCAGGCGCTCGTGAGCGTGCGCATCCGTCCGGGCGCGCGCCACCTGATGGAGCAGATCTCCGACGAGCTGCGGCGCGAGCCCGAGGTGGCGCAGCTGTTCTTCCTCGGCGGCACCGAGGACTTCCTCATCCACGTGCGCGTGCGCGACAGCGAGCACGTCCGGCAGTTCGTGCTGAAGAACCTCTCGGCGAACCCCGCGGTCGCCCTCACCGAGACCAACCTCGTCTTCGAGCACCACACCGCACTCTCGGCGGGCATCGGCGTCGTGCTCTGACCCTCCCGTGCCGGCCGTGCCCGCACGGCGGGAGGCATTCGGCGCCGCGGGAGGATGCCAGGGCCGATGCCCGCCTCCCGCAGCGCGAATCTCCTCCGCAGGCGTCAGCTCGTGAGCGGCAGGATCTCGCCGATCTGCAGTGCGTCGGGCGCCTCGAGCTGCGCGTAGCCGCAGCTCGCCGGGTCCCGATCCGGCCGCCACCTGCGGAACTGCGCGGTGTGCCGGAACCGGTCGCCCTCCATGTGGTCGTAGGCGACCTCGACGACGAGCTCGGGCCGCAGCGGCACTAACGAGAGGTTCTTGCCCGCGCTCCAGCGGCTCACCGCCCCCGGCATGCGCGTCTGCTCGTGCGCGGCCTGATCGGCCCACTCGCCCCAGGGGTGCCGGGACGGCTCGGTCTCCACGAGCGGCTTCAGCTCCTCGACGAGCTCGGCCCGCCGCGCCATCGAGAACGCCGCGACGACCCCGACGTGATGCAGCCGCCCGTCGTCGCCGTACAGCCCGAGCAGGAGCGAGCCGACGATGTCGCCGCTCTTGTGCCAGCGGTATCCGGCGACGACGCAGTCCGCGGTGCGCTCGTGCTTGATCTTGAACATGGCCCGCTTTTCGGGCAGGTAGGCGCCGTCGAGGGGCTTCGCGACGACCCCGTCGAGACCGGCGCCCTCGAAGCGCTCGAACCAGTCGCGCGCCACCTCGGGATCTGCGGTCGCCGGGGTGAGGAAGACGGGGTCGGATGTCCCGGCCAGCACCTCCTCGAGCCTGCGGCGGCGCTCGCGGAACGGTTCGTCCGTGAGGTCCTCGTCACCGAGGGCGAGGAGGTCGAACGCGACGAACGAGGCCGGGGTCTCCCCCGCGAGCAGGGCCACCCGGCTCGCCGCGGGATGGATCCGCTGCTGCAGCGCCTCGAAGTCGAGCCGGCCGTCGCGCAGGAGCACGATCTCCCCGTCGACCACGCAGCGCTCCGGGAGCTCGCGACGGAGCGCCTCGACGAGCTCCGGGAAGTACCGGGTCATCGGCTTCTCATTGCGGCTGCCGAGCTCCACCTCGTCTCCGTCGCGGAAGACGATGGTGCGGAAGCCGTCCCACTTGGGCTCCACGTGGCCGACGTCGGGGATCTCCTTCACCGACTTCGCGAGCATCGGCGCGACGGGCGGCATCACCGGCAGGTCCATGCGACCCATCATGCTCCCGCGCAGCCCGCCGCACCAGCGCCTCGCGTCGAAGGTCGAAGGCGGAAGGTGTCGAAGCGAGGCGCACCCGTTCGTGGTCTTGATAGCCGGGATGCACCGATTCCGGCGCGATCCGGAAGGGCGTCCTCCATGTACATCGATCCGGTGCTGATGATCAACTCCCAGCAGGCCGAGCTGCAGCGGGCCGCAGTCGAGGCGGAACGCCGTCGCGTCGCCGCTGAACGTCGGGAGGCCGCCGAGCCGGAGGGGCCGCCGCGGACGGCCGTCGACCGCGCACCGTTCCGACGCCGTTTCCGAAAGACTGTCGAAAGCTGAACCGCCCGTTCGTAGAGCAAGTGGAGAGCTCGTCGAGCACGTGGAGAGAGGAGCGAAGACCATGCCCACACGTCGGGACGACACCCGGGACGTCGCGGACGTGCTCTCGCGCACGCATCGCGACGAGTGGGCCCGGATCGTCGCGGGACTCGCGCGGCGGTTCGACGACCTCGACCTGGCCGAGGAGATGACCGCGGAGGCGTTCGCGACCGCCGTCGAGCATTGGCCGGCGCACGGCATCCCGCCGAACCCGGCCGGGTGGCTGACCACGACCGCGAACCGCAGGGCGATCGACCGGCTGCGACGTGAGGCGCGTCGAGACGAGAAGCACCGCGAGGCGGTGGCGATGCACGATCCGGATCCCGCAGCCCCGACCGGCGCCATCGAGGACGACCGGCTCCGACTGCTGTTCATCTGCTGCCATCCGGTGCTCTCGCTCGACGCGCGCGTCGCGCTCACCTTGCGGATCGTCGGCGGGCTCACCGTCGCCGAGATCGCCCGCGCGTTCCTCGTGCAGGACACGACGATGGGTCAGCGGATCAGCCGGGCGAAGGCGAAGATCAAGGCCGCCGGCGTCCCCTTCACGATCCCCGGCGCGGAGGACCTCCCCGCGCGCATCGACGCCGTCCTCGCGGTGCTCTACCTCGTCTTCAACGAGGGATACCTTGCGTCCGGCCCCGACTCGCCCGTGATCCGGCGGGAGTTGACCGCGGAGGCGATCCGTCTCACCCGGCTCGCACACGAGCTCCGGCCCGACGACCCCGAGATCGCCGGGCTGCTCGCGCTGATGCTGCTGACCGACGCCCGCGCTCGGGCCCGCGTCTCGGCCGACGGCGAGCTGGTGCGGCTCGACGAACAGGATCGCGGATCCTGGGACCGGGAGCTCATCGCCGAGGGCATCGAGTTGCTCGCGTCGCAGAAGACGGAGGAGCCCCCCGGCAGGTACCGGCTGCTCGCGGAGGTCAACGCCGCGCACGTCACCGCTCCGCATGCGCGTGACACCGACTGGGCGCGCATCGCGAACCTCTACTCCAGGATGGAGCAGATCGACCCGAGCCCGCTCGTCACCCTGAACAAGGCCATCGCGGTCTCGGAGCACGACTCGCCCGAGCTCGCGCTGGCGATCGTCGACCGGCTCACCGAGCAGCTCGACCGCCATCACGCCTTCCACGTCACCCGGGCGGAACTGCTGCGTGCGACCGGCCGTTCCGCTGATGCGCGGGCGGCCTACGACCGTGCGATCGAGCTGGCCGGGACCGCCGCCGAGACCAGACACCTCATCCGTCGACGAAATCAGCTCGCCACACCGAATGGAGAACGCTCATGAGCAGCAAGTACCTCGTCATCCACATGTCCGACCCCACCGGCACCCAGCTGGACCAGTCCGAGGATCGGGCGATGCTCGAGCGCTGGGTCGCCGAGGGCGAGCACGCCGAGCGGCTCAGCGCAGGCGGACCGGTCGCCGGCCCCGAGCGGGCGAAGTCCGTCGCCGTCCGCGACGGCAGGACCCTCATCACCGACGGCCCCTTCCCGGAGTTCAAGGAGTGGTTCGCAGGCTACGACCTGATCACCGCGGATTCGATCGAGGAAGCCGCCGAGTACATGGCGAAGCATCCGGTCGCCGTTCTCGGCCGCATCTACATCCTCCCGATGGTGACGCTCCCGTGGGATCGGGACTGACCGCTCGGAGAGCCCGCCCGCGCTCGATGCCGCTCATGCTCCCGCGGAGCGAGCACCACGACCGCGTGATCGGACGGGGATGATCGTCACCGCGCCGAGCACGGCGATGACGCCGGCGCCGATGAAGAGCGCGAGGTAGTTCTGGGTGCCGCCGCCGATCGCGAGGAGGCCCGCCCCGACGACGCCGGCGAGCGACTGCGGCAGGGCATTGGCGATGTTCAGCACGCCGAGGTCCTTCGAGGCATCCTGCGGGTTCGGGAGCACGTCGACGACGAGCGCCGTGTCGACGGCGACGTAGATGCCGTACCCGATCCCCATGATGACCTCCACGACGTAGAACATGGCGACGTCGTGCGTGATCGCGAGCAGGGCGATGCCGAGGGCGAAGACGAGGGTCGCGGCGATGACGAAGCCCTTGCGGTCCCCCGTCCGGTCGGAGAGCCAGCCGCCGAGCTTCGCGAAGACGACGAGCGCGATCGTGTTGATGAGCACGCCGTTCGCGAGGACGCCCGCCATCTCGGCCGGGTCGGCGAGCCCGACCTGGTCGCTGAGGAAGAACGGCCGGAAGACGATGAAGTGGAAGTACGAGAGCGTCACGAGGAAGCGGGACACCCACACCCAGGCGAAATCCGGATGCTTCGCAGGGTTGACCCAGAAGGTCATCACGAAGAGTCGCCATCCGCCGTCGTCCGGCTTCTCGGTGATCGCCCGGTCGGGCAGGACGAGGCAGTAGACGAACACGGTCAGCGCGGCGAAGACGGCCGGGACGACGAAGAGCAGCAGCATGTCGCCGACGAACCAGAGCGCGACGTAGGCCGCGGCCATGATGCCGAGGTTCTGCGTGATGCCGACGTTGCCGGACACGGTGCCGCGCTGCCGCTCGGGGATCTGATCGGCGATCGTCGTGAGCAGCGGGGCGAGGATCATGTTGCCGAACAGCTGCGCGAGCGCCCAGCCGAGGAGCACGAGGCCGACGCCGGGGGCGAGCGCGACGAGCGCCAGGGAGAGGACGAAGCCGATCGCCCCGGCGACCATCCACGGGCGGCGCCGACCGAAGCGCGAGGTCGTGTAGTCGGAGAGCCGCCCGATGATCGGATTCGCGACGAGCGCGACGAGCGCGGCCGCGGCGAGCACCCCGCCCGTGGTCGCCGCTGCCTCGGCCGCGGGCACGAGCGACCCGACCTTGATCGCGAGGCTCACGGTGACCGGCGCGAGGAGGGCGACGAACAGCCCGAACTGCGCGAGCGCCATGCCCCACACCACGAGGAATCCCGCCTTCGGCATGGGTTCGGCGGCGCCGGTGACGATGCTGACGTACGGCCCGCTCGAGTCGGGTCGCGGCGAGGGGGCGGAGGGCTGGTGCTGCGGCGGAGTCGACGGTGACATGACGGCCTCGATTCGATCTGGACCGACATGGTATCCCGAAGGGTGCGGTGAGTCGACGTCGACGCCACGGCATCGTGAATTGCGGGAGAAACCCGAGCATCCGTGGTCACCCGAAGAGGCGAGCGGAGCGCGAGCGGAGCGCGGGATGCGGTGGAGTGCCCCCGACAGGACTCGAACCTGCGACGCACGGTTTAGGAAACCGACGCTCTATCCTCTGAGCTACGGGGGCGGCCTTGAGAGTCTACCGGCTCGCGATACCCTGACGATCGGCGCACCCGCGCCCCGAGCGCGGCCTCACCGCGGAATGGAGCAGCATGAGCGGCGAACCGACGGTCTTCTGGGTGGGCGCCTCGACCTCGGGGGCGCTCGGCTCCGCCGCGCGGGGCATCCGCCGGCTCGAGATCGACGACCGGGGCGGGTGGCGGCTCGACGAGCCGGTGGAGGTCGGCGAGAACCCGATGTTCCTCGCGCTCCGCGACGAGCGGATCGTCGTCTCGCACGAGCTCGCCCCCGGCGGAGTCTCGGTCTGGACGTCCGATGCGGCCAGCGGACGCCTCTCCCCCATCGCCGCGGAGGGGCTCGCCGACGGCGACCCCTGCCACGTCGCGATCAGTCCCGGCGGCGCCTGGGCGCTCGCGGCCAACTACTCCGGCGGCTCTGTCACCGCGCACCCGATCGACGGGCCGGCCCGGGCCGATGCACGCTCCCGCGCCGCATTCGCGGGCACCGGGCCGGACACCGACCGGCAGGAGTCGGCGCACCTGCACCAGGTGGTCTTCGACGGAGCCACCGTGCTCGGCCCCGACCTGGGCTCGGACCGGATCCGCCTCCTCGAGCTCGACGAGGCCGACGGAGCCCTCACCCCCTCCGGCGAGATCGTGCTGCACACCGGGGCCGGTCCTCGCCACCTGGTGGTGACCGGTCGCGTCGCGCTCGTCGCGAACGAGCTCGACCGCACGGTGTCGGTGCTCGACCTCGACGCCCGCGCGGAGCTCGGCTGGTACCCCATCGACGATCGGGTCGCGTTCCGCGGCATGGGCGTCTCCGCCATCCGGCTCACGCGCGGCGGCGTCGTCCTCGTCGGCGACCGCGACGCCGACGCGCTCGTGGGGCTGCGCTTCGACCGCACCGCGCGCACGCTCGAGCACGTCGCGAGCGTGCCGACCGGCGGCGTGCACCCCCGCGATCTCGAGGTCACGCACGACGAACGCTTCGCGCTCGTCGCCGATCAGGGATCGGACTCGATCGCGATCATCGCGCTCGACGAGGCGGGCGCTCCCCGAGAGCTGCTCGACACGGTGCCCACACCGGCGCCGGCCTGCCTCGCCCGCGTGCCCCGCTGAACCGCCCGGGCCGTCAGCCGCTCAGGCCGGCGGATAGAGGTACAGGGCCTCGCCCGCCGGAATGGTGCGGCGGTGGTACGAGTGGTCGGAGTTCTGGTTGTACTCCTCGATGTTGACGCTGCCGTCGCCGTTGATCGACTGCACGTACGCCACGTGGTTGTACGGGAACCACGCGACGGCGCCGACGACGGGCGTCGACGACGTGGGCCAGCCCTTCGCCGCCCACTCGTCGGCCCAGACGTAGGCACTGCCCGACGCGAGGTTCGACCAGTCCCACTTCCACGGGGCGCTCGTGACGCCGGCGTCGCGGTTCAGCCGCCAGGCGACGAAGTCGACGCACTCGCGGTAGTAGTAGCGGAGCGGCGAGAGGCCGCCGCCGTAGTCGTCGGGCAGCTGATCCCACCACGGGTAGTCGTCGCCCTCGGCCTTCACGGTGTAGACCGCGTAGTCGCCGTTGCCCGCGCGCGAGGCGAGCTCCGCCGCCCAGGCGGCCTGCTGGGCCTCCTCGGCCTCGCGGGCCTTGCGGTCGATCTCCTCCTTCGTCGTGACCTCGTAGCTGTCGGCCGCGGCCGTGGCCTGGTTCACGAGCCCGGGGACGACGAGGTCCTGCGCCTCGCTCTGGGTCAGGCTGTAGCTCGCCGAGCTCTTCGGGTCTTCGACACCCGGCATCATCGCGTAGGCGGGGATCGCGACCGTACCGATGATCGCCGGCACCACGACGACGGCGCCGAGGACGCGGACGGGTCCGCGACGGCGCACCCGGCCGTTGGTGGCGGGAACTGCGGTGGAGACCGGCGCTGCGGGCGCAGTGCGCCGACGGTCGCGCGGCCGCTGGAGCGCGTCGCGCGTGGTGTCACCGTTCACGTGATGTTCCTCCGGATCCCGCGGAGTGGGGGCCTGCGGGGTGGTCTCGGGCGACCGGAGGGCGTGCACCGCACCGGACTCGTTCCACCTTAGGGCACCTCGCGCGGGATGTCACGATCAGATCACGGGACGTCGAACGACGCCTCCGGAAGACGCCGTTCACCCCGCGAGGAGCGCCGGCTGCGGCATCGAGCCGAGGTACTGCGCCCACTCCGGATGCCGCGTCGCCCACAGCCCGGCGCGCGCCTGCGGCGACGGCGCGGGCTCGGTCAGCTCGAACGGGAGGCGCCAGCCGATCTCGGCGAGCATCTTGTCGGCCTTCTTGTGGTTGCAGCGACGGCACGCCACGACGACATTGCCCCAGCTGTGGCCGCCGCCGCGGGAGCGCGGGACCACGTGGTCGAGCGTGTCCCCGTAGCCGCGGCAGTACGCGCAGCGATAGCCGTACCGCTGCAGTGCCGCCCGCCGGGTGAGCGGGACGGGACGGATGGGAACGCGCACGTAGTGCTGCAGCAGCACCACGCTCGGCACGACGTAGCGCGCCGAGCGGGAGTGCAGCCAGCCCTCGGCCGCCTCGACGACCGAGGCTTTGCCGTTCAGCACCAGGAGCATCGCCCGGCGCATCGGGACCACGGCGAGCGGTTCGTAGCTCGCGTTCAGGATGAGGGTGCCGCTCATGACGTCACCTTTCGTACGGGGCCGAGTGGCTTCCGGCCGCGGGATACGGGACGACGAATCGAGGCCGTCGGGGGTCGCCGGAAACAAAAACGGGCACCGTCCAGAGGACGGTGCCCGTGCAGCGCGCTGGCGCTCAGGTCGTTCGGCTGTTGACTCGGCCGATGGTCGAAGTGCGCGCGCGCGTTCCTGGCATGGACGCGCGTGCGCTTCCCCATCGGCCTCCCCGTTCGGTTCGGTTGGTCAGGCCTCAAGCGTACGACAGGAAACGGCGCGCAGGATGCCTCCGGCGCGCCGTTTCCCTCGGGCGGTCACCCGATGTTCACCTCAGATGCCGATGCGGACGATCGAGTAGTCGCTCGTCCAGATGGGCTGGACCCGCACCGACGCGCCCTCGTACGGGGCGTGCAGGATCATGCCGCCGCCGGCGTAGAAGCCGTCGTGACCCGACATGATCACGAGGTCGCCCGGCACCGCGTCCGCCTCGGAGATCGGGGTGCCCATCGCGCCCTGCCCGGACGAGGAGTGCGGCATCGAGACGCCGAACTGCGCGTACACGTACATGACGAAGCCGGAGCAGTCGAAGCCGGCGGGCGTCGCGCCGCCGTAGACGTACGGCACGCCGATGTACTGCGTCGCGACGTTGTAGACGCTCGCGAGGTCGAAGTTCGGATACGGCGGGCTGGCGAGCAGCTCGCCCACCGACGGGCCGTCGTAGGACGCGGCGTAGGACGCCATCTCGGCCTGCGCGGCCTGACGGGCCGCTTCGGCCTCCTCCGCCTCGCGGATCGATGCGCCGGTCGTGACGGCGAGGGTGTCCTGCGAGACCGGCGCCGCCGAGGCATCCGCCTGCACGTCGACGGACTGCGGGTCGGCCTTCGTGAGGGCTGCCGCCGCGCTCGTCGAGAACTCCGGGTCCTCGCTGCCGGGCGTGAACGCGTACGCGGGGATCGCGAGGGTGCCGACGATGCCGGCCGAGATCGTCATGACGACGAGGTTCGCGACGCCGCCGCGGCGGAACCGCCGGGTGGAGATCGTCGAGACCGGCGCGATCGCCGTCTCGGAGTCCTCCGCCCGGGTCTTCGCCTGCACGATGGCCTTCGTCGCAGCTTTGCCGACACGGCCGCCGGGAAGACGACGCTTGGGGGAACGAGCCAAAACACTACCTCCGTCGCCCACGGCCGGGAGACGGCGTTCCACCTGGCTGCGCTCAGCGCTTCACGGGTTTCAGGATCGAGCGGTGGACGTCGGGGGCGTCTCGATCTCGGTTCCATCGACTGGCTTCTCGTCGGTGGACTCGAACGAGGATACGCGAGGCCCTCGGGAATGTCACATTCCGGTCACGACGACGGCCGACTCACAGCGGATCCCAAGCTCCGAGCGCCGGAGGGGCGGCCGGATCAG
Organism: Agromyces mediolanus; assembly: GCF_044917495.1. GTDB lineage: Bacteria > Actinomycetota > Actinomycetes > Actinomycetales > Microbacteriaceae > Agromyces > Agromyces mediolanus_B. The sequence goes on along the minus strand of NZ_JAVSSI010000010.1, from coordinate 86,755 downwards.
TCGCCGATGAAGAGGTGCGCGGCGACCTCGACCGGGAGCTCGAGCCCGCCGTCGACGTCGTCGACCTGGACGAGCACGTAGCCGCCGTTCACGCTGAACGTCGCCCGTGCGCCCGGCATGATGCCGGCCTGCTTCAACTGCGCGAGCAGCTCGGGGTCGAACTGCACGGGCTCGCCGAGCCGCCGGACGACGCCGCGGATCGGCTCGCTCGTGTCGCCGAGCGCCTGGACCAGGTTGCGGACGCCCGTCATGAACGGCGCCGCCGCCGGGACGCCCAGTTCTTCGAGGCCCGGGATCGGGTTGCCGTAGGGCGACTCGGTGGGCTGGCCGAGCAGCTCGATCAGCCGGCGCTCGACCTGCTCGCTCATGACGTGCTCCCAGCGGCACGCCTCGTCGTGGACGTACTCCCACTCGAGCCCGATGACGTCGGAGAGGAGGCGCTCGGCGAGCCGGTGCTTGCGCATGACGTGCACGGCCTTGCTGCGCCCCTCCGGCGTGAGCTCGAGGTGCCGGTCGCCGGAGACGACGACGAGTCCGTCGCGCTCCATGCGCGCCACCGTCTGCGACACCGTGGGGCCGGAGTGGCCGAGGCGCTCGGAGATGCGTGCGCGCAGCGGCACGATGTTCTCCTCCTCGAGATCGAGGATCGTGCGGAGATACATCTCCGTGGTGTCGATGAGGTCGGTCACGCTGCTTCCTCCCCGTGTCGTCACAGCCCGCCTTCCAGCCTAGTGGGCCCGCCGCCCTCGATAGACTCATCGGCATGCCGAGCCTCGTGATCCCCGCTGAACTCCTGCCCGCCGACGGTCGATTCGGTTGCGGCCCCTCGAAGGTGCGCCCCGAGCAGCTCGCCCACCTCGCGGAGTTCGGCCCGGCGATCCTCGGCACCTCGCACCGCCAGGCGCCCGTGAAGGACCTGGTCGGCCGCGTCCGCTCCGGCCTCGCCGAGCTCTTCTCGCTGCCCGAGGGCTACGAGGTCGTGCTCGGCAACGGCGGTTCGACCGCGTTCTGGGACACGGCCGCCGCATCGCTCATCGAGCGCCGCGCGCAGCTCGCCTCCTTCGGCGAGTTCGGGGCCAAGTTCGCGAAGGCCGCCGCGGCGCCCTGGCTCGAGGCCCCCGACGTCCGCACGGCCGCGCCGGGCACGAGCGCCCGCCCCGAGGCGCTCGCCGGCATCGACCTCTACGCCTGGCCGCAGAACGAGACCTCGACCGGCGTGCAGGCCGCCGTCGCGCGGGTCGCGGGCGATGAGGGCGCACTCACGGTGATCGACGCGACGAGCGCCGCGGGCGGCATCGCCGTCGACGCCGCCGAGTTCGACGTCTACTACTTCGCGCCGCAGAAGAACTTCGCCGCCGACGGCGGCCTCTGGTTCGCCATCCTGTCCCCCGCGGCGATCGAGCGGGTCGAGCGGATCGCCGCCTCCGGCCGGTACATCCCCGAGTTCCTCTCGCTGAAGAACGCCGTCGACAACTCGCGCCTGAACCAGACGCTGAACACCCCTGCGCTCGCGACCCTCCTGCTCATGGAGAACCAGATCGACTGGATGAACGCCTCCGGCGGACTCGCCTGGGCCGACGCGCGCACGCGCGAGTCCTCCTCGGTCCTCTACGACTGGGCGACGGCGCAGGCGGTCGCGACGCCGTTCGTCGCCGATCCCGCCGATCGTTCGCAGGTCGTCGTCACGATCGACTTCGACGAGTCGACGGATGCCTCGGCCATCTCGAAGGCGCTCCGCGCCAACGGCGTCGTCGACACCGAGCCCTACCGGAAGCTCGGCCGCAACCAGCTCCGCATCGCGACGTTCACCGCGATCGAGCCCGACGACGTGCGCACCCTCACCTCCGCGATCGACTACGTGCTCGGAGAGCTGGGCTGAGCGTGCGGCTCTGGATCCCCGAGCACGAGCGCCGGCCCGATCCGGCGCCGGCTCGGGCCGACGCCCGGAAGGCGCTCCTCGTGGGCACCGTCGGGTGGCTCGTCGCGCTCGCGGTCGTCCTCGCGCTCGGCGGCGTGCTCGACGAGCGCGCGAGCGCGCTGCTCGTGCCGACCACGGTGATCGGCGCGGCGCTCGGCGTCGCCGGGATCGCCTCCGTGCAGCTGCTCAGGCGGCGTCAGTCGCGGTCGTCGTCCTCGTCGTCCGAGTCGTCGTCGTCCGAGTCTTCCTCGTCCTGAGCCCCGGTCGCGTCGGGCTCCTCGCCGAGCGCGTCGATCTCGATGCCGTCGAACACGTCGTCGTGGTCGTCGTGATCGTCGAAGCCGTCGTCGTCGGACTCGTCGTCGTCGGATTCGTCGTCGAAGTCGTCGGACTCGTCGTCGCGCTCGTCGTCGGAGCCGTCCCCGTCGGGGTCGTCACCGGCGAGGGCCGCCGCCTCGGCCGCGGCGTTCTGCGCGGCGCGGTACTCGGCGAGCCGCTCCGACCACGGCACCCACTCGGGCGCGAGCAGCGCCCGCTCCCCCGGCATGAGCTCGGTCTCGAGCACGGTCGGCTCGGCGTCCTCGACCCGGGCGATGGTGACGCTCCAGTGCCAGCCGGGGTACCCCGCGAGATCGGCGGCGAACAGCAGGGTGAGCACGTGCTCGCCCTCCACGATGTGCCCGACGACCGAACCGACCGTCTCGGGCGGCGTGGCCTCGAGCAGAGCGCGCTGCGCGAGCGCCGCGGAGGCGAGCAGCACCTCGTCGGCCACGAGCGGCGCCGACGGTTCCGCGGCGTCGTCGCTCCCGGGAACGGCGGCGCCGTCGTCGGCGGACTCCAGCGGAGTCGGCTCGGCCGCTGCGGACTCCGCGGCGGGCTGCTCGTCGCGCTCGACCGGGGCTTCTTCGGATTCTCGGGGCTCAGGCATCCAGCTCGTCAGCCACCTTCCGGAGCAGCGTCGCGATCTGACGGCCGCGCGCCTTGTCGGGGTAGCGCCCGCGGCGCAGGTCGCTGCCCGCCGCGTCGAGCCACTTCACCAGGTCTTCGACGACGACCGCCATGTCGTCGGCCGAACGGCGGTTGATGCGCGCGAGGCTCGGCGGCGTCTCGAGGACGCGCACGGAGAGGGCCTGCGGCCCGCGCTTGCCGTCCGCGATGCCGTACTCGACCTTCGAGCCGGCACGGACGACGGCCCCGGCGGGAAGCGCGGAGGCGTGGAGGAACACCTCCTGGCCGTCATCACCACTGATGAAGCCGAACCCCTTCTCCTCGTCGTAGAACTTGACCTTGCCGCTGGGCATCGCGTGACCTCGCTCGTGTCCATGCGGGCGCACCTGAACTCGTCGCCCTCCCCTCCCAGTCTAGTTGCGGCCGACGCACGCGGCTCGCGCTGGCTATCCTGGAGGGGTGAGCACCGATCGCCCTACCTCCGAGAACCGCGTCGAGCGCATCCTCGCGTACATGGTCGCCGGCTCGGTCGGCCTGTCGGTGCTCTGCATCTTCGCGGTCCTGATCGCGACCGCCGCCGGGGCGGGAGCCGACGACGGCTTCAGCCGCGGCGTCTGGCCGGTCGTCTTCTTCGTCCCCGTGGTGGGTCTCCCCCTCGGCTTCCTCCTCCTCGTCGTCCTCCTCATCGTCAACGCCGTGCGCCGTTCGCGCGAGGCGCGAACCGGGAGCTGAGCGGGCCTATGCTGCAGCTCGCCGCACAGCTCCGGGGCATGGCCCGCGACGAGCTGCGCGACGCGCTCGCCCTCCGGGAGTTCTCCACCGACGGCATCGCCGACCTCTTCGACCTCGCCGAGGCGCTCCTGCACCAGGACTCGCTCGACCACGTCATCGGCCGCCTCGACCGCCCGCACCTCGCGGTGCTCGCCGCACTCGCCACCGCGCCGCACCAGCTCGACGGAAATGGGCTCGCCGAACGCATCGCCGCCCTCGGCGCACCGGCGGAGCTCCAGGAGGCGCTGCCCGCACTGCTCGACGGGCTGCGCGCCCGGCTCCTCGTCGTCGACGCCGAAGGCGGAGCCGCGGGCGTCATGCACGTCCCGGCCGCGGTCGTGACGCGGCTCGTCCCGAGTCTCGGCGACGGGCTGCCGGAGGTCGAGGCGCTCCTCGCCCCGGCGCCCCCGGTGCTCCAGGTCGTCGACGAGGTCGACCGCTCGCTCCTCGCCCGCCGCGCCTCGGAGCAGGCGTACGCCACGGTCGCCGCGACCGCCGAGCTCCTCGCCGCGCTCGGCGCCCAGCCCGCGCGGGAGCTCGCGAAGGGCGGGCTCGCGCTGCCCGACGCCCGACGGCTGGCCGAGGTCGCCGGCGTGGCGCTCGACGAGGTGCCGCGCCTGTTCGGTCGGGCGGTCGAGGCCGGGCTCGTCGTGCGGGACGGCGCCTACTGGCTCGAGTCCGACGCCGGCGCAGAGTGGTCGCTCTCCGGACCGGCGGAGCGCTGGGCCGTCCTCGCCGAGTGCTGGCGCGAGCGCGTGCCGCCCGCGCTCCGCGAGCTCGTGACCCGGCGGAGCGAGACGCTCTCGGCCGCCGCGTTCCGGGAGGACGTCCGTTGGCTCTACCCCGTCGGCGGCGACTGGCTCGACGCCGGGCTCGCCCGTCTCGCGGGCGAGGCGGAGGCGCTCGGGCTCGCCGTGTCCGGGGAGCCCGTGCAGCCGGGCCGGCTGGTGCTCGGTGGCCAGATCGCGGAGGCCGCGGCGCTCCTCGGCGCGCACTTCCCCGCGCAGGTCGACCGCGTCTACGTGCAGCACGATCTCACGATCGTCTCGCCCGGCCCGCTCGAGCCCGCCCTCGACGCGCGGCTCCGCGGCTTCGCCGACGTCGAGGGGCGCGACCTCGCCTCCAGCTACCGGGTCACCGCCGCATCCGTGAACCGCGGCCTCGCGGCGGGCGAGACGGCCGAGTCGATCCGCGAGTTCCTCGGCGCGCTCTCGCTCACCGGCATCCCGCAACCGCTCGACTACCTCGTCGCCGAGGCGGCCTCGCGCTTCGGCGCGGTCCGCGTCTCCGCCGCGGAGGAGGGCGACGTGCCGGCGAAGAGCTCGATCCGCTCCGACGACGAGCAGCTCATCGGCACCCTCGAGGTCGACCAATCGCTGAGCGCCATCGGGCTGCGACGGACCGGGCCGCACCGGCTGCTCTCGCGCTTCACTCCCGACGTCGTGTTCTGGGCGCTCTCCGACGCGCGGTACCCGGTCGCCGCCGAGGACGCCGACGGCCGCATCCTCCGACTGCAGCGGCATCGCCTCGCGCCGACGCCGACGGCCGCCCCCGCCGGCGACCCCGTGGGCAAGCTGCTCGACGTGCTGCTCGCCGCGCCCGCCGACGGTCCGGCCACCGAGCAGGCCTGGCTCGCCCGGCAGCTCGAGGCGGCGGCTCGGGCGAAGGAGACGCTGACCGTGACGGTGCGGATGCCCGGCGGGCAGACCGCGGACTACCTGCTCGCGCCGGCGAGCGTCGCGAACGGCCGCCTGCGCGCCCGCGACCGCAAGGCGGACATCGAGCGCACCCTGCCGATCTCGGCCATCGCCGCCGTCGCGCCGGCCCCCGAAGAGGACTAGGCGCCCGAAGAGGGACTCCACCGCCGGATCGGGCGTAGACTTGACGGTCATGTCAGACGGCCCCCTCATCGTGCAGAGCGACCGCACCGTGCTGCTCGAGGTCGCGAACCCGCTCGCCGAAGACGCGCGGCACGACCTCGCGGTCTTCGCGGAGCTCGAACGCGCCCCGGAGCACATCCACACGTACCGGATCACGAGGCTCGGCCTCTGGAACGCGCGGGCCGCCGGGCACACCGCCGACGACATGCTCGGCACGCTCGAGCGCTACGCGAAATTCCCCGTGCCGCAGACCGTCTCCGTCGACATGCGCGAGACCGTCGGGCGCTACGGCCGGCTCGTCATCGACCGCACCGAGGACGGCGCGCTGCGCCTGCACAGCGAAGACCTCGCGGTACTCACGGAGGTCGTCGGGGCGAAGCGCATCGCGCCGCTCATCGGCGAGCGCATCGACGACACGAGCTTCCTCGTCGAGCCCTGGGCGCGCGGGCAGTTGAAGCAGGAGCTCGTGAAGCTCGGCTGGCCGGCCGAGGACCTCGCCGGCTACACCCCCGGCACCCCGCACGTCATCGACCTCGCCGAGAACGGCTGGCACCTGCGCGACTACCAGCAGAAGGCGGTCGACAACTTCTTCGACGGCGGCTCCGGGGTCGTCGTCCTCCCCTGCGGGGCGGGCAAGACCCTCGTCGGAGCCGGCGCGATGGCCACCGCGAAGACGACGACGCTGATCCTCGTCACCAACACGGTCTCCGCCAGGCAGTGGCGCGACGAGCTCCTCCGCCGCACCAGCCTCACGCCCGAGGAGATCGGCGAGTACTCGGGCCAGGTGAAGGAGATCAAGCCGGTCACGATCGCGACCTACCAGATCCTCACCGCGAAGCGGAGGGGCGAGTACGCGCACCTGTCCCTGCTCGACGCCCTCGACTGGGGCCTCATCGTCTACGACGAGGTGCACCTGCTGCCGGCCCCGGTGTTCAAGCTCACCGCGGAGCTGCAGGCGCGCCGCCGCCTCGGGCTCACCGCGACGCTCGTCCGCGAGGACGGCCGCGAGGGCGACGTCTTCAGCCTCATCGGCCCGAAGCGCTTCGACGCCCCCTGGAAGGAGATCGAGGCCCAGGGCTTCATCTCGCCCGCCGCGTGCTACGAGGTGCGCATCGACCTCCCCCAGTCCGAGCGGCTCGCGTACGCGGCATCCGCCGACGACGAGCGCTACCGGCTCGCGGCGACCGCGCCCGCGAAGCTCGGCGTCGTGAAGCAGCTCGTGGAGCGGCACGCCGGCGAGCGGATCCTCGTGATCGGCCAGTACCTCGACCAGATCGACGAGCTCGCCGACGCGCTCGGCGCGCCGCAGCTCACCGGCTCGACCCCGGTCGACGAGCGCGAGCGGCTGTTCCAGGAGTTCCGCGACGGCCGCACCCCCGTCCTCGTCGTCTCGAAGGTGGCGAACTTCTCCGTCGATCTGCCCGAGGCGACCGTGGCGATCCAGGTGTCCGGCTCGTACGGTTCGCGTCAGGAGGAGGCGCAGCGGCTCGGCCGGCTGCTCCGGCCGAAGGAGTCGGGCCTCTCGGCGAACTTCTACACGCTCGTCTCCCGCGACACCGTCGACCAGGACTTCGCGCAGAATCGACAGCGCTTCCTCGCCGAGCAGGGCTACTCGTACACGATCCTCGACGCGCACACTCTCGACGCCGCCGCCTGAGCGGGAGGCGCGGTGCGCGGTCGCCGGCGTCCGAGATCTCGGCGGGCTAGCGGGCCCGCGCGTACCGCAGGAGCAGCAGATCGCCGGCGGGCAGCGCGTGCACGAGCCGCATCCGCCGGGCGTGCTGGCTGAGTCCCTGCGCGATGCGCCCGGCGCTCCCCGAGACGAGCAGCGGGCTGAGGCTCAGGCAGAGCTCGTCGGCGAGGTCCGCGTCGATGAGCGTGCCGAACAGGTGCGGGCCGCCCTCGCAGAGGATCTGCGGCAGGCCGCGCTCGGCGAGCGCGTCGCGCACGAGCGCCGCTTCGACGCGGTCGGCACCGCAGTCGACGAGATCGGCGACCTCGGCGAGCGCCGCCCGTCGCACCGGATCGGATGCCGCGTGGGTGAGCACGAGCGGACGCCCCTCGGCCTCGGCGAACACCGGGTCGCGGGGATCGAGGTCGAGCGCGGCGGACACGACGGCGATGCGCGGCACGTCGCCGAGCCCGTGCTCGCGCCGCCAGGCGACGTTCTCGGGACTGAGTCGGAGACCGCCGTAGCCCTCTGCGCGCACCGTCCCGGCGCCGACCAGCACCACGTCGGCGAGCGTCCGGAGCACGCCCATGGCGAGCCGGTCGGCGGGATCGCCGAGCCCGCCGCTGCGCCCGTCGAGCGTGACGGCGCCGTCGAGGCTCATCACGAAGTTCATCCGGATGCGGGGGGTCGCCCGCTCCGGCACCGCGTAGGCCGCGAGCAGCTGCTCGCGGTCGGGCTCGGGCCGCCCGCTCATGCGTCCTCGTTCGGGCCGTCGACCATGTTGTGCTTCAGGTAGGCGGGCTCGCGCCAGCCCATGATGGCCTCGACCATGCGCGCGGCGTCCACCGATTCGGCCACGTTGTGCATGCGGAGGATGCGGGCGCCCTGGGCCGCGCAGAAGACCGCCGCGGCGAGCGAGCCGGCGAGCCGCTCCTCGCGCGGCCGGTCGAGGGACTCCCCGATGAAGTCCTTGTTCGAGACCGCGGCCACGAGCGGGAAGCCGAGCGCGGTGAACTCCCCGAATCGGCGGGTCAGCTCGAGTGTGTGCCTGGTGTTCTTGTTCAGGTCGTGGCCGGGGTCGAGCACGATGCGCTCCTCCGGCACCCCCAGGGAGACGGCGAGCGCGACGCGCTCCGCCAGGAAGGCCCGGATGTCGTCGACCACGTCGTCGTACTGCGGCTTCGGGAACCACTGCCGCGGTTCGGCGCGGCTGTGCGTGATCACGAGGGTCGCGTCGGAGTCGGCCACGGCCTCGGCGAGCGAAGGATCGTGGATGCCGGTCGTGTCGTTGATGACGTGGGCGCCCGACGCGATGGCGGTGCGGGCGACGGCGCCGTGGAACGTGTCCACCGAGAGCGCGGCGCCCGCGTCGCGGAGCGCCTCGACGACGGGGACGACCCGGTCGATCTCCTCGGCGACCGGGATGGCCGGACCGGGTCCGAAGCGCGCGCCGCCGATGTCGATCCAGGCGGCGCCCGCGTCGATCGCCCGCCGGCCGGCGGCCACGGCGGTGTCGAGGCCGAACGTCGCGCCGCGGTCGTAGAAGGAGTCGGGCGTGCGGTTCACCACGGCCATGACCTGGATGGTGCGGCGGTAGTCGACCTCTCGGCCGCCGATACGCCGGACGGGGTGCGTGTACTCGGGCTCCACCCAGCCGGACGGTCGAGTCGAGAGCGCAGCCATACCCGAATCGTAGCCCGGCCGCCGGTCGAACGGCGCGCATCCGACTCCCAGGCTACTTCCAGCGAACGCTAAGAGAATGGCGCCATGAGCGACGGACCCAGAATTCTCATCGTCGACGACGAGCCCAACATCCGCGACCTGCTGACCACGAGCCTCCGCTTCGCCGGCTTCGCCGTCCGGGCGGTCGGCAACGGCGCCCAGACCATCTCGGCCGTGCTCGAGGAAGAGCCCGACCTCATCATCCTCGACGTCATGCTGCCCGACATGAACGGCTTCGGCGTCACGAAGCGCCTCCGCTCCGCGGGCTACACCGCGCCCATCCTGTTCCTCACCGCGAAGGACGACACGGAGGACAAGATCACCGGCCTCACGGTCGGTGGCGACGACTACGTCACCAAGCCGTTCTCGCTCGACGAGATCGTCGCCCGCATCAAGGCCATCCTCCGCCGCACCATGCACGCCGAGGAGGACGCCGTCATCCGCACCGGCGAGCTCACGATGGACCAGGACACGCACGAGGTCCTCGTCGGCGACGTCCCCGTCGAGCTCTCGCCGACCGAGTTCAAGCTCCTGCGCTACCTCATGCTGAACCCGAACCGGGTGCTCTCGAAGGCGCAGATCCTCGACCACGTCTGGGAGTACGACTTCAACGGCGACGCCGGCATCGTCGAGAGCTACATCTCCTACCTGCGCCGCAAGCTCGACCAGCACTCCGCCGAACCGCTCATCCAGACCAAGCGCGGCTTCGGCTACATGCTGAAGAGCTCCAAGCCGTGATCAGCGCTCGGCCAGGCTCCGCGGCGTAGGCTCGTCGTGCCATGAACCAGACGATCTTCGAGCGGTGGAACCGCGTCTCGCTGCGCACGAAGATCACGGGCGTGACGGTGCTGATGCTCACCCTCGGGCTCCTGGTCTCGGGCATCGGCACGGCCGCGATGCTCCGGAGCTACGCCGAGCAGCAGCTCGAGAGCCGACTGCGCACGATCGCGTCCGGCGACGTGGTCTCCCGGTACTTCTACGGCGACGCCGAGGACTCGAGCGCCGACGGGCTCGACGTGCGCCCCTCCGACGACGTCTTCGTCGCGAAGTACGACCCCGAGACGGGCCGCTTCCTGGCGCACAACTGGCAAGGCCGACCGAGCTCCGAGGTGCCGCTGTTCCCCTCGGAGCTCAGCATCGCCAAGGTCAACGAGATGAACGCCAACGGCTACGTGGTCGTGCAGCTGCCCGACCAGCACGGCGATCAGACCTTCCGCGCCGTGACCGCGCTCGTCGACACGCACGGCAGCTTCATGCCGATCATCATCGCCATCTCGACCGCCGAGACCGAACGGCTCCTCGCCGCCTACCTCACGATCTTCCTCGGCTTCGGGCTCGGCGTCGTCATCGTCGGCGCCCTCCTCACGAGGATGCTCGTCACCTCGACGTTCACCCCGCTCCGCGAGGTCGAGCGCACCGCGGCGGCCATCGCCGACGGCGACTTCAGCCAGCGCCTCGACGGCGCCACGCCGAACACCGAGGTCGGGCGACTGAACCGCTCGTTGAACACGATGCTGAACCGCATCGACCGTGCCTTCCGCGACCGGGCGCGCACGATCGACCAGATGCGGCGCTTCGTCGGCGACGCCTCGCACGAGCTGCGCACACCGCTCGTCTCCGTGCGCGGCTACGCCGAGCTGTACCGCATGGGGGCGCTGCAGACCCCCGAGGACGTCGGCCAGGCGATGGATCGGATCGAGAAGGAGGCGATCCGGATGGGTCTCCTCGTCGAGGATCTGCTCGCGCTCGCCCGGCTCGACGAGGCGAAGCCGCTCACGCTCAGCGAGGTCGACCTCGTGCCGCTCGCCCGTGACGCCGCGCTCGACGCGATGGCGGCCGCTCCGGCCCGCACTGTCACGGTGATCGCCCCGGAGGCGGGCGGAGACGACCTGGCGGAGGACCCGGTGGAGCTCGCCGTCGACCTCGACTCGCCGCCCATGCGGGCCACCGGTCCGATCGCGTTCGCCGGTGCGACCCTCGCCCGTCTCCGCGGCCGCCGGCTCTCCCAGCCGCCGCGCCGTCCGGCGGCGCGCCAGCCGGCCCGCGAGCCCCGCGAGTCCCGCGAGGCGCAGCGCCGCCGTCAGCTCGACGCCGCGGAGTCCGCCGCGATGATCGAGCCCGCCCCCACCGTGCCGGTGCCCATCGGCTCGGGTACCCCGGCGCCGGTGCAGCGCGCGGTCGTGCTCGCGGAGGAGAACAAACTGCGTCAGGTGATCACGAACCTGATGGGCAACGCCATGCGGTTCACGGCGGACGACTCCCCCATCGAGATCCGGGTGAGCCTGGATGCCGCGTCCGAGCGCGCGATGCTCGAGGTCGTCGACCACGGCGAGGGCATCCCTCCGCAGATCCGGGAGAAGATCTTCCAGCGGTTCTGGCGGGCCGACACCTCGCGCGCGCGGGAGACCGGCGGCACCGGCCTCGGCCTCGCGATCGTCTCCTCGATCGTCGCCGCCCACAACGGCACCGTCGACGTCGTCGAGACGCCCGGGGGCGGGGCGACCTTCCGGGTCTCGCTCCCCCTCGCCGACTCGGCCTCGGCGCCGCAGCGCGTCACCGGGGCCTGAGCGGGCCCTGCGCGGCATCCGTTCCTCCTCCACCGCGCGACCCCCGCGGACGGACTCCACCGATCACGGAGGTCACCGAGGACGCGGATCGGCCCGCGTCTAGCGTCGGAGGACGCCGACCGGCGCTCAGCCCGGTGGCGCACGACGAGAGAGGAGCACGATGACCAGTTACGCCGTCGACAGCGGCCAGGTGCTCGGCGCCACGCAGGTGGTGCAGGGCACGATCGACCGGCTGCAGGGCGAGGTGGGGGCCCTCATGGGGCAGCTCACCGGGCTGCAATCGGTCTGGAGCGGCGCCGCGTCCGCCGCGTTCCAGGGCGCAGTGGCCGACTGGCGCACCACGCAGCAGCAGGTCGAAGCCAACCTGGGCGCGCTCCGCCAGGCCCTCGCACTCGCCGGCGCCGCCTATGCGGAGGCCGAGCAGGCGAACACCCGGCTGTTCCTGCGCTGACTCCGGGCGCCGGGGGCGCGCGAACGGTGAACCGCACCCGGAGCAATGACGAAGGGCGCCTCCGGCCGGAGGCGCCCTTCGCGCGGATCAGGGTCGATGACCCAGGTGCGGACTAGAAGTCCATGCCACCGGTCGGGTCGGCGACCGGAGCGGCCGACTTCTCCGGCTTGTCGGCGACGACGGCCTCGGTCGTGAGGAAGAGACCGGCGATCGACGCGGCGTTCTGCAGCGCCGAGCGCGTCACCTTGGCGGGGTCGATGATGCCCTGCGCGAGCAGGTCGCCGTACTCGCCGGTCGCGGCGTTCAGGCCGTGGCCCGCGGGGAGCTCCGACACCTTGTTCGCGACGACGCCCGGCTCGAGGCCGGCGTTGAGGGCGATCTGCTTGAGCGGAGCCTCGATCGCGACCTTGACGATGTTCGCGCCGGTCGCCTCGTCGCCCACGAGCTCGAGCTTCTCGAACGCGACCTTGCCGGCCTGGATGAGCGCGACGCCACCACCGGCGACGATGCCCTCCTCGACGGCGGCCTTCGCGTTGCGGACGGCGTCCTCGATGCGGTGCTTGCGCTCCTTGAGCTCGACCTCGGTCGCGGCACCCGCCTTGATGACGGCGACGCCGCCGGCGAGCTTGGCGAGGCGCTCCTGGAGCTTCTCGCGGTCGTAGTCGGAGTCGGTGTTCTCGATCTCCTGGCGGATCTGCGCGACCCGGCCGGCGATCTGCTCGGCGTCGCCGGCACCCTCGACGATGGTCGTCTCGTCCTTGGTGATGACGACCTTGCGCGCCTGGCCGAGCAGGTCGAGCGTGACGTTCTCGAGCTTGAGGCCGAGCTCCTCGCTGATGACCTGGCCACCCGTGAGGATCGCGATGTCCTGCAGCTGCGCCTTGCGGCGGTCGCCGAAGCCGGGGGCCTTGACGGCGACCGACTTGAAGATGCCGCGGACCTTGTTGACGATCAGGGTCGCGAGCGCCTCGCCGTCGACGTCCTCGGCGATGATCAGCAGCTGCTTGCCGGTCTGGATCACCTTGTCGACGATGGGCAGCAGGTCCTTGATGTTCGAGACCTTGCTGTTCGCGATGAGGATGTACGGGTCTTCGAAGACCGCTTCCTGGCGCTCGGGGTCGGTGACGAAGTACGCCGACAGGTAGCCCTTGTCGAAGCGCATGCCCTCGGTGAGCTCGAGCTCGGTGCCGAAGGTGTTCGACTCCTCGACGGTGACGACGCCCTCCTTGCCGACCTTGTCGATCGCCTCGGCGATGATCTCGCCGATCTGGGGGTCGGCGGCGGAGATCGACGCGGTGGCGGCGATCTCGTCCTTCGTCTCGATCTCCTTCGCGGCGGCGAGGAGCTCCTCCGAGACGGCCGAGACGGCCTTCTCGATGCCGCGCTTCAGCGAGATGGGGTCGGCGCCGGCGGCCACGTTGCGGAGGCCCTCGCGCACGAGCGCCTGGGCGAGGACGACCGAGGTGGTCGTGCCGTCACCGGCGACGTCATCGGTCTTCTTCGCGACCTCCTTGACGAGCTCCGCACCGATCTTCTCGTACGGGTCGTCGAGCTCGATCTCCTTGGCGATCGAAACGCCGTCGTTCGTGATGGTGGGGGCGCCCCACTTCTTCTCGAGGACGACGTTGCGGCCGCGCGGGCCGAGGGTCACCTTGACCGCGTCGGCGAGCGTGTTGAGGCCACGCTCGAGCCCGCGGCGGGCTTCCTCGTCGAAAGCGATGATCTTTGCCATGAGTTTCCTCTCGTCCCTTCACGGACGTCAAAAGAATGGTGTTTAGCACTCGAATCGAACGAGTGCTAAGACGATTCTGGCACTCTGCGTCCGAGAGTGCAAGGCGGCCCGGCGCCCCCGGTGCAGCATCCGCCCGGCGCACGCGACGACGGAGCGCGCCCCGCCGATCGGGACGCGCTCCGCTCGTGCTCGCTCAGACGGGGCGGACCGACTCGGCCTGCGGACCCTTCGATCCGGACCCGAGCTCGAAGACGACCTGCTGGCCCTCCTCGAGCACCTTGTAGCCGCTCATGTCGATCGCGGAGTAGTGGACGAACACGTCCTGTCCTCCCCCGTCGACCGTGATGAAGCCGAACCCCTTCTCAGCGTTGAACCACTTGACGGTTCCGTTCGCCATGCCTTGCTCCCAGATTGCACTCGACGACGGCCCTGTTGCGCGTCAGGTCAGCATGCTCACAGAGCCGCCGGGTGCGCACAAGAGCGTCGCGCCCCGGAAAGGTCGCGGAATGGCAACGATTCTCCGCTTCAGCCGCCGACGGCCGCCGCGTAGTCCGAGCCGAGGACGACCGTGATCGTGCCGCCCGTCTCCGCGATGGACGGATCGAGCCCGACATCCCCGACGCCGATCGCGGCGAGCACGCCGCGGGCCGCACCCTCGAGCTCCTCGCTCGCGTAGTAGACCGTCGTCGTCTCGATCGTGTCCTCGCTCGCGTTCGCGGCCGAGGAGACGGGCACCCCGGCCGCCTGCAGCGCGTCGGAGGCCGTGCCGGCGAGGCCGGACACGTCGGTGCCGTTCAGGACGAGGACCGGGACGTCGGGAGCCACGGTGGGCGCCGCGGTCTCGGCGGGCTGCTCCGACTGCGGCGGCGCCGAGGGCTCCGCGAAGTCCAGGCGGCCGTTGAACACCATCAGGGCGACGACGCCGGCCGCCACGAGCACGACGGTGGCGAGCGCCGCGATCCCGAAGGCGATCCAGCCGCGACCGCGGCGTTCGGGCGCACGGTGAGCGCCGACGCGGTCGATGCCGTCGGGGAGGGTATCGAAGCGATCGCGGGGAAAGTTCTGCGCCATGGGTCCAGTTCGATCGTCGGGGCCGCGCTCAGTCGAGCGTCCGGCCGGGCGTGGGGGTCCGGTGCGCCCGTGCCGCGATGCGAGCGTCGCGCAGGCGCAGGAGGCGGTTGACGAGGAGCGGATCGTGCCGCAGCGCCGCCGGTTGCTCGATGATGCCGCCGAGCAGCCGGTAGTACCTGGCGCCGCTGAGCCCGAGCTCGTGGCGGATCGCCTCGTTCTTCGCGTCCGCGTCGGGCCAGCTTCGCGCCTCGAACGAGAGGATCCGGCGGGCGCGCTCGTCGAGCGCAGCGCCCTCGACCGTGTTCCCGCCCGCACTCATCCTGTCGGCCTCCAGCTCGCGGGCGCGCGGCTGCGCGCCTCGATGCACATCCTAGGCTCGGCGTCCCGGGAGGACGCCGCGCGGCGCTCGTGTGTTCGGCATCCGCCGACGGCCTACCGAGGCATCCGCGGTCCGAGGGAACAGCGCGCGTCGTGCGCGCGTTGTATGACTTCGCCGGGTTTGCCCG
This sequence comes from Agromyces mediolanus, assembly GCF_044917495.1. Taxonomy (GTDB): domain Bacteria; phylum Actinomycetota; class Actinomycetes; order Actinomycetales; family Microbacteriaceae; genus Agromyces; species Agromyces mediolanus_B. Next base: position 71,517 of record NZ_JAVSSI010000010.1, on the reverse strand, counting down.
GCGCGCCGAGCCTGCCACGATGGAGCTGGCGGCGATCGCGCGGGCTGCCCCCGGCCCGCGGATGCGCGAGGCGCGGCATGGATCGAAAGGATTCCGGAACATGGGCTATCGGGTCGACAAGAGCGACGAGCAGTGGCGCCAGGAGCTCGACCCCGAGCAGTACTCCGTGCTGCGCGAGGCGGCGACGGAGCGGCCGTGGACGGGCGAGCTGCTCGACGAGCACCGCGCCGGCGTCTACCAGTGCGCCGCGTGCGGCGCCGAGCTCTTCAAGAGCGGCACGAAGTTCGACTCCGGCTGCGGCTGGCCGAGCTTCTACGAGTCCGTCCGCCCCGAGGCGGTCGAGCTCATCGAGGACACGAGCCTCGGCATGGTGCGCACCGAGGTGCGCTGCGCGAACTGCGGCTCGCATCTCGGGCACGTCTTCCCCGACGGCTTCGGCACCCCGACCGGCGATCGCTACTGCATGAACTCGATCGCGCTCGACTTCACGCCGGAATCCTGAGCGTGCCGACGGCGAGGGAGGCGGCGCTCCGGCGCCGTTCCTCCCCCAAGGTGACCGAGCGCGCGCCCGACGACGCCGAACTGCTCGAGCTGCTCGAGGCGGCGGGCCGGGTCGCCGACCACGGCTCGCTCCGCCCGTGGCGGGTGATCGCCCTCCGCGGCGAGTCGCGGGCCGGGCTCGGCCGGGCGCTGGGCGCGGCCGCCCGGGCGCGCGGAGCGGATGCCGAGAAGGTGGCCTCGAAGCCGCTGCGCGCACCGCTGCTCATCGCGCTCGTCGCCACGACCCGCCCGCACTTCAAGGTGCACGCCTGGGAGCAGGAGGCCGTCGCCTCGGGCGTCGGCCACGTGCTGAGCCTCCTGCTCGACGAGGCCGGCTGGGGTGTCATGTGGCGCTCGGGGCCGTACACGCGCGACCCCGCAGTCGCGGAGTTCCACGGGCTCGCCGAGGGCGAGCTGCTGCTCGGCTGGCTCTACGTCGGCGGACGCCCCGAGGAGGCTCGGCCGGAGCGGCGCGACCCGGGCGTGGCCGAGCTCTTCCAGTCGCGGGGCTGACCCGGGCCGACCGCTGCGGGGATGCCGCGATCAGCCGACGCGCGGCGAGTCCGAGCGCCCCGCGCGGGGCGCGTCGGCGGCGTGCGCGTGCCGCGACCACCGGACGCTCGCGACGACGACGGCGACGAGCGCCAGCACCGTTCCGCCGATCGTCGCGAGGTCGAGCGCCCGGCCGGACGTCGGCAGCAGCAGATCGAGGGCGAGCGCCGCGGCGAGCTGGCCCGCGACCCCGCAGAGGGCGAGCACGAGCACGCCGATCGTCCGCACGACGGCCGCCTGCGCCCCGATGAAGATGCAGCCGAGCGCGCCGCCGACGTAGAGCCACCAGGTGCCGGGCAGGGCCGGGAACCCGGCGACCGCACCGTGCACGACCGCCGCGAGCACGAGCGCGATCGTGCCGCCGAGGAAGTTGCCGAACGTGGCCGTGAGCGCACTGCCCGCGGCCTGCTTGACCCGCCCGTTCACCGCCTGCTGCCAGCCCACGCCGACGCCCGCGGTGAAGGGCAGCAGCATGAGGATGAGCGGCACGTCGTGCGCGAGCTGCGCCGAGACGGCCCAGCCGATCGCGACGAGCGCGAGGAGCGCCCCCAGGACCCGCGTGGGGGTGAGCCGGCGCCGTCCGCCCGGTCCCAGGCCGACGAGGTCGAACAGGATGCCGCCGACGGTCTGCCCGGCGACGATGGCGACCGTGAAGAGGGCGACGCCCAGCGTGGCTGCGGACAGGCCCTGCGTCGTCACGAACCAGGCCCCGGCGAGACCGCCGAGGAGCATCCACCAGGCGAGCGAGCGATCGGCGAGCGCCCGGCGCACCCGGCCGAGGCCCACCCGGCCCGGGCGCCAGACGCAGAGCGCGATCGAGAGGATGACGAGCCCGCTGCCGAAGGAGATCGCGGCAGCGGTGTACGGGTCGCCGAGCACGCGCGCGAACTCGCCGTTGATGCGCGACTGCACGGCAGTGAGCCCGCCCGCGGCGACCGCGATGACGAGCGCGAGCACGACGGGCAGCTGGCCGCGCTCGACGTGCGCGTGCCGCTCCGTTCCCGCAGCCGCGCCCGGCTCCCGCTGCATCGGCTCGTCGCTCATCCCATGGTCCTTCCGTCCGCACCCCCGGCCGGACCACGTCGTCGGCCGCGTCCCAGGCTAGAGCACCGCGCGCCCGGACTCGTCAGGGAAGCGCTCCCGCAGCTCGCGGAGCAGCTCCAGCTGCGCACGGTTGATCGCCATGAGGTCCTCGATCTCGGTCTTCGCCGCGAGGTTCGTCTCGTAGTCGTGCTGCGCGAGGGCGGCCGCGATCGAGTCCTGCCGCTTCGCCGCGATGAGCAGGATCGCTCCCTGGATGCCCGCGAGCATGCTGAGCAGCAGGTTCAGCAGGATGTACGGGTACGGGTCCCAGGCGGCGAGGGTGACGTTCGCGACCGCCCAGAGGGCGATGAACAGCCCGAAGCAGGCGACGAACGGCCAGCTCCCCATGCCGTTCCGCAGCAGGTCCGCCGCCCGTTCCCCGCGTGTGAGGCGAGCGCGGCCGGCCTCGTGCCAGTTCGTGAGCGGGCGGCCGGTCGGTTCGGCCGCGTCGGAGATCTCGTCCATGGCGGCATGCAAGCACGAAGCGACGCGGAAACGGGCCATTCGGCGGAGTGCCGGCTACAGGACTTGAACCTGCAACCCCCGTATTACAAGTACGGTGCGCTACCAATTGCGCCAAGCCGGCGGGCGGGAATGCCAGGCCCATCCTAGCGGCGAGCCGGAACGCGGACCGGCCCGCCCCCGCGCTGGGCGGGAACGGGCCGGTCTCGTCGAAGCCGGACGCCTCGGCGGCGCCGCTACTGGGCGGACGTCACTGGGCGGGCGTCGGCGCGGGCGTCTCGCTCGGGCTCGGCGTCGAGTTCGTGAAGCTCTGGCTCGCCGCCTGGGTCACGAACGCCTGGAACTCGGTGGCCTCGGAGAGCGAGCCGGTGTACTGCTTGCCGTTCACGAGGACCGTCGGCGTGCCCTTCACCGACTCGACCTCGGTCGTGTTCGGCAGCGGACCGCTGAGCGCACGGTTGGTGGCGTCCTGGACCCAGCTCTTGAACTGGACGTCGTCGATGCACTTCTCGACCTTCGACAGCGACCCGACGCCGGCCTGCTCGGCCAGCTTCTTGATGTCGTCGTTGCTGAGGCCCGTCGAGCCCTCCGCGGGCTGGTTGTCGAAGAGCGCGTCGTTGAAGTCGAGGAAGTTCTCGGGCGACAGGTCGGCGACGCACGCCGCGGCGTTCGCCGCGCGCAGCGAGTACTGGGTGCCGGCGGAGCGGTTCGTGAGGATCGCGATGGGGTGCACCTCGAGCGTCGCGGCGCCCTGCTCGACCATGGTCTTGATGGCGTCGCGGTTCGTCTGCTCGAACTGGCCGCAGTAGGGGCACAGGTAGTCGATGTACGTCACGATGTTCGCGACCTCGCCGGAGTCGTCCTGCTCCGTCGGGGTGGGCTTACCGCCCGCCGGGGTCGCCGGGGTCTCGGTGGGCGTGACGGTGCCGTCGGTGCCGGTGAACACGATGCCGTCGCTCGCCATGTTGCGCGGGCCGGGGCCGGCCGGCTTCACGCTGTTGAAGATCAGCCCGCCGACGAGCGCGGCGATGGCCACGACCGCGACGATGATGCCGCCCTGGAGCAGGATCTTGTTGCGCCGCTCGCGCTTCTTCTGCTCCTCGCGGAGGGCTCGAGCCTTCTCGCGCGCCGCCTCTCGACGGTCATTCTTGCTGGGGCGAGGCTGATTCGATCCGCCGTTGCTCATCGATGGTCACTCCGGGTCGCTGTGGGGGCGCACGTCTGCATGCGAACGCACCCACGATAGTAGGAACGATGCCTGGGAATCACCCAAACGGCAGCTGGACGCGCCCGGCGGGGCAGCCGGCACCCCCGCTCGGGGGCCGTGCCGACGGTCCCTCCGCCGTGTGCGATACTGAGCGGGCGTCAACGTCGACGCGTTTCCATCACAACGGATCGTCCGGCACGTACCTGCCGGTGAAGGAGAACCATCATGGCATCTGTCACGTTCGACCAGGCCACCCGCCTGTACCCCGGCGGCACCCGCCCGGCCGTCGACAAGCTCGACCTCGAGATCGCCGACGGCGAGTTCCTCGTCCTCGTCGGCCCGTCCGGCTGCGGAAAGTCCACCTCGCTGCGCATGCTCGCCGGCCTCGAAGAGGTGAACGACGGCAACATCTTCATCGGCGACCGCAACGTCACCGACGTGCCGCCGAAGGACCGCGACATCGCCATGGTCTTCCAGAACTACGCGCTCTACCCGCACATGACCGTCGCGGAGAACATGGGCTTCGCCCTGAAGATCGCGGGCGTCGGCAAGGAGGAGCGCGCCGCGCGCGTCCTCGAGGCCGCGAAGCTGCTCGACCTCGAGCCCTACCTCAGCCGCAAGCCGAAGGCGCTCTCGGGCGGTCAGCGTCAGCGCGTCGCCATGGGCCGCGCGATCGTGCGCCAGCCGCAGGTCTTCCTCATGGACGAGCCGCTGTCGAACCTCGACGCGAAGCTCCGCGTGCAGACCCGCACCCAGATCGCCTCGCTGCAGCGCCGCCTCGGCGTCACCACGGTCTACGTCACCCACGACCAGACCGAGGCGCTCACCATGGGCGACCGCATCGCCGTGCTGAAGGACGGCCTGCTCCAGCAGGTCGGCACCCCGCGCGACCTCTACGAGAAGCCGGCGAACGTCTTCGTCGCGGGCTTCATCGGCTCGCCGGCGATGAACCTCTTCCACGCCGACATCGCCGACGGCGGCGTCCGCTTCGGCACGGCCGTCGTGCCGGTCGAGCGCGAGACGCTGGCGAACGCGACCGGCTCGCAGGTCACGATCGGCGTGCGCCCCGAAGACATCCAGGTCTCGACGACCGCCGGCGAGGGCCTCGAGGTGAAGGTCGACCTCGTCGAGGAGCTCGGCGCCGACGGCTACCTCTACGGCCACTCGGAGATCGAGGGCAAGCGCACCGACATCGTCGCCCGCGTCGACGGCCGCGCCCACCCCTTCGCCGGCGACACCGTGTACCTCACGCCGACGCCGCACCACGTGCACGTCTTCGACGCCGAGTCGGGCGAGCGCCTCGGCTCGCGCGTCGTGGCCGGCTGAGCCGCGAGCGACGAACACCGGATGCCGGTCGGGATCGTTCCCGACCGGCATCCGCCGTTTCCGGCCGGGCCTCGCCCCGGACCGGACGCAGCTGAAAGGATTGCCGGATGAGCGGCTCCCTCTCGATCACCTCCGCGATGGCGGATCCCGCGCTCCTCGACCTCCCGTGGGACCTTCCGCTGGAGTCGTGGCCGAGCGACACGATCGCCGCCCTACCGAAGGGCATCTCCCGCCACCTCGTGCGCTTCGCGCACCTCGGCGGGCACATCGTCGCGATCAAGGAGACCACCGCCGAGATGGCGAAGGGCGAGTACGAGATGCTGCGCACGCTGCAGCGGCTCGAGATCCCCTGCGTCGAGCCGGTCGCCGTCATCACGAACCGCACGGATGCCGAGGGCGAGGAGCTGAAGCCCGTGCTCGTGACCCGGCACCTGCGCTTCTCCCTCCCCTACCGGGCCCTGTTCTCCCAGACGCTCCGCCCCGACACGGCGACCCGCCTCGTCGACGCGCTCGCCGTGCTGCTCGTGCGCCTGCACATCGTCGGCTTCTTCTGGGGCGACGTGTCGCTCTCGAACACGCTGTTCCGGCGCGACGCCGGCGCCTTCGCGGCGTACCTCGTCGATGCGGAGACCGGCAAGCTCTACGAGGGCGGCCTGTCCAACGGGCAGCGCGAGAACGACCTCGAGATCGCCCGGGTGAACATCGCCGGCGAGCTCCTCGACCTCGAGGCCGGCGGCCGCGTCGCCGACGAGCTCGACCCGGTGCGCATCTCGAACGGCATCGTCGACGCCTACCGGGCCCTCTGGACGGAGCTCACGGGCTCCGAGTCGTTCCAGGCCGCGGAGCGCTGGCGCATCAACGAGCGCGTGCAGCGGCTGAACGCGCTGGGGTTCGACATCGAGGAGCTCGCGATCAAGACCGACGAGTCGGGCACGACCGTGCGCATCCAGCCGAAGGTCGTCGACGCCGGGCACCACCAGCGGCGGCTGCTCCGGCTCACCGGGCTCGACGCGGGCGAGAACCAGGCGCGCCGGCTCCTGAACGACCTCGACTCCTACCGGGCCAGCTACGGCAAGACCGAGCTCGACGAGGAGATGGTCGCGCACGAGTGGCTCATGCGCGTCTTCGAGCCCGTCGTGCGCGCCATCCCGAGCGAGCTGCGCGGCAAGCTCGAGCCGGCCGAGGTGTTCCACCAGTTGCTCGAGCACCGCTGGTTCATGGCGCAGCAGGCCGGCCACGACATCCCGCTCGCGGAGGCGGTGACGAGCTACATCAACACGGTGCTCCGCCATCGACGCGACGAGGCGACGGTCATCGGCCCGCCGACCGACGCGTTCACCGCCGCGATCGAGGTCGTGCCCGATACGGCATCCGTCGCCGTCGTCGACCCCGACGACGAGCAGGACTGGCGGCTCAACGTCTGAGGCGCGGCATCCGCCCGCCGAGAGTCACAGCTCGACGACGCGGTTCTCGCCGATGTCGGGCTGCTCCTTCGTGAAGTAGGCCTTCACGGCCTTCGCCGCCGCGACGACGCCGGGCTCGGTGAGCGCCCAGTACTCGGCGCTCTCGGGGAGCACCTCCAGCACCACGATCTCGGGGTCCTCGCGTCCGCCCGGGAACCAGGCCTCCGCGGCCGGTCCCCACAGCTCGTCTACGGCCCCTGCGTCGTCGACGACGCGCGCCGTCCCTGCGACGGACAGGTAGCCCTTCTTCGACGAGTAGGCGACGTTCACCCTGGGGTGCGCGCCGATCTCCTCGACCTTCGGGCTCGGGTCTTCGACGAGGAAGCGGAGCGTCCCGTCGAAGCGGTCCTGGAGCGCGGCGAGCGGCCGCGCGTGCAGGGCGCCGTCCTCGCCCGTCGTGGTGAGCATGGCCACGTCGGCGGCGTCGACGAGGGTGGAGATCCGGTCGTATTCGTCCTGTTCCATGCGCCCGACGCTACGGGCGGCGGAGCACCGCCGCCGCCCCCTTGACAGCGGCGCCGGCCCGCGCGACCCTGGGGCGCGCGGGCCTGATCGATATCGCGCCCCGATCGGCGCCGCGCCCTGGTGAGCGCCGGGCTACGCCGAGCGCTCGGCGCGCAGCCGCGAGATCTCGTACAGCGTGACGGACGCGGCGATGCCGGCGTTCAGCGACTCCGTGGCCGCCCCGATCGGGATCGACACGATGGCGTCGCAGGTCTCGGTGACAAGTCGCGAGAGGCCCTTGCCCTCCGAGCCCACCACGACGACGACCGGGCGGTCGGCGAACTCGAGGCCGGGCAGCGACACGTCGCCGTCGCCGTCGAGGCCGAGCACGAACACCCCGCGCTCCTTCAGCGCCTTGAGCGTCTGCGTGAGGTTCGAGGCCATCGCGACGGGGATGCGCGCGGCGGCCCCGGCCGAGGTCTTCCATGCGGCCGCGGTGACCCCCACTGAGCGGCGCTGCGGCACGATCACGCCCTGCCCGCCGAACGCGGCGGTGGAGCGGATGATCGCGCCGAGGTTGCGCGGATCGGTGATGCCGTCGAGGGCGACGAAGAGCGGGGTCTCGTCGTTCGCGAGCACCTCGTCGAGGAGCTCGATCGGGTGGGCGTACTCGTACGCCGGCACCTTGAGCGCGAGGCCCTGGTGGACGCCGCCGTCGCCTGCGAGGCGGTCGAGCTCGGGCCGCGTCACCTCAAGCACGGGGATGCCGCGGTTCGTCGCCATCTTGAGCGATTCGCGCACGCGGTCGTCCATCTCGACGCGCTGCGCGAGGTAGAGCGTCGTGGCGGGCACCTTCGTGCGCAGCGCCTCGACGACCGCGTTCCGGCCGGTCACGATCTCCGACTCGTCGCCCGAGCGCGAACGCTGCGAGGCGCCGGACGCGCCGCGCGGGGCACCGGGACGCTGCGAACGCCCCTTCTGGCCGGCCTTCCCCTTGCCGCCCGCGGCTTCGTACCGCTCCTGAGCGGCCTTGCGCTTGCCGGCGACGTGCCAGCTGCGGTCTTCGGCCTTCGGCGTGGGGCCCTTGCCTTCGAGCGCCTTGCGCCCGTGGCCGCCCGTGCCGACCTGCTTCGAGTGTGCGGCCTTGCGCACGGCTCCGGCGCGCGGCTTTCCGCTGCTGCCCTTCATGAGAGGCTCCAATGGGTCGAGGTCTGACTGTCTTCGATGGTGATGCCCGCCTCGGCGAGCTCGGTGCGGATGCGGTCGGCGGCCGCCCAGTCCTTCGCGGCGCGGGCGGCGCGGCGGTCGTCGAGCAGCCGTTCGACGAGCACGCCGAGGGCCGACGCGGCCGGCCCGGCGTCGCTGCTCGCCCACTGCGGGTCGCGCGGATCGATGCCGAGCACCTGCACCATGGCCGAGACCTGGCCGTGCGCGACGGCCGCCTCGTGCAGCTCTTCGGCGTCGAGGGCGTTGTTGCCCGCCCGCACCGTGTCGTGCAGGGCGGCGAGCGCCTGCGGCACGCCGAGGTCGTCGTCCATCGCCTCGGCGAACGACTCGGGGACCACAGGTGCGCCGATGCCGGCGAAGCGGGTGCCGGCGAGCCGGCGCTCGACCCGCTCGAGGAAGGTGCGGATGCGGTCGACCGCCGCCTCGGCGACGGTGAGCGACTCCGGGCTGTAGTCGAGGGTGGACCGGTAGTGCGCCTGGCCGAGCAGGTAGCGCACGGCGAGCGGCGAGGCGAGCACGAGCAGCTCGGCCGCGTAGACCGAGTTGCCGAGCGACTTCGACATCTTCTGACCGCCGATGTTCACGAGGCCGTTGTGCACCCAGTAGCGGGCGAAGCCGTCGCCGGCCGCGGTGGACTGCGCGAGCTCGTTCTCGTGGTGCGGGAAGCGGAGGTCGAGCCCGCCGCCGTGGATGTCGAACTCGGGGCCGAGATAACGGGCCGCCATCGCCGAGCACTCGATGTGCCAGCCTGGCCGGCCGTCGCCCCAGGGCGAAGCCCACGCCGCGGACTCCGGCTCGTCGGCCTTGCGCCCCTTCCAGAGCGCGAAGTCGCGGGGGTCCCGCTTGCCGCGCGGGTCGGCGTCGGCGGCGGCCTCCATGTGCTCCCGCGACTGCCGGGTGAGGGAGCCGTACTCGGCCCAGCTCGCCGTGTCGAAGTAGACGTCGCCCGAGCCGTCGTCGGCCGGGTAGGCGTGCCCCCGCTCGATGAGCCGGGCGATGAGCTGCTGCATCTGCTGCACGCTCGCGGTGGCGCGCGGCTCGTAGCTCGGCGGCAGGATGCCGAGCGCGGCGTAGCCCGCGGTGAACTCGAGCTCGATGCGGTAGGCGAGGGCCCACCACTCCTCGCCGAGCCCGCCCTGGCCCTCGCGGTGGGCGGCGTCGAGGATCTTGTCGTCGATGTCGGTGACGTTGCGCACGAAGGTCACCTCGAGCCCGCGGTAGGCGAGCCACCGGCGCAGCTGGTCGTAGACGAGGGCACTCCGGAGGTGCCCGATGTGGGGGCTCGACTGCACGGTCGGGCCGCACACGTACATGCCGACGCGTCCCTCGCGGAGGGGGACGAAGTCGCGCAGCGCCTGCGCCTTCGTGTCGTAGAGTCTGAGCGTCACCGCTCCAGCCTACCGGCGCACGGGGGCGTGGACCTGGGCGTGCGGGCCCGGGCCTCAGACGGGCAGCAGCACGGCGGTGGCGATCGCGGCGATGCCCTCGCCCCGGCCGGTGAAGCCGAGGCCGTCGCTCGTCGTGGCGGAGACGCTGACCGGTGCGCCGACGAAGCGGCCGAGGAGCGCTTCGGCCTCCTCGCGGCGCGGCGCGAGCTTCGGGCGGTTGCCGACGATCTGCACGCTCACGTTGCCCACCTCGAACCCCGCCTCGCGGACCAGGCGCACGGTCTCGCGGAGGAAGACCTCGCCGTGCGCGCCGCCGAGGGCGGGGTCGGCGGTGCCGAAGATGCGGCCGACGTCGCCGAGCCCGGCCGCGGCGAGCAGGGCGTCGCAGATCGCGTGGCTCGCGGCGTCGCCGTCGCTGTGCCCGGCGAGCCCGCGCTCGCCTGGCCACTCGAGCCCCGCGAGCCAGAGCGGCGTCTCGTCGTCGGCGAAGGCGTGCACGTCGACCCCGGTGCCGACGCGGGGCGCCACGAGGCGCGGCTCCGCGATGGGCTCGGGCGGCAGGATGGACGGCTCGGACTCCGGCCCGGCTTCGCTCTGCGCGGCGCCCTCGGAGCCGTGGCGCTCGAGGGATGCCTCGGCCCGCGCATCGGCCTCCGCCACGAGCTGCTCGGCCCGCCGCAGATCGGCCGGCACCGTGATCTTGAACGCCCGCACGTCACCCGGCACCACGTCGACCACGACGCCCGCCGCGGCGGCGAGCGCGGCGTCGTCGGTGAACTCGCCCCCGGCGAGGCGGTAGGCCCGCTCGAGCGCACCGCGCGGGAAGCCCTGCGGGGTCTGCACGGCCGCGAGCTCGGCCCGGTCGACGGTCTCGACGACTCGGCCGTCGGCGACGCGCTTGACGGTGTCGATGACGGGGAGGCCGGGGACCACCCCGTGCCCCCGCGCGTGCACCGCGGCGGCCACCTCGTCGAAGAGGAGGGAGGGCGTGAGCGCCCGCGCCGCGTCGTGCACGAGCACGACGCCGACCTCGGGGGCGACCGCGGCGAGGCCGGCCGCGACGGAGTCCTGGCGGAGTTCGCCGCCTGCGACGACGACGGGCGCGGGCGCGGCATCCGTCTCGGTCGAGGCATCCGTCGAGCGCTGGAGCGCCGACCGCGTCGCCTCGACGCGGTCGGCCGGGACCACGACGACGAGCTGCGCCGGCTCGCGCATGCCGAGGACGGCCGAGACGGCGTGGGAGAGCAGGGTGCCGTCGCCGAGCGGGACGAAGGCCTTCGGCTCCGGCCGACCGAGCCGGAGGCCGCTGCCGGCGGCGACGAGGATGACGGCGACGGAGGGTGTGCTCACCCTCCGAGCGTACCGCCAGGCCGCACGAGGCGAGGCGTGCACCGATCGGCGCACGCCTCGGGGGCACCCGGTCGCGCCGGGTGCGACGGCCTCAGGAGGCGAGGACCTCGTCGAGCACGACCGAGGCCTGCTCCTCGTCGGTCTTCTCCGCGAGCGCGAGCTCGGAGATGAGGATCTGACGGGCCTTCGCGAGCATGCGCTTCTCGCCCGCCGAGAGCCCGCGGTCCTGATCGCGGCGCCACAGGTCGCGCACGACCTCGGAGACCTTGATCACGTCGCCCGAGGCGAGCTTCTCGAGGTTCGCCTTGTAGCGGCGCGACCAGTTGGTCGGCTCCTCGGTGAACGGGGCGCGCAGCACCTCGAACACGCGGTCGAGGCCCTCCTTGCCGATGACGTCGCGAACGCCGACGAGATCGACGTTCTCAGCCGGGACCTCGATGACGAGGTCTCCCTGCGTGACGTTCAGCTTGAGGTAGAGCTTCTCTTCGCCCTTGATGATCCGTTTCTTCACCTCGGTGATCGTTGCAGCGCCGTGGTGCGGGTAAACGACGGTCTCGCCAACCTCAAAAAGCATGAATGATAGTCCTTTCGGCAACTTTCAGGATATCACATCGTGGATCGTGCTAAGGTATGCGGCCCTCCACGGACATGCACCTCCGTAGGCTATGCTCGACACGATTCCCATGCGTGCGCGCCGGCCGATCCGGGCGCACGACATCGCACTTGGAGGTTCTGTGAAGGCGCGTCTCGTGGCATCCGCCGCTCTCGCTCTCGGTATCGTCATCGGCGCCAGCGGCTGCTCGATGATCACGTACCAGGCGACCACCGAGCACTACGACGCGAGCGACGGCGTCTCCGTCAACGTCGGCGACCTCGACCTCCGCAACGTCCTCGTCGTGAGCGACGACGGCGAGCAGGGCAATCTCGTCATGACGGTCGTGAACCGCGGCGACGAGGATGCCTCCCTGAACGTCGAGTTCGCCGACGGCAAGACCACCGCGGAGCCCATCGAGATCGGCGCGGGCAGCACCGTCGCCTTCGGCGTCGACGACGTCGAGGGCATCGACGTGCTCGAGCCCGTCCTCCTCGACGGCATCGACTCGATCCCGGGCTCGCTGATGCCGATCTACTTCCACTACTCCGGCGCCGAGGGCCAGGAGATCAACGTGCCCGTCCTCGACGGCACGCTCGCGGAGTACAAGTCGCTCGTGCCGTAAGGCGCCGCGCACGAAACCCCGGGCACTGCTTCGCACGAAGCGGCGTCCGGGGTTTTTCGCGTTCGCGGCGGTCAGGCCTCGAAGCGGTAGCCGAGGCCGCGCACGGTCACGAGCTGCACGGGCTCCGAGGGCGAGACCTCGATCTTCGAGCGGATGCGCTTGATGTGCACGTCGAGCGTCTTGGTGTCGCCGAAGTAGTCCGAGCCCCACACGCGGTCGATCAGCTGGCCCCGGGTGAGCACCCGCCCGGCGTTGCGCATGAGGAGCTCGAGCAGCTCGAACTCCTTGAGCGGCATCGGCACGGCGGTGCCGTCGACCTCGACCGTGTGCCGGTCGACGTCCATCCGCACCCGGCCGGCCTCCAGCACCGAGTCGTCGAAATCCGCGGCATCCACCCGTCGGCGGAGCACGGCCCGCACCCGCGCGAGCAGCTCCCGGGTCGAGTACGGCTTCGTCACGTAGTCGTCGGCCCCGAGCTCGAGCCCGACGACGATATCGATCTCGGAGTCCTTCGCGGTGAGCATGATGATCGGCACGCTCGAGCGGTTGCGGAGCTCGCGGCACACCTCCGTGCCGGGCAGGCCCGGCAGCATGAGGTCGAGGAGCACCAGGTCGGCGCCGTCCCGGTCGAAGGCCTCGAGCGCGTCGCGGCCGTCGGCGGCGACCTCGACCTCGTAGCCCTCGCGCTCGAGCAGGAAGCTGAGCGGGTCGGACAGGGCGATCTCGTCTTCGACGAGCAGGATGCGGGTCACGTGACGGCTCCTCGGGGTGCGGGGGCGGGTTCGGTCGATGCGGGCCTGGCGCCGGCATCCTCGGGCGGAGCTTCGACGGCCGCCGCGAGCGGCAGCCGGATCGTGAAGGTCGAGCCGTGACCGGGCTTCGACCAGACGCGGACGTCGCCGCCGTGGTTCTGCACGGTGTGCTTCACGATGCTGAGGCCGAGGCCGGTGCCGCCGGTGTTGCGGCTGCGGGCCTGGTCGACGCGGTAGAACCGCTCGAAGACGCGATCCAGCTCGTCGGCGGCCATGCCGACGCCCTGGTCGGTCACCGAGATCTCGACGGCGCCCTTCTTCGTCGAGACGCCGACGCCGACGCGGCCGCCCTCGTTCGAGTAGGCGATCGCGTTCGCGATGAGATTGTGCACGGCCACGGCGAGGAGGGCCCGGTCGCCGTAGACCTCGGCCTGCTTCGCCCCGCGCACCGCGACGTCGATCCCCTTCGACGAGGCGACGACCCGGTTCTGGTCCACCGCGGCGGCGACCACCTCGTCGATCCTGACGATCGTGTCCGGGCGGAGGGCGTCCTTCGCCTGCAGCTTCGAGAGCTCGATGATCTCGCCCGTGATGCGGGCGAGCCGCTGCGCCTCCACCTCGAGCCGGCCGGCGAAGCGCTGCACCTGCACCGGCTCGTCCGCCGCCTCGCCGAGCGCCTCCGCGAGCAGACCGACCGAGGCGATCGGCGTCTTCAGCTCGTGGCTGATGTTCGCGATGAAGTCGCGGCGCACCTCGTCGAGGCGGTGCGCCTCGGTGCGGTCCTCGACGACGATGAGCACGAATCGCGTGCCGAGCCGGGCGACGCGCGCGGTCACGAGCATCGTCTGCTCGCCGAAGGGGCCGCGCGCGAGCTCGAGCTCCTCCGCCACGGGATCCCCGGTGCGCCGCACGCGGGACGCGAAGTCGAGGAGCTCCTGGTGGGCGAGCGTCTGCCCGCGGACGAGCCCCATCGCGAGGGCGCCCGGCGACGCCCGCAGCACGTTGTTGGAGGGGTCGAGCACGACGCCGGCCGAGTCGAGCACCTCGAGCACCTGGTCGACGCCCTCGGGGACGCTCGGCGCCGCGACGTTGGCCGCGCTCTGCCCGCGGCGTTCGGCCATGTGCAGCACGACCATGAAGGCGGCGCCGAGGAAGAGGCCGAGGGCGAGCGCTGCGACCACCACCCAGGTGGAGTCCATGACTCTCACCCTAACGATGCGTGAAGGGCGTCCGTCGCCGATCGGGCCGAATACGACGGTACGTTGGTCAGTGTTCAGGAGAACGGCACCTGCTGTTCACCTTCGATCGGGAGGATTGCCGCGCCGGTCGGAACCGGTGCATCAGCGCGTCCGCGCCGATGCAGGAGAGGTGAGGATTCCAAGTCATGCGTGAGGTGTTCCAGCAGGAGCTGCGCGAGGTCCAGGACCGGCTCGTCGAGATCGCCGGTCTCGTCGCGGAGTCGATCGACAAGGCCACCCGTGCGTTCAACGAGTCCGATGTGGCGCTCGCGGAGGAGGTCATCGCCGACGACCACGGGATCGATCAGGCGGCCCTCGCCCTCGACGAGCTCGCCATCACAATCCTCGCCCGGCAGCAGCCGGTGGCCCGCGATCTGCGGATCGTCGTGAGCGCGCTGCGCATCAGCGCCTCGCTCGAGCGGATGGGCGACATGTCGACGCACATCGCCCAGCTCGCCCGCTACCGCTTCCCCGACAAGGTGGTGCCGAAGACGCTCCGGCCCACCTTCCGGGAGATGGGCCGGCTCGACGTGGAGATCGCGAAGAAGCTCACCGAGCTGCTGACGACCGAGGACGTCGAGCTCGCCGAGCAGATCCGCAACGAGGACGACGAGATCGACGCCCTGCACCTGCAGGTCTTCGACAAGGTGCTCGGCGAGACCTGGAAGGGCGAGGCCGTCGACACCGTCGACGCGACGCTCGCGAGCCGCTACCACGAGCGCTTCGCCGACCACGCGGTCTCGATCGCGAAGAAGGTGCAGTACCTCGCGACGGGCGACTGGGCCCCCGAGGCCCCCTGAGCGAAGGGGATGCCGCGGCGGCGGCATCCGCGTCCGGCGCCCGCGACGGGACCGAACGGAACGAGGGCCGGCGGATCATCCGATCCGCCGGCCCTCGTCGTCCGGGGCGGGGCGCCCCTACTTCTTGCCCTGGGCGGCGACGGCCGCGGCGCCCGCCGCGGCGGCCTCGGGGTCGAGGTAGCGGCCCGGGCCGAGCGGACGGAACTCGTCGTCGAGCTCGTAGACGAGCGGGATGCCCGTCGGGATGTTGAGCTCGGCGATGTCGGCGTCGCTGATGCCGTCGAGGTGCTTCACGAGCGCGCGGAGCGAGTTGCCGTGCGCGGTCACGAGCACCGTCTTGCCGGCCGCGAGGTCGGGGATGATGTCGTGCTCCCAGTAGGGCAGCATGCGCGCGATGACGTCCTTCAGGCACTCGGTGCGCGGCAGCTCGGCATCGCTGAGCTCGGCGTAACGCGGGTCGCCGACCTGCGAGTACTCGGCGTCGTCGGCGAGGACGGGCGGCGGCACATCGAAGGAGCGGCGCCAGAGCTGGAACTGCTCGGGGCCGTACTTCTCGAGGGTCTCGGCCTTGTCGAGCCCCTGCAGCGCGCCGTAGTGGCGCTCGTTCAGCCGCCAGCTGCGGCGGACCGGGATCCACAGGCGGTCGGCCACGTCGAGGGCGATGTTCGCGGTCTGGATGGCGCGGCTCAGCACCGAGGTGTGCAGGACGTCGGGCAGGACGCCCTCGGCGGCGAGCAGCTCGCCGGCGCGGGCGGCCTCGCCGAGGCCGAGCTCGGAGAGCCGCACGTCGACCCATCCGGTGAAGAGGTTCTGCTGGTTCCATTCGCTGTTGCCGTGGCGAAGCAGCACGAGGGTGTGAGGCATGCTCCCAGCCTAGCGGCGGCGGTCTCCGCTGCGACGAACGGGGTCGGCCCCTGCGAGACTGGAGGCATGCCGCCCGTCCCGCCGTCCCGCCGCGCCTCGGCCGGCCCGGAGGGCGCCATCACCCGCGGCACGACGAACACCAACCGCCTGCGGCGCGTCGACCGCTGGATCGCCGAGCAGCCGGCGTTCCGCGTCGCGCCGGACCCCTTCGTCGTCGACCTCGGCTACGGTGCGAGCGGCGTCACCGCGTTCGAGCTCGCCGCCCGCCTGCGCCGCCGCCGGCCCGACGTCGCGGTGCTCGGCCTCGAGATCGACCCGGCGCGCGTGCGCGGCGCGGACGCGCAGCTCGTCGAGGTGCGCGCCGGGCGGACGCCGTTCGCCGCGGATCTGCCGGTCGCGTTCGCCCGCGGCGGCTTCGAGGTGCCGACGGGTTCGCGCCGGCCCGCGATCATCCGCGCGTTCAACGTGCTGCGCCAGTACGAGGAGGCCGAGGTCGCCGCCGCCTGGGCCCGGATGACCGAGCGGCTCGCGCCCGGGGGCCTCCTCGTCGAGGGCACCTGCGACGAGCTCGGGCGCATCTCGAGCTGGGTCGGCGTCGATGCCGACGGGCCGCGGACGCTCACGATCAGCCTGCGCCTCCGCGATCTCGACCGCCCGTCCGTCGTCGCGGAGCGGCTGCCGAAGGCGCTCATCCACCGGAACGTCCCCGGCGAGCGGGTCCACGAGCTCCTCGCCGCCCTCGACCGGGCGTGGGCGCAGGCCGCTCCTCTGGGGGTCTACGGGCCGTCGCAGCGCTGGATCGACGTCGTCGGCCGCCTCCGCGCCGAGGGCTGGCCCCTCCGCGACGGGGTGCGGCGGTGGCGGCTCGGCGAACTCACGGTCGACTGGGCCGCGGTCGCCCCGCTCCCCTGAGCCGGCGGGAGGAGAATCGCGCACGCGGAGGATGCCGCACGGCGCAGAGGCCTCCGCAGCGGCAGTTCTCCTCCGCCGCGGCGGCCGGGGTCGGGCGCCGGGACCGGGCGCCGGAACCGCTCCCCCGAGCCGGCCGCTAGGGGCGGACGCCGAGGCGGGGCAGACGCGGCACGTCCACCGCGGAGCGCGCGTCGGCCGGGACGATCTCGACCTGCGCGGCCGCCACGTCGATGCCGTGGCTCTCCACGATGAGCTCGAGCTCGGCGGGCACGGCCCGCTTCACGACCGCGAGCGCGATCGGGCCGAGCTCGTGGTGCATGGCGCTCGAGGTGATGCGGCCGACGACGCGCCGCTCGGGAGCCTCGCCCTCGGCGGGCTCCGGCCGCACCTTCAGCGCGACGACCTCGTCGCCCGCGGCGGGCAGCACGGTGTCGCTGCCGTCGAGGTGCAGCAGCACGAGGCGGCGCGGCGGCCGGCCGAGGTTCAGCACCTTGGCGACGGTCTCCTGGCCCTTGTAGCAGCCCTTGCCGAGGTCGACCGCGCTGCGCAGCCAGTCGAGCTCATGAGGGATCGCCTTCTCGTCGACCTCGGTCGCACGTCGCGGACGCCAGGCGGCGATGCGGAGGGCCTCCGCGGCGAGCGCGCCGGCGGCGGCCACGCGGCCCGCGGCGACCGACGCCGCGGCATCCGCGAGCGCGGCGCGCGGGACGATGCGCTCGACCCAGGTCCAGGATGCCGCGGGGTGCCCGGCCTCGGGCGCGTAGCGGTGCCCGCCCGCGCTGCCCGCGGCCCAGGGGTCGCGCCAGTCGAGCGCGACGCCCGCCGGCGCCGCGGCAGGCACCGCGGCGTCGAGCGCCTCGGTGGACAGGGCGCCGAGCACGGCGAACTCGGCGCTCGCGTCGGCGACCTCGACCCGCAGCATGAAGCGCATGCGGTCGAGGAACGCGGCGAGCGCGGCGGCCTCGTCGCCCTCGACGACGAGCCAGGTGCGCTCGCCGTCGTCGAGGACGTGCGCGACGTGCTCGATGTGGCCGTTCGCGTCGAGGAACAGGGCCTCGGCGCTGTCGCCCGGCGCGAGCCGGTCGAGCGCCTGGCTCGCCATGGAGTGCAGCCAGCTCAACCGGTCGGGGCCGGCGACGGTCACGACGCCGCGGTCGCCGAGGTCGACGACGGCCCGGCCCCGTTCGAGCGAGCGCTGCTCGCGCATGGGCTCGCCGTAGTGGCCGGGGACGCCGGCGTCGACGCCCTCGGCGACGACCGCGCCGGGCAGCGAGAGGAACAGATCGCCCATCACTCCGCCTTCGCGAGGCGGGCGGACGCGTGGGTGCGCAGGTCTTGACCGAGGGCCGCGATGTCCCACGCCCAGAGCAGGTGCCCGTCGACGAGCCCGTAGAGCCGGGTCGCCGCGGCGTACGGCTTCGCGCCGCTCGTGCGGATGACGGCGTCGGTCGCGAGGTCGATGCGCGGCCCCTTCACCTGACCGAGGTACAGCTCGGCGACGCCGTCGGGATGCACGATCGGCACCTCGAGGTCGAAGCCGCCCTCGGCGTTGCGGAGCTGCTCGACCTGTTCGGCATCGGTGTAGGCGGCCTCGGCGGACGCCGGCAGCATCGCCGGCCCCGGGTCGCCCTCGCCGCGCGGCCTCGCGAGGCGCCAGTAGCCGGACTCGGTGGTGAGCGGGACGGGGTCGCCGCCCTCCTCCTCCGGGAAGAGCCAGGTGTAGGAGGTGTAGTTCAGGTGCGGCAGGCCGTCGTGGCTGAAGCTCACGCGCTGGCCGAACTCGCGGGTGACCGACTCGTCGCCGATCTTGTAGTCGATGACGCCCGAACCCTCCCAGACTCCGAGGAGCCAGGAGAGCGGGACGAGCTCGGCGGGCAGGCCGACGGGCAGCTCGATCATCGCGATGCCTCGGCGCCTAGCGCTGGCCCTTGAAGAGCTTGTAGACGACGACGCCCGAGATCCACGCGATCGTGACGGTCGCGAGGCCGAGCAGACCGATGAAGAGGAGTTCGAGAGCGACCAGCTGATCCATGCGTCGAAGTCTACCCGCTGAGACCGACCGCGAGGGGCACGACGGCGATGCCCGCGAGGGCGATGAGCACGGCCGCCCCGCCGACCGAGGCGCTCGCCCGGGCGACGTAACCGGCCGGGCGCCGGGTCGCGAGCTGCACGAGCAGGGCGCCGAGCACGGATGCCGCGAACACGACGCCGAGCGCCCGGTACACGCCGAGGGCGCCGCCGTCGCCGAACCAGACCCGCTGGCCGCTGTACGCGAGCGCCACGACGAGGATCGATCCGGCGAGCGCGACCGCCCAGATCAGGACGATGCCGAATCGTCCGCCCTCGGCTTCGCTGGTGTCCATCCCGCTCCGTCTCCCGCTCGCGACGACCGCTCGCCGTTCCCCGTAGTATTGACCGCACCTTACTACTGGAGGGTGTGCGTGGCGCAGCTGCTGATCTTGTCGCCGGCCGCCGACGATGACGTTCTTCCGGCCCTGGCGCTCCTGGCGCATCGGACGAGGGTGATCCCCGCCTCGCCCGAGCAGCTGGTCAACGCGCCCGAATGCGACCTCATCCTGCTCGACGCGCGCACGAACCTCGCCGGCGCGAAGGCGCTCGCCCAGATCCTCCGCACCACCGGGCTGTCGGTCCCGCTCATCCTCATCGTGACCGAGGGCGGCCTCATGGCCGTGACGCCGGAGTGGGGCGTCGACGACGTCGTCCTCGAGGGCGCCGGCCCCGCCGAGGTCGACGCGCGCATCCGGCTCTCGCTCGGCCGCAGCCGGGACGCGCTGCCGAACGAGAAGATCCAGACCTCGGGCGTCATCATCGACGAGGCGAGCTACTCGGCGAAGGTCCACGGGCGCCCGCTCGACCTCACCTACAAGGAGTTCGAGCTGCTCCGCTTCCTCGCCGCGCACCCCTCGCGGGTGTTCACCCGCGAGCAGCTGCTCAGCGAGGTGTGGGGCTACGACTACTTCGGCGGCACGCGCACGGTCGACGTGCACGTCCGGCGGCTGCGGGCGAAGCTCGGCGAGCTCGAGAGCCTCATCGGCACCGTGCGCAACGTCGGCTACCGCTTCAACGTGCACGAGGACGACGAGCCCGCCGGCGAGCAGGTCACCGCCCGTTGACCCGCGGGATGCCTGGCGGACACCGCCCGGTGGCATGATGGCGGGATGACGGACATGATCGACGAGGACCGGACGTCGAGCGACTTCGACGACGACTTCGAACCGTTCGACCTCGAGGGCGCCCCCGAGCTGCCCGCCGAACGCTACCTCGATCGCGAGCTCAGCTGGCTCGCCTTCAACCAGCGCGTGCTCGAACTCGCCGAGGACCCGCTGGTGCCGGCGCTCGAACGGGCGAACTTCCTCGCCATCTTCGCGTCGAACCTCGACGAGTTCTTCATGGTCCGGGTCGCCGGCCTGAAGCGCCGCATCGACACCGGACTCGCCGTGCCGACGAACGTCGGCCGCTCCCCCGTCGACGTGCTCGACGACATCTCCCGCGCCGCGCACGAGCTGCAGGAGCGGCACGCCGCGGTCTACCAGGAGCTCGTCCGCCCCGCGCTCGCCGAGCACGGCATCCGCGTGGTGCGCTGGACCGAGCTCGCCGACGACGAGCGGGCGCGCCTGCGCGAGTACTTCTCGCAGCAGATCTTCCCCGTGCTGATGCCGCTCGCGGTCGACCCGGCGCATCCCTTCCCCTACATCTCCGGCCTCTCGCTGAACCTGTCGGTTCGCGTGCGCAACACGAAGACGGGCCGGCAGGAGTTCGCCCGTGTGAAGGTCCCCCAGATGCTGCCGCGCTTCGTCGCGATCGGCACCGGGGACGGCGCCGACGACGGCCGCTACCTCACCCTCGAGGACCTCATCGCGAACCACCTCGGCGACCTCTTCCCCGGCATGGAGATCGTGGAGCACCACGTCTTCCGGGTCACGCGCAACGAGGACGTGGAGGTCGAGGAGGACGAGACCGAGAACCTCATCCAGGCCCTCGAGAAGGAGCTCCGCCGCCGCCGCTTCGGGCCGCCGATCCGGCTCGAGGTCACCGACGACATGGACGAGGTCACCCTCGGGCTCCTCGTCCGAGAGCTCGACATCACCGACCGCGAGGTCTACCGGCTGCCCTCGCCGCTCGACCTCGGCGGCCTGTTCGACCTCGCCCGCATCGACCGCCCAGAGCTGCACTACCCGCCCCGGGTGCCGACGACGCATCCGCAACTCCAGCCGACCGAGCCGAACCGGCCCGCCGACATCTTCAAGGCCGTCGCGAGGCGCGACGTGCTCCTGCACCACCCGTACGAGTCGTTCTCGACGAGCGTCGTCGCCTTCCTCGAGCAGGCCGCGACCGACCCCGACGTGCTCGCCATCAAGCAGACCCTCTACCGCACCTCGGGCGACAGCCCGATCGTCGAGGCGCTCATCGACGCGGCCGAGGCCGGCAAGCAGGTGCTCGCCCTCGTCGAGATCAAGGCCCGCTTCGACGAGCAGGCCAACATCAGCTGGGCGCGGAAGCTCGAGAAGGCCGGCGTGCACGTCGTCTACGGGCTCGTCGGGCTGAAGACGCACTGCAAGCTCGCCCTCGTGATCCGCCAGGAGAAGGGCGGGCTCCGCCACTACAGCCACATCGGCACCGGCAACTACAACCCGAAGACGAGCCGGCTCTACGAGGACCTCGGCCTCCTCACCGCCGACGACCAGGTCGGCAAGGACCTCACCCGCCTCTTCAACGAGCTCTCCGGCTACGCGATCGAGAAGAAGTTCAAGCGGCTCCTGGTGGCGCCGCTGCACCTGCGCAAGGGGCTGCTGAAGCTCATCGCGGCCGAGACGAGCGCGGCGGAGGCCGGCCGGCCCAGCCGCATCCGCATCAAGGTCAACTCGATGGTCGACGAGGCCATCATCGATGCGCTCTACCGGGCCTCGAACGCCGGCGTCCCCGTCGAGGTCTGGGTGCGCGGCATCTGCAGCCTCCGCCCCGGCATCCCCGGTCTCAGCGAGAACATCACGGTGCGCTCGATCCTCGGGCGCTATCTCGAGCACTCGCGGATCTTCTCCTTCCTCGGCGACGGCGACCCGCAGGTCTACATCGGCTCGGCCGACATGATGCACCGCAACCTCGACCGGCGCGTCGAGGCGCTCGTGCGGCTCGTCGACCCCGAGCACCTCGTCGAGATCGAGTCGCTCTTCGACCGCGCGATGGACGAGCGCACGAGCTCCTGGCACCTCGACGGCGAGGGGGTGTGGACGCGCCACTCCCTCGACGCCGACGGGCGACCGCTCGAGGACCTGCAGAATAGCCTCATGCAGCAGATGGCCCAGCGTCCCCGCTCCGGGAAGCGCCGGTGAGCCCGGCCGTGCAGACGGCGGTGTACGCGGCGGGCGCCGTGTGCTGGCGCCTCATCGACGGCAAGGTGCACGTGCTCGTCATCCACCGCACCGTCTACGGCGACGTCACGATCCCGAAGGGCAAGGTCGACCCCGGCGAGACGCTGCCGCAGACCGCGGTGCGCGAGATCGCCGAGGAGACGGGGCTCGGCGTCGCGCTCGGCGTGCCGCTCGGGATCTCCCGCTACCCGCTGCCCTCCGGCCGGGAGAAGATCGTGCACTACTGGGCGGCGGAGGTCACCGAGCGCGCCGTCCAGCGCTCCACCTTCCGGCCGAACGGCGAGGTCGCGGCGCTCGAATGGGTCACCATCAAGCGGGCGCGCGGCTACCTGAGCTACCAGCCGGACGTCGAGATCCTGGATGCCTTCGCCGCACTCGTCGAGCAGGGCGTGCTCGGCACCGTGGCGCTCACGGTCCTGCGCCACGCGAAGGCGATCGGACGCGGCGACTGGGACGGGGCCGACGAAGCCCGACCCCTCGCGGAGCGCGGCGTGCAGCAGGCGGCGGGACTCGCCGAGACCCTCGCGGCCTGGGCGCCGAAGCGGATCGTGTCGAGCCCCGCGGTGCGCTGCGTCACGACCGTCGCCCCGCTCGCCGCGGCGACGGGCGTCCCGATCAAGCGCGAGCCCGGCCTCAGCCAGGACGCCTGGGAGGCGGGCACCGCCGAGATCCGCCGCGTCGTCGGCAAGCGGGTGCGCGTCGGGAAGTCCGCGGTGCTGTGCACCCATCGGCCGCTGCTGTCCGAGGTGCTGCGCGAGCTCGCGCTCGCCACCGGCACGCCGATCGGCAGCTACGCGAGCGACGCCGCGCAGCTGGAAGCCGGCGCGTTCAGCGTCGTGCACCTCTCGGCGACGAACCCGTCGTCGGGCATCATCTCGATCGAGACGCACACGCCGCGCGCCTGAGCCGCGACGTGCGTTGAGGTCCCGTTCACCTGCCGTTCACCAATGGGGCGGATGCTCGTCATCCGAGGCGCTTAGCGTCACCAGCATCGGGCCGGAGCACCGACCCGGAACCTGCAAACGATCCCTGAAGGGAACACAGTGAACGTCTCACGTCTCGGCCGCGCCGCGGTCGTTGCCGCTGTCGCCGCCGTTGCGCTCAGCTCCTGTGCCGCGAACGAGGGCGGCTCCAGCGCCCCCTCCGAGTCGGCCTCGTCGCTCTCGGGCACCATCAACGCCGCGGGCGCCTCGTCGCAGGGTTCGGCCCAGGAGGCATGGGTCGCCGCCTTCCAGACGGAGAACCCCGACGTCACCATCAACTACGACCCCTCGGGCTCCGGTGCCGGCCGCGAGGCCTTCATCGCCGGCGGCGTCGACTTCGCCGGCTCGGACTCGTTCCTGAACGACGACGAGCTCGCCGGCACCTTCGCCGCGTGCGCCCCCGACACCAAGGCCATCGACCTGCCGGTGTACATCTCCCCGATCGCCGTGATCTACAACGTGGAGGGCGTCGACGAGCTGAACCTCGACGCGGCCACCCTCGCGAAGATCTTCAAGGGCGAGATCACCACCTGGAACGACCCGGCGATCGCCTCGCTCAACCCGGGCGCCACGCTCCCGGCCGGCAACATCACCGCCGTGCACCGCTCGGACGACTCGGGCACCACGAAGAACTTCGCGGACTACCTGAACCAGAACGCCCCCGAGGTGTGGGACCAGAAGCCCGCCGACACGTTCCCGTACCAGGCCGGTGAGGGCGCCCAGGGCACCTCGGGCGTCGTCGACGCCGTCACCAACGGCGTGAACACCATCGGCTACGCGGACGCCTCGCGCGCCGGCGACCTCGGTGTCGCGAAGATCAAGGTCGGCGACGAGTTCGTCGGCTACACCGCCGAGGCCGCTGCCGCCGTCGTCGCCGAGTCGCCCCTCGTCGAGGGTCGCGAGGCGAACGACCTCGCCATCGCGCTCGACCGCAAGACCACGGACCCGAGCCACTACCCGCTCGTGCTCGTGAGCTACGCGATCGTCTGCCAGGAGTACGCGGACGCCGAGAAGGGCGAGCTCGTGAAGAGCTACGTCGGCTACCTCGCCAGCGAGGCGGGCCAGTCGACGGCCGCCGAGCAGGCCGGTTCTGCCCCGCTCTCGAGCGAGCTGGCCGACAAGGTCGCCGCCGCTCTCGAGTCGGTCAAGTAACGCCACAGCCGGTCCGGCCGGAGCAGACGCTCCGGCCGGGCCGGCTCGCCGCGGTCACGCGGCACCTCCCCCGACGGCCCACATCCTGGAAAGAACCCGGCCATGACGACAGCCCCCGCGGCCCCCGCCATCGCAGCGAAGCAGCGCCCCGGCGACCGTGTGTTCTCCACCGCGACCGTCGTGTCCGGCAGCCTCATCCTCGTCACGCTCGCCGCCGTGGCGATCTTCCTCGTCGCCCAGGCGCTCCCCGCCTTCACCGCGGAGCCCACCGCGTTCAAGGGCGACGCCGAGAACTTCTGGCAGTACGTCGGCCCGCTCGTCTTCGGCACGATCTGGGCGGCCGCGCTCGCACTGCTCATGGCGGTGCCGGTCGCGATCGGCATCGCGCTGTTCATCTCGCACTACGCGCCGCGCCGGCTCGCGCAGGCGCTCGGCTACGTCATCGACCTGCTGGCCGCCGTGCCCTCGGTCGTGTTCGGCCTCTGGGGCATCACCGTCCTCGCCCCGGCCGTGCAGCCGTTCTACACCAGCCTGACCGAGTGGTTCGGCTGGTTCCCGCTCTTCGCCGGCCCCGTCTCGGGCACCGGCCGCACCATCCTCACCGTCGCGATCGTGCTCGCGGTGATGATCCTGCCGATCATCACCGCCCTCAGCCGCGAAGTCTTCCTGCAGACCCCGGTCCTGCACGAGGAGGCGGCGCTCGCGCTCGGCGCGACCCGCTGGGAGATGATCAAGCTCGCGGTGCTGCCCTTCGGCCGCCCCGGCGTCATCTCGGCCTCGATGCTCGGACTCGGCCGGGCGCTCGGCGAGACGATGGTCGTCGCCATGGTGCTCTCGCCCGCCGCGGTCATCAGCTTCGCGGTGCTGCAGTCGCAGAACCCGACGACGATCGCCGCGAACATCGCCCTGAACTTCCCCGAGGCCCACGACATCGGCGTCAACATCCTCATCGCGACGGGCCTGATCCTCTTCGTCATCACCCTCGCCGTCAACATGCTCGCGCGATACATCGTCGAGCGCCGCAAGGAATTCTCGGGAGCCAACTGATGAGCCTCACCGTCACCCCGCAGCAGGCGCCGACGGGCCGGAGCACCGGCCCCATCGCCAACACCCTCACGGCGGGCAAGCTCCCCCGGTTCGCCCCCCTGTGGGTGCTGATCGGCTGCCTCGCGGTCACCACGGCGTTCTTCGTCATCATCGCCGCGGCGAGCGGCGCCGACTTCAACATCGCCGCGGCCGTGTTCCTCGGCGTCGTGCTCTACGGCATCGTCATCTGGGTGCTGTCGCGCGTCGTGGAGGGAACGCGGAAGGCGAAGGACCGCCTCGTCACCGCGCTCGTCTCCACCGCGTTCACGATCGCGCTGCTGCCGCTCATCTCGGTCGCGTACACGACGATCGCGAACGGCCTGCCCCGCTTCGACGTCCAGTTCTTCAGCGAGTCGATGCGCAACGTCGTCGGCGCCGGCGGCGGGGCGCTTCACGCGATCACCGGAACCCTGCTCATCACCGGCATGGCCGCGCTCATCTCGGTGCCCGTGGGCCTCCTCACTGCGATCTACCTCGTCGAGTACGGACGCGGCAAGCTGAAGCACGGCATCACCTTCTTCGTCGACGTCATGACCGGCATCCCCTCGATCGTCGCCGGCCTCTTCGCCTTCGCCCTCTTCGCCCTCTTCACCGGCGACCCCGGCATCCGGATGGGCTTCGGCGGCGCGGTGGCGCTGTCGGTGCTGATGATCCCGGTGGTCGTGCGCTCCTCCGAGGAGATGCTGAAGCTCGTGCCGAACGAGCTGCGCGAGGCCTCCTACGCGCTCGGCGTGCCGAAGTGGCTGACGATCCTGAAGGTCGTGCTGCCCACCTCGATCGCCGGCATCATCACCGGCGTCATGATCGCCATCGCCCGCGTCATCGGCGAGACCGCGCCGCTGCTCATCATCGCCGGCTTCACCACGAGCATGAACTACAACCTGTTCGACGGCCGGATGATGACGCTCCCCGTCTTCGTCTACACCCAGTACATGAACCAGGGCACCGACGTGCAGGCGTACATCGACCGCGCCTGGGCCGGCGCCCTCACGCTCATCCTGATCGTCGCCCTCCTGAACATCATCGCCCGCGTCGTGTCGAAGTTCTTCTCGCCGAAGACCGGCCGCTGACCGACCGCCCGCAGCCCTCCGCCCGAGCCACAGAGAGAATCGAAGCCACGTGTCCAAGCGCATCGAAGTCAACGACCTGAACGTGTACTACGGCAGCTTCCGCGCCGTCGAGGGCATCACCCTCGAGATCGAGCCGCGCACCGTGACCGCGTTCATCGGCCCGTCGGGCTGCGGCAAGTCGACCTTCCTCCGCACCCTGAACCGGATGCACGAGGTCATCCCCGGCGCCCGCGTCGAGGGCGAGGTGCTGATCGACGGCAACAACCTCTACGGCCCGGGCGTCGACCCGGTGCTCGTGCGCCGCCAGGTCGGCATGGTGTTCCAGCGGCCGAACCCGTTCCCGACGATGTCGATCAAGGAGAACGTGCTCGCGGGCGTGCGCCTGAACAACCGCAAGATGAGCAAGTCCGACGCCGACGAGCTCGTCGAGAAGTCGCTGCAGGGCGCGAACCTGTGGAACGAGGTCAAGGACCGCCTGGACCGTCCGGGCTCCGGCCTCTCCGGCGGCCAGCAGCAGCGCCTCTGCATCGCCCGCGCCATCGCGGTGTCGCCCGAGGTCATCCTCATGGACGAGCCGTGCTCGGCGCTCGACCCGATCTCGACCCTCGCGATCGAGGACCTCATCGAGGAGCTGAAGCAGGAGTACACGATCGTGATCGTGACCCACAACATGCAGCAGGCCTCGCGCGTGAGCGACAAGACCGCGTTCTTCAACATCGCCGGGACCGGCAAGCCGGGCAAGCTCATCGAGTACGCCGACACCACGACGATCTTCTCGAACCCGAGCGTCAAGGCGACCGAGGACTACGTCTCCGGCCGCTTCGGCTGAACCGGCCGGCAGGACGAGCGAACGGATGCCCCGGTGCGAATCGCACCGGGGCATCCGCCGTCTGCGGCCGCGCTCCGCTCAGTCGCGCGGGCTCAGCAGATAGGCGTTGAACGCCCGCGTCTCCTCCGCGTCGAACGCGACGGGCGCGCCGTCGAGCGCGGTGACGCCGGCGGCGAGGCGGACGCTGGACACCAGCCAGATCGCGTCGGCCGTCGCGAGCTCGGCGACGGGGATGTCCCGGTACTCGGTGCGGTGGCCGAGCTCGCCGAGGTGCTCGAAGAGGCTCAACTGGGTCGTGCCGTGCAGGATGGCCCCACTCGGCGCCGGGGTCGAGTAGACGTCGCCGTGCCGGAGGATGACGCTCGACGTCGGCCCCTCCATGACGAAGCCATCGGAGGAGACGAAGATCGCGTCGTCGGCGCCGCGACGCCTCGCCTCGCGGAGTGCGGCCATGTTCGTCGCGTAGCTCAGCGTCTTCGCCCCGAGGAGGAGCCACGGGGCGGTCGCCGCCGCGTCGTGCGCGAGGCCGCGGTCGAGGGTGACGGCGCGGATGCCCTGCTCGCGCGGGACGGTGAAGTCGGCCGCGGGCGATGCGGAGAGCCAGGCGGTGGGCGCCGGACCGCGCTCGACGCCCCGGCTCAGGACGAGCTTCATGGCGAACTCGCCGGTGCTGGGGAGCGCCGCGGTCGCCCGCTCGACGGCCGCGTGCCACTGGGCGAGGTTCGGCTCGGGGAGCTCGCAGATCGCCGCGGAGTTGCGGAGTCGCTGCAGGTGCGCCTCGGCCTCCTGCGCGTGCCCGTCGACGACCGCGAGGGTCTCGAAGATGCCGTCGCCGCGCTGCGTCGACAGCTCGCCCACGCGGAGCGCGGGCGCCGAGGCGTCCACTTCGCGGAACGTCGAGGCGAGGTCGGAACTGAGGTCGTCGGCGGCGAGCGGCTCGATGAGGAGCGTCACGGTGGCGGGCATGCTCCGATCGTACGCGCGTCGCCGCCGCCCTGGACGCGGACATGAGAATGCCGGGCCGCAGAAACGCCTCTCGGCGCGAGGCCGCTCGAAGCGGCGAATATTGGAGCCCGGGGTTACTGCGGCCCGGCATATCGAGTGTAACGGACCGCCCGGGGTGGATATTCCGTGCGGCCGCGCGCTCGCGTCGGATCCCGCGCGGGCTCAGTCGAGGGCGTCGCGGCGCCAGAGCTTCGCGCACGCCGTCAGCTCGTCGGCCAGCTCCGTGAGCCGGAGGGCGCGGCGGGTGAACGACGCCGGGCGGTCGGGATGCACCGCGTCCGCGGCATCCGCGTCGTCGGCGAGACTCGCGAAGCCCGCGGCAGTGACGCGCGCGAACGCCGCCGCCCGATCGAGCGCGACCGCGAAGTCCCCCGCGAAGACGCCGTGCAGGATGCGGTCCGCGAGTTCGATGACCTCGCTCGGTCCCGCCGGGACCGCGGCACCCGCGACCACCTGGTCGATCGTGTGGGAGACCTCGGTGCCGCGACGGTAGGCGAGGCTCAGCGCCTCGGGATCCTGCCGGATGAGGGTGCGCAGCAGGTAGATGCGCCAGAGGGCGCCGGGCAGGCTCTTCGCCGAGGATCGCGACCAGAGCTCGGCGATCGCCTCGATGCCGTGCCGGTCGGTGTACGCCACGAGCCGCGCGACGATCTCGGGGTCGGGGTCGCTCCGCACGCGGGCGAGGATCGCCGCCGCGGTGTCGTGCGCGACCCGGTTCAGCTGCGCCGGATCTTCGCCGCCCATGAACCCCTCGAACATGCCGGGAGGGAACTTCGTGGGGCGGTGGAAGCTGGAGGCCATTCCGGCAAGGATACCCGCCGGCCTCGGCCGCTCACCCGGATTCGGCGAAGTCGCCCGGCCCGGATTCCGCGACGCGGCGCATCAGCGCGGTGCGCCAGTCGGTGCCGAGCCGCTCGTAGGTGATCTTCGCGTGGCAGTTGCGGCACCGCACCTCGCACATCGCGACCTCGACCATGACCCGGGCGACGGAGTAGCCGTTGCGCACCAATCTCATGACCTCCGCCGATTTGCCCGAACCCGGGCGATGATCGAAGTCGAGGACTCGGACGTCGCCTTCGCCGCAATCGACGCACGGGTTCGCCAGCAGATGCTGCCCCACCACCAGCACCGCCGCACGCCGGGCCTCGGCTCGCCGGCGGACCATGAGCTGCACATGCTCGTCGCGATGCTCGCGGTAGTACCGCTTCGCCCTCGCACGATTGCAGGCACGGCAGACGTTCTGGAGGCCGTCGCGGGAGGCACGCCGCACGTTGAACTCGGCGAGCGGCAGCTCCGCCCGACACATCGTGCACCGTTTCATGACCCGACGCTCTCAGCAACCACTGACAGTCCCGAGCGGCCGAATCGACCGTCGGATCGGCGTGCGGAGTCCGCCTGATAGGCTGGCCCGGCCCCCATAGCTCAGTTGGTTAGAGCAACGGACTTCAACAGAAAATAGGAGCGCCGGCGCCGAAATGCGCCGGATGAACGCCGCTGTATGCTGGGACACCCTGAGAGCCCGAGGTACTCGCCGAGAGGCAGTGACAATCCGAGGGATTGGGCAATCAGCAGGTAACCGCAAGGGAACCTCAGAGACTATACGCGGCGCACCTGACCGGCTCGGCCGAAGGTGGTGAGATAGTCCAGACTGCAAGCCGCGCGAGCGGTGGCTGGGGAAACTCAGTGCAGCAGGTTAATCCGTGGGTCGAGAGTTCGAGCCTCTCTGGGGGCACCACAGCACCGCTCGTCGGCGACCACCGCGCGAGTCCGCGACTGGCGGGGCATCCGTGCCCGACGGGGTACCCGTGCCCGACGGGGCATCCGTGCCCGACGGGGCATCCGCGCCCGCCGAGGCGTCGCTAGTCGACGAGGCGCCGGAAGCCGGCCATCAGCGCGACGCGCTCGGCGGAGTCCCGCGCCAGCGGGGTCACGGTGAGCGTCGTCACCCCGGCCTCGGCGAACGCGGCCACCCGCTCGGCCACGTAGGACGCCGGCCCGATGAGCGAGATTGCGCGGACCAGTTCGTCGGGCACCGCCGCGACCGCCTCCTCCTTGCGCCCGGCGAGGTAGAGCTCCTGGATGCGCGCGGCCTCCTCACCGAAGCCGTAGCTCGCGACGAGGTCGTTGTAGAAGTTCTTGCCCTTGGCGCCCATGCCGCCGACGTAGAGCGCGAGCTGCGGCTTCACGAGGGGCAGCACGTCGTCCGGCCGGTCGGTGATGGCGAGCGCGGGGCTCGCGAACACGTCCAGCTCGCCGAGCTCCGCAGCCCGGCGGGCGCGCCCCGCGGCGAGCGCCTCGCCCCAGACGGCCGCCGCCCGCTCGGGGTGGAAGAACATCGGCAGCCAGCCGTCGGCGATCTCGGCGGTCTGCTCGACCGACTTCGGGCCGAGCGCGGCGACGGTGATCGGGATGCGCTCGCGCACCGGGTGGTTGATGAGCTTCAGCGGCTTGCCGAGCCCGGTGCCCTCGCCCGCCGGAAGGGGGATCCGGTAGTGGCGCCCCTGGTGTACGACGGGCTCGCGGCGCCACGTCGCCCGGCAGATCTCGATGATCTCGCGCGTGCGGCCGACCGGGGCGTCGTAGCGCACCCCGTGGAAGCCCTCGATGACCTGCGGACCGGAGGCGCCGATGCCGAGCTCGAAGCGACCGCCGGACACGTAGTCGAGCCCGGCGGCGGTCATCGCGGTGAGCGTCGGCGTACGGGTGTACAGCTGCAGGATGCCGGAGGCCAGCGTGATGGTCGAGGTGCGCGCCGCGAGGAAGCCGAGCTGGCTGACCGCGTCGAAGGAGTACGCCTCGGGCACCGCCACGAGGTCGACGCCCGCCGCCTCGAGCGCGCCGACCTCATCGGCCGCCTCCGCGAACCCGCCCGCGTAGTTCAGGAACATGCCGACCCGCATCGAAGCCTCCTCGCCGCTCGCCCCGGTCGCTCCGGCGCGCGCCCGCCGCACCGGGCGCGGGCATCACGACGATAGCCGAGCGGCCCGGGCGGGGCATCCGTGTTGTCGACCGCCGCGTCCTCAGCGGTTCCCGAGGCGGGTGCGAGAGGGTGGAATCCACAAACGCGCCGTGCGCGCAACGGAGGTGTCGAATGGGCTGGAGCCTGGTGCTCGACGTGCTGCTCGTCGTGATCGGGATCGGTGCGCTCGTGAACGGCTGGCGGGCGGGGCTCCTGCGCACGGCCGCGGGGCTCGTCGGGCTCGTGGCGGGCGGCGTCGCCTCCTGGTTCGCGATGCCCTGGGTCGGCTCGCTCGTCCCGGCGCCCGAGTGGCGGGCGCCCGCCGTGATCGCGACGGCGGTGCTGCTCCTCGCGATCGGCGCCTCGCTCGGCGCGGCGCTCGGCCGGCTGCTCCGCCGGGGCGCCAGGGCGGTGAAGCTCGGCGTGATCGACCGCATCCTCGGCGCCGTCGGCAACCTCGTCGTGACGGCCTTCGTCGTCGCGCTCATCGGCTCGAGCGTGCAGTCCATGGGCGTGCCCGTGCTCTCCCCCGCCGTCGCGGGCTCCCAGCTGCTGCGCGGGCTCGAGCGGGTCACCCCGGAGCCCGCCCGCGCCCTGCTCGCCGAGATCCGCACCGCGGCCCTCGGGCAGGGCGTGCCGTGGCTCGTCGACGTCATCGGCGGACCGACGGCCGCTCCGGCGCTGCCGAGCGACGGGCCCTCGGGCGACGCGGTGACGGCCGCGACGGCCTCCGTCGTGCGCATCACGGGCACGGCGTTCCAGTGCGGCAGCACGCTCACCGGCTCCGGTTTCGTCGTCGCGCCGGACCGGGTCGTGACGAACGCCCACGTCGTCGCCGGCATCGACGAGCCCATCGTGGAGGCGCCGGGCCGCGGCGCCGTGGCCGGCCGGGTCGTCGCCTTCGACGCCGAGGCCGATCTCGCGCTCATCGCGACCGATCCGCTCGACGTCGCCCCGCTCCCGCTCTCCGGCACCCCGTCGCCGGGCACCGCGGTCGGCGTCGCGGGCTACCCCTTCGGCGGCCCGTTCACGCTCCGCTCGGGCTCCGTCATGTCCACCGGGCCGCTCACGATCGTCGAGGGCGACCGCACCGCGACCCGCGAGGTGACGACCTTCGCGGCGCAGGTCGACCACGGCAACTCCGGCGGGCCGCTGCTGACGGAGTCGGGCGAGGTCGCCGGCGTCGTCTTCGCGAAGTCGGAGTCGGTGCAGAACGTCGGCTTCGCGGTCCCGATCGACGTGCTCGAGCCGCTCGCCGACGCCGCGCCCGCTCTCGACCAGGCCGTCTCGACGGGCAGCTGCGCCCGCTGAGGCGGGCGGCGGACGCATCAGCGCCGCACGCGTCAGTCGGCGGTGAAGCCCCGGAAGCGGATGCCCCAGCTGAGCTCCCACTGCTCGCCCGGCCCGAGCCAGCGGAGCCCGCGGCCGGAGTTGAACGCCTCCGCCGGGGCCGTCATCGGCTCGATGGCGATGGCGAGCTCCTCGCCCGGGAACCGGTCGGTCGTGTACGCCTGCACGTAGGCGAAGTCGTCGTCGGCCCAGACGGCGACGCTCCGGCCGTCGGGGGCGGTGAGCACGTGCTCGATGACGCCGTCCTCGTCGGAGGCGAGCTCGCCGAAGGCGTCGTCGAGCGAGAGCTCGCCGACCCGGCGCCCGTCGCGGAGATCCCAGACCGTGCCGTCGACCGGCACCTCGCCGGTGGGGAGCTTCCGCTCGTCGACCTCGATGTGGCTGTCGGCCTCGATCCGCAGCTCGAGCTCGGCCGTGGGCACGCCGCCGATCTTCACGTACGGGTGGGTGCCGAGCGCGACCGGTGCCGGCTCCGCGCCGACGTTCTCGAGCCGGTGGGTCACCCGCAGCCCGTCGGAGACGAGCTCGTAGTGCACGGCCGTCTCGATGAGGAACGGGTATCCGGTCTGGGGGAAGATCGTCGCCTCGAGCGTGACCGAGTCGCGCTCCTGCGCCACGATCCGGTACTCGGTGAAGCGCAGGAGGCCGTGGATGGCGTTGCCGAGCGCGGGCTCGGTGATCGCGAGCTGGTGGTCGACGTCGCCGTGGCTCCACCGGCCGTCGCGGATGCGGTTCGGCCAGGGGGCGAGCACGATGCCCGCGGCGGCCGGCGGCGTGCGGTCCTCCGCGAAGGCGGGGACGAGGTCGACGCCGTCGATGCTGAGGGCCCGGAGCCCGGCCGCGACGGTGGTGACGACGGCGGTGAGCTCTCCGCTCGACGTCGAGGTCTCGAGGACGAGCTGCGCGCCCGTGGGGAGGGTCATGCTTCCACCATATGCGGAGCCGCCCGGCCGCGCCCGATCGTTCCGCCTCCGCCGAGCCGCTCAGCCGGCGAGCTGCACCGGGAGCCCCGTCTCCTCGAGCTCCGCGACGAGCGCGGCCGGCGCCGACGCATCCGTCACGAGCGCATCGAAGGCGTCGAGCGGCGCGATG
Source organism: Agromyces mediolanus (assembly GCF_044917495.1). Classification (GTDB taxonomy): domain Bacteria; phylum Actinomycetota; class Actinomycetes; order Actinomycetales; family Microbacteriaceae; genus Agromyces; species Agromyces mediolanus_B. The sequence continues at coordinate 37,776 of NZ_JAVSSI010000010.1, read as the reverse complement.
CGGCCGAGGTGCACCTCGCCGAGCTTCGAGGCGTCGGCGAGGAGGATGCTCCGGGCCGACGCCCGCACCATGAGCATCTTCACCTCGGCCTCGGGCAGGTTCCGGTTCGTCGCGCCGCGCGCCGGATGCACCCCGTTGCAGCCGACGAAGGCGAGGTCGACGTGGACCTCGTCGAGCATGGAGCCGGCGAGCGGATGCACGAGCGAGTGCTGCCGCGGCCGGAGCGTGCCGCCCGTGACGACGACCGAGAAGCGCGGGATCTCCGGCTCGAGCTCGAGCGCGATCGCGAGGCCGTTCGTGAAGATCGTGACGTCCTCGAGCTCGCGGCGGGCGCGGAGCGCGCGGGCGAGCTGGAGGCCGGTCGAGCCGACGTCGACGATGATGCTCTGGCCGCTCGCGACGAGCGCCGCGGCCGCCGCGCCGATGCGCTGCTTCGGCCCGATCGAGGTCTCGAGCGCCTCCTCGAGGCTCGGCTCCCGCGCGGGCCGCGCGGCCTCCCCGCTCGGCACGGCCCCGCCGTGCACCCGGCGCAGTGCGCCGCCGCGCTCCAGCACGTCGAGGTCGGTGCGGGCGGTGACGCTCGTCACCCCGAAGGCGGCGGCCAGATCGGCCACGCCGACGAAGCCGCGCTCCTCGACGAGGGCGCGGATCAGCTCGCGGCGCTCGACGGCGTCGTGCCGGGCGGCCACCTCGTGCCGGGCGGCCGCGTCGGGGCGGAGGCCCGGATCGGGGCGGGTCGCGGCGTCGGGGCGGGTCGCGGCGTCGCTCGGCTCGGCAGGCATGGAGGCATTCTCCCGCCCGCGGCATCCCTTTGCAATACGAAAGCTGCTTGTTTGCCGAACGAAAGTCTCGTAGGGTGGCGCTGTGACCCCCCTTCCCATCGCCGAGCCGCGCATCGCCGTGCGGCGCAGCACCCTCGCCGACGGCCGCGAACTGCTCTACTTCGACGACGCCGACACGACCCTCCCGCCCGGCCGGGCGATCGACGAGCGCGAGCTCGCCCCGCGCCCGCCCACCGCCGAGATGCGCCAGGACCCGCTGAGCGGCGAGTGGGTCTCGATCGCCGCGGCGCGCCAGCACCGGGTCGTGCTGCCGCCCGCCGAGCTCGATCCCCTCGCCCCGCAGACCCCGGGGAACCCCTCCGAGATCCCGAGCCGCTACGACGTCGCGGTCTTCGAGAACCGCTCCCCGTCGTTCGGACCGGCGCTCGCCGGTCCCGACGTCGACCCGGCCGCCGCCCTCGCCGCCACCCGGGACGTCGGCATCGAACGCACCCTGCCCTCGCTCGGCCGTTGCGAGGTCGTCTGCTTCAGCCCCGAGCACGAGGGCTCCTTCGGCACGCAGACCGTCTCCCGCGCCCGCACGGTGATCGAGGCCTGGGCGCACCGCACCGCCGAGTTGTCGGCCCTGCCCGGCGTGCAGCAGGTGTTCCCCTTCGAGAACCGCGGCGAGGCGATCGGCGTGACGCTCGGGCATCCGCACGGCCAGATCTACGCCTACCCGTACGTGACCCCGCGCACCCAGCGACTGCTCGACGCCATCGCGAGCGCCGGCCCCGGCCACCTGGCCGACGTCGTCGCGCGCGAGCTGGACGGGCCGCGCGTCGTCCTCCGCGGCGCGCACTGGAGCGCCTACGTGCCGTTCGCCGCGCGCTGGCCGATCGAGGTGCACCTCGTGCCGCACCGGCACGTGCCCGACCTCGCCGAGACCTCCCTCGCCGAGCGCGACGAGCTGGCCGTGCTCTACCGCCGGCTCCTGCGCGGCGTCGACGCCCGCTACGAGACACCGACCCCGTACATCGCCGCCTGGCACCAGGCGCCCGTGCACGAGCACCGCGACGAGGTGCGGCTGACGCTCCAGCTCACGAGCCCGCGCCGCGCGGCCGACAAGCTGAAGTTCCTCGCCGGCTCGGAGGCGGCGATGGGAGCATGGATCGGCGACGTGCCGCCGGAGGCGCAGGCGGAGGCCCTGCGCGCCGCGATCGAGGGAGTGGATGCATGACCGGGACCGATCTCGCCGAGCGCGCCGCCGCCAGACTGAAGGACCGCTCCGGCCGGCTGCCGGCCGGCGTCTGGAGCGCGCCGGGCCGCGCGAACCTCATCGGCGAGCACACCGACTACAACGACGGCTTCGTGTTCCCCTTCGCGATCGACCGGCGCACCGCGGTCGCGCTCGGCGACCGCGACGACCGCGTCGTGCGGGTGTCGAGCGCGTTCGCCCCGGACCCGGTCGCGGTGCACCTCGACGAGCTCGACCCCGACGCGATCGGCGGCTGGTCCGCGTATCCGCTCGGTGTGGTGTGGGCGCTCCGCGAGTTCGGCGCCGACCTCGCGCACGCGCGGGGCGTCGACCTGCACCTCGAGTCGGAGGTGCCGGTCGGGGCCGGCCTCAGCTCCTCCGCCGCGATCGAGTGCGCGGTCGCGCTCGCCCTGAGCGAGCACTGGGGGCTCGGCTTCGACCGCCCCACGCTCGCGAAGGTCGGCCGGCTCGCGGAGAACCGGGTGGTCGGCGCACCGACCGGCATCCTCGACCAGTCCGCCTCGCTCCTCGCGGAGGCCGACGCGGGGGTCTTCCTCGACTGCCGCAGCCTCGACGCCGAGGTCGTGCCGCTCCACTTCGCCGCCGCCGGGCTCGCCGTGCTCGTCGTCGACACCCGGGTCGAGCACGCGCACGCGACCGGCGGCTACGCGGCCCGGCGCGCCTCCTGCGAGGCCGGAGCCCGCGCCCTCGGGGTGCCCACGCTGCGGGAGCTCGGCCCGGGCGAGCTGGACCGGGCGCGCGCGATCCTCGACGACGAGACCTTCCGCCGGGTGCGGCACGTCGTGACCGAGAACCAGCGGGTGCTCGACGTCGTCCGCGCCCTGCACGAGGGCGGACCGGCCACGATCGGCGGGCTCCTCGACGCCTCGCACGCCTCGATGCGCGACGACTTCGAGATCTCGACGCCCGAGCTCGATCTCGCGGTGGAGACGGCCAGGGCGGCCGGCGCGATCGGCGCGCGGATGACGGGCGGCGGCTTCGGCGGCTCGGCGATCGCGCTCGTGCCCCTCGCCTCGGTCGACGCCGCGGCCGGCGCGGTGCGCGGGGCGTTCGCCGCCGCCGGGTTCGGGGAACCCGGCGTCTTCACCGTGGTGCCCTCCCCGGGCGCTCGGCGCGACCGCTAGCCGGAAGACCGGGCACGACCCCGCGCGACCGCCGGGGCCGCGGGGCCCGGCGCGGCCGCTCGGCGGATGACCCGGCGCGACCGGTGGCTCAGCCCGCGGTCGGCTCGACGGCGTGCGGGGTGCCGCCCGTGATCCGCACGAGCTCGTCGAACGTCGTCGGGAAGACGGTCTTCGCGTGACCGGCGGCCGCCCACACCTCCGGGTACTCCGCGAGGTGCACGTCGACGACCGTGCGCACCGGCGCCGGGTGCCCGACCGGGGCGACCCCGCCGATCACCTGCCCGGTGGCCTCCTTCACCGTCTCCTTCGAGGCGCGCCGGATGGTGCCGCCGAGCGCCTCGCCGAGCCACTCGGTGTCGACGCGGTGCGCCCCCGAGGTGAGCACCAGGATGGGCTCCTCGTCGATCGTGAAGACGAGCGAGTTGGCGATCTGGCCCACCTCGATGCCGAGGGCGTCGGCGGCGAGCTGGGCGGTGGTGACGGCGTCGTCGAACCACTGGATGCGCGGCTCGACGCCCTGGGCGGCGAGCGCGGCGGCGACGCGGTCGACGGCGGGATGCGTGGGGTCGGTCATGGCACGATCCTACGGACGCCGGACATCCCGTGGACACCCGGGTGCACTAAGGTGCGAGCGTGACCGCCCCAGCCCCACTCGCCCGCCGGCTCGGCCTCCGCGACGCGGTCGTGATCGGGCTCGCCTCGATGATCGGCGCCGGCGTCTTCGCCGTCTGGGGGCCGGCCGCCCGCGCCGGCGGCGACTGGCTCCTCCTCGGGCTCGCGCTCGCGGCATTCGTCGCCTACGCGAACGCGACTTCCACGGGGCGGCTCGCCGCCCGCTACCCGGAGTCGGGCGGCGCCTACCGCTTCGGGCGGGAGGAGCTCGGCGCCTGGCCGGGCTTCCTCGCGGGCTGGGGCTTCGTCGTCGGCAAGACCGCGAGCTGCGCGGCGATGGCCATGACCGCCGCGGCGTACCTCGTGCCGCTCGACTGGCAGAAGCCGGCGGCGATCGGCGCGGTCGTGGTCCTCTCGGCGCTCAACCTGCTCGGCATCACCCGCACCGCGCGGGCGGCGACGGTGATCGTCGCGGCCGTGCTCCTCGTGCTCGGCGTCGTCGTTGCCGCGGGCCTCGCCGGACTCGTCGCCGGCGACGCCGCGCCGCTCGCCGCCGCGCCCGCCGGGCCGTACGGGGTCCTGCAGTCGGCGGGGCTGCTGTTCTTCGCCTTCGCCGGCTACGCCAGGATCGCGACCCTCGGCGAGGAGGTGCGCGCCCCGGCGCGGACCATCCCCCGCGCCATCGCGATCGCGCTCGGCCTCGTCGTCGTGCTCTACGCACTGCTCGCGCTCGTGCTGCTGCAGGTGCTCGGCGCGGGCGGACTGGCCGCGGGCGACGCCGCTCCGCTCGCGGCGCTCGTCGTGGCGGGCGGCTGGGAGTGGGCGGCGCCCGTCGTCGGGGTGGGGGCCGGACTCGCCGCCCTCGGCGCCCTGCTCGCCCTCATCGCGGGAATCGGCCGCACGGCGCTCGCGATGGCCCGCGACGGCGAGCTGCCGCGCCGGCTCGCAGCGGTGCACCCGCGGACGCAGGTGCCGTACCTCGCGGAGCTCGTCGTCGCCGCCGCGATCGTCGTCGTCCTGCTCCTCGCGGACCTCCGCGAGGCCATCGGCTTCAGCTCCTTCGGCGTGCTCGTCTACTACCTCGTCGCGAACCTCGCCGCGCTGCGGCTCGACGCCGCCCCCTCGGTCACCGCGGGCGCCACCGGCTCCCCGGCCGCCCGCCGAGGCCGCCGCGGGCTCGCGATCGCGGGCGCGATCGGCTGCACCGTGCTCGTCGCCACCCTGCCGCCGCTCGCCGTCGCGGGCGGGGTCGCGGTGTTCGCGCTCGGGGCGCTGGTGCGCGGCATCCGGCTCCGTCTCGCGCGCCCGGCCCCGTAGGATTCGAGCATGCCCGTCGACGCCGCAGCCCACATCCGCCCGCTCGCCGGAATCGGCAGCCCCTCGATCGACGAGACGGCCTTCGTCGCCGCCGGCGCCGTGATCGTCGGCGCCGTGCACCTCGAGGCCGAGTCGAGCGTCTGGTACAACGCGGTGCTCCGCGCCGAGGCCGAGCCGATCGTGCTCGGCGCGCGCGCGAACCTCCAGGACACGGTCGTCTGCCACGTCGACGCCGGCTTCCCGCTCACCGTGGGCGAGGGCGTCTCCGTCGGCCACGGCGCGGTGCTGCACGGCTGCACCATCGAACGCGACAGCCTCATCGGCATGAGCGCGACCGTGCTGAACGGGGCCGTGATCGGCGAAGGTTCGCTCGTCGCCGCCGGCGCCGTCGTGCTCGAGGGCACCGTGGTGCCGCCCGGCTCGCTCGTCGCGGGCGTGCCGGCGAAGGTGCGCCGCGAGCTCAACGAGGCGGAGCGCGCCGGCATCCGCCGGAACGGCGCGGCCTACCTCACGCACCTCGCGGAGCACACGGCGCCGACCGCGTGACCGCCGCGCGGACGCGTCTGACCCGACGCAGCAGCCACCGCGCCGGCAGCGCCACGACCATCGCCACCGCGCCCGCGGGCGTCCGGTCGTAGTCGCCGAGCATCCGCTTCCGCTCGTACGCCCGGCGCAGCGCGCCCCCGACGAGGTTGTGCCGCCGCACCGGCGCCGGGAGCGGTGCGCGCGCCCGCGCGTCGACGAGCCGGGCGAGCTCGGCCTCCCAGTCGTCGTGCTCCTCGCCGTGGAAGTAGTTGTCGCCGAGCCATCCGGGCGCCGGCTCCCGCCACCGCCCGGCGACGAGATCCGCCGCGCCGCCGAACAGCCCGCTGCCCTCGAACACGGTGTTGATCTGCTTCGGCCCGATGCCGAAGTCGTCGAGGAGGAGCACCGGGACGCCGACCGCGATGGCTTCGAGCACGGCCGTGGAGCTCACGGTCACGAGGGCCGCCGCCGACTCGAGGTGGCCGGCCATCGGGCCGTCGCGGACGACGAGGTTCGCCGGCAGCTCGCCCCCGGTCATCGCCAGGAGCTCCGGAGGCGGGGCGGCGACGAGCTCGCCGAGGTCGAACTCCTCCGCGTGCGTCTGCGCCTCCCCCGGCCGCGCCCGCACCTTCAGCACGACGCGGTGGTCGGGGTGGGCGCGCGCCGCCCGCGCGAGCATGCCGAGGAGTCGCACCCGATCCTCGAACCCGGCCGGCACCTTCGCCTGCGCGGCGAAGACGAGCTCGTCGCGCTCCGGTCCGACCCAGGCGCTCGGCGGCACGGCCGCGAGGAAGGGCAGCGTCGCGAGGCCGAAGCGCACGCCGACGTCGAGCGCCGCCGCGTTCGCCCGGAACTCCCGCACCTCGCGGCGGCTGTGCAGCACGACGAGGTCGACGAGCTCTCGGTAGACGACCGCCTTCGGCTCCGCCGGGATGGTGAGCCCCGGGAACCCGGAGACGAGCACGGGGCGGTTCGGGAGGCCGGCGATGCGGCCCGCGACGACCCGCACGAGGGGCCCGCGGAGGGCCAGCAGCACCGCGTCGGGCGGGTCGGCCGCGAGCTCGGCGAGGAGCGCGTCGAGCTCGATGGTGCGCACCTCCGCGGGGACGAATCCGGAGCCGGCGAGTGCGGCGTCGAGCTGGCGGGCGCTCGGCAGCACTGGCGAGGCGAGCAGCGCGAACTCCGTGTCCCAGGCTCCGGCGACGCGGCCGGCGAGGGCCGCGCCCCACTTCGCGTAGGAGTCGCTGTCGGCGACGACGAGCAGCCGGCGCCCGGGCGCCGTCCCCTCGTCGCGGCTCACACGAGCACCCGGCGCAGCTTCGCCTTCGGCGCCTCCTCGCCGGGGAAGACGCGCTTCACGCCGTCGCCCATCGCGGTCTCGATGATGCGGATGTCTCGGACGAGGTGCTCGAGCCCCTGCGGCTCGAGCGACGCCGCGTGGTCGCTGCCCCACATCGCTCGGTCGAGCGTGATGTGCCGCTCGACGGCGACCGCGCCGAGCGCGACCGCGGCGAGCGAGATCTGCAGACCTCGCTCGTGCCCCGAGTAGCCGACCGGCACCGGGTAGCGCAGCGCGAGCGTGTCGATCGTGCGGAGGTTCGCCTCCTCCGCGGGCATCGGGTAGCTCGAGGTGGCGTGCAGGAGCAGCAGCTGCGAGGTGCCGAGCGTCACGACGGCCCGGTCGATCTCCTCCAGCGTCGACATGCCGGTCGAGAGGATGACGGGCTTGCCGGTCGCGGCGATCGCGCGGAGCAGCGGCAGGTCGGTCACGGATGCCGAGGCGACCTTGTAGGCGGCGACGTCGAGCTCCTCGAGGAACGCGACCGAGGGCTCGTCCCACGGCGAGGCGAACCAGTCGAGCCCGCGGAGGTCCGCGTAGCGGGCGATCTCGAGGTAGTCGTCGCGCGACAGCTCGACCCGGCGCCGGTAGTCGAGGTAGCTCATGGTGCCCCACGGCGTCTCCCGCGGCACGTCCTTCATGTGCTCGGGCGTCGCGAGCTCCGGTGTGCGCTTCTGGAACTTCACGGCCTGGCAGCCGGCCTCGGCGGCCACGTCGATGAGGCGCTTGGCGAGATCGAGCTCGCCGTTGTGGTTCAGGCCGATCTCGGCGATGACGTAGACGGGCAGGCCGCTGCCGACCTCGTGACGACCGATGCGCACGCTCATGCCGGGACTCCTTCGGTGACGGTGACGGTGACGGGCTTGGCCTCGGCGGCCGCCGCGTCGGGCGGGATGGACGGGGTGGGCGGGGCGGCGGGGGCGTCGGCGGCCGCCCCCACGGCCGCGCGCCCAGCCAGGACGGCGTCGGCCAGCTCGCGGACCGCGCCGTCACCACCCCGCCGGCTGAGGACGAGGCGCGCCCGGCGGCGCACCTCGGGGATGGCGTCGGCGACCGCGACCGGCCAGCCGGCGAGGGCGAGGGCCGGCAGATCGCCGAGGTCGTTGCCGAGGTAGGCGATGCGGTCGAGGCGGATGCCGCGGCGCTCCGCCCAGTCGGCGAGCGCGGCGCCCTTGTCGGCGATGCCCTGGAGCACCTCGACGCCGAGCTTCGCGGCGCGGGCGCCGACCACGGGGTGCCGCTCGGCGGAGAGGATGAGCACCGGGATGCCGGCCGCCCGGAGCCGGGCGACGCCGGCCCCGTCGCGGCGGCTCACCCGCACGAGCTCGACCCCGTCGTCGCCGACGATCGCGGTGTCGTCGGTGTGCACGCCGTCGAAGTCGGTGACGACCGCGTCGACGTCGAGGAGGGGCTGCCAGGCCCGGCCGTCGAGGGTCGGCGCGAGCGCCTCGGCGATGGCGAGGTCGGCGGGCCGGTCGATCTCGAGCGCGTGCGCCTCGGGGACGAGCTGCACCTCGACGCGGCCGAAGAAGCGGTGGCCGGCCTCGCGGAAGCCGTCGACCCGCAGCACGTAGAACGCCCCCGTCTCGCGGTACTCGGGCTCGCGGTCCTGTCGGCGGGGCCGGTGGGCGGCGTCGTGGTTCACGCCCGTCGTGCCGGCCGAGGCATCCCGCCGCCAGAGGAAGGCGTGGCTCTCCACCGCGGAGAAGACGACGTCCGCCTCCCCGTCGAGGACGCGGGCGACGGCGAGGTCGAGGTCGCGCGGGTCGATGAACGGCGAGGTCGCCTGGAGGAAGACGAGCACCTCGGGGTCGCTGCCGGCGAGGGCGAGCTGCTCGAGGGCGTGGAGGAGGGCGCTCTCGGAGCTCGCGGCGTCGCCGGAGAGCTCGATCGGCCGGGCGATGATCTCGGCTCCGGCGTCGCGGGCCGCCTCGGCGATCGCCTCGTCGTCGCTCGTCACCGCGACGCGGTCGATGCGTGCGGCCGCGCGGGCGGCGCGCACGGCGCGGGCGATGAGCGGGATGCCGCCGACGGGCGCGAGGTTCTTGCCCGGGACCCCCTTGGAACCCCCGCGCGCCGGCACGACGGCGACGACCGGCTGGCGGCCGGCGGGGTCGTCGGGGTGGCTGCGCTCGGGGTCCATGGGGCGACCGTACGTCGCCGTCGTGGCGCAGGGGTGGCCGCCGGGTGAACACTCCGCGCCGGTGGCCCGCTGAGGTCGTGGTTCGCTGAGCCCGTCGAAGCGGGCCGCCGCCCTCAGCCCGTCGGCAGGCTCCGCTCGACCGCGTCGAGCACGGCGTCGTACACCTCGTCCCAGGAGGTGCCGTGGCCGGCCATGCCGGTGAGCTCGAGGCTCACGGCGCCGTGCACCTGCGCCCAGACGGCGACGACGCTCACGCCGACGTCGGCGGCGCCGCGCGCGGCGATCGCCGCCTGGAGCGGTGCGAGGGAGGCGGATGCCGAGGCGGGGTCGGGCTCGCAGTCGGCCACGGCCTCGAGCGCCCCGCCGAACATCAGCCGGTAGAGGGCGGGGTGGGCGAGCGCCCAGTCGCGGTAGGCCACACCGAGCGCCCGGAGCCCGGCCGGAGCGGCCGCGTGCTGGGCGGCGCCGAACGAGGCGAAGCCGTGCTCGATGACGGCGGCGAGGAGTTCGCCCTTGCCGCCGAAGAGGGCGTAGACCGCGGAGGTGGAGGTGCCGGCGGCGCTCGCGATGTCGCGGAGCGCGGCGCGCGAGGCGCCGTCCCGCGCGACGATCTCGGCCGTCACGTCGAGCAGCCGCCCGCGGAGCGCCTCGTCGTACACGGGGGGTCTTGCCATGCCGCCAGTCTAGTCATAACATCGTTTCGTAACGACGTTATGGAGTAGACGATGACACGAACGGTGTTCCCCGGGCGCTACACGGCCGCGCCCGAGCGGGAGACGATCACGGTCTTCCTCATCGGCATGCGGGCGAACCGCTGGTGGCGCTTCGCGCGGGTCCAGCGCGTCGCGAAGCAGATGCCCCGCATGCTCCGGCACCTCGCGACGCACCCGGAGTCGGGCATGCTCGGCTTCGAGAGCTGGGTGGGCCGCACGACGATCCTGCTGTCGTACTGGGAGAGCCCCGAGCACCTGCAGCGCTTCGCCGCCGACCGCGACGCCCCGCACCTCGAGCCCTGGCGCGAGTTCATGCGCACCGCGCTCGGCACCGGCCACGTCGGCGTCTGGCACGAGACCTACGAGGTGCCCGTCGCGGACGCCGAGGCCGTCTACGCCGACATGCCCGCGTTCGGGCTCGCGAAGGCGACCGTGCACGTGCCCGTCGGCCCCGGGCAGAACACCGCCAGGCAGCGGCTCGGCCGGAACGGGCAGCGCGCGGCCTGACGCCGTGGGCGCTTCGACGGGCTCAGCGAACCACGACGCCCGCCAGGTTCGGTGAACCACGACGCCCGACGGGCTCGGCGAACCACGACGCCCGACGGGCTCGGCGAACCACGACGCCCGACGGGCTCGGCGGACGACGGATGCCCCGGGGCGCACGGCCCCGGGGCATCCTCGTCGTTCCCGCCTCAGCCGGCGATTCGCAGCTCCGCCGCCTTCACGACGTTCGCGAGCAGCATGGCCCGGGTCATCGGACCGACCCCGCCGGGGTTCGGCGACAGGTGCCCGGCGACCTCGGCCACGGCCGGGTCGACGTCGCCCGTGAGCCGGCCCTTGCCGGTCTCCTCGTCCTGCACCCGCGTGATGCCGACGTCGAGCACGGCGGCGCCGGGCTTGATCCAGTCCGGCTGCACGAGGTGGGGCACGCCCACCGCCGCGACGACGATGTCGGCGCGGCGCACCTCGGCGGCGAGATCGGCCGTACGCGAGTGCGTCAGCGTCACCGTGGCGTCGAGGCCCTTGCGCGTGAACAGCAGCCCGAGCGGCCGGCCGACCGTGAGCCCGCGGCCGATCACGGTCACGTGGCGCCCGCGGATCGGCACCTCGTACCGGTGCAGCAGCTCGACGATGCCGGCCGGCGTGCACGGCAGGGGCGAGGCGAGCTCGCCCTCGATGCCGAGCACGAGCCGCCCGAGGTTCGTCGGGTGCAGGCCGTCGGCGTCCTTCGACGGGTCGATCGCCTCGAGCGCGGCGTGCTCGTCGAGGCCTGCCGGCAGCGGCAGCTGCACGATGTAGCCGGTCACCTCGGGAGCGTGGTTCAGCTCCCGGATGGCCGCCAGCACGTCGGCCTGCGACGCGGAGGCCGGCAGCTCGACGCGGATCGACTCGATGCCGACCTCGGCGCAGTCCCGGTGCTTGCCGGCGACGTACGAGCGCGAGCCCGGGTCGTCGCCGACGAGCAGCGTGCCGAGTCCGGGCACGATCCCGTGGCTGCGCAGGCTCGCGATGCGGCCGGCGAGCTCCTGCTTCACGGCCGTCGCGGTCGCGACGCCGTCGAGGGTGATGGCGGTCATCCCGTGCCCCGTTACTGCTGGAGGCCGGGGTACAGCGGGAACGCGGCGGTGAGCTTCTGCACCCGCTCGCGCAGCGCGGCGACGTCCGCGCCGCCCATCAGCACCTCGGCGATGACGTCGGCGACCTCGGTGAACTCGGCGTCGCCGAAGCCGCGGGTGGCGAGCGCGGGCGTGCCGATGCGCAGGCCCGAGGTGACCATCGGCGGGCGCGGGTCGAACGGCACGGCGTTGCGATTCACCGTGATGAGCGCCTCGTGCAGCAGGTCCTCCGCCTCCTGGCCGTTGATCTTCGAGTTGCGGAGGTCGGCGAGCACGAGGTGCACGTCGGTGCCGCCCGTGAGGACATCGATGCCGGCCGCGCGCGAGTCGTCGGCCGTGAGCCGGTCGGCGAGGATCGCGGCGCCGCGGAGCGTGCGCTCCTGGCGGTCCTTGAACTCCTCGGATGCCGCGATCTTGAACGCCGTCGCCTTGGCGGCGATGACGTGCATGAGCGGGCCGCCCTGCTGGCCGGGGAACACGTTCGAGTTCAGCTTCTTCGCGAGCTCCGTGTCGCGGGAGAGGATGAAGCCCGAGCGCGGGCCGCCGATCGTCTTGTGCACCGTCGAGGAGACGACGTCGGCGTAGGGCACGGGCGAGGGGTGCAGCCCCGCGGCGACGAGGCCCGCGAAGTGCGCCATGTCGACCCAGAGCTTCGCGCCGACCTCGTCGGCGATCTCGCGGAACGCGGCGAAGTCGAGGTGGCGGGGGTACGCCGACCAGCCGGCGATGATGACCTGCGGCTTGTGCTCGAGGGCCTTCTCGCGGACGACGTTCAGGTCGACGCGGAAGGTCTCGGGGTCGACGCCGTAGGAGACGGCGTTGTAGAGCTTGCCCGAGAAGTTCAGCTTCATGCCGTGCGTGAGGTGGCCGCCGTGGGCGAGCTCGAGGCCGAGGATGGTGTCGCCGGGGGTCGCGATCGCGCCGAGGACCGCGGCGTTCGCGCTCGCGCCCGAGTGCGGCTGGACGTTCGCGTACTCGGCGCCGAAGAGGCTCTTCGCGCGCTCGATCGCGAGCGACTCGGCGATGTCGACGAACTCGCAGCCGCCGTAGTAGCGGCGGCCGGGGTAGCCCTCGGCGTACTTGTTCGTGAGCACGGAGCCCTGGGACTGCAGCACCGAGACCGGCACGAAGTTCTCGCTCGCGATCATCTCGAGGTAGTCGCGCTGGCGACCGAGCTCGAGCTCGAGCACCTCGGCGATCTCGGGATCGACCTCGGACAGCGGGGCGTTGAAGACGGATTCGGCCAAGACTGGCTCCTTCATGACAGGTACGGACCAAACGAGGGTGCTGCCTCGCGCGACTCGCGCCACGAGGCATCCGTACCGGCCCAGGCGTGCGGTCGATGCGTGCCAGTCGCTCCCCGATGGTGACCATCTCAACGCCAGTCGCGACGGAGCAAGCATAGCAACGGATGGCTCGTCGCTGTGGGTGTTGCTCCGGGCGTCGTCGTGGCAGGATGGATGCCGGGAGTAAAGATCCCTCACAAATGGCCGGTGCGTGCCGGCCGCTCGACGACGAGGACCCGCGCATGAGCATCGCCGCCCGCACCGCACGCCTCGTCGCCGCCGCCCTGACCATCGCGCTCGGATCGGCCGCCCTGGCCGGCTGCGCGCCGCAGCCGAACGGAGCCGACGTGCCCCGCATCATCCCCGCCCCCGCCTCCGTCGCGGAGCTCGACGCCGCCCCGTTCCGGCTCGACGGGACGAGTCGCGTGCTCGTGGCCGGCGACGCAGGCAGCGCCCCCGAGCTGCTCGCCGCGCAGCTGCGCCTCGCGACCGGCGCCGAGGTGCCCGTCGTCGCGGGCCCCGCCGACGGGGCCGGCCCGGCGGACGTCGTGATCGTCGTCGACGCGGATGCCGAGGCAGCCGACCCCGCCCCGGCCGGTTCCCCGGCCGGTTCCCCGGCCGACGCCCGGGCCGCCGCGCCGGCCGACGAGCGGTACACCCTCACCACCGGCGCCGACGGCGCCCGGATCGAGGCGGCGAGCGCGGCCGGCGCGTTCTGGGCGACCCGGAGCCTGTTGCAGCTCCTGCCGCCCGGCGTCCTCGCCCCGGAGCCGGCGGAGGCCCCGGAGGCGGGCTGGACCGCCCCGGCGGTGCGCGTCGACGACGTCCCGCGCTTCGCCTACCGGGGCGCCATGCTCGACGTCGCGCGCCACTTCCTGCCCGTCGCCGACGTCGAGCGCTACGTCGACCAGCTCGCGATGCTGAAGCTCAACGTGCTGCACCTGCACCTCACGGACGATCAGGGCTGGCGGCTGCGGATCGACTCCTGGCCCGAACTCACCGGCATCGGCGCCGCCACCTCGACGGGCGGAGACGGCGGCGGATTCTACACGAAGGACGACTACCGCCGACTCGTCGCCTACGCCGCCGAGCGCCACGTGACCGTCGTCCCCGAGTTCGACCTGCCGGGGCACACGAACGCCGCCCTCAGCGCCTACCCCGAGCTGAACTGCGACGGCGTGGCCCCCGCACCGTACGAGGGCACCGAGGTCGGCTTCTCCTCGCTCTGCGCCTCCCCCGAGCGCGCCGAGGCCACCGATCGCTTCCTCGCCGACGTCACGCGCGAGCTCGCCGAGCTCACCCCCGGCCCCTGGATCCACCTCGGCGGCGACGAGTCGCTCGCGACGAGCGAGGCCGACTACCTCGACCTCGTGCGGCGGATGACGCGGGCGGGCGCCGCGACCGGCAAGACGATCATCGGCTGGCACGAGCTCGGCGCCTCGCCCGAGCTGCCGCCCGGCACCATCGGGCAGTACTGGGACTACGTGACCCCGCGGGAGGAGACCGGCTCGGCGGCCGACGTGCGGTCCTTCCTCGCGCAGGGCGGGCGCATCGTCTTCTCCCCCGCCGATGCCGCCTACCTCGACATGGTCTACCCCGACGGGCCGAGCTTCGAGGGCCGCGAGCTCGGCCAGGACTGGGCCGACGGCGCGACGTCCATCTCGGAGGCGTACGCCTGGGATCCGGCGGCGATCGTCCCGGGCGTCGGCGACGCCGACATCCTCGGCGTCGAGGCGCCCATCTGGACCGAGACGATGCGCACCCTCCCGGAAGTCGAGTTCATGGCCTTCCCCCGCATCCTCGCGATCGCCGAGATCGCCTGGTCCCCCAAGGCGCCCGACGGCCGCGACGAGGCCGCCTTCCTCGCGGGGGTCGCCCGCTACGGCGAGCGGCTCGACGCGATGGGCGTCGCCTACCACCGCGTCCCGGAGGTCGCCTGGCGCGATTGACGCGGGGCGCGGCGCGGCCCCCGTGCCCGGCCCCGGCCTGCCCTGCCCCGCCCTCCCTTGCCCCGCGGGAGGAGAACTGCACCGCCGGAGGTGCCGTCGAGGCATCCTCTCGTCCGCGCCGTCGCATCTCCTCCCCCGAGGCACCGACGAAACCGTGGAGCCCGCTCCTCCACTGCCCTGCCCTGCCCTGCCCGCCCTGCCCCTGCTCTGCCCCGCGGGAGGAGAACTGCACCGCCGGAGGTGCCGTCGAGGCATCCGGCCCTCCGCGCCTTCGCACCTCCTCCCCCGAGGCACCGTCGACACCGTGGAGCCTGCTCCTCCACAGCCGGCCCGTGCGAAGCCCGATCCCCCGATCTCCCGAGCGGCCCCGTTCTCGGGCCCGCCGCCCGGGATGCTCGATGGATGGACCTCGCCGACTGGCTCCGCAGCAACGACGGCATCGCGCACCGCAGGCGGGTGGATGCCGCCGGCTTCACCCGCACCGCGATCACCCGGGCGATCGATTCCGGCCGGATCGTCCGGATCCGGTCGCGCTGGCTGGCGACCCCGGACGCCGCACACTCCCGCAAGGCCGACGCCGCTCGAGCGGGCGGCCGGTTGAGCTGCGCCAGCGCGGCGCAGGAGCTCGGCCTCTGGGCGTTCCCCGATCCGCGCCTGCATCTCGCGGTGCCCCCGCACTCGGGCCGGAGCAGTCCCGCGGCCACCCGGCACTGGAGCCTCGGGCCCCTCGCCGCTCACCCGCACGAGCTCGTCGAGCCGCCCGAGAACGTGCTCGTGCACGCCGCGGAATGCCTGCCGAGCGAGCAGTCGTTGGTGATCTGGGAGTCCGCCGTACGCACGGGCCTCGTGAACCTCGCGGCGATGGCCCGGCTTCCGATCCGCTCACGACGCGCGACGGCCCTGCTCGAGACGTGCTCGGAGCTCTCCGATTCCGGGCTCGAGAGCCTGTTCGTCGCGCGCCTCCGGAACGGGGGCATCCGCGTTCGCCAGCAGGTGCCGGTGCTCGGGCACCGGGTCGATGCACTCATCGGCGATCGGCTCGTCTGCCAGCTCGACGGCTTCGCCCATCATTCCGGCGCGGCCGACCGGCGTCGCGACCTCGACCACGACCGCCGCTTGACGCTCGCGGGCTACACCGTCCTGCGCTTCGACTACGCGCGGATCATGTTCGAGTGGCCCCTCGTCGAGCAGCAGGTCCGGCTGGCGCTCGCGCAGACGACGGCGGGCCGATGAGCCGGCGGCGGGGCAACGACGGGAGGAGAACGCCGCGGAGGGAGGATGAATCGGGGCGATTCGTCCTCCCTCCGTGCGAATATCCTCCGCGCGCGAGCGGCTGGCCGGGGGCCAAGGGCCTGGGGCCCCCGGGCCAGGCCAGGGGCTGGGCCAGGCCAGGGGCCCGGCCGGGGCTACTTCACGCTGCCGGCGGTGAGGCCCCCGACGAGGCGCTTCTCGATCAGCATGAACAGGATGACGACCGGCACGATCGCGACGATCGAGACGCCGAACACGTACTGCCAGCTCGTCTCGTACTGCCCGACGAACTTCGTGAGCGCGACCGAGAGCGGCTGGTTGCCCGCGGTCGAGAGGATCACGAGCGAGGCCGCGAACTCGTTCCAGCAGGCGACGAAGGTGAACACGATCGCCGTGACGATGCCCGGCCAGACGAGCGGCAGGTTGATCCGGAACAGCACGGTGAGCCGGCCGGCGCCGTCGATCTGGGCCGCCTCGTCGACCTCCTTCGGGATGCCCGCGAAGAAGGAGTGCATGATCCACACCGCGAACGACAGGTTGAACGCCGCGTTGATGAAGATCATCGCCGCCCAGGTGTCGATCAGCCCGAGCGTCGCGAACTGACGGAACAGACCCGAGGTGAGCACCGCGGGCTGCAGCATCTGCGTGACGATCACGAGGAAGAGGAACACCATCCGCCCCGGGAAGCGGAACCGTGCCGTGTAGTAGGCGGCCGGCAGCGCCACGAGCAGCACGAGGAGCGTCGCGAACACGGCGATCACGATGGTCGAGATCAGGTTCTGCGGCAGCGGGGTCTCCGGGGTCGACCACATGTTGATGTAGTTCTCCCAGTGCCACTCCGTTGGGAAGTAGGTGGGGTCGACCGAGCGGATCTGCGCCTTCGTCTTCACCGAGCCGAAGAACATGATCGTGTACGGGAGGATGAAGATCGCGAGCACGACGAGGCCGGCGAGCATGCGCAGCAGCACGCGCCCCATCGGCACCTGGTCCTCGGTGTAGCGGCGCTTGCGCGCGGGCCCCCGG
The DNA here is from genome assembly GCF_044917495.1 of Agromyces mediolanus. Classification (GTDB taxonomy): domain Bacteria; phylum Actinomycetota; class Actinomycetes; order Actinomycetales; family Microbacteriaceae; genus Agromyces; species Agromyces mediolanus_B. The sequence goes on along the minus strand of NZ_JAVSSI010000010.1, from coordinate 20,838 downwards.
TCGCGGCCGCCGCTCGAGCGCTCGGCGTCGACGGACAGCATCGCGCGGGTTTCGGTGACGGTCATCGCTCAGACCTCCCTGGTGGGCTTGACGACCTTCACGTACACCGCGACGATCACGATGACGATGAGGAAGGCGACGACCGACAGCGCCGAGGCGACGTCGACCTTGTGCTGGTTCTGGATGTACTTGAAGATCATCGTCATGATCGTGTCCGCGTCGTAGCCGGGGATCGAGCCGGTCATCACCTTCAGGATCGGCAGCGAGTTGAACACGTTGATGATGTTGATCAGCACGGCGACCGAGAGCGCGCCGCGCAGCTGCGGCAGCACCACGGTGAAGTAGGTGCGCGCCGGGCTCGCGCCGTCCATCTTGGCGGCCTCGATCGTGTCGCTCGGCACCGTGGCGAGGCCCGCGAGGATCGTGTAGGTCGTGAACGGGAGCGACACGAAGATGGCGATCACGATCGACCAGATGAAGGCGGTCGTGGGGTTGCGCGTCCAGCCGTAGCCCTCGGGGGTGTCGATGAGACCGACGTCGACGAGGAACTTGTTGATCACGCCGAAGTACGGCTCGAGCCCGTAGTAGACGACCATCGTCGTCATGACGACCGAGGCCGCCCAGGGGATGATCACGACGAGGCGCACGATGCGCCGCCCCGGGAACGCCTTGTTCAGGATCTGCGCGATGCCGAGCGAGATCAGCACGGTGAACACGACGACCACGACGACCCAGACGATCGTCCGCATGAAGATCGGCCAGAAGTAGGGGAAGGAGAACACCTCGACGTAGTTGTCGAAGCCGACGGACCCCTTGTCGAGGCCCGAGATCGAGATGTCGCGGGTGGAGTTGTAGAACATCACCCCGGCGGGGAACAGCACGACGCCGAGGATGAGGACGAGCGCGGGGGCGATCCACGGCAGCGACTTCAGGAGGTCGCGCCCGCCGGGCTTGCCGCGCGCGGCGCCGCCGGCGGCGGTCCCCCCGCGGCCCGCGCCCCCGGGACGGGGGCGGCCCGAGGCCGCCCCCGCAGGGTTCGATGACGTATCGGTTGTGGAGCTCATGGTGCGGTGGTCACCGAACCCTTCCGTGGTGAGTCGGGGCTCAGCCCGCGTCGGCCTGCGCCTGGATCTCGGTCAGGACGTCCTGCGCCGACTTCGTCTGGATCTGACCGAAGAGCGACTTGAACGCACCGTCCGTGGCGGACCACTTCGGGTTCGTCGACGGGTAGAACTGCGCGTCCGGCAGCACGTCGAGGAACGGCTTCAGCGCCTCTTCGCCCGAGAGCTTCTCGGCGCCCGACTTCGTGACCGGCAGGAAGCCCTCCGTCTGCACCCACGGCACGTACACGTCGGCCGAGTAGTAGTAGTCGAAGAACTTCGTGATGGCGTCCTTCTTGGTGTCGTCGTTCTTGAAGGCCATCAGCTGGTCCATGACGCCGAGGGTGAACGCCGAGCCGTCCTTGGTCGGGATCGGCACGATCGAGTAGTCGAGCTCGGGGTTGTTCTCCGCGATCTGGCCGACGGTCGGCGGGAGGCCGACCTGCATGCCGATCTTGCCCTGGACGAAGATGTCCATGAGCGGCGAACGGTTCGTCGAGCCCGGGTCGGCCTGCGTCGCACCGGCGTCGATCATCTTCTTGATCTGCTCGGCGCCCGGCAGGTTCGCCGGGTCGTCGACGGTGATCTTCGAGGCGTCGCCGAAGCTGCCCCCGCCGCCCCAGAGCCACACGGCCGCCTCGGCCTGCGCCTCCTCGGAACCGAGCGGCATGCCGTAGCCCGCGACACCGCCGCCGAGCTTCGAGACCTTCGTCGCCGCGTCGAGCAGCTCGTCCCAGGTCTTCGGCGGCGCGGTGACGCCGGCCTGCTTCAGCAGCGCGTTGTTCACGAACAGCGCGCGGGCCGAGGCGATGAGCGGCAGCGCGTAGGCGGTGCCGTCGACCTCCGCGTTCGCGAGGAACGCGTCCTGGAAGTCGGAGTACGTGTCGGACGACACGACGTCCTTCGCCGGGTAGAGCAGTTCGTCGGCCGCGAAGCCGGCGAAGGGCCCGCCGTTGTAGATGTCGGGCGCCTCTCCACCCTGGATCTTCGTGGCGATGACGGACTCGAGGTTGTCCCAGGACTGGACCTCGAGCTCGACCTTGATGTCGGGGTTCGCCTTCTCGAAGCCCGAGATGACGTCCTCCCAGAGCCCCTGGGTGTTGTCGGAGTAGCTCGGGACGAGCAGGTTCAGCGTGGTCTCGCCGGAGGCGTCGCCCCCGCTCGATCCGCCGCCGAAGCCGCACGAGGCGAGCGTCAGCGTCGCCGCGGCGGCCAGCGCAACCGCGCCGAGCCGGTGGGACTTCTTCATGTGTGCTTCCTCACTGTGTTGGTGGTGCACAGCCGCAGAACGCTTCACGCGACGGTGCGTGCATTCAGTCCGTCGGATGACGGGTGGTGAATGTCCCTCCGGAGAACCGATCAGTTCCACCCAGACGGTGCTCGAAATGATGGCCGCGGCCGTCGGCACCCGTCAAGAGGCGTCCCCGGATCGTTATCCGAATTTGTTTGGAAACTATACATACCGGCTCAATCAGCCACAACACCTCACTTGCTTGCGTTGACATGATTGCAACATGCATGAAACGATCATCCGCGAGCATCAATGCGTCGCCAGCTGCGCCGAAACCGACGCGGCCGACGACCGAGCACGGAGGAGCGACACGGTGACCGACCCCACCACCCCCCAGCCCGTCGGCGGCGCGCACATGGCCGCCGAACTCGCCTCGCAGCCGGAGACCTGGGCGCGCGCCGCCGGCCTCCGCGCCGAGCAGGCGCTGCTGCCCGGTGCGGGTGCACGGATCGCCGTCGTCGGCTGCGGCACCTCGTGGTTCATGGCCCAGTCCTACGCCGCGCTCCGAGAGTCCGGCGGCCACGGCGAGACCGACGCGTTCGCCGCCTCGGAGGCCTTCGTCGACCGCGGCTACGACGCCGTCGTCGCCCTCACCCGCTCGGGCACCACCACCGAGGTCCTCGAGCTCGTCGATCGGCTGCGCGGCCGCGTCCGCACGATCGGCGTCATCGGCGACGCCGATTCGCCCCTCGTCCCGCTCGTCGACGACGCCGTGCTGCTCCCCTTCGCCGACGAGCAGTCCGTCGTGCAGACCCGCTTCGCCACGACCGCGCTCGCGCTCTTCCGCGCGAGCCTCGGCGAGGACCTCGACGGCGCGATCGCGGACGCCGCGACCGCCGTCGACGTCGAACTCGACGCCGAGCTCGTCGACGCCGAGCAGTTCAGCTACCTCGGCCGGGGCTGGACGATCGGACTCGCCCACGAGGCCGCGCTGAAGATGCGCGAGGCCTCCCAGTCGTGGACGGAGTCGTACCCCTCGATGGAGTACCGTCACGGTCCGATCGCGATCGCCGCCCCGGGCCGGGTGACGTGGCAGTTCGGCCAGGCGCCGGACGGGCTCGCCGGCGACGTCGCGGCCACCGGCGCGCGTTTCGAGACGAGCACGCTCGACCCGATGGCCGACCTCGTCCGCGCGCAGCGCGTCGCTCTGGCTCGGGCCCGGGCGAAGGGACTCGACCCCGACCGCCCCCGGAACCTCTCGCGATCGGTCATCCTGAATCCGTGAACCGTTCCTCCGACCTCCCCGCCGTCGGCCCGGCCCCCGTGGGCGCCGGGCCGGCGGTGCTCGCCTTCGACGTCGGCGGCACCGACATCAAGGCGGCGCTCTTCGACGACGCCGGCCGCGTGCTCGGCCTGAGCCGCACGCCGACGCCGCTGGAGCCCGGCAGCACGGCCTCCTCCGTCACCCGGCGCCTCGGCGAGCTCGCGCGCGAGCTCCGCGCCCGCTTCCCCGACGTCGCCCCGGTCGCCGCGGGCGTCGTCGTCCCCGGCATCGTCGACGCCGAGCGCGGCGTCGGCGTCTTCGCGAGCAACCTGGGCTGGACGGACGCCCCGATCCGCGAGCTCGCCGCCCGCGAGATCGGGCTCCCCGTCGCCTTCGACCACGACGTCCGGGCCGCCAGCTGGGCCGAGCACCGGCTCGGCGCGGCGCGCGCCTTCGACGACGTCGTCGTGCTGGTGATCGGCACCGGCATCGCCGGATCGCTGATCCTCGACGGCCGCCCGCACACCGCCGGCGGCTACGCCGGCGAGATCGGGCACTCCCCCGTCGCCGACGGGCCGCGCTGCGCGTGCGGCGCGGTGGGATGCCTCGAGGCGATCGCGTCGGCCGGCGCCATCGCCCGCCACTACACCGAACGCTCCGGACGACCGGTCGACGGCGCCCGCGAGGTGCTCGCGCGCGCCGCGGCCGGCGACCCCGCGGCATCCGCAGTCTGGTCGGAGGCCCTCGACGCGCTCGCCTTCGCGATCGCCCAGCTCGCCGCGGTGCTCGCCCCGCGCGCCGTCGTCATCGGCGGCGGGCTCTCGCGCGCGGGCGATGGGCTGTTCGGGCCGCTCCGCGAGCGTCTCGACGCGCGGTTGAGCTTCCACCGCAGGCCCGAGCTCGTGCCCGCGGAGCTCGGCGAGGACGCCGGGCTCCTCGGCGCGGCGCTCATCGCCCGCGAGCTCGACGGAGCCGCCACGACGGCAGGGCGCGCGACGGACGGCGCGACGGACGAGGCGGATGCCGAGGCCGCCGGATGATCGTCACGGTCACCCCGAACCCCGCGCTCGACCTCACCTGGCGGGCGGCGCACGTCGAGCCCGGCGGCTCGCACCGCGTCGACGCCGCCCTCGTGCGCGCCGGCGGCAAGGGCCTGAACGTCGCCCGCGTCGCCCACGCCCAGGGCGAGCCGGTGCTCGCGATCACCACCGCCGGCGGGGCCGTCGGCGCGGAGTTCGCGCGCGAGCTCCGCGAGAGCGGCGTGCCCCACCGCCTCGTGCCCGTCGCCGCGGCGACCAGGCGCAGCGCCGCCATCGTCGACGAGTCGCTCGGCGACACGATGATCTTCAACGAGCGCGGCGAGAACCCGGCTCGGGCCGAGTGGGACGCGCTCGTCGGCGCGGTCGAGGACGCCGCGGCGAGCGCGCGCGTGCTCGTCGTGTCGGGGAGCCTGCCGTCCGGCGCCGACCCTGGCGTCGTGTCCCGACTGGCGGCGGTCGGCGCGCGGAACGGGGTCCCCCTCGTCGTCGACGTCTCCGGGCCCGGGCTCCTCGCGGCCGCGGATGCCGGCGCCGCGCTGCTGAAGCCGAACCGGGCGGAGCTCGCCGACGCCACCGGGCTCGACGACCCGCTCGCCGGCGCCCGGCTCCTCGTCGAGCGCGGGGCCCGCCGAGTGCTCTGCTCGCTCGGCGCCGACGGCATGCTGCTCGTGACCGCCGCGCCGACGGTGCTGCGCGCCCGCCTCCCGGAGCCGCTCGCGGGGAATCCGACCGGGGCCGGCGATGCCGCGGTCGCCGCGGCCGCGGTGCTGCTACGGGCCGACCCCGAGGTCGCCGACGAGCGGCTGCTGGTCGCCGCGGCCTCCTGGTCGGCGGCCGCCGTGCTCGCGCCCGGCGCCGGCGAGATCTCGCCGCGGCATCCGGAGCTCGCGGCCCGGCTCCTCCTCGACCGCCCCGCGCGGCTCTGACCCCGCCCCGCCCACCGAAAGGCCCCGCATGCCGCTCGTTCCCACCGCAGCGCTCGTCCGCGCCGCCGCAGCCGCCGGCACCGGCCTCGGCGCCTTCAACGTCATCCACCTCGAGACGGCCGAGGCGCTCGTCGCCGCGGCCGAGCGGGCCGGACTCCCGGTCATCCTGCAGATCTCCCAGAACTGCGCCGACTACCACGGCGCCCTCGAGCCGATCGGCCTGGCGACGCTCGCGGTCGCGCGGCGCGCGGCGACCCCCGTCGCCGTGCACCTCGACCACGCGGAGCGCGAGGAGCTCGTCGACGAGGCGATCGCGCTCGGCTTCGGCTCGGTCATGTTCGACGGCGGGGCGCTCCCCTACGACGAGAACGTCGCAGTCACCGCGCGGGTCGCCACGCGCGCGCACGCGGCCGGCGTGTTCGTCGAGGGCGAGCTCGGCGAGGTCGGCGGCAAGGACGGCGCGCACGCGCCGGGCGTCCGCACCGATCCGGCCGAGGCGGTCGCGTTCGTGGCGGCGACCGGCGTGGACGCCCTCGCGGTCGCCGTGGGCTCCTCCCACGCCATGACCGACCGTACGGCGGCCCTCGACCTGGAGCTCATCGCCCGGCTGCACGCGGCGCTGCCGGTGCCGCTCGTGCTGCACGGCTCCTCCGGCGTCGCCGACGAGGAGATCGCCCGCGCGATCGCCGCCGGGATGACGAAGATCAACGTCTCGACCCACCTGAACGGCTTCTTCACCTGCGCCGTTCGCGAGGTCCTCGACGCCGGTCCCGATATCGTCGATTCCCGGAAGTACGTGCGCGAGGGCCGCGAGGCCGTCGCCGGCGAAGCGGCCAGGATGCTGCGGAACTTCGCGCTGATCGAGGGGTGACCATGAATCGTGCCGAGCGGCTGAACGCGGTGCTCGACCTGCTCGCCGACGGCGGGCGGGTCGAGGTGGACGAGCTCGTCGAGCGGCTCGGGGTCTCGCCCGCGACCGCCCGTCGCGACCTCGACACCCTCGCCGAGCAGCAGCTGCTCACCCGCACACGGGGCGGGGCCGTGGCGCAGACCGTCGCCTACGACCTGCCGCTGCGCTACAAGAACCACCAGCACACCGACGAGAAGGAGCGCATCGCGCAGGCGGCGAGCGCGCTCGTGCCGGCCGGCGCGGTGATCGGGCTCTCGGGCGGCACGACGACGACGGCCATCGGCAACGCGCTCGCGAGCCGGCCGGACATCATGGAGTCCTCGCCCACGCCGAACCTCACCGTCGTGACGAATGCGGTGAACATCGCCACGCAACTCGCGACGCGCCCGCAGATCAAGCTCGTCGTCACGGGCGGGGTGCTGCATCCGCGGAGCTACGAGCTCGTCGGCAGCTACGCCGAGCAGGTGCTGAACTCGGTGACGGTCGACATCGCCTTCATCGGCGTGAACGGCATCGACCCGGTCACGGGCCCCACGACGCACGACGAGCGCGAGGCGGCCGTGAACCGGCTGATGGCGACGCGGGCCGGCCGGGCGGTGATCGTGGCGGACTCCTCGAAGATCGGGCGGACGGCGTTCGCGTCGATGGGCGGCTCGCGACTGTTCCCGCTCGTCATCACCGATGCGGGCATCACGGCGGAGCAGCGCGAGGCGCTCGCCGAGCAGGGCTACGAGGTGCTGGTCGCCGAATGAGCGCGATCCGAGCCGCGGCTAGGCTGAGCGCGTGAGCACCGCGCCCGTCGTCATCCACTCGGCCCGCCTCGTCACCGATGCCGAGACCACCCCCGACGCGTGGGTCCGGCTCGACGGCGGCGTCGTCGCCGCGCGCGGGCTCGGCGAGACCTGGCGCGAGGCGCTGCCCGCGGATGCCGAGCTCGTCGACGCGGCGGGCGGATGGCTCGCACCCGGCTTCATCGATCTGCACTGCCACGGCGCCGGCGGCGCCTCCGTCGACGACGGGCCGGACGGGATCGAGCGCACCCTCGCGGTGCACACCGCGCACGGCACGACCCGCTCGGTGCTCTCCCTCGTCACCGCGCCGGTCGAGGCCCTCGCCGAACGGCTGCGGGTGATCGCGGAGCGCGCGGAGCACGATCCGCGCATCCTCGGCTCGCACCTGGAGGGCCCGTTCCTCGACCACGAGTTCCGCGGGGCGCACGACCCCGAGCTGCTGCGGCGGGCGACGCTCGGCGACGTCAATCGACTCCTGGATGCCGCGAACGGCACCCTCCGTCAGATCACGATCGCCCCGGAGCACGAGGGCGCCCCCGAGGCCATCGCCCGCTTCGTCGACCAGGGCGTCGCGGTCGCCGTCGGGCACACGGGCGCGGGCTTCGAGGAGGCCCTCGCGGCGTTCGACGCCGGCGCCTCGATCCTGACGCATGCCTTCAACGGCATGCGCGGCATCCATCACCGCGCTCCCGGTCCGGTGGTGGCCGCGATGCACGCCGACCACGTCACGCTCGAGATCATCAACGACGGCGTGCACGTCCATCCGGACGTCGTGAAGCTCGCCTTCTCGGGGGCGCCGGGCCGGCTCGCGCTCGTCACCGACGCGATGGCGGCGACGGGCGCGGCCGACGGCGAGTACATCCTCGGCTCGCTCGAGGTGGTCGTGGCCGACGGGGTCGCCAGGCTGAAGCACGGCGGCTCGATCGCGGGCTCCACCCTCACCCAGGACGTCGCGCTCCGCCGGGCGGTGCTCGACTGCGGCATCCCCCTGAACGAGGCGATCGGCGCCCTGACCTCGACGCCCGCCGCCGCGATCGGGCGGGCGCACGAGCTCGGTCGTCTCGACCGTGGCTTCGCGGCCGACGCGGTGCTGCTCGACGATGAGCTCGCCGTGCGCGCCGTGTGGGGCGCCGGGCGCGCCCTCGTGCCGTTCACCGACTGACACACCGTCCTCGCCGGCCCGGCGCAGCGGCCCGGCTCGGCCGAGTCGTGCGATCTTCGCGCCGTCGCGGACGTTCTCCCGCCCTGCGGACATGTACAGGTGACGGTCCGAGACGACGTGAGGATGGACACGATGGATGACTCGCAGCTCGATTCGCTGCTCCGGGACGGCGCACCGGCGATCGCGGCCCGCTCCGCGCGACTGCACGACGCGCTCGGCGCGGTCGGCGCCGAGGCCCGGCGCACCCGGGCGCGCCGCCGGAGCTGGGCGCTGACCGCGGGCCTCACCGGTGCGCTCATGGTGGCGGGTACGGGCGCCGCGGTGGCCTCGCCGGAGGTCCGGCAGTGGCTCGGCTGGGAGCCCGATCGCACGATCGAATACCTGAGCACCACGGGCGACGCGTGCACGGCCGCGTTCCGGCTCGGCTACCAGCAGAAGCACAACGGGCTCCTGCACACCGAGGCGGAGGTGTACGCGGTGGCGATGGCCGCCGCCGACCGGCTCGATCTGACCCCCGGGAGCATCGCCCGGCTGGTCGCGGCCGAGCGCGCCGAGCTCGAGACCGCCGACCCGGAGTCGCCGTGGCTCGCGCTCGACCCCGAGCAGTTCGAGGACTGGACGGTCGCGGAGGCGCTGCGCGCCGCGCTCGACCGGGGCTTCGCCGACGCCGGGATCGTCCGGGTCGACTTCGATCTCTCGGTCGTGTGCGACAGGTCCGGGCGGTGAGCCGTCGTTCCGAGCGCGAGCGGCGGGTCGAGGCCGCCGTCGCGACGAACCTCGACGATCTCCTCGCCTACGCGGAGCGCCGCGTCGCGAACCGCGCGGATGCCGCAGACGCGCTCGGGGACGCGCTCGAGATCGTGTGGCGGCGCAGCGCGAAGCTGCCCGCGGAGCCGCTCGCGGCCCGCAAGTACCTGTTCGGCGTGCTGCGGAACGTCATGCTGAACACGAATCGGGCGAACCGGCGCGGCAGCGTCGCCGTGCAGCGGCTCCGGGCGGAGCTCGCCGTCGCACCCCGGCCGGACTTCGAGGTCCGGCTCGACGTCCAGGCGGCGGTCGCGGCGCTGCCGGCGGCGCAGGCGGAGCTCGTCCGGCTCGTGCACTGGGACGGGTTCTCGCTGGCGGATGCGGCGGAGCTGCTCGGGCTGAACGCCTCGACCGCGCGGGGGCGGTACGCGACGGCGCGCGCGGCGTTGCAGGCCGCCCTCACCGAGCAGGACCGCCCGCTGGTCCGCTGAGCCCGTCGAAGCGCGCCGGGCTCCCCTCGACGAACTCCGGGAACCACGGCCGGGGGCGCACCCGGTGGACCGGGTTCGGAGGCGTGTTCCCCATCGCCTCCGAAGCCCGGCCGGGTACCGGACCGGGCTTCCCCCGCCCGGTCCAGAGCCTCCGCGCGGTGGGGATCTCGCCGGGGTTCGGGTCTCCCGGCGCCGCGATCCGTGCGGATGCCTTCGCTGAACAGATGCGATCCTGACGCGATCATGACGCGGTTTTCAGAGAAATCTGCTGAAATGCTGTGACCCGATCATTTTCCGCGTCATGACGCGGCTGCTTCACCATCTCTCGATCGGGCCTGCATGCGATGCGCCCGGGAGGAGGATGACGATGCGGAACGCAGTGAGCGAGGTCTCGGACCTCGACCTCGTCGACCAGACGAGGCAGGGCGACTCGGCCGCCTACGCCGAGCTGTGGCAGCGGCACGCGGCATCCGGCCGCACCGTCGCGCGCTCGTACAGCAGCCTCGACCCGGACGACCTCGTCTCCGAGTCCTTCACCAAGATCTACGACGCGATCCTCGCGGGCGGCGGCCCGCGCGGCGCGTTCCGCCCGTACCTGTTCACGACGATCCGCAACACCGCGGCCGGCTGGGGCCGCGCCCGCCAGGAGACGAACCTCGAGACGCTGGAGTCGTTCGAGGATCCCGACTCGAGCGAGCAGGCCACGCTCGACGCGCTCGACCGCGGCACCACCGCGCAGGCGTTCCGCTCGCTCCCCACGCGGTGGCAGGAGGTGCTCTGGTACTCCGAGGTCGAGCAGATGACCCCGGCGCAGATCGCCCCGCTCGTCGGCATGAGCGCCAACTCCACGGCGGCGCTCGCGTACCGGGCCCGGGAGGGGCTCCGGCAGGCTTGGATCCGCGCGCACCTGAAGTCCGCGAGCGAGCCGGAGTGCCGCTGGACGATCGACCGTCTCGGCGGCTACGCGCGCGGCAAGCTCGGGCGTCGTGACACGGCGCGACTCGAGCAGCACCTCGACGGCTGCGCGAAGTGCACGATCGTCGCCGCGGAGGCGAAGGACGTCGGCTCGCGCCTCGCGCTCGTGCTGCTCCCGCTGGCCGCGGGGATCGGCGGCGCCACCGCGTACTCCGCGTGGCTGCAGCAGCACACCCCGATCGCCGACGTCGCGATGGGCGTCGGCGGGGCGGGGCTCGCGGCGGGCGTCGCGAGCACCGGGGCCGGTGCGAGCGGCGCGTCCGCGGCCGCTGGCGGTGGCACTGCCGGCGGTGGCGCGGCGGGTGGCGGCGGAGCGGCAGGCGGCGGGGCCGCGGCCGGCGGCGTGGGAGCCGCGGGCATCGCGGTCGGCGCCGGAGTCGGCGCGCTCGTGCTGACGGCGGCGGTCGTCGCCGCGGCGGTCGTGCTGCCCGGGCTCACCGCCGGAACCCCCGAAGGGCCGCCCGTGGCGGAGGCGCCGGCCGCGGCCGCGCCCGTCGACGGCGGCGACGCGCCGCCGCTCGTCTCCGACCCCCAGCCGCCCGCCGTCGTCCCGCCCGTCCCGCCCGCCGTCGACGCTCCGCCCGCGGACGACGAGCCGCCCGTCGCGGATCCGCCGGCGACGGTCCCGGCCGAGCCATCCGCGCCGCCCAGCCCGAAGCCGACGCCAACGCCGAAACCGACGCCGAAACCGACCCCGACGCCGACTCCGACGCCTGAACCGCCGGATCGGGTCGCGCTCCCGCCGTCGGTCGACGACGACGTGGACACGGGCGACGGGCTCGTCTTCCCGCGCCTGCGCGGCACCGCCGAGCCCGGGGCGACCGTGACCGCGACGCCCGTGCGCCAGGAGATCGCCGTGTTCGCGAGCGGCGGCGACGGTGCGGCGCCCGCCGCGGACGGCTCGGTGAGCACCGTCGCGGGCCCGGACGGACGCTGGATGCTCGAGCTCACGACCCTCCCCGCCGGCGACAGTCAGGTCGCGGTCACCCAGCGCGACGTCGCGGGCAACACCTCCGAACCGACGACGGTCCCGATCTGGCTCGACGCCCCCGCGCTGTTCTACAGCGACCTCGTCGGGATCGTCTGGTTCGCCCTCTTCAACGGCCGGCCCGACGCGACGATCGAGGTGCTCGCCGACGGACGCGTCGTCGACCGGCTCGTGCTCGGCGAGGGCGGCTGGACCGAACGCCGGTACGAGGGCCTCGTCCAGGATCCCTCGTCGATCGCCGTGCGCTACGTCCTCGACGACCGCTCCGGCGCCCTCGCGCCCGGGGTCCGCGCGTGGGGCGAGGCCGGCGGTCTCGCCGCCGACGGGGCCCTTCCCGAGTCGGGCGCCGTCGATCCGATCGTCCCCGAGGAACCCGGTACTCTGGCCGGATGACCTCCGCCGCCGACCTTCCCCCCGCGCACCTGCACCACTGGGTGCTGACCCTCGTCTGCGTCGACGGACCGGGCATCGTGCACGCGGTGAGCGGGGCGATCGTCGCGGCGCGCGGCAACATCACGGAGAGCCAGCAGTTCGCGAGCCTCGACACCGGTCGCTTCTTCATGCGGCTGCAGGTGGAATCGCCCGCCGACCGCGCCGAGGTCGAGCGGGCCATCCTGCCGGTCACCGAGCGCTACGGCATGGAGTGGCACCTCGACGAGGTGGCGCGCCCGCTGCGCACCCTCGTGCTCGCCTCCACGGCCGGGCACTGCGTGAACGACCTGCTGTTCCGCCAGCGGGCCGGGCAGCTGCCCGTCGACATCCCGCTCGTGCTCTCGAACCACGGCACGCTCCGCGACCTGGTCGACTTCTACGGCGTCCCCTTCGAGTCGCTCGCGGTGACGAACGCCGCGGAGAAGGCGGCGTTCGAGCGCCGCGTGCTCGAGGCCGTCGAGGAGCACGACATCGAGCTCGTCGTGCTCGCCCGGTACATGCAGATCCTCTCGCCCGAGCTGTGCGAGGCCCTCGCGGGTCGGTGCATCAACATCCACCACTCGTTCCTCCCTGGCTTCAAGGGCGCGAACCCGTACCGGCAGGCCCACGCGCGCGGCGTGAAGCTCATCGGCGCCACCGCGCACTTCGTCACGAGCGACCTCGACGAGGGCCCGATCATCGAGCAGAACGTGGTCCGGGTCGACCACTCGCGATCGGTCGCCGAGCTCGTCGCGATCGGCCAGGACGAGGAGAGCCGAACCCTGAGCCAGGCGGTCAAGTGGTTCGCGGAGCGGCGTGTGCTCGCCGACGGGGCGCGCACGATCATCTTCCGCTGAGCCCCGGGCCGGGCTGCGCGGGCCGGGCTGCGCGGGCCGCGCGGCGCGGGCCGCGCGGCGCGGTGGGAGGAGATTCGGACCGTGGGAGGCCTCCGGCCGGGCCTCGGGCCTCCCGCGGCGCGAGTCCCCTCCCGCGGCGCGGGGTCGGGGCCGGGGCCGTGGCCGCCTCGTGGCGCGACTAGGCTTGATCGACGTGAACGCCCCCAGCTCCGCCCAGCCGAAGATCGGCTTCAACGACCTCCTCCGATTCGTCCTCGAGCTCTTCGCGATCGTCACGCTCGGCATCTTCGGATTCGTCGCGTTCCCGCTGCCCTGGCCCGGGGTGCTCATCGGCATCGGCGCGCCGCTCTTCGCCATCCTGCTGTGGGCGCTCTTCCGCTCCCCGAAGGCGGTCTTCGCCGTCGACCCGTTCGTGAAGGCGCTCGTCGAGATCGCCGTCTTCTCCTCCGCCGCCGTGGCGTGGTGGCTCATGGGTCAGCCGATCGTCGCGATCGTCTTCGCCGTCGTCGCCGCGGTGAGCGGCGTGATCAACGGCCGCCGGGAGTTCTCCGCCTGATCCGGCCGAGGCCGCACGGGTCGTGCGCCCGAGCGCGCCACGACGGCGGGTCCCGGGCGCAGCGCTCCCGCCGCGCCCGGATCCCGTCTCAGCGCGCGTCGGCGGCGATCCGGGGCTCCGGCTCGTCCGCCAGCGCGGCCTCGGCATCCGGCTCCGCGCCGCCGGCGGTGCGGAAGTGGCCGAGCACCGACAGGAGCACCCCGCCGAGGGCCCAGGTGCCGAGGACGAGCCAGGGGAAGCCGGTGTCCGCGGCGGGGAAGTACGAGAGCTCGCGCACGAGCGTCGCGGCCGCCCCCGGCGGGAACCATTGGCCGACGTCGCCCCAGGGAGCGGGCAGGAACTCCTTCGGCATCGCCGCTGCCGACATCGGGTTCGCGATGAGCAGCATCACGACGGGCCCCACGGCGATGCCGGCGCGGCCGATGAGCGCGACGAAGCCCGTGATCGGCGCGGCGATCGCGGCGAGGGCGAGCCCGATCGCCGCCGCGTTCGCCCAGTAGTCGCCCTGGAGCGAGCCGAACCAGCCCTGGAGGATGCCGGCGAGCACGGCGCCGCCGACCACCGCGTAGAGCAGCACGGCGTAGACGCGGCGGATGGCGCCGATGACACCGAGCGAGATCGCGATGCCGCCGAGCATGCCGCCGAGCACGAGCGGGAACATCGCCGCGGTGAGCCCCGTGCCGCGCGGATCGGCCTCGGCGAGCGGCACGACGTCGGTCACCGGGACGTCGATGTGCGCGGGGGCGGCCGGTGCGCCCGCCGCGGCCGCCGCGGCAGCGGCCTGCGCGTTCACGCCCTCCTCGAGGGTGCCGGCCACCCCGCCGAGGAGTTGCGCGACCACGGGGCTCGCGGCGGAGGAGGTGAGCACCTCGGGCGACGCGCCGAGCACGATCGCGCCGTACGCCTCGCGGTGCTCGATGGCCTCGACGGCGGCTGCGCGGTCGTCGACCTCGGTGAACGCGATCGCGCCGGGCTGCGCCTCGTCGACCGCCTGCTCCGCCGCGGAGACGGCCTCGGCGGGTCCGGCGACAGCGATCGGCAGCTAGTGCGGGTCGGCGGTCACCGAGGGCCAGGAGAAGGCCAGGACGATGACGGCGACGACCGCGGCGAGGGCGAGCCCGATCGCCGTGGCACGGCCGATCGAGGTGGGGTGGACGGCGGGGTGCGCCATGATGCCTCCATGAAAAACGAATGTTCGTTCTTTATGGTGCGCTCGCTTGCTAGGGTTGTCAAGAACGAACGTTCTGTATGCGCGGACCGACCTTCCGGCGCCGCCGCGGACGAGCACGGGGCGCGGCGGACGAAGGGGTGCAGATGCCGAAGGTCAGCGAGGAGCACCGCACGGCGCGCCGCGACGAGATCCTCGACGCCGCGCTCCGCACCTTCTCGGCGAAGGGGCTCGAACGCGCCTCGATGGCCGACATCATCGCCGAGTCCGGTCTCTCCGCCGGGGCGATCTACGGGCACTTCGCGGGCAAGCGCGAGCTCATCGCGGCGGTCGCCCAGCGCACGCTCGGCGCCCGGCGGGCCGAACTCGAGGCTGCGCAGGCCGGTGGAGCGCCGCTCAGCCCGGCGGAGGTGCTCGGGCTGCTCCTCCGCGGCATGCGCGCCTCGTTCGACACCGGGCTCCTCGTGCAGCTCTGGGCCGCGGCCGCCACCGACACCGAGGTCGGCGAGGCCGTGCGCGGCCCCGTCGCGAGCATCCGGGCGACGTTCACCGAGGCGATGCGCCCGTGGTTCGAGGCGCACGCCGACGCGCACGGAGCATCCCCAGCGGAAGCCCTCGCCCGCTGCATCCCGCTCGCGATGGCGCTCGGCCAGGGATTCATGATCCAGCGGCAGCTGTTCGACGACTTCGACGAAGAGCGCTACCTCGCGATGGTCGCCGAGGTGCTCCCGCACTGACCCGGCGCCGGACGGCTGCGCCGACGCCCGCCGGGCGCCCGGCGCCCCGAGCCGCCCGGGCGGCTCGCTCCGGCTAGATGCCCTGCCAGGCGGGCTTGTTCGCCCACGCGTGGCGGTAGTACGCCGTCTGCTGGAGCTTCGACGCCGCAGCCTCGTCGACGACGACTGTCACGTGCGGGTGCAGCTGGATCGCGGAGCCCGGCTGGCTCGCCGAGACCGGCCCCTCCACCGCCGCGGCCACCGCATCGGCCTTCGCCTCGCCGAAGGCGAGCAGCACGAGGTGCTTCGCCCGGAGGATCGTGCCGATGCCCTGGGTGATGCAGTGCATGGGCACGTCGTCGGGCGAGTCGAAGAAGCGGGCGTTGTCGGCCCGCGTCGGCTCGGTGAGCGTCTTCACCCGGGTCAGCGAGGCGAGCGAGGAGCCCGGCTCGTTGAAGCCGATGTGCCCGGTGCGGCCGATGCCGAGGATCTGCAGGTCGACGCCGCCCGCCGCGGTGATCGCGGCCTCGTAGTCGGCGCCGGCGTGCTGGACCTCCGCCGGGTCGCCGTTCGGCACGCGCACGAGCTCGGGGGTGAGCCCGAGGGGCTCCACGACCTCGCGGGTGATCACCGCGCGGTAGCTCTCGGGATGCCCGGCCGGGAGCCCGACGTACTCGTCGAGCGCGAAGCCGCGCACGCCGCGCACGTCGATGCCGTCCTCGGCGATCCGGCCGGCGAGGGCGCGGTAGCTCGCGAGGGGGGTGGAGCCGGTCGCGAGCCCGAGCACCGCGTCGGGCTTGCGGCGGATGAGCTGCACGATGGCATCGGCGACCAGGGCGCCCGCGGCGTCCTGGTCGGAGACGATCACGACTTCGGCCATAGCTGTTCTCCTACGAGCGCGGCGCCGACGGCGGCCGCGGGGAATCCGAGGGGGATGACCCGCACCCGTCGGGCGAGGTCCAGAGAGTCGAGGAACGCCGATTCGGCGGACCACTCCCCCAGGATACGGTGCACCCCAGCCTCCAGCCGGCCACCGAGCGCGGCGAGCCCGCCGCCGATGACGAGCTGCTCGACGTCGGCGGTGAGGACGAGCGCGCGGACCGTCGCCGCGACCCCCTCGAGGAAGCGCTCGCGCACCGCGAGGGCGCGCTCGTCGCCCGCGTCCGCGGCGTCGAAGAGCTCCTGCGCGGGCAGCGGATGCCGGCTCGGCCACATCCGCGCGATCGCGGAGCCGGAGGCGATCGTCTCGAGGCATCCGCGCTGCCCGCAGGCGCAGCGGACGCCCGCCGGGTCGACCGGGAGATGACCGACCTCGCCGGCGACGCCGCTCGCGCCGCGCAGGAGCACGCCGCCCAGCACGATGCCGGCCGCGAGTCCGGTGCCGAGGTTCACGTACGCCATCGACGACGCGGACTCCCCCGCGGCGGCGAGCAGGTGCTGCGCGCCGAGCGCCGCCGCCTTCACGTCGTTCTCCACGCGCACCTCGACGCCGAGCCGGTCGCTCAGGCGCGGACCGAGGTCGAGCCCCTCGACGCCGAGGTTCACGGCGTGGGCGACCCGCCCGGTCGCGGTGTCGACGGCCCCGGGGATGCCGATGCCGATCGAGCTGAAGCCACCCGCCGGGGCGCCGGCGAGCTCCCGCATCCGCTCGGCCGTCGCGAACGCGGTCTCGAGCACGCCCTCGGCGCCGATCGCCGTCGGGATGCGGAGCATCTCGCTCAGCGCGTCCGCCTCGTCCAGGGCGATGGCGGCGGTCTTGGTGCCGCCGATGTCGATGCCGAGCCTCACGCGAAGCTCGCGGGGGTCGCCCGGCCCGCCTCCTCGACGAGCCCGATCACGGCGTCGCCGACGAGACGCGAGGCGCCGAAGGTCGCGACGTCCGCGTAGCGCCGGTCGTCCGAGGGCCAGCCCATGTCGAGCGCGACGACGTCGGGTCGCACGGAGCGGAGCGCGTCGATCGCCGCGCGGGCGAAGCCGTGCCGGTGCAGATCCTTGCCGATGACGAGGACCGGTCCGGGGAGCGCCGCCCAGTCCGGCTGGGCCTCGCCCTCGGCGAGCCGCTCCCGGCGCGCGAGGCTCACCCAGCCCGGCTGCGCGGCCTCCGCCTCCGCGGCGAACACGCCCCAGGGCGCCTCGCCGATCGCGATGTTCGCCTCCGTCTCGACGCGCACCACGCTGCCGACACCGCCGGCGAGCACGGTCCGCGCGGCGTCCGAGACCTCGAACGCCGGCACGAGCTCGGCCGCGCTCGGCATCCGCCCGATCGCCGCGCCGGCCGCGACGGGCGCCGCGAGCGACAGCTCCGCGAGGGCGCGGACGCGCGCGGCCGCCTCGGCGACGCGGGCCGCGTCGAGGCGCCCGTCGGCGACGGCCGCCTCGACCGCGACGACGATCGACTCCAGCTCGGCGTCGTCGTTGTCCGAGCCGATGCAGAGCAGGTCGCAGCCGGCGACGAGGGCGCGCACGGCCGCCTCGGGGATGCCGTGCACGCCGCTCGCCCCCTGCATGTCGAGGGCGTCGGTGACGATGACGCCCTCGAACCCGAGCTCCCCGCGGAGCAGGCGATGCAGGATGTGCGGGGAGAGGGTGGCCGGGTTCTCCGCGTCGAGCTGCGGCAGCAGGATGTGGCTCGTCATGATCGTCGCGGTGCCCGCCGCGACGGCGGCGCGGAACGGCACGAGCTCCCGCGTGCGGAGGGTCTCGAGGTCGACGTCGACGACCGGGAGCGCGAGGTGCGAGTCGGTCGCGGTGTCGCCGTGCCCCGGGAAGTGCTTCGCGCTCGCGGCGACGCCCGTCGACTGGATGCCGCGCACCCACGCCGCCGTGTGCCGCGCCACGAGCTCGGGGTCGCTGCCGAAGCTGCGCACACCGATCACGGGGTTGTCGGGGTCGGAGTTCGCATCGGCGTCCGGCGCGAAGGTGAGCGTGCACCCCGTCGCCGCGAGCGCCTCGCCGACGGCCCGCGCGACGCTCTCGGTGAGCGCGACGTCGTCGAGCCGGCCGAGGAGCGCGTTGCCCGGGTAGGGCGCCCCGCGGTCGTAGAAGAGTCGCGTGACGTCGCCGCCCTCCTCGTCGATCGCGATCACCGCGGCGGGGTTCGCGGCGCGGAGCGAGGCGTTCAGCGCGGCGAGCTGCTCCGGGGTCTCCACGTTCATGCCGAAGAGGCATACGCCGCCGAGCCCGTCGGCGAGCCTGCGGAGCAGCCACTCGGGCGCCACGGGGCCGTCGAAGCCCGGCAGCAGGGTCGTCAGGATGTCCCGGCGCAGCGTCTCGGCCGCGGCGGGACGGATCTGCTCGCTCATCCCTTGACGGCTCCGCTCACGAGCCCGCTCGTCATCCGGCCCTGCACGATGAGGAAGAAGACGATGACGGGGATGGCCATGAGGGTCGAGCCGGCCATGATGGCCGCCCAGTTCGTGGTGCCGTTCGCGACGAGGAAGGTGCGCAGCCACACGGGCAGCGTCATCATCTCGGGGCGGGCGTTCAGCACGAGGGCCATGATGAACTCGTTCCAGGCCTGGATGAAGCCGAAGACGCCGGTGGCGATGAGGCCGGGGGCGAGCAGCGGGAAGGTCACCCGCCAGAACGCGCCCGCCCGCGAGCAGCCGTCGATCATGGCGGCCTCCTCGAGCTCGACGGGCACGCCGTTCACGAATCCGCGGAGCGTCCAGATCGTGAACGGGAGCACGGTCGCGATGTACACGATCGTGAGGCCCGCGATCGTGTTCAACAGCTGCCAGCCGTCGATGACCCGGAAGACCGAGACGATCATCGCCTCGCCCGGGATCATCTGGATGACGAGGATCGCGAGGATGAAGGCGCGCCGGCTCTTGAACCGGAAGCGGGTGACCGCGACCGAGGCGAGGAAGGCGAAGAGGAGCGCGATGATCACGGTGAGGAGCGTCACGATGAGCGAGTTCGCCGCGGCGGGGAGGAAGGGCGTGCGGCCCGGATCGAAGATCACCGTCTCGTAGTTGCGGAGGGTGAAGTTGTCCGGGAAGAAGTGCACGTCGGAACCGCGCACCTCGTTGTTCGGCTGGAAGGAGGTGTTCACCATCCAGTAGACCGGGAACACGAACAGCACGAAGAGCACGACGGAGAGCGCCGAGAGCAGCCACGTCGTGACCCGGCGGCGGCCGCCGCCGCGGCGGGCGCGGTCCACCGAGCCGGGCGCGGTGACCGCGCGGGTGGTGGGGGTGACGGCGGCGCTCACAGCTCCTCCTCCTTCAGAACCTGGCGGATGTAGTAGATCGAGATCGCCATCAGGAGGACCGCGGTGATGACGGCGATCGCGCCGCCGTGCCCGAAGTCGCCGCCGGCGATCGAGGTCTGGTAGATGTACACGCCGAGCGTGTTGGTCTGGGAGCGGATGCCGCCGATGTCCTGCAGCGCGAAGATCTGCGTGAACACCTTCAGGTCCCAGATGACCTGGAGCATCGTGACGATCATGAAGATCGGCTTCAGGTACGGGAAGATGATCAGCCGGAAGCGGGCGAAGCCGCCGGCCCCGTCGAGCTGGGCCGCCTCGAGCACCTCGCCGGGCACCTGCGTGAGCCCCGCGTAGAGGGTGAACGCCGCGAAGGGCACGGCGCCCCAGACGATGATGATGCCCGCGACCATGAAGAAGCTCAGCGGGTCGATGAGCCACTGGTGCTGGTGAAACTCCTCGAGCCCGAAGACGTTCACGAGCGTGTAGTTGATGACGCCGTAGGCGGTGTCGAACATCCAGCCCCACACGATGGTGGCGGTGAGCGCCGGCATCGCCCAGGCGAGGAGCATGCCCACGGTGAGGAGCATCCGGAAGCCCTTCGGCAGCCGGACGAGCATGAGCGCGATCAGGGTGCTGAGGGTCATCGTGACGATGACGCAGGCCGCGGCGAAGGCGATCGTCCGTAGCAGGACGCCGTAGAAGACGGGATCGGTGAAGACGTCGACGTAGTTGTCGAACCACACCCAGTTCGGCGGGGCGCCGAACACCTGGGCCCGGCCGAACTCCTGGAAAGAGGTGATGATCAGCTGGACGAGCGGCCAGCCGACGATCGCGGCCAGCACGATGATGGCCGGCGTGATGAGTGCGTACGGGGTGAGGCCGCCGCCGCGGCGACCGCGCCGCTGGGGTTTGCCGCCGCCCGGTGCGACGAGTCGCTCCCCCTCGACGGCGCTCGGGGCGGCCGGGTCGAGGTCCTGATCGACCGTGGTCATGCTGGTACTCCTGAAAGATCGAGGGATGTCCGGGGGCGGGTTCGGGTCTCGCCCCCGGGATCGGGGCCGGCGTCGTGTGTGGTGGACCCCGGCCCCCCCCCGGGTGGGGGGGGGCGGGGGGTTTTGGGGCCCCCCCCCCCCCAAAAAGCGGGGTTTCAAAAAAAACCTATGTTTGGTTTTTCAAATATTTTTTTTTTTTTTATATATTATTTTTTACCAACAAATCGACTCTTAAAAAAAAAAAAAAAACAAAAAAAAAAAAAAAAAAAAAAAAAAAAAAAAAAAAAATCTTTTTTCTTTATT
>NZ_JAVSSI010000009.1:0-185342 GCF_044917495.1 Agromyces mediolanus | reverse complement strand
GCGAGGATGCGTTCGCCCGGGTACTCGTCGAGGAGGGCGCGCCAGTCGCGGTAGATCTCGTGCACGCCGTCTTGCGCCCAGAACGGCGGGGCGTCGCCGGGCTCGGAGGAGATGTCGGGCTCGAGCGCGACGCCCGGTTCGGCGCTCGGCACGGGGCGCTCGGCGTCGGGTGCGTCATCGGCGAGGCCGCCGGCGCCGCCCATGCTGCCGCCCTCGGCGGGCGGGGTCCAGTCGGGCAGGCCGTCGGCCTTGATGAGGCCGTGGGCGACGTCGACGCGGAAGCCGTCGACGCCGCGATCGAGCCAGAACCGCAGGATGTCGCGGAACTCCTCGCGGACCTCCTCGTTCGTCCAGTCGAAGTCGGGCTGCGAGGAGTCGAAGAGGTGCAGGTACCACTGGCCGGGGCGCCCGTCGGCCTCGGTCACCCGGGTCCACGCCGGGCCGCCGAAGACGGAGTCCCAGTTGTTCGGCGGGAGCTCGCCCGACTCGCCGCGGCCGTCGCGGAAGAGGTAGCGGGCGCGTTCGGCGCTGCCCGGGGCTGCGGCGAGGGCCTGCTGGAACCAGTCGTGCTCGTTCGAGGAGTGGTTCGGCACGAGGTCGACGATGACGCGGATGCCTCGGCCGTGCGCCGCGGCGAGCATCGCGTCGAAGTCGGCGAGGGTGCCGAAGCGGGGGTCGACGTCGCGGTAGTCGGCGACGTCGTACCCGGCGTCGTGCTGCGGGGAGGTGTAGAACGGGGAGAGCCAGATGGCGTCGACGCCGAGCTCGGCGAGGGCATCGAGGCGGCTCGCGATGCCCGCGAGATCGCCCATCCCGTCACCGTTCGCATCGGCGAAACTGCGGGGGTAGATCTGGTAGATCACGGCCGTCCGCCACCACTCGCTCGTCATAGCGCTCACTGTACGCGACGGCTCCGACGCGAGGGGGTCCGCGGGGTGGTGCTCGGACCATCGTGGGGCCGTGGACGGCTACTCCTCCGGCGGAGTGGTCGCGTCCGATCGAGACGTCCCCCGGAATCCCGTGCGGCGACGGATGCTCGGGCCAGCGAGATACGCGACGATCAGTGCGCAGGCGGCAGCGATCAGGAGCCCGGTCAGCACATCGACGCGCGCCATGCTCAAGATGCCGAAGGCGGCGACGTGCACGACCATTGCGACTGCCACGGTGATCGCGACGAACCGCGTGTTCATTGCGCCTACCCCCTTGCCGCGGCCGCAAGCGGCGAGACGAGCATGATGCCGACGGAAACGATGAGCGTGCAGGTCAGCGAGTTCTGCGAGCACCACTTCTGAGAGGCAGCGTATCCCGCCGCGACTGCTTTCCAGAAGGCCGCTGAGTCGACGGCCTTCTTCTTGACGTCGAGCACGAGCACTGGTCGACCGCCACGCACATCGTAGAGCTGGTACCTGGCGCGGCAGGTCCTCGGATTCTTCCCAGTCCAGACGGTTGTCTGGGACCCGCGGATGGCCGGGTTCGGCTTCCAGCACACCGCCGTTGTGCTCCCGGCTGCAGATGCGGGTGCAGCCGCGACGGTTGCCTGCATGGTATTGAGACCGAGAACAAGCACGAATGCGAGGAGTCCCGACAGCAGCCGGGTTGACCAGTGAAGATGCATGTATCCCAAATTCCTTCGTAAATCGATTGCTGACTACGAAGTTTCCACAACGAGGCGAATCGTTACCGACAATTTGGAATCCCGAATGATTCGACGCTCTTCCGGCGAATGAGTGGTGGCGGGGCGCGTGTGACGTGGCGATGGCGCCCTCGCTGGTTCGATGCGTGTCCTGCCCGGCTCGGCCTGGGCGTGCGTGCCGGGGGCGCTGATTCGCCGGTGGTGCCGAGGTGCTCGTTCGCGGATGATCGAGCGATGACAGCTTGCGCCTGCGAGCGCCGCGCGCGTGCGAAAATCCCGACCGGCCGGCGCGCCCCGCCGGCCTGTGTCGGAGGGCGACCTCGATTCGGCGGTGCGGCGACGAGGTGCTATCCTCGAACGGTTGCCGAACGCGGCGACGCGCCCCGATAGCTCAGTGGTAGAGCACTTCCATGGTAAGGAAGGGGTCGTCAGTTCAATCCTGACTCGGGGCTCTGGTTCTCGGCTTCGGCCGGAGGCCTTGCGGCGGGGTAGCTCAGGTGGTTAGAGCACACGGCTCATAATCGTGGTGTCGCGGGTTCGAGTCCCGCCCTCGCTACCGGAAAAGCCCGGAACTCCTGGAGTTCCGGGCTTCTCTCGTCTCTGGGGCGTGCGACCGCTCGAAGTGCGACCGCTCGAAGTTCAGCGCTCCAGTCCGAGCCGATCGAGCACGAGCTCGTCCGACGGCTCGACCTCGACCGTGCCGTCGGGGAACCGCACCACCGGCACCCGGGGTCCGCCGCCGAGGCGGGCGGCCTCCCGGGCGAGCGCGGCATCCGACTCCACGTCGAGGAACTCGGCGGGCACGGCGAGCCGTTCGAGGAGCGCGCGCGTCCGCTGCGTGTCCGTGCAGTCCACCCTGCCGTAGACGAGCACGGTGCCCGGCAGTTCGGCCGGCGTCGTCGACGCGCTCATCGGGCCGTGTACCCGCCGTCGACCGGCAGCACGACGCCGGTGATCCAATCGGCCTCGTCGGAGGCGAGGAAGAGCACGGCGTACGCGACATCCAGCGGCCGGCCGAGACGGCGCAGCGACTGGTGCCCGGTCATCTGCTCCTCGTAGGCGGGCAGTCCGCCGGGGAAGTCCCGGGCGATGCCCTCCACGAGCGGCGTCAGCACGGTCGAGGGGTTGACCGCGTTCACCCGGATGCCGTGCCGGCCGTAGCTGGCCGCATCCTGCTTCGTCTGCATGTTCACCGCGCCCTTCGCGACGTGGTACGGCGTGAACTCGTCATTGCCGATCAGTCCGTAGATCGACGAGAAGTTGACGATGGCGCCGCCGCCGGCCGTGAGGAAGTGCGGGACGCTCGCCTTCGTGGCGAAGAAGACGCCCTTCACGTCCACCGCGAAGACCGCGTCCCACTCCGCCTCCGACACCTCGTGGGTCGGCTTGTCGACGCCGATGATGCCCGCGCAGTTCACGAGCACGTCGAGGCCGCCGAACGCCTCGGCCGCCCCGTCGACGGCGTCGCCCACCGAGCGCTCCACCGAGACATCCGCCCGGAAGAACCGCGCGTCCCCGCCCGCGTCCCTGATTGCGGCCGCGACCGCTTCGCCCGGCTCGGCCTGCGCGTCGAGCACCGCGACGCGCGCGCCCTCCCGCGCGAACAGCTCGGCCGTCGCCCGCCCCATGCCGGATGCGCCGCCGGTGATGACGACGCGCTTGCCCGTGACTCTTCCCATTCCGATTCCCTCCTCGAAGAACGTGCTCGATCTGCGCACCGGAGGGGGCGGCGGCCGCCCGCCGCCCCCTCCGGCCGCTCAGGCCGCGTCGGCCGACGTCGGCTCGGCCGCCCGGTGCAGCAGCGCGGCATAGCCGGACTCCTCGAGCTCGCGGCAGTAGCGCTGATACACCTGACCGCCGCCCATGTAGACCTGGAACTCCTCGGGCTTGCCGGGGATGTTCTCGCCGAGGAACCAGGCCTTCGCCTTCTTGCCCTCCGAGTACATGACCGTGCCGCGGCCGGCCTGCTCGGTCTCCTCGCGCCACCAGTCCTCCGACTCGGGCGTCGCCTCGAAGTACTCGACGTCGTTCGCCTCGGCCCACGCCAACGCCCGCTGCAACCACTGCGCCCCGAGCTGGATCGGCACGACGAGGTTCGAGTACGGCGTCTGCGGCCCGAGCGACATGAAGAAGTTCGGGAAGCCGTTCGCGTTGATGCCGAGGTTCGACTTCAGGCCGTCCTCCGCCCACTTGTCGCGCAGCGTGCGTCCGCCCCGCCCGACGATGTCGATCTTCGTGAGCGTGCCGGTCATCGCGTCGAAGCCCGTCGCGAAGATGAGCACGTCGAGCTCGTACTCCGTGTCGCCGACGCGCACGCCCCGCTCCGTGATCGCCGTGATCGGCGTGGACGCGGTGTCGACGAGGTGCACGTGCTCCCGGTTGAACGCGCTGTAGTACCCGTGGCCCGTCGGCACCCGCTTCCCGTTGAAGGAGTAGCTGCGCGGGGAGAGCAACTCGGCGGTCGCGGGGTCCGTCACGATCTCGGCGATCTTGCTGCGGATGAACTCGCTCGCGAGCTCGCTCGCCTCGTGGTTCGTGGCGAGGTCGTTGAAGCACTCGTTCGCGAAGTGGAAGCCGCCCTCGTTCCACTTGCTCTCGAAGATCCGGCGGCGCTCCTCCGGTGAGACCTCGAGGGCGCTGTGCTCGGCCGGCTCCATCGCGACGCCGAAGGGGTGGTTCGCCGCCTTCTCGTAGACGGCGTCGTAGTTGGCGCGGAGCCACTCGAGGTCGCGGTCGCTGACCGCGTCGTTGTTCGTCTCGACGACGAAGTTCGGCGTGCGCTGGAAGACGAAGAACTCCTCGGCCTGGGCGGCCACGGCCGGCACGATCTGGATGCCCGAGGCGCCGACGCCGATGAGCCCGACGCGCTTGCCGGAGAGGTCGACGCCCTCGCGGGGCCACCGGGCGGTGTGGTACTTCTCGCCCTGGAAGTCGTCGATGCCGGGGATGGCCGGGTAGACGGCCTCCGCGAGCACGCCCATGCCGCTCACCAGGTACTTCGTGGTCAGCCGCTCGCCGTCGGCGGTCTCGACGACCCAGGTGTTCGCCGCCTCGTCGTAGCGCGCCGCCTCGACGCGCGTGTTCAGGCGGATGTCTCGGCGCAGATCGAGACGGTCGGCGACGAAGTTCAGGTAGGCGAGCACCTCGCCGCCCGAGGGGTAGCGCTCGGTCCAGTTCCACTCCTCGCGTACCTCCTTCGAGAACGAGTACGAGTAGTAGGAGTACTCGCTGTCGGTGCGGACGCCCGGGTACCGGTTCACGTGCCAGGTGCCGCCCACCCCGTCCTCGCCGTCGAGCACGACGGTGCGGAGGCCGATCTCGCGCAGGTGGTGCAGGATGGCGAGGCCGGAGAAGCCCGCCCCGATCACGATCGCGTCGTAGTCGCGGTCGGTGCTGCGTTCAGTCATCGATGTTCCTTTCAGGTGTGGGTCAGGCCGCGTCGCGGGCGTCGCGCGCGGTACGGAGCCACTCGGCGATCCGCGAGATGGAGGCGTCGGCCGGGGCGTGCCGGCCGGCTTGCAGCGGCCAGACGTGCTGCTCGCCCGAGACGGGCTCGAAGACGACGTCGACCCCGTCGCGGCGGGCGTGCTCGACGAGACGCAGCGCGTCGGAGTAGAGCGATTCGCTGTCGGACGCCGTCACGTACAGCGGCGGGAAGCCGGTGAGGTCCGCGTACAGGGGGTTCACGAGCGGGTCGACCGGGGAGGCGCCGCCCGAGAGGTACCGGTCGATGTTGCCCTGCAGGCCCTCCCTCGCGATCAGGAAGTCGCTCGCGTCGTTCGTCTCGATCGTCTCGCCGGAGTTCTCCATGTCGAGCCAGGGCGAGACGACGACCACGCGGCCGGGCAGGGGCCGCCCGTCCCGGAGCCGGCGCAGCGTCGTCGCGATCGCGATGCTCGCACCCGCGCTGTCGCCGACGGGGGTGAGCGCCGAGGCCGCGAACCCCGCGTCGAGCAGTGCGTCGATGACGGCGTCGGCGTCGTCGAGCTGCGCCGGGTACGGGTGCTCCGGGGCGAGGCGGAAGTCGGCCACGAAGGCGGTGGCGCCCGCGGCCTTCGCGAGATGCCCGGCGAACTTGCGGTGGCTCGCCGAGGAGCCGAGGGCGAAGCCGCCGCCGTGCAGCACGAGGAGCATCCGCTCCGGGTCGGCATCGAGCGGGCTCGCGAGGATGCCGGGGACGCCGCCGTACTCGACCGAGGCGTAGGTCACGCCCTCGGGCTCCGCGGTCGCGCGCTGCCAGTCCTCGAACACCCACCTGAGCACCGGCAGGCGCATCTCCGGGGCGGCGGTGAACTCGACGGTCCACTCCGCGTACATCTGGCCCAACGGGTCGGTCGGGACATGCTCTGCCATGGACGGATCCTCCTCATCGCGGATTCCACTCGGCCGGGGCCCCAGCGGCCCGGTCGGATCCAGGATGACCCGGCGCGACGAGCCATCCGGCGGGTGTCGCAGAATGAGCCACTCCCGTCTCACGCTGACGCGATCGGGGCTGCGGGGCCGCCAACAGACTGACGGGACCACCACCACTGCGCCGGCGGCGCGAGCGGGCTCCCGTGCCCGCCGCCGGCTCTCAACGAAGAGAAAGTTGGCCTGCACATGCGATCAACGACCATGCGCCGCGCGGCTGTCGCGCTCGCCGCAGTCGGCGCGCTCGTCACGATGACCGCCTGCTCGACCGGCTCGCTGTCGGCCTCGGGGGAGACCGCCGCGTCGCCCGGAGGCGCCGACTCGAACGTCACGACCGGGACGGTCGGCGTTCAGGGCGACATCCAGGACATCTCCGAGTTCTGCGGCGAGGACGACCTCGTCGTCGCGCTCGCCGACGGCTTCGGCGGCAACTCCTGGCGCAAGATCACCCGCGCGATCTTCGAGGCCGAGGCCGCGAAGTGCCCGAACATCACCAAGGTGCTGTACACCGACGCGCAGGGCGACACGCAGAAGGCGATCAGCGACATCAACTCGCTCGTCGCGCAGGGCGCCGACGTCATCGTCACCTTCGTCGACGGCGGCGAGGCGCTGCTGCCGACGATCCAGAAGGCGACCGCCGCGGGCGTCGCCGTGGTGCCCTACGTCGGCTCGCCCGGCGGCACCCCCGGCACCGACTACGTCGACTTCGTCTCCGAGGACATCCGCACCTACGGCCGGAACCTCGCCGACTGGACGATCAAGACCATGGGCGGCAGCGGCAACCTGGTGATGCTCGGCGGCATCGCCGGCAACTCCTACTCGCAGGGCGTCTACGAGGGCGTGCTCGAGGCCGTCGCCGAGAACCCCGACATCACCCTCCTGAACGAGGACGGCCCCGTCTCGACCGACTGGGAGCCGGGCAAGATCCAGCAGGTCGTCGCCGGCCTGATCACGAAGTACGGCCAGATCGACGGCATCGTCGCCGACTACGGCGGCGGCTCGGTCGGCGGCATCCGCGCGTTCGAGGCCGCGGGCAAGCCGTTCCCGGTCTGGTCGGCGAACGACTCGAACGAGTTCGCGTGCCTCTGGTACGAGTACAAGGACTCGCAGCCGAGCTACCAGATCGCCACCGAGTCGTCCCGCAACTGGATCGTCACGGTCGCCCTGCACAAGGGCCTCGCCGCGGCGAACGGGCTGCCGAACGACGAGCCGTCGACCTACAACCTCGAGATCATCGAGGACTCGACCGACCCCGACCGTCAGCCGCGCTGCGAGGAGGGGCTCCCCGCGGACGCGATCCTCTCGTCCGGCCTCTCCGTCGAGCAGCTCGAAGCGCTCTTCAACTGACCGCCGCCCGGGGTCGCCGCGCACGCGGCGGCCCCGCCGGCCCCGACCCTCTGGAGGACACCGTGAACCGACTCGACGGAAAGGTCGCCGTCGTGACCGGCGCCGGGCGCGGCATCGGCCGCGCCATCGCCAAGGCCCTGCACGCGGAGGGGGCGACGACGATCGCGACCTCGCGGGCGAGCGCCGATCCGAGCTTCGGCCCGATCGAGTACGAATCGCTCGACGTCGCCGACGAGCGCGGCTGGGCGCGCGTCATCGAGCGCGTGCTCGAGCGGCACGGCCACGTCGACGTGCTCGTGAACAACGCCGGCATCATCGCCTACGACCCCCTGCACGAGCTCAGCATGGCCGACTGGCAGGCCGTGGTCGCGACGAACCAGACGGGCGTCTGGCTCGGCATGCGCGAGGTCGTGCCGCACATGATCACGCAGGGCGGCGGCTCGATCGTGAACATCTCGTCGATCTGGGGCTCCGCCGCCGTCGGCGGCGCGCACGCCTACCACGCGACGAAGGGGGCGGTGCGGAACATGTCCAAGAACGCCGCCATCACCTACGCGCCGCAGAACATCCGGGTCAACTCGCTCCATCCCGGCTTCATCGGCACGCCCCTCACCGACGCCCAGGCGCCCGAGGTCAACGAGTACGTCGTCTCGCAGACGCCGATGGGGCGGGCGGGCACGCCGGAGGAGATCGCCGCCGGCGTCGTGTTCCTGGCGAGCGACGAGGCGAGCTTCGTCACCGGCTCGGAGCTCGTCATCGACGGCGGCTACCTGGCCCAGTGAGCGCCGAGCGAGGAAGGAAGGACACCCGGCGATGACCGACACGGAATCCATCACGCAGACGGGGGCGAGCGCCGAGCCCGCGCCCCGGACCGGAGCGCCGGCCGAGCCGGCCGGCCCGCCGTCGGCGCTCAGGCTGCACGGCATCACGAAGACGTTCCCCGGGGTCCGCGCGCTCAGCGAGGTCTCGCTCGACGTCGTCCCCGGCGAGATCCACGCGCTCGTCGGCGAGAACGGCGCGGGCAAGTCCACGCTGATGGCGGTCGCCTCCGGCGCGCTCGCCGCGGACGAGGGCACCGTCTCGATCGCCGGCACGGAGCTCGAGTCCGCCAGTCCGGACGAGGCGCGCCGGCTCGGCCTCGGGATCGTCCGGCAGGACCCGGCGGTCCTGCCGGACCTCACCGTCGCGGAGAACATGGCCGTCGGCGTCGGCTACCGCCGGGTCGGCGGACTCCGTCGGGCCGTGTCGTGGGCCGCGGCGCAGCTCGAGCCGTGGGGGATGGGCATCGATCCGAGGGCGCGCGTCGACGAGCTCTCCGTCGAGCAGCGCTTCATCGTCGAGATCGCGAAGGCCCTGGCGCTCGACCCGCGCGTGCTGATCCTCGACGAGCCGACGGAGCACCTGAGCCTCGAGGAGGTCCAGCTGCTGTTCCGGCGGGTCCGCGAGGTCGTCGCCGGCGGTGCCGCCGTGGTGTACATCTCGCACCGCATCCCCGAGGTGAAGGAGATCTCCGACCGCATCACGGTGCTCCGCGACGGACGGGTGCGCGGGACCTTCCCCACCTCGGAGGTCGACGAGTCGCAGATCATCGAGCTCGTCGTCGGGCGGAAGCTCGAGGCGGTGTTCCCGGAGAAGGGCAGCGTCGCCGGGACGGTGGGCGAGGCCGAGCGGCTCCAGCTCGTCGGGCTGTCCGGAGCGGGCTTCCACGAGGTCTCGCTGACCGTCAGGGCCGGCGAGATCATCGGCCTCGCGGGCGTCCAGGGCAACGGCCAGGCCGAGCTCGTCCGGGCGATCGCCGGACAGCAGCCCGCGAGCGGCGAGCTGCGGATCGACGGCCGGCCGCTCGGCCGCGGCGGGGCCGCCGCGGCGGCCGCCGGCGTGGTCTACGTGCCCGCCGACCGGCACCGCGAAGGCGTGTTCCTGCCCCTCTCGGTCGGCGAGAACATCTCCGCGGCGACCTACGACGAGGTCGCACCGGGCGGCTTCGTGCGGGAGCGGCGGGTGCTCGCCCGGGCTCGCGAGATGATCGAGCGCCTCTCGATCAAGACCCCGGGGCCGAGGGTGCCGGTCGCGGCGCTCTCCGGCGGCAATCAGCAGAAGGTCGTGCTCGCCCGGACGCTCCTCGCCCGGCCCCGCGTGCTCGTCGCCGAGGAACCCACCCAGGGCGTCGACGCCGGTGCGCGCGTCGACATCTACCGCATCCTCAGGGAGGCGGCCGACGACGGCGCCGCGGTGGTCGTGCTCTCCTCCGACGGCGTCGAGCTCGAGGGGCTCTGCGACCGGGTGCTGATCCTCTCCCGCGGCGAGGTCGTGCGCGAGCTGACCGGCGAGGAGGTGACCGAGTCCGCCATCGCCACGGCGGCGCTCACCGCGACGACGGTGCGCGCCCGCGAGACGGCCGAGCACGGGCCCTCCCGCCTGCGGTCCTGGCTGCGCGGCGATCACGCGCCCGCGGTCGCGCTCGCCGCGGTCTTCCTCGGCCTCGGCGTCGCCGTGGCCGCGGTGAACCCGGCGTACTTCTCCGCGTTCAACCTCAACACCCTGCTCTTCATGGTCGCCCCGCTGCTGTTCGTGGGCGCGGCGCAGCAGGTGGTCGTGCTCGGCTCCGGCTTCGACCTCTCCGTCGGACCGCTGATGGGCTTCCTGGTCGTGCTCGCCTCGTACTGGATCGTCGACGGCGGCAACCTCTACGTGGGCCTCGGACTCATGCTGGCCGGCGCGCTCGGCGTCGGCGCGATCAACGGCCTGCTCGTGACGAGGTTCGCGATCAGCCCGGTCGTGGCCACCCTCGCCATGTTCATGGCGTTGCAGGGCCTCTACCTGCTGCTCCGGAGCACGCCCGGGGGCGTCATCTTCGCCCCGGTGAGCGAGTTCATCCAGGCGCGGGTCGGCGTCGTGCCGGTCGTGACGATCGCGGGCGTCGTGCTCCTCGTCCTCCTCGAGTTCGCGCTGCGCCGCACCCGATGGGGCGTGCAGCTGCGGGCGATGGGCTCGCAGGATGCCGCGGCGGCCCGCCTCGGCATCCGCGTCCGCCTCGTCCGCTTCGGCTCGTACGTCCTCGCCTCGTTGCTCGTGCTGCCGGCCGCGGTCGTGCTGATGGCGCAGATCGGCATCGGCGACGGACGCCCCTCGATCTCCTACACCCTGTCCTCGGTGACCGTGGTGGTGCTCGCCGGGACGAGCATCTTCGGCGGACGCGGATCGTTCATCGCCGTGCTCGCCGCGGCGTTCCTCGTGCAGCAGATCCTCAACGTGTCGCCGTTCCTCGGCCTCTCGCAGGCCTGGTCGTACTGGCTGCCGGGCGTCGTCACGCTCGCGGCCGCCGGACTGTACGCCGTGCTCCGCAGCGGAGGGCGCCCGCGCCGCCGCCGCCGGGGCGCCGCCATCGCATCCCCTGGAGGAGTCGCATGACCATCGCAGACCGTTCCCCGCGCGCGCCGGAGACCTCGACGACCTCGGTCCAGGTGCCGCCGAGCGCACGCACCGCCGACGCCGTCTGGCGCCGCGCGCTCTCCGGCAGCTGGGTGCCGATCACGCTCGCGACCATCGCGCTGTTCGCGGTGAGCCCCGTGATCGCCCCGGGCAGCCTCGACGCCGCCCCGCTGCTGTCGATGCTGCCGTTCGCCTCGGTGCTCGCGATCGCGGCGGCCGGCCAGACGCTCGTCGTCCAGCAGCGCGGCCTCGACCTCTCGGTGCCCGGCATGATCGCGCTCGGCGCGGTGCTCGCGACCGCGCTGCCGCAGCAGTACGGCTGGAACCCCTGGGCGGCGGTGGCGGCCGCCCTCCTCGGCACCACCGCGTTCGGGTTCCTGAACGGCGTCGTCGTGGCGCGGCTCAGGATCACGCCCCTCGTCGCCACGCTCGGCATGAACGCGGTCCTCCTCGGCACGGTCTTCGCGATCGCGAACGGCACCCCGTCGGGCGCCGCGGACGAGCTGAACCGCTTCGCCCTGGCGCGGACGCTGGGCATCCCGAACACGCTGCTGATCGCGGTCGTCGCGATCGCGCTCGCCGCGGTCGTCGCGCACCGCTCCGTCGTCGGTCATCGGCTGAGCGCCGTCGGCGTGAGCGAGGCCGCGGCCTCCGTCGTCGGCATCCGCGTCGGCGCCTACCAGGTGACCGCCTACGGACTCGCCGGGCTCTGCTACGGGGCGGCGGGCGTGCTGCTCGCCGGCTACACGAAGACGCCCGCGCTCTTCCTCGGCGACCAGTACCTGCTGCCGACGGTCGCGGCGGTCGTGCTCGGCGGCACCGCGCTGACCGGCGGGATCGCGTCGATCGCGGCCTCGGCCGTGGCCGCCCTCTTCCTCACGCAGCTCGGCCAGCTGCTGCGCTCGGTCGGCTGGCCGGACGCGCTGCAGCTCATCGCGCAGGCGATCGTGCTGATCGTGGTCGTGCTCCTCCGCGAGCTCGTGCCGATGCTCCTCCGCCGACGCGCGACGCGCCGGCTCGCCGCTCAGGCGGTCAGCCGATAGGTGCGCATCTTGCGGTAGACGGTCGCCCGCGAGAGGCCGAGGATCTCGGCCGCTCGCGAGCGATTGCCGTCCGCCTCGTGCAGGGCGCGCTGGATGGCCTCGAGCTCGGCCCGTTCGATCATCGTGAGCGAGCGGGTGCCCCGCACCGACATCGGCAGCTCGGCGACGCCGATCGAGCCGCGGCGGCCGCTGAGCAGCAGCTGTTCGATGACGTTGCGCAGCTCGACCGCGTTGCCCGGCCAGCCGTGCGCCTCGAGCGCCGCGAGCGCCTCGCGGTTGGGCTCCAGATGGGCGGTGCGTCCCGCCCGATCGGCGAGCACCCGCCAGAGCGGGCCGACGTCGCCGGCGCGCTCGCGGAGCGGCGGGACCCAGGCGATCGGGTAGCCGAGCCGGGTGCCGGCCGCCTCCGCCTCGGCGCGGGTCGCCGCCGACATGGTCAGCAGCACGGTGGCGCCGCCGGCGGCGCTGTCGATGAGCGAGCACATGCCGGAGACGGCGGCCGGGTCGAGCGTGTCGATGCCGCGGACGATGAGCGGCGCGTGGCTCGCGATGCGTTCGCCGAGCCGCTGGAGCCAGCGCCGGGTGCCGAGCACGTGCCGCTCGGCGGCGTCGACGACGGCGCTCGGGCGGTTCGCCTGATCGGGGCGGAACGGGAAGCCGAGGCCGAGCGAGGTCTTACCCGTGCCGGGCTCGCCGGCGATGACGAGCGGGGTCTTCGCCTCGCGGTGCCGGGCGACGAGCTGCCCGACCGCGAGCCACTCCGGCGAGCGTCCGGCGAGCGGCGGACGCATCGGCCCGAAGCCCGTCTGGCTCTGGCGGCGCTCGGTGTCGACGAGGACGGCGAGGGTGCCGGAGCCGCCGTCGAGCCGGGTCACCTGCACGTCCGTCAGCCCCTCGGAGAGCTCGAGGCTCACCCGGCCGGAGCGGGACGGTTCGGCGCAGAGCCGCTGCAGCAGACCGAGGTCGGCGGCCACGAGGCGCGAGGCGCGCTGGTTCTGCATCATCAGGCCGTCGGGCCCGAACGCCACGACCGGCCCGGTCTGCACGCGGGAGGCGGCGAGGAACGCCTCGAGCATGTTCCGCGCCGCGGGGCGCTCGGCGTCCATCACGTGCTGGCCGAGCTGGGTCGCGATCGAGTGCGAGAGCGGGCGCAGCAGCCCGGCGCGGTCGTTGACCTGGCCGGAGAGCGTGACGACCGCGAGCAGCCGCCCGGTGAGCGGATGCCGCACCGGCGAGCCCGCGCACATGGCGGCCCGGTAGAACTCGGCGAAGTGCTCGTTGCCGGCGATCTGCACGCTGCGCCCGGTGGCGGCGACGGTGCCGACCCCGTTGGTGCCGACCGCTTCCTCGGAGAGGACGGCGCCGCGCACGGTGCCGAGGTCGTCGAGGTGGGCGACGACGGAGCGGTCGTGCGACCAGCGCTGCAGGATGCGCCCCTCGGAGTCGGCGAGGAGCAGGCCGAGGCCGGTGCCGTCGAGCTCTTCGGAGGCGCGGGCGAGCGGGGCCTGGAACATCTCGAGGAGGTGCCCGTCGAGCAGCTCGAGCCCGACCTGCGGAACGTCCCGCACGCGCTCGGGGGAGCCGAGGGCCTCCTTCGAGCGCTGCCACGAGGTGACGAGCTCGGGTCGGAGGGCGGCGAGCTGCGGCGAGGCGCTGAGCACCTCGGACTTCGCCTGATCGATCAGCTTCGGGTCGGCTGCGGTCATGTTCGACTCCTTCGTCGACATCGGATCTCGCGATCCGCCGCGGGCGAGTGCGGGGGCGCTCGCCTGCGCTTGGGGGAGTGCGCCGAGGGTACCCCACGGCGAGGCGGTCCGGTACCGGTGGCCCGGGCCTCAGACCAGCACGGAGCTGGGGTGTTCGAGCCGCCCGTCGGCGGTGACCCGAGCCTCGTACTCGACGATCGCGAGCCGGCCGGCGAGCTCGAGGTGGTGTTCGGCGGCGGCGCGGGCCGCGACCGGGTCGCGGACGACCGCGGCGGCCTCGACGATCGCCTGCAGCTCGTCGTAGGAGGTGGCGACCCGCTCGTCGTCGAGGAACGCGTAGCGGCGGAAGAGCCCGATGCGCCGGTGCACGCCGGCGAGCTCGTCGCTCAGCACCTCGTTGCCGGCGCCGTCGAGGAGGAGCCGGTAGAACTCGGTCTTGCTCTCCTCCCGGGTGGCGACCGTGCCGTGCAGGTACCTGGCGGACATGGCCTGCAGTTGCGCGGTGAGCGCGCGCGCCTGGGCCGCGTCGGCGCGACGGGCGAAGAGGGAGGCGGCGAGGCCCTCGAGCGCCGCGCGCACCTCGTAGAGCGACTCGATCTCGTGCCTCGTGAGCACGGCGACGATCGGCCCGCGACCGGGGAGCACGGCGATGAGGCTCTCGCTCTCGAGCTGCCGGAGCACCTCGCGGATGACCGTGCGGGAGACGCCGTAGGAACTGCAGAGCTCGCTCTCGACGAGCCGGTCGCCGGGGGCGCGGAGGCCGTCGAAGATCTCTTCGCGCATGCGGATGAGCACCTGCTGCCGCAGTGGTGCCGCGTGTCGTTCGATGACCGCCATCCGGTCGTCACCTCGCCTTCCGATTCGTCTCAGATTGAGACACCGCCCCGTGCGGGCCGTCTCATCCTATTACCGTAATACGAGATTCGACCAGGTGAAAGGATCAACGATGACCACCGCCATCAGCACGCCGATCACGGCGGGACCCCGCGGGCTGGACGTCCCGACGGACCACTACGTCGGCGGCGCCTGGGTGCCGACCGCCGAGCGCTTCACGGTCTTCGACCCCGCGACGGGGCGCCCGATCGCCGAGGTCGCCGACGCGGGCGTCGAGCTCGGCCTCGCCGCGCTCGACGCCGCGCACGCCGCGCAGGACGCGTGGCGCTGGACGCCGCCGCGGGAGCGCGCCGAGCTCTTCGCCCGCGCCCACCGGCTGCTCGTCGAGCGCGCGGAGGAGATCGCCGGCATCATGACGCTCGAGAGCGGCAAGCCGCTCGCCGAGGCCCGCGCTGAATTCCAGCTGAGCGCCGACTTCTTCCTCTGGTACGGCGAGCAGATCGCGCACCTGCACGGCACCTTCGCCCCGGGCTCCCGGGGCGGCTACCGCGTCATCGAGACCCATCAGCCCGTCGGCCCGACCCTCCTCATCACCCCCTGGAACTTCCCGCTGCTGATGATCGCCAGGAAGGCGGGGGCCGCCCTCGCCGCCGGCTGCACGGCCGTCGTGAAGTCGGCGCGCGAGACCCCGCTCAGCTGCGCCCTGTTCGTCCAGGTGCTGCACGAGGCCGGCTTCCCGCCCGGTGTCGTGAACCTCGTGCACACGACGTCGTCCTCGGCGATGTCCGCAGCGATCATGGCGGACCCGAGACTGCGCAAGATGAGCTTCACGGGCTCCACGGAGGTCGGCTCGATCCTCCTCCAGCAGGCCGCGCCCGGCATCGTCAACGCCTCCATGGAGCTCGGCGGCGACGGCCCCCTCATCGTCCTCGACGACGCCGACGTCGAGCTCGCCGCCGCGCAGGCGATCCTCGCGAAGTTCCGCAACGCGGGGCAGGCCTGCGTCGCCGCGAACCGGATCATCGTCCACGAGGCGGTCGCCGAGGCGTTCATCGAGCGCTTCGTCGAGCTCGCCGCGGAGCTCACCGTGGGCAACGGCTTCGACGCCGGCACCGATGTCGGCCCCATCATCTCCGCGGGGCAGCTCGACGGCGTCGTCGAGCTCGTCGCGGAGTTCGACCGGATCGGCGCGCGGCGCCTGCTCGGCGGCGCCCCGATCGCGGGCGAGGGGTACTTCTTCGAGCCGACCGTGTTCGAGGTGCAGACGCGCGACGCTGAGGTGTGCAACCGAGAGCTCTTCGCCCCGATCGCAGCGATCTACCGGGTCTCGAGCACCGCGGAGGCGATCGAGTTCGCAAACCGCACCCGCTACGGGCTCTCCGCCTACGTGTTCACCCGCGACGTCTCGCGCGCCTTCGCCGTCGCGGAGCGGATCGACGCGGGCATGGTCGGGATCAACCGCGGCATCATGGCCGACCCGGCCGCCCCCTTCGGCGGGGTGAAGGCCTCCGGGCTCGGCCGCGAGGGCGGGCACGACGGGATCTACGAGTTCCTCGAACCGAAGTACCTCGCGGTGACCGTCGACGAGGACGGGGCGCTCGCATGACCGCCGCCGCCCCGGGCCTGCCCGCCCCGGCCCGCACCGAGAACGCGCTCGCGCTCGGCATCCTCCGCCAGCCCGGCACCGTGCTCTTCGGCCCCGGCCAGCGCCGTCAGGTGCCGCGGCTCGTCGCCGGCTTCGCCCGCCATGCGCTCCTCGTCACCGACGCCCGGATGGCGGCGAGCGCCGAGTTCGCCGCGCTCGCCGATGGTCTCCGCGACGCCGGCGTCGCGGTCGAGGTGTACGACGGGACGCTCGCCGAGCTGCCCCGCGAGAACGTCATGGAGCTCGTCGAGCGGTTCCGCGACCGGCCGATCGACGTCGTCATCGGCATCGGCGGGGGCTCCTGCCTCGACCTCGCGAAGGTCTCCGCCGTGGTCCTCGCGCGGGGCGGCGACGTCCGCGAGCTCTACGGCGAGTTCCTCGTGCCCGGG
This sequence comes from Agromyces mediolanus, assembly GCF_044917495.1. Classification (GTDB taxonomy): domain Bacteria; phylum Actinomycetota; class Actinomycetes; order Actinomycetales; family Microbacteriaceae; genus Agromyces; species Agromyces mediolanus_B. The sequence continues at coordinate 168,903 of NZ_JAVSSI010000009.1, read as the reverse complement.
CCCGGCATCCCGGTCGTGACGGTCCCGACCACCGGAGGGACGGGGGCGGAGGTCACCTGCATCTCGGTGATCTACGACGCCGAGCGCGGGATGAAGGTCGGCGTCGCGAGCCCGCACCTCGAAGCGGCCGTCGCCGTCATCGACCCCGAACTCACGCTGAGCTGCCCGCCGGGCCTCACGGCCGCGACGGGCGCGGACGCGCTCTCGCACCTCGTCGAGGCGTTCACCGGGCGTGCGAAGAACCCGGGCCCCGAGCAGCTCGCGAGCACGCTGTACGCCGGCAAGAACCTCTTGACCGACGTCTACGCGCGCGCCGGGCTCGAACGTCTCGCGAGCTCCCTGCCCGCCGTCGTCGCCGACCCGGCCGACCTCGCGGCGCGCACGGACACCATGTTCGCCTCGTACTGCGCCGGCATGGCGATCAACACCGCCGGGACGGCGGGCGCCCACGCCATCCAGTCGCCGATCGGCAACCTCACGCACACGCCCCACGGCTTCGGGGTCTCCGCCCTGCTGCCGTACGTGATGCGCTACAACCTGCCCGCCCGGGTGCCCGAGTTCGCGGAGATCGGCTCGCTGCTCGGCGTCGCCGACCCCGGCGCGTCGGAGCTCGAGCGCGCGAAGGCGGGCATCGTCGGCGTCGAGTCGCTGCTCGAGGTGCTCGGCGCGCCGACCGACCTCGCCGCGCTCGGGCTCGACCCGGCCGACTTCGGCTTCGTGGCGGATCAGGCGCTCCTCGCCACGAGGCTCACGGCGAACAACCCGCGCGAGCTGACCCGCGCGGCCGTGCTCGAGATCCTCGAACGGGGCCACGCGGGCGACCGCGGCTGGTGGTCGCTGTGAGCGCGCCGCGCGACGCCGAGCGGGTCGCCGTCATCGGCAGCGGATCGATCGGCGTCGCGTTCGCGATCGTCTTCGCCCGGGCCGGCTTCCGGGTGGCGCTCCACGACCCCGTCCCCGACGCTCGCGCCCGCGCCGAGGCCGAGCTCGCCGAGCGGCTCGCCCTGCTGGCGGAGGCCGGGCTGCTGCCGGAGCCACCCGCCGCGGTGGCGGCCCGGGTGCGATCGTCGTCCGCACTGGAGGACGCCGTGGCCGGCTGCGCGCTCGTGCAGGAGTGCGCCCCCGAGCAGCGGGAGCTGAAGCGCGAGATCTTCGGGCGGATCGCCGCCGCCGCGCCCCCGGACGCGGTGCTCGCGAGCTCCAGCTCGGCGATCCCGCCGTCCGAGCTCGCGGCCGACCTCGCCGAGGAGGCGGCCGCACGCCTCGTCGTCGGGCACCCCGGGAACCCGCCGTACCTGCTGCCCGTCGTCGAGCTCGTGCCGTCGCCGCGCACCGGCGCGGCCGCGGTCGCCCGCGCCCGCGCGCTCTACGAGCGGGCGGGGCTGCGCGTCGTCGAGCTCCGCCGCGAGGTGGAGGGCTTCGTCTTCAACCGGCTCCAGGGCGCGCTCCTGCGGGAGGCCTACTGCCTCGTCCGCGACGGCGTCGTGGACGTCGCGGGGGTGGACGAGATCGTGCGCAGCGGGCTCGGCCGGCGCTGGAGCGTGATCGGCCCGTTCGAGACGAGCGATCTCAACGTCCGCGGCGGCATCGCGGCGCACGCCGAGCGGATGGGCGACGCCTACGCCCGAATGGGGGCCGAGCGCGGGCAGCAGGACCCGTGGACGCCGGACCTCGTCGCCGAGGTCGCGGCGCAGCGTCGGGCCATCCTGCCGCTCGAGCGCTGGGACGAGCGGGTGCGCTGGCGCGACCGCCGGCTGACGGCGCTCGCCGCGGTCTGGGACGGCGCAGCGGTGGACGGGGGTGCGGCGTGATCGACAAGACCTGGCCGGATGCCGCGAGCGCCGTCGCGTGCGTCGAGGACGGCGCGACGGTCATGATCGGCGGCTTCGGCCGCTCCGGGCAGCCCGTCGAACTCATCGACGCGCTGATCGCCCACGGCGCGGCGGACCTCACGATCGTGAACAACAACGCCGGCAACGGGGAGACCGGGCTGGCGGCGCTGATCGCGGCGGGACGGGTGCGGAAGATCGTCTGCTCCTTCCCACGGCAGGCCGACTCCTGGGTGTTCGACGAGCAGTACCGGTCCGGGCGGATCGAGCTCGAGCTCGTGCCGCAGGGCAACCTCGCCGAGCGGATCCGGGCGGCCGGCGCCGGGATCGGCGGCTTCTACACGCCGACCGGGGTGGGCACGCTTCTGGCCGAGGGGGTCGAACAGCGCACGATCGACGGCCGGGACTACCTGCTGCAGCTCCCGCTGCACGCGGACGTCGCGCTCGTCGGGGCGCTCGCCGCCGACCGCTGGGGCAACCTCGTGTACCGGAGCACGGCCCGGAACTTCGGGCCCATCATGGCCGCCGCCGCCCGCACCACGATCGCGCAGGTCGACACCGTCGTGCCCCTCGGCGCGCTCGACCCGGAGACGGTCGTCACACCGGGGATCTACGTCGACCGCGTCGTCGCCGTCGGCGAGCGCCCCTGGCTGCAGGACGGGCGCTTCGTCGGCGGGGTCGACGTCGACGGCCGTCCCATCACCCACGAGGAGCAGGAGTCAGTGCGATGACCGACCGGATCAGCCGCGACGAGCTCGCGGCGCGCGTGGCCGCCGACATCCCGGACGGCGCGTACGTCAACCTCGGCATCGGCGCACCGACGCGCGTGGCCGACTTCCTCCCCGCCGAGCGCGAGATCGTGCTGCACACCGAGAACGGCTTGCTCGGCATGGGCCCCGCGCCCGCGGCGGGCGCGATCGATCCCGACCTGGTGAACGCCGGCAAGCAGGCCGTCACCGCGGTCGCCGGGGCGGCCTACTTCCACCACGCCGACTCCTTCGCGATGATGCGGGGCGGTCATCTCGACGTCTGCGTGCTCGGCGCCTTCCAGGTCGCCGAGAACGGCGATCTCGCGAACTGGTCGACCGGGGCGGAGGGCGCGATCCCGGCCGTCGGCGGCGCGATGGACCTCGCGAGCGGGGCGAAGGCGGTGTACGTCATGACCGATCTGCTCACCCGCACGGGGGAGCCGAAGCTCGTCCGCGCCTGCAGCTACCCGCTCACCGGCATCCGCTGCGTCACCCGCGTCTACACCGACCGCGCCGTCTTCGACGTGACCGAGCGCGGCTTCGCCGTGCGCGAGCTGTTCGGCTCCGCCACCGTGGCGGAGCTCGAGGAGCTCACCGGGCTCACCCTCCGCACCGCGGCAGGAGTCGTCGCATGACCGCCACCTGGATCCATGACGCCGTCCGCACGCCGTTCGGCCGGGCGGGCGGCGCCCTCGCGGGCGTGCGTCCCGACGATCTCGCGGCGCTCGTCATGCGCGAGACCGTCGAGCGGCTCGGCCTCGACCCGGCGCGCATCGACGACGTCGTCTTCGGCGACGCGAACCAGGCGGGCGAGGACAACCGCGACGTCGCGCGCTTCGGCGCGCTGCTCGCGGGATTCCCGAGCTCGGTGCCGGGCGTCACCGTGAACCGGCTCTGCGGCTCCTCGGTGGAGGCGGTCATCCAGGGCTCGCGGGCGATCGAGTCGGGGGATGCCTCGATCGTGCTCGCCGGCGGGGTCGAGTCGATGAGCCGGGCGCCCTACGTCGTGGAGAAGACCGCGCGGCCCTGGCCGGCGATCGGTAACCCGACCATGTGGAACACCGCGATCGGCTGGCGGATGACCAATCCGGCGCTGCCCGCGGGCTGGACGATCTCCAACGGCGAGTCGGCTGAACTGCTCGCCGGCCGCTTCGGGATCTCCCGCGAGGCGCAGGACGGGTTCGCGCTCCGCAGCCACCGGGCCGCGGCCGCCGCCTGGGCCGCCGGACGGTACGACGACGAGATCGTGCAGGTGCCCGGGGCTCCGCTCGCCCGCGACGAGGGCATCCGCGACGACACGACGCTCGGTGCGCTCGGTGCGCTCCGGGCGCTCTTCGCCGCCGACGGCACCGTGACCGCGGGCAACTCCTCGCCGATCACCGACGGGGCCTCGGCGGTGCTGCTCGCCGCGGAGGGGGCGCTCGACGGCGAGCCGCTCGCCCGCATCGCCGGCCGCGGCGTGTTCGGGAACGACCCCGACGTCTTCGGCATCGCCCCCGTCGAGGCCGCGAACCGGGCGCTCGCCCGCGCCGGGCGCAGCTGGGCCGACGTGGACCTCGTCGAACTCAACGAGGCGTTCGCCTCGCAGTCGCTCGCCTGCCTCGCCGGCTGGCCGGAGCTCGACCCGGAGCTCGTGAACCGCGACGGCGGCGCGATCGCCATCGGGCACCCGCTCGGGGCATCCGGTGGCCGGATCATCGGGCACGCGGCGCACGAGCTCGCGCGTCGCGGCGGCGGCGTCGCCGTCGTCGCGATCTGCATCGGCGTGGGGCAGGGGCTCGCGCTCGTGCTCGAGCGCTGAGCCGCCGCCACCGGTGCGGACTGCTCGCGCCCCCGCTGTCAACCCCTTTCCCGCGGCGCGCGCGGGGGTGTGGAATGAACCGAGTCGCACTAGGGAGCGATCAACGCACGGAATGGGGTGGCCCGGGTGGCGGTGTTGGACCGCGACCCGGGCCTGTTCCGTGTCGTCGGCGGCCACGAGGGGTGCGCGCGTCGGACGGGCGACGTACGGTCGAAGGCATGAAGGTCACGATCATCGCGACGAACCCGGCCTCGGGCGAGGCGGTCGTCGTCGAGGCCGACGGCGCCGACGAGGAGACCGCGACCGCCGCGGCGAAGGCGCAGATCCCCACGGGCTGGAAGGCCGTCAGCATCCGCCGGGTGTGAGGCGAGCCCACCGGATGCCGCACCCGCCCGGTGCGAGGCGGCCCGTCGCTCAGGCGAACGCCGCGCCGCGGGCCGCGACCCACGCGTCGTACTGCGCCCACGGGTCGTCGACGCCGAGCGCGAGCGCCGCGACGTGGGCGTCGAGCTCGGGAGTGCGTTCGAACCACTCCGTGCCGGGGATGCGCGAGCCGGCGAACTGCTCGTGCCGGCGCCGCTCGCTCGCTCGCCCGCCCGGCTCGAGGGCGAGCAGCTCGTCGTGGGGGAGCGCCGCGACCCGGGCGCGCAGCCGTCCGCTCGTGCCGATCTTGATGCGGTCGTCGAAGCGCAGGTAGTAGACGACGTCGACGACGGGGGCGCCGAACTCCCGGTCGGGCACCTCGCCCACCGGCCAGCCGCACCGCTCGCACAGGGTCGCGTCGGGGAGGCGGAGCCCGACGCGACCGCCGCAGGCCAGGCACGGGGAGAGCAGGAGGCCGCGGGCGCCGTACTCGCCCTCGGCCCAGTCGAGTGCGAGCGCGAGGTGCGCCGCGCAGAGGGCGACCGGCGCCCCGGCCGCGGCCGCGTTCGGGCACGGCGCGCCCGAGGCATCCGTCAGCGCGCAGCGATCGACCACCCCTGCACCGTACGCGGCGCCCCCGACATCCGCCGGACCGTCGTTCAGCGGTGTGCGCGGACCGCGCGGACCGGGCGGAGCACCGTGCGCAGCACCGGACCGAGCGGCGAGTGCGACACGGCCCTGCGGAGGCGCAGCCGCCAGGAGGGCCGCCGGTGCTGCCGCCGCTCGAGGGCGCGCGTGAGCTCGAGCGACCACTTCGCCACGACCCGCTCCTCGTCGAAGTCGCGCGCCGCCTGCATCGCCCGCCGCCGCATCGCCGCGACCCGCGCCGCCGGCATCGCCTCGAGCCGGCGCACCGCGCGGGCGAGCCCCTCGACGTCGCCCTCCGGGACGAGGAAGCCCGTGCGCCCGTCGCGGATGAGATCGGCGGGGCCGTAGCGGATGTCGTACGCGATCGGCAGGCAGCCGGCCGCCATGCTCTCGACGAGCACGAGCGGGAAGCCCTCCGAACGGGAGGTGAGCAGGAGGAAGGACGCCCCGTCGAGGTGCTGCCGTGCGGTGGGGTCGTAGCCGTGCAGCCGGACGCCCGGGGCCTTCGCCGCGAGCGCCTCGACCTCGGCGCGGCACTCCCCGTCGCCGTACACGTCGAGGCGCACCGGCTGCGCCTGCTCGGCGTTCGCGAGCGTCATGGCTCGCACGGCGTCCTGCACGCGCTTGCGGCGGGTGAGCGCGGCGAGCACGACGCCGCCCGAGCGCGGCCGCACGATCGTCGGCGCCGAGCCCTGGCGCGCCGGCCGGGCGTTCGGGATGACCACGACGTTCGGCCGCTCGCCGACGAGCTCGGCGACCTCCTCCGCCTGGCGCTTCGACAGCAGCGCCACGAGGTCGAACTCGTCGATGCGGTCGAACACCTCGCGCCGGGAGGCGCGGACCGGATGCGTCTCGCCGCGCCCGGAACGGTGGGAGGCGTGCACCACGTGGGCGGTGACGACGTGCTTGCGGCGGTAGCCGAGCATGAACGGCGCGATGGTCTTGCTGTCGACGATCATGAAGCTCCGCTCGCCCGCGGTGAGGGCGTCGAGCCAGGCAGTGTAGAGGTGCCAGACCCGGGCCCAGGAGCGCACGGGCGCCCCCGACTCATCGCAGAGCACGACCGAACGACCGCCGACCGCGCCCCGTTCGCGCGCGTCGCGGCGGTCGCTGAGCACGAGCGTGCCGTCGGCGCGCAGGTGGTCGATCTGCAGGAGGCGCCCGGCGTCGTCGTGCCGCAGCCGGGCGACCACCCGGTCGCCGCGCCGCAGCAGCTCGTCGGCGCCGGCGTCGTCGAGGGGCGTGAAGGCGTCGCGGTCGAGGCGGAGCGAGCCGCCCGGCAGCGGGTGCTCGCGGAGCCACTCGTACAGGTTCACGAGCGACACCCCGTGGGCGAGCGCGCCGCGCGACCGCAGTCCCGCCTCGAGGCCGGGGACGTCGGGGTGGGCGTCGAACGTCAGCACCTCGACGGGCGTGCCGCCGAGGCGCGCGAAGGAGGCGCAGCGCGCGAGCATCGCCTGAGTCATCCCGCCGTAGTCGCTCGGAATCGCCCAGGTCACCGCGAACTGCCGCCCCCGCGGCATCCGCACGACTGGCGCCGCCCGCGCCATCCCCCGATCGCTCATGGGCCGACGGTACCTCCGCAGGCTGCGCGCGGGCTGGGCGGGCGCTGTGCGTCCGCGGCCGCGCTCCCGCGCGGGGCCGCTCCGGACCCGCTCAGAACCGCAGCGTGGTGAGCACCGCGAGGTGGTCGCTCGCGCCCGCGGGGAGCACGGTGTTCGCGACGGGGGTGAGCCCTCGCTGGAACACGTGGTCGATCCGCGCGACGGGGAAGGCGGCAGGCCAGGTGAAGCCGAACGACGGCTCCGACTGCCCCGGCTCGCTCAGCGTGCCGCGGATCCCGGCGAGCGCCGGATCGGTGGATGCGGCGTTGAAGTCGCCGAGCGCGACGACGCGCTCGTTCTCGTCGCGGTCGATCACCGCGGCGAGCTCCTCGAGCATCGTGTCGCGGTCGGACTGCGCGCCGGGGCGCAGCGAGGCGGCGTGCACGACGTAGACGCTCACGAGGCCGGCGGGGGCGGACACGTCGACCGTGAGCGCCCGGTTCCAGCCGAGCCCGAGCTCGAGCGGCCGGGCGTTCGAGATCGGCGAGGTGCTCCAGATGCCGACCGTGCCGACCGCGTAGCGGTAAGGGTGGGACTCCTCGAGCGCGGCGTCCGCGCGCTCGCGGGCGTCGCCCTCGAGCTCGGTGAGCGCGATCACGTCGGCGCCGGCGGCGGCGAGCGTCGTGGCCGACACGTCCGCGGTGCCCGACAGCGCCTCGACGTTCTGGCTCGCGAAGACGAGCTCGGCCGGGGCGTCCGCGGTGTCGGCCGCCGCAGCCGCCGCGCCACCGTCGCCGTCGCCCGGCAGCCAGGCGAGCGAGGGCCCGACGGCGAACGCCCACGCGAGCACCGGGACGAGCGTCACGAGCCAGGTGCGGCCGCGCACGACGAGCGCCCCCACGAGCAGCGGGACGAGCAGCAGCCCGAGCCACGGCAGCGCCGTCGAGACGGCGGATCCCACGAAGCCGGGCACGAGTCCGAGGAGCACCACCGCCGTGAACGCGAGCGCCAGCACGGCGACCGCGCGGCGGGGTGTGGTGCGGCGCGGCGCACGGGCAGGGGGGACTGCCGACGTGGCTCTGCGTGGGGGTAGCGTGCGCGTCATAAGTGGGGGGACGGCCGGGGTCACGGCCTGGCACCGACCGTACCCTGCCGAGCTGCACAGGCGCTGGACATCTCTGGGGACTACCCTGGAGCGTGACTTCAGACGACTTCCCGACGCCCGACCCGGCCGCAGCAGAGCCCATCGCCGGTCCTGCCGGAGCCGCGGAATCCGCTGAGGCAGCGGACTCCGCCGAGCCGAGGCCCTCCGGCTTCGCCGCCCTCGGGCTCGACGGCGCGGTGCTCGCCGCGCTCGACGACGTGGGCTACGAGACCCCCTCCGCCATCCAGGCCGCGACCATCCCGCTCCTCCTCGAGGGGCGCGACGTCGTCGGCCTCGCCCAGACCGGCACCGGCAAGACGGCCGCCTTCGCGCTGCCGATCCTCGCCCGCCTCGACCTCGACGTCCGCGAGCCCCAGGCGCTCGTGCTCGCCCCCACCCGGGAGCTCGCGCTCCAGGTCTGCGAGGCGTTCGAGCGCTACGCCGCGCACCTGCCCGGCGTGCACATCCTCCCCGTCTACGGCGGCCAGGGCTACGGCGTGCAGCTGTCGGCGCTCCGCCGCGGCGTCCACGTCGTCGTCGGCACGCCCGGCCGCATCATGGACCACCTCGACCGCGGCACGCTCGACCTCTCCGGCATCCGCTACCTCGTGCTCGACGAGGCCGACGAGATGCTGCGCATGGGCTTCGCCGAGGACGTCGAGTCGATCCTCGCCGACACCCCCGACGACAAGCAGGTCGCGCTGTTCTCCGCGACCATGCCGGCGACGATCCGGCGGATGTCGCAGCAGTACCTGAACGACCCGGAGGAGGTGCGCGTCGCCGCGAAGACGCAGACCTCCGCGAACATCACCCAGCGCCACCTCGTCGTCTCGCACGCGCAGAAGCTCGACGCCCTCACGCGCATCCTCGAGGTCGAGAACTTCGAGGGCATGATCGTGTTCGTCCGCACGAAGAACGCGACCGAGGAGCTCGCCGAGAAGCTGCGGGCCCGCGGGTTCTCCGCCGCCGCGATCAACGGCGACCTCGCCCAGGCCCAGCGCGAGCGCACGGTCGAGCAGCTGAAGTCGGGCGCGCTCGACATCCTGGTGGCGACGGATGTCGCGGCCCGCGGCCTCGACGTCGACCGCATCAGCCACGTCGTGAACTACGACATCCCGACCGACTCCGAGCCGTACGTGCACCGCATCGGCCGCACCGGCCGCGCCGGCCGCACTGGCGACGCGATCAGCTTCGTCACCCCGCGCGAGCGCGGCCTCCTCGCCCGGATCGAGAAGGCGACGCGCCAGCCCATCGCCCAGATGCCGCTGCCGAGCGTCGACGAGGTGAACGAGACGCGTCTCACCCGCTTCGACGACCGCATCACCGCAGCTCTCGACGAGGCCCCGCGGATCGAGCGCTTCCGCGACATCATCGCCCACTACGTGCGGCACCACGACGTGCCGGAGGTCGACGTCGCCGCCGCGCTCGCCGTGGTCGCGCAGGGCGAGTCGCCGCTCCTGCTGGAGCCCGACCCGGAGCCCCGCTTCGAGCGCCGCCAGCGCGACGACGAGCGGCGCGGCCGGCAGCGCGACGGCGACGACCGCGGCCGCGGGGAGCGCCGCGGCTGGGACGACGACCGCGAGCGGCCCGATCGGCGCCGGCGCGAGGATTCGGGCGCCCTGCAGAGCTACCGCATCGCGGTCGGCCGCCGGCACCGGGTCGAGCCGCGGCAGATCGTCGGCGCCCTCGCGAATGAGGGGGGCCTGCGCCGGGAGGACTTCGGGCGCATCCAGATCCGCGGCGACTTCTCGCTCGTGGAGCTGCCCGCCACGTTGCCGCGCGACGTGCTCGACCGCCTCGAGGGCACGCGCATCTCGGGCCGGCTGATCGAGCTGCGCCCCGATCGCGGCGGCCCGCAGCGCTTCGACCGCGATTCCGGTCGCGACCGCCGCCGCGACGGCGATCGTGCGCCGCGCCGTGACGACGACCGGGGCGGTGCGCGCCGTGACGACCGCGCCCCGCGCCGCGACGACGAGCAGGCCGCGCGGCCCGCCCGGAAGCCCAGGCACAGCTCGCGACGCGACCAGGACTGATCCGCGCCGTACGCCGGGTTCTCGAGTTGCCCGACTTTCCTGGAAGTCGGGCAACTCGGTGTTTCGGGGGCCGTGTGTTCGGGGTGAGGGAGCCCCCGGGCTCGGGACCCGGGGGTCGCCGCTGGAGCAGGCTCTCGCGGCGAACGGACGCGACCCGATCGGGGGATCCGGTGTGCGCCCGCCTCGGAGAAGAGACGGGCGAGCGCACCGGACATGACGCGGCGCTTCCTGCGAATCCGCTGGGTGCCGAGTGCCGGATGCCGGATGCCGTGCGGCCCCGGTGCCGGGGGTACCTGTGCGACCGCGTGTTGCGCCGTCTTACCCCGTGCGTCGGCGGGGGCTCGCGGGGCGGGGCGCCCGCCCCTACCGTCGTCGTGGACGGCCCGGACCCGGGTCGGAGACGCCGCCAGCGACCGGGCGGGCGACGGGGGAGGCGCTGCATGACGAGGCTCATCATCGGCGCCATGGTGCGGGCGCTCGGCGCCTACCCCTCCGGCTGGCGCTACCCGGGTGCGCACCGCGACCCCCGCGGCGACGCCGGCGTGCTCCGGCTCACCGCCCGGCTCGCCGAGCAGGCCCGGCTCGACTACCTGTTCTTCGGCGACTGGCTCGCCACCGGGCCGGAGCTCGCGCACCGCGACCCCTACCTCCTCGCCCGGATCGATCCGCTCTCCGCGGTCGCGCACCTCGCCGCCGTCACCGAGCGCATCGGCCTCATCGCCACCGTCGACTCGAGCTACGCCGACCCGTATCCGGTGGCCCGGGCGACCGCCTCGGTCGACCTGCTCTCGGGCGGCCGCGTCGGGCTCAACCTCGTGACGACCGCCGATCCGCGCGCGGCCGGCAACCACGGGCTCGACGCCGAGCAGGTGCACCCGAGCCGCTACGAGCGCGCCGTCGAGTTCGAGACGGTGCTGCAGCGGCTCTGGGACTCCTTCGACGACGACGCGATCCTCGCGGATGCCGCGAGCGGCGACTTCCTCGACCCGGACGGCCTGCACGACGCGCGCTTCCGCGGCGAGCACCTGCGCGTCGACGGCGCCCTGAACGCCGTGCGCCCGGTGCAGGGACATCCGCCGATCGTGCGCTCCGGGGCATCCCCGGCGTCCCGGCTGATCGCCGCCCGCAGCGCCGACCTCGCGCTCGTCGCCGCCGACGACCTCGCCCACGCCGTCGCCGTGCGCGAGGAGCTCCGCGCCCTCGCCTTCGAGTCCGGCCGCGACGACCGCACGCTCAAGGTGATCGCCCCCGTGCTGCCGATCGTCGCCGAGACGCGGGCGCGGGCGCAGGCGATCGCCGACGAGCTCTCGGAGCTCGTGCGGCTCGCCGACGACTGGCCCGACGGCCCGCCGCCGGGGTTCCCGCCCGAGCGCTCCCTCGCGAGCCTCTCGCCGCTCGTCGGCGTCGACCTCCAGGGCGTCTCGCCGGACCTCGCGGTGACCCCCGCGGTCGCCGAGCAGTTCGGGCCGGCGGGCCAGCAGCTCGTCGAGATCGTCGCCGAGCGCACCGGTCGGACGCCCGGCGGCTTCCGTCCGCCGGCGCTCCGGCACCTCGTCGTCGCGGCGTCCGTGACGGCGCCGATCATCGTCGGCACCGCCGAGGACGTCGCGACCGAGTTCGAGGCGTGGGGCGAGGCGGGCGCCGTCGACGGCTTCAACGTGCTCTCCGCGGTGCAGCCCGCGCAGTTCGAGGCGTTCACCTCGCTCGTCGCGCCTGAGCTGCAGCGGCGCGGCGTGCTGCCGCGCGCCTACGAGGGCACGACGCTGCGGGAGCACCTGGGGCTCGCCCGCCCCGACAGCGTCCACGCCTCGCTCGGCGCGCTGCACGGCTGAGCCGGCCGATCCGAGCGGCGGATGCCGCACCGCATGACGCCGTGTGACGCCGCGTTCCGGTGTGTGACCGGGGCCCTGGCGGGCGCACCGCCGCGGTCGTAGCGTCGCCGCATGACTGGAGCGAGCACGGTGGCGGAGCGGAAGGCGCGGGCGACGGGGACCCGGCTGATGCCGCTCGCCGAGCTCGCCGACCGGGGGCTCGTCGTCCCCGTGCTCGGCGGCGGGCGGGTGCCGCACACGAACCTCGACCTCGCCGCGTCCGCGCCGCCGCTCGTCGCGGTCGCCCAGCACGTCGCCGAGATCACCCCGTGGTACTCGAGCGTGCACCGGGGCACGGGCTACGCCTCCGAGCTCGCGACCGAGCTCGTCGAGGGCTCGCGCGCCGCCGTCGCGCGCCACGTCGGGGCCCGCGACGGCGACGTCGTGGTCTTCACCCGCAACACGACCGACGCCCTGAACCTGCTCGCGAGCGCCGTGCCCGGCGACGTCGTGGTGCTCGACCTCGAGCACCACGCGAACCTGCTGCCGTGGCGGAGCCGCCGCGTCGTCGTCGCGCAGCCGAGCATCGCAGCGACGCTCCTCGCCCTGGAGGCCGAGCTCGCCCGATGTCCCGCCGCCCTCCTCGCGGTCACGGGGGCCTCGAACGTCACGGGCGAGCTGCTGCCCGTCGAGCGGCTCGCCGCCCTCGCCCACGCGCACGGCGCCCGGCTCGCGGTCGACGCCGCGCAGCTCCTGCCGCACCGACGCATCTCGCTCGCGGAGTCCGGCGCCGACTACCTGGCGTTCTCCGGCCACAAGGCCTACGCCCCGTACGGCGCGGGCGCGCTCGTCGGCCCGGCCGACTGGCTCGACCGGGCGGCGCCCTACCTCGCCGGCGGCGGCGCGGTCGCCGACGTCGCCCTCGACGCCGTCGCCTGGCACGCCTCGCCGGAGCGCCACGAGGCGGGGACGCCGAACGTCCTCGGCGCCGCGGCGATCGCGGCGGCGCTCGCCGAGTTCGAACGGCTCGGCGAGCCGGCGCGGGCGGGGCACGAGGCGGCGCTCGCCGCGCGGCTCGGCGCGGGCGTCGAGCGCATCGCCGGGGTGCGCCGCATCCGGGCGTTCGCGGATGCCCCGGGCGAGCTCGGCATCGTCACGATCGAGCTGGAGCACGGCTCGGTGGGCCTGCTCGCCGCGGCCCTCTCGGCGGAGCACGGGGTGTCGGTGCGGGCCGGGCGCTTCTGCGCGCACCCGCTGTTCGACCGGGTCGCGAGCCGTTCCAACGGGCTGCGGGCGAGCATCGGCATCGGCACGGGGGAGGCCGAGGTCGACCGGTTCCTCGCGGCGCTCGAGCAGCTCGTGGCCGAGGGGCCGCGCGCCGCCTACCGGCGCACGCCGGAGGGGTGGAAGCCGGTCGCCGACGACCGCCCGCGCCCGGCGCTGCTGCACCGCGCCGGCTGAGCCTCGCGCCCGCCCCGTCGTCCGGCGTCCCGGGCCGGGCGTAGGGTGGCTGAGTCGGAGGGGGAGTCATGCGTCCGCTCAGCGAGGAGGAGATCCGCGCGTCGTTCGTGAACGGCACGCCAGCGGAGCTCGAGCACTTCGAGCTGCCCATCGAGGTGCTCGTCGCCGAGTGGGAGCGGCTCGATGCGGTGGCCTGGCGCGATCGCGCGAACCGGCGGCTCGGCTACCTCGTGACGCTCATCGACGAGGAGCCGGTCGGCATCGTGCTGCGCGCGGCGGAGAGCACGATGTCGCGCCACCGCGCGGCGATCTGCAACCTCTGCCACACTCAGCAGCCCGCCGACCAGGTGACGCTGTTCTCGGCGCGTCGAGCGGGGCCGGCCGGGGCGAAGGGCGACTCGCTCGGCAGCTACCTCTGCGCCGACCTGTCGTGCCAGGAGAACGTGCGGCTGCACGCGCCGCTCGCACCCGCCGAGGTGCGCGACGGCTGGCAGGCGCTGCGCCGGATCGAGGGGCTCGCCCGGCGCACCCGCGAGTTCGTCGCGAACGTGCGTGGCTGAGGCATCCGCCCGTCGGGCCGGCGCGCTGATCCCGCCCGTGCCGGCTACGGCAGCGAGAAGGGCTCGAGCACGGGCCGCTTCGCCGTGCGGCCGTCGCCGGAGCTGCGCCCCGTGAGGCGCCGGCCGATCCAGGGCAGCACGAACTCGCGGTAGTACGCCGCGGTGTTCCGGCTGCGCGGGCCGGCCGGCGCCGCCGCCACCTCCTCGACGCCCCACTCGACGGGCACGGGCACGCCGAGCGCCGTGAGCACGTTGCTCGCGACCCTGGCGTGGCCGAGGGAGTTCAGGTGCAGCTTGTCGGGCGACCAGTAGCGGATGTCGCGGAGCCCGCGGTCGGAGAAGTTGTCGACGAAGGTGACGCCGTCGAGTTCGCCGACGTCGGCGAGGGCCCGGGTGAGGCGGGCGCCGCGGGTGTCCATCATCCGGCCCATCGGCAGGTGGTCGCTCGGGTTCGCGCCGCTCAGCATGAGGACGTGCACCCCGGCGTCGCGGATCCGCAGCACCGCCTCGCGGAAGCGATCGGCGACCGCGCCCTCGTCCATCCGCGGGCGCATGATGTCGTTGCCGCCGCCGTTGAAGCTGATCAGCTCGGGGCGGAGGCGGATGGCCGCGTCGACCTGCTCCTCGATGATCGGGCCGAGCTTCCGGCCCCGGATGGCGAGGTTCGCGTAGCGGACGGGCTCCCTGGCGTGCGCGGCGAGGCCCAGCGCGACGAAGTCGGCCCAGCCCCGCACCGAGCCGTCGGGCAGTTCGTCGCCGACGCCCTCGGTGAAGCTGTCGCCGATGGCGGCGTAGCTCGTGTACATGCCTCCCACGGTACTCGCCGAACACTCGACATCGGACCCGCTACTCCGGTTGAATGAGCGAGGGCGCCGACGAACGGCGAGAGCCGGACCCGGAGCCTCGGTACAGAGGGGGGACCATGGCCGTGTCGCGTCGCATCCGGAGGATCCTGTCGGGAGCGCTCGCGCTCGCCGTCGGTGCGGCGCTCGCGCTGCCGCTCGGCGTCGCGCCCGCGCAGGCCGCCGAGGTGACGAGCGTGCTCGAGGTGCGCAAGCAGGCCTCGGTCACCGCGGTGAACCCGGGAGACACCTTCAGCTACACGGTGCAGATGTCGTGCTCCTCGATCACCGACACCGGGTGCGAGGGCGCGACCCTGAGCGACGCCGTGCCCGCGCCGTTCGTGCCGATCTCTGCCGCGGTGAGCGGCGCGGCGGCCCAGACGCCGACGATCGACGGCAGTGACGTGGAAGTCGTCTTCACGCAGGATCTCGGCGACGGACGCACCGGCCTCCTCGACAACACCACGGCGACGGTGACGATCACCGTGCAGGCGCCCGACCCGATGCCCTACGACCTGAACGGCGTCCCGATCACGAACACCGCGACCGGGACCGCGGTGAACGCCGACCAGGCGCAGGGGAGCATCGCGGTGACCCCGGTCGTCGAGCTCGAGCTCGCGACCGAGGCCACCAAGACGATCGAGCCGCCCTCGGCCGTGGCCGCGCCCGGCACCGAGCTCACCGCGACGCTCGGGGGCACGAACACCTCGAACGGCTCCGTCGACCGGATCGTGATCAGCGACCCGGCCGACCCCGGCCAGCCGGGGGCCTTCGACCTGCTCGATCTGCAATCCGTCGATTCGGTGAGCTACCCCGAGGGCGCCGACACCGCCGTGCTGTCCTACTGGGACCCCGCCACGTCGAGCTGGGTGCCCGGCCCGCCCGCGACCGCGCCCGCCGTGCCCGCCCCGCCGGCCGCCCCCGCGGCCGCCGACGCGGGCGGGTTCCGCGTCGAGTTCACGAGTTCCTCGGGCGGGGCGACCATCCCGCCGGGCGCGCAGGCGGGCGTCGTCGCGACGCTCGTGCAGGGCGAGGAGGTCGACGGGCTCGCCGATCCGGTCACCGTGCAGAACACCGCCAGCAGCGAGGTCGGCCGCGGCGACGACGCCGAGACGTCCACCGCGAGCGACGACTACCGCATCGTGCTCGACCCCGTCGTCGTCGACGTCGAGAAGGCCTTCGACCCGGCCGAGGTGCTGCCGGGCGAGACGAGCGAGGTCGGCATCGTCGCGAAGAACAGCGGTGAGACGGAGCTCGACCGGATGACGGTGACGGAGCCCGCCTCGGGCGACTTCACGAGCGACGCCGCCTTCGACGGCTTCACCGGTCCGATCGGCTGGCCGGACGGGACGGATGCCGCGACCCTCGTCTACCGCTACAGCGACGGCACCACGAGCCCCGTCTACGACCTCGAGGAGGGCGTCGACCCGCCGGGGCCCGACCCCGCGAAGACGGTCGCGGGCTTCACCGTGGACTACACCGGCACCATCACCGAGGGGGCCGAAGCCGGCATCCGCTTCGACGTCGCCACCGACCCCTCGCTCTCCGGACCGATGACGATCCCGAACACCGTCGGCGTCGAGGGCGAGGCGGGCGGCTCGACCGCCACGGACGAGGACACCGCCGAGCTCACGATCCTCGAGAAGAAGCTCGTCGTCGAGACGACGAAGAAGATCAACCCCGGCAGCATCCCCTCCGTGCCGGGCGAGCTCGCGACCGTGCAGCTGCCGACGCAGCTGCTGAAGCCCGACTCGACCACGTCGGCGACGCAGATCGTCGTGCAGGACCCCGAGACGATCCCCGACCCGGGCTGGTGGAACAGCTTCGACGTCGTCGCGATCACGAAGACCGACATCCCGCCCGGGGCGACCCTCACCATCAGCTATTGGAGCGTGTCCGAGCAGCGCTGGATCGTGTTCGAGGACGCCGACCACGTGACGGCGCCGAACCCGTTCTCGATGACGATCCCGCCGGAGCTCCGCGACGACATCGGCGGCCTCCAGTTCCAGTTCGACGACCCCGCGGGCTTCCCGCCGGGCACGACGGTGCAGCCGAACTTCACGAGCGAGCTCCGCGATGAGCTCCGCGACGGCTCCGGTCCGGCTGCGGGCAGCGACCAGCCCGTGCCGAACTGCGCCTCGGCCGGGGCCACCGCGCCCGGCGTCGACCCCGGATCGGCGACGACGCCCGACCCGTGCCCCGCGATCGACCTCATCCCGACGACGCCGGGCGAGGGCGACCTCATCGACAAGGAGTGGGTCGATCCCGTCCCCGCCGTCGTCATCGCCCGCAGCGGCGAGCAGGCGACCGCCAGGCTGCACTGGTCGACCGGCGGCTACTCGAACCTCGACCGGGTGATCGTCGCCGACACCGCCGACCCGCCCGCCGACGACGCGGCCATCGCGGCATCCGTCTTCCAGGCCTTCGACCTCGTCGAGATCCCCGAGATCACGGCCGACCCCTGGCTGCAGTACGACCGCGTCGCCGCGGTCGAGCTCTGGAACGGCTCCGCCTGGGTGCCCACCGAGACCGATCCGTGCGCGGGCGGCGCCTGCGACGGCGCCTTCCCCGGCTACCGGCTGAGCGACGCCGAGCGCGCCTCGACGACGGGCGTCCGCCTCGTCTTCGAGGAGTACCCGGCGCCGCGCGAGGCAGCCGACGCGCCCATCGACGCGCCGCTGCCCGGCACCGGCGTCGCCCGATCGAGCGGCAACGACCGGCCGCTCGACCTCGTGTTCGAGCTGCGCGACCTCGCCAGGGTGCCGTCGAGCGACCCCGACCCGGTGCTCGGCACGCGGCTCTACAACACCGCGACGCCGGGCGACGTGGACAACACCGCCTCCGCGACCGGCTACGCCGACGACGAGCAGGTCGTCCGCGACACCGCGGCCGACCTCATCTCGATCATCGACCGGCCGCTCAACACGACGGTGACGAAGGGCTGGTCGGGCGGGCCGATCGGCATCCCGCCGGCCGGCACCGCGCCCGAGGACTACCCGAGCGGGCGCGTCACGATCATCGGCACGAACGCGACCGTCGCCCAGGTGGACACGCTGAGCGTGAGCGACCCCTCGCCCGCGCAGACCGGGCCGAGCGCCTTCGACGCCTTCGACCTGCGCCGGATCGTCAGCATCTCGGTGCCCGGCGGCACGGTCACCGCGACCGTGCAGCTCACCCGTGAAGGCGGTGCCGTCGACGAGGTCAGCATCGCGACCGCGACCGGCATGTCCGCGACCGAACTCGCCGACGTGGTCGGCATCGCCGTCGTGCACGAGGGCCGGATCGCCTCGGGCGCCGATACCCGCCTCGTGATGGACCTGCGGCTCCGCGCCACGCACCGCGTCGGCGGCGCCCCGGTCACCGCGGCCGACTCGCCCGTGCACAACGTCGCGCAGAGCGCCGTGGAGGACCTCGGCGGCGTGAACGACCAGCACCGCGTGACCGACGACGACGACGCGCAGATGCGGCTCGTCGAGCTGGAGATCGGCGTCATCGCCGGCAAGCGGTTCTCCCCGCAGGCGCAGGTGGAAGCGGACCGCGACCCGATCGTGATGACGCTCACGGCGCGGCCGACGGGCTCGGCGCGAGCGGCCGAGCTCGTCGTCACCGACGACGAGGCGACGTTCTGGAACGCCTTCGACTTCGTCGATTTCGGGCCGACGTTCACCCTCACCTCGCCGATCACGCGGGTGCAGGTGGATGCCTTCACCGGCGCCACCTTCACGGCGGAGCCCGACGGCTCGCTCACCCGCACGGGCGGCAGCTGGGTGACGGGAAGCCCGGGCACCACCCCGCAGCTGCCCGCCACCGTGCAGCCCGAGGACGTGCAGGGCCTCCGCTTCACCTTCAGCCGCGCCGACGGCGCCCAGTGGGAGAACCCGGCGAACCCGCTCCAGCAGATGCCGCTGTTCGTGCAGCGGCGGCTCGAGTACCGCAGCGGCGGCGACGTGCGCACCGACCTCGTGATCGACGGCAACACCCCGGCGCCGGGGGAGACCGAGCTCGGCACCTTCACGAACCGGGTGGAGGCCACCGCGAACTCCTTCCTCGAGAACGGCTCGGGCGACCCGCTGTACACCGATACGGACGACGCCGAGGCCGAGGCCCGCTATCTGCACTACGAGACCTCCGTCGTCGTGACGAAGGGGCCGCGCGGCGTGCAGGACCCCGGCGCCGTGATCCCGTTCACGCTCGAGGTGATGAACAGCGGGACCGGCCCGATCTCGAACCCGGTCATCGTCGACCGCATCCCGATGCAGGACGGCGAGCCCCTGCTCGTCTTCGACCCCGAGCTCTCGGGATCGCCGTACGCGTACACGCTGGCCGGTGACGCACCGGACCCGGCGAACGGCTCGCCCATGCCGACGGACCCCGACGACGTCACCACGACGGTCACGGCCGACGGCAGCGCGATCGAGTTCCGCTTCCCGGACGGCACGGTGCTCGAGCCCGGTCAGACGTACACGATCACCGTCATGCTGATGTTCCGCCCCGGCGTCTCGGCCGGACAGGAGGTCACGAACGCGGTGGACGTGACGGCGGACCGGCCGTTCGACTTCTGCGAGGGGACGGCAGGGCCCCACGAGGACTGCTCCGACACCACGGTCGTGTACCCGGCGAACGTCGGCGCGCTGCGTGCAGCGAAGTTCGTCAAGGCCGATGACGGCCTCGGCGTCCGGAACGTCGACGACCCCGCTGCGAGCGCCGCCTGCACCCCGGCCGTGGCGGACTACTACCGCGCGCCGTGCGTGCCGGTGACGAAGCCCGGCACGACCGAGACCTGGCTCGTCGCAGGCCAGAACACCGGCACGATCCCCGCGGATCGCGTCATCTCGATCGACCGGCTGCCGACGCCGGGCGACACCGGCGCGTACGCCACGCTGCCGCGCGGCTCGGAGTGGACGCCGCTCTGGGTCGGCAACGTCACGCCGCAGTCGGTGGGCGGCTCGCGGATGCCGGACTCCTTCCTGGTGTACGGCACGACCGCCGCCGATCCGTGCACCGTCGAGCTGAGCTCGCCCGGGGCGACGTGCCCGCCGGGCGCCTGGGTGCCGATCGATTCGCTCGATCCGGCGGCGGTGACGAGCATCAAGGTCGAGTTCCTCTTCACGAGTGCGCAGCTGCAGCCGGGCGAGGAGGTCGACTTCACCTTCCAGACCCGCAGCCCTGCCGTCTCGCCGACGGCCGGGCCGGACACCATCGCGTGGAACACCGCGGCGGTCGGCGGCAGCTCGGGTGCGGGAAGCGTCCTGCCGAGCGAAGGGCGCCGCGTGGGCGTCTCGCTCGCGACCGGCCCGATCGAGGTCGTGAAGCGGGTCACCGGTGACGGCGCGGCCTACGCGCCCGACGAGTTCCAGGTGCAGCTCACGTGCACCTCGGCGATCGGCACGCCCGTCGAGACGAAGCTGCCGCCGATCGACCTCACCCTCGTCGCGAACGAGGTGCAGCGGGTCGACGACCTGCCGTGGGGCGCCGAGTGCGAGCTCGCCGACGTGCCGGGCGCGAACGGCGAGACGAGCTCGTCCTCGACGACGGCGGTCGTCGGCCGCGACACCGACCCGATCGGGCTCGTCGAGCTCGAGAACGTCTACGAGCTCGGCGGCCTCGTGCTCGAGAAGCGGGTCGACTCGAACGCCGTGGACCAGGACGGCGACCCGGTCGCCTACGGGCCCTTCGACTTCGAGGTGAGCTGCACGTACCTCGGCGAGGAGGTCGTCGCGGACGGGTACCCCGAGGGGCAGCCGATGGCGATCGAGCTCGCCGACGGCGAGCGGATCGTCCTCACGGGCCTGCCCGCCGGCGCGGTGTGCACGGTCGAGGAGACGGACGCGAAGGGCGCGAGCGGGACGACGCTCACCGTGACCGAGGGCGACGGCGACCCGGTCACCACGCCGGGCGCCGAAGTCGAGGTCACCCTGCCGCCGGTCGACGGCGAGGACGATCCGACCGTGCGCGTCGAGGCCGACAACGCCTTCGACGTCGCGAGCGTCGTGATCGAGAAGGTCGCCGACGGGCCGGGCGCTGAGGATTTCGGCCAGGGGCCGTTCACCCTGCACCTCGAGTGCGTGCTCTCCGACGACTCCGGCATCCGCACCGTCTGGGACGGTGACCTCGTGCTGCCGACGCCCGAGGGGGACTGGTCTACCGAGGTCGGCGGCATCGCCGCGGGCGCCTCCTGTACCGTGACGGAGCCCGACCCGGGTCTCGCCGACGAGGTCTCGGTCTCCCCTGACGGACCGTTCCTCGTCGGCGGCGAGCCGGTCGAGGTGACGGTGACGAACACCTTCCTGGCGGGCTCCCTGCACGTCGTGAAGGAGCGCACCGGCGACGGCGCGGAGCGGTACGGGGCCGGACCGTTCACGGTCTCGCTCGCCTGCACCCTGCCGCTCGAGGGCGGGCCGGTGCCGGTCGAGATCCCGGGCGGCCCCGAGCGCGTGCTGAACGCGGCCAACGGGTACGAGGCGGACTACGCGCCGCTGCCGGCGCGCGCCGAGTGCGAGCTCAGCGAGACCGGCACGGGCGGCGCGAACGACGTGCGGATCACGGACGAGGACGGCGAGCCCGGTTCCACGTTCGTCGTCGAGCCCGGCGTCGAGCGCAGCTTCACGGTGACGAACGTCTTCGAGCTCGGGTCGATCGAGGTCGTGAAGACCATCACGGGCTCGGGGGCGGCGGATGCCGCGGACCGCAGCTTCACGGTGCAGCTCACCTGCGTCCGCGACGACGGCGGCGAGGGCGTGCAGATCGAGATCCCGGGCGGGGCGACCCGCACGCTCTCGAAGGCGAGCTCGCTCACGACGGTGTACGAGGAGCTGCCGACGGGCGCCGCGTGCGAACTCGTCGAGACGGATGCCGGCGGTGCCGCGCGCACGACGCTGACGCCGCACGTGGACGACCCGCGCACGGCCTCGGTCATCGTCGGCTCGGGCGACGTCGTCCGGATCGACGTCGTGAACGAGTTCGACGCCGCGCCGCCGATGGCGCGGACGGGCGTGGACCCGCTGCCGATCGCGCTCGTCGCCGGAGGCATCCTGCTCGCCGGCGGCGCGGTGCTCGCGATCGTGCTGATCCGCCGCCGTCGCCAGCGCTAGCCGCGGCGCATCCAACCGAGGGTTGCCCGACTTTCATGAAAGTCGGGCAACTCTGGATCACCACCCGAGTTGCCCGAGTTTCATGAAAGTCGGGCAACTCGGGGTGGAGATGCGTAGGGTGGGCGGAGTGGGTCAGATGACCCACTCGGGGGCGACGAGGCCCCGCTGACCCGGAGGGCGAGGATGCCGATGGCCGAGACGACGAGGATGCCGGTGTTCCCGGCCGGATTCCGCTGGGGCGCCGCGACCGCCGCCTTCCAGATCGAGGGCTCCCCGGACGCCGACGGGCGCGGCACCTCCGTTTGGGACGTCTTCGCCGCCGAGCCCGGTCGCATCCGCGACGGTCGCGACGCCACCACGAGCGCCGACAGCTACCGGCGGTACCGCGACGACGTCGCCCTCCTCGCGGAGCTCGGCGTCGACGAGTACCGCTTCTCGATCTCCTGGCCGCGCATCCAGGCCGACGGCCGCGGGCCGGCGAACCCGGCGGGCCTCGACCACTACTCGCGAGTCGTCGACGCGCTCGCGGACGCCGGCATCGCCCCGCTCGTGACGCTCTACCACTGGGACCTGCCACAGGCGCTCGAGGAGGAGGGCGGCTGGCTCGCCCGCGACACCGCCGCCCGCTTCGCCGAGTACGCGGCGCTCGTCGTCGACGCCCTCGGCGACCGCGTCGGCCGCTGGATCACCCTGAACGAGCCGGCCATGACCACCCTGCAGGGGTACGCGCTCGGCGAGCTCGCCCCCGGCCGCACGCTCATGCTCGGCGCCCTGCCGACCGTGCACCACCAGCTCCTCGGGCACGGCCTCGCGGTGCAGGCGATCCGGGCGTCCCGCCCCGACGCCGAACTCGGCATCACGAACAACCACACGCTCGTCGAGCCCGCCTCGGCGGAGCCGGGCGACCTCCTCGCCGCCGGCGCGTTCGACGCGATCTACAACCGCATCTTCGCCGAGCCCGTGCTGCTCGGCCGCTACCCCGATCTCGCGCCGCTCGGGCTCGACGCGTTCCCCGGGGTCGAGGAGGGCGACCTCGAGCTCGTGTCGGCCCCGCTCGACTTCTACGGCGTGAACTTCTACAACCCGACCCGTGTGGCCGCGGCCGCGCCGGGCTCGCCCTTCGCGGAGGCCGGGCTGCCGTTCGAGCCCGTCGAGATCCCGGGGGCACCCGTCACCGGCTTCGGCTGGCCGGTCGTGCCCGAGGCGCTCGAGCGGCTGCTCGTCGGTCTCCGCGACGCCTACGGCGACGCGCTGCCGCCGGTCGCGATCACCGAGAACGGGGCGTCCTACCCCGACGAGGTGGTCGACGGCCGGATCGCGGATGCCGAGCGCATCGCCTACCTCGACGGGCACCTCCGCGCGGTGCACCGGGCGATCGAGGCGGGGGTCGACGTCCGGGCCTACGACGTCTGGTCGCTCATCGACAACTTCGAGTGGGCCGACGGCTACACCCAGCGCTTCGGGCTCGTGCACCTCGACCTCGACAGCGGCGAGCGCACGCGCAAGGACTCCTTCGACTGGTACCGCCGGCTGATCGCCGCCCAGCGCGCCGGCTGAGCCGGGCCGGCCGCGCCCGGACCGGTTGAGCCGCGCCCGCACCGGCTGAGCCGCCTACTCGACCGCGAGGAGCGCGGCCCAGAGGTCGGCGCGGGCGTGGAAGCCGGACAGGTCGCGCCCGAGCAGTCGCTCGGCGAGACCGACCCGGCTGCGCACCGTGTGCCGGTGCACGCCGAGCGCCTGCGCGGTGGCGTCGAACTGCCCGCCGTTCTCGAGCCAGGTGCGGGTCGTCGCGACGAGCGTCGTGCCGTTCTCCCGGTCGTACTCGGTGAGCGGGGCGAGGGTCGCGCGGGCGACCGCGCGGGCGTCGGTGCGGGCGAGGAACGCGAGCACCCCCTGCCGGCTGATGTCGTCGAACCAGGCGACGCCGGAGCCGGCCTCGCGGGCGCGCTCGTAGCCGCGCACGGCCTCCTCGTGGGCGTCGGCGAGCTGGGCGAGCGACCCGGGGTCGCTGACGCCGACGGCGAGCTCGAACTCCGCGGCGAGCTCCTCGGCGAGGTCGGCCGCATCAGGATCCTCGGCGAGCACCACCACGTGCTCGCCGTCCCGGCCGAAGAAGAGCCGTCCGCCGCGCTCGTCGACGCGGAGCTCGAGGAGCTCCACGAGCCGGTCGATGCCGTCGTCGGGCGCGCTCGTCACGAGCACCCGGAGCGGCGCCTCCGGCAGCGGCCCCCACATCTCGCCCGCGACGTCGGCCGCGAGGCCGACGTCGCCCGCGAGGAGCGAGCGCAGCAGTCCGGAGCGGAGGTGCCCGCGGGCGCGGTCGAGGTCGCGGTTCTGCTCGAGCGCGAGTCCGGCGAGCGCGATCACCGAGGTGACCACCTCGCGGCCCGCCTGGTCGAGCTCGGGGGAGTCGCCGATCGCGAGCACGCCGCGCAGGGCCCCGCCCGAGCCGAGGGTCTGCAGCGTCATCCGCTGCGGCCGGCCCACCGTGCCGCCGGCCTCGACGGCGCGGCTCGCCCGCTGCCCCCGGCGGAGCATCGTGCGCGCCTCGCCGACGACCTCGCCGAGCGCGGGCTGGCCGAGCCCGCCGAGCGGGAACTCGCGGTCCAGGCCGCCGGTGGAGTCGATGAGGCCGACCCAGGCGCCGAGCCGTTTGGAGAGCTCGGCGAGCGTCGCGGAGAGGCCATCGGGCCGGAGCGCGGCGAGCGAGATGGCGCGCTGCGCCTGCAGCGCCCAGGCCTGCCGGGCGTAGGCGTCCTCGGCGATGAGGTCGGCGACCGTGCGGGCGATCGCGATGAACGGGGTGCGGTAGGGGACCTCGAAGAGCGGGAGCCCGGAGGCGAGGCACGCCTCGACGAGGGCGGCCGGCGTGCCGTTGCGGATGACCTCGGTGCCGAAGCCGAGCGCGGCGATGCCGGTCTCCCGGAGCCGCGCCACGTACGCGGCGATGTCGACCGGGTCGCCCTCGTCCGCGCCGAGCCAGGTGCCGGTCGTGAGGAGCACCTGCCCGGCGTCGAGGAACGGCGTCGGGTCGGCGAGGTCGGAGCTGTGCGCCCAGGTCACCGGCGCGGCGAGCGCGCCCTCGGGCAGGGACTCCGCCGACGTGAGCAGGCGGAGGGTCAGCTCGGGTCGATCGAGCAGGGTCTGCACGGTGGGCTTCACGGGGCTCCTCGGAGGGCTCCTCCGTCGACGGCGCGAGCGCGGGCGGGGGCACGTGCTGGTGTACGCCGCGTCGAGCGGATCAGCCCCGAGTGTACAGCCGGGCCCTGTGCGCGCGGCCTACGTGACGAGGCCCCGCCGGGCGACGATCGGAGGGACCCACGTGCCGTCGGTGATCGGCGTCTGCCCGCCGTAGGCGCGCAGATACAGGGAGAACGCCTCGGCGGGCGCAGGCAGCCAATTGCTCTCGAGCTCGGCACCCGGCGAGGCGTGGCCGACGTGGATCGTCAGCGAGCCGTCGCGGTCGAAGCGGAGCGAGGTGTTCTTCGTGCCGAGCGAGTACCGTCCGAGCGGGTTCGGGAAGAAGAAGTGATCGACGTCGTACAGCGTCAGCGACCAGAATCCGTCGACCGGCGGCAGACTCCCCGCAGCGAAGGTGAGCTCGTAGCTGCCGCCGCCCGTGAGCTGCTCGCCGTCGGAATCGGTGTCGGTGTAGAAGTACTGGGTCTCGTTCGGGCGGTTCTCGAACATGTTCGATCGCGCCGTCGTCGCCCGATTCTGGTAGTCGAGACCCCACTGCGAGTTGTTCAGCGAACGGTTCCACCCGTTCCCGGCGTCTTTGCCGTTGAAGCGCCACCGCATCGCGTTGGCGACGAACTCCTCGTCCGCGGCGCGGAACGCCTCGTCGATGACCGTCCGGGTCTGCGGATCCCGGGAACCCGCCTCCCGCAGCGCGGCGAACTGCGCGTAGAGCGCCTCCTCCCCGGCCTGCGGCGGGACGGTGGCGAGGACGTCGCCGAGCTGATCGAAGAAGGTCTCCGGCTGCACCCATCTCGTCTCGCCGCCCGAGCTCGGCCCGGCGTCGAAGGACGGAACCGCCGACCAGTCCGTCGTCCGGAACTCGCCGGTGTACTCCGACAGGGGGTACACCATGATCCGGTTCACCAGCGGCTGGATGGCGGCGCGGTCCTCATCCGTGTCGTCCATGAAGACGCGCGGAATCGCGTTCGCGAGCGCCGTCGGGCTCCGGAACACCTCGACGATGCCCGCCGGGACCTCCCCGTCCCAGTTCGGGCCCGCGAGGAGGTAGTGGCCCGGCGCACTGCCGTAGAGCGAGCCGAGGCGACCGAACTGATCGGTGCGGGCGTCGTAGAAGGCGTAGACGTAGAAGCGGTCGCCGAAGTCGGGGACCTGCACGACGACCGGCTGCTCGTCGAGCGAGAAGAACCCGAGTCCGTAGGCGACGTCCTGGTTCGGGCACGCGATGAACCGTTCGTCCGGCTCGATGTAGTCGTTCAGCATCGAGATCTGCCCCGTCGGCGATGCCGGCAGCACTCCGCCGAGCCGGCCGGGCTCCGGTGCGGCGCTCAACCGCGCGCGGCGGTTCATCATGTTCACCATCGGATAGCCCCACACGTAGGCGAACCTCGCCAGCGTGGTGACGTACGACGGCTCGGCCGCGGCGTCGCCGCTCGGACGCGCCAGCCGGTGTTCGATCTTCGTCATGCCGTTCCCCCGGATCCCGTCGCCGTTGCGGCGTGCTCCAACGCTAGTGATCGGCCGCCGATCCGACTAGAGCCGGTCCGCGCATCCGGTGGCGCATCCCGCCCGCCGATCCGGCCTACGTGACGAGGCCCCGCCGGGCGAAGCGCGGCTCCCGCCAGCGCTCGCTCGCGAGCACGTCCTCGAGCGCGTCGACCGCGTCGCAGACGTCGGCGTGCGAGACGTAGAGCGGCGCGAAGCCGAAGCGGACGAGATCGGGGGCGCGGAAGTCGCCGATCACGCCGCCGTCGATGAGCGCCTGCATGACCGCGTAGCCGTCGGCGGCGCCGATCCGGAGCGACACCTGGCTGCCTCGCCG
Organism: Agromyces mediolanus; assembly: GCF_044917495.1. Lineage (GTDB taxonomy): Bacteria > Actinomycetota > Actinomycetes > Actinomycetales > Microbacteriaceae > Agromyces > Agromyces mediolanus_B. The sequence goes on along the minus strand of NZ_JAVSSI010000009.1, from coordinate 142,007 downwards.
GGCCGACTGGCGCGGCGTCACGACCTCGACGTCCCACGGCGCGAGCCGGGCGTCGACGAGGGAGATGAACAGCTCGGTGAGCCGCAGGCTCTTCTCCCGGAGCTCCGCGAGGTCGACCTCCGCCCAGAGGTCGAGGCTCGCCTCGAGGCCCGCGAGCGCGAGGAGCTGCGGGGTGCCCACCCGGAACCGGCCGATGCCCTCGGCCGGCGCGTAGCCGAGCTCGAAGGCGAAGGGCCGGGCGTGCCCGTGCCAGCCGGTGAGGGCCGGGCGGGCCTCGGCCTGGTGCCGTTCGGCGACCCAGATGAAGGAGGGCGAGCCGGGTCCGCCGTTCAGGTACTTGTAGGTGCAGCCGACCGCGAAGTCGGCGTCCGCGGCGTTCAGCTCGACGGGCACCGCGCCGACCGAGTGGCAGAGGTCCCAGACGACGAGCGCGCCGGCCTCGTGCACCTGGCGGGTCACCTCGGCGAGGTCGTGCATGCGGCCCGTGCGGTAGTCGACGTGGGTGAGCACGACGACGGCGACGTCCTCGTCGAGCACGTCCGCGAGCGTCGGCCCCTCGTCGGCGATGAGCCGGCGCTCGAGCGGCGCGTCGCCGCCGAGGAGCTCCTGCACCGATTCGAGCACGTAGAGGTCGGTCGGGAAGTTGCCGCGCTCGGCGACGATCGTGCGCCGCCCGGGCCGGAGCCGCGCCGCCGCGACGACCGCCTGGAACAGGCTCGCCGAGGTCGAGTCGCCGAGGGTCACCTCGCCCGGCGCCCCGCCGATGAGCGGGGCGATCCGGTCGCCGAGCGCGAGCGGCTTCTCGAACCATCCCGCGTCGTTCCAGCTGCGGATGAGCCCGTGCCCCCACTCCTCGGTGACCACCCGGGCGACGTGGGACGCCGTCGCCCGGGGGAGCGCGCCGAGGGAGTTGCCGTCGAGGTAGACGACGCCCTCGGGCAGGACGAAGCGCTCGCGGAAGGCGGCGAGCGGGTCGGCCGCGTCGAGCGCCGAGCAGGTGCTCCGGTCGATCGGCGGGCGGGCCTGGGTGTCGAGGGTCATGCGCTGCTCCGGGGCTCTCGGTGGGACGTGCGGGGTGAAATGGACGGACGGACGGATGACGCGGCCGGCGGCTCAGCGGCCGAGGAACCGGCGCGCGTTGCCGTGCCGGATGGCGGCCTTCTGCCCCTCGTCGAGGAAGTCGGCGCGGTCGACGACGGCGCCGACGGGGCGCTCGCCGAGCGGGTAGGGGTAGTCGCTGCCGACCATCACCTGCTCGGCGCCGAGGGTGTCGACGAGGAGCTGCAGCGCGGCCGGGTCGAACACGACGGAGTCGACGCTGAATCGGTCGAGGTACGCCGTGGGCGGCTGCTCGCTCACCCCGACGAGGTCGGGGCGCTGCCGCCACGCGTTCTCGAAGCGGCCGAGCCAGAAGGCGAAGGAGCCGCCGCCGTGGGCGAAGGCGATCCGCAGCGACGGCGGCACCCGGTCGAACACGCCGCCGAGGATCATCGCGATGATCGACAGGTGCGTCTCGGCCGGCATGCCGGTGAGCCAGCGGGCCATCCAGCGCTCGAGGCGCGGCGAGCTCGGCATGTCCCAGGGGTGCACGAAGACGGGGATGCCCCGCTCCGCGCAGTGCTGCAGGAAGGTGACGGTGCCGGCGTCGTCGAGGTCGCGGTCGCCGACGTGGTTGCCGATCTCGACCCCGGCGTGCCCGGAGGCGATCGCCCGCTCGGCCTCGGCGCACGCGGCATCCGGATCCTGCAGCGGCACCTGGGCGAACGGGATCAGCCGTCCGCCGCCCGGCGCGCAGATCTCGAGCGTCAGGTCGTTGAAGATGCGGGCGACCTTCGCGGCCTGGTCACCGGTCTTGTCGTAGGAGAAGAAGACCGGCGTCGGCGAGACGACCTGCAGCTCGACGCCGTCGGCGTCCATGTCGGCGAGCCTCGTCTCGGCGTCCCAGGCGTCGGCGCCCACGCGACGGAACTCGACGTCCCCGAGCAGGATCATCGCCTCGCGCTCCGAGTCGACCCGCAGCGACGGCCAGACCCCCGGCCCGGCCTGCGTGCGCAGGTCGGGCCAGGAGCGCGGCACGGAGTGCGTGTGGACGTCGATCGTGCCCAACGGGGTCAGCCCTTGCCCGGGTGGACCGCGCCGCACTGCGGGCAGGTGCGCCCCTCCTCGCTCTCGTAGAACTCGCGGAAGACGGGCGGCAGGTCCTCGACGATGTCGCGCACCTGCAGCTCCACCTCGTGCACCTTCGTGTTGCAGTTCGGGCAGAACCAGGCGAACTTCTCGAGCGTGCCCTCCTCGCGGATGCGCTCGATCACGATGCCGATCGAGCCGGGCTCAGGGCGCTGCGGCGAGTGGAACACGTTGCCGGGCAGCAGCCACATCTCGCCCTCGCGGATGTCGATCCGCTGGGGGCCGTCCTCCGTCTGGATGTTCACGTGCATGTTGCCGCGGTACTGGTAGAACCACTCCTCGTAGGGGTCGAAGTGGAAGTCGGTGCGCTGGTTCGGGCCGCCGACGACCTGCACGATGAAGTCGCCCATCGGCTCCCAGGCCTGCTTGTTGTTGACCGGCGGCTGGAGCAGGTGCTCGTGCTCCTTGATCCACGCGGCGAAATCGATGACGGGTGGGATGGTGCTCATTTCTCCTCCTCGAGAGTGGCGGTGCTTCGGTCGGTGGTCGGGCGCAGCGCGATCGCCTGGATCTCGATGCGCAGGTGCGGGTGCGGCAGGGCGTGCACCGCGACGGTGGTGCGCGCGGGCCCCTGCTCGTCGAAGTACTCGGCCCAGACCGCGTTGTAGGCGGCGAAGTCGTTCATGTCGACGAGGTAGCTCGTGGCCTGCACGAGATCGGCGAGCTCGCAGCCGGCTGCGGCGAGCACCGCACGGAGATTCTCGATGACGGCGCGGGTCTGCACGGCGATGTCGAGGCGCGTCGCGCCGAACTCGTCGGCGTCGGCCCCCGCGATCGTGTTGTCGGGGCGGCGGCTCGAGGTGCCGGAGACGAAGACGTAGTCGCCCGCGACGCGCGCGTGCGGGAAGCGGCCGCGCGGCACGGCGCGGCCCTCGGCCAGGATGCCCCGGTCTGCTGCGGTCATGCGTGCTCCCCCTTCGGATCGTTCGGATCGTTCGTGCCGTTCGCGCCGATGCGGAGCGAGACCCGGCCGAGCCCGGTGACGGATGCCTCGACGAGCCCGCGCGCGGGGACCGGCACCGCCGCGGTCGCGGCGCCGGCGAGCAGCACGGTGCCCGCGCGGAGCGCGAAGCCGTGCGCGGCGGCGAGCCTCGCCGCCGCGACGAGCGCCCGCCGGGGATCGCCGAGGATGGCCCCGGTCGAGCCGATCGCGACCTGCCGGCCGTCGAACTCGAGCGCGACCGCCCGGTTGTCGAGCCCCGTGCCGAGCGCCTCGGGCGAGGTCCAGGGTCCGGTGACGAAGCCGGCGGCCGAGGCGTTGTCGGCGACGACGTCGTCGAGGCTGAAGCGGAAGTCGCGGAAGCGCGAGTCGATGACCTCGAGCGCCGGGGCGACGCCGGCCACGGCGGCCATCGGGTCGCCCGCGCCCGAGGCATCCAGTTCCGCGCCGAGCAGGAACGCGAGCTCCGGCTCCACGCGGGCGTGGATCGCGCCGCCCGGATCGAAGACGCCGCCGTCCTCGATCCGCATCGCGTCGGTCAGAGTGCCGATGATGACGTCGTCGACCCCCATCTGCACCGCCTTCGCCCGGCTCGTGAAACCGAGCTTCACCCCGACGGCGCGCTCGCCGCGGGCGAGCCGGCGGGCGATGAGCGCGTGCTGGGTCGCGTAGGCCCGATCGAGGCCGATCGGCGCGTCGGGGGCGAGCTGCGAGATCGGGGAGACGGTGCGCTGCGCCTTGTCGAGCGCCGCGGCGAAGGCGGATGCGGCGGTCATGCCGCGCTCCCGCCCGCCGCGGCCGCGTCGCGCGCGGCGGCGAGGTCGAGGGCGACGTCGACGATCATGTCCTCCTGGCCGCCGACCATGCGGCGCCGCCCGAGCTCGACGAGGATGTCGCGGGGGTCGAGGCCGTGGCGCTCGGCGGCGCGCTCGGCGTGCAGCAGGAAGCTCGAGTACACGCCGGCGTAGCCGAGGGCGAGGGTCTCCCGGTCGACGCGGACCGGCCGGCGCTGCAGCGGCCGCACGAGCTCCTCCGCGGCGTCCTGCAGGGCGAACAGCTCGCAGCCGTGCTGCCAGCCGAGGAGGTCGGCGACCGCCACGAACGCCTCGATCGGCGTGTTGCCGGCGCCGGCGCCCATGCCCGCGAGGGAGGCGTCGACGCGGGTCGCGCCGTGCTCGACGGCCGTCACACTGTTCGCGACGCTCAGCGAGAGGTTCTCGTGCGCGTGGATGCCGATGCCCGTGGCGGGGTCGAGCACCTCGCGGTAGGCGTCGATCCGCTCGGCCACGTCGCCCATCGTGAGCCGGCCGCCCGAGTCGGTCACGTAGACGCAGTGCGCCCCGTACGACTCCATGAGCTTCGCCTGGCGGGCGAGGCCGGCCGGATCGTTCAGGTGGCTCATCATGAGGAAGCCCGAGACATCCATGCCGTGCTCGCGCGCCCAGCCGATGTGCTGGGCCGCGACGTCGGCCTCGGTGCAGTGCGTCGCGACGCGCACGCTCTGCACGCCGAGGTCGCGGGCCCGGGCCAGGTCGTCGATGGTGCCGATGCCCGGGAGGATCAGCGTCGTCAGGCGCGCCCGCTCGAGCACCGAGGCGGCCGCCTCGATCCAGTCCCAGTCGCTGTGCGCGCCCTGGCCGTAGGCGACGCTCGAGCCGCCGAGCCCGTCGCCGTGGGCGACCTCGATGGCGTCGACCCCGGCCGCCTCGAGCGCCGCGGCGATCGTGCGCACCTCGTCGACGGAGTAGCGGTGGGCGACGGCGTGCATGCCGTCGCGGAGGGTCACGTCCTGCACGTAGACCCGGGGCGTGCTCGCGCTCATGCCGGCACCTCCGTCCGCTCGTCCCGGCGTCGCTCGGCGACGAGCCGCTCCGCGGTGCGGAGCGCGGCCGAGGTCATGATGTCGAGGTTGCCCGCGTACTCGGGCAGGTAGTGGCCGGCGCCGGCGACCTCGAGGAGGATCGTCACCCGGGTGCCGCGGAACGCCCGGCCGAGCGCAGGCACGAAGGCCTCCTCGACGGGGTCGAACTGCACCCGCTGCTTCAGCCGGTAGCCGCCGACGTAGCCGGAGACCGCCGCGACCATCTCGTCGACCGAGCGGCGCACCGCGTCCTCGTCGAGCGGGCCCGCCGCCTCGTCGACGAGGCAGTAGACGGTGTCGCGCATCATGAGCGGCGGCTCGGCCGGGTTCAGCACGATGATCGCCTTGCCGCGCTCGGCCCCGCCGATCCGTTCGATCGCGCGGGCGGTGGTCTGCGTGAACTCGTCGATGTTCGCCCGGGTGCCGGGGCCCGCCGACTTCGAGGCGATCGAGGCGACGATCTCCGCGTAGGCGACCGGCGCGACCCGGGAGACGGCGGCCACCATCGGCACCGTCGCCTGTCCGCCGCAGGTCACGAGGTTGACGTTCGTCGCGTCGAGCTCCTGCTCGAGGTTCACGACGGGCACGACGTAGGGCCCGATCGCGGCGGGCGTGAGGTCGACCATCAGCCGGCCGTGCGAGCGGACCACCTCGTCGTTGCGGAGGTGCGCCCCGGCCGAGGTCGCGTCGAAGACGAGCGCGACGTCGGCGAACTCGGGGAGCGCGACGAGCCCGTCGACGCCCTCATGGGTCGTCGCCACGCCGAGCCGGCGCGCGCGGGCGAGGCCGTCGGAGTCGGGGTCGATGCCGGCCATGGCGGCGACGTGCAGCCGCTCGGAGAGGCGCTTCACCTTGATCATCAGGTCGGTGCCGATGTTGCCCGAGCCGATGATGGCGACTCCGATGGTGGCCCCGTCGCCCCGCGTGCCGCGCTGCGTCTCGCCCTGCGCACTGCGCTGCGTGCCGTCCGCGCTCATGCCGCCGCCTCCGCCTCGTCGATCGGTGCGAGGAAGTCGGCGCGCACCTCGCCGAGCCCGTCCAGGCGGGCGTGGAAGACGCCGGGCGTCGCGGCGACCATGGGGCCGAGCGCGCCGGAGAGCACGATCTCGCCCGCGCGGAGCGGACGTCCGTGCCGGGCGACGGCGCGGGCGAGCCAGGCCACCGCGATGACCGGGCTGCCGAGGCAGGCGCTGCCCGCGCCCGTCGAGACGGGGTCGCCGTCGAGGTCGAGCCGCATGCCGACGGCGGCGAGGTCGAGGCCGTCGAGCTTCCGCGGCACCGTGCCGAGCACGACCGCGCCGCTCGAGGCGTTGTCGGCGATGGTGTCGGCGATGCGGATGCTCCAGTCGGCGATGCGCGAGTCGACGACCTCGATGGCCGGCAGCACGAACTCGGTCGCCCGCAGCACGTCGGCGACGTGCGTCGTGGGGGAGTCGAGGTCGCGGCCGAGCACGAAGGCGACCTCGGCCTCGACGCGCGGCTGGAGGAAGCGGTCGAGCCCCATCGGCTCGCGGTCGGCGACGACCATGTCGTCGAGGAGCACGCCGTAGTCGGGGGTGTGCACGCCGAACTGCGCCTGCACCGCGGGCGAGGTGAGCCCGATCTTCCGGCCCACGACGCGCCGCCCCTCGGCGATCCGCCGCTCGATGCCGAGCGACTGCACGGCGTACGCGGCATCCTGATCGTCGGCGCCGATGAGCTCGCGCACGGGCGCGCACGCCGTGCGCGACGCGGCCGCCGCGGTGAGCCGCGCGTCGGCCGCGCGGATCGCCTCGTCCGCCGCGCTCACAGCTGCACGCACACGTTCGTCGGCTCGGTGTAGAACTCGAGCGAGTGGTGGCCGCCCTCGCGGCCGATGCCGGAGAGGCCGACGCCGCCGAAGGGGCTGCGGAGGTCCCGCAGGTACCAGGTGTTCACCCACGACATGCCCACCCGCATGCGCTGCGCGACGCGGTGCCCGCGGGCGAGGTCGCTCGTCCAGGTGACGGCGGCGAGCCCGTAGTCGGTGTCGTTCGCGAGCGCGATCGCCTCCTCCTCGGTGTCGAAGGGGATGAGCGCGGCCGCCGGCCCGAAGATCTCCTCGCGCACCGTGCGGTGCGAGTTGTCGAGGCCCGCCCAGAGCGTCGGCTCGATCCAGGCGCCCCCGTCGAGCTCGGCGCCGAGGCTCGGGATGCCGCCGCCGGCGAGCAGCGTGGCGCCCTCCTCCAGGGCGAGCTCGAAGTAGGAGCGCACCTTCTCCCGGTGCGCCTGCGAGATGAGCGGACCGGTCGTCGTCGCCGGGTCCTCCGGGCGGCCGAGGCGCAGTCGCCGGGACTGCTCGGCGAGGCCGGCCGCGACGTCGTCGAAGACCGAGCGCTCGACGTAGATGCGCTCGGTGCAGAGGCACACCTGGCCGGTGTTCAGGTAGGTCGAGCGGGCGAGGCCCGCGATCGCGTGGTCGAGGTCGGCGTCGGCGAAGACGACGGCCGCGTTCTTGCCGCCGAGCTCGAAGGAGACGGGGCGCACGCGCGGGGCGACGGCCCGCATGATCGCGGAGCCGGTGGCGGACTCGCCGGTGAAGGTGACGCCGTCGATGCCGGGATGCCGCGTCAGCGCCTCGCCCGCGGAGCCGGCGCCGAAGCCGTGCACGACGTTCACGACGCCCGCGGGGACGCCGGCCTCGACGAGGATCTCGGCGAGGAGCGTGGCCGAGGACGGCGTCTCCTCGGAGGGCTTCACGACGACGGCGTTGCCGGTCGCGAGGGCGGGGGCGAGCTTCCAGGTGAGGAGCAGGAGCGGGAGGTTCCACGGCACGATCACGGCGACGACGCCGAGGGGCTTGCGCACCGCGTAGTTCAGGGCGCTGCGGCCGTCGGGCAGCTCGGTCAGGTACGAGTCGAGGCCCGCGGCGGAGACGGTGTCGGCGAAGGAGCGGAAGTTCGCGGCGGCCCGGGCGACGTCGAGCTCGCGGGCGAGCGTCTCCGGCTTCCCGGTGTCGCCGACCTCCGCGGCGACGAGCTCCTCGGCGCGGCGGTCGATGACGTCGGCGACGCGACGGAGGATGCGCGCGCGCTCGGCGACCGACATCCGCCCCCACGGGCCGTCGAGCGCGGCGCGCGCGGCGGCGACCGCGCGGTCGACCTGCTCGGCGCCGGCCTCGTGCACGACCGCGATGCGGCTGCCGTCGACCGGGTCGAACTTGTCGAAGCCGGCGACTCCGTCGACCGCGGCGCCGCCGATGAAGTTGCGGATCGTGCGCGGTGCTGGCCCCGCCTCGGGGGCCGGGGGCGTCGGCAGCGACGTCGTCTGAGCTGGCATGGCCTCAGGCTAGGAAGGACCAGGGATGCCGACAAATACTCTCTTGCTGCGCTGCCATGCCCATCCGGCTATAGTTCCCGGCATGGTCACCGATCGACTCCTGGACGGCCGGCTGAAGATCCGGCATCTCGTGCTCGTCACCGCCATCGCCGACGAGGGCACGCTCGTGCGCGCCGCCGAGTCGCTGCACATCACGCAGCCCGTCGTCACACGCGGGCTCCGCGAGGTCGAGGAGGTGCTCGGGGCGCCGCTGTTCGAGCGGCTGCCGCGCGGGGTGGCCCCGACGCCCTACGGCCAGGCGTTCATCGAACGGGCCCGATCGGTGCTCGCCGAGCTCCGCGCCGCGGGGGAGGAGGTGCGGCTGCTCCGCTCCGGCCAGCTCGGCACGGTCACCGTCGGCACGCACCTCGCCGGCTCGAACCTGCTGCTGCCGCGGGCGATCGCCGGCCTCAAGGCCGAGCATCCGAAGCTCACCGTCGTCGTGCGGGAGGGCACGCCCGACGCGCTGCAGCAGTGGCTGCTCGCCGGCGACCTCGACCTCACCGTCGGCCGGCTCTCGCCGACCGTGCCCGTGCGACTCGAGCAGGAGCGGCTGCACCAGGAGCCGATCCGGCTCGTCGCCCGCGCCGGCCATCCCGTGCACGGCGGGATCCGGGCGGGCTCGCTCGCCGAGCTCATCGCCTACCCGTGGATCTTCCCGGTCGCCCAGACCGCGCTCCGCGCGGAGCTCGAGGCGGTGTTCTTCCAGGAGGGCCTCCCGCTGCCGGCGGACCGCGTCGAGTGCACCTCGATGCTGACGCTGCGGAACCTGCTCGTCTCGACCGACGTGATCGCCGCCCTGCCGATGTTCATCGCGGTCGACGATCGCGAGCTCCGCATCCTGCCGACGCCGCTGAGCTCCATCCGCCGCTCGGTGGGCGTCACGATGCCGAAGGACCGGGCGCCGTCGCCGGCCGCGGCCGCGCTGCTCGTGCACCTCCGCGAGGAGGGGGCGAAGCTCGCCGAGCTCGAGGAGGAGTTCGCGAGGAGCGAGGCGAGGCCGCAGGGCTGACATGCCTTTCTGGGCATAGCTCGAAGCCGAAAGGATATTGGACAGCATCGCTCGGGCTGGCGACGCTGAGAGGGATGGCGCATCGAGGCGCCGCAGTTCCCAGCCGAATCTGGAGGCGACATGGCCGGCTCTCCCTACGTTCCCGACGCGAAGAAGTACCGCCCGGAGGATTTCCAGCGCGTCCCGGGCGAACCGGCCGATCCCGAGCCCGGCAGCTGGGGCATGCAGCCCGACGGCACGTTCCTGCCGCCGGCGCACACCCCGTCGGTGCCGCGCGACGTCTTCGTCGACTGGCCCGGCCAGCTCGACTACCGCGACCCCGAGACCTACGCGCTCAACGCCACCGCGGAGGCGTTCTACCCGATCGTCGTGAACACGAGCCACTCCTGGCAGTGCATCTACGACTGGGACGGCACCCGCTACATGCTGCACTACGGCGGCGGCAACCACTGGAAGCTCTACGACATCACCGACCCCCGCAACCTCACGATCGTCGACGAGGAGCAGTGGGGCTGGGGCGACCCCCGCCCCCAGTTCGGCGCGACCACGGTGCAGTGGAACGAGCGGCTCGGCAAGCACCTCGCCATCCAGGCGAGCGAGACGCCCCGCTACTTCCTCAAGGGCCGCGTCGCCAACAAGTGGATCGACGACACCGTCGAGGGCCAGCTGAAGGAGTGGGAGGGCCTGCGCGGCTTCCGCACCTTCGAGATGCACGGGCCGAGCCCGCGCGACTGGACCCTGATCAACGAGACCTCCACCGACCCGAACCACGGCCCCGACGAGATCCAGGAGGGCAACGGCGTCCTCGACCTGCCCGTGTATTACGGCGACAAGTACCTGTTCGTCGCGACCGCGCCCGACAACACCTTCACCAACCAGCCCTACAAGACGACCCTGTGGGCCGCCGGCCACGCCGCCTACGACGTGTCGGACCCGACGAAGCCGGAACTGCTCTCGACCTGGTGGGTGCCCGGCACCCGTGCGGGCGAGGAGGCCGACTCCGAGTACCTCGCCGACAACGACCGGTGGAACAACAAGACCTCCTGGTTCGGCTCGCGGATGGGTATCTTCATGCCGCGCTCGGTCGAGTCCGGCTGGAAGTACGGCTACGCCGCGCAGGGCGGGCAGGGCTTCTTCGTCCTCGACGTGTCCGACCCCCAGAACATCCACCACGTCGGCTGGTGCGAGCTGCCGACGAGCGTCGCGGGCACCGAGGGCGACAACGTCGACACCACCCAGGTCGAGGAGACCGGCTACGTCTACGTCTCGGGCTACCCGATGAACACCGACTGCTACGAGCCCGCCAAGGAGATCTACCAGATCGACGTGAGCGACCCGACGAACCCGCGCCTCGTGCGCACGCTGCCCCGCCCGGTGCCGCCGGCCACGGCGGCGTTCACCGACTGGGCGCAGCGCCGCGGCTCCTTCGGGCCCAAGCGCTCGGGCTACTTCACGAACACCGGCACCCCGCACGGCGGCGTGATCCCCTACGCCTTCTACGCCGCGGGGCTGCAGATCTTCGACGTGCGCGACCCGGAGGACCCGAAGGTGGGCGCGTACTTCGTGCCGCCGATGGGCCTGAAGGACGACGACGACCTCGCGGCCCCCGTGCACGGCGTCTTCGTCGAGTGGGACCGCAACCTCATCTGGCTGTTCGCGAACCACGGCATCTACGCCGTCTCGACGCCGCTGCTCGGCGAGCCGGTCGTGGGCCTCCCGGCCGACTGATCCCGGCGCGCCGTCCCGCCCGGCGCGGGTTCGGGTGCTTCGCTATCCAGCATTCCGGTGTGACATCGGATCCAGAATACAAAATCCGAAGGAGGGCGTCATGGACGACGTCGCAGCCCGCAACAAGGAGATCGCCCTCGAGGTCTGGGGCAACGACCTCGACTCCCACAAGACCTCGCCGGACGACCCCTCGTTCCGCGAGCACTTCGATCGCTACTACACCGAGGACTACTGGAACCACGCCTCGCAGCCCGGCAAGGACCGCGGCTTCCAGAACGCGTACTACGTGCGCAAGGCCTTCCTCGAGCTGTTCACCGACCCGAACTTCGTGATCGACAAGGTCGCCGCCGACGGCGACCTCGTCTTCCTCGAGGGCGTGTTCACGGCGAAGCACACGGGCCTCACGCTCTACGGCGTGCCGGCGACGGGCGTCGAGGTCAGCCAGCCGCAGGTGCACATCCTGCGCTTCCGCGACTTCAAGATCAGCGAGCACTTCGTGGTGCGCGACGACTACGAGATGTACCGCCAGGTCGTGCCGCTCGACCAGGACGGCGGCATCCTCCGCTTCGTCGACACCGACAAGTACGACGCCGAGCGCGACGACGCCGCGGAGCGCGCGGATGCCCCGGAGCCGGCGGAGGCCGGGAGATGACCATCCCCGCCTTCCAGATCGAGGACAAGCTCATCGAGCGGGAGCTCGACCCGAGCTACCACGAGTTCTCGGTCGAGCCCACGGGCCGCCAGGTGACCGTGGTCCTCGGCGGGGTGGTCGTCGCGCGCAGCCGCCGGGTCGCGCTGCTGCACGAGTCGAAGCACATGCCGGTCTACTACTTCCCGGCCGAGGACGTGCGGATGGACCTGCTGAGCCCCTCGGGCCGCACGAAGGAGACGCCGGTCAAGGGGCTCGCCCGCTACTTCGACGTCGACACCGGCACGAAGCGCGTCGCCGACGGCGCCTGGATCCACGAGGCGCCCGCCGCGGCCGCCGCCGACCCGCTGCGCGGCATGGTCGCCTTCTACTGGGCGAAGATGGACCGCTGGTTCGAGGAGGACGACGAGGTCTACAAGCACCCGCGCGACCCCTACCACCGGGTCGATGTGCTGAACTCCTCCCGCCACGTGCAGGTCGTCGTGCTCGGCGAGGTCGTCGCCGAGTCGCGGCGTCCGCGGCTGCTCTTCGAGACCCGTCTGCCCACCAGGTACTACCTGCCGTGGGCCGACGTCCGCCAGGAGCTGCTCGTGCCGTCCACCACCCGCTCCACCTGCCCGTACAAGGGCGATGCCGAGTACTGGTCGCTGCAGATCGGCGACCAGCTCGTGAAGGACATCGCCTGGTCGTACCGGCACCCCATCGCCGAGTGCCCGAAGATCGAGAACCTCGTCTGCTTCTACGACGAGCAGGTGGACGCCGTCATCGTCGACGGCGTCGAGCAGGAGCGCCCGCGCACCGCCTGGTCGAAGGCCCCGACCGTGCGCACCGTCGCCCCCACGGAGAGCTGAGACCCTGATGACCACCCAGACCATGGACGCGCAGCGCGGCGGCGGGCTCCTCGTCGTCGAGAACCTGCAGAAGCACTACGAGCTCGACGGCACCGAGGTGCCCGTCGTGAAGGGCGTCGACTTCACCATCGAACCCGGCACGTTCTACTCCCTGCTCGGCCCCTCCGGCTGCGGCAAGACGACGACGCTGCGCTGCGTCGCCGGGCTCGAGACGAGCAACGGCGGCAGCATCCGCCTCGACGGCGACGTGCTGTCCACCGGCGACCGGCACGTGCCGCCGAACAAGCGCGACGTCGGCATGGTGTTCCAGAACTACGCCATCTGGCCGCACATGACGGTGTACCAGAACGCCGTCTTCCCGCTCCAGGTCTCCGGCGGTCGGCTGCCCAAGGCCCAGGCGAGGAAGCGGGCGATGGAGGCGCTCGAGCTCGTGCAGCTCGACCACCTCGCCGAGCGGCCGGCGACCGCGCTCTCGGGCGGACAGCAGCAGCGGCTCGCGCTCGCCCGCGCCCTCGCGCACCGGCCCCGCCTGCTGCTCCTCGACGAGCCGCTGTCGAACCTCGATGCGAAGCTCCGCGACACCATGCGCACCGAGCTGCGGAGCCTGCAGCGCAGCCTCGGCATCAGCGCGCTCTACGTCACCCATGACCAGTCCGAGGCGCTCTCGATGTCCGACCGCGTCGCCGTCATGAACGGTGGCCGGATCGTGCAGGAGGCCTCGCCGCGCGAGCTCTACGACCGGCCCGCCGACCGCTTCGTCGCGGACTTCGTCGGGCGGGTGAACATGATCCCCGCCGTGCTCCGCGACCGCGACGAGCACGGCGACGCGATCGTCGAGGCCTTCGGCACCCGCCTGGTCACGCCCTGCCCCGGCAACGTGGTCCGCGGCGAGGAGGTCACGATCACCTTCCGCCCCGAGAGCATGCGCTGGCACGAGACCGCGCCCGATCGGCCCAACGTGCTGCCCGCGCGGGTGGTCCGCGTCGAGTTCCTCGGCGAGATCGTCGAGTACGAGGCCGAGGTGCTGCACGGCGGCACGACCGTCGGCCGCCTCACCGCCCGCGGCGCCCCCATGGCGTCCCCGCGGGAGGGCGGCGAGGTCTTCCTCGAGCTCGCCCCGCACGCCTGCCGCGTGCTCGTCGACGATCCCGTCGGCTGAGCCGAGGCATCCGCTCCGGCATCCGCCGGCAGCCCCCGAACCGCACCACCGCACGACCCAGGCATCACCGCACGACCAGCACCACGCACGCCCTGCACGACCAGCACCACTGAACCGAACCCCCCGATCCAGGTCAGAGAGGACATGAGGATCATGCGCACACGGATGGGATACGTCGCAGTCGCGGCAGCAGGCATGCTGCTGCTGAGCTCCTGCGCCACCGGCGGCGGCCAGGCCGCGCCGACCGCTGCCGGCCCGAGCGGCGAGGCCGCGGACATCGCGCCCTGCGAGGCCGTCGAGGTCGGCGCGATCACGCGCTGCGAGAACTTCTACGAGGCCAACTGGCCCGAGATCGACCGCCAGCTCGACGAGCTGTACGAGCAGGCGAAGGAGACCGACGGCGGTCGCCTCGTCATCTGGGACTGGTACGAGCTCGGCCCCGAGGTCATCGCCGCGTTCAACGAGCGCTTCCCCGACCTCACGATCGAGACCCGCGGGCTCACCTACAACCTGTCATCGGCGATCATCTCGGCGAAGGCGACGGGTTCCCGCAACACCGACGTCGTCTCGGGCTCCATCACCTCGATGGCCGCGATGTACGACGAGGGCTTCTGGGAGAAGGTCGACTGGACCTCGTTCGGCGTGCCGGAGGAGTACCTCGAGATCGGCGCCCCCGAGCTCCTGCCCGACAGCATCAACGGCTCGCTCATGCAGGTGAACACCGACAAGATCGAGGCGCCCGACTCGCTCGACGGCCTCCTCGCCCCCGAGTACACGGGCAAGGTCTCCGTCGCCGCCTACAACGCGGTCGTCTTCGCCGGCTACGGCAAGGCCCTCGGCGAGCAGGCGATGGTCGACCTCATCGGCGAACTGAAGTCGAGCGGCACGCTCTCCCTCCTCGAGGACCAGAACACGCCGCTCTCGAGCGGCGACGTGCCGATCGCGCTCAACCAGACGCTGTTCAACCCGAACCCGAGCCTCGCGGCGCAGCCCTTCGAGCACTCCGGCGTCTGGGCGCAGTTCTCGGGCGTCAACACCGACGCGAAGAACAAGCCGGGCGCCATGCTCTGGGTGCTCTGGAACGCGTACGACCCCGACTGGCTGAAGCTGCGGATGACGGACGAGCGCTTCGCGACCACGCAGGTGCCCTATGCGGGCCTGCCCTCCTCGCTTTTCGACGAGGCCACCGGGCTCATGAAGACGAACGCCGACGCGCTCCTCGCGGGCCTCGAGTCCGGCGCGGAGACCGAGACGCAGGACACCCGGGATGAGTGGAACTCGCTCATCAACGCCGCCGACGCCGCACTGAACGGCTGATCGATGTCGACGGCAGGACGGGCCCGGCGCCCGGGCGGAGCACGGCCGGGGAGGCAACGACCCACGACCATGACCGCGGCGATGATCGTCGCGGGGGTCGTGATCTTCCTCCTCCTCGCGGTGCCGCTCATCGTCCAGGTGATCACCGCGTTCCGCGGCCCGTTCCTGCCGTTCGGCGTCGCCTCCGCGCAGTGGGGCGTCACGAACTTCATCACCCTCTGGGAGCTCCGCGAGGACTTCTGGTCGGTGCTCGGCGCGACCGGCGCCTTCGTCGGCGGCTCGACGCTGCTCTCGCTCCTCATGGCCTTCGGACTGGCCTGGGTCACCGTGCGCACCGACTTCCCGTTCCGACGGGTGATCGGCGTGCTCGTGATCGTGCCGTACATCATCCCGCCGATCGTGAAGGCCCAGGCGTACCTGCTCATGGTCTCGCCGGAGACGGGCGTGCTGAACCAGTTGCTCCGGCTCCTGCCGTGGACCGGCGACGTGCCGATCGACCCCTACGCCTTCGGCACCCTGATCCTCATCCAGGCGCTCACCAACGTGACGTTCCCCTACCTGATGATCGTGCCGATCCTCACGAACATGGACGGATCGCTCGAGGAGTCCGCCCGCGCCTCGGGCGCGAGCTGGGGCGAGACGCTCCGCCGGGTCACCCTGCCGATGCTCTGGCCCGGCCTCCTCGGTGTGGCCGTGCTCACCTTCATCCTCGGCCTCGGCAGCCTCGAGGTGCCGCTCCTCTTCGGCCAGGAGTCCGGCCGCTCGATCTTCGCGCTGAAACTGTGGACGCTGATCAGCTCGAACGCCGGCGAGCTGCCGCAGTACGGGCTCGCCGCCGCGTGGGGCCTCGTGTTCCTCGTCATCACGACGATCGCGTTCGCGGTGTACCTCCGGGCCACCAGGAACGCCGAGCGCCGCGCCTCCGTCTCCGGCAAGGGCTTCCGCCCCACCACGATGAAGCTCGGCGTCTGGCGCATCCCCGTCGCGATCGGCGTCGCGATCTTCATCCTGCTCACGGCGGTGCTGCCGCTCTTCGCCCTGTTCTGGGCGGCGATCACGCCGTACCCCATCGCCTTCAGCTTCACCGCGCTCGCCGAGCAGACGCAGTTCGGCTCGTTCCTCGCGGTGCTCGCCGACGGCGAGTTCTGGGCCTCGCTCGGCCGCACGCTGGTCATCGCGGGCGGCAGCGCCACGATCGCCTGCGTCGCGGCGACGGTGCTCGCGTACGGCATCGCCCGGAGCCCCTCGACGTGGTGGACGCGCGCGGTCGACCTCTTCGCCTCCTCCTCGGTGGCGATCCCGGCGACGATCGCGGGCTTCGCGATGTTCCTCCTCTTCATGGTGATCAACCCCGTCATCCCGATCGCCGGCACGGTGCTCGCGCTCGTGATCGCCTACTCGTACCGGGTGTCGATCGCCTATCGCGCCTCCTACAGCGCGACGTTGCAGATCCGCACCGAGCTCGAGGAGGCGGCGCTCACGAGCGGGGCGAGCCGGCTCGCGACCTTCCGCCGGGTGATCGCGCCGCTGCTGCTGCCGACTGTGCTCGCGGTGTGGATCCAGGTGTTCATCCTCGGCACGAACGAGTTCACGCTGCCCGCGTTCCTCGCGACGCCCGAGTCCCGGCCGCTGTCGATGTACGTCTACGCCATGATCAATCCCCGCTCGGCGCAGCTCTACGCGCCCGACCAGGGCGCCGCGATGGCCCTCATCTTCACGCTGCTCGTGTTCCTCATCGGCTACGGCCTGCAGTGGGCGGTGTCGCTCCGGGCCATCGGCCGGGCGAAGCGCCGCCCGGGCCTGCCCGGCAGCGGCCGGAGCGGCGGGCGCAGCGGCCGGCCCCCGGTGGCGCCGGCGCCGGACACCATCTCGATCGCCGCGCAGGAGCACGAGGAGCACCGGGCGCAGAAGAAGCGCCGCGCGCCGGACGCAGCCGGCAGCGCGCGCTCGGTCAGCCGGAGCTGACCGGGCGACGCCGGGGCGGCGGGCGGTGGGATGCCGGCCGCCCCGACGTTGTACACCGCGGCCAGTGCGGTGGTGTCCGATGTACATCAGGGCGTCGCGGGGCGCTGGGGAGCCGACCTAGCATTGCGGTCATCCTCCCCCGTCGTCACTTGCATCGGAGCAACCAATGACCCTCGTCGACACCCCGGCCACCGCCACCGGAGGCCCCGCGCTCGCACAGGAGCGCCGCCTCGTCACCGCCATCCCCGGCCCCCGCTCGCAGGAGCTCCTCGCCCGCAAGGCGAGCGCCGTCGCCGCGGGCGTCGGCCACACCCTGCCGATCTCGGTCGTCGCGGCCGGCGGCGGCGTCGTCGTCGACGCCGACGGCAACTCGCTCATCGACCTCGGCTCCGGCATCGCCGTCACCGGCGTCGGCAACTCGGCCCCCCGCGTCGTCGAGGCCGTCACCGCGCAACTGAACGCCTTCACCCACACCTGCTTCACCGTCGCGCCGTACGAGGGCTACGTCGCCGTCGCCGAGAAGCTCAACGAGCTCACCCCCGGCGACCACGTGAAGCGCACCGCGCTGTTCAACTCGGGCGCCGAGGCGGTCGAGAACGCCGTGAAGATCGCGCGCCACTACACGAAGAAGCAGGCCGTCGTCGCCTTCGACCACGCCTACCACGGCCGCACCAACCTCACCATGGGCCTCACGGCGAAGAACCAGCCGTACAAGAACGGCTTCGGCCCGTTCGCCCCCGAGATCTACCGCGCCCCGCTCAGCTACCCCTTCCGTGACGGCGGCCTCGACGGCCGCGAGGCGGCGGCCCGCGCCATCCTCGGCATCGAGAAGCAGATCGGCGCCGAGAACCTCGCCGCGATCATCATCGAGCCGATCCAGGGCGAGGGCGGCTTCATCGTCCCGGCGCCCGGCTTCCTCGCCGCACTCGTCGAGTGGGCGACCGCGAACGACGTGGTCTTCATCGCCGACGAGGTGCAGACCGGCTTCGCCCGCACCGGCGCCTGGTTCGCGAGCGAGCACGAGGGCATCGTGCCCGACCTCATCGTCACCGCGAAGGGCATCGCCGGCGGCCTTCCGCTCTCGGCGGTCACCGGCCGCGCCGAGATCATGGACGCCGCCCAGGTCGGCGGCCTCGGCGGCACCTACACGGGCAGCCCGCTCGCCTGCGCCGCGGCGCTCGCGACCATCGAGACCTACGCCGAGGACGGCCTCGTCGAGCGCGCGAAGGAGATCGGCTCGGTCCTCATCGGCCGCCTGAACGCCCTCCGCACCGCAGACGCCCGTATCGGCGACGTCCGCGGCCGCGGCGCCATGGTCGCGATCGAGCTCGTCGACCCCGAGACCGGCGCCCCCGACGCCGCCCTCACCGGCAAGGTCGCGAAGTACGCCCACGAGCAGGGCGTCATCCTCCTCACCTGCGGCACCTACGGCAACGTGATCCGCTTCCTCCCGCCGCTCACGATCTCCGACGAGCTCCTCATCGAGGGCCTCGGGGTCGTGGCCGAGGGGCTCAAGCAGGCATGAGCACCGTGATCGACGGCGCGGCGACCATCGCCGCGCCCGTCGCGACGCCCCTCGAGGACGCCCGGGCGCAGCTCGCCGAGGCCATCGCGCTGCTCGGCTACAGCGACGGCACCCGGCTGATGCTCGCGACCCCGCGCCGCGAGCTCACCGTCGCCGTGCCGCTCCGCACCGACGCCGGCGAGACCCGCCTGTTCACCGGCTACCGCGTGCAGCACAACTTCAGCCGCGGCCCGGCCAAGGGCGGCCTCCGCTACGCGCCGAACGTGAACCTCGACGAGGTCCGCGCGCTCGCGATGTGGATGACCTGGAAGTGCGCCCTGCTCGACGTGCCGTACGGCGGCGCGAAGGGCGGCATCGCGATCGACCCGCGCGAGCACTCGCAGGCCGAGCTCGAGCGCGTCACCCGCCGCTACACGAGCGAGATCCTGCCGATCATCGGGCCGGAGCGCGACATCCCCGCGCCCGACATCGGCACCGACGAGCGCACCATGGCCTGGATCATGGACACCTACTCGGTGAACTCCGGGTACACCGTTCCCGGCATCGTCACCGGCAAGCCGATCGCGCTCGGCGGCTCGCAGGGGCGCGCGAGCGCCACCTCGCGGGGCGTCACGCACATCGCGCTCGCGGCGCTCCGTCACGCCGGCATCACCCAGTCGCAGGCCACCGCGGCCGTGCAGGGCTTCGGCAAGGTCGGCGCCGACGCGGCCCGCTTCCTCGCCGAGGCCGGCGTCACGGTGCAGGCGGTCAGCGACCAGTACGGCGCCGTGTTCAACGCCGCGGGCCTCGACATCGAGGCGCTCGGCGACCACGTGCAGCGCACCGGCGCGGTCGTCGGCTTCGCCGGCGGCGAGGCGCTCGACGGCGCCGCCCTGCTCGAGCTCGACGTCGACCTGCTCGTGCCGGCCGCCGTCGAGGGCGTGCTCCACGAGGGCAACGCCGGCCGGGTCGGCGCGAAGGTGATCGTCGAGGGCGCGAACGGCCCGACGACGCCCGACGCCGACCGGATCCTCCGCGAACGCGGCATCCTCGTCGTCCCCGACATCCTCGCGAACGCCGGCGGCGTGATCGTCTCCTACTTCGAGTGGGTGCAGGCGAACCAGGCCTACTGGTGGCGCGCCGACGAGGTGGAGTCCAGACTGGAGGAGCGGATGCTGAGCGCATGGGAGCACGTCCTGGGCTACGCCCGGTCGCGCGACCTCTCGCTCCGCACCGCCGCCACGGCGCTCGCGGTCGAACGCGTCGCCGAGGCGCACAAGCTGCGCGGCCTGTACCCCTGATCAGGCCCGCTTCCTCCCGGCTCGCCCGACTTCCGTCGGAATCGGGCGAGCCGGGGGTGCACGGCACGAACATCCATCGAAACGGAAGTCACACATGACGAACGCAACGCTTGAATCCTCGGTGCTCGACAAGGTCGAGGGCCGGCTGTTCATCGGGGGAGCCTGGGTCGACGCCGAGGGCGGCAAGACCCTGGAGGTCGCCGACCCCTCGACGGGCGAGACCATCAAGGTCATCGCCGACGCCTCGCCGGCCGACGGCATCGCGGCCCTCGACGCGGCCGTGGCCGCGCAGGACGAGTGGGCCAAGGTCGCCCCGCGCCAGCGCGGCGAGCTGCTGCGCCGCGCCTTCGACCTGCTCACCGAGCGCAAGGAGGAGTTCGCGCTCCTCATGACGCTCGAGATGGGCAAGCCGATCGCCGAGGCCCGCGGCGAGGTCGTCTACGGCGGCGAATTCCTCCGCTGGTTCAGCGAGGAGGCCGTGCGCATCTCCGGCCGCTACGGCCTGAACCCCGAGGGCACCGGCCACATGGTCGTCTCGCAGCGCCCGGTCGGCCCGTCGTTCTTCATCACGCCGTGGAACTTCCCGCTCGCGATGGCGACCCGCAAGATCGCGCCCGCGCTCGCCGCCGGCTGCACCGTCGTCATCAAGCCCCCGGCCCTCACGCCGCTCACGACGATCGCCTTCGTGCAGCTGCTCGAGGAGGTCGGCCTGCCCAAGGGCGTCGTGAACGTCATCCCGACCTCGACCTCGTCGAAGGTCTCGGGCCCGATCATCGAGGACCCGCGCCTGCGCAAGCTCAGCTTCACCGGCTCGACCGAGGTCGGTCGCGCCCTCATGAAGCAGGCCGCCACCGGCATCCTGCGCACCTCGATGGAGCTCGGCGGCAACGCCCCCTTCGTCGTGTTCGAGGACGCCGACCTCGACAAGGCGGTCGACGGCGCGATGCTCGCGAAGTTCCGCAACATCGGCCAGGCGTGCACCGCGGCGAACCGCTTCATCGTGCACGAGAAGGTCGCCGCCGAGTTCTCGAAGCGCGTCGCCGAGCGCGTCGCCTCGTTCAAGGTCGGCCGCGGCACCGCGGACGACGTGAACATCGGGCCGCTCATCGACGCCAAGGCCGTGGCCTCGACCGACGAGCTCGTGCAGGACGCCGTGTCGAAGGGCGCGAAGGTCCTCACCGGCGGCACAGTCATCGACGGCGCCGGCTCGTTCTACGCGCCGACCGTGCTCGGCGACGTGTCGCCCGACGCGCGCCTGCTCCGCGAGGAGATCTTCGGGCCGGTCCTCGGCATCACCACCTTCGCCGACGAGGACGAGGCCGTGCGCCTCGCGAACGACACCGAGTACGGGCTCGTCTCGTACGTCTTCACCGAGGACCTGGCGCGCGGCCACCGCATGATCGAGCGCCTCGCCACGGGCATGATGGGCCTGAACACCGGCCTCGTCTCGAACGCGGCGGCGCCCTTCGGCGGCATCAAGCAGTCCGGCATCGGCCGCGAGGGCGGCGCAGAGGGCATCCACGAGTACCTCGACACCAAGTACACGCTCATCCCGGTGAGCTGAGCGCGCGGGCGGATGCCGCGGGCGCACGCCTGCGGCATCCGCCTTCGTGTTTCTCCGAACGAACAGAAGCAGGAACCAGGACCATGGAACGCATCGAAACCGACGTCGTCGTGATCGGAGCCGGCGCGGCCGGCCTCACCGCCGCGACCGAGCTGAGGGCCGCGGGCAAGCGCGTCGTCGTGCTCGAGGCGCGCGACCGCGTCGGCGGCCGCCTCTGGAACGGCGACTTCGACGGGCACCTCCTCGAGATCGGCGGCCAGTGGGTCTCGCCCGACCAGGACGCCCTGATCGAGACCCTCGCCGAGCTCGGCCTCGAGACCTACTCGCGCTACCGCGAGGGCGAGAACGTCTACATCGCGGAGGACGGCGAGCGGCGTCTCTTCGAGGGCGAGATCTTCCCGGTCCCGGCGAAGACGGAGGGCGAGATCCTCGGCCTCATCGAGAAGCTCGACGTGCTCGTCGCCGAGATCGACCCCGACGCCCCCTGGGCGCACCCCCGCGCGAAGGAGCTCGACGAGATCTCCTTCGCCGAGTGGCTCGGCACCCAGACCGACGACGAGGAGGCGAAGCTCAACATCGGCATGTTCATCGCCGGCGCGATGCTGACGAAGCCGACCCACGCCTTCTCGGCGCTGCAGGCGCTCCTCATGGCCGCCTCCGCGGGCTCGTTCTCGCACCTCGTCGACGCCGACTTCATCCTCGACAAGCGCGTCGTCGGCGGACTGCAGCAGGTGCCGCTCCGCCTCGCCGAGCGCCTCGGCGACGACGTCGTGAAGCTCGAGCAGCCCGTGCGCACCATCCGCTGGTCGCCGGAGGACCCGGCGGCGGGCGTCACCGTCGTCACCGACTCGCTCGAGGTCGCCGCCGACCGCGTCATCCTCGCGCTCGCGCCGATCCTCTACTCGCGGATCAGCTACGACCCGCCGCTGCCGCGCCGCCAGCACCAGCTGCACCAGCACCTCTCCATGGGCTTCGTCATCAAGGTGCACGCGGTCTACGAGACGCCGTTCTGGCGCGAGCAGGGGCTCTCGGGCACCGCGTTCAGCCCGTACGAGCTCTGCCACGAGGCGTACGACAACACGAACCACGGCGACACCCGCGGCACCCTCGTCGGCTTCGTCTCCGACGAGGAGGCCGACGGCGTCTTCTCGCTCTCCGCCGAGGAGCGCCAGGCGAAGATCCTCGAGTCGCTCTCGCACTACTACGGCGAGCAGGCGAAGAACCCGGTGCTCTACTACGAGAGCGACTGGGGCAGCGAGGAGTGGACCCGCGGCGCCTACGCCGCGAGCTTCGACATGGGCGGCCTCGCCCGGTACGGCGCCGACCTCCGCGAGCCGGTCGGCCCGATCTCCTTCGCCTGCTCCGACATGGCCGGCAAGGGCTACCAGCACGTCGACGGCGCGATCCGCATGGGACGCCTCGTCGCCGCGCAGATCCTCGAGGGCTGAGGCGCCCCGATGACCGATCGGACCGGATCAGCGTACCGGATCGTCGTCGGCTACACGGCGGACGACTCGGGCGCCGACGCGCTCGCGCTCGGCGCCCGGGTCGCCGGGGCCACGGATGCCTCGCTCGAGGTCGTCATGGTGCTGCCGATCGAGGCGCGCGGCGGCGTCGTGCCCCGCGACCCGGGCCACGAGCGCCGGGTCAAGGAGCAGGCCCAGGCCTGGCTCGCCGACGCCTCCGCCGGGCTCGGCGGCGACGTCGCGCAGGCGCTGCACATCCGTTACGCCGACTCCTTCGCCGAGGGCCTCGTGGCCGCGGCGCACGAGTTCGGCGCGCGTCTCGTCGTCGTCGGGCCCGCCCGCGGCGGGCTGTTCGGTCGCACCCGCATCGGTTCGGTCGCATCCGAGCTGCTGCACTCGGCCGACGTGCCGGTCGCGCTCGCGCCCGTCGGCGCCCGGAAGCTGCCCGTGTCGGCGGGGCTCACCCGGGTGACGGCGGCCGTCGGCGGCACGCCCGGCGTGGTGCTCGAGGCATCCGTCGCCCTCTCCCGCCGCGCGCACGCGCCGCTGCGGCTGCTCTCGCTCGTGCCGATCGATCTGCCAGCGGGCGTCGACACGGGACTCGTGAACCTCACGAGCACCGTCGCCGCCGAGCAGGCGCTCGAGGGCGCCCGCCGCGAGCTGCCCGCCGGCGTCGAGGCGAGCGCCGTCGTCGCCACCGGCCAGACGATCGAAGAATCGGTCGGCGCGCTCGACTGGGAGCCGGGCGAGCTCGTGCTCGTCGGCTCCAGCCGGCTCGCGGCGCCGTCGCGGCTCTTCCTCGGCGGCACCGCCACGAAGATGCTGCGGGAGCTCCCCGTCCCGCTCATCGTGGTGCCCCGCGCCGCCCAGACCTCCTGACCCCACCCGAAAGACCTCTGCAATGACGCACGACCCCGCGAACCAGCACCAGGCCCACGAGGCCCACACGCAGCCGCACGCCCCGCTCACCACCGCGAGCGCGACGGTCGACGGCGGCGACCCCGGCCTCTCCAAGAAGGGCCTCTCGGCCGGATCGGTCGGCCTCATCGGCGCGATCGTCATCGGCATCTCCTGCATCGCCCCGGCGTACACGCTGACGGGCGCGCTCGGGCCGACCGTGGCGGAGGTCGGCACGCAGCTGCCGGCGATCTTCCTCATCGGGTTCATCCCGATGCTCCTCGTCGCCTTCGGCTACCGTGAGCTGAACAGCGCGATGCCGGACTCGGGCACCTCCTTCACCTGGGCGACGCGGGCCTTCGGCCCGTGGATCGGCTGGATGGCCGGCTGGGGGCTCATCGCCGCGACCGTCGTGGTGCTGTCGAACCTCGCGGGAATCGCGGTGGAGTTCTTCTACCTGGCGCTCGCGCAGGCGTTCAACAACCCCGACATCGCGAACCTCGTCGGCAACCCCTTCGTGAACGTCGCGACGTGCCTCGTGTTCATCCTGGGCGCGACTTTCATCTCGTACCGGGACATGCAGACGACGCAGAAGCTGCAGTACTGGCTCGTCGGCTTCCAGCTGCTCGTGATGATCGGCTTCGGCGTCGCCGCGTTCTGGCACGTCGCGAACGGCACGGCGTTCGACCCGACGCAGATCGAGCTCAGCTGGTTCAACCCGCTCGAGGTCGGCTCGTTCTCGGCGATCGTCGCGGGGCTCTCGGTGTCGCTCTTCGTGTTCTGGGGCTGGGACGTGACGCTCACGATGAACGAGGAGACGAAGGGCTCGAACTCGACCCCGGGTCGGGCGGCGACCCTCACGGTCACCATCGTCGTCGCGATCTACCTCTTCGTCGCGATGGGGGCGCTCGCGTTCGCCGGGACGGGCGAGTCGGGCGTCGGCCTCGGCAACCCGGCGATCCAGGAGAACGCGTTCTTCTACCTCGCGGGGCCCATCCTCGGGCCCCTCGCGATCCTGATGTCGATCGCGGTGCTGTCGAGCTCGGCGGCCTCGCTGCAGTCGACCTTCGTGTCGCCCGCGCGCACGCTGCTCGCGATGGGGCACTACGGGGCGCTGCCGCAGAAGTTCTCGAAGGTGAGCCCGCGCTTCTTCACCCCGGGCTACGCGACCGTCGTCTCGGCGATCGTCGCTGCGGTGTTCTACACCGTGATGCGCTTCGTCAGCGAGGACGTGCTCTGGGACACGATCACGACGCTCGGCATGATGATCTGCTTCTACTACGGACTCACGGCGTTCGCGTGCGTCTGGTACTTCCGCAAGACCTGGTTCCGCAGCGGCCGGAACCTCTTCTTCCGCCTCATCGCGCCGCTCGTCGGCGGCGGCATCCTCGCGGTGCTGTTCTTCACGACGCTCATCGACAGCATGGACCCCTCCTACGGCTCGGGCTCGAACATCGGCGGGGTGGGCCTCGTGTTCATCCTCGGCGTCGTGATCCTGCTCGCCGGCGTCATCGTGATGATCTGGCAGCGGGTGAAGCGGCCGGAGTTCTTCCGCAGCGAGCACCTCGCCCGCGGCGTCGCGGCCCGCGACAGCTAGGGCCCCGCAGACTGGAGCCGCCCCGCCGACGACACTCGGCGGGGCGGCTCCGTTCGTGCGCGGGTTCCGTTTCGTGACGACTCAGGCGCGCCCGTGCGGTGATCCGGTCACCACTCGCGGGCCTCGATCCGGGTGACGCCGCTGGGCCTCACGAGGCTCCTGGCGATGCCGAGCGATCGGTCGATCGTGACTGTGCCACGCAGTTCGCGGTCGTTCCGGTGCTCGATGGTGATGAGCAGCGCGTCGGGCTCGTGGTCGTCCACCGCGAGCGGCCGCCAGTCGTCCCATGACCGGCCCCACAGGGGAAGGTGCTCGATAAAGAGCATCTTCAGCGCGATGGAAGGAAGCGAGCCGGTCAGCGTGGTGGCCCGGGCGGAATCCGGAGAGCGGTAGACCCCGCCCGAGTAGGACGCGATGAGTCGCCGGGAATCGGCATCGCTCAGCGTCCAGAACTCATGCGACCGATCCAGTTCGATGTGCGAGAAGGTCGTCGTCGAACCGGACTGGGACGTGGCATCGGCGACGAGGCGATCGGGCCGTGGCAGGTCGAGCAACCGTTCGAGCAGCCCGTCTGGTGCGGTCCGTTCGGGAGATCCATCTGGCATGCCTGGCATCACGAACCCCTCGCTTGGAATACCAGGATAGGCGGCGCCCTCGTCGTCGCCTCACTCGCACAACTCAGGAACACCCGCGCGGTGACGCCCGGGATTCCGCGGATCGGCGGATGCCTCGAGGGGCATAACCCCGGGATGTTCCTGAGTTGTGCGAGGGGAGGGGAGCGTCAGGCCTCGAACTCGGTGCGGCCGGCGACGACGGTGCGCAGGACGCGGGCCTCGAGCAGGGCGGCCTCGCCGAGGGCGAACGGGTCGCGGTCGACGATCGCGAAGTCGGCGGCGAGGCCGGCGGCGAGGGTGCCCCGGCGGTGCTCCTCGAGACAGGATGCCGCCGCGTCGCGGGTGGCGTGCACGATCGCCTCGTCGAGCGGCACCGCGAACTCCGGATGATTCGGCGGGAACGAGTCGTCGAGGGCGGAGCGGCGCGTGGCGGCGATGTACATGTTCGGCAGCGCCTCGTAGGGGGCCGTCGGCGCGTCGGTCGAGAACGCCAGGCGCACGCCGGCGGCGACGTACTCGGGCCAGGCGCAGCCGCGGTCGGCCCGCTCGTCGCCGAGCATCGCGGCCCAGTTGTCCCAAATCGCCGGGTCGGTGTGCACCGGCTGCATCGATGCGGTCACCCCGAGTCGCGCCATCCGCGCCGGCGTCTCGGGGGCGGCGTACTCCAGGTGCTCGATGCGGTGCCGCCGCGGGCGCTCGCCGTTCACGGCGACGGCGTGCTCGATCGCGTCGAGGGCGAGGTCGCTCGCGGCATCCCCGATCGCGTGCAGCGCGATCTGCAGGCCGGCGGCGTCGGCGGCGGCGACGACGGGCTTCGCCCGCTCGAGCGGCCAGATCGGCTCGGCGTTCGAGCCGTCGGCGTAGGGCAGGCGCAGCGCGGCGGTGCAGGCGTCGATGACGCCGTCGAGCACGAGCTTGATGCCGCCGACCCGCAGCGTCGGGTTCGACGGCCGGGCCGCGAGCTCGGCCGCGCGCGCCACCTGGGCGAGGTTCTGCTCGTCGTCGCCGGTGTTCTCGATGAACCAGTGCCCGATGACCGTGAGCGGGAGGGTGCCGCCGCGCCGGGCGGCCGCGCGCTCGAACGCGGCGAGGCCGAGCTCGTCGAACGCCATGTCGACGGCGGCGGTCACGCCGGCGGCGAGGTAGGCGGAGATCGTGCGTTCGACGGCCGCGTCGCGATCGGCATCCGTCGTCGCCTCGGCGAGGAAGGACCAGACGTGCTGCTGGGCGGCGGTCTCGTAGAGCATGCCGTTCGGTTCCCCGTCGGCGTCGCGGCCGATGCGCCCGCCGATCGGGTCGGGGGTGTCCCGGGTGATGCCGAGCTCGGCGAGGGCAGCGGTGTTCACCCAGCAGGAGTGGTAGTCGTTCGCGTCGAGGTAGACGGGCACGTCGGCGACGGCGGCGTCGATCATCGCGGCGGTCGGCTTTCCCTCGGGCGCCGAGTCGAACAGCCAGCCCCGGCCGAGCAGGCGGGGGGCGTCGGGCGCGGCGGCGCGGGCGGAGCGGAGGCGGTCCTGGATGCTCGCGACGCTCCGGGCGTCGGTGAGCCCGACCCGGCCGAGCGCGTCGCCCATCATCACGAGGTGGGTGTGCGCGTCGACGAACCCGGGCACGACGAGTCGGCCGCCGAGGTCGACGAGCTGCGCGTCCGGACCGGCCTCCGCCCGCGCCGTCGCGGCGTCGCCGACGTAGGCGATGGTGTCGCCGTCGACGACGATGGCCTCCGCCCAGTTCGAATCGTCTGCGGCGGTGAAGATGCGGCCGTCGGTGTAGAGCGTGCGAGTCACGCGGGGACCTCCTCGGTGGTGGTGGCGGTGGGGATGGCGAGGCGTTCCTCGCGCTGGAGCCGGGTGGACAGGCGGGCGACGACGACGGTCGGCACGGCGAGCACGAAGCTCGCGATGCCGAGCGCCACGGCGAAGCCCTGGAAGCCGAGCAGCTCGACGAGCGCGGCGCCGATCACGGGGGTGAGGCTCGAGCCGACGAGATAGACGGCGAGGAGCGGGCCCGACCAGCGCCCGTCGGCGTCGAGCGCGGCGGACGTCGAGACGAAGTACATGAAGGCGAGGGCGTAGATCGTGTTCCAGGCGACGAAGATCACGATGAAGGTCGTCGGGTCGCTGGCGAAGCCCTCGGCGATCTTGAGCGCGCCGCCGGCGACGAGCAGGATGCCGAGGGGGGCCGCACGGCCGAGCCGGTCGCCCACGATCGTGAGCACGAGGGAACCGACGAGGCCGCCCGCGGTCGCGCCGCTGAGCGCGATGCCGAGCCCCTCGGGAGTGAGTCCGGCCTGCTCGGTGCCCATGAACCCGGCCATGGCCCAGAGCGAGTCCTCGCTCGCGGCCCAGAGGGCGAAGGTGACGAGGAGCGTGAAGCCCGCGATGGTGACCGCCTTCGCGGTCGCGGGAGTGCGCCGCGGCACCTCGCGGATCGCGCCGGTCGGCGGGATCTCGACCGGCATTGCCTCGGCGACGGCGGCACCGGCCTGCGGACCATGCACCGGCGCGGCGGGCAGCCAGGCGCTGAGGACGAGTCCGATCAGCGAGAACAGCGCCAGCGCGCCGAACACCTCGAGCGGGGCGAGCCCGATGACCGGCAGCACGGCGAGCACGACCGTGATGATGCCGCGGTTCGCGAGGCCGTTGAAGCCGGCCACCCGGTCCGGGTTGCGGAAGGCGGCGAGGGCGGCGCCCGCCGCGGCGACGGCACCGCCGGCGCCGGCGCCGCCGAGCAGCAGTCCGCCGACGACGACCCCGGGTACGGGGAGCAGAGCGGCCGCGCCGAAGCCGAGGACGCCGAGGGCGAGCCCGGCCCGGGCGACGAGCCTCCGCCGGGGGCCGGCGCAGAGCGGCGCGATGGCCAGGCCGACGATGGCGGTGGCGAGGAGGGCGCCCGTGACGATCCAGCTCGCGGTGAGGACGTCGGTGCCGAGAGCGCTCTGCAGTGCGCCAATCATGTACGGCGAGAGGTTCACGCCGAGGTAGCCGGCGATGGCGATGGCGAAGGTCGCGCTGGCGCTGGGCAGGCGGAGCGGGACTCGCGAGGCGAGGTCGGAGTTCGACATTGGGTCTCCGGGGGAGTCGGGCACGGCGGTGTGCTGGGTGGGGGGAGCGGCTCGGCCGCGACCATAAATGAATGGCGTTCGTTTATTATGCAGATGGACGTCCCCGATGGGAAGGGGGAGTCCACGATCCGACCGTGTAGCCTCGTTCGGATCGCCCGCGACGCCGAGAGGAGGGCGAGGTGGCCCGCCCCAGAGTGCCGTTGCTGTCCGAGGACCGCATCGCCGACGCCGCGATCGAGCTCATCGACTCCGGCGACGGCTTCGGCGTGAACGCGCTCGCCCGCCGCCTCGGGGTGACCCCGTCGTCGCTCTACAACCACGTCGACGGCAAGGACGCGATCGTCGAGGCGGTCCGCGACCGGCTCACCGTGCGATACCTCGCGGAACCTCCGGAGGGCGACTGGGAGGACGTCGTGGTCTCGGTCATGCGCGCCCAGCGCCGCATGTATGCGGCGCATCCGCTGATCGTCCCGCTGCTCGTCGGTAAGACGATCACCTCCGACCGGGTCATCGCGTCGTACGACCGGGTGGCGACCGCGCTCCTGGAGGCCGGCTTCCCCGAGGACGAGGTGCTCACGATCGTCGCCGTGCTCGACGGCTTCGCCCTGGGGTTCGGCCTCGATCTCGCCGGGCCCGAGGTGGTCTGGCTGCCGCAGCAGCCCACGCGCACCCTCGGCCGGCTGGTCGAGACCGGACCCACCGGCGCCGCGCGCAGCGACCGGGTGTTCGAGGTCGGGTTGGAGCTGCTGATGGACTCGCTGCACGTGCGCCTCGCCCGCCTCGCCGGCGGCTGACGGCGTCCTCCGACGGAGTTTGTCCCCTTCCGCCCGCGGCATCCGTCCGGCTACCGTGAACGCGGGACGCCCCGCACGCGGGCGCCAGAAGGAGACGCACCAATGGCAGCACTCGACGAGCTCATGAGCAGCCTTCCCATCGGCGACATCGCGAAGAAGCTCGGCGTCGACGAGGCGACCGCGACGCAGGCCGTCGAGCAGGCGCTCCCCGCGCTCCTCGCCGGCATGGGCGCGAACGCCCAGGACCAGGCCGGTGCCGCCTCGCTGCAGAAGGCCGTCGCGAAGCACGACCCGTCGCTCGTCGAGGGCGGCGTGAACCTCGCCGACGTCGACGAGGAGGACGGCAAGAAGATCGTGAAGAACGTCTTCGGCCAGAACACCGACCAGGTCGTGCAGGCCCTCGACCAGAAGCAGGGCGGCGGCGCCGGTGACCTCATCGGCAAGCTCCTGCCGATCCTCGCGCCCATCGTGCTGAGCTTCCTCGCCCAGCAGTTCACGAAGAAGTCGGCCGGCGACGAGGCGCAGAGCGGCGGCGGCATCGGCGACCTGCTGGGCGGGCTCCTCGGCGGCGGTTCGGGCTCGGGTGGCTCCGGCGGCGGCGTCGACCTCGGGGGCCTCCTCGGCGGCCTCTTCGGCGGCGGCTCCGGCGGCGGCTCGCAGGCGCAGGGCGGCGGCCTCGGCGATCTCCTCGGCGGCCTCGGCGGACT
This sequence comes from Agromyces mediolanus, assembly GCF_044917495.1. GTDB lineage: Bacteria > Actinomycetota > Actinomycetes > Actinomycetales > Microbacteriaceae > Agromyces > Agromyces mediolanus_B. Next base: position 111,494 of record NZ_JAVSSI010000009.1, on the reverse strand, counting down.
CCTCGGCGGCGGCAAGCGCTGACCGGCCGGACACCCCGCCCGTCTAGACTGGCGGGGTGTCCGTGAATCCCGAACTCGTCGGCCGGGAGTTCCCGCCGACCGCGCCGTACCTCGTCGGCCGCGAGAAGGTGCGCGAGTTCGCCCGCGCCGTGCTCGCCTCCACGCCGATCTCGCTCGACCCCGAAGCGGCGCAGGCCGCGGGCTACGCCGACGTCGTCGCCCCGCCGACCTTCGCCGTCGTCATCCAGGAGCAGACGCTCGCGCAGCTCCTCGCCGAGCCCGACGCCGGCATCGACTTCACGCGCGTCGTGCACGGCGACCAGCGCTTCGTGCAGAGCCGCCCGATCGTCGCCGGCGACCTGCTCACCGCGACGCTCGCGGTCACGAGCGTGAAGTCGCTCGGCGCGCACGCGATGGTCACCGCCGAGTCCACGATCACGGATGCCGAGGGCGCGCACGTCGTCACGGCGATCTCGACGCTCGTCGTGCGAGGGGAAGACTGATGGCCGCGCTGCAGACCCCGGACTTCGCCTCCCTCGCCGTGGGCGACGTCGTCGCGGAGCAGAGCTTCGCGCTCACCCGCGACACGCTCGTGCGCTACGCCGGCGCCTCGGGCGATTTCAACCCGATCCACTACCGCGACGACGTCGCGAAGTCGGTCGGCCTGCCGGGCGTGCTCGCCCACGGCATGCTCACCATGGGCTTCGCGGTGCAGCCCGTCGTCGACTGGGCCGTCGACCCCGGCCGCGTCGTCGACTACCAGGTGCGCTTCACCCGGCCCGTCGTCGTCGACCCGGAGCTCGGCGCCGTCGTGCAGGTCGTCGCGAAGGTCGGGCAGCTGGATGCCGAGGCCGCCGTCGCTCGCATCGACCTCACCGTGAAGGTCGGCGAGGAGACGGTGCTCGGCAAGGCGCAGGTCCGCGTCGAGCTCGGCGACCGCGGCGGCCGATGACCGGCGCGAGCTTCGCCGAGCTCACGACGCTCCGCCTCGGCGGCCCGATCGCCCGGCTCGTGACGGCGACGACGCAGCGCGACCTCGTCGACCTCCTGCACGGCGTGTGGGGCTCGGGCGAGCCGTGGCTCGCACTCGGCGGCGGCTCGAACCTCGTCGCGGGCGACGAGGGTTTCGACGGCACTGTCGTGCGCATCGCCACGAGCGGCATCGAGGTCATGCCGGGCGCCCCGGAGGGTGCGGTGCGGCTCCGGGTGCAGGCCGGCGAGAACTGGGACGGCTTCATCGCCTGGACCGTCGCGCACGGCTATTCGGGGCTCGAGGCGCTCTCGGGCATCCCGGGCTCCGTCGGCGCCGCGCCGGTGCAGAACATCGGCGCCTACGGGCAGGAGCTGTCGGAGGCGCTCGTCGGCGTCTGGTTCCTCGACGAGGGGGCGGACGCCCCGCGCTGGATGCCGGTACCCGAGCTCGAGCTCGGGTACCGCACCTCGGTGCTGAAGCAGGGCCTCGCGGGCGTCGTCGTCGCCGTCGAGGTCGAGCTGCACGACACCGCCGCGGAGCGCGCGGTGCTCGGCGAGGCGATCGGACGGCCGATCGCCTACGCGCAGCTCGCCGCCGCGCTCGGCGTGCAGCCGGGCGACCGGGCGCCCGTCGCGAAGGTGCGCGAGACGGTGCTCGCACTGCGCGGCTCGAAGGGCATGGTGCTCGATCCGGCCGATCCCGACTCCGTGAGCGCCGGATCGTTCTTCACCAACCCGATCGTCACCGAGAAGGTGGCGCGCACGCTGCCGGCCGACGCGCCGCGCTGGTACCTCGACCCCGAGGAGCCCGACGAGGTGGTGCCGCTGTCGCGGCTCGCCTCGCACTCGCCCCTCGACGCCTTCCTCGAGCTGCAGGCCGAGCTCGAGACCGCCGACGACGCGCCGCCCGCCGAGGCGGAGGCCGCCGAGCCGCTCGTGAAGCTCTCGGCCGCGTGGCTCATCGAGCACGCCGGCATCCGCCGCGGCTTCGCGCTGCCCGGCTCGCGCGCCGCCGTCTCCTCGAAGCACACGCTTGCCCTGACGAACCGCGGCGGGGCGACCGCCGCGGAGCTGACGGAGCTCGCACGCTACGTGCGCCACCGGGTGCAGGCGGAGTTCGGCATCGTGCTGCACCCCGAGCCGGTGCTCGTCGGCGTGGAGATCTAGCGGCTCAGCCGCTTTCTCCGCCGAAGGCGCGGCGCGTGAGCGCCTGCACGTCTCGATCGATCGTGGCCAGCTCGGTGCGGAGCTCCGCCGTCGCCCGCCCGATCTCGGCGCGGAACAGCGAACTCAGGTGCACCGTCTGCCAGCTCATCATGCCGATGACGATGCTCCCGAACATTCCGATCAGCACCCAGCTCTGCACTTCGGTCATCGCGCCCTCCTCGTGTATCGGTCTCCGGTGTTTCGACCCTAGAGGACGACTCGCCGAGCGGACGGCGCCGGACGTGCGGCGGTGGACGGCGGCGTCACGGGCTGTGCTGTGGAGGAGTGGCGCGGCTAGGCTCGCCGGGTGGACCGCAGCGACTTCATCGAACACCGCCGACCCGACGGCGAGCTCGTCGGCTGGCTCCGCCCGGAGGGCGAGGGCTTCGTGCCCGTCGACCTGCTCGGGCGCGAGCACGGCGGCGCGATCGACTGGCTCGCGGGCGAGGAGCTGCTCGAGGAGCTCGGCATCCGGTATCTCGCCGATCCCTACGTGCTCGAGCTGCCCGACGCCGCCCCCCTGCGGGTGCGCATCACCGAGGTGAGCACTCGCGGGATCGTCGTGAAGAAGGACGACTTCGGCGCCATCGACGCGCCGGTCGTCCGCTACGAGCTCGCCTGGCCGATCCCGCCGGAGCTCACGCCGCTCGGCGACCGGGAGCTGCCCGCGGCCTGGTGACCGCGCCGCGCGCGCTCGCCGCGCCGGATGAGCCCGACGACGCCGAACAGGGCGATCACGGCGCCGAGCGCGATCACTCCGTAGAGCACGATCACGAGCGGATGCACCGAGCCGATCCAGTCGGCCGCGGCGTCGCGCCGCTCGGGCGAGACGAGGAGCCACACGGTGACGCCCGCGATGGTGCCGTAGAGCAGCGCCCAGACCAGGGCGCCCCAGCGGATCGTCGGGCGCGCCGGCGGCTCGGCGGAGGGTGCGGGCGCCGCCAGGGGCGCCGGCTCGGCGAGGGGCGCGCGAGCGGGTGCGGCCTCGGCCGCCGGCGCGAGCACCTCGGTGGCGAGCACCTCGGTGGCGAGCACCTCGGTGGCGAGCACCTCGGTGGCGAGCGCCTCGGTCGGGAGCGCCTCGGTCGGGAGCGCCTCGGTCGGGAGCACCTCCGTCACGCCAGTCTCCTCCGGCGCCTCGTTCGCCGCGTCCTCGCGGTCCGGGTTCTGCTTGGCCATCACTGCATCTCCGTTCGGATGTCGACGTACACGTCGCCCGTCCACTGCGTGAGCACGAGCCGGGCGTCGACCGGGCCGTCGTCGCCGGCGAGCCCGTCCGGGCCGCCGATGACGAACGGGCGCCGGGTGTCGGGCCCGACCGCGGCCAGGCCGCCGTTCTCGTCCGCGACCCAGATGGTCACAGCACCGGCGTCCGAGGCGTCCAGCTGCAGACGGTCGTCCTCATCGATCGAGATCCAGGCCTGGCCGAGCCCCTGCGAGAGCTCGACGATCGCGGGCGCGTCGGTCGAGCCTGGCGTCGCGTACAGGCTCAGGTAGGCGTCGCCGACGGGCTGCACGAGGCGCTGCGACGTCGTGAGCGAGATGGAGGCGCCCGGTCCGATCAGCCGCCCCTCCGGCAGCACGGCGGCGATCGCGGTCGCCACGAGCATCACGATCGTCGTCGCCGAGGCGAAGAAGGCGAGCCAGCCGCTGCGGCGGCGGCGGAGCGCGGCGATCACCATCGCGACCGCGAAGACGCCGACCGCGGCGGCGAGCGAGAGGGGCACGGCGAACCCGTCGGTCTGCGCGGACGACATGGCGGCGATCGCGGTGATCGCACCGCCGACGATCGCGAGGCCGAGCGCGGTGAACACGAAGGCGGCGCTCGCGCGGGGGCGGCTCGCCCGACGTGCGGCTCGGGCGGCGTCGGCGCGGGCCATGAGCTCGCGGGCCTGGGCCCGGTTCTCCTCGGCCGCGAGCGCGCGGGCCCGCCGTTCGGCCTCGGCCTGCCCGGCGCGCCACTCGGCGTGCTCGGCGCGCCAGGCGTCGTGGCTCTGCCGCCAGGCGCCGAGCTCCTCGCCGGAGGCGTCGGGCGCGGGCTCGATCGGCGGAGCGGGCGGCGGCGCGGGAGCCGGGGGCGCTTCGCCGGAGACGAGGGCCGCGGATGCCGCGGCGGCGGCGGGTGCGGCATCCGATCCGGCATCCGCAGCGCTCGCGGTCGCCGGCGTTGCCGCCGCGGCGGAAGCCGACGCGGCGGACGTCGACGCCGCAGACGTCGGCGCCGCGGGCATCGTCTGCGCGGCGGGTGCGGCGGACGCGGCGGAGCGCGCCCCGCCCGTGGCGGCCGAACGGCGCACGAGCCAGACCACGAGCGCGACGAGCCCGCCGAGGAGGAGGAGCACCCAGATGAGCCGGAACGGCACCGAGAGGTCGATGCCGAAGAGCGGGTCCGGCAGCGAGGGCAGCTCCGGCCACCAGCGCCAGCCGAGCCAGCCGCCCTGCACGAGCGGGATGATGCCGACCACGGTCATCACGGCGATGCCGGCGAGCGCCGGGTCCACGACGCCGCGGAAGAGCTGCTCCAGGTGGATCCGCCCCTCGAGGTCGGGCAGCAGCAGCCACGCCGCCGCGTAGATGAGCAGGAAGGGCGCGCCGAGCACCGCGAGCACGACCACGATGCCGCGGACGATGATCGGGTCGATGCCGATCCGGGCGGCGACGCCGGCGCAGACGCCGCCGATCCAGCCCTCGCGGCGCGGCAGGCCGAGCCGGCGCAGATCGGCGAAGAAGCCGCTGCCCGGGCCGCCCGTCGGAGCCGAACCGCCCGCTCCGCCACTGGCGCCCTGGCCGTCGGTCGTGCGTTCCCCCTGCTCGTCCCGCGGCGCCTCGGCGTCCGGGGGAGCGGTGCGATTCGTCTCCATGCCTCGATCGTGGCGCAGTCGGGCCGCGGCCCGCGATGGGGTGAACCCCTGATTCGACCCTGAACGACGCCCAGGGGAACGGCTGCCCGGGGCATCCGTCTGCTTGGATGGCAGGCATGAGCACCGCCCACGCGACGGGCGACGATCACGTCGTTCCGCGCCTCGCCCGCCCGCGCGACTGCGTGGCGACGGGCGTCTCCGCCGGGCTCGCCGTCCACCTCGGCTGGCCGGTCGTGCTCGTGCGCCTCGGCTTCGCCGCGACGAGCGCCGTCGGCGGCGCCGGACTCCTCCTCTACCTCTGGCTGTGGGCCCTGACGCCCTGGCAGCCGGGGGAGGAGCCGCCGAAGCGCCGCGCGCCGGTCGCCTGGATCCTGCTCGCGGCCGCCGCCGTCCCGCTCGCCGGGGCCATGGTGATCGGGGCGCCGCCCGTCGGCGGGGCCGTCTGGTTCTGGCCCGCGCTCGCGGGCATCGGTCTCATCGTCGCGGCGGCGGCGTGGGCCGGCTTCATCGACCGGCCGGATGCCGAGCGCGGTCCCAGGCACGAGCACGCGGTGCGCGCGGTGGCGACCGTGGCGCTCGCCCTCGTCGCGCTCGTGATCGTGTTCGGCGCGGCGGCGTCCGAGTCCCCGCAGCCGGCGTTCGCGGCCGCGCTCGCCGCGGTCGCGGGCATCGCCCTCGTCTACGCACCCACGCTCGTGACCCGCTGGCGCGAGCTCACCGAGGAGCGCACCCGGCGCATCCGCGAGGAGCAGCGCAGCGAGATCGCCGCCCACCTGCACGACTCGGTGCTGCAGACGCTCGCCCTCATCCAGAACCGCGCCGGGGCGACGAGCGAGGTCGCCCGCATCGCCCGGGCCCAGGAGCGGGAGCTGCGCGAGTGGCTCTTCGCCGGCGACGCCGTGCCCGACCGCGACCTCGGCGCCGAGCTCCGCGAGGTCGCCGCCGTGCTCGAGATCGAGTACCCCGTGAGCGTCGACGTCGTCGTCGTCGGCGAGCAGCGCGAACGGGCCTCGGGCGAGCTCGCCGCCGCCAGCCGGGAGGCGATGCTGAACGCGGCGCGGCACGCGGGCGGCGAGGTCTCCGTGTACGTGGAGGGCCGGCCCGAGGCGGTCGAGGTCTTCGTCCGCGACCGCGGTGCCGGGTTCTCGCTCGAGGAGGTGCCGGCCGACCGGCTCGGCGTCCGCCAGTCGATCGTCGGCCGGATGCGCCGGGCGGGCGGCGAGGCCGAGGTCGGACCGGGCGTCGGCGGGGTGGGCACGCAGGTGCGGCTCCGGATGCCCGCTGCGGCCGTCGGCGAAGGGGGAGCGCGTGGCTGAGGCATCCGTCCGGGTCGTCGTCGTCGACGACCACTCGATCTTCCGCTCCGGGCTGAAGGCCGACCTCGACGCCACGATCGAGGTCGTCGGCGAGGCGCACGACGTCGAGTCGGCGCTCGCCGTCGTGGCCGAGACGGCGCCCGACGTGGTCCTGCTCGACGTGCACCTGCCGGGACTCTCGGTGCCGGCGGGCAGCACCGGGGGCGCCGAGGTGATCCGCCGGGCGGCGCCCGAGCTGCCGGCGACGCGCTTCCTCGCGCTCAGCGTCTCCGACAAGGCCGAGGACGTCGTCGGCGTCATCCGCGCCGGCGCCCGGGGGTACATCACGAAGGGCTCCTCCGGCGGCGAGGTGAGCCGGGCGGTGCACGCCGTCGCGACCGGCGACGCCGTGTTCTCGCCGAAGCTCGCGGGCTTCGTGCTCGACGCCTTCGGCGCCGCCGTCGGTGAGACGGCGGTCGCGGGCGACGAGCTCGACCGGCTCTCGGCGCGCGAGCAGGAGGTGATGCGCCTCATCGCCCGCGGCTACGCCTACAAGGAGGTCGCGGCCGAGCTGTTCATCTCGGTGAAGACGGTGGAGACGCACGTCTCCGCGGTGCTCCGGAAGCTGCAGCTCTCCAGCCGGCACGAGCTCACCGCCTGGGCGACGGCCCGCCGCCTGCTCTGACCGGCTCCCACATCGAGTTGCCCGACTTCCATGAAAGTCGGGCAACTCGAGGAGGGGTGGGCGGTCGGTCGCGGAATGTGACGTGACGAAATGTGACCGTCACGCGAATCCGGGTACGGTCGCAGGGTGACCAGCTCCGCCTTCCCCTCAGAGCCCACCGTCCCGCCCCACGACCCGAGCGCCCGCGAGGCCGTCAGCGACCGCATCGACCACGAGCTCCGAGCCGAGGTGCGCCTGCTCGGCAGCCTCCTCGGCACCGTGCTCGCCGAGGCCGGCGGTCCCGCCCTCCTCGACGACGTCGAGCGTCTCCGCGCCCTCGCGATCGCCGCGTACGAGGGCGAGGGCGCCTCCCTGGAGGACGCCGAGGCCCTCGTGGCCGCGTTCACCCCCGCGCGCGCCGAGGAGGTGGCCCGCGCGTTCACGGTGTACTTCCACCTCGCGAACCTCGCCGAGGAGCACCACCGGGTGCGCGTGCTCCGCGCCCGCGACGGCGCGCACGCGAGCGCCCCGACGGAATCGCTCGGCGCCGCCTACGAGCACCTCGTCGCCGAGATCGGCGAGGATGCCGCGGCCGAACGGCTGCGCCGGCTGCGCTTCCACCCCGTGCTCACCGCGCACCCCACCGAAGCCCGCCGCCGCGCCGTCGCCTCCGCCATCCGCCGTGTGGGCGAGCTGCTCGCCGAGCGCGAGGAGCTCCTGCGCCTCGCCCCGGCCGCCGATCCCGCCGAGCTCGACCGCCGCCTCGCGGAGCAGATCGACGTGCTCTGGCGCACCTCGCCGATCCGCACAACCCGCCCGACGCCGCTCGACGAGGTGCGCAGCGCCATGAACGTGTTCGACCAGACGCTGTTCGAGGTCGTGCCGCGCGTCTACCGGCAGCTCGACGACCGGCTGCAGGGCGCCCGGGCCGGCCTCGAGCCCGCCGTCGCCCCCGCCTTCGTGCGCTTCGGCAGCTGGATCGCCGGCGACCGCGACGGCAACCCCTTCGTCACCGCCGAGACGACGGCCGCCGCCGCCGCGATCGCCGCGGAGCACGTGCTGCTCGGCCTCGAACGTGCCGCGACCCGCATCGGCCGGAGCCTCACCCTCGCGGAGGACGGCACGCCCGCCTCGCCCGAGGTGCAGGAGCTCTGGGCGGCCCAGCAGCGCCTCGCCCCGACCATCACGGCCGGCATCGGCACCCGCGCGCCCGACGAGCCGCACCGCCGGGTCCTACTCGTCATCGCCGCGCGCATCCGCGCGACCCGCGAGGGCGACGCGGCGCTCGCCTACGCCGCACCGGAGGAGCTCCTCGCCGAGCTCCGGCTGGTGCAGGCCTCGCTCGCCGCCGCGGGCGCCCAGCGCAGCGCGAACGGGGAGCTGCAGGGCCTCGTCTGGCAGGTGGAGACCTACGGCTTCCACCTCGCCGAGCTCGAGGTGCGCCAGCACTCCGAGGTGCACCGGCGGGTGCTCGCCGAGCTCGACGCGGCCGAGCCCGGGGCCGAGCGCAGCGAGCTCGCCGCCGAGGTGCTCGCGGTGTACCGCACGATCGCCGAGCTGCAGCGCCGCTACGGGCTCCGCGCCGCGCGCCGCTACATCGTCTCCTTCACGCAGAGCGCCGACGACCTCGCGAACGTCTACCGGCTCGCCGAGGCCGCGCTCGGCGACGAGGCTCCGGTGCTCGACGTCATCCCGCTGTTCGAGACCTTCGCCGACCTCGAGGCGTCGACCGACATCCTCGACGGGATGCTGCAGCTGCCCCAGGTGCAGCGCCGGCTCGCCGAGACGGGCCGGGCGGTGGAGGTCATGCTCGGCTACTCGGACTCCTCGAAGGACGTCGGCCCGGTCGCCGCGACCCTCGCCCTCGACGCCGCCCAGGCGCGTATCGCCGCGTGGGCGGAGCGGAACGACATCGAGCTCACCCTCTTCCACGGTCGCGGCGGCGCGCTCGGCCGCGGCGGCGGGCGCACGAACGAGGCGGTGCTCGCCCAGCCGCCGGGCTCGGTCGACGGCCGCTTCAAGGTGACCGAGCAGGGCGAGGTCATCTTCGCCCGCTACGGCGACGCCGACATCGCCGCCCGCCACCTCGAGCAGATGGCCGCGGCCACCCTCCTCGCCGGGAGCCCGGAGAACGAGGAACGCAACCGCGACGCCGCGGCCGCCTTCGCGGAGCTCGCCGCGCGACTCGACGAGACGTCCCGGGCGCGCTTCTTCTCGCTCGTGAAGGCGGAGGGCTTCGCCGCGTGGTTCGCGCGGGTGACGCCGATGGAGGAGGTCGGCCTCCTCGCCCTCGGCTCCCGGCCCGCGCGGCGCGGCCTGTCGGTGTCCTCGCTCGAGGACCTGCGGGCCATCCCGTGGGTCTTCGCCTGGACGCAGGCGCGGATCAACCTCACCGGCTGGTTCGGCCTCGGCACCGCGCTCGCCGCGGTCGGCGACGAGGCGCTGCTGCGTCGGGCGTACCGCGAGTGGCCGCTCTTCGCCTCGATGATCGACAACGTCGAGATGTCGCTCGCGAAGGCCGACGACCGGCTCGCGGAACGCTACCTCGCGCTCGGCGACCGCGAGGAGCTCGCCGCCCTCGTGCTCGAGGAGCTCGCGCTCACGCGGGAGTGGGTGCTGCGCGCGAGTGGGCACGACGAGCTCCTCGCCGAGCAGCCGGTGCTGCAGCGGGCGGTGCACCTGCGGAGCCCCTACGTCGACGCCCTCTCGCTGCTGCAGCTGCGGGCGCTCCGCGCGGTGCGCGAGGAGCAGTCCGCGGGCGCGACGCCCGACGAGCACGAACTGCGGCTGCTGCTCCTCGCCGTGAACGGCATCGCGGCGGGGCTCCAGAACACGGGCTGAGCGCGGCGGCGCGGGCGGGCGGCGCGGGCGGGCGCCGGGCTCAGAGCAGCCCGAGCTCCATCGCCCGCGTCACGGCCCGCGTGCGGTCGTTCACGCCGAGCTTCTCGAACACGTGGGTGAGGTGGGTCTTCACCGTCGCCTCGCCGATGATGAGCGCCCGCGCGATCTCGGGGTTCGAGCGGCCGGCGGCGACGAGGCGCAGCACCTCGAGCTCCCGCGGCGAGAGGGCCTGGGGCGCGCCCGCCGCGCCCTCGGCATCCGCCCGCATCCGCCGCACGAGCTGCGCGGCGACCGACGGCGCGAGCACCGTCTCGCCGGCGACGACGGCGCGGATGCCGGCGAGGATCTCCTCCTGCGGCGCCGCCTTCAGGAGGTAGCCCGACGCGCCCGCCTCGATGGCCTCGACGATGTGCTCGTCGGTGTCGTAGGTGGTGAGCACGAGCACCCGCACGCCGCCGCCCGCCGCGAGGATCCGCGCGGTCGCCGCGGCGCCGTCGAGCCCGGGCATCCGGAGGTCCATCAGCACGAGCGCGGGGGAGCGCTCCGCCGCGAGGGCGACCGCCTCGAGCCCGTCGGCCGCGACGCCGACGACCTCGATGCCCTCGGCGCTGTCGAGGAGCGCGACGATGCCGGCTCGGACGATGGGGTGGTCGTCGGCGACGACGACGCGGATGGGCGCGCTCACGCGGTGCTCCCTTCGCTCGGAACGGGGTCGTCGGCCGCGACGGGCAGCTCGACGACGAGCTCGGCGCCGCCCCCGGACGCCGGGCCGAAGCGCACCCGGCCGCCGGCGAGGGCGACGCGGTCGCGGAGCCCGGCGAGGCCGAAGCCCGGGGCGTCGTCCGGTCCGGGGCCGACCCCGTCGTCGCGCACCGTGAGCCTGGCCAGGCCCGCGACCGTCTCGACCGTGAGGGCGGCGCAGCGGGCGTTCGCGTGCTTGCGCACGTTCGCGAGCCCCTCCTGCGAGGCGCGGAGGAGCACCACCTCCAGCTCCCGGCCGAGCCCGGGCGCCCGGGCGTCGAGCGCGACCGCGACCCCGGTCTCCCGCTCGAACGCGACGGCGAGCCGGCCGAGGGCGTCCGCGAGGCTCGTGTCGAGCGCGACGGGGGAGACGGCGGCGACGAGCCCGCGGGCCTCGGTGAGCGCCTCCCGCGCCATCTCCTCGATCAGGGCGAGGTCGTCGCGGGCGGCGGGCACGTCGGGCGCCGAGGCATCCAGCCGCCGCTCCGCGCGCTGGGCGAGCATGACGAGTCCCGTGAGACTCTGCGCGATGGTGTCGTGGATCTCGCGGGCGAGCCGGGCGCGCTCCTCGGTCACGCCGCTCTCGCGGTGCACCGCGGCGAGCTGCCCCTGCGCGGCCTGCAGCTCCTCGAGCAGCCGGGCGCGCTCCTCGCCGATCTCCGCGATCCGCGTGATCCAGAGCCCGAGCGCGAGGCTGAACGCCAGCGAGAGCGCGCCGACCCCGATGCCGGCGAGCACACCCGAGGGGCCGAGCCCGATCGCGTAGCCCGCCGCGACGGCGATCGCGAGGAACACGTTGCCGACCACGGACCGCCTCGTCGACGGCGAGGTGATCCAGATGAAGGGGTAGGCGAAGGCCTGCAGCGTCGCGGCCCCGGAGTCGAACGCGGTGCCCGCGAAGACGATCACGACGAGGATGACGGTGATCGCGACGTGGTGCCGCGGGTCCTCCGAGCCGATGCGCCCCCGGAGGTAGACGACGTAGGCGAGGAGGAACACCGCGACGACCGACCAGCTGCCCCAGTCCTGCGGACCGTACGGCGGGAACACCAGGCCGAAGGTGACGACGACGGCGGACACCGCGAGCGCGGCGAGGTCCCACCAGCGGCGGTTCAGCATTCCGTCATGCTCTCACGGGCCGTCCTGCACTGGCGGCTCAGGCGTCGCGCCGGATCCACCGGAACGTGATCCGGCTCGCGACGAGCCCGATCACGAGCCAGACGAGGAGCCAGAGCGCGACCCAGCCGAGGTCCCAGGCGCCGTGCTGCTCCAGCGCGGCGAAGTCCTCCGGCAGGAACGCGGCGCGCATGCCCTGCGCCATCCACTTCAGCGGGAAGAGGCTCGCGAGGTTCTGCATCCACTCCGGCAGTGCGGAGAACTGCAGGTACACGCCCGAGATGAACTGCAGCACGAGCACGATCGGCACGACGACCGCGGTCGCCGACCGGGCGCTGCGCGGCACGGCAGAGAGCGCGATGCCGAGGAGCGCCGAGGCGACCGTGCCGAGCACGAACACCCAGGCGAAGGTGAGCCAGGCGTCGCCGCTCGTCGGCAGCTCGACGCCGAAGACGGTCGCCGCGACGAGCAGCAGCAGCCCCGCCTGCAGCACGCCGGTCGTGAACACCTGGCCGAGCTTGCCGATGAAGTACGACACCGGCGAGAGCGGGGTGCCGCCGAGCCGCTTCAGCGTGCCGTCGCCCTTCTCGCCGGCGATGTCGACCGCGAGGTTCTGCACGCCCGAGAGCAGCACGCCGGCGGCGAGCATGCCCGGCAGGTAGTACGCTCCGACGCTCACTCCCGCGCTGCCCGCGCCGGGGGCGATGTCGCCGGACGAACTGAAGGCGGCGGTGAAGATGCCGAGCATGATGAGCGGGAAGAGGAAGGTGAAGAACACCGTGTCGGGGCTGCGGAAGTAGCCGCGCACCTCGTAGCCGATGCGGCGGACGCCGGTGGCGACGACGCCGGGCAGGCGGCCGGCCCCGGTGCGGCCGGCGGTGGACGGTGCGGTGACGGCGCTCATGCGCGGGCCTCCTCGGGGGTCGTGGCGGGGGTGGGGGCGGATGCGCCGAGCGAGGCGGATGCCTCCGCGCCGGACGCCTCGCGAACGAGACCGAGGTAGACGTCCTCGAGGCTCGGGCGGATGACCTCGAGCTCGGCGGGCTCGCCGCCGTGGTCGGCGGCCTCGGCCGCGAGCGCGGCGACGAGCTCCGCCGGACGCTCGGTGCGCTGCTCGCGCCGTGCGCCCGCGGCATCCCGCCAGCGGACGATCGGCACCCTGGCTGCTGCGCCGCCGAGCGCGTCGATCGCGCCCTCCGCGACGATGCGGCCGCCGAGGATGACCGCCGCGCGATCGCCGAGCCGCGCCGCCTCGTCGAGGTAGTGGGTCGTGAGGAGGATGGTCGTCCCCTCCGCCTTCAGCCGCTCGATGAGCCCCCAGAACTCGCGTCGCGCCTCGGGGTCGAAGCCCGTCGTCGGCTCGTCGAGGAAGAGGAGCTGCGGCCGGCCGATGATGCCGAGGGCCACGTCGACCCGGCGGCGCTGGCCGCCGGACAGCTTCGAGATGCGGGTGCCGGCCTTCTGCTCCAGGCCGACCGCGGCGATGACCTCGTCGACGTCGCGGGGGTCGGGGTAGTAGCCCGCGAACTGCCGCAGCTGCTCGCGCACCGTGTAGAGGCCCGTCTCCGCGGCCGACTGCAGCACGATGCCGAGCTCCGCGCGCCAGGCGCGGCCGCCCGTCGCCGGATCGGTGCCGAGCACCGAGACCTCGCCGGAGCTGCGGCGGCGGTAGCCCTCGAGGATCTCGATCGTGGTCGACTTGCCCGCGCCGTTCGGGCCGAGCAGGGCGAGCGTCTCGCCGCGGGCGATGTCGAGGTCGATGCCGTCGACGGCGGTCACCTGGCCGTAGGCCTTGCGCAGCCCGCGCACCCGGACGGCGGGGCTCTGAATCTGGTCCATGCTGCGAGCCTCTCGCGCGGGAGGCGGTCACGGGCACCCCCGAACTGGCGATTCCGGCATCCCCCGATCGGTGGATGCCGGCCGCTAGTCTGGGTCGGCGCGCCGCCGGGGCCCGTCCGGAGCCCCTCCAGGATCCGCGCGCGGATCGGAGCACCGTGCCGCAGCAGGACCCCGTCGCCTCGCGCCCGCGGCATCCGGCCCTGCCCGCCGCGGGCTGGGTCGTGCTCTGCATCGCCGCGCCGCTCGCGCTGCTGCTGAGCGTGGTCGGGGCGTTGTCGCTCGCGGCCGCGGCGACGACGATCGGCGCCCGCGCGAGCGAGATCCGCGCCGGGGCGGGCGCGGAGGAGTACGGCACGGAGGGATGGCTCGAGCCGGAACCCGAGCCGGCGCCGGAAGCCGAGCCGGAGCCGCAGCGGGAGTACCCGCCCGGCACGATCGGGCTCGACGACCCGATCGACTTCGGCGCGGCGCCCGCCTGGCGGCTCGCGACACCGGGTGGCTGGGAGGAGTTCGATGGCATTCTGGGGGATGCCGCGTACTACTCGTACTCCTCAGGTTGCGAGGTGTACCTGTCGGCGCGCGGGGACAGCGTCGTCACCGATGCCGACCTCGAGAGCGGCCGCCGCGGCGCCAGCACCGCGCTGGCCGAGGCGATGATGCTCGCGCACTTCTCCGCCCGGACGCATTCCTACCCCGGAGGCACGGTGTCGGAGGAACAGCCCACCACGAGCCGGGCGCTCGCCCTCGGCTCTTGGCAGGGTGACGCCAGGCTCGAGTTCGCACAACTGGACGGCAGCTACGTCGAGGACGAGGTGACGCACCTCGTCACCTCATACGCGCGAAAAGACATCGACGGCCAGGGCGGGTATGCGTCGTTCCTCGTCGACTGCGTGCTCACGCCGAACGACGGGGCTCCGAGCCCGCCGGCGCTCACCGTCGACTTCGTGCTCGACCTCGGCTGAGCCGGGCGAGGCGTGCCTCCGCGCTCAGCGTGGCAGCACGAGCGACACCGCGAGGGCGAGCATCACGACCGCGATGACGCCGTCGAGGATGCGCCAGGCGCGCGGCGTCGAGAGCACCCGGCCGAGGAGGCGCGCCCCGTAGGCGAGGCCGAAGAACCAGAGCAGCGAGCCGAGTGCCGCGCCGAGCGCGAACCACCAGCGGCCCTCGCCGTGGCCGTTCGCGACCGAGCCGAGCAGGAACACCGTGTCGAGGTAGACGTGCGGGTTCAGCCAGGTGAGCGCGAGGCAGGTGCCGAGGGTCGCGAGCAGGGTCGAGCGCCCCGCGGCGCGGGCGGCGGTCCGCGCGGGCGCGGCGGCCGTCAGCGTGCCGGACCCCACGCTCGCGGGGGTGGCGGTCGGAAGGGCGGCGCCGTCCGGTGTCCCGTCGGACGGCGCCGCAGTCTGGGGAGCCGCGCCGAGCGTCGCGCCGCTCGGGCGGATCGCGCGCTTCGCGGCGAGCACGGCGTAGCCCGCGAGGAACGCCGCGCCGGCCCAGCGCACGACGTCGACGAGCCAAGGCACTGCGGTGAGCACGGCGCCGATGCCCGAGACCCCGACGACGATGAGCACGGCGTCGGAGATCGCGCAGACCGCCGCCACTGCGAACACGTGCTCGCGCCGGATGCCCTGGCGCAGCACGAAGACGTTCTGCGCGCCGATGGCGACGATGAGCGAGAGGCCGAGGCCGAGGCCGGCGAGGGTCGAGCTGAGATCCACGCCTCGACGCTAGGCGCGGACCTGTCTGAAGTACAGTTCAGGATTCTTCATCAGCGTTAGCATTGCTTCAGATGGAGATCCCCGCCGAACTCGCCCGCACCCTCGCGACCGTCGTCGCCGAGGGCACCTTCGACGCGGCCTCGCGGGTGCTGCAGATCACGCCCTCGGCGGTCTCGCAGCGCATCAAGGCGCTCGAACAGCACCTCGGGCGCGTGCTGCTCGTCCGGCAGAAGCCGGTGCGGGCGACCGAGGCCGGGCAGGCCGTCGTCCGCTACGCCCGGCAGCTCGCCCTGCTCGAGCACGACGCCCTCGCCGGGTTCGCGCTCGCCGCGGAGCTGGGCGAGGGGGCCGCGGGCCGCCCCATCGCGGTGCCGCTCGCGGTGAACGCCGACACGCTCGGCACGTGGATCCTGCCGACCCTCGCCGGGCTCGCGGCGCGGCATCCGGTCGTCTTCGACCTGCACCGCGACGATCAGGACTTCACGGCCGAGCTCCTCGAGTCGGGCACCGTGATGGCGGCGATCACCTCGCAGGCGACGCCGGTGGCCGGCTGCGTCGCCCGGCCGCTCGGCGTGATGCGCTACCGCGCCGTCGCGACGCCCGAGTACCTGGCGCGCTGGCTGCCCGGCGGCATGACGCCCGCGACGCTGTCGAGCGCGCCGCTCGTCGACTTCGACCGCCGCGACGATCTGCAGACGGGCTTCCTGCGCTTCGTGGGCGCCGACGACACCGCACCGCCGCGGCACTACGTGCCGGCGTCGAACGACTTCGCCGTCGCCGTGAAGCTCGGGCTCGGCTGGGGCATGCTGCCCGGCTTTCAGAGCGACGAGGAGCTCGCCGACGGGCGGTTGGTGGCGCTCGGCGGTCCGCCGATCGACGTGCCGCTGCACTGGCAGCAGTGGAACCTGCGCTCGCCGCTCCTCGACACGATCGCCGACGCCGTGGTCGCCGAGGCCCGCCGCGCCTTCAACTGAGCCCGCGCGCCTGAGCCCGCGTGCCCGGGTGTCCTCCAGGGCCGCTGCCGCAGCGGAGGAGATCGTCGCGGAGGGAGGCTCCACCGGGCGCGATCGTCCTCCGCCGGTGCGAATCTCCTCCGCGCGCGCCTGACTCGGCGCCGCGGGGGCGCCGCAGGGGCTCTCAGCCGAAGGGGGCGCTCAGTCGAACAGGCGCCCAGCCGAACTGCCGCTCAGCCGAACAGCCGCTGGAGGCGCTGCACGCCCTCGAGGAGCGGCTCGTCGCCGAGCGCGTAGCTGAAGCGCAGGAAGCCGGAGGGTCCGAAGGCCTCGCCGGGGACCGCCGCGACCTCGGCCCGCTCGAGGATGAGGTCGGCGAGCTCGAGCGAGCTCGTCGGCGTGACGCCGCCCCACTCGCGGCCGAGGAGGCCGGTCACGTCGGGGTACACGTAGAACGCGCCCTCGGGCACCGGCACCCGCATGC
Source organism: Agromyces mediolanus (assembly GCF_044917495.1). Taxonomy (GTDB): domain Bacteria; phylum Actinomycetota; class Actinomycetes; order Actinomycetales; family Microbacteriaceae; genus Agromyces; species Agromyces mediolanus_B. The sequence continues at coordinate 94,804 of NZ_JAVSSI010000009.1, read as the reverse complement.
CCTCGATCTTCGACAGCTCGGCGACGATCGTGCGGCGGCGGCGGTCGAAGGCGCGGCGCATCTGCTCCACCGGCTCCTGGGGGCCGGTGAGGGCGGCGATCGCGGCCCGCTGGGAGATGTTCGACACGTTCGAGGTGAGGTGCGACTGGAGGTTCGCGGCGCCCTTCATGACGTCGGCGGGGCCGACCATCCAGCCGAGGCGCCAGCCGGTCATCGCGTAGGTCTTCGCGACGCCGTTCACGAGGATCGTCTGCTCGGCGAGCCCGGGCACGGCCTCCACGATCGACACGGCGCGCGGCGCGGGCGCGCCGACCTCGGTGTCGAGCCCGGCGTACGTGAGGTTCTGGTAGATCTCGTCGGCGACGACCCAGATGCCGTGCTCGAGCGCCCACTCGCCGATCGCCCGCACCTGCTCGGGGGCGTAGACCGCACCCGTCGGGTTCGACGGCGAGACGAACAGCAGCACCTTGGTGCGCTCGGTGCGCGCGGCCTCGAGCTGCTCGACGGTGACGAGGTAGCCCTGCTCGCTCCCGGCGAAGACGTCGATCTGGCGCCCGCCGGCGAGCTTGATCGCCTCGGGGTACGTGGTCCAGTAGGGCGTCGGCACGAGCACCTCGTCGCCGTCGTCGAGGAGCACCTGGAACGCCTGGTAGACGGCCTGCTTGCCGCCGTTCGTGACGACGACCTGCGAGGCGGGCACCTCGAGGCCCGAGTCGCGGAGCGTCTTCGCCGCGATCGCCTCGCGGAGCTCCGGCAGGCCTGCGGCGGGCGTGTAGCGGTAGTTCCTGGGGTCGTGCGTGGCGGCGAGCGCGGCCTCGACGATGTGCTCGGGCGTGGCGAAATCGGGTTCGCCCGCCGCGTAGGAGATGACCGGGCGCCCCTCGGCCTGGAGGGCCTTCGCCTTCGCGTCGACCTTCAGGGTCGCGGACTCGGCGATGGCGGCGATGCGGGCGGACAGGCGGGGCTTCTCGGTCACAGGGCGAGTCTACCGAGCGGATGTCCCGGCCGACCCGTCGATCCGACCGGCATCCGCCCCCGGTTCAGAGATTCTGACCGATGTCCCACAGCCGGTCGGGCCGGCCGTCGATCGCCTCGGAGACGGCGAGCGCCTGGTCGTCGGAGAGGGAGGCGACGTAGTCGACGACCCCGCGGCCGACGCCGAGCCGGGCGAGCTCGCCCACCTCGGGCAGCGGCACGCCCTCGGGGCGGGTGCGGCGGAGGAGCGCGTAACCGTCGGTCGCGATCTCGATGAGCTCGCGGAGGCGCTGCGGCACCCGGTGCCGGTCGTGCTCGTCGGTGGCCCACGCGGTGAGCCCCTTGACGGCGCGCGTCAGCACTCGGCTGAGTCCCCGCTGGTACATCGCGATGTCGGCGCGGTCGAGGATGAAGTGCCGGTGCACGAACTTCAGGATCTCGACCTCGTGCCAGGCGCCGCGGTCGAGGGTCACGAGCCCGGTGCGCGCGACGCCGGCCGGCGCCGGCACGACGGAGGTCTGCAGATGCCCGATCCAGCGGTTCGTGAACGAGGAGAGCGCCCGCTCCGAGGCGATCGAGCCGTCGAACGGCGAGGCGAGCAGGCCGTCGACGAGGTCCTCGGCGACGACGTCGACCGCCGCGGCGAAGGCGTCGTCGTCGGCGATCCAGTCGTCGGAGCGGCGGAGCTTGCGCCGGAGCGCCTCGAGCGCGGAGCCGGGCGGCGCGGTGCGGGCGAGGAGCTCCTCGTCGGCGAGGCCGCGGAGCTCGGCCGCGCCCTGCGTCCAGCCCCGGAACTCGCGGGCCACGGCGCCCTGGCTCAGCAGCCCCGCGCGGTAGAAGTCGTCGACGTCGTGGATCGAGTAGGCGATGTCGTCGGCGGTGTCCATGATCGAGCACTCGAGCGACTGCGCCATGGGCGGCAGCCCGGTGCGGGCGGCGGCGAGGTCGGCGGCGTCGAGGTCGTAGGCCGAGAACTTGCCGGCCTCCACCGCCCCGTCGACGAGGCGGAGCCCGCGGGGGAGGCCGCCGTCGGGGAACGGCACCGGCCGCGCGAAGCGGGTCCACGGGTACTTCGCGACGGCGGCGCGCACCGCGGAGGTGAGGTTCAGTCCGTGCGGGGCCGCGGCGCTCACGTCGAGGGTGGCGATGATGCGGTAGCTCTGCGCGTTGCCCTCGAAGCCGTCGGCGAGGCCGAGCGTCTCCCGGGCGAGCCGGTCGAGCACGCGCTCGCCGAGGTGGCCGAACGGCGGGTGACCGAGGTCGTGCGCGCTCGCGGCGGCCTGCACGACGACGGCGTCGCAGCCGTGCTCGCGGGCGAGGGCGTTCGCCGGGGAGGCGGGATCGGCGAAGCCGACGGCGATCGCGCGGGCGACGGCGGTCACCTTGATCGAGTGGGTGAGCCGGTTGTGGATGAGCGGGCCGGCCCCGGGCTGGGCGATCACCTGGGTCACGGCGGAGAGCCGGGAGAAGTAGGGCGAGAAGCGGATCCGCTCGAGGTCGAGGCGGAACTGGGAGTGCTCGCCGGTGACCTCGACGCTGGAGCTCGGCTCAGGCGTGCGACGGGCGGCGCGATCCGGGGTCATGGTCCCAATGTAGGCGTCGGTTCGCGCGAGCCGCTCGCGTCGCATAGACTGGGTGAGGTTGCTCGATCCGGCAATGCTTCACTGCGCCCGAAATCCGTTTCGGAAGCGGTGGGATGCGGCGGGTCGGACGACCTCCAGGCCCCAGGCAACGGGGGCTTAGGGCGGTGGCTCAATTGGTAGAGCAGCGGTCTCCAAAACCGCAGGTTGCAGGTTCGAGTCCTGTCCGCCCTGCGAGCCGGCAGTGAATGCCGGCCCACGAAAGGTGTACAGGTGGCCCGGAAGATCATCGACGAACCCAGCGAGGACGTCGTCGCCAACGCGAAGCGCGACCGCGCGGCGCGTCGGAATCCGTTCGCCCGGATCGCGCTGTTCATCCGTCAGGTCATCGCAGAACTGAAGAAGGTCGTCACCCCGACCCGCAAGGAGCTCGTCAATTTCACGATCGTCGTGCTCGTCTTCGTCATCATCATGATGGCGCTCGTGTGGGGGCTCGACCAGCTGTTCGGTCTGCTGGTGGTGTACGTCTTCGGGCAACCGGGAGTCTGATCGGGCTGACGGGCCCACGTCGATCGAGGCTCGCCGAGTGCCGGTCGGGACTCACGAAGTAAGGATCAGAAGTGTCAAGGACTGAGCGCGACGACGTCGACTGGGCCACGGCTGCCGAGCAGTCGGCCGAGGACGACGAGGCGCAGACGGGCAACGTCAACCAGCACGAGGAGGACTCCTCCGAGGCGGCCGAGCACGTCGCCGTCCACGTGGTGGACGACGAGGGCAACGAGGTCGACCTCGATGCGGTCCTCGACTCCCTGGCCGAGGCGAGCGACCCCGAGGCCGACGCCGTCGTGGACGACGCCCTCGACATCGACTCCGCCGACGAGGCCGAGGCGGCCGCCGAGGCCGTCGAGGAAGAGGCCGAGAGCGAGTTCGACCCCTACGAGGAGTTCCGCGCGGAGCTCCGCTTCCTGCCGGGCAAGTGGTACGTCATCCACTCCTACGCCGGCTTCGAGCGCCGCGTGAAGGCGAACATCGAGCAGCGCCGCGAGTCGATGGCGATGGCCGACTACATCTACCAGGTCGAAGTGCCGATGGAAGACGTCGTCGAGATCAAGAACGGCCAGCGCAAGATGGTCACCCGCGTGCGCATCCCCGGCTACGTGCTCGTGCGCATGGAGCTGAACGAGGACTCCTGGTCGGTCATCCGCCACACCCCGGGCGTCACCGGCTTCGTGGGCAACGCCCACAACCCGACGCCGCTCCGCTTCGAGGAGGCCTTCGGCATGCTGAAGAGCCTCGTCGCGCCGGCCGACGTCCCCGCGGCGAAGGGCTCGAAGGCGGCCGCCGCCTCGGGCGCCGCCCGCCAGGTGCAGGCCGAGGTCGACTTCGAGGTCGGCGAGACCATCACCATCAAGGACGGCTCGTTCGCGGGCCTGCCCGGCACGATCAGCGAGATCAAGCCCGAGAGCGGCAAGCTCACGGTCCTCGTCTCGCTCTTCGAGCGCGAGACCCCGGTCGAGCTCAGCTTCGACCAGGTCACGAAGCTCTAGCAGGCTTCCCACCGCACGTCCAGCCGACCCTCCGGTATACTCGGAGGGTTGTGCTGCGTTCGGCCCGCCCGAACCACACGATCCACCGCCGCCCGGAACCGCCGGAGTGACGGGAGAGTGCCCCGCCGGGGCGTTCGAACAGAAAGAGAGAAATCATGGCACCGAAGAAGAAGGTCACTGGTCTGATCAAGCTTCAGATCAACGCCGGCGCCGCCAACCCCGCCCCGCCGATCGGTCCGGCGCTGGGTCAGCACGGCGTGAACATCATGGAGTTCTGCAAGGCCTACAACGCGGCCACCGAGTCGCAGCGCGGCAACGTGATCCCCGTCGAGATCACGGTCTACGAGGACCGCAGCTTCACCTTCATCCTGAAGACCCCGCCCGCCGCCGAGCTCATCAAGAAGGCCGCCGGCGTCGCCAAGGGTTCCGGCGTCCCGCACACCACCAAGGTCGGCAAGATCAGCCCCGACCAGGTCCGTGCGATCGCCGAGCAGAAGATGTCCGACCTGAACGCGAACGACCTCGACGCCGCGTCGAAGATCATCGCCGGCACCGCCCGGTCGATGGGCATCACGGTCGAGTAATCGCCTCGCGGGCTCGCTCGACGAGCCCGTCGGATGGATGCCTCGAGGCATCCGCCTTCAGAACGCTCATTCGTGGCAGCGCCCGCCAGGCGCGATGACCACAACTCTCGCAAGGAGAAGCAACATGGCACAGAAGTCCAAGGCCTACCGGGCCGCGGCCGAGAAGATCGAGGCCGGCAAGTACTACACCCCGAGCGAGGCCGTCGCCCTCGCGAAGGAGACCGGCTCGGCGAAGTTCGACTCGACCGTCGAGGTCGCGCTGAAGCTCGGCGTCGACCCCCGCAAGGCCGACCAGATGGTGCGCGGCACCGTCATCCTCCCGCACGGCACCGGCAAGACCGCCCGCGTCATCGTCTTCGCGACCGGCCCCGCGGCCGAGGCCGCGATCGCCGCCGGCGCCGACGAGGTCGGCGGCGCCGAGCTCATCGAGAAGGTCGCCGCCGGCTACACCGCCTTCGACTCGGCCGTCTCGACGCCCGAGCTCATGGGCCAGGTGGGTCGTCTCGGCAAGGTTCTCGGTCCGCGCGGCCTCATGCCGAACCCGAAGACCGGCACCGTGACCCCGAACGTCGGCCAGGCCGTCTCCGACATCAAGGGCGGCAAGATCGAGTTCCGCGTCGACAAGCACGCCAACGTGCACTTCGTCGTCGGCAAGGCGTCGTTCTCGACCGAGCAGCTCGAGGAGAACGCCAAGGCCGCCCTCGAAGAGGTGCTCCGTCTCAAGCCGTCGAGCTCGAAGGGCCGCTACATCCAGAAGGGCGCCGTGTCGACCACGTTCGGCCCCGGCATCCCGCTGGACGTCAACGCCATCTGAGTCCGCTCGGACGTTCGAAAGGCCCGCCGGTTCGCCGGCGGGCCTTTCTGCGTCCGCGGGCGCCCTGCGGTCAGCGTGCCGTCAGCGCAGGATCCGGAAGCGACCGCCGCGCTCGTCGGCGGACTCCGCCGGCCGCTCGCCCGGACCGGCGGCGGGGAGCTCCGCGACCTCGAGGCCGGTCACCCGGGATCCGGGCGGACCGGCCTCGAGCCGGCGCAGCATGGTGGCGACCGCCGCCTCCTCGCCCTCGATCTCCGCTTCGACCCGTCCGTCGGGGAGGTTCCGCACCCACCCGGCGATGCCGAGCCGATCGGCATGCTTCCGGGCGAGGTAGCGGTAGCCGACTCCCTGGACGTGGCCGGAGACGAGGACATGGCGGCGGATCACCCCGCCACGCTATCCCACCCCTCGGGCACCGCCCCTCACCACCGAGGGGGTCGTTCTGCGACATCCGCATGCGTGTGCGACGCAGCATCCGTCAGAATTCGACCCCCTCGCGGCGGGAAGGCGGGCTACCGCCTGACGGGCGTCGCCCCGGTGCGGGTCCGGATCGCCTCGGCCACCGCGATGGCGTCGCCCTCGGGGGCGCTCGACTTGCGATCCGGCCGGGCGATGAAGAGGTACGCGAGCCCGGTGACGAGGACGATGCCGAGGCCGATGAGCACGACCCAGTCGGCGAACACGTCGCCCGATTCGCCGGGGCGGGCGATCAGCACGATCGCGAAGATCCCGTAGGCGAGGGCGAGGATGTTCACGACGATGCCGGCGCCGCGGAGCGAGAACGGTCCGGCGGGCCGCCAGCCCTTCAGCCGCTGCCGGAGCGAGGCGAGCACGACCATCTGGAACGCGACGTAGATGCCGAGCACCGCGAAGGAGGTGATCGGCACGAGCAGGTTGCCGTTCAGGAAGATCAGCACGCTGATGATCGCGGGCACCGTGCAGGCGACGATGAGGGCGTTCGTCGGCACCTTGTTGCGCGGCGAGACCTTGGCGAGCCAGGTGTGTCCCGGGATCATCCCGTCGCGGGCGAAGGAGAACAGCAGCCGGCTCGCGGCCGCCTGCAGGCTCAGTACGCAGGAGATGAACGCCGTGATCGCGACGACGAGGAAGACCTTCGCGCCGACCGGTCCGAGGGTGTCGGCGAGGATGCCGGGGATCGGGTCCGCGTCCTCGCCGGAGACGATCGCCTCGAGGTTCGGCGCGGCGAGCACGTAGCCGCCGAAGGAGAAGAGGGCTGAGACGCCGCCGACGAGGATCGTCATCATCATGGCCCGGGGGATGCGCCTGGCCGGGTTCGAAACCTCCTCGGCGACGTCGCCGCAGGCCTCGAAGCCGTAGAAGAGGAAGAGGCCCGCGAGCGCGGCGCCGAGGAACGCCACCGCGTAGCTGCCGTCGCCCTCGACGCCCATCGTGTTGAAGAAGATGCCGAAGTCGTGCTTGCGCTGGAAGATCAGCAGGTAGAGGCCGAGCCCGATGACGCCGATGAGCTCGGCGGCGAGGCCGATCTGCGCGACGCGGGCGAGGGTCTTCGTGCCCGAGAAGTTGAAGACGAAGGCGAGGAGGAGCAGCCCGAGCGTGATCGCGAGGTTCACCCCGGGGGTGAGCTCGAGGTCGAAGAGGCTGGCGACGAAGCCGGAGCCGAACTCGGCGACCGCGGTGATCGTCACGATCATCGCCCAGATGTAGACCCAGGCGGCCATCCACGCGTAGCGGCGGCCCCAGAGTCGTCTCGCCCAGGGGTAGATGCCGCCGTGGATCGGGTACTGCGACACGATCTCGCCGAAGACGAGCGAGACGAGCAGCTGTCCGCAGCCGACGATGACGATCCACCAGATCGACGGCGGGCCACCGATCGTGAGCGCCACCGCGAAGAGCGAGTAGACGCCGACGAGCGGGGAGAGGTAGGTAAAGCCGAGGGCGAAGTTCGCCCAGAGGCTCATCGAGCGGTTGAACGAGTCGTCGTAGCCGAGCACCTGGAGGTGCTCGGCGTCGTCGAGGTGGCTGACCTCGGGTTCTGCAGGCATGGGGGTCCCTTCGATCTCCATTGATCTCCCGCCACGGGGCCGGTCGCGAAGGGCCGGTCGAGCGGTTCGAGCGCCAGCATAGCCAGAGCTGCGGTCCTAAAGCTATAGAACCGGATGATTCGATGGGACCCCGCGCGTTCAGCCCTGCGGGACGGCCGCCACGACGTCGATCTCGACCAGGATGTTCGCGAGGCGCGAGCCGACCGTGGTGCGCACCGGGTAGGGCTCGGTGAAGAACTCCGCGTAGGCCTCGTTGTACTCGGCGAAGTCGGCGAGGTCCTCCAGATGGGCGGTGACCTTCACGACGTCGTCGAAGCCGAGGCCGTACTCGGCGAGGACGGCGCCGATGTTGCGGAGCACCTGACGGGTCTGCTCCTGCACCCCGCCCTCGACGACGAGGCCGGTCGCCGGGTCCTGCGGGCCGAAGCCCGCGGTGTAGAGGAAGCCGTTCGCGACGACGCCGTGGCTGTACGGACCGGCGGGCTTCGGGGCGTTCGAGAGGGTGACGGCGGTCTTCGGCATGGGTGCTCCTGTGTTCGGTGATGGATGGGCGATGGATGGGTGGACGGCTCAGCCGAGCTCGGCGGCGATCGCCGCCGCCGTGCTCCGGAGGGCCGGGAGGTGCTGCTTCAGGGCGTCGAGGTCGGCCACCATCCGGATGGCGGTGACCGAGACCGCCCCGACGATGCCCATGCTCGACACGACCGGCACGGCGAGGCAGTTCACGAACGGCTCGAACTCGCGGTCGTCGGTGGCGTAGCCCGCGGCGGCGACCCGGTCGAGCTCGGCGTCGAAGCGGGCGCGGCTCGTGATCGTCCGCTCCGTGAACGGCGCCCAGTCGACCCCCGCGAGCACGGCGTCGCGCTCGAGCTCCGGCAGCTCCGCGAGGATCGCCTTGCCGACGCCCGAGCAGTACGGGATGACGGCCTTCCCGATCCGCGAGTACATGCGGACCCCGGAGGCGTCCTCGACCTTGTCGACGTAGACGATCGAGCCGTCGATGAGCGCGGCGAGGTGCACCGTGTTGCCCGTCCGACGGTGCAGCCGGCGCACGTGCTCGGATCCGGCCTCCCGCAGGTCGAGCGACTCGAGGGCCTCGCGGGACAGCGCCGCGAGCCGGGGCCCGAGGGCGTAGCGGCCCGAGGCGCGCCGCCGCACCCAGCCGACCTGTTCGAGCGACTGCAGCTCGCGGAACATCGTCGAGCGGTGCAGCTCGAAGGCCTCGGCGAGCTCGGCGACCGTGCGCGGCGACTCCGCGACGGCGTCGATGATGCGGGCGGCCCGCTCCACGCTCTGCGACATCAGCGGCTCCCTTCCGCGAGGCCAGCGAGGTCCTCGAGGTCCACGGCGACCGCCGGGGCGCGACGCAGCCCGCGGCCCGGCGTCGCACCGGTGAGCCGCCCACCCGCGAGCACGGGGACGCCCGCGACGAGCACGTCGTCGATGCCCTCGGCGAGGCCGAGCGGCGTGCCGTAGTCGGCGGTGTCCCGCACCGTCGCGGGGTCGAGGAGCACGAGGTCGGCGAGCCAGCCCTCGCGCACCCGACCGCGACGGCCGAGGCCGAAGCGCTCGGCGGCCCGCGTCGAGGCGAAGGCGGCGAGCACCGCCCAGTCGAGCACGCCGTGCTCGACGACGAGCTCCCGCGGATAGCGCGCGAAGCTGCCGCGCGCCCTGGGGTGCGGATGCCGGCCGACGAAGATGCCGTCGGATCCGCCCATCGCCCGCGGATGCGCGAGGATGCCGGCGAGCTCCGCCGCGCTGCGCTCGTGCTGCACGGCCATCACGACGTTCACCTCCAGCCGGCAGGCGACGAGGGCGTCGAGGGCGAACTCGGCCGGCGTGCGCCCGGCGCGCGCGGCTGCCTCGGCGAGCGTGAGCCCGTGCGCCCAATCGAGCTCGGGCGCGGCGAGGTGGCCGAACACGAGCATCTCCGGCCAGGCCGGGCCGAGGCTCGGGTAGTCGGCGATGCCGGGGAACCAGTCGCGCAGCAGCGTCTCGCGCACGCCCTCGTCGCGGAGCTCGGCCACGAGTTCGTCGACGGGGCGAACTCCGAGCTCGGGCGGCAGCAGCGGCATGCCGAGCAGCGAGCAGCCGCGGCCGTAGGGGTAGGCGTCGAAGCTCGCCTCGAGCCCCGCGTCGGCGAGCTCGGTCATGAGCGCCTGCACGATCCCCGGCTCGGCGTGGAAGTGCGAGACGTGCACGGCGACGCCCGCCCGCCGGCCGATCTCGGCGAGCTCGGCGACGCCCGCGGCGGAGTTCGCCTCGTAACCGCCGCGGAGGTGGGAGACGTACACGCCGCAGGCGGGTGCGAGCTCGGCGGCCAGCGCGGCGAGCTCGTCGACGTCGGCGAAGATGCCGGGCACATAGTCGAGCCCGCTGGAGAGCCCGAGCGCGCCATCGGCCATCCCCGCGCGGACGAGGGCGCGCATCTCATCGAGCTCCGCGGCCGTCGCGGGGGCGGCGGAGCGGCCGCAGATCTCGTGGCGCACGGTGCCCGCGGGCACCAGGACTCCGGCGTTCAGCGGGGTCGTGCCGTCGTAGGAGGCGAGGAGCCCGCCGATCCCGTCGCCCCGGTAGCCCGGCTGGGGGCCGTCGATGGCGGCGAAGTACTCGCCCGCGTACGCGCCGTCGCCCGGTGCCGGGCCGACGCCGTCCTGGCCGCCGATGATGCTCGTGACCCCCTGGCGGAGCAGGGCGAGCTGCACCTCGGCATCGAAGAGCCGGCCGCCGGCGTGCGAGTGGGCGTCGACGAATCCGGGCAGGACGAGCCGGCCCTCGCCCGAGACCAGGCGCTCGGCGGCGACGTCGCGCGCGGCGCCGTCTGCCTCGCCGCGGGGCAGGATCGCCGCGATCCGTTCGCCGTCGACGACGAGGTCGACGGGGGCGGCCGCGGGGTCGAGCCGCACGTCCAGGAGGACGGTGCGCGTCGAGGCGGCTCCGGGGTCGGTCATGCTCGCGCTCCGCTCAGAAGAAGGTCCGGACGAGGTCGACGACGCGGGCGCTCCCGGCGCGCTCGACGACGGGCAGCCAGCGCCGCTTGTCGAAGGCCGTGCACGGGTGGGAGAGGCCGAGCGCGACGACGTCGCCCACGCCGAGGGGCAGTTCCGCACCGCGGAGGAAGGCGTGCTGATCGTTCACGGCGGTCACCTCGGCCGCGCGCAGCGGCCGCGCCGCAGCGTCGCCGAGCTCCGCGGAGACCGCGAGCGGTCGCGGCAGGCCCTCGTCGAAGGGGAAGTCGCGCCGACCGCCGTCGAGCAGGGCGAGCCCGGGCTCCGGGTGCGAGACGACGCGGGCGTAGCCGCGCATCGCGGGCCGCAGCTCCGCGTCGAGCGGCGAGATGGCGTGGTAGAAGCCGTCGTCGTGCACGAGGGAGGCGCCCGAGCGGAGCACCCAGCGTCCGGGGCGCCCGGCCGAGGCATCCGCCGCGATCGCGGGCGCGAAAGCCTCGGCGACGAGCTCGGGGTAGGCGCTGCCGCCCGCCGTGACGAGGAGTGGGGCGTCGTCGTCGGCGAGCTGGGCGACCTCGCTGCGGAGCTCCAGCAGCGCGGCGAGGTAGTCGCGGACGGCCGCGACGCCGGCGGCGCTGCGGTCGTGGGCGAGCGCGCCCTCGTAGCCGGCGACGCCCGCGAGCCGGAGCACTGGCGAGGCGACGATCCGCCGGGCGACGGCGACCGCGGCCTCGAGCGTGCGCGCGCCGGTGCGCCCGCCGTCGCCGCCGAGCTCGACGAGCACCTCGACGGGGCGGGGGAGCGGGCCGTGCGCGGCGAGGCCGCGTTCCATCGCCTCGACGGTCTCGAGGGAGTCCGCCCAGCACCAGAACCGGAACCCGGGATCGGCGAGCTCGCCGGCGAGCCAGGCGAGCGCGGCCGGGGCGACGATCGCGTTCGCGAGCATGAGGGTCGGCACGCCGAAGGCGCGGGCGGTGCGGAGCTGGCCCGGGGTCGCGAGGGTGAGGCCGGCGGCACCGTGCGCGAGCTGGAGCGCCCAGAGCTGCGGGGCCATCGTCGTCTTGCCGTGCGGCATGAGCTCGAGCCCGGCGGCGCTCGTCCAGCGCTGCATCGTGGCGGCGTTGCGCTCGAGCGCCTCCTGGTCGAGCACGGTGAGCGGCGTCCAGAACTCGCCGAGGGCGGGCTCCGTCGCGAGGAACTCGCGCGCGGTGAGCCCGGCGGCGCGGGCGGGCAGCCCGGTGTCGGCCGGGGTCAGGACCTCGTCGTGCAGTCGGTCGAGCGCGAGCGTCATCCGTCTCCTCACCTCGGGGTTCGATCTGGCGTGCGTGGGGTGTGCATATACTGCAACGCGCTTGCGCGGCATCTGCACAGCAGTCAGCATAGGGCCGTGCCGCCCAACCCTGAAGTCCTGACCGTCGGCGAGACGATGGCCCTCGTCGTGCCCGCCCGTGCCGAGCCGCTCGCGGACGCCGTCGACTTCCACGTCGAACCGGGCGGCGCCGAGTCGAACGTCGCCGCCCACCTCGCCGCCCTCGGCCGCCGCGCCGCATGGGCCGGGGCCGTCGGCGACGACCCGCTCGGCCGGCGCCTGCTCGCCCAGCTCGCGGCCCTCGGCGTCGACATCGGCTGGGCCCGCCGCGACCCCGGGGCGCCGACCGGGGTCTACTTCAAGGACCCGGGCGACGGCGTGCACTACTACCGCGCCGGCTCCGCGGCATCCCGGCTCGGCCCCGCCGCCGTCGCCGCGCTGCCGATCGCCGGCGTGCGGCTCCTGCACCTGAGCGGCATCACCCCGGCGCTCTCCGCGAGCTGCGACGCCCTCGTCGATGCGCTGTTCGACCGCGCCGCCGCCGAGGGCGTCCCGGTGAGCTTCGACGTGAACCACCGGGCGGCGCTCTGGCCGTCGACGGCCGCCGCCGCCGAGCGCCTCCTCGCCCTCGCCCGCCGCGCCGAGCTCGTCTTCGTCGGGCTCGACGAGGCCGAGGGGCTGTGGGGGACCGCGACGCCCGAGGCCGTGCGCGAGCTGCTGCCGGAGCCCGCCCGGCTCATCGTGAAGGACGGCGCGGTCGGCGCGACCGCCTTCGAGGCCGGCGGGACGCTGCACGTGCCGGCGATCGCCACGACCGCGGTCGAGGTGGTCGGGGCGGGCGACGCCTTCGCCGCCGGCTGGATCGCCGCCTGGCTCGACGGGGCGGATGCCGCGGCCAGGCTCTCCGCCGGCCACGCGCGCGCCGTGCTGACGATCGCGGGCACGAGCGACATCCCGCGTCACCAGCGGATCGACGACGAGAGGAACGACGGATGAGTCGGATCGAGAACGCCGAGTTCGAGGAGCTGCTCGGAGGTGCGCCGGTCATGGCGATCTTCCGGGGGCTCGGCGCCCGACGCAGCCTGGAGCTCGTCGAGCGGGCCTGGGGGCTCGGGATCGACGCGGTCGAGCTGCCGATCCAGTCGGACGACGACGTGGAGGCGCTCCGCGTCGTCGCGGCGGCGGCCCGGGAGCGCGGCCGCGTGGTCGGCGCGGGCACCGTCGTGACGGTCGAGCAGGTGGAGCTCGCCGCCCGCGCCGGGGCCGCCTTCACGGTGAGTCCCGGCTTCGACGAGGCGGTCGTCCGGGCCTCGGCCGAGGCGGGCCTCCCGCCCCTGCCGGGGGTCGCCACGGCCACCGAGGTGCAGCGGGCGACGGCGCTCGGCCTCAGCTGGCTGAAGGCGTTCCCCGCGTCCGCGCTCGGGCCGGGCTGGTTTCGCGCGATGCGCGGACCGTTCCCCGGCGTGCGCTTCGTCGCGACGGGCGGCATGGATGCCGACAACGCCGGCGGCTTCCTCGCGGCCGGGGTGCGTTCGGTCGCGGTGGGGCAGGCCCTCGAGGACGAGTCGCAGCTGCCGCGGCTCGCGGAGCTGCTCCGCGGTCGCGGCTAGCGCCGGGCGCCGAGCCGGCGCGAGATCTCGTTCGCCGAGGCGATGACGAGGGCGGCGAGCTCGGGCACGCGCTCGCTCGTCACCCGGGAGACGGGGCCGGACAGGCTGATCGCGTGGGCGCACTGCCCGTGCTGGTCGAAGACCGGCGCGGCGACGCAGCGGATCCCGTCCTCGTTCTCGACGTCGTCGATCGCCCAGCCGCGCTCCCGGGTGAGCGCGAGGTCGTGCCGGAGGGCCGCCTCGTCGGTGATGGTCCGCGGGGTCCGCCGCGGCATCCCGGCCTCGACGACGGTGCGGAGCGCCGCCTCGTCGAGCTGCGCGAGGATCGCCTTGCCCACGCTCGTCGAGTACATCGGCTGGGTGTTGCCGACGCGCGAGAACATCCGCACGGCGAGCGGGCTGTCGACCTTGTCGATGTAGACGACGCGGGGGAGGGCCGCCCGCACGAGGTGCGTGGTCTCCTGCGAGGCGCGCGAGAGCCGGACCAGGACGTCGTGCATGTCGCGATCGATGCTGACGGCGTTCAGGTAGCTCTGGCCGAGCTGCGCGCTCCGCCAGCTCAGCCGGTAGTGCCCCTGCGTGTCGGCGACCTCGATGAAGTGCTCCTCGATCATCGGCTGCATGAGCCGGAGGATCGTGCTCTTGTTCAGCTGCAGCAGCTCGCCGAGCTCGGCGAGGGAGTAGCCGTCCCCGCTCCGGTCCTCTCCCAGCTGGAGCAGGATCGCGAGCGCCCGACGGAGCGACGACGAGTTGTTGCGCGGGGTGGATGCGGTGGCGGGCTGCACGGTCATCTGGGTCTCCTCCGAATTAGGAAAGACTCTATACGTTCTGCATTGCAATACAGCACTTTGCTTTGCACAATCCTTCTGGATACTCTGCAACGACCCCCGCTTCCAACGACGGAAGGCATCACATGTCCACCACTCACCAGCACGCACCGAAGCTCGGCGCAGCGATCGCGATCGGCGCCGCCGCGCTGCTGCTCGCCGGGTGCGCCGCACCCCAGTCCCTCGCCGGTGACGGCGGCGGCGACGCGCTGACGATCGCGGAGACGACTCCGCCGACCTCCCTCGACCCCCAGCGCTCGAGCATGTTCAGCGACCGCTTCGTCTGGCAGCTGAGCTACGAATGCCTCCTCACGACGAGCGACGACGGCACCGTCGAGCCCGCCCTCGCCACCGGCTACGAGAAGGCCGAGGACGGCCTCAGCTACACCTTCACCCTCCGCGACGGCGTCACGTTCTCGAACGGCGACACGCTCGACGCCGACGACGTGGTCTTCACCTTCGACCGCCTGACCACGAGCCCCGAGCGCATCGACCAGGAACTGTTCCCCACGCTCGTCGGCGCCGAGAAGGTCGACGAGCAGACCGTGCGCTTCACGCTCTCCAGCCCCGACGCCGGCTTCGTCAACAACATGGCGAACCCGCTCGTCTGGGGCTGCGCGATCCTCAGCGACCAGTCGGACGACGGCCTCGCCACCGCGATGATCGGCACCGGCCCGTGGACGCAGTCCGCGTACGAGCCCGGCACGAGCCTCAGCCTGCAGCGCAACGACGACTACTGGGGCGAGCCCACCGCGTCCGAGCAGCTCTCGATCCTCTACATGCCGAGCATGGCCACGCAGGTCAGCAACCTGAAGGCCGGCAAGGTCGACTTGATCTTCCCCGACCAGACCTCCGCGGGATCGCTCGAGAAGGAGGGCTTCTCCGTCGAGAGCACCCCGACCGACTCGACGATCTTCCTCCAGATCAACGACACGAAGGCGCCGTTCGACAACCCGGCCGTCCGGCAGGCGCTCGCACTCGCCTTCGATCGCGACCAGCTCGCCGAGCAGGCCTACGGCGGCGCGGCGCGGGCGAGCGGCTACCTGCCCCCGGGTCTCGAGTGGGCGCCCGCGCCCGCCGAGCTGCCGAACTACACGCAGGACGCCGCGAAGTCGAAGGAGCTGCTCGCCGGGGCCGGGTTCCCGGACGGGGTGAGCGCGAAGCTCATGTACATCGGCGCCTACGACTACGGCACCAACGACCTGCTCGCGAGCATGCAGGACCAGCTCGCCCAGGCCGGGTTCCAGATCGAGCTCGAGCCGCTCGAAGGCGCCACCTGGGGCGACCGGCTCACCTCCCTCGACTACGACCTGAGCTGGAACGCCCAGTCGTACTACTCGAACCCCTACCAGTACATCGCCCCCGCCCCCGGGCGTCAGGGCCCGGTGCCGGACTCGCTGCAGCAGCTCCTCGACGCGGCGCTCGCCGCCGACTCGCAGGAGGCCTACCAGGAGGCGCTCATCGCGGTCGAGAAGCACGAGGCCGAGATCGTCTACCCGACGCTGACGCTGCTCGCCACCGACGCGTTCGTCGCGCACCCCGAGGGCGTCACCGGCGTCTCGGTGCCGTCGAGCCAGAGCCGCGCGTTCCTCGCGGGCGTCTCGAAGAGCGCGGACTGATCTCCGGGGCCGCCGGCGCGCCCGGCGGCCCCACCCCAGCACGGAAGGACGAGCGATGCCGCTCCTCGAACTCGAGCACGTCGACATCCGGTACGGCGCCGGCTCCGACCCCGCGGTCCGGGACGTCTCGCTGACGCTCGACCACGGCGAGCGCGTCGGGATCGTCGGCGAATCCGGATCCGGGAAGAGCACGCTCATGGCCGCCGTGCTCCGCTCGCTCCCGGCCGGCGCGACGGTGAGCGGGCGCATCGCGCTCGACGGACGGGATCTCGCCGCCGTCCCGGCGGCCGACTTCCGCCGGCTGCGGAGCGTGGAGATCGCGCGGATCCCCCAGGACCCGCTCGCGAGCCTCAACCCCGTCATCCGCATCGGGGCCCAGCTCGACGACGTGATCCGGGCGCACCGGCGGCTGCCCGCGGCCGAGCGCCGGCGGCGCATCGTCGCCGCGCTCGGCTCCGTCGGCATCCCCGATCCGGCGTCGAAGCTGCGGAGCTACCCGCACGAGCTCTCGGGCGGGATGCGTCAGCGCGTCCTCATCGCGATGGCGCTCGTGAACGAGCCCCGGCTGCTGATCGCGGACGAGCCGACGACGGCGCTCGACGTGACGGTGCAGGCGCAGATCATCGACCTGCTCCGCCACCGCCTCGACCACGAGGGGATGTCGATGCTCCTCATCACCCACGACATCGGCGTCGTCGTCGAGCTGTGCGAACGGATCGTCGTCATGCGCCGCGGCAGCATCATCGAGGAAGGGCGGACCGCCGACATCATGCGGGATCCGAAGCATCCGTACACCAGGTCCCTCTTCGCCGCGGCGTCCGCGATGCCCGTCGGCCGGCGCCGGGAGGGGGCGGCGTGACCGCCGTCGAGGAGCGCCGCCCGCCGGCGCTCGCCGCGACCGGCCTCGTCCGGCACTTCGCGGTCTCGGGCCGCCCGCCCAAGGGCGAGCGCCCGCCGGGGCCGCGTCGGCGTCGTGCCGTGCACGCCGTCGACGACGTCTCCCTGCTGGTTCCGGCCGGCACGACGCTCGGCGTCGTCGGCGAGTCCGGGTGCGGGAAGTCGTCGCTCGGACGGCTCCTGGTCGGGCTCGACCGCCCCGACCAGGGCCGGATCGAGTGGGCCGGCGAGCCGGCCGGCGCCCACCGCGGCCGCGTCCAGGCCGTCTTCCAGGACCCCGCGAGCGCCCTCGACCCCCGGATGACGGTCGCCGCGGCGATCGGCGAGGCGCTGCCGGGGCTCCGCGGCGACGCCCTCGGCGCGCGCATCGCCGAGCTCCTCGACGTCGTCGGGCTCGACCCGGAGCTCGCCGAGCGGTTCCCGCACCAGCTCTCCGGCGGCCAGCAGCAGCGCGTCTGCATCGCCCGCGCGATCGCCTCGGACCCCGCGCTCGTCCTGCTCGACGAAGCCGTCAGCTCCCTCGACGCCTCGCTCCAGGCGCAGGTCGTCGAGCTGCTGCTGCAGCTGCAGGACCGCACCCACGCCGCCTACGTCTTCATCTCCCACGACCTGCGGGCGGTGCGCGCCGTCAGCGACCGGATCGCCGTGATGTACCTCGGCCAGATCGTCGAGCTCGCGCCGGCCGAACGGTTCGACCTCGAGCTGCTCCACCCCTACTCGGTCGCACTGCGCTCCGCGGAGCCGCACCTGCCCGGCGACGGGCACCGCATCGAGCGCATCGTGCTCCAGGGCGATCCGCCGAGCCCGATCGACCCGCCGCCCGGATGCCGCTTCGCCTCCCGCTGCCCGGTCGCGCAGGACCGCTGCCGCAGCGAGGCGCCCGAGCTCGTCGAACGACCCGACGGGCACGCCGTGCGCTGCCACTTCCCGGGCTCGCTCACGCCCGCCGTCCTGCCCGAGGAGCAGCTCGCATGATCGGCTACATCCTGAAGCGCGTCGCCGGCGCCGTGCTCGTGCTGCTCCTGCTGAGCGTGCTCATCTTCTTCGCCGGCCGCGGCCTCGTGTCCGGGAACCCGGCCACGATCATCGCGGGCTCGAAGGCCTCGCCGGAGACCATCGCCGCGCTCGAGCACTCGCTCGGGCTCGACCGGCCGATCATCGTGCAGTACCTCGACTGGCTCGGCCACGCGCTCACCGGCGACTTCGGCGTCTCGCCGTTCTCCGGCATCGAGAACACCGACGTGCTGCGCCAGCAGCTGCCCGTCTCGCTCGAGCTCGCCCTGATGAGCCTGTTCTTCGCCGTGCTCATCGGCGTGCCCCTCGGCGTCATCGCCGCGAAGCGCGCGGGCAGCTGGCTCGACACCGCGCTCCGCGCGCCGATGATCCTCATCTTCGCGATCCCCGGCTTCATCTCGGGCACGATCGCGATCTTCCTCGCGACGAACGTGCTGACGAACCTCTACTCGCCGGTGTACATCCGCTTCGAGGACAACCCGCTCGGGAACCTCCAGATCATGCTGCTGCCCGCGCTCGCGGTCGGCATCCCGACGGCCCCGCTGATCATGCAGGTCACCCGGGCGGCGATGATCGACGTGCTCGGCCTCTCCTTCGTCGCCTCCGCGCGCACGAACGGGCTGCCGGAGGGCAAGGTGACCTACGGCTACGCGCTGAAGGCGGCGACGCCGCCGATCCTCACCTTCATCGGCTTCACCTTCGGCTCCCTCATCGGCGGGCTGTTCATCGTCGAGCAGATCTTCGGGCTGCCGGGGCTCGGCCGGGGCATGCTCCAGTCGATCTCGACCCGCGACTTCACCCAGCTCACCGCGCAGGCGCTCGCGCTCGCCGCGGCGTTCATCGTCGGCAACCTCGTCGTCGACCTGCTCGTCCCCGTCGTCGACCGGAGGATCGCCCTGCGATGACCAACGAACTCACCGAGACCCTCGCCTCGACCTCGCTGCTGCAGCCGTCGAAGCGCCGCCGGATCCCCGTCGTCGGCACCGTCGCGTACGCGGTGCTCGCCGGGTACGTGCTGCTCGCGATCATCGGCCCGCTCGTCATGCCCTACCCGCCGAACCAGCTGAACGTCGGGCCGCGGCTCGCCCCGCCCGGGCCGGAGTTCTGGATGGGCACCGACGCGCTCGGGCGCGACCTGCTCTCACGCGTGATCGCCGCGATCCGGCCGGCGCTTCTCGCCGCCGCCACGGCGACGGCGATCGCCCTCGTCGTCGGCACCCTGTTCGGCCTCGCCGCCGGGTACTGGCGCGGCGCGGTCGACGGCATCCTCTCGCGCATCGTCGACTTCCTCTTCGCCGTGCCGGAGTACCTCCTCGCGATCCTCGTGCTCGCGGTGCTCGGCAGCGGCCTGCTGAACGCGGCGATCGCGATCGGGATCGTGTTCATCCCCCGCTTCGCCCGCACCGTCCGGGGCTCGACGCTCGAGATCATGTCGCGGAACTACATCGACGCGGCCCGGCTGTCCGGCCGCGGCGGCGCCTGGATCATGACGCGGCACCTGCTGCCCAACATCGCCTCGCCGCTCGTCGTGATCACCGCGATCAACCTCTCGACCGCGACGGGCGCCTATGCCGCGCTCAGCTTCCTCGGCTTCGGCGTCCGCCCGCCGGACGCGGACTTCGGCAGCATGATCGCCGACTCGCTGCAGTACCTGACGGCGGACGCCTGGGTGGTCGTGCCGCCCGCCGTCGCCTTCGTCGTGCTCATTCTCGCCATCAACCTCGCGGGGGACGCCCTCCGCGACCGACTCGACCCGAGGAGCGTCTCCCGATGACCGTGCTCTCCACTTCCGCCGCCGAGCTCCGCGCGCTGCTCGAGGAGGCGGTGCCCGAGCTCCTCGAGGAGTTCCAGGTGCCGGGCGCCGGCATCGCGCTCCGGGTCGGCGACGAGCGGCTCGGCTTCGGCTTCGGCGTCACGAACCTCGAGCACCCGCTGCCGGTCGACGGCGACACGGTGTTCCAGATCGGTTCGATCTCGAAGACGCTCCTCGGCGTGATCGTCGCGCAGCTGGAGGCCGAGGGACTCGTCGAGCTCGACGCGCCGGTCGCGCCGCTCCTCGCCGGACTCGGCCGGCTCGACCCGCGGATCACGCTCGCCCATCTCATCACCCACCGCTCGGGCATCGACGCGCAGTACATGATCGGCCGCGCCCACGAGCTGCTCGCCGACCACGCCGACGACAGCATCTCGGCGTCGATCGCGAAGTTCGCCGACGACGAGCCGATGTTCGCGCCGGGGAGCGACTTCTCCTACAGCGGGCCGGGCTTCATGGTCGCCGCCGCGGTCGTGGAGCAGGTCACCGGGCAGCGCTGGGCGGACGTGCTGCGCGAGCGGGTGCTCCGCCCCGCGGGCATGGACCGCACGTTCACGACCGCCGACGAGGCGATCACCCACCGGGTCGCGGCCCCGCACGACATCACGGACGGCCGCGCACGGGTGGCGCGCGACGAGGGCTGGCAGCTGCACTGGCAGCTGCCGGGCTGGGACGTTCCGGGGGGCGGGGTGCTGAGCACCCCGAACGAGCTGCTGCGCTACGCCGACTTCGCCGAGCGGGCGGCGCCGGGCACGGGCCACTTCCGGACGCTCGCGAACCGCGGGGTCCCGGGCCAGGACATCGCCTACGGCTGGATGGCGGAGCACCGCCGCGGCCGTGCCGCGTACCTGCACGACGGGCTCACGATCGGCTACTCGACCCGGCTCGTCCTCGTGCCCGAGGCGCGGCTCGGCTACGCGATCCTCACGAACTCGGTGAAGGGCGAGCCGTTCAAGAACGCGGTCGAGCGGCGCATCCTCGACGCCTGCTTCGGCGCGGAGCCCCGGGTCGACGCGCCCGTCGAGCCCGTCGACGCCTATCTCGGGCTCGTGGGCCGCTACGACTGCGGCTTCTACGGCCAGGCCGATCTCCGGGTGCGTGCCGACGGCGCGGGCTTCGAGCTCGTCTCGCTGCCGACCGCCCGCGACGACGGCAGCTACACGATCGATCCGATGTCGGTGGCGCGGCTGCTGCCGGCCGGACCGGGGGTGCTGTCGAGCGACCCGGGGTCGGAGTTCCCGGAGGAGATCGTCGCGTACGTGCGCGACGATGCCGGGCGGGGCGTCGCGCTGCGGCTCGGCGAGCGGCTCGCGGTCCGCGTCGGGGGCTGACAGCGCCCGCCCCCGGGTGGCAGGATGCCGCCATGGGAACCGTCACCGACTACCTCGAGGCGCGCAGCGGCGCCGATCGCGCGGCGCTCGAACGGGTCATCCGCATCGCGCGCGAACTCTCGCCCGACGCGAGCGAGGGGGAGAGCTACGGGATGCCTGCCCTGCTCCACCGCGGGAAGGGCTTCGTCTCGGCGATGCAGGCGAAGCAGCACCTCGGCTTCTACCCGTTCAGCGGCACGGTGCTCGCCGGCTTCGCCGACGAGCTCGAGGGCTTCAGCTGGTCGAAGGGCACCGTGCAGTTCAGCGCCGAGCACCAGCTGCCCGACGAGCTGCTCCGGCGCATCCTCTCCGCCCGCATCGACGAGATCGACGCGCGACTCGACCGCTGAGCGCGCGGGCGCCGAGACGACGGATGCCGCAGGCGTTCGCCTGCGGCATCCGTGCGTCCGAGCGGCGGGATCAGCCGATGCGGATCATCTTCTTGTTGACGAACTCGTCGGCGCCGAAGCGGCCGAGCTCGCGGCCCGAGCCCGAGCGCTTGATGCCGCCGAAGGGCAGCTCGGCGCCGTCGGCGCCGACGACGTTCACGAAGACCATGCCGGCCTCGATCTTGTCGGCGACGCGGAGGGCCTGCTCGCGGTCGGTGGTGAAGACGTAGGAGCCGAGGCCGAACGGGGTGTCGTTCGCGAGCTCGACGGCGGCGTCCTCGTCGGCGACCTTGAACACCTGCGCGACCGGGCCGAAGAACTCCTCGTGGAAGGCGTCCGAACCGGGCTTCACGTCGGTGAGGATCGTGGCCGAGTAGTAGTTGTCGCTGCGGGTGCCGCCCGAGTGCAGGGTGGCGCCCTGGGCGACGGCGCGGTCGACCTGCTCCTGGAGCGTGTCGGCGGCCTTCGCGGAGGACAGCGGGCCGAGGGCGGTGCCGTCCTTGGCGGGGTCGCCCTCCTCGACGGCGTTCATCGCGGCCGTGAACTTCTCGAGGAACGGCTCGTAGAGCTCGTCGGCGACGATGAAGCGCTTCGCCGCGTTGCAGGCCTGGCCGTTGTTGTCGACGCGGGCCATGACGGCCGCCTCGACGGTCGCGTCGAGGTCGTCGGTCGAGAGCAGGATGAAGGGGTCGGAGCCGCCGAGCTCGAGCACGACCTTCTTCAGGTAGCGGCCGGCGATCTCGGCGACCTTCGCGCCGGCGCGCTCCGAGCCGGTGAGCGAGACGCCCTGCACGCGCGGGTCGGCGATGACCTGCTCGATCTGCTCGTGCGAGGCGTAGATGTTGACGTAGGCGCCCTCGGGGAAGCCGGCGTCGAGGAAGATGCGCTCGATCGCGGCGGCCGACTCGGGGCACTGCTCGGCGTGCTTCAGCAGGATCGTGTTGCCGATGATGAGGTTCGGGCCGGCGAAGCGGGCGACCTGGTAGTACGGGAAGTTCCACGGCATGATGCCGAGGAGCGGCCCGAGCGAGGAGCGGCGGATGAGCGCCGAGCCCTCTCCGGCGAGCAGCGAGATCTCCTCGTCGGCGAGGAGCGACTCGGCGTTGTCGGCGTAGTACTCGTAGATCGCGGCCGAGAACTCGACCTCGCCGACGGCCTGCTCGCGGGGCTTGCCCATCTCGCGGACGATGATGTCGGCGAGCTCGTCGATGCGCTCGGTGTGCAGCTCGGCGACGCGGCGGATGAGCGCGGCGCGCTCGGCGACGGTGGAGTTCTTCGACCAGGTGCGGTGCGCCTCGGTGGCCTTCGCGATCGCGGCCTGCAGCGCCTCGTCGGTGATCGTGTCGTAGCTCTTGACGACCTCGCCGGTGGCGGGGTTGGTCACGGCATAGGGCATGGGGTTCTCCTTCTCGGGTGCACGCACGCCAGAGTCCGTCTGCCGCGGTGCATACGCTCGTCCATCAAAGATATAGCAGCGGATGATTGATCTGGACATGTCTCTGCGGATGCACAGCTGGAAGTGGCGCGATCGAGGCCGCATCGGCCCGAGTCCACGTTCCTCGTGCCGGCCTGATCCTGCCCCGCTCAGGCCGGGGCGACGAGCACGCGGAACGGGGTGGCCTCGCAGTCGAGCGCGGCGGCGGAGGTGCGGGCGAGCTGACCGACCTGGAGCGCCGGCTCGGTCGAGAGCACGACCCGGCCGTCGACGTTCACGAGGGCGAGCGGCGCGTCGACCGCGAGGAAGCCGGCGAGCAGCTCGCGCTCGAGCCGCCGCACCGCGACATCGGCGCCGACGACCCCGACCATGCGCTCGCCGTCGGCGGCGTGCACGGGCATCGTCAGGGTCAGGATGTAGTCGCACGTGCAGAGGTGGTCGACGAAGGGGCCGGTGACGTGCGCGTGCCTGGTCGTCGCGGGGATGCGGTACCACTCGAGCGCGCGGAAGTCGCGAAGGTACTCGGTGTAGCCGCGGGTGGAGAGGTCGAGCCGGGTCGGGCCGTCGGTCGAGCCCAGCACGGGGTTGTCGTCAAGGGGGCCGAGCCACCACGCGAAGTGCACGTCGCGGCCGTGCACGATCGCGCCGTCGGCGATGAAGCCCGCGCCGACGAGGAGCGCCTCGGGCTCGACGAGGCGGGGGATGACGAGCTCCGAGACGAGCTGGTCGAGGGCGAGCGGCTTCACCCCGGGGGCGATGGCCCGCTCGATCGGGGTGCGCCAGGCGGCGAGCTGCTCGAACACGCCGGTGAAGAGCCGGGACACGGCCGCGGCGGCGGCCTCGGTGCCGGCCGGGAGCATCGCCTCAGTCATCGATCCCGCCTCCTCGTTCGACCCTGGCCTTCGCGGCGAGGAGCCGCTCGGCGAGGCTCGCGATGAGCTCGCCCGCGGCGGCGCGGGCCTCGGCGGGGCGCTGCGCGGCGACGGCCGCCACGATCCGCCGGTCACTCGCCGCGGCCCTCGTGCGCTCGGCCTCCTCGTCGAGGCCGAGGAGGAGGAGCGGTCCGGCATCGGCCTGCAGGCGGATCTGCTCGCGCACGAGCCGGGCCGACTGGCTGAGCACGGCGAGCTCGAGGAAGAAGCCGCCCTGGTTCGTGCGGGCGGATGCCGCGGTACCGAAGTCGGCGGCGTCGAGCCACTCGGCGAGGCGGCGGGCCTCCGAATCGGCGGCGCGCTCGGCGGCGCGTTCGGCGATCCCGGCGAGGATCGCGCCGAAGTAGACGGCCATGTCGCTGAGCTCCACCTGCGCGAGCGCTCGGAGCCTCGCGGTGAGCAGGGCGCGGTGCTCGGCGTCGTCGTGGACGACGAAGCTGCCGCCCTCGCGGCCGCGCCGGGTCTCGACGAGCCCGGCGTCGCGGAGGATGCCGAGGCCCTCGCGCACGGTGATGAGGGCGACGCCGAAGCGGCGGGCGAGCTCGGGCTCGCTCGGCAGGCGCTCGCCGGGGTGCAGCACCCCGAGCACGATGCCGTCGGTGAGCCGCTGCGCGACCTGCTCGGCGCGCCCCGCGTCCGACAGCTGCGCGAACACGGCCTCGCGCGCTCCCGGGCCCACCCTCGATCCCATAGCGCACAGCTTTTCACAGGAGTTAAAGATTCACTATAGGATGAATGAAGATCGACGGTGATGGAGGCGAGCGATGACGAGTGGGACCGAGCGACCGGGCGTGCTCGCGGGACTCCGCGTCGCCGACTTCTCCCGCGTCCTCGCGGGCCCCTACGCGACCATGACCCTCGCCGACTTCGGCGCCGACGTGATCAAGATCGAGTCGCCGGCCGGTGACGACACCCGGCACTGGAAGCCGCCGGTCGACGCCGCGGGCAACGCCACCTACTTCGGCAGCGTGAACCGCAACAAGCGCTCGGTCGCGCTCGACCTCGCGAGCGAGGCGGGCCTCGCCGAGGCGCGCCGGCTCGCCGCGGGCGCCGACGTGGTCATCGAGAACTTCCGCCCCGGCGTGATGGCCCGCTTCGGTCTCGACTACGACGCGGTCCGGGCGCTGAACCCCCGCGCGGTCTACTGCTCCATCACCGGCTTCGGCACGGGCGAGGGCGCCGCGCTCGCCGGCTACGACCTCCTCGTGCAGGCCGTCGGCGGCCTGATGTCGATCACGGGGGAGCCCGAGGGCGAGCCCGCGAAGGCGGGCGTCGCGCTCGTCGACGTGCTCTGCGGCCAGAACGCGGTCGCCGGCATCCTGCTCGCCCTCCGCGAGCGCGAGCGCACCGGCCGCGGCCAGCTCGTCGAGGTGAACCTGCTGCAGAGCCTCCTCGCGGCCCTCACGAACCAGGCGGCGTCGACGCTCGTGACGGGTCGCGCGCCGCGGCGCCTCGGCAACCAGCACCCCTCCATCGCGCCCTACGCCGTCTTCCCCGCCGCCGACCGCGACCTCGTCATCGCCGTCGGCAACGACAAGCAGTTCCGTGCGCTCACGGCCGAGCTCGGCATCCCCGCCCTCGCCGACGACGCGCGCTACGCGACGAACGAGGCCCGCGTCGCCCACCGCGACCACCTCCGCGCCGAGCTCGAGGCCGCGCTCGCGGCCGCCCCCGCGGCAGCGTGGGCCGAGCGCTTCGCCGCCCGCGGCGTGCCCGCCGGCCTCGTGAACGACGTCGCCGAGGCCATCGCCTTCGCCGAGTCCCTGGGGCTCGAACCCGTCGCCGAGATCGCGCAGAGCCGCACCGTCGCGAACCCCATCGGGCTCTCCGAGTCCGCGCCCGCCTACCGCACCCCGCCGCCCGCGCTCGACCAGCACGCGGGCGCCGACTGGAACGACGCCCCGACCGGCCAAGGAAAGGAACCCCGATGACCACCGCACCCCGGATCGACCAGGTCTTCGACTTCGACGAGCTGCTGAGCGAGGAGGAGCGCGACTGGCAGCAGCGGGCGCGCGCCATCGCCCAGGAGCGCATCCTGCCGATCATCGAGGACGACTTCGAGCAGAAGCACTTCCGGAAGGAGCTCATCCCCGAGCTCGGCGCCGCGGGCTTCCTCGGCATGCACCTCACGGGCTACGGCTGCGCGGGCGCCGGCGCGGTGAGCTACGGCCTCGTCTGCCTCGAGCTCGAGGCCGCCGACTCCGGCTGGCGCACCTTCGTCTCGGTGCAGGGCTCGCTCGCGATGAGCGCGATCCACAAGTACGGCTCCGAGGAGCAGAAGCAGCAGTGGCTGCCCGGCATGGCGAAGGGCGAGCTCATCGGCTGCTTCGCGCTCACCGAGCCCCAGGGCGGCAGCGACCCCGCGGCGATGACGACCGTCGCCCGCCGCGACGGGGACGGCTGGGTCCTCGACGGCGCCAAGCGCTGGATCGGGCTCGCCTCGCTCGCCGACGTCGCCGTCGTCTGGGCGCGGGTGGAGGACGACTCGCTCCCCTCGACGGGCTCGGGGAACCAGGGCGGCAAGGCGGTGCGCGGCTTCCTCGTGCCGACGTCGACGCCCGGCTTCACCGCGACGCCGATCGACGGCAAGCTCTCCATGCGGGCGAGCGTGCAGTGCGACATCGAGCTCGACGGCGTGCGGCTGCCCGCCGACGCGATCCTCCCGGGCGCCGAGGGGCTCTCGGGCCCCTTCGGCTGCCTGAACGAGGCGCGCTACGGCATCGTGTGGGGGGCGATGGGCGCCGCCCGCTCCTGCCTCGAGGTCGCCCTCGACCGCTCGATCAGCCGCGAGGTCTTCGGCAAGCCCATCGGCGCCAACCAGCTCACCCAGGCGAAGCTCGCCGACATGCTGCTCGAGGTGGAGAAGGGCATGCTGCTCGCCCTGCACCTCGGCCGTCGCAAGGAGGCCGGCCGGCTCACCCCCGCGCAGATCTCCGTCGGCAAGCTGAACAGCGTGCGCGAGGCGCTCGCCATCGCCCACGAGGCGCGCACCATCCTCGGCGGCGACGGCATCACCAACGCGTTCCCCGTCATGCGGCACGCGGCGAACCTCGAGTCGGTGCGCACCTACGAGGGCACCGACGAGATCCACCAGCTGATCCTCGGCCGGGCGCTCACCGGCCTGAACGCGTTCTGAGCGGAGGCGACGGGATGACGACAGTCGACTCGGCCGTCCGGGCCGCCGCCGCGAGCGGGCTCGAGCGGAGCGACCGTGCCGAGCGGGCGGGCTGGCTCCGCGCGATCGCCGAGGCGCTCGAGGCGCACCGGGCGGAGCTCGTCGGGATCGCGCACCGCGAGACGCACCTCTCGGAGGCCCGGCTCGACGGCGAGATCACCCGCACCGCGACGCAGCTGCGCTTCTTCGCCGGCGTCGTCGAGGAGGGGTCGTATCTCGAGGCCACCCTCGACCGGCCGGACGCCTCGCTGCTGCCGCCGCGCCCCGATCTGCGTCGCATCCTGCGGCCGCTCGGGGTCGTCGCCGTGTTCGCGGCGTCGAACTTCCCCTTCGCCTTCTCAGTGCTCGGCAACGACACCGCCTCCGCGCTCGCCGCGGGCGACCCCGTCGTCGTGAAGGCGCACCCGGGGCATCCGGAGCTCTCCCGCCGCACGGCGGCGATCGCCCGCGAGGCGCTCACCGCGGCCGGCGGCCCGGTCGACGCGCTCGTGCTCGTCGAGGGGATGGATGCCGGCATCGAGCTCGTGCGCCATCCGCTCGTCCGGGCCGTCGGCTTCACCGGCTCGACCCGCGGCGGCCGGGCCCTGTTCGACCTCGCCGCCTCCCGAGCGGAGCCGATCCCGTTCTACGGCGAGCTCGGTTCGATCAACCCGGTCGTCGTGACCCCGGCGGCCGCCGCCGAGGACGCGGCCGGGCTCGCCACCGGGCTCGCGGGCTCGTTCACCCGCGACGGCGGCCAGTACTGCACGAAGCCGGGCCTCGTGTTCGTGCCCCGCGGCACCGGCTTCGAGGCCGCGCTCGCGGCCGCCGCCGCCGAGGCCCCCGGCCAGCGGCTCCTCACCGACGGCATGGCGGCGGCGTTCGCAGAGGGGGCGAGCGGCATCGCGGCGCGCGCGGACGTCGAGCTGCTCGTCGACGGCGGCGGTTCCGTGGAGCCCGGCGTGTCCCGGCCGACGGTCGTCGCGACCGACATCGCGGCGTTCCTCGCCGACCCGGCGGGGTTCCAGGAGGAGCACTTCGGCCCGCTCACCCTCCTCGTCCGCTACGACGACGCATCGCCCGGCGGCGAGCTCGACCGGGCGCTCGCCGTGCTCGAGGGCAGCCTCACCGGCACCGTGCGGCACGCGGCATCCGATGACGAGGAGCTCGTCTCCCGGGCGAGCGCCGCGCTCGCCCGCATCGCCGGCCGCGTGCTCTACAACGGCTGGCCGACGGGCGTCGCCATCGCGTGGGCGCAGCACCACGGCGGCGGATGGCCCGCCTCGACCGCGTCCGTGCACACCTCGGTCGGGGCGAGCGCGATCCGGCGCTTCCTCACGCCCGTGGCGTACCAGGACGCGCCGCAGGCCGTGCTGCCGGTCGAGCTCCGCGACGGCAATCCGGCGGGCGTGCCGCGGCGGGTGGACGGGGTGCTCGAGGCGTAGCCCGACCGCGGCGGGAATGCAACGGGGCGTCACGCGGTTTCTGGAAGGCGGCGCCCTGTGCTGGAATACCGGGCGTCCCACCAGCGCTGCACCACAGCCAGTCCGAACGGAGCACCACCGATGCCCAGTCCCCGCCGTCTCCGCGCCGCCATCGGCGCCGCCGCGTCCGCCGTCGCCGTGATCGCCCTCGCCGCCTGCTCGAGCGGCGGTGCCGGCTCGGCATCCCAGAGCGCGGGCGCCGGCGACGAGTACGGGCTGCTGAAGGCGGGCACCCTCACGGTCGCGACCGAGGGCACCTACCGCCCGTTCACGTACCACGAGGAGGGCTCCGGCGAGCTCGTCGGCTACGACGTCGAGGTCGCCGAAGCGGTCGCCGACGAGCTCGGGCTGAAGATCGAGTTCCAGGAGACCCAGTGGGACGCGATCTTCGCGGGTCTCGAGGCCGGGCGCTTCGACGTCATCGCGAACCAGGTCTCGATCAACCCGGAGCGCGAGGAGAAGTACCTCCTCTCGACGCCGTACACGGTGTCGCCGAGCGTCGTCGTCGTGAAGGACGGCGACACCTCGATCACGAGCTTCGCCGACCTGAAGGGCAAGACCACCGCCCAGTCGCTCACGAGCAACTTCTACACCCTCGCCCAGGAGGCCGGCGCGAACGTGCAGTCCGTCGAGGGCTGGGCGCAGGCCGTCGCGCTCCTCGAGCAGGGGCGCGTCGACGCGACCGTGAACGACGAGCTGACCTATCTCGACTACGTCAAGGAGCACCCCGACGCGAAGCTCGCCGTCGCGGCCGAGACCGACCCCGCCGAGAGCGCGTTCGCGTTCACGAAGGAGAAGACGGCGCTCGTGAAGGCCGTCGACGAGGCGCTCGCGAAGCTGCAGGCCGACGGCACGCTCGCGAAGATCGGCGAGAAGTACTTCGGCCAGGACGTCTCCCAGTAGTACCGTCCTGACTATGGCCGACGGCTGGCAGCTCTTCCTCGACTCCTTCTGGCCGATCGTCTGGGGCGCGGTGAGCGGGACGATCCCGCTCGCCCTCGCCTCCTTCGCGATCGGACTCGTGCTCGCCCTGGGCGTCGCGCTCATGCGGCTCTCCCGGAACCCGGTGGTCTCGGGCATCGCCCGGGTGTACATCTCGATCATCCGGGGCACGCCGCTCCTCGTGCAGCTCTTCGTGATCTTCTACGGGCTGCCGGCGATCGGCGTCGTCATCGACCCGTGGCCGAGCGCGATCGCGGCGTTCTCCCTGAACGTCGGCGGCTACGCGGCCGAGATCATCCGGGCGGCGATCCTCTCGGTGCCGAAGGGGCAGTGGGAGGCCGGCTACACGATCGGCATGTCGCACGCGAAGACCCTGCGCCGGATCATCCTGCCGCAGGCCGCCCGGGTCTCGGTCCCGCCGCTGTCGAACTCGTTCATCTCGCTCGTGAAGGACACCTCGCTCGCCTCGCTCATCCTCGTGACCGAGCTGTTCAAGGTGTCGCAGCAGATCGCGGCCTTCAGCCAGGAGTTCATGCTCCTCTACCTCGAGGCCGCACTCGTCTACTGGCTCATCTGCCTCGCCCTGTCGAGCGGGCAGAGCGCCCTGGAGCGGAGGCTCGATCGCTATGTCGCCCACTGATCCCGTGCCCACTGCTCCCGTGCCAACCGACCCGTCGCGGCCGCTGCTGCGGGTCGCGGGGCTCCGCAAGGCCTTCGGCGAGAACGAGGTGCTGCGCGGCATCGACTTCGAGGTGCGCCGCGGCGAGGTCGTCGTGCTCATCGGCCCGAGCGGCTCGGGCAAGACGACCGTGCTGCGTTCGCTGAACGGGCTCGAGACCCCCGACGCGGGCGTGCTCGACGTCGACGGCGGCCCCGTGATCGACTTCGCCGCGCAGGCGGCGGGCCCCGCGAAGGCGGCGAAGCGGCAGCGGCTCGCGCTCCGGGACCGTTCGGCGATGGTGTTCCAGCACCACAACCTCTTCCCGCACATGACGGTGCTGGAGAACGTGATCGAGGGACCCGTGCAGGTGCAGCGGGTGCCGAAGCCGCAGGCGGTCGCCGAGGCGACGGCCCTCCTCGAACGGGTCGGGCTCGCCGAGAAGCGCGACGCCTACCCCTTCGAGCTCTCGGGCGGGCAGCAGCAGCGGGTCGGCATCGTGCGGGCCCTCGCACTGAAGCCCGACCTGCTGCTCTTCGACGAGCCGACGAGCGCGCTCGACCCCGAGCTCGTCGGGGAGGTCCTCCAGGTGATCTCCGAGCTCGCCCGGGAGGGCTGGACGATGGTCGTCGTCACGCACGAGCTCGCCTTCGCACGGCAGGCGGCCGACCAGGTGCTCTTCCTCGACGGCGGCGTCGTCGTCGAGCGCGGGGCGCCCGCGACGCTCTTCACCGCCCCGCGGGAGGAGCGCACGCGCCGCTTCCTCGACCGCATCCTGCGTCCGCTCGACTGAGGCGCGCGGCCCCGGCGGTAGCGTTGAGGGATGACCCCGCGCACCGACGGCCTCGCGTCGCCGGCCCGGGCGCGGGCGTTCACCCGGGCGCGCCGGCTCGCCACCGGCGGCCCGCGGCGTGCGCTCGGCTGGTTCCGCCTCGGGATCGCCGCGCTCGAGGTGATCGCGCTCATCGGCAACTTCGTCTACGTGCTCGGCTTCCGCGCCTTCGCGACGGCGAACTTCTTCAGCTACTTCACCGTGCAATCGGCCTTCGCCGCGGTCGTGACGCTCCTCATCGCGGGCGGATACGCGCTCCTCGCGCCGCGGGACCCCCGCTGGCTCGGCACGCTGCGCACGGTCGTGACCGTGTACGTCGTCATCTCGGGCATCGTCTTCGCGCTCATCGTCGCGAACGCCTCGACCCGCGACTACCGCATCGAGGTGCCCTGGTCGGACACCCTCCTGCACTTCGTGGTCCCCGCGCTCGCCCTCGTCGCCTGGACGACGGACGCCGTCCTCGCGGTGAACCCCCGGGTGCCGTGGTCGACGATCGCCTGGGTGCTCGGGTATCCGGTGATCTGGCTCGGCTACACCCTCGTGCGCGGCGCCGACGTCGGCTGGTACCCCTACTTCTTCCTCGACGAGACGCAGGTCGGCGGCCCGTGGGGCGTGGCGCTCTACTGTGCGGTCGTGCTCGTGATCTTCGTCGCCGTCACGGCGGGGCTCGTGGCCGTCAACCGCGGGCTGTGGCGAACGGCGCGAGATCGACGAGCACGGCGTTCTGGAACGTCTGATCGTCGAGCCCGTCCAGCAGCCGTGCCTGCGACGCCGCGATGACGCCGACGAGCACGGGCGCGCCGCCGAGATCGATCCAGCCGGCCACATGCGCCGGCGTCTCGACGGTGAGCAGCTGCGGCATCGTCGCCCGGGCGTCGGCGGTCGTCTCCCCGTCGTCGGGGACGGGCGCGCGCCAGAACGCCTCCGCGAAGCGCAGCCAGACGAGGTCGACCGCACCGGTCTCGAGCGTCGCGATCGCCTCCTGATGGGCGGCCGGCAGGGCCGGCTCGAACGCGAAGGCGTCGGACTGCAGCACCCCGAGCGGGACGGCGACGATCGCCCGGTCGGCGGCCACGGACTCGCCGGAGTCGAGGCGCAGGCCGACCCGCCGATCGGTGACGGTGACCCGGGTCACCGCGCTGCCGGCCGCGATGTCGATGCCCTCGGCGAGCCGGTCGGCGACGTCGGCGAGCCGCCCGGTGACGAGTCGCCGGGGCGCCTCGAACAGCCCGGCGAGGTCGGTGCGGGCGGAGACGAGCGTCGCCCCGGCGCCCGTGAGCGGCTCGACGCCGGTGCGGAGCGCGTGCTGCACCCAGGGGAGGTCCTCGGCCGGGAGGGCGCTCGCGCCGCTCGCGCGGAGCGCGTCGGCGAGGGAGCGGTCGTCGGGCTGGGCGAGGGCCCAGTCGTGGGCGCGGGCGATCGCCTCCTGGCCGACGGGCGGCACGGTCACCACGGCGCCGTCGGCATCCCGGGTCTCCGCGGTGCCGGCGAAGGGCTCGGTCGCGACGCCGGTCGCGGAGAGCAGCGCGGTGAGCTCCTCGTCGTCGCCCACGAAGAGCGGTCCGAGCTCGACGGTGCGGTCGAACGCGGCATCCTCGACCGAGTCGATGCGCCCGCCGATGCGCGAGCGCGCCTCGACGACGATGACCTCGAAGCCCTCGTCCTGCAGCACCCGCGCGGCGGCGAGCCCGGCCAGGCCCGCCCCGACGACGGCGACGCGTTCGCCCGGCTCGGCGCGCTCCGCGAGCGCCCGCGCGGCGAGCCGGCCGGAGGAGAGCGCGCCCTGGAGCGTTCCCGGGGCGTCCGGCGAGCACGCCTCGCCGGCGAACCACACGCGATCGGCGACCGGCTCGGCGAGCGCCTCGCGGAGCTCCGGGGTGGTGCCGACGGCCCGGTAGCCGAACGCCCCGCGGGCGAACGGATCGGCCGCCCAGGCGGAGCGCCGCATGGCGCTCGGCAGCGGCACGCCGGCCGGGGCGCTCGGGGTCGGCGTCGGCGAGAGGCTCGGCGTCGGCGACGGCGGCCCGCTCGGGCTCGGCTTCGGACCCGTCGTGCAGCTCGCGAGCGCGAGCGAGGCGGCGCCCGCGAGCCCGGCCGCGAGGAGCGCTCGGCGGCTCATGCCGCCCCCGTCAGCCCGCTCCCGCATGCCTCTCAGGCTAGCCGGAAACGACGGATCGCCCGCGTCCGGCGGGACGCGGGCGATCACGGCTCGTGCGCTGCGGCTCAGACGGTGTACCCGTCGGCCACGGTCAGCGCCTCGTCGATGACGTCGAGGCCGCGGTTCAGCTCGTCCTCGGTGATGACGAGCGGCGGGGCCACGTGCGTGCGGTTGAAGTGCACGAACGGCGAGACGCCGTTCTGCTTGCACGCCGCGGCGAACGCGGCCATCGGCGCGGCGGCGGCGCCGCTCGCGTTGAACGGCACCAGCGGCTCGCGGGTCTCGCGGTCCTTCACGAGCTCGATCGCCCAGAAGAGCCCGAGGCCGCGGACGTCGCCGACCGAGGGGTGCTTCGCCTGCAGCTCCGCGAGACGCGGGGCGACGACGCGCTCGCCCAGATCGCGGACGCGCTCCAGGATGCCGTCGCGCTCGAACACCTCGAAGGTCGCGACGCCGGCGGCGCAGGCGAGCGGGTGCCCCGAGTAGGTGAGCCCGCCCGGGAAGGCGACCGTGTCGAAGTGCGCGGCGATCCGCTGCGAGATGACGACGCCGCCGAGCGGCACGTAGCCCGAGTTCACGCCCTTCGCGAAGGTGATCAGGTCGGGCGTCACGCCGAAGTGGTTCACCGCGAACCACTCGCCGATGCGGCCGAAGCCCACCATGACCTCGTCGGCGATGTAGACGATGCCGTAGCGGTCGGCGAGCTCGCGCACGCCCTGCAGGTAGCCGGGCGGCGGCACGAGCACGCCGTTCGTGCCGACGACGGTCTCGATGATGATCGCGGCGATCGTCGAGGCGCCCTCGAGCACGATGACCTGCTCGAGGTGGGCGAGGGCGCGCGCCGTCTCCTCCTCGGGGGTCGTGGCGCCCCACGCGGAGCGGTACTCGTAGGGACCGAAGAAGTGCGCGACGCTGCCGTCGCTCGGTTCGTTCGCCCAGCGGCGCGGGTCGCCCGTGAGCGAGATCGCGGTGGCGGTGGAGCCGTGGTAGCTGCGGTACATCGAGAGCACCTTGCGGCGGCCGGTGACCTGGCGCGCCATCCGCACCGCGTACTCGTTCGCGTCGGCGCCGCCGTTCGTGAAGAACACCTTGTCGAGGTCGCCGGGGGCGACCTCGGCGATGCGGCGGGCGAGCTCGCCGCGCACGTCGGAGGCCATCGAGGGCTGGATGGTCGCGAGGCGACCGGCCTGCTGCTGGATGGCGGCGACGAGGTCGGGGTGCTGGTGGCCCAGGTTCAGGTTCACGAGCTGGCTCGAGAAGTCGAGGTAGGCGTTGCCCTGGTAGTCCCAGAACGTCGAGCCCTCGCCCGTGGCGACGGGCAGCGGGTCGATGAGGGCCTGCGCGCTCCACGAGTGGAACACGTGCGCGCGGTCGTCGGCGCGCACCTGCGCGTCGCCGGCGGCGTCGGGCAGGGCGTGCGTCGCGCCGTGGCGGTCGGTGTAGCTGGCGGTCTCGGTCAGCGTGTCGGTCATGGTTCTCCTTGCCGGTTCAGCGAGGCGGGGTCAGCGCGCCGGGTCAGTTGTTCTGGGGGAAGCCGAGGTTGATGCCGCCGTGCTGGGCCGGGTCGAGCCAGCGGCTCGTGATCGCCTTCTCGCGGGTGAAGAAGTCGAAGCCGTGCGCGCCGTAGGCCTTCGCGTCGCCGAAGAGCGACTGCTTCCAGCCGCCGAAGGAGTGGTAGGCGACGGGCACCGGGATCGGCACGTTGATGCCGATCATGCCGACCTGCACCTCGTTCTGGAAGCGGCGGGCGGCGCCGCCGTCGTTCGTGAAGATCGCGGTGCCGTTGCCGAACTGGCCGGAGTTGATGAGCTCGAGGCCCTCGTCGTAGCTCGCGACGCGGACGACCGAGAGCACCGGGCCGAAGATCTCCTCGGTGTAGGCGCGCGAGGTCGTCGGCACCTTGTCGAGGAGCGTCGGGCCGAAGAAGAAGCCGTCCTCGTGGCCCTCGACGGTGAAGCCGCGGCCGTCGACGACGATCTCGGCGCCGTCGGCCTCGGCGATGTCGACGTAGGAGGAGACCTTGTCGCGGTGCACGGCGGTGATGAGCGGGCCCATGTCGGGCTCGCCGGCGTCGGTGCCCGCGCCGTTGCCGATCTTCAGCTTCGCGATGCGCTCGGTGATCTTGGCGATGAGCTCGTCGGCGACGGGCTCGACGGCTAGGACGACCGAGATGGCCATGCAGCGCTCGCCCGCGGCGCCGTATCCGGCGTTGATGGCCTGGTCGGCGACGAGGTCGAGGTCGGCGTCGGGGAGCACCAGCATGTGGTTCTTCGCGCCGCCGAGGGCCTGCACGCGCTTACCGTGCTTCGAGGCGGTCTCGTAGATGTACTGGGCGATCGGGGTCGAGCCGACGAAGGAGATCGACTGGACGAGCGGCGAGGTGAGGAGGCCGTCGACGGCGAGCTTGTCGCCCTGGAGCACCGTGAAGACGCCGTCGGGGAGGCCGGCCTCCTTCCACAGCTCGGCGAGCCAGAGGGCGGCGCTCGGGTCCTTCTCGCTCGGCTTCAGAACGACGGCGTTGCCCGCGGCGATCGCGATGGGGAAGAACCACATCGGCACCATCGCGGGGAAGTTGAAGGGGCTGATGATGCCGACGACGCCGAGCGGCTGCTTGATCGAGTAGACGTCGATGCCGGTCGAGGCGCTCTCCGAGAAGGCGCCCTTGATGAGGGAGGGGAAGCCGGTCGCGAGCTCGACGACCTCCTGGCCGCGGAGGATCTCGCCCATGGCGTCGGAGAGCACCTTGCCGTGCTCGGCGGTGATGATCGCGGCGAGCTCGCCGCGGCGCGCGTTCAGCAGCTCGCGGAAGGCGAAGAGCACGGTCTGGCGCTTCGCGATCGAGTAGCCGCTCCACACCTCGAAGCCGGCCTGGGCCGAAGCGATGGCCGCGTCGATCTCGGCCTGGTCGGCGAGCGCCACCTCGGCCTGCACGGCACCGGTGGCGGGGTTGAAGACGGGCGCGGTGCGACCCGAGTTCGAGGCGCGGTGGCCGCCGTCGACCCAGTGGCCGATCACCGGCACCGAGGCCGTCGAGCTCGTGGCGGATGCGGTCTCGGTCGTGCTCATTGGGTCTCCTTCGCGGGGTGGAACGGTGCCGGCCGGACAGATTGCCCGGCGCTCGGCTAAGCTTGTGATTCCCAGTGTTGCAGAGCCGAAGTGAGTGAAGCGGTGGCAGATCGTCGCGAAGATGAGTCGATCCGAACGGAACGTCCGAGCCCGGGCGCCGAGGGCGCGGGCCTCCCGACGGTGCGCGAGATCCTGGCCCTCCCGGCGCTCGCCGACGGCGTGCCCGAGGTGCTCGTCGGCGGCGACGCGCTCGAGGCGCGGGTGCGCTGGGCGCACGTCTCCGACAGCGCCGGCGTCGCGCGCCTCCTCGACGGCGGCGAGCTGCTGCTGACTACCGGATCCGGCTGGCCGACCGAGCCCGAGGAGCTCGCCGGCTTCATCGGCGGTCTCGTCGACGCCGGGCTCGCCGGGCTCGTCCTCGAGCTCGGCGCCCACTACCGCTACGTGCCCGCCGTCGTCGCCGAGTCGGCGGAGGCGCGAGGGCTCGCGCTCGTGGCCCTGCACCGCGAGGTGAAGTTCGTCGCGCTCACCGAGGCCGTGCACGGGCGCATCATCTCGGCGCAGACCGCCGCACTCGTCGCCCGGGACGAGGTGCGCGAGCGCTTCACCGGGCTCGCGCTGCGGGGTTCGCCGGCCGACTTCATCGTGCGTCAGCTCGCCGCGACGCTCGGCTCCGGCGTGGTGCTCGAGAACCTCGCCCACGAGGTCGTGAGCGCCGAGGTGGCGCCGAGCGAGGAGGAGTCGCTGCTGCGCGAGTGGGAGGCCCGTTCGCGCCGGGCCCACCGCGGCGACGCGGAGGGCTGGCTGATCGTGCCGGTCGAGGCGCGGGGCCTCCGCTGGGGTCATCTCGTCGCCCTGCCCGGGCCGGCGCACGCCGCGGGGCGGAACGCGGTCCTCGAGCAGGCCGCCACGGCCCTCGCGTTCGGGCGGCTCGCGGACTCGGGCGGCGACGAGTGGGCCCGGATCGGGCGCCAGCGCCTCGTCGACGCGCTGCTCGAGGGCCGCTTCGCCGCGCTGCCGAACGCCGCCGTCCGGCTCGAGGCGGCCGGGCTGCCCGTCGAGCACGGGGTGCAGTTCGGGGTGGTCGTCACCGGCGCCGAGGTGCCGGGCGAGCGGGTGGATGCCGCGGCGCGCGCGCTCGGCGGCCGCGCGCTCGCGGGGGCGCTCGCCGAGGGGGCCGCTCCGGCATCCGTGCTCCTCCTCTCGCTGCCCGAGTCGACGCGCTTCGCGGTCGACGAGGCGGCGGTGCTCGCGTTCGGGCGCTCGCTCGTCGAGGAGGCCGCGGCCAGGGAGCGCCTCGTGCTCTCGATCGGACAGGCCGCCCACGGCCTCGCCGAGCTGCTCGCCTCGGTCCAGCAGGCGCGCGATCTCGCCCGGGTGCCGGTGCCGCGCGGCGCGCGCGGCCCGATCGTCCGCCGCGCCGACGACCGGCCGCTCGTGCGGCTCGTCACCTCGTTGCGCGACGACCACCGCCTGCAGGAGCACGGGGAGCGGATGCTCGCCCCGCTCATCGAGTACGACCTCGCCCGCGGCGGCGACCTCCTCGACGTGCTCGCCGCGATGCTCGCCCATCCGGGCAACCGCACGGCCGCGGCATCCGCCTCCCACCTCTCGCGCTCGGTGTTCTATCAGCGCATCGCCCTCATCGCCGAGCTCCTCGACGCCGATCTCGATGACGGCGAGACGCTCACCGCGCTGCACCTCGCGCTGCTCGTCCGGCGCAGCGGGAGCCGCTGAGCCCTCGGGGGAGCAGCTCGTTTACTTGCTATTGACAAGCTCGCTTGTTAAGAGCAAGCTAGTGCCCATCAGGCACCATCTCGACGACGAATCGGAGCACGCCATGTCCGCCACCAGCATCTTCGTGAACCTCCCCACGACCGACCTCGAGCGCTCCAAGGCGTTCTACGAGGCGCTCGGCTTCAGCATCAACCCGCTCTTCACCGACGAGAACGCGGCCTGCGTCGTGCTCGGCGAGAACGTGTACTTCATGGTGCTCACCCGCGACTACCTCGCGACCTTCACCGACAAGCAGATCATCGACCCGAAGACGCACGCCCAGGCGCTCATCGCCCTGAGCCGCGAGTCCCGCGACGACGTCGACCAGGTGCTCGCGAAGGGGCTCGCCGCCGGCGGCACCGAGCCGCGGGACGCGCAGGACTACGGCTTCATGTACTCGCGCGACCTCGAGGACCCGGACGGCAACGTGCTCGAGTTCCTCTTCATGGAGCAGGCCGCCGCCGAGCAGGGCCCCGACGCGTACCTCGCCGGCCAGGCCTGACGAGGCCCCGGTGGGCACCCGCGCCGCGCGCGGCTTCGGCCAGTACAGCGGCGTCGCGCGCGCCGTCGAGCGGATCGGCGAACGATGGGCCCTGCTCATCGTCCGCGACCTGCTCGGCGGTGCGCGCCGGTACAGCGACCTCAAGACCTCGTTGCCGAGGATCCCGACGAACATCCTGAGCGACCGCTTGAAGGAGCTGCAGGAGGCCGGCATCGTCCGGCGCGTGCCGAGCGTCCGCGGCGGCTACGAGCTGACCCCGCTCGGCCGCGGCCTCGAGCCCGTGGTCCTGGCGCTCGAGCGCTGGGGCTGGTCGGTGCTCGGCGACCCCGGCGAGGGCGAGACGATGAGCGCCGACGCGCTCGGCTTCGCGCTCTCCGCGGCATTCCGGCCGGATGCCGCGGCGGCGCTCCCGCCGACCGAGTACGTGTTGACCGTGCGCGGCGCCGAGCCGTCGGCGCCGGTGTCGGTCTCGGCGATCGTGGTCGCCGGCACGCTCGATGTCGCCCCCGTCGGTGCCGGAGCGCTGCCCCAGCCGCGGCGACGCTCCGCGCTCGAACCCGTGCCGGAGGCGGTGCTCGAGCTCGAGCTGACTCCGTCCGAGCTGCGGGCGCTGCTCGCCGACGGAACGGCGGCCGTGGCGGGGGCCTTCGCCGGCGACGGCGAGCTGCTCGAACGGTTCGCCCGCACCTTCCGCATCGAGCCCGTCGGGCCGCCGTCCGGGCGCGCGGGCGCGGCGGGCGCGGCCGTCGCATAGCCGTTACCGGAGCGATATCTCCGCGACGTCCGCCGAGGCGCCCCCGGTCGGTACGCTGAGCCGACGGAGTACCTGATCGGCTGGGGGAGACGATGACGGGAACGGGCGCAGGCGGGCGCATCAGACGCGCGGGAGCGGTCGCGGCGATCGCCGCCCTGCTGCTGGCGGGGTGCGCGAGCGAGCCGGAACCCACGCCGAGCCCGACGGCGACGCCCACGCCGACACCCAGCTCGACGCCCACGCCGACGCCCACCGAGACTGAGGCCGCGCCGGATCCGGCCGACCCGTCGGGCTGGCTGATCAGCGCCGACGGCATCGGGCCGATCGAACGCGGGGCGCCGTACCCCGAGGCCATCTCCTCGCTCACGGACCTCTACTCGGTCGAGCCGTCGGGGCTCTGCCCGGAGCTCGTGTACCTGAAGCACCCCGAGAAGGCCGAGTTGCTCGTGATCCGCTCGGAGGATGGCGCGTCCGTGTACCGCGTGTGGGCGTTCAGTTCCGCGCGCGACGCCGGAGGTCTGCGCAACGGCGGCGCGACCGATGCCGGGATCGGACTCGGGGCGACCGTGGAGGAACTCCAGGCCGCCTACCCCGAGCTCGAACTGGTCATCGAACGACCGAGCTCGGACGTGTATGCGGTCGGCGACGACGGATCCGGCTGGATCATCTTCACCGCGGTCGACGGCGTGGTGGGCGGCATCGCCGCCGCGGATACGAAGTTCGCACCGCAGGAGCTGTGCGCGTGAACCGTCCCAGCCGCACCTCCGTCGCGGTCGCCGGATGCCTCGCGATCGCCGCCCTGCTGCTGGCGGGCTGCGCGAGCGATCCGGAGCCAACGCCGAGCCCGAATCCCTCGCAGTCCGCGAGCTCCGGTCCGACCCCGCCCCCGACCTCGATGCCCACGCCGACCGTCGCAGCGCCCGATCCCGCCGACGTCACGAGCTGGGTGATCAGCGCCGCGGGCTTCGGGCCGATCGCTCGCGGCGCGGCCTTCCCCGATGTGGCGACGCCGCTCACGGCCTTCGAGCTCGCGCCCGTCGACGAGGCGTGCCCGAGCCTGTTCACGCTGTCACGCGATGACACCGCATCGCTGCTCCTCATGGTGCCCGAGGGCGGCGACCAGGTCGAGGACGTCTGGGTGTCCGGCTCACCGGACGCCTCCGGTGCACTGCCCGTCGCGCCGCGAACGGCCGAGGGCATCGGGCTCGGCTCGACGCTCGAGGAGCTCACCGCCGCCTACCCCGGGCTCCAGCAGATCGCCCAGCTGAGCGCCGAGGGCTTCGGCTACGCCGTCGGCGACGACGAGGCCGGCTGGATCGACTTCATCGTCGTGGAGGGTGCGGTCACGAGCATCGGCTCCACGGCCGAGCCCCGTGCGCCCAAGGAGTTCTGCGGCTAACGCGCGGCGTGCTCGGCGAACGCCCGGCGCACCTCCTCGTGCGGGAGGGCGTAGCTCGCGTGCCCGTCGCGGCCCTCGAGGTCGCGGGCGGCGACGAGGGCGTTCGCCACGGCCTCCTCGACGGCCTCCACGGTGGCGCGGTAGAGCGGATCGATCGCGCCCCAGGGGACGAAGTCGAGCCGCTCCAGGCCCGGGTTCGCGCCGCGGCCGAGCTGCGAGGTGAGCGCGCCCGGGTTCGCCGTCGAGAAGGCGAGGAAAATGTCGCCCGAGAAGTGGCTGCCGGCCGTGCCGGTGCGGGCGAGCCCGAGCGGCACCCGCCGGGCGAGGGCCTCGCACTGACCGGGGAGGAGCGGGGCATCCGTCGCGACGATCACGATCACGCTACCGGCGCCCGCGGCGGCCTTCATGCGCTCGCCGTCGCGCACGAACCAGTCGTCGTCCTCGATCGGCTTCGGCGCGGCCGACTCGCGGCCGAGCGGCCGGCCGGCGAGACGGAGCTCGTCGCGGTCGCCGAAGTTCGCCTGCAGCAGCACGCCGACGGTGTACTCGCCGCCCGCCGTCGCGACGACGCGGGACGCCGTGCCCGTGCCGCCCTTGAAGGCGTAGCAGTTCATGCCGGTGCCGCCGCCGACGTTGCCCTCGGCGATCGCTCCGCCCGCCGCTGCGTCGAGCGCGGCCCGCGCGTGCTCGGGGCGCACGTGGCCGCCGTTGATCTCGTTCAGATAGCCGTCCCAGGTCTCGCCGACGACGGGCAGCATCCACTGCGCCGACACCTCCGGATGCGTCTCGTGCACCCACTCGTCGACGCCCTGGTGCACGGCGCCGACGGCGTGCGAGTTCGTGATCGCGATGGGCAGGGCGAGGGCGCCCGCCTCGTCGATCCAGGTGCGCCCGGTGAGCTCCCCGTTGCCGTTCAGCGAGTACGTGCCGGCGGCGCAGGGCACGCCGACCCCGTCACGGCCCCGGGGGAGGATCGCGGTGACGCCGGTGCGGGCCGTGCCCGTCTCCTCGGGCCCGCTCACGAGCGTCGTGTAGCCGACCTGCACGCCCGGGACGTCGGTGATCGCGTTCGCGGGGCCGGGCGCGCCGTCGAAGGGCACGCCGAGGTCTCTGGCCCGCGGGGACTCGGCACGGGACTGGCTGGTGGTCGTCATCGACGCTCCTCGTTCTCGAACACCCGTTCAACTTTCGGGTGACGATCACGCTAGCACCCTTGACAGCGGGAATGCAGGCCGGTTGAATGACCGTTCAGATTCCGCCGCACTCGTTGCGGCCGCCGCCACGCTGAGGAGACGATGATGTCTGAACGAACGATCAACACCGCCGAGCCCGCGCCGCCCACGCGTCGCGGTGCGCTCGCCGCGGGACGGCTGGGCGTCGGCGACGTCGTCTTCTTCGTCGTCTCGGCCGCCGCACCGCTCACCGTCGTCGCGAGCGCGGCGCCGACCTCGATGCGCATGGGCGGCATCGGCGCGGCGGGCGCGATGCTCGTCTGCGCCGTCGTGCTCATCCTTTTCGCGCTCGGCTTCACCGCGATGTCGACGCACGTGCGCAACACCGGCGCCTTCTACGCCTACGTCTCCCGCGGGCTCGGCAAGCCGGCCGGCCTCGGCGTCTCCTTCGTCACGATCTTCGCCTACGCCATCCTCACCGTCTGCTTCTACGGCTTCATCGGATTCTTCGGCGAGCTGACGTTCGGCGGCCTCTTCGGCATCCAGCTGCCCTGGGTCGTCTGGTCGCTCATCGCGGCCGCGATCGTCGCGCTGCTCGGCTATCGCAAGATCGACGTCGGCGCGAAGGTGCTCGGCGTCCTGCTCACCGCGGAGGTCGCGATCCTCCTCGTGCTCTCGGTCGCCGTGCTCGTGCAGGGCGGTCCGGAGCCCTGGAGCGCCGCCCCCTTCGACCCGAAGGAGATCTTCTTCGCCGCCGGCGCCGGCAGCCTCTTCGTCGTCGGCTTCGGCGCGTACCTCGGCTTCGAGGGCACCGCGATCTACGCCGAGGAGGCGAAGAACCCGCGGCGCACGGTGCCGATCGCCACCTACCTCGCCATCGGCTTCCTCGGCGTCTTCTACGCCTTCACCTTCTGGATGCTGACGGTGGCGTTCGGGGCGGACGGGGTCATCGGGATCGCCCGCGGCGACGCCTTCGAGACGATGGTGTTCGCCGCCGGGGCCGAGTACCTCGGCGACTGGGCCGCGGTCGTGATGCAGGTGCTCATCGTGACGAGCTTCTTCGCCTGCCTCCTCGCCTTCCACAACGCCTCGAGCCGCTACCTCTACTCGCTCGGGCGGGAACGGCTGCTGCCCGCCGCGCTCGGCCGGACGCATCCGAAGACGAAGGCGCCGTACGTCGCGAGCGGCGTGATGAGCGTCATCGCGGTCGCAGCCATCCTCGTCGCGTTCCTGCTCGGCGCCGATCCGTTCCTCCAGTTCGCGATCTGGACCTACGCCACGGGGGTCGCCGGCCTCGTCTTCGCCCAGGCGGTGGCCGCGGTCGCCGTCGTCGGCTTCTTCGCGAAGGACCGGCGCGGGCACAGCGTCTGGCGCGTGCTCGTGGCCCCGGCGATCGGCGCGGCCGGGCTCATCACCGGCTTCCTGCTCATCGCGTTCAACTTCGAGATCGTGACGACGATGACCGGGCCGATCAACTGGGTGCTGCTCGCGCCGACGCCGCTGCTGTTCATCGTCGGTATCGTGATCGCCATGATCATCCGCCGACGCGACCCGGCCCGCTACGCCGCCCTCGCCGAGAACCTCGACGACGAACGGGCCGAGGCGTGACGCGTTCCGCGAAGCACGCGCAGCGCCGCGACGACCTCGTCGCGGCGCTGCGCCGCGTCGCGAGCGAGCGGGGGATGGCGCAGGCGAACGTGCGGGCCGTGGCGGCCGAGGCGGAGGTGAGCGCCGGCAGCGTGCTCTACTACTTCGAGTCGTTCGAGCAGCTGCAGTTCGCGGCGGTCGAGGGGGTCCTCGAGGAGTTCTACGAACGACGGCGCGCCATCGCCGATCGGGAGCCCGATGCCGCGCTCCGACTCCGTGCGCTCATCGAGGCCGGCGTGCCCGACGTGATCAGCGACGAGCTGCGGCTCGTCTACGAGAGCATCGGCCTGCTGCGCGAGAAACCGCAGTACAAGCCGCTGCACCGCTCCATCGTGGAGCGGCAGGTGATGCTCTACCGCTCGACGATCGAGGTGGGCGCCGCGCTCGGCGCCTTCCGGCCGCGGCAGGAGCAGGCCACGATCGCCCGCAACCTCGTCGCGCTCGAGGACGCCTACGACCTCTATCCGCTGATCGGGGTCGAGCTCGACCGGGCGGAGTGCCGCCGTGCGGTCGTCGAGTACGCGGAGCTCGCGCTGGACTGCTCGCTGGGCTGAACCTCTCCAGTCGTCAGCGCAGGAAGCGCAGGTAGTCCACGGCGGGATCGACCGGGGCGCCCACCATCAGCACCGCCTCGGCGATCTCCTCGTCGCCGCCGAGCTCGAGGGCGACGGAGCCGTCGGCTCGGACCGCCCGCGATCCGCCGACGAAGCGGAAGCCCTCGGCCTCGCCGACCGCGTTGACGTACACGTGCGGCAGCCGGTTGTCGAGCGCGCGGGCACGGGACGCGAGCTCGTGGTCGGGCAGGAACGGCGCCATGTTCGCGGCGACCGAGACGAGCAGCTCGGCGCCGGCGAGCGCGAGCCGGCGCGCGGGCTCGGGGAACTCGATGTCGAAGCAGATGAGCGCGCCGATCGTGGCGCCCGCGGCCGTGCCGAGCACGTCGGCGTCCCCGGCGGCGAACGCCTCGGCCTCGGCGCCGAAGAGGAGCCGTTTGCGGTAGACCGCGGCGAGCCGGCCCTCGGCGTCGATGATCGCGAGGGCGTTGTGCACCGCGGCATCCCCGTCGCCCGCCGGCGCGGCATCCTCGGCGCGCTCGGCGAAGCCGAACGCGATCGCCGTGCCGGCGGCGCGGCAGGCCGCCCCGAGCTCCGCGAGGATCGGATCGTCGTGGGTCACGGCGAGTTCGGCGACCCGCTGGCCGGTGTAGCCGCAGAGGAACAGCTCCGGGAAGACGGCGAGCTCGGCATCCGGATGCGCCGCCAGCACCTCGCGGATCGTCGCCGCGTTGGCGCGGAGGTCGCGGGGCGTCGCCGCGAGCTGCGCGAGGACCACCCGGAGCTCGCGCTCCCCGGTGGTCCCCGCGTCGTGGCTCATGTCGCCCGCGTCCCCGTCTTGTCGGCTTCCCGGCTGCTTCCCGGCCTGCTTCGCGCTACTTCGCGACGAAGGACAGGCGGCGGTTCGCGAACTCGCCGATGCCGATCGGGCCCATCTCGCGGCCGAAGCCGGAGCGCTTCACGCCGCCGAAGGGCAGCTCGGCCGCCTCCGCCGCGATCGTGTTGACGTGGGTCATGCCGACCTCGAGCCGGGAGGCGACCCGTGCCGCGCGCGCCTCGTCGGTGGAGAACACGGAGCCGCCGAGGCCGAGGTCGCAGTCGTTCGCGAGCTCG
Source organism: Agromyces mediolanus (assembly GCF_044917495.1). GTDB lineage: Bacteria > Actinomycetota > Actinomycetes > Actinomycetales > Microbacteriaceae > Agromyces > Agromyces mediolanus_B. The sequence continues at coordinate 49,906 of NZ_JAVSSI010000009.1, read as the reverse complement.
AGCGCCTCCTCGTCGCTGTGCACCCGGTAGACGGTCGCGACCGGCCCGAAGATCTCCTCGCGGTACGACTCCGAGTCGCGCGGGACGCCCGTGAGCACGGCCGGCGAGTAGTACGCGCCGGGGCCGTCCGAGAGCACGCCGCCCGCCTCGAGCGTCGCGCCCGCCGCGACCGCGCGCTGCACCTGGGCGTGCACCGTCTCGGCGGCGACCCGCGTCGACAGCGGGGCGTACTCGCCCTCGCCGAGGTCGAGCTGGTCGCCGGGGACGAGGCCGTCGGCGAGCTTCTTCAGCTCGGCGACGAACTCGTCGTAGATGTCGTCCATGACGATCAGCCGCTTGTTCGAGTTGCAGACCTGGCCGCCGTTGTAGACGCGGAAGTCCCAGGCCGCCTTCGCGACGCTCGCGACGTCGTCGGCGTCGAGCACGACCATCGGGTCGATGCCGCCGAGCTCGAGCACGCACTTCTTCAGATTGCGGCCCGCCTGCTCGCCGATGATCGCACCGGCCCGCTCGGAGCCGGTGAGGGAGACGCCCTGCACGCGGTCGTCGGCGATCATCGTCGCGATCTGCTCGTGCGAGGCGAAGACGTTCTGGTAGCCGCCGACCGGCACGCCGGCCTCCTCCATGATCTCCTGGATCGTGAGGGCCGAGCGGGCGCAGATGTCGGCGTGCTTCAGGATGATCGTGTTGCCGAGCACCAGGTTCGGGGCCGCGAAGCGGGCGACCTGGTAGTAGGGGAAGTTCCACGGCATGACGCCGAGCAGGGTGCCGATCGGGAGCTGCTCGATGACGGCCTTCCCGGGGATCGTCGAGGGGATCTCGTAGTCGGTGATGAGGCTCGGCCCGTGCACCGCGTAGTAGTCGATGATCGCGGTCGCGAACTCGACTTCGTCGATCGACTCGGCGTACGACTTGCCCATCTCGACCGCGATGAGGCGCGCGAGCTCCTCCTTGCGCTCCTCGAACAGCTCGGCGACGCGCTTCACGGCGCCGGCGCGCTCCTGCACGCTGCGCTCCCGCCACTCGCGGTACGCGCCGTCGGCCGCCGCGAGGGTCTGCTCGATCTCGGCGTCGGTCGCGACCTCGAAGGTCTCGACGATCTCGCCGGTCGCGGGGTTCTGCACCCGGTACTTCGCCATCTTGGCTCTCTCCTTCGTCTTCGTGGTCTGGTGCGTGCGCGGCTCGCCGCCGCGCCGGAGCGCTCAGCGCTCGATGAACACCTTGCGCAGGGGCTCCCGCACGGTCCAGATCGTCTGCATGCCGGCCTCGAGCCGCACCACCGAGCCCGGCGCGAGCACGATCGGCTCGCGCGCCGGCTCGACGAACTCGACCGTGGCGTCGCCGGCGAGGACGACGAACACCTCGTCGACCTCGGTGTCGCGCATCGTGCCGCGGCTCATCTCCCAGATGCCGATCTCACCGGCATCCGAGACGTCGAGCGGGAGGTAGGCGGTCGTCGGCTCGCCCGCGACGGACTGCTCGGCGGGCACCGGCTCGTGCTCGAGCGCGGCGGCGGGGCCGTCGACGAGCACGCCGGGGACGAGACGCTCGGCGCCCTGCTGCTCGGCGCCCTGCTGCTCGGCGCTCACGAGTCGAACCCGAGGCCGAGGGCGTCGAGCGTCTTCAGCAGCACGTTGCGCTTGCCCCGGTTGTGGTCGGCGCGGTCGAGCGACCAGCGGGTCGCGTTGATGCCGATCGCGGCGGCCGGCTCGGGCGGGAACGGCAGCGGGCGCTTGCGCACCATCTCGAGCTGGGTGCGCTCGTTGTCGCGCCGCTCGAGGAGGTCCAGCATGACCTCGGCGGCGAAGCGCGTCGATCCGACGCCGAGGCCGGTGAAGCCCGCGGCGTAGGCGACGCGGTGCTCGCGCGCCGTGCCGAAGAACGCCGTGAACTGCGTCGAGGTGTCGATCGCGCCGGCCCACTGGTGGCTGAACTGCAGGCCCTCCAGCTGCGGGAACGTCGTGAAGAAGTGGCTCGCGAGCTTCTGCCACGACTCCGGGCGGTTCTCGTACTGATCGCGCACCTTGCGGCCGTAGTGGTAGACGGCGTCGTAGCCGCCGAACAGGATGCGGTTGTCCTTCGAGAGCCGGTAGTAGTGGAACTGGTTCGCCATGTCGCCGATGCCCTGGCGGTCCTTCCAGCCGATCGAGTCGAGCTGTTCGGCCGAGAGCGGCTCCGTCATGAGGACGTAGTCGTAGACCGGCACGGTCATCAGCCGGTTGCGCTTCAGCAGCGAGGGGAACACGTTCGTCGCGAGCACCGCGTGCCGCGCGTCGACGCGGCCGCCGTCGGTGACGACGCCGACGGCGCCGGTCGACCCGGGGGTGTCGATGCGGCGGACGGGCGACTGCTCGAAGATCTCGACGCCGCGCTCCTCGGCGACCCGGGCGAGCTCGGCCGCGAGGCGGGCCGGGTGCACCATCGCGTTGGTGCGCTTCTCCCACACGCCGCCGAGGTAGGTCGGGGAGTGGACGGATGCCTGGACGGCGGCCTCGTCGAGATACACGACGTCGTCGGCCTCGCCGGCGGCGGCGGCCTCGTCGGCCCACTCGCGGAGCCACTCGAGCTGGTGCTCCTCGATCGCGGGGGCGAGCTGCCCGGTGCGCTCGAACTGGAAGTCCATGCCGTACTTCTGCTCGCTCGCCTCGATCGCGTCGAGGTTCTCGAGACCGAGGCGGTCGAGGAGCGGCATCTCCTTCGGCCAGCGGGACACGCCGTTCTCATGGCCGTGCGTGAGGCTCGCCTCGCAGAAGCCGCCGTTGCGACCGGACGCGGCCCAGCCGATGCGCTTCGCCTCGACGAGGACGACGTGCGATTCGGGGGCGCGCTCCTTCGCGAGGAGCGCGGTCCAGAGGCCGGTGTAGCCGCCGCCGACGATGACGAGGTCAGCGACGACCGTGCCGGTGAGTTTCGGCCGCGACGGCTTCAGCGCCTCGGGCAGGTCGTCCCGCCAGAAGACCGAATGGCGGGTGTCGGCGAGCGCATGCTCGATGACGGATGAAGAGGGTCGACGTCGTTCGAAGACGGTGGTGCCCACGGGGATCACTCCGATGCGTGTTTGGTTCCCACCATCCTGACGCGACGGCGGCCGGCTCGCCAGCCCGCCGTTGTCGCGGAATCGCGGCGGCGCCGGACAGATTGACGGGACGGACCCGGCCGTCGAGCGGTCAGACCGCGGGGGCGTGCTGCTCGAGGAACTCGTACACCTCGGTCTGGTCGACGCCCGGGAAGGTCCCGGTCGGCAGCGCCGCGAGGAGGCTCGTCGGTGTGCGCGCGGCCGGCCACGAGGCATCCGCCCACTTGTCGGCGAGTCCCTCCGGGGCCTGACAGCAGCTCGGGTCGGGGCAGCGGGAGACCGCGCGGTGCGGGGTCTCCCGCCCGCGGAACCACTTCACATGCTCGAAGGGCACGCCGACCGAGACCGAGTACTCGCCCTCCTTCGCCTTCTCGATGCGGGAGGTGCACCAGAAGGTGCCGGACGGAGTGTCCGTGTACTGGTACCAGGGGCTGAAGCGGTCCTCCACGTCGAACACGGTGCGCGCCGTCCAGTTGCGGCACACCGTCGTGCCCTCGACCGCGCCGAGCGCGTCGGAGGGGAAGCGGACGCGGTCGTTCTCGTACGCCTTGATGATCGTGCCCGACTCGTGCACCTTCATGAAGTGCACCGGGATCTCGAGGCGCGCGGTCGCGAGGTTCGTGAAGCGGTGACCGGCGGTCTCGTAGGAGACGGCGAAGTGGTCGCGCAGCTCCTCCATCGAGATGCGGCGCAGGTTCTTCGCCTCGGCGAGGTAGCGGACGGCCGCCTGCTCGGGGAGGAGGATCGCCGCGGTGAGGTAGTTCGTCTCGACCCGCTGGCGGAGGAACTCGCCGTAGTCGCGGGGCTCCTCGTGGTGCAGGAGGTGGCTCGCGAGCGCCTGCAGGATCGGCGAGCGCGAGTCGCGCGAGGGGGACTGCTGCGTCGGCAGATAGATGCGACCGTGCCGCTTGTCGGTGACGGACCGGGTCGAGTGCGGGAGATCGCCGACGTAGTGCAGCGAGTAGCCGAGGTGGGACGCCATATCGGCGACGAGCTGGTGCGAGACCGGGCCGCCGGTGTGCCCGACCGCTTCGAGCAGCTCGGCGGCGACCCGTTCGAGCTCGGGGTAGAAGTTGTCGCGCGCGCGCATCTCCGCGCGGAGCTCGGCGTTGGCGCGGCGCGCCTCCTCCGGGGTGGCGGCGCGCTCGCGGTGCAGCCGGTCGATCTCGTTGTGCAGGGCGAGGATCGTCTGCAGGGTCTGGTCGTTCATCGTCTTCGCGACGCGGAACGGGTCGAGGCCGAGCGCCGCGAAGACGGGGCCGCGCTGGGCGCGCTCGACGGCGATCTCGAGCGCAGCCCGTTCGCTCGGGGCGTCGGCGCGGAGGAGCTCGTCGACGGTCGTGCCGAGGGCGAGCGCGATCGTGCGGAGCATCGAGAGGCGAGGTTCGCGCTTGCCGTTCTCGATCGCGGACACCTGGCTGGGTGCGCGGTCGATCGATCGGGCCAGCTCGCCGAGGGTCATGCCCCGGGCGGTGCGGTGCTCGCGGATGCGGCGGCCGAGCGTGAGCGCGTCGACCTCGCCGGGCTCGGGGCCGGCTGGGTCGGTCGAGGGTCGATCGGCGGCGATCATGTCAACGATGGTCACACGCGCGGACGGATGCCGCAAACGGAACTTTCGCAAGAATTCTGCTCGTGAGCGGCGCGGAGTCGGTCTTGTGGTGTGATGCGCGGCGATCGCGCCGCCGGCGGAGTGAAGAAGTGCGAAATGTGGTCAGCGCCCGGCGAGCAGCTCCTCGGCGGTCGTGACGGCGGCGTAGCTGTCTCCGAGTGCCGCCATGAACGCGGCGTGCACCTGCGCCGCCGGTACGGTCACGCCGTCGAACGCGAGATCGGGGGCTGCGCAGGCGTCGTGCACGACCGTGACCTCGAAGCCGAGGTCCGCCGCGGCGCGGACCGTCGCGTCGACGCACATGCTCGACATCATGCCCATGACGACGAGCTCGGGAGCGGCGGCGGCGGCCTGGAGCTGGGCGGCGGCGGCTTGCGTGTCGTCGGCTTGTGCGGTGTCGGACTGCGAGGTGTCGGAGTGCGCGGCCCCAGCCGGCTCGGCTGCGACCCGGACTGCCCCGTCTCGGAGCACTCGTTCGAGATCGGTCCCGAGGAAGGCGTTCGGCAGCGTCTTCGTGATCAGGGTCTCGCCGTCGCGGGGCGCGACGCTCGGGTGGATCTCGATGCCGGGCGTGCCCGGCTGGAAGAATGCCGCGTCCGGGGCATCCCAGACGTGCTGGATGTGCACGACCGGTTCGCCGTGCGCGCGCCAGGCACCGAGCACCTCGGAGGCGCGCGCGGCTGCCGCTTCGGGGCCGACGAGCGGGTGCCGGCCACCGGGGAAGTAGTCCTGTTGGATATCGATGATGAGCAGCGTGCGGGTCATGCGCTCACGCTAGCCGGAGGCGGCCGGTTCGCGGGAGCCCTCCCGAGCGCATCTCGGGATGTGCCGCGGTGGTCGCGGTCGGGGGCGCTTCGAGAACCGCGGAACGGGCCTCGCCGTTTCGTGAACCGCTCGGCGAGCAGGCGTTCGCTCGCGAGGTTGCCCGGGCGGGGGATCTGCTGCGGATCGAGATGCGCGGGCGGGATGAACCAGCTGCGGTCGTCGCGCACCTGAATCCGCCAGCCGTCGCGGTGGACACGATGGTGGTGGTGGCTGCACAGCATGATGCCGTTGCCCGTATCGGTGCGCCCGTCGTCGCGCTGCCACCAGGCGATGTGGTGCGCTTCGCCGTACCCGGGCGGCCTGAGGCATCCGGGCCAGGCGCAGCCGCCGTCGCGATCGACGAGCACGAGCTTCTGCTCGGCGCTGAAGAGTCGTGCCGAGCGCCCGAGGTCGAGTCGAGCTCGAGCGTCGCCGAGCAGGAGCGGGCTGATCCCGGCGCTCAGGGCCAGGGCGCGTGCCGTCGCGATCGAGACCGGCTGGTCGATGCCGTCGATCGTGGCATGCCCGTTCCCGGAGACGAGCGCCTCGGCATCGACTCGCGCGACCACGGTGACCCGCCGAAGCGCGGTCGGCGCCTCGCCACAGCTCAGTGCGTGCCGGGCGAGGTCCGCGAGCGCGTCGGCGTTGAGCTGGGCGATCGATCGGTCTTCGCGGAACACCGGGTCGGCGGGTGTCGCGCCGTTGGGCTCCGGGACGCCGCCGTCGGTGCGCCCCGGGAGAGTGCGGCCGCGGGCAGCCCGGAGTGCAGCGCCCACCAGGGATTCGACGGCCGACTTCACCGCCGCACCGCTTTCGGGGTCGAACGCGCCTCGGACGACGATCATGCCGGAACGGTCCTCGCGGATGGTGAGCGATCGTCTGGCGCGGAGCTCCGCTTCTCGAGGTTCGACGCCGTCGGGATCGAGATGGGCTTCGAGCCGCTTGACGAGTGCGTGGACGCCGTCGACGCCGACGATCGGGGCACGGTCGACCAGCAGAGCCTCGGCGGCGCTGATCGCCTCGGGGGAACTGCGCATCTCGATGCGGTCGAGGAATCGCGAGACGACTGCGGCTGCATCGACGCAGATGGCGCCGCGGTGCATCGCTGCCGCGAGGAGCGGGCGCCTGGCCGGGAGTTCGTCGTCGAAGAAGCTCCGTCGCGACGCGATCGCCCGCCCCACCTCGATCATGCGAACGGCGTCGAGGTTCCGGCGCCCGCTCGCCGTGGCGATGAGCCTGGCCGCGTTCGGGAAGCCGTGCTCCCTGGCGAGGTCTGACTCCACCTCGCCGCAGGAACGATCGGCGAGTTCGGCGGCGCAACGCGCCTGCAGGGCGTCGAGCGCGCGGGCGGCCGCGGCAAGGGCCTCGATGGAGCGAACCAGACCCGGTCCGCTCATCGCGTGCACTTCTGCATCGATGCCGAACACCGGCGCAGTCAGCGCGCCCGCCCATGCTTCAACGGCGCTGGCCGCTGCCGCAGCGAAGGCGTCTGTGGCTGGTTCGGAGTGCATGCCTCCATTGTCGCCCCGCCTGGGCGCCAAATTCGAAGGTGTGTTCGACCTGTGGATAACTTCCGTCGGCGAGTGCTGGTAGTCCTAGCCTTGTCTCAGAAGCGAACGAGCAGGATCTCGGAAGATTCGATCGTAACCGGGTATGACGGTGTGAGCTGAAGGAGGAGCGGTGAAATTCGAACGTGTATACGAGGTGAAGGAGTGGTGCTCTGTCAGACTCGGGCGTCGTCGAGCGAGCGTTCACGAGCCGCCAGCACTTCCGGCACGTGGGCCTCCGCCCACTCCCGCATCGCTCGGATCGGTTTGAGCAGCGAGGTGCCGAGCTCCGTCAGCGAGTACTCGACCCGCGGCGGAGAGTCCCGGTAGGCGCGTCGTCGGATCAGGCCATCGGCCTCGAGCGCGCGCAGCGTCTCCGTGAGCACCTTCGGCGTGACCCGGCCGACGCGCTCGCGGAGTTCGCCGAAGCGCAGTGTCCCGCCGCGCTCCAGGGCGAGGAGCACGAACATGGTCCAGCGTTCGCCGATCCGTTCGAACACCACCCGGCTCGGGCAGTCGGGCGCGAGCACGTCCGGGGCGTCGTCCGCTGCGGTCGCGGCGATGGTGTGCGGCTGAGGCATCGGCGGTGTCCCGTCCGGCGTCGTGGTTCCCCGGAGGGAAGTTCCGTTGAAGTAACCGGGCGCGCTTCCATAGCGTTGCCGGCATGAGAATCCTACTGACCGGAGCAACCGGAACCATCGGATCGGCGGTGCTCGCCGAACTCGTCGCGGCGGGCCACGAGGTTGCGGCGATCGTGCGGAGCGAACAGTCCGCCGAGCGCGTCGCCGCCGCCGGTGCGAACGCTCGGCTCGGCGAAGTGACGGACCATGACTGGTTCACGGCGCGGCTCTCCGAGGCGGATGCCGCGATCCACACTGCCGCTCCGCAGACCGGTGCCGCCGAGTTCGATTCCGTGATCGTCGATGCCATCGAGCTCGCGTTCGCCGGAACGGAGCGCCGATTCGTCCACACGAGCGGCATCTGGGAGTTCGGCTCGGGCGTCGAACTGGACGACGACGGCCCGCTCGATCCCCCCGAGATCGTCGCCTGGCGAGTTCCGCTGGAGGAGCGCCTCCTCGCCGGTTCCGTATCGGCGACGATCATCGCGCCGGGTGTGGTCTACGGCGACGGAGGGATTCCGGACCTCGTGACGACGCCGGAAGCAGACGGGCGAGTGCGGCTCGTCGGCGACGGCCGGCAGCACTGGAGTCTCGTGCACCGGACCGACCTCGCGCGCCTCTACCGGCTGGCCGTGGAGCACCCGCACCCGTCGGGCCGGGTGATCGCGGTCGACGGCGAGCCGCTCTCCGTGCGGGCGATCGGGGAGGCGGCGGTGGCCGCAGGCCGGGCGCGCGGCGTGGCCGAGGAGTCGGCGGACGATTCGAGGGCGAGGCTCGGAACGCCGTTCGCCGACGCACTGCTGCTCGACCAGCGAGCGCTGGGGCGGAAGGCTCGCTCGCTCGGGTGGTTGCCGGCCCATCGCAGCCTGCTCGAGACGATCGCCTGACCGCGCTCCTGGCCCCGGCTGTGACCGCATGATCTGACGAGCGCGAACCGCGCCTCGCCGCGCCGCGCCTCGCCCCGGGGGTCGGCGTGGGCGGGGCGCAGGGGGTGTGAGCCGTGAGGACGGGTCGTCCCGCGTGAAGTCCGGCGTGGGCGGAGCGCGGGGTGCGTGAGCCGGGAGCCGAGCGTCAGAATCGGTATCGTCGACGAATGGATCTCGTCGACGTCTGGCCCGTCTTCCGTCTCCGGCTGCGCTCGCCGCGGCTCGAGCTCCGACCGGTGCGGGACGACGACCTCCCGGGCCTCGCCGAGGCCGCGCTCGACGGCGTGCACCCGCCCGGGCGTACGCCGTTCGGTGTTCCCTGGACGGACGCGCCGCGTGAGGAGCTGCTGCCGAACTTGGCGCGATTCGTCTGGCGCGAGCGCGCGGCCGTCGCCCCGAACGAGTGGAACCTGCTCCTCGCGGTCGTCGAGGACGGCCGTCCGATCGGCGTGCAGGATCTGCGTGCGACGAACTTCGCCGAGTTGCGCACCGTGTCGAGCGGCTCCTGGCTGACGCGTGCTCGGCAGGGACTCGGGTTCGGCGCCGAGATGCGGGCCGCGCTCCTCCTGTTCGCGTTCGATCACCTCGGTGCGACCGTCGCGGAGTCGGAGGCGTACGACTGGAACGCCGCATCCCGCGCCGTCTCGACGAAGCTCGGCTATCGGGAGAACGGGGTCGCGCGGCGCTCGCCCAGGCCCGGCGTCGTCGAGGACGAGGTGCGGTTCCGACTCGAGGCGGCCGAGTTCCGGCGTCCAGAGTGGGCGCTCGAGGTGAGCGGGATCGACGAGGCGCGCCCGTTCCTGCTCAGCAGCGTGCCGGCGTGACTGCTGTTCAGCGGTGGGGCGGCGTGATCCTGCTCGGCGGCGGCGGCGGCGGCAGCGGCAGCGGCAGCGTGGGGTGACCCTCGACGACGACCGCGACGGCGACGGCGACGGCGGCTGCGGCTGCGACGGCGGTGGCTCGCCTGACCGGACGGCGTGCGCCTCCGCGGTGGCCGACTGTGGCCGATCCGCGCGCGGAGTGCGCCGAATTCCCCGTGATCGGGCCGAATCCACGATGGGCACCCCTCCCCATTTGGGGGGAACCCCATCTCCTGCTTGGATGGTCCGCGGGGGCCCGGGACCGACCCGGGAACCGGAGGGAACCAGAACCATCATGACCGCAACCCGTAAGATCGCCGCCGTCTCGTTCGCCGCGATGGCCCTGCTCCTCGCCGGCTGCGCCTCGGGCGGCAACGCCGAGGGCACCGCCGCGAAGGCGGAGAAGCAGGCGGAGGCACCCGCGGCCGAGCAGACCAAGCAGGAGGCGTGCACCGACGTCCAGTCGGCGCTCCAGGAGCTCTCGGGCCTGAGCTCGGTCGACGCGAGCGACCCCGCGGCCGCGCTCGCCGCCCTGAAGGATGCCTCGGCCACCGTCACGGAGACCGCCGCGAAGGTCGGCAACCCCGAGGTCAAGGCCGCCGCCGACCAGGCAGCCACGGCGCTCGACGAGTACGTCGTCTACCTCGACGGCATGGTCGCCGACCCGGCGAACGCCGACATCTCGGCCATGAGCGAGCACATCACCTCGCTGCAGGAGTCGGTCACCGAGCTCGGCACCGTCTGCGCCAGCTGAGCGCGTTCCGCACCGCACGACGCCGGACCCGGCGCATCCGCTGAGGCGCAGCGAACCCTGCGCCTGAGCGGCACCACGACGGCCCGCACCCGATGAGGGTGCGGGCCGTCGTCGTGCACCGCCGGCGCGCCGCGCACCCGACGCACGCATGGCACCCGCAGCGCACGCACGGCACCCGACGCACGCACGGCACCCGGCGCACCGCGCACCTGGCGCACCTGGCGCACCCGACGCGCGCGGCGCACCCGGCGCGCACAGCGCACCCCCGGTGGCGCGTTCCCCGGCTCAGGCGTCGTCGGCGGCGTGCACCCGCTCGCCCTCGACGAAGGTCTGCAGCACGCGCGTCGCGCCGATCTCGGACGTCGGCCCCGCGAAGGGGTCCCGGTCGAGCAGGGCGAGGTCGGCGAGCTTGCCGACCGCGATGCTGCCGGTCGCGTCGAGGTGGTTCACGAACGCCGAGCCCGCCGTGTACGCGGTGAGCGAGGTCGCGAGGTCGATCGCCTGCTCCGGGAGGAACGGCGGGTACTCGCCCTCCTCCTCGCCCGGCGCCGACACCCGGTTCACGGCGACGTGGATGGCCGAGAGCGGGTTCGGCGTCGACACCGACCAGTCGCTGCCGGCCGCGAGCACCGCGCCCGAGCGCAGCAGGTCGCCGAACGGGTACTGCCAGGCGTCGCGGGGCGAGCCGAGGAACGGCAGCGTCAGCTCCACCATCTGCGGTTCGAGCGCCGCCCAGAGCGACTGCATGTTCGCCGCGACCTCGAGCTCGCGGAAGCGCGGCACGTCCTCGGGGTGCACCACCTGCAGGTGCGCGATGTGGTGCCGGTGGTCGGTGCGGCCGTTCCTCGCGATCGCGTGCTCGACGGCGTCGAGGCATTCGCGCACCGCCCGGTCGCCGATCGCGTGGAAGTGCAGCTGGAAGCCGAGCGCGTCGAGCCGCGGCGCGGCCTCGTTCAGGATCTCGGGCGGGACGAAGGAGATCCCCGAGTTGTCGGTCGGATGCCCGTGGCCGTCGCAGTACGGCTCGAGCATCGAGGCGGTGAAGTTCTCGGCGACGCCGTCCTGCATGATCTTCACGCTCGTCGCGGCGAAGCGGCCGCCCCGGTACTCCTCGCGCTTCGCCACGAGGGCGTCGATCTGCTCGAGCCCCTTCGCCCGGTCCCACCAGAGCGCCCCGACGACGCGACCGGTGAGGCGCCCGGATGCCGCGGCCGCGAGGTACGCGCGGCCGGGGTCGTCGCCCACGCCGTAGTCGCCGACGATCGCGTCCTGCCAGGCCGTCACGCCGAAGGAGTGCAGGTAGCGCTGGCCCTCGAGCACCGCGGCCTCGAGCTCGGCCGGGGTGGTGGCGGGCACGTGCCGGCGCACGAGGTCCATCGCCCCCTCGTGCAGGGTGCCGCTCGGCTCGCCGTCGGCGTCGCGCTCGATGCGGCCGTCGGCCGGGTCGGGGGTGCGCCGGTCGATCCCGGCGAGCCGGAGCGCCGCGCTGTTCACCCAGGCGCCGTGCCCGTCGCGGTTCGGCAGGAACGCGGGCCGGTCGGGCAGCACCCGGTCGAGCACCGCGGCCGTCGGCGTGCCGCCGGGGAACGCCGACATGCCCCAACCGCCGCCGAGGATCCACGGGGCATCCGGATGCGCCGCCGCGTACGCCGCGATGGTCCGGAGGTACGCGTCCTGGTCCTCGCCGTCGCGGAGGTCGCAGCGGAGCATGTCGAGCCCGCCCCAGACGGGGTGCACGTGCGCGTCCTGGAAGCCGGGCACGAGGAGCCGCCCGGCGAGGTCGACGACCTCCGTGCCGGAGCCGACGAGCTCCCGCACGTCGCGGTCGGCGCCGACAGCGACGATCCGGCCGCCCGAGACGGCGACGGCCGAGGCGCGCGAGCGCACCGTGTCCGCGGTGAAGACGGGTCCGCCGGTGAAGACGAGGTCGGCGTGGGGCATCCGTGTGGGTCCTTTCGAAGAGCGCGGCGTGCGGCTCAGCCGCCGCCCATGGTGCGGGCGATGTCGGCCGCGGAGTCGCCCGCGCGCCGCAGCACGTACGCGACGAGGCCGAGCGCCAGGAGGGTCAGCACGAGCATGATCGTCGACACCGCGGCGATCTCCGGCCGGAGCCCGCTGCGGAGCGCGCTCAGCACGTACACCGGCCACGGGGTGGTGCCCGAGACCTGCACGAACGCCGCGATGACGGTGTTGTCGAGGCTGAGCGTGAACGACAGGAGGAAGCCGGCGAGCACGGCGGGCATCGCGAGGGGCAGCGTGACCCGGCGGAAGGTGGCGGGCGGCTTCGCGTAGAGGTCGGCCGAGGCCTCCTCGAGCTGTCCCTCCTGGCCGACGAGCCGGGCCCGGACGAGGTACGAGACCACGGCGACCGAGAACAGCGAGTGGCCGATCACGAGTCGGATGATGCCGTCGTTGAAGAGCCCGATGCCGAGGTCCTGGCCGAGGAAGACGAGCCACGGCAGGAGCGCCACCGCGTCGACGATCTCCGGCGTCACCGAGACGAGGAGCAGCAGGCCGAGGAACCACCACACCCACTTGCCGGGGTGGCGGGCCATCGCGATGCCGGCGAGGGTGCCGAGCAGGGTCGCGACGATCGCCGCGATGAAGCCCGTCTGCACCGAGATCCAGACGGCGTCGCGGATCGCGGGCTTCTCGAACAGCGCGAGGAACGAGTCGAAGCCGAACGACTGCCACGACACGAGCAGGCGCCCCACGTTGAACGAGGACACGATGATCACGAGGATCGGCGCGAAGAGGAACACGAAGACGAGGACGCCCCACACGCTCAGGACGACATCCGACCACGACCGCTGCTTCATGCGGCCACCTCCTCGACGGGCTTCGACACGGGGGCCGGCTCGGGATCGCCGAGCACGAGCCGGTTCCGGCTGCGGAACGGCAGCGTGACGAGCCAGACGATGCCCGCGCCGACCGCGACCGTCGCCATGATCACGATGATGAGCAGCACCGCCATCGCCGAGCCGAGCGCCCAGTTCTGCGCCGTCTGGAACTGGCTCGCGACGAGCTGCCCGACCATGTTGCCCTTCGCGCCGCCGAGCACGGTCGCCGTGATGTAGTCGCCCATGAGCGGGATGAACACGAGCAGCACGCCCGCGACGACGCCGGGCCGCGCGAGCGGCAGCGTGACGCGGAAGAACGTCGTCCAGCGGCCCGCGCCCAGGTCCTTCGAGGCCTCGCGGAGCGGGCCGCTGACCCGGTCGAACGCGACGAAGAGCGGCAGGATCATGAGCGGCAGGTAGTTGTACACGACGCCGAGGAGCACCGCGCCGCGGGTGTACAGCAGATCGAGCGGCCCGTTGATGAGGCCGATCGCCTGCAGCGCGCTCGACAGCCACCCCTCGGGCGCGAGGATCACCTGCCAGCCGATCGTGCGCACGAGGAAGTTCGTCCAGAACGGCACCATCACGAGCGCCACGAGCAGCCCGCGCCGCGACGGCGGGGCCTTCACCGCCATCCAGTACGCGACCGGCAGGCCGACCAGCAGGCAGATCACCGTGCCCGCGATGCCCACCCAGAGCGTGTTCTGGAACGTCGCGAAGAACGTCGGCGACATCGCCTCGGCGTAGCGGTCGAACGACAGCACGTCGTTCGCGTGGGTGCCGAAGATGCCCGGCTTGTAGCCGAAGCTGAACCAGATCACCATCCCCACCGGGGCGACGAAGAAGACCAGCAGCCACACCCACGCCGGGAAGGCGAGGGCGACGCCGGCGCTCTTACGCACCGGCCGCCGCCTTCATCGTGTTCCAGATCTCGACGATGCGCTCCTGCGCCTCGTTCACCTCGCCCTCGTGCATCGTCTCGACCTGCTCGGGGGTGAAGAAGACGAGGTCGAGCATCGGCAGCTCGGCGTCGGCCGCCGCCTGCTCGATGCCCGTCGCGCCCGTGTGGTAGCCGATGTAGTCGAGCTCGGCGAGCGAGTTCTCCGGGGTGAGCACGTAGTTGATGAACGCGTGCGCGGCCTCCGGGTTCGGCGCACCGGTCGGGATGGCCCAGTTGTCCATCCACAGTTCCGTCGCGGGGGAGCCGAGCACCCACTGCCAGCGGCTGGGGTCGGGGCTCTCCAGGATGCCGAGGCGGGCGTCGCCGTTCCAGGCCTGCATGAGCACCTGGGTGCCCTGCGGGATCGCCGAGCCGCCCGGGTACGAGTCGAAGGCCGCGACGTGCGGCGCGAGGGTGTTCACGAGGAAGTCCTCGGCGGCGTCGAGATCGGCCGGGTCGGTCGTCGTCCAGTCGATGCCGTTCGCCCAGAAGTAGATGCCGGTGAGCTCGGCGGGGTCGTCGAGGACGCTCGTCTTGCCGCTTGCCTCGTTCTGCGCGGCGTCGATGAAGTCGTTCCAGTCCTTCAGCTCGCGCGTGATGATGTTCTTGTCGTAGACGAAGCCGGTGGTGCCCCACGCCTTGCAGATGGAGTACTCGTTGTCGGGGTCCCAGGCCCGGCCGAGGAACGCCGGGTCCATGTGCTCGATGTTCGGGATCAGTTCCTTGTTGAACTTCTGCAGCAGCCCGTTCTCGATCATCTGCGGGATGAAGGTGCCGGTCGGCACGACGATGTCGAAGCCGCTCGTGCCCTTCGCCGCGACGAGCTTCGAGATGAGTTCCTCGTTCGAGTTGAAGGAGCTGAGCGTGATCTTCGGCCCCAGCTCCTTCGTGAACGACTCGAGCACGTCAGGGGCGTCGTAATCGCCCCAGGTGTAGATCGAGAGCTTCGACTCGAGCGGCCCGCCCGTCGCGACGGGGGCGTTCTGCGCGCCGCCGCCGGGGGTGCAGGCGGCCAGGACGCCGGTCGCGCCGGCGGCGACCGCGGCGCTGATGAATCCGCGGCGGGTGAGCCCGCGGCTGATGACCTTCGCGGCGTCGGTGCTCGCGAGGATCCGCACGGTGGGGGTCGATTCGGTCATGGGGTCCTCCTGGGTGGTTCTGCGGGACAGCGGGGCGGAGCGGATGCCGGGGCGGTCACGCGGTCGGCGGGGCCACGTAGCCCCCGGCCTGCGCGGCCTCGTCGGCCGGGAAGAGCAGCACGCTCCCGGCATCCCAGGAGCAGCGCACCTCCTGACCGAGCTCGAGCGTCGGCGCCTCGGGGGTCGGGCGCCGGGCGATGAGGCTCTGCTCCTCGCCGAGGCGCACGAGGTACTGCATCGTCTCGCCGAGGTGGGAGACCCCGAGGAGCGTGCCGCGCACCGAGTTCGGCGCGGAGGGGGCTGCGGGGTCGTCGGCGCCGATGCGCACGAACTCGGGTCGCACGGCGGCCTGGCCGTTCGCGACGCCCGCGAGCGCCGCATCCGTGCCCTGCACGACCGCGTGCGGGGACTCGACGGCCGTGCCGCTCTCGACCACGGGGCCGCGGAAGAAGTTCTGCTGGCCGACGAAGGCGGCGACGTAGGCGGAGACGGGGCGCGCGTAGATGGTGTCGGCGTCGGCGAGCTGCTCGATGCGGCCGTCGCGCATGATCGCGATGCGGTCGCTCATCGAGAGCGCCTCGCCCTGGTCGTGCGTGACGAAGACGAAGGTGATGCCGAGCCGCGACTGCAGGAGCTTCAGCTCGAGCTGCATCTCCTCGCGCAGCTGCCGGTCGAGGGCGCCGAGCGGCTCGTCGAGGAGCAGCACCGCCGGGCGGTTCACGAGGGCGCGGGCGAGCGCGATGCGCTGCTGCTGGCCGCCGGAGAGCTGGGTCGGCTTGCGGTCGGCGAAGCGGCGCATCTGCACGAGCTCGAGCGCCTCGCCGACGCGTTCGCGGAGCTCGGACTTCGGCGTCCGCCGCTGCTGCAGGCCGTAGGCGACGTTCTCGGCCACCGACATGTGCGGGAACAGCGCGTACGCCTGGAACACGGTGTTCACGTCGCGCCGGTAGGGCGGGAGGCCGAGCACCGAGCGGCCGGAGACGCGGATGTCGCCCTCGTTCGGCTGCTCGAAGCCCGCGATCATCCGCAGCGTCGTGGTCTTGCCGCAGCCCGACGGCCCGAGGAGCGAGAGGAACTCGCCCGGCTCGATCGTGAGCGAGACGCCGTCGACGGCGAGCTGGTCGCCGTACCGCTTCGTGACCCGATCGATCTCGACGGAGCCCGCCCGAACACTGGATTGGGAGGCCGTTCTCGCCTCGGTCGCCGTCGTCACCTCGTGGTACCTCCCGGGTCCGCGGCAGGCCACCGTGCCTGCCGCCGTTCACTCGCGTGCCGCCATTCAACCGCCGGGAGCGGGTGGGGGCAATGGTCGGGTGCAGAACCGGACGATCCATCGCCGATCCGGAGCGAAGGGCGACAGTCCGTCCGATGCTTCGTCATCGCGCCGAAACCCGAACCGTGTTCGGACGCGCTATGCGCGAGGCATCCGCCCCGCGAGCGCCGTGCACGGGCCCGGAATTCCGAGGCGCAGAACTTCCCGGAAAGTTCACCCCCCGATTCGTCGTCCGGGCCCCTCGCGGCGGACGCAGCATGGATGGCACCACAGCGAACCGCACCCCGCGGCGAACTCGAACGGAGCACGACGATGAGCACCCCCTTCCGCCCCGGCGACCAGACCCAGACCGCTGCCGAGCTGCAGCTCGAGTGGGACGCGAACCCGCGCTGGGAGGGCGTCAAGCGCGACTACAGCGCCGAGGACGTCGTCGCCCTGCGCGGTCCGGTGCGCGAGGAGCGCACGCTCGCCAAGCGCGGCGCCGAGCGCCTCTGGGACGACCTCCAGCGGAACACCGGCACCGCCTTCGCCCCGATGGAGCAGCCCGAGTGGTCGGCCGCGCTCGGCGCGCTGACCGGCAACCAGGCCGTGCAGCAGGTGCGCGCGGGCCTGAAGGCCATCTACCTCTCGGGCTGGCAGGTCGCCGCCGACGCGAACCTCTCCGGCCAGACCTACCCCGACCAGTCGCTCTACCCGGCGAACTCGGTGCCCGCCGTCGTCCGCCGCATCAACAACGCGCTGCTGCGCGCCGGCCAGATCGAGCAGGGCGCGCCCGGACCCGACGGCGACCGCGACTGGATGGCCCCGATCGTCGCTGACGCCGAGGCCGGCTTCGGCGGTCCGCTGAACGCCTACGAGCTCATGCACCAGATGATCGAGGCGGGCGCGGCCGGCGTGCACTGGGAGGACCAGCTCGCCAGCGAGAAGAAGTGCGGCCACATGGGCGGCAAGGTGCTGATCCCCACGAGCCAGCACATCCGCACGATCAACGCGGCCCGGCTCGCGGCCGACGTCGCGGGCGTGCCGTCCATCATCATCGCCCGCACCGACGCGCTCGCCGCGACCCTGCTCACGAGCGACCACGACGAGCGCGACCGGCCGTTCGTCACCGGCGAGCGCACCGCCGAGGGCTTCTACCACGTGCAGAACGGCATCGAGCCGGTCATCGCCCGCGGCCTCGCCTACGCCGAGTACGCCGACCTGCTCTGGGTCGAGTCGGCCGAGCCCGACCTCGACCTCGCCCGCCGTTTCGCCGAGGCCGTGCACGCGAAGTTCCCCGGCAAGCGCCTGAGCTACAACTGCTCGCCCTCGTTCAACTGGAAGCGCCACCTCGACGACGAGCAGATCGCGAAGTTCCAGCGCGAGCTCGCCGCGATGGGCTACGCGTTCCAGTTCATCACGCTCGCCGGCTTCCACTCCCTGAACCACGGCATGTTCACGCTCGCGAAGGACTACAACGAGCGGCACATGAGCGCCTACGTCGAGCTCCAGGAGGCGGAATTCGCCTCGGAGGCATCCGGATACACCGCCACGCGCCACCAGCGCGAGGTCGGCACCGGCTACTTCGACCAGATCGCCACCGCGCTGAACCCGCAGAGCGCCACGCTCGCGCTCGTCGGATCGACCGAGGAAGAGCAGTTCTCCCACTGACCCCACCGACCGGCCCGCACGCGGGCCGAGACACGGAGACGACATCATGACCAGCACGCCCACCCTCGAACGCACCGAACCCCGCCAGAGCACCGGCGGCTTCGCGACCGTCGCGCCCTGGATCGAGGTGACCGCCCCGCTCGGCGAGCGGTACGAGGAGATCCTCACCCCGGCCGCCCTCGACTTCCTCGCCGCGCTGCACGACCGCTTCGCGCACACGAGGCACGACCTCCTCGCCGCCCGGCTGCAGACCCGCGTCGACGCCGCGAACGGGCGGGACCCCCGCTTCCTCCCCGAGACGGTCGACATCCGCGCCGACCGCAGCTGGCGGGTCGCGGGCGCCGGGCCCGGCCTCGAGGACCGCCGGGTCGAGATCACCGGCCCCACCGACCGCAAGATGACGATCAACGCGTTGAACAGCGACGCGAAGGTCTGGCTCGCCGACCACGAGGACGCGACGAGCCCCACCTGGCGGAACGTCGTCGAGGGGCAGCTGAACCTCGCCGACGCCCTGCGCGGGCGGCTCGAGTTCACGAGCCCCGAGGGCAAGCAGTACCGCGTCGAGCGCCCGCTCGCCGAGACGCCGACGATCGTGTTCCGTCCGCGCGGCTGGCACCTCACCGAGAAGCACCTGCGCTTCCACGACCGCACCGGGCGCGCCATGCACGCCTCCGGCTCGCTCGTCGACTTCGGCCTCTACGTGTTCCACAACGCGCACCGGCTGATCGAGCTCGGCCGCGGGCCGTACTTCTACCTGCCGAAGCTCGAGTCGCACCTCGAGGCGCGCCTCTGGAACGACGTCTTCGTCTTCGTGCAGAACGCCCTCGGCCTGCCGCAGGGCACGATCCGGGCGACGGTGCTGATCGAGACGATCCAGGCCGCCTTCCAGATGGAGGAGATCCTCTACGAACTGCGCGAGCACTGCGCGGGGCTGAACGCCGGCCGCTGGGACTACATCTTCTCGATCGTGAAGACCTTCCGCAGCCGCGGCCGCCGCTGGGTGCTGCCCGACCGGGCGCAGATCACGATGACCGTCCCGTTCATGCGCGCCTACACCGAGCTCCTCGTGCAGACCGCGCACCAGCGCGGGGCGCACGCCATCGGCGGCATGAGCGCGTTCATCCCCGATCGCCGCGACCCGGAGATCACGGAGCGCGCGCTCGCCGCGGTCGCCGCCGACAAGCGCCGCGAGGCGGGCGACGGCTTCGACGGCACCTGGGTGGCGCACCCCGACCTCATCCCGACGGCGCGCGCCGAGTTCGACCGCGTGCTCGGCGAGCGGCCGAACCAGCTCGAGCGGCTCCGCGAGGACGTCGAGGTGACGGCGGCGCAGCTGCTCGACATCCCGTCGGTCGGCGGGTCGGTCACCGAGGCGGGCGTCATCGACAACATCCAGATCGCCATCCGCTACGTGGAGTCGTGGCTGCGGGGCGTCGGCGCCGCGGCGATCGAGCACCTGATGGAGGATGCCGCGACCGCGGAGATCTCGCGCTCGCAGATCTGGCAGTGGCTGCACGACAACACGGTCACGGCCGAGGGCACCCGCATCGATCAGACCTACATCGTGCAGGCGATGGGCGAGGCGGTGCGCGGGCTGCCCCGCTTCGAGGGCGACCGCTTCGACGACGCCATCCAGGTGTTCCGCACGGTCGCGCTCGAGCCGGAGTTCCCGACCTTCCTCACCCTCGGCGCGTACGCCCGCTTCCTCTGAACGGGGTCGGACGACGGATGCCCCGGCGGGCCACGAACCCGCCGGGGCATCCTGCGCGTCCTGCGCCGCTGGCAGAATCGGGGGGTGACCGTGCTGACGATCCGCGCCGCCGCGCCCGCCGACCTCGATGAGCTGGCCGAGCTCGCCGCCGAGACGTTCCCGCTCGCCTGCCCGCCCGGGGCGAGCCGGGAGGACATCGCCGCCTACATCGCGGCCGAGCTCGGCACCGAGCGCTTCGCCGCGCACCTCGCCGACCCGGCGCGCGCCGTGCTCCTGGCCGCCGACGAGACGGGGCGGCTCCTCGGCTGGTCGATGCTCGTCGGCGGCGAGCCGGGCGACGCCGACGCGGCGGCCGCCGTCGCCGCCCGGCCCACGGTCGAGCTCAGCAAGTTCTACACCCGGGCCGACGCCCACGGCCGCGGGGTCGCCGCGGAGCTGATGGCCGCGAGCCTCGAGGTCGCCGCCGCGAGCGGGACGGCGAGCGTCTGGCTCGGCGTCAACGCGGAGAACGCGCGCGCCATCCGCTTCTACGAGAAGCAGGGCTTCGCGCGGGTCGGCGCGAAGCGCTTCCGGCTCGGCGGCCGGCTCGAGCACGATCTCGTGCTCGAGCGCGCCGTCGGCGCTCCGGCCGGCTAGGTCGAGACGGTCGTCGCGGCCGCGGTGCGCGCGGCCCGGCGGGCGATCCAGCGGATGCCGAGGCCCGCCGCGAGGAACACCGCGCCGAGCACCGCCCAGCCGGCGACGCCGTGCGAGATCGCCGTCGCGTTCACGACGAGCGGCGCCGCGAGCGCGCCGACCGAGTAGCCCATGCCGAACACGCCCTGGTAGGCGCCCGCGCGCACCGGGTCGGCGAGCTCGAAGCTGAGCCCCCAGCCGCCGGCCTGCGACAGCACCTCGGCGAAGGCGTGCGCGACGGCCGCGATCACGAGCACGGCGATCGCGAAACCGACGGGCAGCCCGGCGGCCGCGGCGTAGACGAGGCAGGCCGCCGCCATCAGCCACGCGGCGATGCCCGACACCCGACCGGCGACGCGGAGGTCGTGGGTGCCGCGCGAGGCCGGCACCTGGAACACGATGACGATCAGGGTGTTGAGGATCAGGAGCACCGAGATGAGCACCTCCGGGGCGGCGGTCTCGCGGGTGATCCAGAGCGGCACGCCGAGCTCGGCGACGCCGAACTGCATGCCGAAGATCGCGCTGAGCGCGGTGAGCAGGAGGTAGCGCGGGTTCCGCCACGGCGAGTGACTGCGCCAGTCTCGGCGGGCGGTCAGGGCGGCCGCGGCGGTGGCCGAGGCATCCACCGATCCCGTCTCGGTGACGACGTCCGCGACGGGCGGGCGCGCGGGCGCGTCGACGCGGGCGGGGAGCTTCGCGAGCTGGATGAGCCCGAGCAGGTAGAGCACGCCGGCGCCGACGATGAGCGCCCGGTAGGCCTCGGCGGTGCCGATCGCGAGGGCGAGCGCGCCGAGACCCGAGCCGACGGCGATCGAGGCGTTCGTCACCGTGCGGAGCACCGCGCGGGCGCCGACCCGCGCCTCGCCCTCGAAGGCGCGGGCGATGATCGCCGAGCGGGTCGAGTTCGCGCCCTGCTCGAACAGGCCGCAGACGATCGCGATCACGAGCGCGGTGAGGAAGTCGCCCGCGAACACGTACGTGATGAGCGCGACGCCCTCGATCGCCGTCGCCCAGAACAGCAGCCGCCTGGCGCTCACCCGGTCGGCGAGCCAGCCGCCCGCGAAGGAGGCGACCACGCCGGCGGCGCTCGAGGCGGCGAGCACGATCGCGACCTCGCCGGGGGTGAGCCCCACGATGAGGGTGAAGTAGAGCACGGTGACGGTGAGGAAGATGCCCCGGCCCACCCGGGAGATGAGCGTCGAGCCGACGAGGATGCGCAGCACCGGATCGCTCACGGAGGCGGCGAGGCGGTCGCGGAGCGACGGGCGCACGGGCGGCTCGGTCGCGGTGTCGGCTGGGGGAGTGCTGGTCACGCTCCAGTTCTCGCAGACGGAGGACGCCGGGCGAAATCGATGTAGCGTAGTGCTTCATGCTGCAGTACGTGCTGAACGAGTCCGACGTCGCCGCCGTGCGCTTCGGCATCTCGCCGCTCTGCGAGCTCGGGCTCTCGCTGCGCGCCGCCAGCGAGCCCGCGCGGTTCCCGCTGCAGCTGCCCTGGCTGCGCCGCACCGAGGCGGCGCGCGCCGAGCTCGACCTCGAGGTGCTGCAGGCGCTCATCGACGAGCGGCTCTGGACGCCGGACTTCCTGAACCCGCGGCCGGCGTCGCCGCTCACCCGGATCGACGAGGAGTTCGCCGCGCTCGAGGCGCTGCCGAGCGAGGTCTTCCTCGCCGACCTCGTCGCCGTGCACGGCCGGGTGCCCGAGGCGCTGTCGGGGCCGCCGCGGGCGGCGATCCGCCGGGTCATCCGCGCCCTCCGGGAGCTCTGGACGGCGACCTTCGAGCCGTACTGGCCGCGCATGCGCACCGTGCTGGAGGCCGACGTCGTCTACCGCGGCCGGCAGATCGCGCAGAGCGGGCTGTCGACCATGCTGAACGGCATCTCCTCGACGGTCGACTACGCCGACGGGATCGTCGCCGTGCGGCTCCGCGACCCCGCCGACCGGCTGCAGCCGATCGACGGCAACGGCCTCACCCTCGTGCCCACGATGTTCACCCGCCGCGCGTCCGCGCCGGTCGGCGACGGCCCGCCCATGCTGATGTACCCGGCGCGCGGCCAGGGGGCGCTCTGGGAGACCGAGCCGGTGGCGAACCCGGGCGCCGTGGCCGGCATCCTCGGCGAGACCCGGGCGAAGCTCCTCGCCGCTCTCGGCGACCCCGCCTCCTCCACCGAGCTGGGCGTGCGCTTCGGCGTCACGACGAGCGCCGTGAACCAGCACCTCCGGGCGCTCCGCGACGCCGGGCTCCTCGTCGGCACGCGCTCCGGCCGGAGCGTGCTGTACCTGCGCAGCGAGCTCGGCACGGCGCTCCTCGCCGGACGCGGCGCGTAGCCCCGCCAGCCAGTAGGCTCTGGCCCATGCGCATCGCCTTCGCGGTCCTGCGGCTCCTCGCCGCGGCGGCCATCGTCGCCGCCGTCGTCGGCCAGTTCGTGAAGAGCCTCTCGCTCGTGCCCGAACCCGGCGTGTTCCTGGTGAACTTCTTCAGCTTCTTCACCATCCAGTCGAACCTCATCGGCGCCGTCGTGCTCGTGATCGGCGCGGTGCTCGCGTTCCGCGGCCGGGGCGACTCGCCGACGTTCGCCCTCGTGCGCGCGTGCGCGACGACGTATCTCGCGACCACCCTCGTCGTGTTCAACCTGCTGCTGCGCGACCTGGCGCTCGACCAGGCGGCGACGGTGCCGTGGTCGAACGAGATCCTGCACGTCTGGGCGCCGCTCTACGTGCTCGTCGACTGGGTGCTCGCGCCGGGGCGCCGTCCGATCGGCTGGAACCGGCTCTGGCTCGTCGCCGTGTACCCGCTCGTCTGGGCCGCCTACACGATGGTGCGCGGGCCGATCGCGGACTGGTACCCCTATCCGTTCCTGAACCCGAACGTGGCCCCCGGGGTCGGCTACGACGGCGTGCTCGTCTACGTCGTCGCAATCGCCGCGTTCATCCTGCTCGTCGGGGCCGGCATCGTCGCGCTCAGCCGGACGAGCTGGCCCTACCGGGCGGGCGCCGCGGTCACCTCCGGCCCGGATTCGCCTCGAGCCAGCGCGCCACGCCCTCGCGAATCCGCGCGCTGAGGGCGGGGATGCCGTCCTCCCGCGGCGGCGCCACGACGAGTTCGGCGCCGAGCCCGGCGGCCCAGCGCTCGCCGAGCTCGATCGGGTGCACCGGGTCGCGCTCGGCGGCGACGACGAGGGAGCGGATGCCGGCCTCGGGGAGTCGCGCGAGCTCGGCGTCGCCCGCGAAGGCGCGGTTGCGCGGCACCTCGACGAGGCGGACGGCGCGTTCGGCGGCCCGCGGCGAACCGAACTGGCTGAGGAGCGCCCGCGCCCCGGCGGGGGAGCGGTGCTGCACCGTGCGGTAGTGCCAGCTCTCCCGGAAGTCCTCGACGGCCGCCGGGCCGCGGTCGTGCAGCAGCTGCCCGATCACCGGGAAGGGGCGGAGGTGCTCCGGGTAGGGCGTGTCGTCGAAGGCCGGGCGCACGAAGACCGCGCGATCGACCGGCAGCAGGCCGCGGAGCGCGATGCGGAGGGCGAGCGCGGCGCCCATCGAGATGCCGAGGATCGTGACCGGGGCGTCGGCGAGTCCCGGCTCGGCGGCGAGCGCGTCGGCGACGGCCTCCTCGGCGAGCCGGTCGAGCGCGAAGTCGGCCGCCTCGCCGAGGAGCGGCGAGTCGCCGTGCGCGCGGACGTCGGTGGCGACCATCCGAAGCCCCGGGCCCTCGACGCCGAGGAGCGGCGGGGCGAGCAGCTCCAGCGGCTGTCGACGGTCTGCGCCGAGCCCGTGCAGGAGCAGCGCGGTCACGCGAGAGCGCCCGGCCGGTAGAAGGAGCGGTCGTGCGAGCGCGGCGGCGGCGGAGCGGCCGGGCGCGGTCCGAGCGCCTCGAGCAGCTCGCCGGCGAGGGTGACGAGGCGCTGGATCTCGTCGTCGTCGCGGTCGACCCAGCGGCAGCGGGGCTCGGGGTCGACGGGGACGAAGTCGTCGTGCTGCTCCCAGACCACGAGGGTGCGCTCGGCGCCGAGCACGTACTGCTGCCACCAGACCTGCCGGAGGTAGGAGCGGGGGATCGAGCGCCAGGGCTTCGAGGTGGTCTTGATCTCGCAGAGCGTCAGCCGGCCGGCGTCGTCGGCGACGAGGCCGTCGGGGGTGGCGAGGTGGCGGCGTTCGGTCTCGGCGTGGAACAGCAGGCTCGAGGGCAGGATGCCGTGGGTCTGCCGCACCCAGGCGGCGATGACGGGCTCGCGCTCGCGGCCGTGGTCGGTGAAGCGGCTGCCGCCGAAGCTCCGGCGCGAACCGTGGAGCTTCTCGTAGGCCGCGGAGCGGACCGACTCCCGGGTGGCGAGCTTCGCGGCATCCGTCGCGGTGATGCCCTGGCTGCGCGCGCGGAGCCAGGCGACGCGGTCGCCCGAATCGGCGACGATGCGCCGCTCGTGGGGGTGGGGCTCGGTGCGGAGCGCCTGCGACACCCTGGGGGCGACCTCGTCGAGGTCGAAGAGGGCGAAGGGCTCGGTCACCCTCCGAGGGTACCTCCGGCGGGCGACGGCGGCGGGATGCCGGGTCGGGTTGCCGGGTCGAGATGCCGAATCCGGATGCCGGGACGGGGCCGCTGCGGGGCATCCCGGTAGCCCGGCCGAAGCTGGGGATTGACGCCCGCGAGCTCGCGCCGTACGCTGTGGAATCGATTCCGGAATCGATTCCATCCCGCATCCACCCGAGTCCGCACGTTCAATGAGGAGTGACATGGACACGACCGCCCCCTCGCCCACGAAGGCCCCAGCGGCCTCCTGGCGCGCCGTCACCGCGAGCACCATCGGATCCGTGCTCGAGTACTACGACTTCTTCGTCTTCGGCACCCTGTCCGCCCTCGTCTTCGGGCAGGTCTTCTTCCCGACCGGGGACGCCGGCGTCGCCACCCTGCTCTCCCTCGCCACCTTCGCCGTCGGCTTCGTCGCGCGGCCGCTCGGCGGCATCATCCTCGGCCACTTCGGCGACCGCATCGGCCGCAAGCGCGTGCTGCTGTTCACCTTCATGCTCACCGGCATCGTCACCGTGCTCATCGGCGTGCTGCCGACGTACGCGCAGATCGGCGTCGCGGCGCCGGTGCTCCTCGTCGTGCTGCGGGTGCTCCAGGGCATCGGCATCGGCGGCGAGTGGGGCGGCGCGGCGCTGCTCGCCGTCGAGCACGCCCCGACCGCCCGGCGCGGCTTCTTCGGCAGCCTCGTGCAGGCCGGCGCGCCGATCGGCGTCATCCTCTCGAGCGGCGTCGTCGCCCTGCTCACCGCGACGATCGGGCTCGAGGAGCTCGTCGCCTGGGGCTGGCGGATCCCCTTCCTCGCGAGCGCGCTGCTCCTCGTCGTCGGCGTCTTCCTCCGCCTGAAGGTCGACGAGAGCCCCGAGTTCGTCGCCGTGCAGGAGAAGAAGGAGGAGGCGAAGCTGCCCGTCTGGGAGGCCATCCGGCGCTACCCGAAGGAGATCGCGGCCGCCATCTTCATCCACACGAGCGACACCACGCTCGGGCTCATCCAGGGCGTCTTCGTGCTCGGCTACGCCTCCGGCGCGCTCGGCATGGACCCCACGATCGTGCTGCTCGCGAACGTGTTCTCCTCGCTCACGAACCTCGTCACGACCCCGATCGCCGGCCACCTCGGCGACCGCTTCGGCCAGCGCCGCGTGCTCTCCGTCGGACTCGTGCTCCTCGTGATCTGGGCGTTCCCGATGTTCTGGCTCATCGGCACGGAGACCGTCGTCGGCCTCTTCGCCGCGACCGGCGTGAGCGGCATCCTCGTCGGCCTCCTGTTCAGCCAGCAGGCGACGCTCTTCGCCGACCTCTTCGAGCCGCGCGTCCGCTACTCCGGCATGTCGCTCGGCTTCCAGCTCGGCACCGTGCTCGGCGGCGGCTTCGGGCCGCTCATCGCGCAGGCGCTCACGAACGCCGCCGGCGGGGCGACCTGGACCGTCTCGAGCTACCTCGTGCTCGTGGCGCTCGTCGCGCTCGTCTTCACCGCGATCGTGAAGCCGCGCTTCGGCTCCCACGCCGTGCCGCGGCTGCCGGAGGCCACCCTCCCGGCCCGCGCCGGCTGAGCGCCGACCCACCACCAGCGACCAGGCATCGGCCGGGGCGACCGCCCCGGCCCGGAAAGGCACCACCATGTCGACAGCGCACCCCGACTTCCCCGGACGGATCGGCACCACGATCGCCGACTCCACCCCGTGGTGGCCCGAACGACGAGGCGGCCCGAAGCGGCCGAACGTCGTCGTCGTCATCCTCGACGACACGGGCTGGGGCGACCTCGGCTGCTACGGCTCCGAGGTCCGGACTCCCACGATCGACGCCCTGGCCGATGCCGGTCTCCGCTACACCGGGTTCCACGTCACCCCGCTCTGCTCCCCGACCCGTGCGGCACTCCTCAGCGGCCGCAACCACCACAGCATCGGCATGCGCTTCCTCGCCGACACCGACACGGGGTTCCCGAACTCCCGCGGTTCGATCCGCCGCGACGTGCCGCTGCTGCCCGAGGTGCTCCGCGGCGAGGGCTACGGCACCTACCTCGTCGGCAAGTGGCACCTCGCGCCGCTCCACGAGATCACCCCGGCCGGGCCCTACGGGAACTGGCCGCTCGCCCGCGGCTTCGACCGCTCCTACGGGTTCCTCGACGGCTGCACCGACCAGTACGAGCCCGAGCTCTTCGAGGACAACCACCCCGTGCCGGTGCCCGATCGCGAGGGGTACCACCTGAGCGAGGACCTCGCCGACCGGGCCATCGGCTACGTGCGCGACCACCTCGCGTTCCGCCCGGGCGACCCGTTCTACCTGCACCTCGCCTTCGGCGCCACGCACGCGCCCTTCCAGGCGCCGCGCGAGTTCATCGCCCAGTACCTCGACACCTTCACCGTCGGCTGGGACGAGACCCGCCGCGCCCGCCTCGCCCGCCAGATCGAGGCCGGGCTCGTGCCCGAGGGCACGCCGCTCGCCGAGCGCAACGACGGGGTGCGCCCCTGGGCCGAGCTTGACGATGACGAGCGCCGGGTGTACGCCGCCCTCCAGGCCGCGTTCGCCGGCTTCCTCGAGCACGCCGACGCCCAGCTCGGCCGCGTCGTCGCCGCCCTCCGCGAGTTCGGCGAGCTCGACGACACGATCGTGCTCGTCACGAGCGACAACGGCGCGAGCCGCGAGGGCGGCCCCGGCGGCGACGTCGACACGAACGCGCCGTACAGCGGCATCCGCCGTCCCGCCGCCGAGCTCGTCGGCGAGCTCGACCGCATCGGCACCCTCACGGGCGGCTCGCACTACCCCGAGGGCTGGGCGATGGCGGGCAACACCCCGTTCCGCCGGTACAAGCAGTTCGTCGACCTCGGCGGCGTGCGCTCGCCGCTCGTCGTCTCCTGGCCGAACGGACCGGGCACCCCGGGCGGGGTGCGTCACCAGTTCGTGCACGCGATCGACGTCGCACCGACGCTCTACGAGCTGCTCGGCATCGCCGCGCCCGCCGAGCTCGACGGGCGCAGCATCGCCGCGACCCTCGCCGACGCCGGCAGCGGCGCGGGGCGCGCGACCCAGTACTGGGAGACGCTCGGCCACCGGGCGATCTGGCACGAGGGATGGCGCGCCGTCACCGCGCACGTGCCGGGCACCGACTACGCCGACGACGTCTGGCGGCTCTACGACACCCGGAACGACTTCGCCGAGGCCACCGACGTCGCGGCGAGCGAGCCCGAGCGGCTCGCGCAGCTGCAGGAGCTGTGGTGGCGGGAGGCCCGCGCCCACGACGTCTTCCCGCTCGACGACCGGCCCCTGCACGAGGTGATCGAGGCGCGCGGGCCCATCGGCCTCTACGCCGAGCGGCGCATCGTGCTGCGGCCGGGGCAGAGTCACGTGCCGTTCCCGAGCGCGGTCACCGGCTCCAACCGCTCCATCGACGTGCGGGCGCGGCTCCGCGCGGACGCGTCGGCCGCGAGCGGCGTGCTCCTCTCGAGCGGCAACGCCCAGGGCGGCTACGTGCTCGCGCTGCAGGACGGCGTGCTCGCCTTCGCCCACTCGATGCTCGGCGAGACGGTCGAGCTGCGCGCCCCCCGACGGCTCGCCGCGGGGGAGCGCGAGGCCGGCTTCCGCCTGCGCTCGCTGCCCGACCTCACGGGCGAGCTCGTGCTCGAGGCCGACGGCGTCGAGCTCGCGGCGGCGCGACTCCCGCGCACCGGTGCCCACCTCTCGTTCTGGGGCCTCGACGTCGGGCACGCCCCGGTGAGCGCGTTCAGCCCGTTGCAGGCGGTGCCGATCGATCCCGCGCTGCTCGAACTCGTCGCGATCGACGTGCACCCCGCGGCGGACGACGCCGCCGAGTACGCCGAGCTGATCCTGGCGAGCGAGTGAGCGCCGCGACGCCGTCGGCCGCGAACGGTCGACCGATCCCCGTCGTCCTCGACGTCGACACCGGGGTCGACGACGCCCTCGCGCTGCTGCTCGCGGTGCGGCATCCCGCCCTAGACGTCCTCGCCGTCAGCTGCGCGGGCGGCAACGTGCCGCTCGCCCAGGTCGTCGAGAACACCCGGCGCGTGCTCGACCTCGCCGACGCCCCGCCGGTGCCGATCGCGGCGGGCATGCACCGGCCGCTCGTCGAGACGCCGCAGGACGCGAGCTACGTGCACGGCCGCACGGGGCTCGGCACCCTGGAGCTGCCGCCGAGCGAGCGGCCGGTCGAGGAGGTGCACGCCGTCGAGCTGCTGCGGCGCACGCTCCTCGCCGCGCCGGAGCCGGTCACCGTGATCGCGCTCGCGCCGCTCACGAACGTCGCGGTGCTGCTCCGGATGCACCCCGAGGTGGCGCCGCGCATCGCGCGGATCGTGATGATGGGCGGCGCGATCGGCGCGGGCAACGCGACGGCGGCGGCCGAGTTCAACGTCTGGCACGACCCGGAGGCCGCCGAGATCGTGCTGACGAGCGGCGTCCCCGTCGTCATGTACGGGCTCGAGCCGTTCTACACGGCGACCGTGGGGGCCGATCGGATCGCGGAGCTCGGCCGCTCGGCGGACCCCGTCGCCCGGGCCGCGGGATCGCTCCTCGCGCACCTCGCGGGCGTGACGGAGGACGAGGACCGGGTCGGCTCCGCCGGCGCCGCGGCCATCGGCGACGCCGGGACCGTCGCCGCGGTGATCGACCCCGCGCTGCTCCGGCTGCACCGGGCGCCGGTCCGGGTCGCGCTCGCCGAGGGCCCCACGCGCGGCTGCACGGTCGTCGATCTCCGCACCGGGCTCGGCGCGGGCGGGGCGGAGACGAAGGATGCCGGCAGTCACGTCGAGGTCGTCACGGGCCTCGACGGGGCGCGCTGCGCCGGGCTGTTCCTCGCGGCGATCGACCCGGGTGCGGCGGTGCCGGCTCGATAGGATCGCGGATGTGACGGCACCCGAACGCGGCCAGGCGACCATCCTGGATGTCGCGCGGCTCGCCGGCGTCTCCCGGACCACGGTCTCGCGGGTGCTGAACGAGCCGGAGCGGGTGACGCCCGATACCCTCGCGAAGGTGCGCGCCGCCGCCGAGCGGTTGAGCTTCGTGCCGAGCGCGGCCGCGCGGAGCCTCCGCAACGGTCGCACCGGCACGATCGCGCTCCTCGTCGGCGACGTGTCGCAGCCGTTCCACGGCGGCCTCGCGAAGACGATCGCCCACGAGGCCGACGACCTCGGCTACAGCGTGATGCTCTACGACCTCGCCCACAGCGAGACCCGCCTGCGTCGCGTGCTCGAGAAGCTGCCGAAGCAGGGCGTCGACGCCGTCGTCCTCGCGACGGCCGACGCCCTCGTCGAGCCGGAGACGCTGCGCGCGCTCGACCTGCTGCACGAGCACGGCATCCCGGTCGTGACGACCGTCGACCGCGACGACGCGCGGCACGCGCGCACCCTCGGGTTCGACTACCGGGAGCCCGCCCGCGCCGCGACGAGCGCGATGGCGGGCTCGGGGCACGGGCCCGTCGCGCTGCTCGTCGGCGAGGGCGTCGGCCCGCTCGGACGGCAGCTCGTCGAGGGCTACCTGCGGGCGCTCTCGCCGGGGGCGCCGGAGCTCGTCGTCGAGACGCCCTACGACTTCGACGGCGCCGAGGCCACCGCGGCGGCGCTCCTCGAGCGGGCGAGCGTCGGCGGCATCCTCGCGGCCACGGTGCCGATGGCGATCGGCGCGATCCGGGCGGCGGAGGCCCGCGGGCTCCGGGTG
The DNA here is from genome assembly GCF_044917495.1 of Agromyces mediolanus. Classification (GTDB taxonomy): domain Bacteria; phylum Actinomycetota; class Actinomycetes; order Actinomycetales; family Microbacteriaceae; genus Agromyces; species Agromyces mediolanus_B. The sequence continues at coordinate 19,298 of NZ_JAVSSI010000009.1, read as the reverse complement.
CCCGGCGACCTCGTGGTGATGAGCGGCGAGGAGGTGCCGCTCGCCGCCCAGGTGCGCCCGGCGATCACGACCCTCTCGGCGGGGGCCGACCGCAACGGCAGCGCCATCATGCGGCTCCTCGTCGACGCCCTCGCCGGACGCGAGGGCCCGCCGCCGGTGCTCGAGGCGGAGCTCGTCGTGCGCGAGTCGTTCGTCCCCGGCCGCTAGGCGGGTCGCCTACCGCGCGGCGAGCTCGTCGACGCCCTCGGGCGAGAGCACGTGCTGGATGGCGAGCATGCTCGCGCCGAGCACGGCGGCGTTCTCCGCGGCCGCGGACTGCACGATCTGCAGGTGCTCCGTGGCGAGCGGCATCGAGCGGGTGTAGACCGCCTCGCGGACCCCGGCGATGAGATGCTCCCCGGCGCGCGCCATCGATCCGCCGATCGCGATGACCGAGGGGTTGATGAGACTCACCGAGGCGGTGAGCACCTCGCCGATGTCGCGGCCCGCCTGGCGCACGGCCTGGATCGCGTCGAGGTCGCCGCGCTGCACGAGCGCGACGACGTCGCGGCCGCTCGCCGCGTCGAGCCCGCGCTCGCGCAGGGAACGGGCGATCGCGGGGCCCGAGGCCAGGGCCTCCAGGCAGTCCTGATTGCCGCAGCTGCACGGCACCCCGGCGCCGCGCGAGACGCGGACGTGGCCGATGTCCCCGGCGATGCCCTGCGCCCCGCGCTGCAGCAGCCCGCCCGAGATGATGCCCGCGCCGATGCCCGTCGCGACCTTCACGAACATGAGGTGGTCGGTCTGCGGCCAGGCGGCCTGGCGCTCGCCGAGGGCCATGATGTTCACGTCGTTGTCGACGAGCACGGGCACCTCGAGGTGCTGCTGCACCCAGCCCGGCACGTCGAAGCGGTTCCAGCCCGGCATGATCGGCGGGTTCACGGGGCGACCCGTGGAGTGCTCGACGGGGCCGGGGATGCCGATGCCGATCGCGACGAGCTCGGTGCGCTCGCGGCCGAGCTCGCGGAGCATGGCGAGGGCGGTGTCGACGAGCCAGCCGAGGACCGGCTCTGGGCCCTCGGCGATGTCGATGGGCTCGCTGCGCTCGAGCAGCACGGCGCCGGTGAGGTCGGTGATCGCGAGGGTGGCGTGCGAAGCGCCGAGATCGGCGGCGAGCACGACCCGGGCGCTCGGGTTCAGCGCGAACTGGGAGGGCGGTCGGCCGCCGGTGGAGGCGGCGTCGGCGACGGGCGCCACGAGGCCGAGGCGCATGAGCTCGTCGACCCGGGCGGCGACCGTGGAACGGGCGAGGCCGGTCGCCTGCGCGAGGGCGGCGCGGGTGCGCGGCGCGCCGTCGCGCAGCAGCTGGAAGAGCTCGCTCGCCCCGGAGGTGCCGGGCGCGGACACCCGACTCGTGTCGACCATGTATCGAGTAAAGCACACCGCCTTGATGCATCCGCTCGACACAAATCAGCAACGAAGAAATCAACTTTTGATTTTTGACTAGCAAAAGTTGGGAAAGCGTGTCACGATGTGCAGCATGACAACGGACGTCATTGCTCCAGCCCGTGCGGTCCACGCCGGCATCATCGGCGGCGGCTTCATGGCTGCAGTGCACTCGCGGGCGGCTCGCGCCGCGAACGCCGCGCTCGCCGGCTCGGCCTCCTCCTCCGCCGGCCGCGCGGCCGAGGCCGCCGAGCGGCTCGGCATCGCCGCCGCGTACGACTCCGCCGAGGAGCTGCTCGCGGATCCCGCGATCGACGTCGTCCACGTCTGCACCCCGAACACGACGCACGCGGGGTACGCCCGGGCCGCCCTCCTCGCCGGCAAGCACGTCATCTGCGAGAAGCCGCTCGCCACGACCGCCGCCGACGCGGCCGAGCTCGCCGAGCTCGCGGCCGAGCGCGGACTCGTCGCCGCCGTGCCGTTCATCTACCGCTTCCACCCCATGGCCCGCGAGGCGCGGGCACGCCTCGCGGGCGGCGCGGCGGGACCGCTCCTCAGCGTGCACGGCGAGTACCTGCAGGACTGGCTCGCCGACCCGCAGTCCGACGACTGGCGCGTCGACACCGCGCTCGGCGGCCCCTCGCGCGCCTTCGCCGACATCGGCTCCCACCTCGTCGACCTCCTCGAGTTCGTCTCGGGCGAGCGCATCGTGCGGCTGAACGCCCGCACCCGCACCGTCTACCCGAACCGGGCGGGCCGGGACGCCATCGCGACGGAGGACCTCGTCGCCGTCGTCGTCGAGCTCGCCGGCGGCGCGATCGGCACGCTGCTCATCTCGCAGGTCGCGCCCGGCCGGAAGAACGCGCTCGTGGTCGAGCTCTCCGGCGCCCGCGAGACGGTGCGCTTCGAGCAGGAGCGCCCCGAGCGGCTCTGGCTCGGCCGGGTCGAGGGCTCGGTGCTCGTCGACCGCGACCCCGCCCGCCTCTCGAGCGACGCGGCCCGGCTCTCCCTCGTGCCGGCGGGGCATCCGATGGGCTATCAGGACGCCTTCAACGCCTTCGTGGCCGACGCCTACGCCGCCATCGGCGGCGCCCGGCCCGACGGCCTGCCCGACTTCGGCGACGGCCTCCGCTCCGCGCGCGTGACCGAGGCCGTGCTCGCGTCCGCCCGGAGCGGCGACTGGGCGGAGGTGGCGGCATGAGCGAGCCGATCCTCGTCGCCGAGGGCCTCGAGAAGTCCTTCTTCGGCGTGCAGGTGCTCCGCGGCGTCGGCCTCACCCTGCACCCGGGGGAGGTGCACGGCCTCATCGGCGAGAACGGCGCCGGCAAGTCGACGTTCATGAAGATCCTCGCCGGGGTCTACCAGCGCGACGGCGGCACGGTCCGCATCGCCGGGGCGGAGGTCGACTTCCAGCACCCCGTGCAGGCGGCCGAGGCCGGGCTCGCCACCGTGTTCCAGGAGTTCAACCTGCTGCCCGAGCGCACCGTCGCCGAGAACGTCTTCGTCGGGCGCGAGCCGCGCCGCTTCGGGCTCGTCGACCGGCGGCGGATGGTGCGGCAGACCGAGCAGCTGCTCGCCGAGCTCGGCATCGACTTCATCGACGCGGATGCCCCGGTGCGGCGCCTGAGCGTCGCCGAGCAGCAGATCGTCGAGATCGTGAAGGCGCTCTCCGTCGACGCGCGCGTCATCCAGATGGACGAGCCGACCGCCGCGCTCGCCGACCACGAGGTCGAGCTGCTCTACGCGATCATCGCCCGGCTGAAGGCCAGGGGCGTCGCCATCCTCTACGTCTCGCACCGGCTGAAGGAGATCTTCGACCTCTGCGACACGATCACCGTGCTGAAGGACGGGGCGCTCGTCTCCACCGGCCCCGCCGGCGAGCTCGACACCGACGAGCTCGTGCGGCGCATGGTCGGCCGGCCCATCGAGACCTACTTCCCGGAGGCCGAACCCGGAACGGTGCTCGGCGAGCCCCGGCTCGTGCTGCGCGGCGCGGGCAACGGCTACGTCGACGGCATCGAGCTCGAACTCCGCGCCGGCGAGATCGTCGGCGTCGCCGGGCTCCAGGGCTCGGGCCGCACCGAGCTCGCCGAGGCCGTCTTCGGCATCGCCCCGTTCACCCGCGGCACGATGGAGCTCGACGGCCGGGCCATCCGCGTCACCGGCGCCCGCCAGGCCGTGCGCGAGGGCCTCGCCCTCGTCACCGAGGACCGCAAGGCCCAGGGGCTCGCCCTGAACCAGTCGGTGCTCGACAACGCGCTGCTCGTCATCCGCTCCGTCTTCTCCCGGCGCACCGCCGCCGTGCGGCGCGAGCTGCCGGGGGTGCTCTCGAGCCTCGAGGTCGCCTCCCGCGGCGTCGACCAGGAGGTGCAGTACCTCTCCGGCGGCAACCAGCAAAAGGTCGTCCTCGCGAAGTGGCTCGCCACCGAGCCCCGCGTCGTGCTCATGGACGAGCCCACCCGGGGCATCGACGTCGGCGCGAAGGTCGCCGTCTACCGGCTCATGCGCCGGCTCACCCGAGAAGGAGTCGCCATCCTCATGATCTCCTCAGAGCTGCCAGAGGTGATCGGCATGTCCGACCGCATCATCGTGATGCACGACGGCCGCGCCTCCGCCGAGCTCCCCGCGCGGAGCGACGAGGCGACGATCCTCGCCGCCGCCACCGGCACCCTCTCCGCCGTCGAGCTCGGGGGAGGGGCGGCATGAGCGCCGTGACGAGTCCAGCCCGCCGCCGTCGCGGCCGCCTCGACTCCTCGCTCATCGTCGGCATCGCGCTCGTCGTGGTGATCGCGATCGGCGCCGTGCTCGTCGCCACCGTCGGCCGCAACTTCTTCAGCCCGGGCAACATCCGCGACATCCTCACCGGCATGAGCGTGCTCGGCTTCGTCGCGATCGGGCAGACCCTCGTCGTGCTCTGCGCCTCGCTCGACCTCTCGGTGCTCTACGTCATCAGCCTCTCGAGCCTCATCGCGGCCGACCTGATGGCGGGGAACCCGGCGAACATCCCGCTCGCGCTCGCCGCCTCGCTCGGCGTCGCGGCCCTCATCGGGCTCGCGAACGGCCTCATCGTGACGAAGCTGAAGGTGAACGGCTTCATCGCCACCCTCGGCACCGGGCTCATCATCAAGGGCTTCCTCGACTCGAACTACAAGGGCACGAGCGGCGACGTCCCGATGGAGTTCCGGCTCATCGGCGCCACCGGCCTCGGCCCGGTGCCGGTCTCGACGATCCTCATGCTCGCGGTCGCCGTGCTCGTCTGGCTCTTCCTCAGCCGCACGCGCACCGGCCACCACATCTACGCCGTCGGCGGCAACGAGCAGGTGGCCCGGCTCTCCGGCATCCGCACCGCGCGTCCGGTGATCGCCGCGCACGTGCTGTGCTCGATGAGCGCGGCCCTCGCCGGGCTCCTCCTCGCGAGCCGCTCCGGCGTCGGCAACCCGACCTTCGGCGCCCAGGGCGGCTACGACCTCCTCTCGATCGCCGCGGTCGTGCTCGGCGGCACCCTCCTGCTCGGCGGTCGCGGCTCCGTCTGGGGCACCATCGGCGGCGTCGCGATCTTCGCCGTCGTCGACAACGTGATGAGCGTCATGCAGGTGAACCCGTTCCTGAAGGACGTCGTGCGCGGCATCGTCATCGTCGCCGCCGTCGCGGTGTACGCGAGCCGCTCGGTCGAGCGCCGCCGGCCGCGCTTCGACGCCGGCGGGGCGCCGCCCGCGTCCGCCGCAGCAGCGGACGCCGCCGCCGAATCGAGCGATGCGCCGACCGCCGCCCGGGAAGGAGCCGCGCGATGACCGCCGCCACCGAGCTCCGGCCGAGCGCCGGGCAGCGCCTCGCCGGCCTCGCCCGCACCCTGATCAGCCCGCGCGGGGCGGTGTTCCTGCTCCTCGTCGTGCTCCTCGTCGCGATCGCGGTGCTGAACCCGTCCTTCGCCGAGCCGAGCCAGTTCATCCGCTTCATCCAGCGCGTCGCGCCCGTCGCGATCGTCGCGATCGGGCAGTACTTCGTCATCGTCGGCGGCGAGTTCGACCTGTCGATGGGCTCGGTCGTCACCGCGCAGGTGGTGATCGCCGGCAACCTGATCGGCCAGGACGAGGCGAAGGCGCTCCCCGTGCTCGCGCTCATGCTCGGCTTCGGCGCGCTCATCGGCCTCGTGAACGGGCTCATCGTCTCGTTCCTGAAGGTGCCGAGCTTCATCGTGACGCTCGGCATGATGCTCGCCCTGCTCGGCGCGGTGCTCTACTGGACCGGCGGAGCCGCGACCGGCAACCCGGCCGACGGCTTCCGCGAGATCGGCCGCGGCGGCATCCGCGGCATCCCCGTCATCGACATCCTGCCGTGGTCGGTCGTCATCCTCGTCGTGGTGCTCGCGCTCGCCGTCTGGTTCGCGAAGCGCCCCTTCGGCCGCACCATCATCGCCCTCGGCGACAACCCGACGACCGCCCGCTTCTCGGGCACCCGCAGCTGGTGGGTGAAGACCTCGACCTTCATCATCTCCTCGCTCTCCGCGACGGTCGCGGGCGTGCTCCTCGTCGGCTACGCGGGCGTGCACCCCTCGGTCGGCCGCGGCTACGAGTTCACGGCGATCACGGCCGTGGTGCTCGGCGGCGTGGTGCTCGGCGGCGGCCGCGGCTGGGTCGTCGCGGCGGCGGCCGGCGCGTTCGCCCTCGAGGCCCTGTTCACCCTGCTGAACTTCGCCGGCGTCCCCTCGACGTACCGCGACGCGGTGCAGGGCGCCATCATCATCCTCGCCGTCGCCTACTCGGCGACCACGTTCCGCGCCAGGCGCCGCGGCCGGGCCCTCGAGGCCCCGGCCGGGCAGCCGCCCGGCGCCCCGCCGCCCGCGGCGGCCCCCGAGACTTCGCCCGCATCCGGAGCGAAGACGGACGACTCCCCGGAGACGCCCGCCACCCCTGCACCCATTCCCTCGACGCAGAGGGCAGACAACGAAACCAAGGGAGGTTCGTGATGCGACGCAGGTTCACCGTGGCATCCGCCATGGTCGGCGCCGTGGCGCTGATGACGCTCGCCGGTTGCACGACCGATCCGAGCGTGACCGACTCGAGCGCAGAGCCCGAGTCCAGCGAGGAGGCATCGGTCGAGTGGTTCGACCAGGCCCTCTTCGACAAGCAGAACGCGGAGCGCACGGTCGTTCCCGAGGGCCCCGACGGTCAGCCCTGGCTGCAGACCATCAACGCGGAGCTCGTCGACACCGCGCAGTACGCGAGCACGGGCGCGAAGAAGGCCTGCTTCGCGAACGCCTCGATCTCGAACCCCTGGCGGCAGACCGGCTGGATCACCATGAACCAGCAGCTGAAGGTGCTGCAGGACGCGGGGGTCATCAGCCAGATGGAGACCCGCGACGCGCAGGACTCCGACGACACCCAGATCGCCGACATCGACTACTTCATCAACGAGGGCGACTGCGACATCTTCCTGATCTCGCCGAACTCGACGGCGGCGATGACGCCCGCGGTCGAGCGGGCCTGCGACACCGGCAAGCCCGTCGTGGTGTTCGACCGCGGCGTGCAGACCGACTGCCCGGTGACGTTCATCCACCCGATCGGCGGCTTCGCCTGGGGCATCGACACGGCCGAGTTCCTGATCGACAACCTCGAGCAGGGCGACAAGGTGGTCGCGCTCCGCATCCTGCCCGGCGTCGACGTGCTCGAGCAGCGCTGGGCCGCGGCCGAGAAGCTCTTCGACGAGGCCGGCATCGACGCGGTCGACTACTTCACCGGCGCGGACCCGGCCGAGATCAAGAAGATCATCTCGGACGAGCTCGCGAAGGGCGACGTCAAGGGCATCTGGATGGATGCCGGTGACGGCGCCGTCGCCGCCATCGAGGCGTTCGAGGACGCCGGCGCCGACTACCCGGTGATGACCGGCGAGGACGAGATGAGCTTCCTCCGCAAGTGGAAGGAGACGGGCCTCACCGGGCTCGCCCCCGTGTACTCCAACTTCCAGTGGCGCACGCCGCTGCTCGCCGCGCAGAAGATCTTCGCGGGCGAGCAGGTGCCGTCCGAGTGGGTGCTGCCGCAGTCGCCGATCACCGCGGAGGAGGTCGACGAGTACCTCGCGCTGAACGAGGGCATGCCCGACGGCCACTACGCGAAGTTCGGCGGCGAGGACCTGCCCGGCTACCCGCAGGTCTGGGAGGACCGGGTCATCCCGTAAACCGGCGCTGGGGGAACACGCCGATCGCGGATCGGGGCCGGGGCGCGCGCCGGGGGCCCGATACGCTCACCATCGACACGGACGACCGCGACGACGCGGCGCCGCGAGGAGGCAGCATGCGCCGCATCATCGGCGTGAACACCTGGGTGTGGGCGTCGCCGCTCACCGACGACAACCTGCCCGAACTCGCCGCGAAGGCGGCCGGGCTCGGCTTCGGCGCGATCGAACTGCCCGTCGAGCAGCCGGGGGACTGGGCGCCCGAGCGGGCGGCCGACGTGCTCGCCGAGCACGGCCTCGCGCCGATCGTCGTCGGGGCGATGGGCCCCGGCCGCAACCTCCTCGCGGCGCCCGGCTCGGAGATCGTCGCGACGCAGAACTACCTGGTGCACTGCCTCGGTGTGGCGGAGCAGCTCGGCGCCCGGGTCGTCGCAGGTCCCTTCACCTCGGCCACCGGCCGGGCCTGGCGGATGGATGCCGCGGAGCGCCGCGAGCGGATCGAGGAGCTCCGCCGAAACCTCGCTCCGCTCGTGCGCCAGGCGGAGGCCCGGGGCCTCCGCCTCGCCGTCGAGCCGCTGAACCGCTACGAGACGAGCCTCGTGAACACCGTCGAGCAGGCGCTCGACGCGCTCGGCCCGCTGCTCGGACCGGGGCTCGGCCTCGCGCTCGACAGCTACCACCTGAACATCGAGGAGCGCTCGATCGGCGACGCCATCCGCGCGGCCGGCGAGCACCTCGCCCACGTGCAGGTCTGCGGCAACGACCGCGGGCCGGTGGGGGACGACCACCTCGACTGGCCCGCGTTCCTCGACGCGCTCGACGACGCGGGCTACGCCGGCCCGCTCGGGCTCGAGAGCTTCACCGGCGAGAACGCCACCATCGCGGTCGCCGCCTCGGTGTGGCGCCCGCTCGCGGCCTCGCAGGACGAGCTCGCCGCCCGCAGCATCCGCTACCTCCAGGCGCTCCAGGACGAAAGGGCATCGGCATGACCGGCACGACCGCTTCCGCGCGCGAGGCGGACGGGGGCCACCCCGTCACCCTCTTCACCGGCCAGTGGGCCGACCTCCCGCTCGAGGAGGTGGCCCGGCTCGCCGCCGGCTGGGGCTACGACGGGCTCGAGCTCGCCTGCTCCGGCGACCACCTCGACCTGAAGCTCGCCGAGGAGGAGCCCGGCTACCTCGCCGAGCGGGTCGAACTGCTGAAGCGGCACGGCCTCGAGGTGCACGCCATCTCGAACCACCTGACGGGGCAGGCCGTCTGCGACGACCCCATCGACTTCCGGCACCGCGCGATCGTGCGCCCGTACACCTGGGGCGACGGCGACGCCGAGGGCGTGCGGCAGCGGGCCGCCGAGGACATGAAGCGGGCCGCGCGGGTCGCCCGGCGGCTCGGCGTCGACACCGTCGTCGGCTTCACCGGCTCGGCGATCTGGCCGTACGTGGCGATGTTCCCGCCGGTGCCGGAGTCGGTGATCGACGCCGGCTACGAGGACTTCGCGACGCGGTGGAACCCGATCCTCGACGTGTTCGACGCGGAGGGGGTGCGCTTCGCGCACGAGGTGCACCCCTCCGAGATCGCCTACGACTACTGGACGAGCGTGCGCACCCTCGAGGCGGTCGGCCGCCGGGAGGCCTTCGGCTTCAACTGGGACCCCTCGCACATGATGTGGCAGGGGATCGACCCGATCGGCTTCATCGTCGACTTCGCCGACCGCATCTACCACGTCGACTGCAAGGACACCCGGCTCCGTCCGCCGACCGGCCGCTCGGGCATCCTCGGCTCGCACCTCGCCTGGGGCGACCCGCGCCGCGGCTGGGACTTCGTCTCGACGGGGCGGGGCGACGTGCCGTGGGAGGACGCGTTCCGCGCCCTCGACCGGATCGGCTACACCGGGCCGATCTCGATCGAGTGGGAGGACGCCGGGATGGACCGCCTGCACGGCGCACCGGAGGCGCTCGCGTTCATCCGCCGGCAGCTCTTCCCGCGCCCCACGACCTCGTTCGACGCCGCCTTCTCGAACCAGTAGCGCTGGTTCCCTGAGCCTGTCGAAGGGAGCCCGGTTCCCCTGGTTCCCTGAGCTTGTCGAAGGGAGCCCGGTTCCCCTGGTTCCCTGAGCTTGTCGAAGGGAGCCCGGTTCCCCTGGTTCCCTGAGTATGTCGAAGGAAGCCCCCACCCGTCCCCTCGACAACTCAGGAACCCCGCTGGCCGATCCCCGCGAACTCGGGGATCGGCCAGCGGCTCATCACGCATAACTGCCAGATGTTCCTGAGTTGTGTGCGCGGGGCGGAGGCTAGCGCTCCGTCACGACCCCGTCCTTGAGGTGCAGCCGCCGCTCCGCGCGCCGCGCGACCGCCGAGTCGTGCGTCACGATCACGAGGGTGAGGCCCCGGTCCCGCCGGATCCCCTCGAGGAGCGCCAGGATCTCGTCGCGCGTGTCCTCGTCGAGCGCACCCGTGGGCTCGTCGGCGAGGAGCACCTCGGGCTCCTTCACGAGCGCCCGGGCGATCGCGACGCGCTGCTGCTGCCCGCCCGACAGCTCGCCGGGCACGTGCGACGCCCGGTCGGCGAGGCCGACGGCGGCGAGCGCCTCGGCGGCCCGGCGGGTGCGCTCGGCCGAGGAGGCGCCGAGCGGCGCGAGCGCGGTCTCGACGTTCTCCTGGGCGGTGAGGGTCGGGATGAGGTTGAAGCCCTGGAACACGAAGCCGATCTGGGCGGCCCGCACCCCGGCGAGCTTCGCGTCGGGCAGGTGGGACAGCTCGGCCTCGCCGAGCGTCACTCGGCCGGACGTCGGCCGGTCGAGCGCGCCGAGCATCTGCAGCAGCGTCGACTTGCCGCCGCCGGTCGGTCCCTGGATCGCGACGTGCTGTCCGGCCGGGATGTCGAGGGTGACGTCCCGCAGCGCGGTGACGGTGCGCGCGCCGGGGTACTGCTTCGTGACATGTTCGAGCCGGTACATGGCGGGTCCTCTCGTCGGGGGTGCGGCGGTGATCTCGGATGCGGCGGGCGAGGCCGCGGTCGGGACGGCGCTCATGCGACGCTCCGCAGGGCCTCGGCGGGGCGGAGCCGGGCGGCGCGCCAGCCGCCGATCGCGCCGGCGAGGAGGCCGCCGAGGAGGGCGAGGCCGATCGCGACCGCGACGACGCCGATCGTCACCGGGGCGTTCAGCACGACCTCCGTGGTGGCCTGGCTCGCCGCGTCGGCGCCGAAGGGTCCTCCGCTCATGCCGCCCGGCGGCGCACCGGCCGAGGCATCCGCCCCCTGGAGCGCACCCGGCCCGCCCGCCGTGAAGCCGCCGCCGGCGCTCCCGCCGAGAGTGAGTCCGAGGAGGTTCACGACCCAGATGCCGGCGAGGCCGAGCGCGAGGCCGGCCGCGCCCCCGATGAGCCCCTGCACGAGCGACTCCCCGGCGACCTGGCCGACGATGCGGCCGTTGCGCCAGCCGATCGCCTTCAGCGTGCCGAACTCGCGGGTCCGGCGGGTGACGCCCTGGATCGTGAAGAGGATGGCGATGAGGAAGGCGGCGACGAGCACCGCGAGCGAGACCCAGAGGCCGAGGTTGGAGATGAGCGTCGAGGCGCTGCCGAGGGAGCCGGAGACCTGCGCGGCGAGCTCGGACTGCGTCGACACGGTGGCGTCGGGCAGCGCCGCCTCGAGGTCCCGCTGCACGGCGTCGATGCGGTCGGCGGAGGCGGCCTGCACGTACACGTCGCTGATCTTCCCCTCCTGCCCGGAGAGCGACTGCGCGAGGTCGAGCGGGACGTAGGCGTTCGCCGCGGTGGTCGCGTCGGCGGAGGCGGACGCCACGGTGCCGACGATCTCGAACGAGGTCCCGCCGAGCTCGATCGCGTCGCCGACGGCGAGCCCGGCGCTCTCCGCGTAGCTCTCGTCGAGCACGGCGACCGCCTGGCCGGAGTCGGATGCCTCGAGCCCGCGCCCGTCGGCGAGTACCGCCGCGGAGAGCGGCCCGACGGCGGACCCCGCGGGGTCGAGCCCGAGGACGGTCAGCCGGTCGATGTCGAACGCGCTGCCGCCCGCGCCGTCGAAGCCGCCCTGGGGTGGCTGCTGGCCGTCGCCGGGGCCGACCTGCGTGTCGCCGGCATCGGTGCCGCCCTGGTCCTGGCTCATCGAGGGGACCTCGCCGGAGAACGTCACGTTCTCGAGCGAGAGGGTGGCCGCCGCGGCGTCGACGCCGTCGACTCCCAGCACCGTCTCGAGCGCCGTGTCGTCGAAGGTCTGGGAGCCGGGCCCCGAGGTGAGGCGCGACTGGCTGATCTCCGTCGTGCCGTCGCTCGTCTGCCCGTCGCCGGTGCCGAACTCGAAGCGCTGGCCGCCGCCCTCGCCGGGCGCGGCCGGGGCGGCGGTGACGGTGAGGTCGGTGCCGACGCCGTACACGGACTGCAGCACCTCGTCCTGGGCGTCGCGCATGCCGGTGGAGACGGCGTTCACGATCATCACGAGCGCGATGGCGAGGGCCATCCCGATCGCGACGATCGCCGTCTGCCTCCGCCTGCCGGCGAGCTCGCGCCGGAGGTAGGTGAAGAACATGGGGATCCTCTCGTCGATGGGGTCGACGAGACGCTAGGGATCGGCACTGTGGCGCGGCTTTGGCCCGGCTATGCGTTCCCCCTGGCGCCCGTGGTTCCCTGAGCCTGTCGAAGGGAGCGCGGTTCCCCTGGTTCCCTGAGCGTGTCGAAGGGCGCCGCTTCGACGGGCTCACCGCACCATCCCCCTGGTTCCCTGGGCCTGTCGAAGGGAGCCCCGCTTCGACGGGCTCAGCGAACCATCCTGTGGTTCCCTGAGCGTGTCGAAGGGAGCGCCGCTTCGACGGGCTCAGCGAACCATCCCGTGGTTCCCTGAGCGTGTCGAAGGGAGCCCCGCTTCGACGGGCTCAGCGAACCACCACCACCGGCGCTCAGGCCTCGCCGGCGCGGTTCGCGGCGAGTTCGAGCCCGATGGCGTGCACGAAGCCGCTGACGAGGTCGCTGCCCTCGCAGCCGATCCAGATCGCGTACTCCGCCCGAGGGTCCTCGTCGGCGCGCATCCACTCGTCGAGCCAGGCGTCGGCGGCGCGGACGCACGCCGCACCCGCGGCGCCCGTCCGGCGGAACCAGCGGATGGCGACCCCCTCCGGGGCGGTCATCGGCTGCGCCGGGATGGGCCCGTCGCTCTCGAGGGCCACGAAGCCGCGGACGTCGACCGGGGCGACGGCGAGCACCCGGCTCACCTCGAGCAGCTCGGCGGCGCCCGCGATGATGAGGAGGTGCCGGCGGGGCGGCGGCCCCTCGTCGACGAGATCCGGCCGGCGGTTCGGGAGGAAGCACAACATGATCCAAGCTTAGGTATGCCTAACCTAACTCGCAAGAGGTGGGCCTGGTTCGCTGAGCCTGTCGAAGCGACGCGCCTCCCCTTCGACGAGCTCAGGGAGCCAGGAGTGGCGGATCCGCACAGCCGAGTCATAGGCAACGCATAGCCCCGTGCGGATACTGGAACCATGAGCACCCCCGCACCCGCCCGCGCCCCGCAGCTCGCGAAGCCCGACGGCTCGATGGTGCGCGTCCTCGTCGTCGACGACGAGCACTCGCTCACCGAGCTGCTGAAGATGGCCCTGAAGTACGAGGGCTGGGACGTGCGCACCGCCGGCGACGGGCTCACCGCCGTGAAGGTCGCCCGCGAATTCCGGCCCGACGCGATCGTGCTCGACATCATGCTCCCCGACATCGACGGGCTCGAGGTGCTGCAGCGGGTGCGCGCCGACGGTGCCGAGACGCCCGTGCTCTTCCTCACCGCGAAGGACGCCCTCGACGACCGCATCGCCGGGCTCACCGCCGGCGGCGACGACTACGTCACGAAGCCGTTCAGCCTCGAGGAGGTCGTCGCCCGGCTCCGCGGGCTGATCCGCCGCTCCACGCTGACGCTCGCCCAGGCGAAGGACCCGGTGCTCCGCGTCGGCGACCTCACCCTCGACGAGGACTCCTACGAGGTGCACCGCGGGGGTGAGCCGATCGAGCTCACCGCGACCGAGTTCGAGCTCCTCCGCTACCTGATGCGGAACCCGCGCCGGGTGCTCTCGAAGGCGCAGATCCTCGACCGCGTCTGGTCGTACGACTTCGGCGGCAAGGAGTCCGTCGTCGAGCTCTACATCTCCTACCTGCGGAAGAAGATCGACGCCGGCCGCACCCCGATGATCCACACCGTCCGCGGTGCCGGCTACCTGCTGAAGGCCGCGGAGTGACGAGGCCCGGTGACCCCGGCTACGCGGCGGAGGCGCGGGCGCGGGCCGAGCGCGGCGCCGACTCGTCACGGGACGGGGCGGCGGATGCCGAGGCGCACGCCGGCGCCGAGGCATCCGGGCGCCGCCGCTGGACCCTCGAGCGCCGCCTCGTCGTCGCGATGGCGGCCCTCCTCGCCGCCGTGAGCGTCATCGTCGGGGTCGTCAGCGTCACCGTCTTCCACGGCTCCTCGGTGCAGAGCGTCGACGACGATCTGCGCACCTCGCTGCAGCGCGCCGCGACGGGCATCGCCGCCGTGCCGACGCCCGGCGGCGACGTCGGGCTCGCGCTCGACGTGCCCGGCCAGTCGGCCGGCACGATCGCCGCGTTCGCGACCCCCGACGGGGTCGTCTCGAACGCCAGGTACATCGCCGAGGGCGGGCAGGTGCTCGCGTTCCAGAGCGACGCCGTCGCCGAGCTCGGGCAGGTGCCGGTCGACGGACGCCCGCACACCATCGCCTTCGACGGGCAGCTGGGGGAGTACCGGGCGATGTCGACGAGCGTGCTGCCGCAGCTGAACGTGGTCGTCGCCCTGCCGCTCGCCGGCGTGAACCGCGCGACCGGGCAGCTCGCGCTCACGATCGCCCTCGTCGCGCTCGCCGGCCTCTTCTTCGCGATCGCCTTCGGCACGCTCATCGTGCGGCGCGCGCTCGTGCCGCTCGCAAGGATGACCGACACCGCGCTCGCCGTGTCCGAGCGCCCGCTCGACCGCGGCGACGTCGACCTCGAGGAACGCGTCCCGGTCGACGACCCGCGCACCGAGGTGGGCCGGCTCGGCACCGCGTTCAACCGGATGCTCGGGCACGTCGCGGGCTCGCTGTCGGCGCGCGAGCAGTCGGAGCGGAAGGTGCGCCGCTTCGTGGCGGATGCCTCGCACGAGCTGCGCACCCCGCTCGCCTCGATCCGCGGCTACGCCGAGCTCACCCGCCTGCACGGCGGCACGCTGCCCGACGACGTCACCCACGCGATCTCCCGCATCGAGTCCGAGTCGCTCCGGATGACCGAGCTCGTGGAGGACCTGCTCCTCCTCGCCCGGCTCGACGAGGGCCGCGAGCTCGTGCACAGCCGGCTCGACCTGCGCACCGTCGTCGTCGACGCCGTCGGCGATGCCCAGGTGGCCGGCCCCGACCACGAGTGGTCGGTCGACGTGCCCGACGGACCGGTCGAGGTCACGGGCGACGACGCGCGGCTCCGGCAGGTGCTCGCGAACCTCCTCGCGAACGCGCGGGTGCACACGCCCGCCGGCACCGCGGTGCACGTCGCGGTGAAACCGGAACCCGGCGACGGCGACGATCCCGGCCGCGTCCGGGTGGAGGTCGCCGACGACGGCCCCGGCATCGAGGAGACGGTGCGCGCCACGATGTTCGAGCGCTTCGCCCGCGGGGACGCCTCGCGCTCCCGCCGCGCCGGCTCGACCGGTCTCGGTCTCGCGATCGTGCGGGCCGTGGTCGAGGCGCAGCACGGCACGGTCTCCGTCGAGT
This sequence comes from Agromyces mediolanus, assembly GCF_044917495.1. Lineage (GTDB taxonomy): Bacteria > Actinomycetota > Actinomycetes > Actinomycetales > Microbacteriaceae > Agromyces > Agromyces mediolanus_B. The sequence goes on along the minus strand of NZ_JAVSSI010000009.1, from coordinate 3,952 downwards.
CCGAGCCCGGGCGCACCGTCTTCACCGTCGAGCTCCCGCTCGCCCCCGCCCCCTGACCCCCCTCACACAACTCAGGAACATCCGGCAGTTCTGCGTGGCGAGGTATCCGGCGAGGCCGAGGATGACGCGGATGCCGGTTCGATTCGTCCTGAGTTGTGGCGTGCGCAGCACGACGAACGGCCCGCCCCGGGAGGGGGCGGGCCGTTCGGGTCGAGTGCCGACCGGGTCTACGCGTCGGCGAGGACGCCGAGCATCTCCGCGAAGAGCAGCAGCTCCTCGGGCGTCCGCTCGCGGAGCGCGGCGTGCAGGCGCGACTGGTTGCGCGCCCGCACGGCGGTGACCCGCTCGAGCGCCTCGGCCGTGGGCACGAGCACGCGCACCCGCCCGTCGCGCTCGTCGGGGCGGCTCTCGACGAGCCCCGCCTCCTCGAGCATCCGCAGCTGGCGGCTGACGACGCTCTTGTCCATGTCGAAGAGCTCCGCGAGCACGTGGGCGTTCGTGGAACCGAGTCGCACGACGGTCGACAGCAGCTTGTAGCCGGCCGGATTGAGCTCCGGATGGATCTGCTGCGCCGCCTCCTTCCACACGGTGCGGGCGCGGCCGAACACGACGGAGAGCTGGTCTTCCACGCGCGCGATCGCCTCGTCGACGGGGGACTCGGTCATGGCACTCATGCTACTTGCGGGCCGGTGCCGGCTCGTCCTCGGAGGCGGCAGCGGACGCCTCGGCATCCGCCCGGCCGCGGGAGGCGTCCGCCTCGCCGATCGCGATCGACGCGGTCACCGGCGAGCCGATCTCGGCCTCGGCGAGGTCGATCGCGACCTCCTCGGCCTCCTCGGCGAGCGACTGGGCGGCGTTCTTCGTCGACAGCGGCTTGTTCGGCAGGAACGCGATCGCGATGAGGCTCAGCACGGCCAGCGGGATGGCGATGATGAACACGTCGGCGATGCCGTGGCCGTAGGCGCCCTCGACGATCACGCGGATCGCGTCGGGGAGCTCGCCGACCTTCGGCACGTTGCCCGAGGCGAGCCCCTTGAGGGCTGCGACCTCGTCGGCCGACGACGGCGTGAACTTCGCGAGCCCGTCGGTGATGTGCGTCGTGACCTGGCTCGCGAGCACCGAGCCCATGACCGTCACGCCGATGGTGCCGGCGATCGAGCGGAAGAAGTTCACGTTCGAGCTCGCGGCACCGAGCTGCGAGGCCGGGGTGTCGTTCTGCACGATGAGCGTCAGGTTCTGCATGACCATGCCGAGGCCGGCGCCGAGCACCACCATGAACACGGAGACCCAGAAGAAGTCGGTGTCGTAGCGGAGGGTCGACATGAGGCTCACGCCGGCGACGATGAGCGCGGAGCCGAGCAGCATCCAGCCCTTCCACTTGCCGAAGCGGGAGACGAGCTGGCCGATGCCGATCGAGGCGCCCATCTGGCCGATGATCATCGGGATCGTCATGAGGCCCGACTCGGTCGGGGTCGCGCCGCGCGCGAGCTGGAAGTACTGCGCGAGGAAGACGCTCGTCGCGAACATCGCCACGCCCACCGAGATCGAGGCGAGCACGGCGAGGGTGAAGGTGCGGTTGCGGAAGAGCGACATCGGCACGATCGGCTCGGGCACGAGGAACTCGGTCACGATGAAGGCGATGAGCGCGAGCACCGCGCCGCCGATCATCAGGTAGCTCTGCATCGAGTCCCACTCGAACTGGCTGCCGCCCATGGACACCCAGATGAGGAGCACGGAGACGCCGACGGTGAGGAGCACCGCGCCGAGGTAGTCGATGCGGACGCGGTCGCGGTTCGGCTTCGGCAGGTGCAGGGTGCGCTGGATCATGATGATCGCGGCGACTGCGAACGGGATGCCGATGAAGAAGTTCGCGCGCCAGCCGAAGGCGTCGGTGATGACGCCGCCGAGGAGCGGGCCGCCGATCGTGGCGAGCGCCATGATGCCGCCGACGACGCCCATGTACTTGCCGCGCTCGCGCGGGGAGATGATGAGCGCGACCGCGATCATGACGAGCGACATGAGACCGCCGGCGCCGAGGCCCTGCACGACGCGGACGGCGATGAGCATGCCGGTGTCCTGCGCGAAGCCGGCGATCGCCGTGCCCACGACGAAGAGGCCGAGCGAGAGCTGGAGCAGCATCTTGCGGTCGACGAGGTCGGCGAGCTTGCCCCAGATCGGGGTGGAGACGGCGGTCGCGAGGAGGCTCGCGGTGATGACCCAGGTGTAGGCCGACTGGTCGCCGCCGAGGTCGGCGATGATGACGGGCATCGAGGTCGAGACGACCGTGCCGGAGAGCACGGCCACGAACATGCCCATGATGAGCCCGGAGAGTGCGGTGAACACCTCGCGGGCGGAGCGGGGGGCCTCGGTGGTCGAGGCGGTGAGCTGAGACGTCAAAGAAGTAGCCTTCGTAGAAAGTTGATGTGCGTCAACGATAACTCTGTCGTTGATGTACGTCAACTATCGACCTGGGTCAACTATTCCCGACCCCCCTCTTCTTCCCTTCCCCTGTCGCAACTCAGGAAGAATCGAATCGGCATCCGCGTCATCCCTGGGCCCGCTGGATGCCTCGCCGTGCATAACCGCCACATGTTCCTGAGTTGCGCGGGGGCGATTTGGCGGATGCCCGGGCGTCGGGTACGCTGATCCGAGCCAAAGACCGCTGGTTGTCGTGCCCGAAGGGGTTCGACCGAAGTTCTTGCGAGAGCAAGGGGCCCGCGCAGGTGTGACGAAGTCTCTTCCGGAATTCTCCGGGCCGAAGCTCCGCGCGTCTGCGCCGGAGCTTTTTTCATGCCGGCGCTCCCAGGCCGTGCATCGTCACCGCGATGCGCGATGAAGACACAAGGAGTGGCCATGGCGAACAAGGAAGCCGCGGTTGCCGAGCTCCAGGAGATGTTCCAGAGCTCGACCGCCGTTCTGCTGACCGAATACCGCGGCCTCACTGTTGCCCAGCTCAAGGAGCTGCGCAAGTCCATCAGTGGGGACGCGAGCTACGCCGTGGTGAAGAACACGCTGACCAAGATCGCCGCGAACAACGCCGGCATCTCGGCGTTCGACGACGCCCTCGCGGGCCCGTCGGCGATCGCGTTCGTGCACGGCGACCCCGTCGCCGTCGCGAAGTCGCTGCGTGACTTCGCCAAGGCGAACCCCCTCCTCGTGGTCAAGGGCGGCTATTTCGATGGCAAGCCCCTGACCGCCGAAGAGGTAGGCAAGCTCGCCGACCTCGAGTCCCGCGAAGTGCTGCTGGCGAAGCTCGCCGGTGCCTTCAAGGCCTCGCTGTTCGGAGCCGCATATCTGTTCAACGCGCCGCTGTCGAAGGCCGTCCGCACGGTCGACGCGCTGCGCGAGAAGCAGGAGTCCGCTGCGTAAGGCGCGAGCCACGCTGCGGTGAGTACACAACAAGGAGAGAAAAATGGCAAAGCTTTCGACTGAAGAGCTGCTCGAGGCGTTCAAGGAGCTCACCCTCATCGAGCTCTCGGAGTTCGTCAAGGCGTTCGAGGAGACCTTCGAGGTCACCGCTGCCGCCCCGGTCGCCGTCGCGGCTGCCGGTGCGCCCGCCGCCGGTGGTGGCGACGCCGCCGCCGAGGAGGAGAAGGACTCGTTCGACGTCGTCCTCGAGGCCGCCGGCGACAAGAAGATCCAGGTCATCAAGGTCGTCCGCGAGCTCACCTCGCTCGGCCTCGGTGAGGCGAAGGCCGTCGTCGACGGTGCTCCGAAGGCCGTCCTCGAGGGCGCCAACAAGGAGACCGCCGACAAGGCCAAGGCCGCCCTCGAGGAGGCCGGCGCCACCGTCACCCTCAAGTAATCCGGCGCACTCCCTGCGAGTGCACCCGGCTTGAGGCGACGAACGTCGCTGCAGTACACGGATGCCCCGTGCCGATTCGTTCGGCACGGGGCATCCGTCGTCTGCGTCCGGGCCGCCCGCCCGCCCCGCCCCGGCCTGCCCGCCCCG
>NZ_JAVSSI010000008.1:0-198308 GCF_044917495.1 Agromyces mediolanus | reverse complement strand
CAACTGACTAATCAAAATCAAATTGTCCATCAATCAAAGGAATCCCACCTGCAAAAACAGGCTGGGGTTCAATAAATTGGCATTGAACATAGTGCACGCTGTTGAGTTCTCAAGAAACGGACGCACCTGAGCTCCGGTCAATCAGACCTTCAATCAGGGCAACCTGTCTACCGTACCACCTCTGTCAGCCGGTCGAGACCGAGCGATTCGAACCAGAGAGATCTGGATCGAGATTCACAGAGGAGGGGGTTTCATCTTAGGCTTGAAATCACCGAGTCGCAATGCTGCGCCTTCGAGGTTATTTGGCTAAGATCTTCGCCGTTCGGGGCCCGTTCGCTTCTCGCGTTTTCCGGCCGCCGTGGCGACATGGAATAACTTACGCGGCTCCGGCCGCCACAGCAAAATCGGGCCTGCATCCCGGGCGTGTCGCCCGGATTTCCGCGGTTCTGCCCTGAAGGCGGGAGCACTGCCCGCCCGGGAGCACCGTCCCGGGACGACGAAAGGCCCGCCATCCTCCACGGATGAACGGGCCTCCCGGTACTCAGGTGCGCCTGGTGGCGCAGCCGCTACTCGACCTCGTCGGGGTGCGCGCTCACGCGCCCCTCCCGCTCGAGCGCGGTGATGGCCTGCATCTCGGCCTCGTCGAGCGCGAAGTCGAAGACGTCGAAGTTCTCCGCCATGCGCTCGCGACGGTTCGACTTCGGGAAGACGATGTTGCCGCGCTGCAGGTGCCAGCGGATGACGACCTGCGCCGGCGTCTTGCCGTGCGCCGCGGCCGCGCTCGCGACCTCCGGGAACTCGAGCAGCGGGTACTTGCCCTGGCCGAGCGGCCCCCACGCCTCGATCGCGATGCCGTGCTCGCGGGCGAACGCCACGGTCGCCGGCTGCTGGTGCGCCGGGTGCAGCTCGATCTGGTCGACCGCGGGGACCACGCTCGTCTCCGACAGGAGGCGCTCGAGGTGCGGCACGAGGAAGTTCGAGACGCCGATGGAACGCGCACGACCCGACTCGCGGATGCGCTCGAAGGCCTTCCACGTCTCGACGTAGCGGTCGCGCGCCGGCGACGGCCAGTGGATCAGGTAGAGGTCGACCTCGTCGAGCCCGAGCCGCTCGAGGCTCGCCTCGAACGCGTCGAAGACCGAGTCGGTGCCCTGGTCGTCGTTCCAGAGCTTCGTCGTGATGAAGAGCTCGTCGCGCGGGATGCCCGACGCGGCGATCGCCCGGCCGACCCCCGCCTCGTTGTCGTAGATGCGCGCGGTGTCGAGGTGGCGGTACCCGACCTCGAGCGCATCGCTCACGATGCGCTCGGTCTCGACCGGATCGACCTTGAACACCCCGAACCCCAGTTGCGGGATCGATCGTCCGTCGTTGAGCTGCACCACGGGAAGCTGCGTCATGCCCCCATCCCACCACGCCCCGCCGACACCGGGGAGGCCCGTTCGCTGCCCGCGATCATCGCCCCGCCCGCCCGCGGACCCGCCCGCGCGGGCGTGCCGGCGTCATACGATGGAGGGCTCATGTCCCGACTCGCCCCCGTGCCGACGATCACCTACCCGCCCGAGCTCCCCGTCTCGGCGCAGCGGGAGGAGATCGCGCGCGCCCTCCGCGACCACCAGGTCGTGATCGTCGCCGGCGCGACCGGGTCCGGCAAGACCACCCAGCTGCCGAAGCTCTGCCTCGAGCTCGGCCGGGAGCAGATCGCGCACACCCAGCCTCGACGGATCGCGGCCCGCACGATCGCCGAGCGCATCGCCGAGGAGACCGGCACCGAGCTCGGCGGCCTCGTCGGCTACCAGGTGCGCTTCACCGACCGGGCGGGCGAGTCGACCCGCATCAAAGTGATGACCGACGGCATCCTGCTGAACGAGATCCACCGCGACCGCGAGCTCCGCCGCTACGACACGATCATCATCGACGAGGCGCACGAGCGCAGCCTCAACATCGACTTCCTGCTCGGCTACCTGAAGCAGCTCCTCCCCCGCCGCCCCGATCTCAAGGTCATCGTCACGAGCGCGACGATCGACCCCGAGAGCTTCGCGACGCACTTCGCGGATGCCTCGGGCACGCCCGCCCCGGTCGTCGAGGTGTCGGGGCGCACCTACCCGGTCGAGATCCGGTACCGCCCGCTCGTCGGCGACGCCGCGGGCGACGACGACGAGGGCGCCGCGGCCGACGACCGCGACGTGCAGCAGGGCATCCTCGACGCCCTCGACGAGCTCGACCGGGAGGCGGCGGGCGACGTGCTCGTGTTCCTCTCGGGCGAGAGCGAGATCCGCGACGCCGAGCAGGCGGTGCGCGCGCACGCCGAGCGCCGCGGCGGCCGCGGGCAGAGCACCGAGGTGCTGCCGCTCTACGGCCGGCTGTCCTCCGCCGAGCAGCACCGGGTGTTCGAGCGCTCGACGGTCGCGGGCCTCCGGCGCCGGGTCGTGCTCGCCACGAACGTCGCCGAGACGAGCCTCACCGTGCCCGGCATCCGCTACGTGGTGGACGCCGGCACGGCCAGGATCAGCCGCTACTCCGCGCGTTCGAAGGTGCAGCGGCTGCCGATCGAGCCGATCTCGCAGGCCTCGGCGAACCAGCGCTCCGGCCGCTCGGGCCGCACGAGCGACGGCATCGCGATCCGGCTCTACGGCGAGGACGACTTCGAGCGCCGCCCGGAGTTCACCGACCCGGAGATCCTGCGCACGAACCTCGCCGCCGTCATCCTGCAGATGGCGGCGCTCGGGCTCGGGCCGATCGAGGAGTTCCCCTTCCTCACCCCGCCCGACACCCGGGGCGTGCGCGACGGCCTCGAGCTCCTCGGCGAGCTCGGCGCGCTCGAGCCCGGCGGGCGCGACGACGGGCGCGGCCCGCGGCTCACCCGCATCGGCCGGCAGCTCTCCCGGCTGCCGATCGAGCCGCGCTACGCCCGGATGGTGCTCGAGTCGAAGACGCACGGCGTCTCGCGCGAGGTCCTGGCGATCGTCGCCGGCCTCACGATCCAGGATCCCCGGGAGCGACCGCTCGACCGTCGCGAGGAGGCCACCCAGGCGCACGCCCGCTTCGTCGACCCGACGAGCGACTTCCTCACCCTCCTGAACCTCTGGAACCACCTCGAGACGCAGCAGCGCGAGCTCTCCGGCAGCGCCTTCCGCCGCCGCTGCAAGGCGGAGTTCCTGAACTCGCTGCGGGTGCGCGAGTGGCAGGACCTCTACCGCCAGCTCGTGCGGCTCGCGAAGCCGCTCGGCCTCGAGATCGCGTCGGGTCCGGTCGCCACGAGCGGCGCGGCCGACGCCGGGGCGGACGCCGACGGCATCCACCGCTCCCTCCTCGCCGGGCTCCTGTCCCAGCTCGGCCTCCGCGACGACAGCAGGACCTCCTCCGGGCGCGGCGGCGCCGGCCAGGCCCGCGACGCCGAGCGGAAGGGACGGCGCACCCAGGCGGAGTTCCTCGGCGCCCGAGGCGCGCGCTTCGCGATCTTCCCGGGGTCGGCGCTCGCGAAGAAGCCGCCGGCGGCCGTCATGAGCGCCGAGCTCGTGGAGACGAGCCGCCTGTTCGCCCGGACGAACGCCGCCATCGACCCCGCCTGGGCCGAGCAGCTCGCCGGGCCGCTCGCGAAGCGCAGCTACTCCGAACCCCGGTGGGAGCGTCGCCAGGGCGCGGCCGTCGCCGACGAGAAGGTCACGCTCTACGGGCTCGCCATCGTGCCGAAGCGGCGCATGCAGCTCGCCCGCGCCGACGCCGGGCTCGCCCGCGAGCTCTTCATCCGCCACGCCCTCGTGCTCGAGGAGTGGGACTGGAACCGCCTCGACCGGCGCGTGTACGGCTTCGTTCGCGCGAACCGCGAGCTCCGCCGCGAGCTCGGCGAGGTCGAGGAGCGCACCCGGCGGCGCGACCTGCTGCTCGGCGACGAGGCCGCCGTCTCGTTCTACGAGGCGCGCGTGCCCGCCGACGTCGTCGACACCCGCAGCTTCGAGCGCTGGTGGCGCGCCGAGCACCGCGAGCACCCGGAGCTCCTCACCATGTCGCGCGCCGACCTCCTCGGCGAGGAGGAGGCGGATGCCGCGGCCGACGGCTTCCCCGACGCGTGGGTGCAGGGCGACCAGCGGCTCCGGCTCGCGTACCGCTTCGAGCCGGGCGCCCCGGACGACGGCGTCACCGTGCTCGTCCCGCTCGTGCTGCTGCCCCGGCTCGAGCCCGACGGGTTCGACTGGCAGGTCCCCGGCCTCCGCGACGAGCTCATCACGGCGATGCTCCGCACCCTGCCGAAGGTGCTCCGCCGGCAGGTCGTGCCCGCCGCGGAGTGGGCGGCGAAGATCGCCGCGGAGCTCCCCGCCGGTCCGGAGGCGGGCGAGGCGCGCCCGCCGTTCGCCGAGATCGTTGCGCAGACCATCAAACGCCTCACCTACGCGCCCGTGTCGGCCGAGGACTTCGAGCTCGAGCGCATCCCGCCGCACCTGCGCGTCACGTACCGCGCCGTAGACGAGCGAGGACGCGGCCTCGGCGACGCGAAGGAGCTCGCCGAGCTGCAGGCCCGCCTCCAGGACCGGGCCGGGCGCGCGGTCGCCGCGACGTTCGCCGGCGACGGCCGGAACGCCGCCGATCGACCGAAGCGCGGCCCGGGTGACGGCGAGCGCCGCGGGCCCGCCGCCGTCGCGGCCGCCGCGCACGAGGGGCCGAAGCCCGAGCGCGGCCTCACCCGCTGGGCGTGGGACCGCCTGCCGGCGCACGTCGACACGCGCCAGGGCGGCAACACGATCCGCGCGTACCCGGCGATCGTCGACGAGGGCGACAGCGTCGCGCTCGTGCTCGTGCCGACGGCCGAGGAGCGCGACCGGGCGTCGCGCCGCGGCATCCGGCGGCTGCTCATGCTGCAGACCCCGACGCCCGCCGCCTACGTGCAGGAGCACCTCTCCAACGAGGAGAAGCTCTCGCTCGGCCAGAGCGCCTACCAGGGCCCGCGCGCACTCCTCGACGACTGCCTCGCGGCCGTCGTCGACGCCGAGCTGCGCCTGCGGCATCCCGACGGCCTCCTCGCGAGCCGCGAGGAGTTCGACGCGGCGCTCGCCGCGATCGGCGGGGTCGTCGTCGAGCGGATGTTCGAGACCGCGGCCCTCGTCGCGAGGATCCTGAAGGCGGCCCGCGAGGCCGACCGGGCGATCGCGAAGGCGTCGAGCCTCCAGCTGATGTCGGCGCTCGCCGACGCGCGGGAGCAGCTCGAGGCGCTCACCCCGGCCGGCTTCGTCTCGGCCACCGGGCTCGACCGGCTCCGCCACCTGCCGCGCTACCTCGAGGCGATCACCGTGCGCGTGCGGCGGATGCAGGAGAACCCCGGCCGCGACCGCCAGCTCATGACGGAGTTCGCCCAGGCGTCCGAGGCGTTCGCGAATGCCGGTGGCCGGACGCCGATCGATCCGGAGGCCGATCCCGCCCTCGTGCGGGTGCGCTGGCTGCTCGAGGAGCTCCGCGTCGGGCTCTTCGCGCAGGAGCTCCGCACCGCGGAGACGGTCTCGGTGCAGCGGATCCGGAAGGCGCTCGCCGGCTGAGCCGGGCGAGCGCCCTCCGGTCGCGGCCGCCGTTCGGGCGTCGCGCGTACCGCGGCTAGAGGACCTTCGAGAGGAAGGCCTTGGTGCGCTGGTGCTGCGGGTTCGCGAGGACCTCGCGGGGGTCGCCGGTCTCGACGACGACGCCGCCGTCCATGAACACCAGGGTGTCGGCGACCTCGCGGGCGAAGCCCATCTCGTGGGTCACGACGACCATCGTCATGCCCGTCTTCGCGAGCTCCTTCATGACGTCGAGCACCTCGCCGACGAGCTCCGGGTCGAGCGCGGAGGTCGGCTCGTCGAAGAGCATCAGCTTCGGGTCCATCGCGAGCGCCCGGGCGATCGCGACGCGCTGCTGCTGCCCGCCGGAGAGGTGCGCCGGGTAGTAGTCGGCGCGCTCGGCGAGCCCGACCCGGGCGAGGAGCTCGAGCGCCCTGGCCTTCGCCTTGGCCTTCGAGAGCCCCTTCACCTGCGTCGGCGCCTCCATGACGTTCTCGAGGGCGGTCATGTGCGGGAACAGGTTGAAGCGCTGGAACACCATGCCGATGTCGCGACGCTGCTTCGAGATCTCCTTCGGGTGCATCTCGTGCAGTCGCCCGCCCGCCTCGCGGTAGCCGACGAGCTGCCCGTCGACCGCGAGCCGACCGGAGCTCACCTGCTCGAGGTGGTTGATGCAGCGCAGGAAGGTCGACTTGCCCGAGCCCGACGGCCCGACGAGGCACAGCACCTCGCCGCGCTTCACCTCGAGGGAGATGTCCTTCAGCACCTCGTTCGAGCCGAAGCTCTTCGACACGTGCTCGGCGCGCACCATCGGCACCGAGGCGTCCCCGGTCGCCGCGACGCCGGCGGGCGCCGTCGTCTGCTCGCTCATCGTGCGTCTCCTCCGTGCTTGGCGGCGATGCCCGCGTCGCCGGCTTCGCTCTCGTCGAGTTCGACGGCCGACATCGAGGCCGTGACCGGGCCCGGCCCGGCATCGGGCCGCGCACCGACCCCGCGGGCGAAGCGCTTCTCGAGGAAGAACTGGCCGACCATCAGCACCGAGGTGATGGCGAGGTACCAGATCGACGCGACGATCAGCAGCGGGATCGGGTTGAAGATCTCGACCGAGATATCTCGGGTGCGGGTGTACAGCTCGAGCGTGAACGGGACGGCCGTCGCGAGCGAGGTCGTCTTCAGCATCGAGATGACCTCGTTGCCGGTCGGCGGGATGATGACGCGCATCGCCTGGGGCAGCACGACGCGGCGCATCGTCTTGCCCCAGCCCATGCCGAGCGCCGTCGCGGCCTCGTGCTGGCCCGGGTCGACCGAGAGCAGGCCCGCCCGCACGATCTCGGCCATGTAGGCCGACTCGTTCAGGCCGAGGCCGATGACCGTCAGCCAGAAGGCGTTGAAGAGGACCTTCGTCGGGAACGACACCCACGGTTCCATGAACGGGACGCCGAGGTCGATCGAGGAGTAGATCGTGGCGAGGAGGCCCCAGAACACGAGCTGCACGTAGACCGGGGTGCCTCGGAAGATCCAGAGGTACACCCAGGCGACCGACTTCAGCACCGGGTTCGGCGACTGCCGCATCACCGCGAGGATGATGCCGAGCACCACGCCGATGATCATCGAGAGCACCGTGAGCAGCAGGGTGAACCCGGCCGCCTGGGTGACGCGCTTGTCGAAGACGTACTTGCCGACGGAGGGCCAGTCGAAGGCCTCCCGCTGCGCCGCGTCGATCACGAAGACCGCCACCGCCGCGAGGAGCAGCACCGCGACGACGATGCGCCACGGATGCCGGAGCTTCACGACCTTCTCGGGCATGCCAGACGGGGCCGGCGCCCCGCCCGCCGGCGCGGGCGATGCTGCCCGGCCGGCCGACGAGTCGCTCATCGTCAGGTGCCCGCGTTGATGTCGATCGTCTTCACGCCGCCGGCCTCGACGCCCCACTTGGCGAGGATGTCGCCGTAGGTGCCGTCGTCGATGAGCGACTGCATCGCGGCCTGCACGGCCTTCGCGAGCTCGGAGCCCTTCTTCACCGGGAAGCCGTAGGGGGCGGAGTCGAAGACCTCGCCGGCCTGCACGAGCTTGCCGTCGGTCTGGGCGATGGCGTACCCGGTCACCGGGGAGTCGGCGCTCATCGCGTCGGCCTGACCGAGGACGACGGCGTTCGCGGCCGCCTCCTGCGTGTCGAACGGGGTGATCTCGATCGCGGGCTTGCCGGCGTCGACGCAGGCCTGGCTCTTCGCCGGGAGCTCGTCGGTGTGCTCGTAGGTGGTGGCCTGCACGGCGACCTTCAGGCCGCAGGCGTCGTCGGGGTCGACGGTGCTGCCCTTCGGGGCGGCCCAGAGGATGCCGGCGCTGTAGTAGTCGACGAAGTCGACCTGCTTCTGGCGCTCGGCGTTGTCGGTGAAGGAGGACATGCCCATGTCCATCGTGCCGCCCGTGATCGACGGGATGATCTTGTCGAAGCTCGCGATCTCGTAGGTGATCTTGAGCCCGAGCTTGGCACCGAGCGCGTCGACGAGGTCGACGTCCCAGCCGATGGGGTTGCCATCGGCGTCCTTGTACTCGTTGGGCGGGTAGGCGGCGTCGGTACCGACGACGAGCACGCCCGCGCTCTTGATCTCTTCGGGCAGGAGCGCGACCGCGGCGTCATCCACGGCGATGGATGCGCCCGTGTCGCCGCCCGGGGCGTCGGTCGGCGGTGTGCTGTTGTCGACGCAGCCGGTGAACAGCAGCGCGGCCGCCGATGCGATGGCGGCCGGGAGGAGCAGACGTCGGGTGTTCATGGTGGGACCTCTGTCGTCACGAAGTGATTGGGGACACGTACGACGACGTAGCGTAATCTCCAGGGCTCCGTCGCCGTGGCCCGAGCATAGCCCGCCCGCTCACGCCGGCCGGGCTGCGCGACCGAATACGCCGCGATCCCGCGTTCAAACGCACGAATTTGCCATCAATGAGGATTCGAGCGCAGCAATTCGTTCATCTCGCGATCACTTCCACTTGGGCTCGTCGTCGCTAGGCTGGTGCAACTGTGGGGAGCTACTCGGAACTGCTGAAGACCAGGGGCGTCGCCCGTATCATCGCGGCGCAGCTGACGGCCAGGTTCCCCTCCGGCATGCTCTCGCTCGCGTTCCTCCTGCACGTCGAGCAGCAGACCGGCTCCTACGGCTCCGCCGGGCTCGTGCTCGCCGCCACCTCGATCGGACAGGCGGTCGCCGGACCCCTCACCAGCCGCATGATGGGCCGCTTCGGCATGCGGCCCGTGCTCATCACCACGCTCGCGATCTGCGTCGCCGCGATCGTCGCGATCGGCGTCATCCCGCCGATCATGCCGCTCTACCTCGGCATCGGCCTGCTCGCGGGGCTCTCGACGCCGCCGGTCCAGCCCGCCGTGCGCACCATCTACCCCAAGATGGTGAACTCCCGTCAGCTCACCCCGCTCTTCTCCCTCGACGCCTCGGCGCAGGAGATCATCTGGGTCGTCGGCCCGGTCGTCACCACCTTCGTCTCCACCCAGATCGGCACCATCTGGGGCATCCTCCTCGCCGCCGCGCTGATGGTCGTCGGCGGCGCCTGGTTCATCTCCTCCCCCGAACTCGGCCGCGTGCGGATCCCCCGCTCCAAGCGCCGTTTCGGCGCCGTGCTCTCCCGCCCGCCGGTGCTCCTCGCCACCGTCGTCGGCTTCCTCCTCGTCGGGGCGTGCGCCGCCATCGAGGCCGGCGTCGTCGCCGTCTTCGGCCACGGCGGCCCGGAGGCCGGGATCGTGCTCGCGATCTTCTCGATCGGCAGCCTCGCGGGCGGCCTCTTCCTCGGCCACGCGCCGATCAGTCCGTGGTCGACGGCCCGGCGCATGTTCATCGTCTTCGCCGGCACCGCGCTCGCCGCGGCGGCGATGGACTTCTGGTGGCTCGCGGCCACCCTGTTCGTCGCTGGCATCGGCATCGCCCCCGCACTCGCCGTGCTGTTCGCGATCGTCTCGGCGAGCGTGAAGTTCTCCGACACCGCCGAGGCGTACGGCTGGGTCGGCACCGGGCAGCTCATCGGCGCCGCGCTCGGCTCGGCGCTCGCCGGCTTCCTCATCGACGGCAACGGCGCGCAGGGCGCGTTCTGGGCCGCCGCCGCGCTCGCCTTCCTCGGCACCCTCGTGCCGGCGCTCGCGAAACGCTGGCACCCCGATCTCCGCGGCCGCGACGCGAGCCCGATCCCCGACACCGAGCCGGTGCAGGTCACCCCGAGCTGACGGCCCGCGCAGCGATCCAGCCGATGAACGACGAGGAGGCCCAGATGCCCGCCCACCAGGTCCCCCTGCTCCCGCTCGCCGACGGCGCTGCGATCCCGCAGCTCGGCTACGGCCTCTACAAGGTGCCCGCCGAGGACGCGAGCCGGCTCGCCCTCGACGCGATCGCCGCGGGCTACCGGCACCTCGACACGGCCGCGTTCTACGCGAACGAGTCGGAGGTCGGCCGCGCGGTGCGGGAGGCCCCGGTGCCCCGCGAGGAGCTCTTCGTCACGAGCAAGGTCTGGAAGGACGACAACGGCTACGACGAGACGCTCCGCGCCTTCGACGCCTCGATGGCGCGGCTCGGGCTCGAGCGGATCGAGCTCTACCTGATCCATTGGCCGGTGCCGTCCACCGACCGCTACGTCGGCAGCTGGCGGGCGCTCCTCCGCCTCCGCGACGAGGGCCGGGTGCGTTCGGTGGGCGTCGCGAACTTCCACACGCACCACCTCGACCGACTCGTCGACGAGACCGGCGAGGCGCCGGTCGTGAACCAGGTGGAGCTCCACCCCTGGCTGCCGCAGCGCGAGCTCCGCGCCGACGACCGCGCGCGGGGCATCCTGACCGAGGCGTGGTCGCCGCTCGCCCGCGGCCGGGTGCTCGACGACCCGACGCTCGCCGCCATCGCCGCGAAGCACGGCCGGACGCCGGCCCAGGTCGTGCTGCGCTGGCACGTGCAGCTCGGCAACGCGGTGATCCCGAAGGCGTCCTCGCCGGAGCGGATCCGCGAGAACCTCGACGTGTTCGGCTTCGCGCTCGACGCGGCGGACCTCGCCGCGATCGCCGCGCTCGAGTCGGGCGAGCGGACCGGGCGCGACCCCGACCTCGACTGATGAACCGGGCCTCGACTGATGAACCGGGCCTCGGCTGAACCGGGCCTCGGCCGAGGGGCGCCGGCGGCGCACCGCCTCCGGCACGCGCACCGCCGCTGGACGAACGAGCGCGGCGCGCGGTTGGGCCCGTTGCACGACTCCCAGCAGACGGCAACGCGATCGTGACCGGACTCCCAGCGCCCGGTCAGCCACGGCGCCCCGCCGCCGCCCTAGCGTGTGGGCCATGACCACGACGACGCGATCCAGGCGGCCCCTCGCGGCCCTCGCCGCGGCGGCGTTCGCCGCCCTCCTCCTCGCCGGCTGCACCGCGCAGGGCGGCGGCGGCTCGGCCCCGGCCGTGCCGGTCGGGCCCGGCGCTCCGCTCGCCGACGAGTCCGGCGCTGCGGCGGGCGACGTGGACGCGGCGGCGGACGGCACGAGCGAGCGCAGCGTCGTCACGACGGGATGGCTGCAGCTCACGGTCGACGACCCGCTGCGCGCGGCGGCGGATGCCGCGGCCATCGTCGACGGCGCCGGCGGCCACCTCGACCATCGCTCCGAGACCCCGGGCACCGACACCCAGGCGGCGCGCGCCTCGCTCGTGCTCCGGATCCCCGCGGACGCGCTCGACGAGACGATGACGGAGCTCCGGAAGCTCGGCCGCGTCGACCAGCTGTCGATGGATGCCTCGGACGTGACCCTCCAGCGCGAGGACCTCGAGGGGCGCGTCGAGGCGCTCACCGGTTCGGTCGCCCGCCTGCAGCAGCTGCTCGCCGGGGCCGCGACGACCGCCGAGCTCATCGAGATCGAATCCGAGCTGACCACCCGGCAGGCGGAGCTCGACAGCCTCGTGCAGCAGCGGGCGGCCCTCGTCGAGCAGATCGAGTACGCCACCGTGAGCCTCGAGCTCGTGACCGAGGGGGTGGCGCCGAGCGCGGGACCCGACGACTTCTGGTCGGGACTCGCCACCGGCTGGGAGGCGCTCGCCGCGTTCACCGCCGCCGCGCTCGTCGCCCTCGGCGTCGCGCTGCCCTGGCTCGGGGCGCTCGCCGTCCTCGGCGCGCTCGTCGTCGGCATCGTGCTCCTCGCGACCAGGCGTCGGGGCGGCCGGCAGGCGTAGGCTTCGGGTGTGGGCCCTGAGACACTGCTCGATGACACCCTGCTCGACCGCATCCGCGAGCGCGCGGCCGGCTACGACCGCGACAACGGCTTCTTCACCGAAGACCTGGCGGAGCTCCGGGAGAGCGGATACCTCCGGGCGCTCGTGCCCGTCGAGCTCGGCGGACTCGGCTGGAGCCTGGAGGACGCGGTGCGCGGCCAGATCCGCCTCGGCGGCGCCGCCCCGGCGACGGCGCTCGCCGTCAACATGCACCTCGTCTGGACCGGTGTCGCGAAGGTGCTGCACGAGCGCGGCGACGACACCCTCGACTTCCTCCTCCGCGAGGCCGGCGAAGGCGAGCTCTTCGGCTTCGGCATCAGCGAGGCCGGCAACGACCTGATGCTGTTCGGCTCGCGCTCCGAGGCCGACCCGCAGCCCGACGGCGGCTACCGCTTCACCGGGCGGAAGATCTTCACCTCCCTCTCGCCCGCCTGGACCCGGCTCGGCACGATGGGCCTCGACACCGTCTCGGCCGACGCGCCGAAGCTCGTCTACGCCTTCATCGACCGCGAGGACCCGGACGTCAAGATCCTCGACGACTGGAACACCCTCGGCATGCGCGCGAGCCAGAGCCGCACGACCGTGCTCGACGGGGCCTACGCCGCACCCGACCGCATCGTGCGCCGCCTCGACCCGGGCCCGAACGCCGACCCGCTCGTCTTCGGCATCTTCGCGAACTTCGAACTGCTGCTCTCGGCGGTCTACACGGGCATCGGTGGCCGAGCCATCGAGCTCGCCGTCGCCGCGGCGCGGCGACGCACCTCGATGAAGCACGAGGGGCGCTCGCTCGCAAACGATCCGGACATCCGCTGGCGCATCGCCGACGCCGCGATCGCGCACGACGCGATCGAGCCCCAGCTGCGCTCGCTCGCCCGCGACGTCGACGAGCTCGTCGACCACGGCGCGCAGTGGTACCCGAAGCTCGCCGGGGCGAAGGTGCGCGCGACCGAGACCGCGAAGCGGGTCGTGGATCAGGCGGTCCGGGTCGCCGGCGGCTCGAGCTACTTCGCCGGCAACGAGCTCGGCCGGCTCTACCGCGACGTGCTCGCGGGGATCTTCCACCCCTCCGACGACGAGTCGGCGCACGGCACCGTCGCGAACGCGCTGCTCGGCCCGGCCGAGGACTGAGCGCCGGTCCGCACGGACGGGGCGCCACCGGCCGCGAGGGCCGCGGGCCGCCCGCGCCGCTGGCTAGACTGGAGGAGGCGGCATCCGCCCGCACTCGCACTCTGGAGGTCGTTGTGAACGTCGTCGCTTTCCTCATCGCCATGGGGCTGTTCCTCTTCGGCATGTGGCTCATGGGCACCGCGCCGCACCTCGCCGGCGTCGAGGCGATCGTCTTCTTCGCGGGCATCGTCAGCATCGCGCTCGCGATGGCGATCCCGATGAACCTGCTCAGCCGTCGCGGCGGCGCCTGACCCGCCGATGACGTTGCCCGCCACCGCGACCCGCGTCTCCTATCCCGCCGGTGCGCTCGCGAGCACCGCGACGGTGCTGCACGTCGCGCCCGCCGGGGACGGCCGCGCCGCGGTCGTGACCGACGTCACGAGCTTCCACCCCGTCGACGCCGCCTGGCCCGACCAGCCGGCCGACCGGGGCGTCCTCCGCGCGGTCGGGCGGGAGCTGACGATCGTCGACGCCGTGGTCGCGGCGACGGATGGCGAAGCGCTGCACCTCGGCGACGAGATCCCGGTGCGCAAGGGCACGGAGGGCTGGACCTTCCTCGTCGCGCACCTCGTCGACGCCGACGTCGCGCCCGCGGAGGGCGACCCCGTCGAGATCCTCGCCGACCCGGCCGTCCGCGCGGGGCTCAGCGTCGGGCACACGGCATGCCACCTCGCCTCCCTCGCGCTGAACCGGGCGCTCGCGACCCGATGGTCGAAGGAGCCCCGGCAGGACGCGCTCGGCTCCCCCGACTTCGACGGCACCGCCATCCAGTCCTCCCGCATCGAGGCGGACGGCTCCGTCGACCGGTACCGGCTCAACAAGTCGCTGCGCCGCGCCGGCTTCGACACCGCCTCGCTCGACGAGGCAGCCCTCCCCGCGCTCGCGGCGGAGGTGCAGGCGACCCTCGCCGAGTGGGTCGCCGCCGACGCGCCCGTGCGCATCGAGGCGGAGGGCGAGACGCTCACCGACCGCCGCTTCTGGGTCTGCGAGCTGCCGGGCGGTGCCGCGCGGATCCCCTGCGGCGGCACGCACGCCGGGTCGACCGGCGCGCTCGGCACCGTCGAGGTGGGGTTCGAGCTCGGCGACGACGCGGGCACCCCCGTGCTCGTCATGACGACGCGCGCGACGCCGCGGGGCTGAGCCTGCCGGAGCACCCCTCCGGCGGGAGTACCATTGCCGACGTGGGAATTCGCATCGAGAAGGTCGACCTGCCGGGCATCGGCGTCCGGCACGATCTCGTGACCGAGCACGGTCGCCGGATCAGCGTCGTCTCGCACCGCGACGGCGAACGCGACCTCGGGGTCTTCGACGAGGACGACCCGGACGCCTGCCGCAACTCCGTTCCGCTGAACGACGAGGAGGCCGCGGCCCTCGCCGACGTGCTCGGCGCCTCGGTCATGCTCTCGCGGCTGACGAGCCTCTCCGACGAGACGGCCGGGCTCTACACGGAGCAGATCGCGCTGCCGACGGACTCGCCGTTCCTGAACCGCACCCTCGGCGACACGAAGGCGCGCACCCGCACGCACGCCTCGATCGTCGCGATCGTGCGCGACGGCCAGGTCATCCCCTCGCCCACCCCGGCCGAGTCGCTCCGCGCCGGCGACGTGATCGTCGCCGTCGGCACGCGCGAGGGCCTCGACGGCGTCTCGCGGCTGCTGGCCAACGGACCAGACTGAGTCCGCGCCCCGTATGCACGAGACCACGCTGCTCCTGATCGAAGTCGGCGCGCTGCTTCTCGGCATGAGTCTGCTCGGGCGGCTGGCCCTCCGCATCGGCCTGTCTCCCATCCCCTTCTACCTGCTGCTCGGCCTCGCCTTCGGCCAGGGCGGCATCGTGCCGTTCGACGCGAGCATCGAGTTCCTGCAGACCGGCTCCGAGATCGGCGTCATCCTGCTGCTCGCGCTGCTCGGCCTCGAGTACACGGCGGGCGAGCTCTTCGACAGCCTGAAGTTGGCGCGCGCGGCGGGCATCGTCGACGGCCTGCTGAACGCCCTGCCGGGCGCCGCGATCGCGTTGCTCCTCGGCTGGGGGCCGATCGCGGCGGTCGCGCTCGCCGGCGTGACCTGGGTGTCCTCCTCCGGCGTCATCGCGAAGCTGCTCCGCGATCTCGGCCGCCTGTCGAACCGCGAGACGCCGGCGCTCCTCGGGGTGCTCGTGCTCGAGGATCTCGCGATGGCGTTCTACCTGCCGGTGCTCTCGGCCATCGTCATCGGCGTGAGCCTCTGGCAGGGCGCGATCGCGGTGGCGATCGCGGTCTCGGTGGTCGTCGTGATCCTCTACATCGCGCTGCGGCACGGCAACATCGTCTCGAAGCTCTTCCCGGCCGACCACGCCGAGCCGCTGCTGCTCGGCGTGCTCGGCCTCACGATGCTCGTCGCGGGCGTGGCGCAGGAGGTGTCGGTGTCGGCCGCGGTCGGCGCGTTCCTCGTGGGCATCGCGCTGTCCGGGCGGGTCGCGGCGGCGGCGAGCCAGGTGCTCACCCCGCTCCGGGACCTCTTCGCGGCGACGTTCTTCGTGTTCTTCGGGCTCACGACCGACTCGTCGAACCTGCTGTCGATGCTCGTGCCCGCGCTCGTGCTCACGGTCGTCACCTCGGCGACGAAGGTCGCGACGGGGGCGTTCGCGGCCAGGCGGGCGGGCGTGGCCGCGCTCGGCCAGTGGCGGGCGGGCTTCAGCCTCATCCCCCGCGGCGAGTTCTCGATCGTCATCGCCGGGCTCGCGGTGACCGCCGGGGTGACGCCGGCCCTCGCGTCGCTCGCGACGGACTACGTGCTGCTCACGATCATCCTGGGCACCTTCCTCGCCCGGATGCCGGATGCCATGTGGTTCCGCCAGGCGGTGCGCCGGCGCCGGCTCGCGAAGGAGCCGGCGCCGAGCTGAGGCATGGGTGCACGGCGGCGGCCTGCGCCGGGCGCTGCCGGTGCGGGCGCGACCGGGTCGGGGCGCCTCAGCCCTCGGCGGCGGCGTCGGCGCGATCGGCGCGCGCGAGGCGCTCGGCATCCGTCTCGGACGCCCCCTCGGCTGCCGCGAGCAGCTCCCGGACGCGCGGGACCACCTCGCTGCCGTAGCGCTCGATGCTGCCCATCATGGCCTCGTGCGGCAGCGTGCCGTTCGAGTACTTGAGGTCGAAGCGCACCGCGCCGACGTTGCGCATCGCCGCGGCGATCTTCTGCGCCACGGTCTCGGGCGAGCCGGCGAAGAGCGCGCCGTGGGCGGAGGCCTCCGCCTCGAAGTGCTCCCGGGTCACCGCGCCCCAGCCGCGCTCGCGCCCGATCCGGTCGATGATGACCTGGTAGTGCGGCCAGAGCACGTCGAGCGCCTCCGCGTCGCTGTCGGCGATGAAGCCCGGCGAGTGGATCGCGACGGGCTGCTCGGGCTTGCCGAACTGCGCGAGCGCCTTCCGGTAGAGATCGGCGAGCGGGGCGAAGCGCGCGGGGCTGCCGCCGATGATCGCGAGCACGAGGGGCAGGCCGTAGTGGGCCGCGCGCACCACGGACTCGGGGCTGCCGCCGACGCCGATCCAGGTCTTCAGCCGGCCGTGCTCGACGGGCGGGAAGACGCGCTGCTCGGTGAGCGGGGCGCGGAGCGCGCCCGACCAGGTGACCGGCTCCTGCTCGAGGAGGGCGGCGAAGAGCTCGAGCTTCTCCTCGAAGAGCTCCTGGTACTGGGCGAGGTCGTAGCCGAAGAGCGGGAACGACTCGATGAAGGAGCCGCGGCCGAGGATGACCTCGGCGCGTCCGCCGGAGAGCCCGTCGAGCGTCGCGAAGCGCTGGAAGACGCGCACGGGGTCGTCGCTCGAGAGCACGGTCACCGCGGAGCCGAGGTGGATGCGCTCCGTGCGGCCGGCGATGGTGCCGAGCACGACCTCGGGCGCCGAGACGGCGAACTCGTGGCGGTGGTGCTCGCCGATGCCGAAGAAGTCGAGCCCGAGACGGTCGGCGAGGACGGCCTCCTCGACGATGTTGCGGAGCACCTGGGCGTGGCTGAGCGTCGCACCATCGGATCCGACGGTCACGTCGCCGAAGGTGTCGAGGCCGAATTCATACGTCTGCATGCTTTGCGGAACCTCCCCCGCGCTGAGACTATTCCCGAACGGCGCGGAGCGGAATCCCCGAGCGCCCGGCGGGGGCGCCCGGCGGGCGGCGCACCCGGGGAATGCCGCCCGGCCCCCGGACGTTGCACCGCATGACGAACGGGCCCAGCGCCCGACCGAGCAGAGGGAGTGGAACGCAGGTGGAGCAGCGGCCGACGATCGGCATCTTCGGCGCCGGAAAGGTCGGCACCGCCCTGGCGCGTCTCCTCGTGGAGGCGGGTTACGAGGTGCGCATCGCCGGCTCGCCCCGGCAGACGGCCCTCGAACTCCTCGTCGGCGTCGTCGCGCCCGGGACGCGCGTCGCCACCCCCGACGAGCTCGTCGCGGCATCCGACGTCGTGATCGTCGCCGTGCCGTTCGGCAAGGCCGGCACGGTGCCGTGGGCGAGCTTCGACGGCCGCATCGTCGTCGACGCGATGAACTACTGGCCGCCGATCGACGGGCAACTGCCCGAGGTCGACGCCGACCCCCGCTCCACCAGCGAGCAGCACGAGACCCGCAACCCCGAGATGCGGCTCGTGAAGTCGCTGAACCACCTCGGGTACCACGACATGGAGGACGACGCCCTCCCCGCGGGCGACCCGCTCCGCCGCGCGCTCGCCGTCGTCGGCGACGACCCCGACGCCCGCGCGACGCTCGCCGGCATCATCGACGCGATCGGCTTCGACGCCGTCGACGGCGGGCCGCTCGCGAACGGCCGGGTGCTCGAGCCCGGCAACCCGGCCTTCGGCCGGGAGCTGTCCGCGGCCGAGCTCGAGGGCATGTTCGCGGCCGCACGCGCCGCGGCCTAGTCGAACCGGGCTCCCGCTAGCCGAGCGCGCTGCGCCGGCGTCGGCGGGCGCCCAGGTCGACGAGGCCGACCGCGAGGGCCACGGCGAGGAGCACCGCGACCGCGAGCATCGCGAGCGCGTAGGCGTCGTGGTACACGTCGATGCCCGCGCCCCCGCTGCTGCCGTCGCCGCCCGACTCGCGGTAGATCGTCGCGTAGAAGATCGAGAGCGTGAGCGCGGTGCCGATCGCCGTGCCGATGCGCTGACCGAGCTGCCCGACCGAGCCCGCGAGCCCGCCCTGCTTCACCGGCACGTCGGCGAGGGTCAGCGTCTGGTTCGGCGAGACGACGAATCCGCCGCCGGCACCGGCGAGCACCATCGCGGCGGCCATCGCCCAGGGCGTCCACGCCTCGGGGGTCGAGACGGCCGCGAGGACGAGGAGCCCGACGCCCGCGAGGAGCAGCGCGATGCCCCAGACGACGAGCGGCCGGCCGAGCCGATCGACGAGACGCCCGCCGATCATCGAGGTCACGGCGCTCACGAGGGCGAAGCCGATGCCCACCATGCCGGCGTACACCGCCTGGAGGCCCAGGCCGTGCTGCAGGTAGAGGGTGGTGAGCAGGAACATCGACGGCATCGCCGCGAAGTACACCGCGGCGAGCACCGTGCCGTTGCGGAACGAACTCACCCGGAAGAGCGCGAGCGGGACGAGCGGATGCCGCCCCGTCGCCGCGTAGCGCCGCTCCCAGGCGACGAAGGCGATGAGTCCGAGGACGAAGACGACGAGGGTCCACCAGCGGGCCGGGTCGTCGTCGGGCGAGCCCGTCGTGAAGAGGAACGGCCACATCAGCGAGAGCACGGTCACCGCGAAGAGCAGCACGCCGACCGGGTCGAGCTCCAGCCGCCCGGGCGAGGGCAGCCGGGTCTGCGGCAGCAGCCAGACGGCGAGCGCGATCGCGACGAGGGTGAGCGGGACGTTCATCCAGAAGATCCAGCGCCAGCCGTCGCTCGGGCCGCCCACCGCGATCGCGAGGCCGCCGAGCGTCGGGCCGAACGCCGTCGCGAGACCGATCGTCGCCCCGAAGAGCCCGAAGGCCTTCCCGCGCTCGGCGCCCTGGAAGAGCTGCTGCACGAGGCCG
Source organism: Agromyces mediolanus (assembly GCF_044917495.1). Lineage (GTDB taxonomy): Bacteria > Actinomycetota > Actinomycetes > Actinomycetales > Microbacteriaceae > Agromyces > Agromyces mediolanus_B. Next base: position 179,379 of record NZ_JAVSSI010000008.1, on the reverse strand, counting down.
ATCACCTGCGGCATCTGGATGCCCGCGGCGACGCCCTGCAGGAGCCGGCCGACGAGCAGCACCGCGCCGTTCGGCGCGAGCGCGCAGATGGCGCTCGTCACGAGGAAGAGCGAGAGCCCGATGAGGAACATCGCCTTGCGCGAGCGCTGGTCGCCGATGCGGCCGGCCGGCACGAGCGTGAGTCCGAAGGTGAGGACGTAGCCCGCGACGACGAGCTGCAGCTCCGTCGGGCTCGCCCCGAGGGCCGACTCGATCGAGGGCAGGCCGACGTTCACCTTCGAGAGGTCGAGGATCGTGAGCGCCGCGACCGACACGCACACCCAGTAGGCGCGCCAGCGCTTGTCGGGGCTGAGCGGGATCGACTGGGTCAGCGGTGGATTCGACATCCGTTCCAGACTAGGCCCGCGGGCGCGCACCGGCCCGGTCGCGGCGAATCGGACGGCGGGCGGATGGCGCGCCCGCGACACACCCGCGGAGATCCTGTCGCCCGCGCGACATCCGCTGCGATTCGTGCCGCGCCGGCCGGGAGAAAACGGGCGATGTCCTCATAAATGAGGAATAGCGCACACCGCGGACCGGGCGCATGATGAACGGGTTATGTCGAGGGCACCGGTGGATGAGGGGAGCGAAGGTGTTGGGGACTCATCCACCCTGCCTCCCGTGATCGACCGGGCGGGCCTGCGAGTGCGGACCCTCCGTCCGCGCCGCACGCTCGGCTGGTCCATCGGACTGCCGATCGCGACGCTCGCCCTGCCGCTCCTCGGCCTCGCGCTCTGGGTGCTCTACCGCCCGGGCAGCACCCGGCCGTTCCTCCTCGTCGGCGTGCTCGCGGTGCTGATCGCGGGCGCCGTCGCCCTCGCGTTCCTGCAGTACCGCCGGACGCAGGCCTCGGTGAGCCCCGCGGGCATCGTCGAGCGCGGCTTCTTCGGCGGCACCAAGACGATCGCGGCGCGCGACATCTCGGGCGTGCTGCGCGTGCAGCTGTACCGCGGCGCGAGCTCGGAGACGAGCTCCCAGCTCTTCGTCGTCGACCGCCGCGGGCACTCGGTGTTCCGGATGCGCGGCGGCTTCTGGGACGAGGGGACGATGAACCTCGTCGCCCCGGTGCTCGGCGTCGACGAAGTGGTGCGCGAGGAGCCCGTCACGATGGCGGAGCTCCGCCGCACGGACCCGCGGCTGCTCTACTGGTTCGAGCGCCGTCCGAAGCTGCGCGCCGGGGAGGATCAGGCCGTGCTGATGCCGAAGACCGGCGCCGTCGGCGTGCTCGACGGCAGCTCGACGAAGCCCAGCCGCTCGTAGAACGCCCGCGCCTGCGCGTTCGCCGGATCGATGCCGAGGTGGACGCCGGGCACGCCGCGCCCGTGCAGCGCCGCGCGCAGCACGTCGATGAGCCGACGGCCGAGTCCCTGGCCCTGCGCCTCCGGCAGCAGATCGATGTGGAGGTGCGCGGGGTAGTCGTCGAGCTCGGCGACGAGCATGCGGTCCGGCTCGCGCCCGGCTTCGAGGAGCCGTTCCTCGCTGAAGGCGGGCTCACGGCCCGTCGGCGGCCCCGGGTGCGGATGCCGCGCCGCGAAGCCGGGCGCCCACTCGCGGCGCCACCAGTCGACGAACGCGCGGGTGTCGGCGACGCCCAGCACGTAGCCGACGACGCGATGCCCGTTCGTGACCACGAAGACGAGCGAGGGGTCGTAGGCGAGGTACGGCAGGGCGAAGACCTCGGGCATGAGCGCGTCGTCCGAGTAGCGCCCGCTCGCGTCGCCGCCCGCGATCGCGGTGCGGAGGCAGACGTCGGCGATGTCGTCGCGGTCGGCCGGCTGGTACTGGCGGATGAGCAGGGTCATCGCGTCGCGCTTTCGGCCATGCCGCGATCCTAGCGGCGGCCGGTGACGGCCGGCCGCCGCTCGGAGCGCGGGCGCCGCTCGACTCAGCCCGGGAACGGCAGTGCGCGCCCCGTCTCGACGTAGCTCTTGAAGCTCGAGAGCACGTGGGGCCAGGTCTCCGCGGTCTCCTCGGCGGCCGGGTGCCCCTCGCTCCACTCGTCGTTCGTGAAGCTCGCCTTCGTGAGCCCCTCCCCCGCGCGCTCCAGGCGCCAGGTCATCCGGCTCCGCAGCTCGGCGTGGTTCTCGCGGTAGCTCGGCCCCGGATGCTCGCTCAGCTGCAGGAGCGTCGGCGGCTCCGCGGCGAGCACCTCGCCGTAGACGTGCACGGTCTCGTCGCCGTCCTGGCCCGGGCCGACGTACTCGTAGCGGGAGCCGGGCGTGAGCTCGCCGCGGAGCACGCTGCCCCACATGACGGCCCGGCTGCCCGCCTCACCCGTGATGGCGTCCCAGACGGCCTCGGGCTCTGCGGCGATGTAGATGGTCATCTCGAAGTCCATGGACTCGCTCCGTTCGCGGTCTGCGTTCCGCGGGCCGGTCGGCTCCGCGGTCGGGATCGACGCTACGGACGCGACGCCGCCGCGGATTGAACGAACGCGACGCCCGCTCGGCCGCCGGCGCCTGCGCCCGCTGCGTCGACGGCGACGACGGCTGCGTCGGCGGCGCCCGCGGCGTCGGCGGCGGGGTGCAGACTGGGCGGATGGCGGATGACCGGGCCGACGCGTACTGGCGCACCCGCACCGGCGCGCCCCGGAGCCGCGGCGTGCTCGCCCCCGCAGCGGGCGACCCGGCGATCGGCGCGGCGGGGTCGCCGATCGGGATGACCCGGCACGCGCCCGCCCCCGCCCTCGCCGCGCTCGTCCGGCACTACTGGATCCCCCGCTGGACTCTCCCGCCCGGGCGCTCGGTCACCCAGCGGGTACTCGAGTACCCGAGCGCGAACCTCGTCGTCGAGGGCGGCGAGGCGGCGGTCTGGGGGCCGAGTCCCGGCCTGGGCTCCCGCACGCTCACCGGCAGCGGCTGGGCGTTCGGGGTGCTGCTCCAGCCCGGGGTCGCGCCGCTCCTGCTCGGGCTGCCCGCGCGCGCCCTCGTCGGCGCCGAGCGGGGCGTCCCGCTCGCGGACGTGCCGGGTGCCGACGACGCCCTCCCGCGGGTGGCCGCAGCGACCGCCGCGGGCGACGAGGCGGGCGCCGTCGCGGCGTTCGAGCACTGGTTCGGCGGCCTCGGTCTCACGCCGGACGACGACGCCCTGACCGTGCGGCGGCTCGTCGAGCGCGCCGAGCACGACCGCGGGCTGACGCGGGTGGCCCAGCTCGCGGAATCGGAGGGCCTCGGCATCCGCCGCCTCGAGCGGCTCGTGCGCGAGCAGCTCGGGCTGACCCCGCGCTGGCTGATCCGCAGGTACCGGCTGCAGGAGGCCGCCGAACGGCTCGCGGGCGAGGGCTCGCCGCCGCTCGCCGAGCTCGCCGCCGAGCTCGGCTACGCCGACCAGGCGCACTTCACCCGGGAGTTCCGCACGGTGATCGGCGAGACGCCCGGCGGCTACGCGCGCGCCGCGCGGACCGCCCGCTGACCTCACACAACTCAGGAACATGTGGCAGCTACGCGCGGGCAGAGATTCCCACACCCCCGGAATGACGCGGATGTCGCGACGGCCGTTCCTGAGTGGTGTGAGCGGGGGCGGGACGGGGCGCGGCTCAGCGCAGGAGCACGGGCGGCGCGCTCGCCCACGCGCGGACGAGCTCCTCGCGCACCTCGACGCCGCTGCCCGGCCCGCCCGGCACCGCGAGCTGGCCGCGATGCTCCCCGGATCCGAGCACGAAGGGCTCGGTGAGGTCCTCGGCGTAGTAGCGGTCCGAGGCGGACGTGTCGCCCGGCAGCAGGAAGCCCGGCAGTGCAGCGAGCGCCACGTTCGCCGCCCGGCCGAGCCCCGTCTCGAGCATGCCGCCGCACCAGACCGGCACCTCGAGCGCCCGGCAGGCCTCGTGCACGCGCAGGGACTCGAGGTAGCCGCCCATCCGGCCGGGCTTGATGTTCACGATGCTCGTGGCGCCGCGCTCGATCGCGTCGAGCGCGGTCGTGCGGTCGAGGATCGACTCGTCGAGGCAGACCGGCGTCTCGCACGCGGCGGCGAGCTGCACGTGCGTCGCCAGGTCCTCCTCGGCGAAGGGCTGCTCGATGAGGAGGAGCCCGAAGCGGTCGAGCTCCGCGAGGAGCGGGATGTCGGACTGGCGGTACGCGGTGTTCGCGTCGACCTGCAGGAGCCCGGCCGGACCGAGCAGCTCGCGCACCGCGCCGACCGGGACGAGGTCCCAGCCCGGCATGATCTTCAGCTTGATCCGCCGGTACCCCTGCTCGACGTAGCCGGCGACCTCGTCGAGCAGCTCCTCCAGGGTGGGGGCGATGCCGACCGAGACCCCGCAGTCGACCCAGTCGCGCACGGCGCCGAAGCACTCGGCCATCGAGCGGCCCTGCGCGCGCAGCTCGGCGTCGAGCACGGCCGTCTCGAGCGCCGCCTTCGCCATCCGATGGCCGGCGACGACGGCGAGCGCGGGGCCGACGGCGGCGGCCGCGGGCACCGACGCGATGGCCGCCGCTGCGCCGCCCCCGGGCGACGGCGGACGGCTCGCGGGCCCGCCGTGCGCCTCGTGCCCGCCGGGCGCACCGGGGGTGCCGTGCGCCTCGTGCCCGCCGTGCGCACCGAGGGTGCCGTGCGCCCCACTCGCCGAGGCGGCGAGGAGCGCCGGCGCGAGGTAGCGCTCGATCACGGCCGCAGCGCCGTCGACGTACTCCGAGGAGTAGAACGGCTCCCGGCCCGCGACGCACTCCGCCCAGCCGTCGCCGCCCGTGGTGCGGACGCGCACGAGGAGCGCCTCGCGCACCGTCTCGCGCCCGAAGGAGGTCTCGAAGGGGCGCACGAGCGGCACCTCGATGCGGTGCAGCTCGATCGCCTCGAGCTGCACGGGCGCGGTCGTCCGCTCGCTCATGCCGCCTCCCGGTCGGGGTCGTCCTCGGTGAACACGTAGTCGCCCGCGGCGTCGAGCTCCGGGCGGAGGCCGGCGCGCGCCATCCGCGTGAACGCCGCGACCGAGTCGGCGCGGAGGCGCGCCGCCGCCGAGGCGTCCGCGATCCGCAGCGCCTCGTAGTCCGGGACGAGCGCGACGCCGTCGTCGCCGCGCCACTCCGGCGCCGGCGCCCCGGCGAGGGCGCGGTGCACGCGCGGGGCGTCGAGTCGCCAGCGCACCTCGAAGCGGTCGCTGCGGTCGCTGCCGGAGATCGCGTCGCCGAGCACGCCGTAGAACTCCGGCAGGTAGTCGGCGACCTCCGCGCCGAGCCGCAGGAGGTTCATCCTGGCGTTGCGGCGGATGAGCGGATCGTAGGTCCAGCGGATCTCGCCGACCCCGTGCTCGAGGCACACCGCGCGCTGACGGAGTTTCAGCGCGGCCCCGATGCCGCGCCCGCGCGCCGCTCGGGTGACGGCGTTCATGTGCGAGTGCAGGTGCAGGCCGCCCGACCAGCCGAGGAAGCCGAGCGTCGCGCCGAGCACCTCGCCCGGCGCCGCGAACGGCGGCGTGCCGGAGGCGTCCACGCCCCCGTCGTCGTCGGGGACCGCGACGAGCACGGTGCCGCCGGCGTGCGCGAGCGCCCGGATGGTGGAGTCGTCGAGGCCGCGCCCGGCGCCCCAGGTCGCCTCGAAGCGGGCGAGGACGGCGTCGATCTCGCCGAGGGCGGCCGGGCGGGTGCGGATGCCGCAGCGGGCGTCGGCGGCGTCGGCGGTGCGGCGGGCCTCCTGCGCGCCGTCGGGCTGGGTCATGCCTCGACGCTATCCGCTCGTACGACCGGCCGTCGAGCCCGCGGCGGGCGAGCGAGCGGGCACGACTGCGGGCGCCGCGCGAGTGCGCGGCGCCCGCAGGGCCGGTCGGCGGCCGGCGTCAGCAGAAGGCGCCGACGCTCTCCCAGGCCGCGGGTGCGGGGGCGAGGCCCTCGCGCGTGACCGTCGCCTCGATCAGCCCGTAGGAGCGGTCGGAGGCGTAGAACACCTCGTTCGGGTTGTCGAGGCCGAACGGCGCGAGATCGACGACGAAGTGGTGCTTGTTCGGCATCGAGAAGCGGATCTCGGCGATCTCGGGATGCCGCTCGAGCGCCGCCTGACCCATCTCGAAGAGGGTCGTCTGCAGCGCCGCCGAGTAGTGCTCCGTGAACGCCTCGAGGAGGATCGCCTTCACGCTGTCGTACGTCGCGTTGTAGTCGACCTCGGCGCCGGGGCGGTAGCGCCACCGGGTCGAGACGCTCGTCGCGAGGATGCGATCGGTCGTCTCCTGGAGCGTCGTGTAGCGGTCCTTCGGGTAGCCGACGAAGCCCGACTGCGTCGTCTTCAGCACGACGAGGTCCTTCAGCCCGGCGATGACGTGCCGCTCCTCGCCGTCGGCGACGACCGCGGCGGTGCGCACCTCCTGGCCCGAGCGGACGAAGGCGTGGTCGTGCTCCTGCCCGTGGGCGACGATTCGCTCCCACGGGTAGCTCTCGGCGAGCCAGCGGCCGCCGGTGACCCAGTCGAAGGAGCCGATGAAGTGCTCGGCGAGGCGCTGCAGGAACGCCTCGGGCGAGCCGATGCCGTCGCGGGCGAAGGCGAAGATCGTGTTCTTCTGCGTGTCGGTCGCGACGACGTGGGAGTTGTCGCCCGCGAGGTGCGCCCCGGCGAAGTCGCCGCGGAGCTGCGAGGTGACGTTCAGGTCCTCGATCTCGTGGCGGTCGGTGTCGCGGGTCACCTTGACGACGCGGACCTCGGCCTTGCCGTACTGGTTCGGGCCGAGCACGATGCGGCCGGCGTCGCCCGCACCGTCGGCGGACTCGGTGGCGGTGGTCAGGATGTCGGTCATGAGCTAGCTTCCTCGGTAGGTCGAATAGGCGAAGGGGCTGAGCAGCAGCGGCACGTGGTAGTGCCGGCCGTCGTCGGCGACGGTGAAGCCGATCAGCACCTCGGAGTAGAAGGTGTCGGTGCCGGAGGCGGCGAAGTACGCCCCGGTGTCGAAGCGCAGGCGGTACTCGCCGCCGGGCACGCGCTCGGGGCCGAGCTGCTTCGCGCGGCCGTCGGCGTCGGTGGTGCCCGCCGCGACCGGCTCCCAGCCCTCGCCCGCCCGGCGGGAGAGTTCGACGGCGATCCCCGGACCGGGGACGCCTCGCTGGGCGTCGAGCACGTGCGTCGTGATCTGCGAGACGGTCATGGCAGGGTTCCCTCCAGGAGGTTCGGCGTCGGTGGGGTCGGCGTCGGTGGGCTCGGCGCAGGCGTCGCGGGCTGTCGGGCGGTCATGCCGCGATCGCCCCCTCGAGCCGGAGGACGGCGATCTCGCGCAGCTGGGCCGCCACGATCTCGTCCTCCTCGGCGTCGTCGTGGCCGAGCCGCTCGGTGAGCGCCGCGAGGATCTCCGCGGCGCTGCGTCCGGCCGCCCGGATGAGGAACACCCGGCCGAAGCGCTCCTCGTAGGCGAGATTGCCCGCCGCGAGCCGCTCGGCGAGCTCGGCGTCGGCCGGGTCGACCCCGGCCTGCTCGGAGCGCGACAGGGTCGCCTCCCGGCTGCCGCCCGCCGCGCGTTCGCCGATGCGCGGATGGTGGCCGAGCGCGCGCTCGACCTCCTCCGGCGTGAACGGCGACGCAGCCGCGCCCGCCGCGGCGAGGAGCTCCGCGACGGAGCCGTAGGGCCGCCCGTCGGCGAGCTCGTCGCACCATCTCGGCACGTCGATGCATGGTCGGAGGAGCTCGATCGCCTCCCGGCGGTCGGCTCCGTTGAACTGTTCAAGCTTCATCGCTTGATCCGCTTCCTTCGTCTGCTGGCATCCACGGTGTAGGAATACGAAAGCTAGCTTTCATATCGTGGAACTGTTATTTCAGCATGCGACAACTTTATCAAGCGGATGCCGCGTCGGCAATGCCTGCGACGTCATCGGCGCATCGTCGCCGACGCGGCATCCGCCGTCTCAGACCCCGAGCCGCTCGCGGAGGCGCGCGACGTGGCCGACCGGGTCGACGTTGTATTCGACGGAGGCGACCCGCCCCTCCGGGTCGACGACGACGGTCGAGCGGATGACGCCGTCGAAGGTGCGGCCCGCGACCGTCTTCTGGCCCCAGGCCCCCCACGCGCGGGCCGTCTCGGCCCCCTCGTCGGAGAGCAGCGGATAGCTCAGCTGCTCCGCGGCGGCGAACTCCGCCAGCCGGTCCACGGAGTCGGGCGAGACGCCGAGCACGACGTAGCCGGCGCCCTGGAGCGAGGCGAGGTTGTCGCGGAAGTCGCACGCCTCGGTCGTGCAGCCGGGCGTGAACGCCGCCGGATAGAAGTACACGATGACGGGACTGCCCCGGTGCTCGGCGAGGCTGCGCCGGGCGCCCGTGGCGTCGGGCAGCTCCAGCTCGGGGGCCGGGCGGCCGGGCTCGAGCTCGTCGGATGAGGCGATCATGTCGGTGCTCCTGTCGTTCGGCGGGAAGGCGTAGGCGTTCGGCGGGAAGGCGTGGGCGTTCGGCGGGAAGGCGTGGGCGTGGGCGTGCTCTGGGCAGGCGGAGGCGGGGCCGGGGCGGCGGCCCCGGCCCCATCGGTGGGCCGGCTACTCGTCGTTCCCCACCCGGAGCAGCCGGCCCCGCGGGAGCCCGCGGTCGATCTCCGCGCCCGCGAGGAACGCGGTGCGGACGACCCCGGTGAGCTCGCGCCCGTCATAGGGGGTGACCGGGTGCCGGTGCTCGAGCGCACCGGCATCCACGGTGAAGCGGTCATCGGGCGCGAACACCGCGAAGTCGGCGGCGACGCCGACCTGGATGCGGCCCTTGCCGTGCAGCCCCGCGCGGTCGGCGGGGCGCGACGACATCCACTCGACCACGCGCTCGAGCGGCACGCCCCGGCGCCGCGCCTCGCTCCACACGAGCGGCAGGCCGAGCTGCAGCGAGGCGATGCCGCCCCACGCCTGCTCGAAGTCGCCGTCGCCCGCGTACTTCAGCTCGGGCGTCGCCGGCGAGTGGTCGGAGACGATGAAGTCGATCGTGCCGTCGACGAGGCCCTGCCAGAGCGCGTCGCGGTTCGCCTCGCCGCGGATCGGCGGGCAGCACTTGTACGCCGTCGCGCCGGCCGGCACGGACTCCGCGACGAGCGTCAGGTAGTGCGGGCACGTCTCGACGGTGAGGTCGACGCCCGCCGCCTTGGCGGCGCGGATCTGCGGGAGCGAGTCCGCGCTGCTCAGATGCAGCACGTGCGCCCGGGCCCCGGTCTTCGCGGCCCGGGCGATCACCTCGGCGATCGCGGCGTCCTCCGCCTCGTGCGGCCGGGAGGCGAGGAAGTCCGCGTACGCGGGTCCGCCGCGGTGCGGCGCCGCGTCGATGAGGTGCGCGTCCTCCGCGTGCACGAGGAGGAGCGAGCCGCGCGCGGCGACGACCGCCATCGCCTGCTCCATCTCCTCGGGCGTCACCTGGGGGAACTCGTCGACCCCGGAGTGCAGCAGGAAGCACTTGAAGCCGAACACGCCCTCGTCGACGAGGGGCGAGAGCTCGGCCAGGTTGCCCGGCACCACGCCGCCCCAGAAGCCGACGTCGACGACGACCTGGTCCGCGGCGACGGCGCGCTTCTCCTCGAGCGCGGCGACCGAGACCGTCGGCGGGATGCTGTTCAGCGGCATGTCGACGATCGTCGTGACGCCGCCCGCGGCGGCCGCGCGGGTCGCGGAGGCGAAGCCCTCCCACTCGGTGCGGCCGGGCTCGTTCACGTGCACGTGCGTGTCGACGAGGCCGGGCAGCAGCACCTCGCCGGCGCCGAGCTCGACGAGGCGGGCGCCCGCGAGCCCCGTGCCGAGCGGGGAGATCTGCACGATCCGCCCGTCCCGGACGCCGATCTCGGCGGCCCGCTCGACGGGCGCGCCGCGGTCGCCCGCGAGCAGGGCGCGCTCGGCGCGCAGCACGAGGTCGAAGGCGGGGGCGGCGGATGCCGCGTCGCCGGATGCGGCGGCGGCGATGAGCTCGGTCACGAGGTCCTCCGAGAGTCGGGTGAGCAGGGCGCCGGCGTTCGCGATCGACGCGGCCGGATCGGGTTCGAGCTCGGCGAGCGAGCGGACGGAGGCGAAGCCGGAGGCGGCGAGCGCCTCGGCGTCGAGCTCGCTGCGTCCGCAGACGGCGTGCACGGGGATACCGGCCCGGCGCGCCGCGCGCGCGACCCCGAGCGGAGTCTTGCCCATGAGGCTCTGCGCGTCGAGGCTGCCCTCCCCCGTGATCACGAGATCGGCGCCCGCGAGCGCGGCCTCGAGGCCGGTGAGCTCGAGCACGACGTCGATGCCGGGGCGGCGCTCGGCGCCGAGCACGGCGAGCGCGGCGAAGCCGACCCCGCCGGCGGCTCCGGCGCCCGGCGCCTCGGCGGCCGATCGGGCGGAGCGGGCGAGCACCGCGTCGTGGGCCGACAGCACCTCGACGAAGCGGGCGAGGGCCGCGTCGAGCGCGGCGATGCCCGCCGCATCCGCGCCCTTCTGCGCGGCGAAGACCGCGGCGGCGCCGTGCGGCCCGAGCAGCGGATTGTCGACGTCGCTCGCGAGCACGAACTCGGCGTCCGCGAGCCGCGGGTCGAGCCCGCCGAGCTCGATGCGGTCGAGCCCGGCGAGCGCGGCGCCGCCCTCGGGGAGGTCCCGTCCCGAGGCGTCCAGCAGGCGTGCGCCGAGCCCGCGGAGGAGCCCGGCGCCGCCGTCGGTGGAGGCGCTGCCGCCGATCGCGAGCACGATGCGCCTCGCCCCGGCGTCGAGGGCGGCCACGATCAGCCGCCCCGTGCCGAGGCTCGTCGCGCGGCCGGCATCCCGCTCGTCCGCCGGAAGCAGCTCGAGTCCGGAGGCGCGGGCGAGCTCGACGACCGCCTCGCCGCCGCGCAGCCCGAACTCGGCCTCGAGCTCGGCCCCGAGCGGCCCGGGAACCCGCGCGCTCCGTGCGGCGAAGCCCGCCGCGAGCGCGGCGTCGAGGGTGCCCTCGCCGCCGTCCGCGACCGGCACCTCGACGAGCTCGATCCCGGGATCCGCCCGGCGCGCGCCCGCGGCGACCCGCCGGGCCACCTCCGGGGCGGACAGGGATCCCTTGAACTTGTCGGGGGCGATCACGACGCGCATGCTCAATCCTGCAACGCGAGGATGGCCGTCGGGGCGTCTTCCGCGGATTCGGCGAGGTCTTCGAACTCGTGCACCGCGTCGAGCTCGGCGCCCATCGCGATGTTCGTGACCCGCTCGAGGATCACCTCGACGACGACCGGCACCTGGAACTCGGCCATCAGCCGCTTCGCCTCGGCGAAGCCCGCGGCGAGGTCCTCGGGCCGCTCGACGCGGACCGCCTTGCAGCCGAGGCCCTCGGCCACCTTCACGTGGTCGACGCCGTAGCCGTGGGCGACGGAGCCCTCGTCGTGCGGGGTGTTCACGTTGTCGAAGGCGAGCGAGACCTGGAAGTCCATGTCGAAGGGGCGCTGCGCCTGACGGATGAGGCCGAGATAGCTGTTGTTCACGACGACGTGGATGTAGGGCAGCTGGTGCTGCGCGCCGACCGCGAGCTCCTCGATCATGAACTGGAAGTCGTAGTCGCCGGAGAGCGCGACGACCGTCTCGCCCGGCTTGCCGCGGACGACGCCGAGCGCGGCGGGGCCGGTCCAGCCGAGCGGGCCCGCCTGCGCGGCGTTGATCCACTTCCGCGGGCCGTAGACGTGCAGGAACTGCGCCCCCGCGATCTGCGAGAGCCCGATCGTGGTGACGTACGTGGTGTCGCGGCCGAAGGCGCGGTTCATCTCCTGGTAGACGCGCTGCGGCTTGATCGGCACCTCGGCGAAGTTCGTCTTGCGCTGGAGGCGCGCCTTGCGGTGCTGCGCCGAGTCCGCCCACGACGAGTAGTCGGGCAGGGTCCCGGCGGCCTTCCGCTCGCGGGCGAGCTCGAGCAGGGCGTCGATCGCCGCGCCCGCGTCGGAGACGATGCCGTAGTCGGGCGCGAACACCCGGCCGATCTGGGTCGGCTCGATGTCGACGTGCACGAAGGTGCGGCCGGCCCGGTAGGTGTCGAGCCCGCCCGTGTGCCGGTTCGCCCAGCGGTTGCCGAGGCCGAGCACGAAGTCGCTCGCGAGGAGCGTCTCGTTGCCGTAGCGGTGCGCGGTCTGGATGCCGACCATGCCCGCGTTCAGCGGGTGGTCGTCGGCGATCGCGCCCCAGCCCATGAGGGTGGGCACGACGGGGACGCCGAGGAGCTCCGCGAGCTCGACGAGCTGCTCGGAGGCGCCCGCGTTGATGACGCCGCCGCCGGCGATGAGGAGGGGCCGCTCGTGCCGGGCGAGGAGGTCGAGCGCCTTCTCGGCCTGCGCGCGGGTGGCGCGCGGCTTCACCACGGGCAGCGGCTCGTAGGTGTCGATGTCGAACTCGATCTCCGCGAGCTGCACGTCGATCGGCAGGTCGAGGAGCACGGGGCCGGGTCGGCCCGAGCGCATCAGCTGGAACGCCTGCTGGAAGGCGCCGGGCACCTGCGCGGGCTCGAGCACCGTCATCGCGAGCTTCGTGAGGGGCTTCGCGATCGAGGCGATGTCGACGGCCTGGAAGTCCTCCTTGTGCAGCTTCGCGACGGGCGCCTGGCCCGTGATGCAGAGGATCGGCAGGGAGTCGGCCCAGGCCGCGTAGAGGCCGGTGATCATGTCGGTGCCGGCCGGGCCGGAGGTGCCGATGCAGACGCCGATGTTGCCGTCGGCGGCGCGGGTGTAGCCGTCGGCCATGTGGCTCGCGCCCTCGACGTGACGGGCGAGGGTGTGCCGGATGCCGCCGTGGGCGCGCATCGCGGAGTAGAAGGGGTTGATGGCGGCGCCGGGCAGGCCGAACGCCTCGGTGGCGCCCTCGCGCTCGAGGATCAGGACGGCCGCGTCGACCGTGCGCATGCGGGTCATGGGGTGCTCCTTCCGGAGACGGTGGAGGAAGAGGATGAGGGGTCGCGCCGGCGCTACTCGCGGCCGGCGAGCTCGGCCGTGAGCTTGAACAGGCCCGAGTGGTCGAGGCCGCCGTCGCCGCGGGCGACGGTCGCCTGGACGAGCTGGGCCACGGCGGAGCCGAGCGGGACGGTGATGCCGGCCTGTCGTGCGGCGGCGGTGACGATGCCCAGGTCCTTGTTGTGGAGGGCGAGGCGGAATCCGGGGGCGAAGTCGCGGTCGAGCATCTTGCGCCCCTTCTGGTCGAGGACCTTCGAGCCGGCGAGTCCGCCGCCGAGGACCGTCAACGCGGCGTCGGTGTCGACGCCGAAGGCTTCGAGGAAGACGACCGCCTCGGCGAGCGCCTGGATGTTGACCGCGACGATGAGCTGGTTCGCGGCCTTCACGGTCTGGCCGGCGCCGGAGGGGCCGACGTGCACGATCGTGCGGCCGACGGCGTCGAGCACCGGTCGGGCGCGCTCGAAGTCCTCGGGCGAGCCGCCGACCATGATCGAGAGCACGCCGTCGATGGCGCCCTGCTCGCCCCCGGAGACCGGGGCGTCGATCGCGCCGAAGCCGGCCGCTGCGGCCTCCTCGGCGAGCTCCTTCGCGACGTCGGGGCGGATGGAGGAGGTGTCGATCCAGAGCGCCCCCGGCTTCGCGTTGGCGAAGACGCCGTCCTCGCCGCGGACGACGCCCGCGACGTCGGGCGAGTCGGGCACCATCGTGACGACGACGTCGGCGTCGCGCACGGCCTCGGCGATGCTCCCGGCGCCTGCGCCGCCGGCCTCGACGAGGGCGTCGACGGGGCCGCGGCTGCGGTTGTAGCCGATGACGTCGAAGCCCGCCCCGACGAGGTTCTTCGCCATGGGCAGGCCCATGATGCCGAGGCCGATGATCGCGATCTTGCTCATGATGGTGGTCCTTCCGCCGCGCGGTGCGTGCGTCGTGTGGTGCGTGCGTCGTGGGGGCGTGCGTCGTGGGGATGGGGCTCGCCGGCCCCGGGGCTCAGACGGCGAGCCAGGCGAAGGCGTCGGCCGCCGCGGCCTTGTACTCGAGGCCGATCGGGCCCGCGTAGCCGAGCTCGCGGCTCCGGCCGATCCAGGCGGCCAGGGGCAGCGCGCCGGTGCCGGGCGCGCCGCGGCCGGGGTCGTCGGCGATCTGGATGTGGCCGAAGGATGCCGCGTGCGCCTCGATGACGGCGGCGACGTCGTCGCCGTTCACGGCGAGGTGGTAGAAGTCGGCGAGGAGCGCGAGGTTCGCGGCATCCGGCACCCGCTCGATCGCGGCGAGCGCGTCGGCGGCGGTGAGGAGCGGATACCGCGGGGCGCCCGAGACCGGTTCGACGAGCACGGTGCCGCCGATCGCGGCGACGCCCGCCGCGGCGAGGTCGAGGTTCTCGGCGGCCGTCTCGTCCTGCGCGGCCGGGTCGACGCCGTCGAGGCGGTTGCCGTAGAGCGCGTTGAACGCGGGGGTGCCGAGGGCCTCGCCGATCGCGGCGACGGCGGCGACGTTGTCGCGGAACTCGGACTCGCGCCCCGTCCAGGAGACGAGGCCGCGGTCGCCGGCGGGCATGTCGCCGGCGAAGAAGTTCAGCCCGGTCAGCTGCACGCCGGCATCGCGGATCGCGGCGATGAAGGCGTCGGCGTCGCGGTCGGCCGGAACGGCGCCTGCGAAGGGCCACCAGAACTCGACCGCGTCGAAGCCTGCGGCCTTCGCGGCGGCGGGGCGCTCGAGGAGCGGGAGCTCGGTGAGGAGGATCGAGCAGTTCACGGTGTAGCGCGGGTCGGTCATCGTCGAGGTCCTTGCCAGTCATTTCCGTATTCCGGAATAATACTTTTGCTGTGTGAAAGCGTAGGCGAGGGTGTCGGCGGCGTCAACCCCCTGCACGAGGTCGCCGCCGGCGAGCTGCACGACGGGACGGCGGGCGCGCCGGACGGCGGCGGCGTGGGGTGAGATCCGTCGTGCACGCCGCAGAGCGGCGGTCGGAACGCGGCCGAGCCGGCTCGAGCAGCGTTCGGGGCGCGCAGCGGGCGGCCGGCCCGCGCACGACGAAGCGCCCGGCGAAGGGAGTCTGCTTCGCCGGGCGCTCCGGACGCCCCGCCCGGGAGTCACCCGGCACGGAGCTGGTCCCCGCCGCCCGAGGGCGCGGGAGTCGGTCAGGTGAGCCGGATCTGCCGGTTCACGTCCTTGTAGAGGAGGTAGCGGAACGGACCGGGCCCGCCCGCGTAGCAGGCCTGCGGGCAGAACGCCCGGAGCCACATGAAGTCGCCCGCCTCGACCTCCACCCAGTCGTCGTTCAGGCGGTAGACGGCCTTCCCCTCGAGCACGAAGAGGCCGTGCTCCATGACGTGCGTCTCGGCGAACGGGATCACCCCGCCCGGCTGGAACGTCACGATGTTCACGTGCATGTCGTGCGCGAGGTCGTCGGGATCCACGAAGCGGGTGGTCGCCCAGGCGCCGTCGGTGTCGGGCATCGGGCGCGGCGCGACATCCTGGTCCCGGGTGACGAAGGAGGCGGGCGCCGGGATGCCGTCGACCGGCTCGTAGGCCTTCCGGATCCAGTGGAAGGAGACGAGCTCCGCGCCCTCGTTCGCGATCGACCAGTCGGCGCCGGCCGCGAGGTAGGCGTAGCCGCCCTCGCCGAGCACGTGGCGCTCGCCGCCGAGCGTCAGCACGAGCTCGCCCGCGGTGACGAAGACGACGCCCTCGACGCCGGCCTCCGGCTCGGGCCGCTCGGCCCCGCCGCCGGGCGCGATCTCGACGATGAGCTGCGCGAAGGTCGTCGCGAAGCCCGCGATCGGGCGGGCGATGATCCACGAGCGGGTGCCGGTGAAGCCCGGCAGATTGCTCGTCACGATGTCGCGCAGCACCCCCTTCGGGATGACGGTGTACGCCTCCTTCACGACCGCACGGTCGGTGAGGAGCTCGGACTGCGCGGGCAGTCCGCCCGCCGGAGTGTAGTAGCTCATGCTGAGGCTCCCTGGGTCGAAGAGGCGGAGGCGGCCGCCGCGAGCCGCGGGTGCGCGAGCGCGACGAGGCCCGCCCGGTCGACGCCCGCGTCGGCGGCGACCTCCTCGGCGGAGACGGCGCCGCACTCGACGCCGCGCAGCACGAAGTCGGCGAGCGCGCGCGCCGTGGCGGGCTCGTCGAGCACCGCGCCCGGCGTCTGCTCGAGGTACGCGCGGAGCCGGGCGGCCGCGGCGGCGTAGCCCTCGCGGAAGAAGGCGTAGCTCGCGAGGTAGCGGGTGGGCAGCTGGTGCGGGTGCAGGTCCCAGCCCTGGTAGTAGCCACGCTCGAGCGAGCGCCGCACGAGCCGGGCGTGCAGCGCCCAGGCCTCGGCCGTGCGCTCGCCGATCGGCAGCACGTTCGTGGAGCCGTCGGAGAGGCGGATGCCGGTGCCCGCGACGGCGAGCTGCATGACGCCCTTCGCGAGGTCGGCGGCAGGGTGCTCCATCGACTGGTACCCGGCCGCGATCTGCAGCGAGGCGCTGTAGTCGTAGGTGCCGTAGTGCAGCCCCGTGATGCGCCCGGGCGCCGCGTGCGGCAGCTGCGCGACGGGCGAGCGGCCGTCGGCGCCGAGCACGAGCTGCGGGGTCTCGACCTGCACCTCGAAGCGGATCCGCCCCTCGGCGAGCCCGTGCACCCGCTCGAGCTCGGCGGCGAGCGCCGCCATCGTCTCGACCTGGGCGACGGTGGTCACCTTCGGCAGGGTGAGCACGAGCCCGTCGGGCAGGCCGCCGCCCTCGACGAGCGCGGTGACGAAGAGATCGAGGGTGCGGATGCCGCGCGCCCGCGTCGGGCGCTCGAAGCACTTGAAGCGGATGCCGAGGTACGGCGGCGCCGTCCCGGCGCCGACCGCCTCGAGGACCCGCCGGGCGGCGAGCACCGCGTCGGCGTCCTCCGCCTCGTCGCCGCGGTCGCCGTAGCCGTCCTCGAAGTCGAGCCGGAGGTCCTCGATGGGCTCCCGCTCGAGCTTCCGGGCGACGCGCGGCGCGAGCGAGCCCGCGAGGGCGGCGTCGAGGCCGGCGACGAGCGCGACGGCCTCGAGGCCGCCCGCGTCCTCGGCGGCGGCGAGCGCCTGCGCGCCCCAGTCCGCGGCGAGCCCGGGCGTGAAGCGGTCGGCCGGCACGTAGACGGTGTGCACGGGCTGGCGCGAGCCGTCGTCGCCCGGGTAGGCGCGGTCGAGCAGCTCGTCGGTGGCGGCGAGCCGGCGCTCGGCGTCGGCGAGCGCCGCGGCGCCGAGGGCGGTCGTGGGGCGAGCCGGGGCCATCAGCCCTCCAGCAGTTCGTAGGCGGGCAGGGTGAGGAAGTCGACGAAGCCGTCGTCGAGGCAGAGCTCCTCGACGAGGCGGGCGGCGGGCTCGTAGTAGCGGGCGAAGCGCTCGGCATCCACCTGCTCGCGGAGCGCCGCGACCTCCTCGGCGAGGGCCGTGCGGACGAGCTCCGGGGTGACGGTGCGCCCCGTGTCGGCGAGCTCGGTGCCGGTGCGGAGCTGCTGCCAGACCTGCGAGCGGGAGATCTCGGCGGTCGCGGCATCCTCCATCAGGTTGTGCAGCGCGACGGCGCCGTCGCCGGAGAGCCACACCGCGGTGTAGGCGACGGCCACCGAGAGGTTCAGCCGGAGCCCGGCCTCGGTCGCCCGGCCGGGGGCGGATGCCGCGTCGAGCAGCTCCTCGGCGGTGACCTCCACCTCGGGGCGCTGGCGGTCGAGCTGGTTCGGGCGGCTGCCGAGCACGCCGTCGAAGACCTCGCGGCAGACGGGGACGAGGTCGGGGTGCGCGACCCAGGAGCCGTCGAAGCCGTCGGCCGCCTCGCGGGACTTGTCGGCGCGCACCTTCTCGAAGGCGGCGCGGGTGACCTCGAGGTCGTTGCGGTTCGGCACGAAGGCGGCCATGCCGCCCATCGCGAAGGCCCCGCGACGGTGGCAGGTCTTCACGAGCAGCTCGGTGTACGCGCGCATGAACGGCGCCGTCATCGACACGTCGGCGCGGTCGGGGAGGGCGAAGTCCGGGCCGGCGTCGCGGAACACCTTGATGAAGCTGAACAGGTAGTCCCAGCGACCGGCGTTCAGGCCCGAGGCGTGCTCGCGGAGCTCGTACAGGATCTCGTCCATCTCGAACGCGGCGGGGATGGTCTCGATGAGCACCGTCGCCCGGACGGTGCCGCGCGGGATGCCGAGCTGCTCCTGCGCGAAGACGAACACGTCGTTCCAGAGCCGGGCCTCGAGGTGCGACTCGAGCTTCGGCAGGTAGTAGTAGGGGCCGTGGCCGTTCTCGAGGAGCGGCTTCGCCGTGTGGAAGAAGTGCAGGCCGAAGTCGACGAGCGAGCCGCTCGCCCGCTCGCCGTCGACGAGCACGTGCCGCTCGGAGAGGTGCCAGCCGCGCGGCCGGGTGACGACGGTGGGGCGCTCGACGTCGCTGCGCAGCGCGTACTGCTTGCCCTGGGGCGAGGTGTACGCGAGGGTGCCGCGGGCGGCGTCGAGGAGGTTCCGCACGCCGGCGACGACGTTGTGCCAGGTCGGGCTCGCGGCATCCTCGAGGTCGGCGAGCCAGACCTTCGCGCCGGAGTTCAGCGCGTTGATCGCCATCTTCGGCGGGGCCGCGGGGCCGGTGATCTCGACGCGGCGGTCGAGGAGGGCGGGCGGCGCCGGGGCGACGCGCCACTCGGACTCGCGCACCTCCCGGGTCTCGGGGAGGAAGTCGAGCCGGCCGGTCGCCGCGGCCTGGGCCCGCCGCTCGCCGCGTGCCGCGAGCAGCTCCAGCCGTCGCGCGGCGAAGCGGTGGTGCAGCGCCTCGACGAAGGCGAGCGCCTCGGCCGAGAGGATCTCGTCGCCGCCCTCGACGTCGCTGGGGGTGGTGATCTCGATGGTCATGCGGCTGCTGCTCCTTCGCGGCTCGACGCGGAGCTCTGACCTCCGCGGTCGCCCTCGACGCGGTCGCGTCAGGGCGGCGGGACGAGGTGCTCGCGTTCGCTCATCATCGCGTATGCGAGCGGGCCATCCCGAAAGTTTTCGCATTATGGATGTTAATGTTTGCGTAACGGAAATACAAGTCTCGAGATCGAGACAGTCCGGCCGTTTCGGCACGGGCGGCCCGGCACGGTCGCGTCGCCTCGCGGAGCCGTACGGTATCTTGTGTGCACTCGCGTTTTCCGCGATGCGGATACTCGCCCCCGAGATGCAGAACCCAAGGAGCCCCGGCATGGCCGAAGCTGAAGGCGTCAAGTCCGTCGCGCGGGTCTTCGACCTGCTCGAGCTCATCGCCGACGCGGGCGGCGACGTCACGCTGAGCGAGCTCTCCACGATGGCGGAACTGCCGCTGCCGACCATCCACCGGCTGCTGCGCACCCTCGTCTCCCTCGGCTACGCCCGCCAGCTCGCGAACCGCCGCTACGCCCTCGGCCCGCGCCTCGTGCGCCTGGGCGAGGTCGCGAACCGCCAGTTCGGCCAGCTCGCCCGCCCGCAGCTGAAGGAGCTCGTCGAGCGCCTCGGCGAGACCGCCAACCTCGCGACGCTCGACGGCGACCGCGTCATCTACGTCTCCCAGGCCCCCTCCCCGCACGCGATGCGGATGTTCACCGAGGTCGGCCGCCGCTCCTACCTGCACTCCACGGGCGTCGGCAAGGCGATCCTCGCCGAGCTCGACGACGAGCAGGTGCGCGACATCGTCGGCCGCACCGGCCTGCCAGGCGAGACCGAGCACTCGATCACGACGCTCGACGCGCTCCTCGCCGACCTCGCCGAGATCCGGAAGCGCGGGTATTCGATCGACGACGGCGAGCAGGAGATCGGCGTGCGCTGCTACGCGATGGCCGTGCCCGGCGCGCCCGTGCCGACGGCGGTCTCGGTCTCCGGGCCGATCGCGCGCGTCGACGAGGACTTCGCCGCACGGGCCATCCCCGTGCTCCGCGAGGCCGTGCGCGAGATCGCCGCCCTCGCCGCCGCGGCCTGAGCCCCGGCGCCACCCGCTCTCGCCGCTCCGCCGGAGGAGTTTCACCCCCGCGGAGGTCGATGCGCGGCGGAGCACCCTCCCGCGCCGCGAAACTCCTCCCCCGGCACAGGTCCCGCACCGCGAAACTCCTCCGCCGGAGCATCCTCTCGGACCGCCCTCTGCCGGATCGCGCCCGAGTGGCGTAGTATCCATATCCATTCTGCGAAAACCGGATTCCGGATCGTAAGAACTGCCGGTTCGGCGGGCGGTACCCTGGAGGTGTCTGCCCCTGGGCAGGCGCGGTGCGAGGTGGGGCCACCGGGGCCCCGGTGCCGCAGGCGTCGCCCTCCCCCCCGGACCCGAGGAGTTTCGATATGGAACACCACGCCGTGACCGTCAACGGGCGCTCCCGCCCCCTCGACGGCGTTCCCGCCCACGCGACCGCCCTCGACTGGCTCCGCGACACCGGCCTCACCGGAAGCAAGGAGGGCTGCGCGGAGGGCGAGTGCGGCGCCTGCGCCATGCTGCTCGCCACCCCCGCCGACGACGGCGGCACCGCCTGGACCGCGGTGAACGCCTGCCTCGTCCCCGTGCACGCCCTCAGCGGCCAGGAGCTCGTCACCGCCGAGGGCCTCGGCTCCCCCGAGGCCCTGCACCCGGTGCAGGAGAAGCTCGCCGAGGCCGGCGGCTCGCAGTGCGGCTACTGCACCCCGGGCTTCGCCTGCAGCATGGCCGGCGAGTTCTACCGCGCCGACCGCGTCGCCCAGGACGCCTCGGAGCGCGCGGGTGCCTCGGCCGCGACGGATGCCTCCACGAACACGGGCCCGGACGCCGAGCCCTGCCCCGTGCACGACGGCCGGCCGAGCGGCGCCGCCCCCGACGACCCCGAGAGCGCCGCCGACGCGGAGCACGGCCCGAACGGCTTCGACCTGCACTCGCTGAGCGGCAACCTCTGCCGCTGCACCGGCTACCGGCCCATCCGCGACGCCGCCTACACGCTCGGCTTCCCCGAGCCCGGCGACCCGCTCGCCGAGCGGCGCGCGGCTCCCGCGCCCGTCGCCGTGCCCACCGACTACGCCCACGACGGCGCCCGCTTCGTGCGTCCCGCGTCGCTCGCAGAGACGCTCGGGATCCTCCGCGACGAGCCCGACGCGCTCCTCGTCGCCGGCTCCACCGACTGGGGCGTCGAGGTGAACATCCGCGGCCGGCGCGCGCCCCTCGTCGTCGCGATCGAGCAGCTCGACGAGCTCCGCACCCTGCACGTCGGCGCCGATGTCGTCGAGATCGGCGCCGCGCTGCCGCTCTCCGAGATCGAGCGCCGCCTCGACGGCCGGGTGCCGCTCCTCGCCCAGCTCTTCCCGCAGTTCGCCTCCCGGTTGATCCGCAACCGCGGCACCATCGGCGGCAACCTCGGCACGGGCTCGCCCATCGGCGACACCCCGCCCGCCCTGCTCGCCCTCGGCGCCCGCGTCGTCCTGGCGAAGGCGGGCGACGCCGCCAGCCGGAACGGGGACAGCCGGAACGGCGACGGCCGCGCGGTCGGCGTCGTCGAGCGCGAGGTCGAGCTCGCCGAGTACTTCACCGGCTACCGGCAGACGGTGCGCGAGCCCGGCGAGCTCATCCGCGCCATCCGCATCCCGCTCCCCCTGGCGAAGCTCACCGCGTTCCACAAGATCGCCAAGCGCCGCTTCGACGACATCTCGAGCGTCGCCGTCGCGTTCGCGCTCGACGTCGACGACGCGGGCGTGATCACGTCCGCGCGGATCGGCCTCGGCGGCGTCGCCGCCACCCCGCTCCGGGCCTACGAGGCCGAGCAGGCCCTCGTCGGCGAGCCGTGGGACCTCACCACGGTGCGCGCCGCCTCGGCCGTGCTCCGCGCGACCGGCACCCCGATGAGCGACCACCGGGCGAGCGCCGACTACCGCAGCGCGATGCTCGGCACCGCCCTCCTGAAGCTGTACGCCACCTCCCGCGGCTCCAGTCGCGGCACCCGGACGGAGGTCCCGGCATGAGCGCCCTCGCCGACCGCCCCGCCGACCCGGTCGTCGGGCTCCGCGCCGCGCACGAGAGCGCCGCGCTGCACGTCACCGGCCACGCGATGTACACCGACGACCTCGCCGCGCGCGACCACGGCGTGCTCACCGCCTGGCCGGTGCAGTCGACGAACGCGCACGCGCACGTCACCATCGACGTCGCGCCGGCGTACGAGGTGCCGGGCGTCGTCCGGGTGCTCACCGTCGACGACGTGCCGGGCGTGAACGACGCCGGCATCAAGCACGACGAGCCGCTCTTCCCGAGCGAGGCGATGTTCCTCGGCCACGCCCTCGTGTGGGTGCTCGGCGAGACGCAGGAGGCCGCCCGGCTCGGTGCCGCCGCCGTGCGCGTCGAGTACGCGCCGCTGCCGTCCCACATCACCGTGCGCGACGCGATCGCCGCGGAGTCGTACCAGGGCATCGCCCGCACCGTCGCCCGCGGCGACGCGGCATCCGCCCTCGCCGACGCGCCGCGCGTCTTCTCCGGCGTCACCGAGTTCGGCGGCCAGGAGCACTTCTACCTCGAGACCCAGGCCTCCTACGCGATCCGCGACTCCGAGGGCCAGTACTTCGTGCAGTGCTCGACGCAGCACCCCTCGGAGACGCAGGAGATCGTCGCGCACGTGCTCGGCGTCCCCTCGAACGAGGTCACCGTGCAGCAGCTGCGCATGGGCGGCGGCTTCGGCGGCAAGGAGATGCAGCCGCACGGGCTCGCCGCGATCGCCGCGCTCGGCGCGAAGCTCACCGGGCGCCCGGTGCGGCTCCGGCTGAACCGCACGCAGGACATCACGATGACCGGCAAGCGGCACCCGTTCCACATCGAGTGGCGGGCGGGCTTCACGGAGGACGGCTTCATCCAGGCCCTCGAGGCCACCCTCACCGCCGACGGCGGCTGGAGCATCGACCTCTCCGAGCCGGTGCTCGGGCGGGCGCTCTGCCACCTCGACAACGCCTACTGGATCCCGAACGTGCACGCGCACGGCCGCATCGCGAAGACGAACAAGACCTCGCAGACGGCGTTCCGCGGCTTCGGCGGCCCGCAGGGCGTCTTCCTCATCGAGGACATCCTCGGCCGCGTCGCCCCCGAGCTCGGCATCGAGCCGGCGCTCCTCCGCGAGCAGAACTTCTACCGCCCGGGCCAGGCGACCCCGTACGGCCAGACGGTGAAGGACGCCGAGCGGATGCCGCGCATCTGGACCGAGCTCAAGGCGGAGAGCGACTTCGACGCCCGGCGCGCCGGGATCGCCGCGTTCAACGCCGCCCACGAGGACCGCAAGCGGGCGCTCGCGATCACGCCGATCAAGTTCGGCATCTCCTTCAACTTCGCGGCGTTCAACCAGGCCGGCGCCCTCGTGCACGTCTACAAGGACGGCTCGGTGCTGATCAACCACGGCGGCACCGAGATGGGCCAGGGCCTGCACACGAAGATGCTGCAGGTCGCGGCGACCGCGCTCGGCCTGGAGCTGCACCAGGTGCGGCTCGCGCCGACCCGCACCGACAAGGTGCCGAACACCTCCGCGACCGCGGCGAGCTCGGGCGCCGACCTGAACGGCGGCGCGGTGAAGAACGCGTGCGAGCAGATCCGCGAGCGGATGGCGAAGGTCGCCGGGCGCCTGCTCGGCGTCGACGAGCGCGACGTGCGCTTCTCCGGCGGCGTCGTCACGGGGCTCGGCAACCGGGACCAGCGGCTGAGCTTCGCCGAGGTCGCCGAGGCGGCGTACCTGCAGCGGGTGCAGCTCTGGGCCGCCGGCTACTACCGCACCGAGGGGCTGCACTGGAACCCCGACCTCATGCAGGGCTCGCCGTTCAAGTACTTCGCGTACGGCGCCGCCGCGACCGAGGTCGAGGTCGACGGCTTCACGGGCGCCTACCGGGTGCGCCGGGTCGACATCGTGCACGACGTGGGCGACTCGCTCTCGCCGATGCTCGACATCGGCCAGATCGAGGGCGCGTACGTGCAGGGCGTCGGCTGGCTGACGCTCGAGGAGCTCCGCTGGGACGAGACCGACGGTCCCGCCCGCGGGCGGCTGCTCACCCAGTCGGCGTCGACCTACAAGCTGCCGAGCTTCTCGGAGATGCCCGAGGTCTTCAACGTGCGCCTCTTCGAGGACGCCCGCGAGGAGGGCGCCGTCTACGGATCGAAGGCCGTCGGCGAGCCGCCCTTCATGCTCGCCTTCAGCGCCCGCGAGGCGCTGCGGGAGGCGGTCGGAGCCTTCGGCTCGGGCGACCGGGCGGTCGAGCTGGCGTCGCCGGCGACGCCGGAGGCCGTGTACTGGGCCGTCGAGGCGGCGCGCGCGGCGGCGGAGCCCGTGGCCGAGGCGGATGCCTCGCGCGAGCTCGTCGGCGCGGACTGACGGGACCGGGATGGACTGGCTCGAAGCGCTGCAGCGGCTCCGCGAGGCGCGGACGCCCGCGGTCATCGTCACGATGGCGATGGTCCGCGGGCATGCGCCGCGGAACGGCGGCGCGAAGATGGTCGTGTCCGCCGACGCCCTCTTCGGCACCGTCGGCGGCGGCAACCTCGAGGCGACGGCGGTGCGGCGGGCGCGGGAGCTCCTCGCCGCCGGCGCGGCCGAGCCCGAGCTGCTCACGCTGACCCTGAGCGACAAGGCGAACGCCGAGTACGGCGTGCAGTGCTGCGGAGGAGAGGTCACGATGCTCCTGGAACCGGTCCGCACGGTGCCCGCGGTCGCCGTCTTCGGCGTCGGGCACGTCGGCCTCGAGCTCGCGCGGGTGCTGGCGCGGCATCCGCTCGAGCTCGATCTCGTCGACTCCCGGCCGGAGATGCTCGCGCCGGAGCGCCTCGGCGAGCCGGGCCGGAGCGGTCCGCTCGCCGACACCGTCGCCGAGGTGCGGGTGCACCACGCCCCCGTGCCGGAGGCCGCGCTCGCGGAGCTGCCGCCCGGGACGCACGTGCTCGTGATGACCCACGACCACGTCGAGGACCTCGCGATCGTCGAGACCGCCCTGCGCACACCGGGGCTCGGCTCGATCGGGCTCATCGGCTCGCGTTCGAAGTGGGCGAGGTTCCGCGGCAAGCTGCGCGAGCTCGGGCACGACGACGCGGCGCTCGCGCGGGTCACGACGCCCATCGGCATAGCGGGCATCGGCTCGAAGCTGCCCGCCGCGATCGCCGTGAGCGTCGCGGCGCGCGTGCTGCAGCTCATCGAGGACGCGGAGCGCCCGGGTGAGGCCAGGGATGCCGCGGACGAGACGGATGAGGCGGCTGCCCCGGGGGTGGATGCCCCGGGCGGGGCTGCTGCCCCGGGCGGGGCGGATGCGTCCGGCGCGACGGGCGCCGGATGAGCGGCCCCCGCTCCGCCCTCGTCACGGGAGCCGGCAGCGGCATCGGCCGCGCCTGCGCCCGCGCCCTGCTCGACGCCGGCTGGAACGTCACGCTCGCCGGGCGGCGGCGGGCGCCCCTCGAGGAGACCGCCGCGGGCGCCGCGACGGCGCTCGTCGTGGTCGCCGACGTCACCGACCCGGACGACGTCGCACGCCTCTTCGCCCGGCACGACGAACGGTTCGGCCGCCTCGACCTGCTCTTCAACAACGCCGGCACCTTCGGCCCGACGGCCGACGTCGGTGGGCTCGACGAGGCGGACTGGGCGGCGACGCTCGCGGTGAACGTGACCGCCGCCGTGCGCTGCGCCGGGGCCGCGTTCCGCCGGATGGCGGCGCAGGAGCCGCCCGGCGGCCGCATCGTGAACAACGGCTCCGTCTCCGCGCAGGTACCGCGTCCGCGCTCGGCGGCCTACACGACGACGAAGCACGCGATCGCGGGGCTCTCGAAGTCGATCGAGCTCGACGGGCGCGCGCACGGCATCGTCTGCACCGAGCTCGACCTCGGCAACGCCCGCACCGAACTCGTCGACGGGCTCGTCGGCGCCGGCGCGCTGCAGGCCGACGGCCGGCGGATCGTCGAACCGACGATGGCCGCCGAGGACGTCGCCCGGCTGTTCCTCGCCCTCGCCGAGCTGCCGCTCTCGGTGAGCGTGCCGCAGCTCACCGCCACCGCGGCGGGCATGCCGTTCATCGGCCGCGGCTGAGCGGGCCGGGGCATCTGCCCGCGGCACCGAGTCGATCTCGGTCGAGCGTGTCACCTTTCGCGATTCCGCGACATTCCTATGGTGAGGGGGTGCACGTGGACGGGACGGATCCGAGCGACGCGGAGTTGCTCAGTCGGCTGCGCGCCGGCGACCGGCACGCACTGGCGGCCGTGTTCGATCGGCATGCCGCCGCGGTGACGCGCTACGCCTGGGCGTTGGCTGCGAGCCGGATGGATGTCGAAGAGATCGTGCAGGACACGTTCGTGACGCTGTGGCGGAAGACGGAGCAGATCGCGATCGCCGACAGCTCGGTGCTGCCGTGGCTGCTCGTGACCTGCCGGAACCTCGCCCGCAACGCCGTCCGCAAGTCGGCCCGCGCGAGCGCCGACGAGCTCGACGACTCGATCGCCCCGCGCGGGATCGAGGCCCTCCGCGAGCACGACCGCGAGGAGTCCGTGCGCGACGAGCTGCGCTGGGTGCTCGCCGAGATCGAACGGCTGGAGCCGCTCGACCGGCGCATCTGCGAGCTCTGCCTCCTCGAGGGCGTCTCCTACGCGGAGGCGGCCGAGCTCCTCGGCCTGAGCGTCGGCGCCCTGAAGCAACGGGTGTCCCGGAACCGGGCACGACTGCGGAAGGCGGTGACGAGCGATGAGGTCTGATCCCCCCACCGGAGACGAGCTGGCTCGCCTCCTCGAATCGATGAAGGCGCAGGTGCTCGAGCGCACCGCCGACGAGCCCGCCCCGGCGAGCCGCGGGCCGATCGCGAAGCGCGTCACCGGCATCGTGCTCGGCATCGCCGCGCTCCTCGGCATCGGCGCCGGGGCGGCCTTCGCCTTCGGCGTCCTGCCCGGCGGCGAGCCCGCCCCGAGCGCACCGCCCCGGGCGACGGCGGTGGCCGCACCGAGCCCGACGACGAGCGTGCCCCCGGTCGAGTACGAGGTGACCCCCGGGCCGCCGCCCGGTCCGGTGCAGCCGGCGAGCGCGTACCCGATCGGCTGCGCGGATCTGGCGCCGCGCGAGCTGGTCGCCGGGCTGTTCGCCGAGCCGGTCGAGGCGGTCGATCCGCTGGTCGAGGCGTCGGGCGTGGGGATCTCGATCCCCCGGACCACCTGGGTGCTCGACCTGGGCGGGCTCGACTGCACCTGGTCGAACGGAGTCGCGTACAACGATCAGTACGGAGATGTCCCGGACTACCGCGGAGTCTCCGTCACGGTGGTACCGCAACCGGACGGCGGGTGGAGCGAACTCGCCGCGCTTCGGAGCCAGCCCCGACTGTTCACCAGCTGCAGCACGGACTACTGCTCGGCGACGACGGAGACCGAAGGGTCCTGGATCGAGTTCCAGGGGGTCCGCATCGATGCCGCCGGTTGGCCGGGCTTCGTCGACACGGTCACCGCGGCCATCTCCGAGGCCGCGGCCCCGTCGACGCCGCCCCAGGGGTATGCGGGGACGCTGTTCGACTGCTCCGCGTTCCCCTCGGTCGATGCGATCGCGGCGGCAACCGGAGCCGAGGGAGTCGTCGAAGGTGACGTCTCCGGTGGCGGAGGAGGCGGCTGGAGCGCTTGGGCGGAAGCTTGGTACCACTCCGGCGACCTGTCCTGCCAGTGGTCGACGAGCGATCGATCGCTCGCTTCGGCCGCTCGGGTCACCGACGGCCGCTGGGCCTACGAGCGGATGCTCCTCGCGGGTCGTTCCGAGCCGGTGTCGATCGCCGGGCTCGCCGCCGGCGACGAAGCCACGCTGCGCTGCGATGATCGCTTCGGCAACGCCTGCGCGGTCGACCTCGCGATCGGCGACGACTGGCTGAACGTGTACGGGCGCGACCGCGCGACGGCGATCGCGGTCGCCGAAGCCGTGGTCGCGCATCGGGCGGGCTGAGCGCGGAGGCACGGGTCGCGCCGAGGCATCCGCGCTCAGCTCAGCCGGCGGCCCCGCATGATCGCGAGCGGGAGCGTCGCGAGCGAGAGCCCCGCCGCGCAGAGGAACGCGACGGGGAAGGAGAAGCCGGCCGCGATCGTGCCGACGAGCACGGCGCCGAAGCCGGTGCCCGCATCGAAGCCGATGTTCCAGACCATGCTCGCGAGCAGGGTGTCGCGGGGCCCGACGGCGGCGAAGGCCTCGCCGAGCGTGAGGTTCTGGAGCCCGCCGTAGCCGAGGCCCACGAGCCCGGCGCCGACGAGGAGCGCCCAGTCGGCCGGGGCCGAGACGTCCACGACGCCCCAGGCCGTGATCGCGAGGCCCGCGGTCGTCGCGAGCACGAGCGGCCAGAGCAACGGCCTCGCGCCGAAGCGGTCGGCCGGACCGCCGATGAGCCAGCGCGAGAGCGCCGCGAGCCCGGTGAGGAGCAGCAGGGCGACGGCCGCGAGCAGCTGGTCGCCCGCGAGCTGCGGCAGGAAGGTGATGAGCGCGCCGCCGGCGACCGTCACCGCGAGGAGCAGCGCGACCGGGCGGAACAGCACCGCGGCGGCGGCGAGCGGGCCGTGCGAGGCGTGCGCGTGCTCGGCGGGGTGCGGCGGCTTCGCCGCGAGGTGCCGCGCGAGGCGGAGCGCCGCGGGAATGCCGAGCACCGGCAGCGCCGCGACGACGAACACCGGCGCGTAGCCGAGGTGCTCCGCGACCCACGGGGCGAGCGGCAGCAGCACGAGCTGCGGTCCGGCGATCGCGAGGCCCCAGGCGCCGATCGCCCGCCCGCGCCGGGCGGGCTCGATGAGCTCGGGCACGGCGCTGCCGCCGGCGACGGTCAGCACCGCGAAGCCCAGGCCGCGCACCGCCGACCAGGCGAGGATGACGGGCAGCTCGGTGGAGGCGAGCATCGCCGGGGCGGGCAGGCCGAGGAGCAGCAGGCCGACGACGAGCACGGGCGCCCAGCCGAAGCGGCGGAGCGCGGCGGGCACCATCGTCTGGCCGACGACGGTCGCGAGCATCAGCACGCCCGTCACGAGCCCGGCGCCCGCGACGTCGGCCCCGCCCGACACCGCCCAGAGCGGGGCGACCGGCATCAGCACGGCGAAGCCCGAGAAACCGAGGGCCGTCATCACGATGAGCGCCGGCATCCCGGGCGCCCGCCAGACCGATCCTGCGCTCGGCGCGTTGCTCGTCAAGTCCTCTTCACCGTTCCCTTCCGATCCATCCCACCACGCCCGCCGGGCGTGTGACGACCGTCGCGGGTGCCGGGCGCGGGTGCTCGCCGCGCGCGACCGCGCCCCGGCCGGCGCGGTGCCGACCGGGGCGCGGTCATCGGCGCGGGCTCAGCCCGCGATCAGGGTCTCGATCGGCCCGCGCACGAAGTAGAGCGCGAAGCCGGCCGCGACGACCCACATCAGCCAGTGCACCTTGCGGGCCCGCCCGGACGCCGCGTTCACGAGCGCCCAGGAGATGAAGCCCACGCCGATGCCGTTCGCGATCGAGTAGGTGAGCGGCATCGTCACGATGGTGAGGAAGGCCGGCAGGGCGACGGCGAACTTGTCGAACTTGATCTCGCGGATCTGCCCCATCATCATCGCGCCGACGACGACGAGCGCGGCCGAGCCGACCTCGATCGGCACCACGAGGGTGAGCGGCGTGAGGAACATGGAGAGGAGGAAGAGGAGCCCCACCACGATCGAGGCGAGCCCCGTGCGGGCCCCCTCGCCGATGCCCGAGGCGCTGTCGACGTAGACCGTGTTCGAGGAGGTCGAGGTCGCACCGCCCGCGATGGCGCCCGCGCCCTCGACGATGAAGGCGGCCCGCAGCCGCGGGAAGGTGCCGTCCTTGTGCGCGAGCCCGGCGTTCTTCGCGAGACCCGTCATGGTGCCCATCGCGTCGAAGAAGTTCGAGAACACGAGGGTGAAGACGAGCATCGTCGCCGAGAGCGCGCCGATCCGGCCGAACGAGCCGAACACGTCGAACTGCCCGACGAGCCCGAAGTCGGGCACCGTGAACAGGGCGGTCGGCAGCTCGGGGATCGTCATGTGCCAGCCGTTCGGGTCCTCGAAGGAGGGGCCGAGCTTCAGGAGCGCCTGGGCGATGATCGCGACGATGGTGGTCACCACGATGCCGATCAGGATGCCGCCGGGCACCCGGCGGGCGACGAGGATGCCGATGAGCACGAGGCCGAGCAGGAAGATGAGCGTCGGCACCGAGGTGATCGAGCCGGCGTCGCCGAGCTGCACGGGCGGGCCGCCGGGGGTGCGGTTGACGAAGCCCGAGTCGACGAAGCCGATGAAGGCGATGAACAGGCCGATGCCGACCGTGATCGCGGCCTTCAGCGCCTGCGGCACCGCCCGGAAGATCGCGGTTCGGGCGCCGGTCGCTCCAAGCAGCACGATGATGACGCCGTTGATCACGACGAGGCCCATCGCCTCCGGCCAGGTGACCTGCCCCACGACCGAGACCGCGAGGAAGGAGTTGATGCCGAGGCCCGCCGCGATCGCGAAGGGCAGTCGGGCGAAGAGGCCGAACAGGATGGTCATGAGGCCGGCGGTGAGGCCGGTCGCCGCGCCGATCTGCGCGGCGTCGAGGGCGTTGCCCGCGACGTCCTCGGAGCCGCCGAGGATCAGCGGGTTCAGGATGACGATGTAGGCCATCGTCACGAAGGTGACGATGCCGCCGCGGATCTCGCGGCCGAAGGTGGAGCCGCGCCGGGTGATCTCGAAGAAGCGGTCGATCGCGTTCTTCGGCTCGCCCTCGACCGTGGTCGTCGCGCCGGTGGGCAGCGGGTCGGGGATCGGGGTCGCGGTGCTGTCGGTGTGCTGGGTCACGTCGGCTCCGCTCAGTACTCGATGCGGGTGGCGGTGTGCTGCCACTCGGTGAAGGGGGCGACCCGCTCGGCGGGGGGCAGCTCGATGTCGGCGACCGGCATCACGGCGCGGTCGGCGTCGTCGCCCTCGAAGTAGCGGTAGAAGACGGCGTCGTCGAATCCGGCGTCCGCCGCGTCGTGGCGGCTGGCGGCGAAGTAGACCCGGTCGATGCGGGCCCAGAGCGAGGAGGCGAGGCACATCGGGCACGGCTCGCAGCTCGTGTAGAGCACGGCGCCGGAGAGGTCGAAGTCGCCGATGCCCTGGCAGGCGGCGCGGATGGCCGAGACCTCGGCGTGCGCCGTGGGGTCGAGGTTCGCGGTGACGCGGTTCACGCCCTCGAAGACGCGGCCGTCGGCGGTGACGACGATGGCCCCGAACGGGCCGCCGGAGCGGCGCACGTTCTCGGTGGCGAGGGCGACGGCCCTGGCGAGGTACTGGGCGGGCGTCGGCTCGGCGCCGTCGGGCGCCGTTCCGGCCGTGGTGGTGGTACCGAGCGATTCCATGAAAAGCATCCTTGCTCTCGGAGTCCGATGCGGGCGGCTGGGGTCCGCGGCGTCTGTTCGGCGCCGGCGTGATCGTCGTCGATCCGTTCGGGTCTGCTGGGCGTTCGCACCGGGCGGCTTCGTGGCGGCCCGGCGACTGGTCGAGGCTAACAGCCGGTCATCCCCGGGTCTACACGTTTTTGGAAGTTTGATTCTGAAATACGGAAAACTTGATTGCACATCCGCAGATGCGGAATTATTGTGGCTGCTATGGCGCAATATCGGATCAGTGAGGCCGCCGATCTCCTCGGCGTGAGCGACGACACCGTTCGGCGATGGGTGCAGGACGGAGTGCTGAGCGTCTCCAAGGACGACGCCGGCCGACAGGTCGTGCCCGGTCGTGAACTCGCCGCGAGGGCCCAGGCCATCGCGGCGACCATCACCGACCGGTCCCATGTGCGCCGCAGCGCCCGCAATCGCTTCGTCGGGCTCGTCACCAAGGTCGAGATCGCCGGGCTCATGGCCCAGGTCGAGCTGCAGTGCGGCCCGAACCGGGTCGTCTCGCTCATGTCGGCCGAGGCCGCCCGCGAGATGGAGCTCGAGATCGGTTCGCGGGGCGTGGCCGTGGTCAAGGCGACCACGGTGATCATCGAGACGGAAGAGGATCCCTCGTCGTGACCCTGCAGCACCGCACCGCCCGCAGCACCAGCAGCACCGCACGTCCCCGCCTCCGCCGCGCCCGCTTCGCCGGCGCCGGCGTCGCGATCGGCGCCGTCGCGCTCCTCGCCGGCTGCGCCGGCGGCGCGGCCGAACCGAGCCCCACCGCGAGCAGCGGCGCCGACGAGCCCGCCCTCACCGGCGAGCTCACCATCTACGCCGCGGCGTCCCTGAGCGGCGCCTTCGACGAGCTCGCCGCGCAGTTCGAGGCCGAGCACCCCGAGCTCGACGTGCTGCCGATCACCTACGACGGCTCGTCCGTGCTCGCGACCCAGCTCATCGAGGGCGCCCCCGCCGACGTGTTCGCCTCCGCCGACGAGAAGAACATGACGAAGGTGCTCGACGCCGGTCTCGCGGACGGCGCCGACGACTTCGCGACGAACGTGCTCGAGATCGCGGTCGCCCCCGGCAACCCGCTCGGCATCGCGGGGCTCGACGCCCTCGCCGACGGCGCCACGAAGACCGCCGACGGTCGCCCGGCGACGGTCGTGCTCTGCGCCCCCGAGGTGCCCTGCGGCGCCGCCTCGCAGACCCTCATCTCCGCGGCCGGGATCACCCTGACCCCCGCGAGCGAGGAGCAGAACGTGACGGCCGTGCTCACCAAGGTGAAGTCCGGCGAGGCCGACGCCGGACTCGTCTACGTGACCGACGTGAAGGCGGCCGGCGACGCCGTCGAGGGCGTCGAGGGCGTCGAGATCGCGAACGCCGCGGATGCGACCAACGTCTACCCGCTGACCGCGCTCAGCGGCGCCCCGAACCCCGACGCCGCCGCCGCGTTCGTCGCGTTCGTGACCTCGGCCGCCGGCCAGAAGGTGCTCGCATCCTTCGGCTTCGGAGCGCCGTGACCCGAGTAGCGAGCGAGCAGGCGCCCCGCGGCGGCTTCCCCGCCGCGGGGCGCTTCCCCGTGTGGCTGTACGTTCCGGCCGGGCTCGGCGCGGCCGTGCTCCTCCTGCCGCTCGCGGCGCTGCTGCTCCGGCTCGACTGGGCCGGCGTGCCGGCCGCGATCACCTCCCCCGAGGCGCTGCAGGCGCTCGGGCTCTCCCTCACCACGGCCGCCTGGGCGACGCTCGTCTGCGTGCTGCTCGGCGTGCCGCTCGCGCTCGTCATCGCCCGCAGCCGCCCCGGCCCCGCCTCGGCGCTCCGCACGCTCGTGACGCTCCCGCTCGTGCTGCCGCCGCTCGTCGGCGGCATCGCGCTGCTCTCCCTCCTCGGCCGCACCGGGCTCCTCGGCGAGGCGCTCGCCGTCTGGGGCATCCGCATCCCGTTCACGACGGCGGCCGTCGTGATCGCCCAGGTCTTCGTCGCCCTGCCCTTCCTCGTGATCTCGGTCGAGGGTGCGCTCCGCACCGCCGGCACCCGCTTCGAGGGCGTCGCCGCAGGGCTCGGCGCGGGCCGCTTCACCGTCTTCCGCCGGATCACCCTGCCGCTCGTGGCGCCGGGGCTCCTCGCGGGCGCCGTGCTCTGCTTCGCCCGCGCGCTCGGCGAGTTCGGCGCGACCGCGCTCTTCGCCGGCAACGCCGCCGGCACGACCCGCACGATGCCGCTCGCGATCTACACGGCCTTCAACGGCGCCGGGGTCAGCGAGGACACGGCGATCGCGCTGTCCCTGATGCTCATCGCCGTGGCCGTCGCGGTGCTCGTGCTCATGCGCGGCTGGCGAGCGGACGCGCCGCGATGAGCGCCGCAGTCGACCACCGGGCGGATGCCGCGGCCGATCCCCGCGCCGAGCAGGGCCTCCTCGCCCGGGTCGAGGTCGACCGCGACGGCTTCCGGCTCGAGGCATCCCTCGCCGTCGCGCCCGACGAGGTGCTCGCGGTGCTCGGGCCGAACGGCTCGGGCAAGTCGACGCTCCTCGGCGCGATCGCCGGGCAGGTGCCGCTCACCCGCGGTGTGATCCGCGTCGGCGGCCGACGCCTCGACGGCACGGGCGCGCGGGAGGTCCCGCCCGCCGAGCGCCGGGTCGGCCTCCTCGGGCAGCAGGCGCTGCTCTTCCCGCACCTGAGCGCGCTCGAGAACGTGGCCTTCGGCCCCCGCGCGCAGGGCGCGGGCCGGCACACCGCGCGGTCCGCCGCCGCCGGCTGGCTCGAGCGGGTCGGGCTCGCCGGCTTCGAGCGCCGACGGCCAGCCGAGCTCTCCGGCGGGCAGCAGCAGCGGGTCGCCCTCGCGCGCACGCTCGCGGCGCGCCCTGCGGCGCTCCTCCTCGACGAGCCGTTCGCGGCGCTCGACGTCGAGGCGGCCGCCGGCATGCGCCGGCTCGTCCGCGAGCACCGGGCGGCGCTCGGCATCCCGATGCTGCTCGTCACGCACGATCCGCTCGACGCCCTCGTGCTCGCCGGTCGCGCCGCGATCCTGCAGGCGGGCCGCATCGTCGACGAAGGGCCGATCGCCCGGGTGCTCGGCCACCCGCGCACGCCCTTCATCGCCGCCCTCGCGGGCGTCGACCTCGTCGAGGGCGTCGCGCTCGACGACTCCGCGGTGCGCACGCCGGGCGGACTCGTGCTGCGCTCGGCCGAGCCCGCCGCGCTCGCGCCGGGCGCTCCGGCCTCGGCCGTGTTCGCGCCCGGTGCGGTGCACGTGCGGGCGGCGGGCGCGGATGCCCCGGCCGCCGCCGGCGCGGGCGCCGCCCCGTCGGGGGACGGCGAGAACCGCTGGCGGGGCACCGTCGCGAGCCTCGAGCCCGCGGCCGGCGGCGTGCGCATCGTGACCGCGGAGCAGCCCGGCATCGCCGTCGACGTGCCGACCGCCGCGGCCGTCGCGCTGGACCTCGAGCCCGGCGCTGCGCTCCTGTTCCGCGTCGATCCCGCCGACGTCTCGGTCCGCCCGCTCGACTGAGGCGCCGGGGCGCCCGCTCGACCGAGGCGCCGCCCGTCCGGGGAGCGCCCCGCCCCGGACGCGGTGTTACGGTAGACGCCCACGAGGGGGTGACGATGACGATCACGACGCCGGCGCAGGCCGGAACGGGCGGAGCCAGGCGACTGCCGGCGTCCGGCGTGCTGCCCGATCGGCTCGACCGCCCCATGCGCGACCTCCGCATCTCGATCACCGATCGCTGCAACTTCCGCTGCGTCTACTGCATGCCGAAGACCGTGTTCGGCCGCGACTACGCCTTCCTCGACCGCGAGGAGCTGCTGAGCTTCGACGAGATCGTGCGCATCGCCCGGGTGGCCGCCGCGCACGGGGTCGAGAAGCTGCGGCTCACCGGCGGCGAGCCGCTCCTCCGCCGCGGCGTCGAGGAACTCGTCGCCCGGCTCGCCGAGCTCCGCACGCCCGACGGGCGGCCGCTCGAGCTCGCCCTCACCACGAACGGCGCCGCCCTCGCGGTGAAGGCGCGTGCGCTCCGCGAGGCCGGGCTCACCCGGGTCACGGTCTCGCTCGACTCGCTCGACGACGCCCGCTTCCAGGAGATGAACGACGTGCGCTTCCCGGTGGCCCGCGTGCTCGCCGGCATCGACGCCGCCCACGAGGCCGGGCTCGGCCCGATCAAGCTGAACATGGTCGTGAAGCGCGGGCTGAACGACGACGAGGTCGTGGCCATGGCCCGGCACTTCAAAGGCACCCCGTACACGCTGCGCTTCATCGAGTACATGGACGTCGGCACGTCCAACGGCTGGGAGCTCGGCGAGGTCGTGCCCTCCGCCGAGATCGTGGCGCGGATCGGCGCGGAGCTGCCGCTCGTGCCGATCGGCCGCTCGGCCCCCGGCGAGACGGCCGCGCGCTGGCGCTACGCCGACGGCGAGGGCGAGATCGGCGTCATCTCGAGCGTCACGAACGCCTTCTGCGGCACCTGCAACCGCGCCCGCATCTCGACCGAGGGCAAGCTCTACACCTGCCTCTTCGCGAGCGAGGGGCACGACCTGCGGGCGCTCCTCCGCGGCGGGGCCGACGACGTCGAGCTCGCCCGCGCGATGGGCGCCATCTGGGGCGCCCGCGACGACCGCTACTCGGAGCTGCGCGCGACGCTCACCCCCGAGCTGCGGGCCGCACGGCAGAAGATCGAGATGAGCTACATCGGCGGCTGAGGCGCTCGCGTCCCGGTGCCCGGAGGCTCAGAGCCCGACCCACTCCGAGACCCCGTCGTCGAAGTGCTGCCGCTTCCAGATGGGCACCTCCTGCTTCACGAGCTCGACGAGGCGCTCGCACGCGTCGAAGGCCTGCGCCCGGTGCCCGGCGCCGGCCGCGGCGACGAGCGCCACGTCGCCGATCGCGAGGTCGCCGACGCGGTGGGCGGCGGCGACGGCGAAGCCGGTCTCCTCGCGGATGCGGCGCACGCACTCGGCGAGGAAGCGCTCCGCCTCGGGGTGCGCACGGTAGTCGAGCGCGCGCACGGCGCGGCCGCCGTCGTGGTCGCGCACCACGCCGTGGAACACGACGACGGCGCCCGTGGCGTCGCTCTCGACGGCGCGCCGCACCGCCTCGGCGTCGAGGGGCGCTTCCGAGACGAGGGCGTACGGCGCGCTCGCGCCGGAGTCCGGCCTGGCTTGCTGGGGCATCGCGGGCTCGCTTTCGCTGCGGGTCATCGGGTGAGGTGGTCGGGGCCGAGTGCGGCGAAGCGCTCGAGGCCGCCGTCGAGGGAGACGACGCCCGCGTGCCCGCGGGCGGTGAGCGCCGCGGCGGCGCGCGCCGAGCGCAGACCGAGCTCGCAGTACACGACGAGGGGCGCGTCGCCCGGCGCGGGCTCGGCCCCGCCGAGAAGCTCGCCGAGCGGCACGAGCTCGCTGCCCGCGATGCGCCGGAGCGCCGCCTCCTCGGGCTCGCGCACGTCGAGGAGGCGCAGGGGGTCGCCGGCGCGGAGCCGGCGCAGCAGCTCGGCCGCCGAGATCGCCTCGGCCGGGGCGTCCGCGGATGCCCCGGCCGGCGGCAGCCCGCAGAAGCGCTCGTAGTCGACGAGACCGGTGATCTCCGCCGCCTCGGGGTCGGCGCCGTAAGGGATCTCCCGGCTGCGCCCGCTCAGCGCGTCGTAGCTCAGCACCCGGCCGAGGAGCGGCTCGCCGATGCCCGTGACGAGCTTCACGACCTCGCCCGCGAGCATCGCGCCGATCGTGAGGCACAGCGTCGGCAGCACCCCGCCGAGCTCGCACGAGGGCACCTCGCCCGGCGCGGGCGGGCTCGGGAACAGGTCGCGGTAGCCGGGGCCGTGCCCGCGCCAGGCGACGCCGAGCTGCCCCTGGTAGCGCAGGATCGCGCCCCAGACGAGCGGGACGCCGGCGAGGTGGGCCGCGTCGTTCGCGAGGTAGCGGGTGGGGAAGTTGTCGCTGCCGTCGACGACGAGGTCGTAGTCGGCGAGGATGCCGGGCAGGTTCGCCGCGGTGAGCCGCACCCGGTGCCGGACGACCCGGCACTCGGGATCGATCGCGGCGACCGTGTCGGCGAGCGAGTCGACCTTCGGGCGGCCGAGGTCGGCGACGCCGTGGCTGAGCTGCCGGGGCAGGTTGCTGAGCTCCACCTCGTCGTCGTCGGCGATGCCGATCGTGCCGACGCCGGAGCCCGCGAGGGCGGGGACCACGGCGCTGCCGAGGCCGCCGGCGCCGATCACGAGCACGCGCGCCGCGGCGAGCCGGCGTTGCGCGTCCTCGCCGTAGCCGGGCAGCATGAGCTGACGGCTGTGCCGGCTCACGCGCTCGGCGCTGAGCGGTGCGCCGGGCGCGACGATCGGCTGGGTCATCCGGTCAGTGTACCCGCGGCACTTTTCCGCGGAGCGGATGCAGGATTCCATCGTCGGGTAGCATCGATCGCATGACCCTCGTGACGGTGCGCTACTTCGCGGCGGCCGCCGACGCGGCGGGCTGCGAGGAGGAGCGGCTCGAGCTCGGCGAGGCGACCGTGGGCGCGCTCCGCGAGCTGCTCGCCGAGCGCTACGGGGCGCCGATGCAGCGGGTGCTGCAGCACGGCTCCTTCCTCGTCGACGGCACCGTCCGCCGCGATCCGGGCACCCCGATCGGCGCCGCGGTCGATCTGCTGCCGCCCTTCGCCGGCGGCTGAGCCGTCGCGGCATCCGCCGTTTAGGCTGAACCCATGCGCAGCTACGCCGAACACCGTCGTGCGGTCACCGAGCTGCTCGCCCCGCTCGGGGCGAGGCTCGGCGCCGAGGAGGCGAGCCTCGCCGCCGGCGACGCCCTCGGGCGCGTCCTCGCCGCCGACGTCGTGTGCCCGATCGACCTGCCCGGCTTCGACAACTCCCAGATGGACGGCTACGCCCTGCGATCGGCCGAGCTCGCCGGCGCGAGCCCGACGGCGCCGGTCCAACTGCCGATCGGCCCGACGAGCGCCGCCGGCGACCACGTCTTCGAACTGGCCCCCGGCACCGCCTCGCCCGTCATGACGGGGGCGCCGATCCCCCGCGGCGCCGACGCCGTCGTCCCGATCGAGGCGGCGGACCCGCCCGCCTTCGTCGGCATCTCCGAGCGGCACCACGACTCCCCCGTGCAGACGACGGTCGGCTTCACCGCCCCGGTCGAGCGCGGCGCCTTCATCCGCCCCGCGGGCAGCGACGTCGCCGCCGGTGCGCTCCTCCTCGCCGCGGGCACCCACCTCGGCCCCGCCCAGCTCGGCTCGCTCGCCGCGGCCGGGGTGACGAGCATCCCGGTGCGCCGTCGCGTGCGCGTGCTGCTCGTCTCGACGGGCCACGAGCTGCGACCGCCGGGCGCCGAGCTCCGGCCCGGGCAGATCCACGACGCGAACACGACGATGCTCTCCGCCGCGCTCCGCCGCTGCGGCGCCGAGGTGGTCGAGGCGGTCTCGCCCGACGACGCCGCCTCCCTGCGCGCCGCCATCGCCTCGGCGGCCCCGAGGGTCGACCTGATCCTCACGAGCGGCGGAGTGAGCGAGGGCGCGTTCGAGGTCGTCCGCGAGGCGCTCGGCCCCCTCGGCGTCGCCTTCGAGAAGGTCGCGATCCAGCCGGGCGGCCCGCAGGGGCTCGGGCTGGTGCCGCTCGGCGATGCCGCCGACGGCGAGCGCGACGCGGTTCCGGTCGTCGCGTTCCCCGGCAACCCGGTGAGCGCCCTCGTCTCCTTCGAGCTCTTCCTCCGCCCCGTGCTGCGCCGGCTCGAGGGCCTCGCGCCCGACCGCCACCGCGCGACGCTGCCGCTCGCCCACGAGCTCGTCTCCCCGCTCGCGAAGCACCAGGTGCGCCGGGGCGTCATCGACGGCGACGGGGCCGTCGAGGTCGGCGCCCCGAGCTCGCACCTGCTGCACGCCTACGCCCGGGCCACCGTGCTCGTGCACATCCCCGTCGGCGTCGACCGGCTGCCGGCCGGCGCCCCCGTCGACGTCTGGAGGATCGATGACTGACGAGCCCGATTCCGGCCTCACCCACCTGCGCGCCGACGGATCGGCTCACATGGTCGACGTCACCGACAAGGCGGTCACCCGCCGCACCGCGAGCGCGCAGGCCGTGCTCGTCACCCGCGACGACGTCGTCGCGCGCGTCGCCGACGGCACCCTGCCGAAGGGCGAGGCGCTCGGCACCGCGCGCATCGCCGGCATCATGGCCGCGAAGCAGACCGCAGCGCTCATCCCGCTCTGCCATCCGCTCCCCCTCACGAAGCTCGCGGTCGACTTCGAGCCCGCCGGCGACCGGGTCCGGATCGTCGCGACCGCGACCACGAACGGCGTCACCGGCGTCGAGATGGAGGCGCTCACCGCGGCGAGCGTCGCGGCCCTGACGCTCTACGACATGATCAAGGCCGTCGACCACGAAGCCGTGATCACCGACCTCTGCGTGCTCGCGAAGTCTGGCGGCAAGCGCGGCGAGTGGAGCCGCGCGTGAGCGCCGGCACCCGGCAGGCGGGACCCGGCGGCGCGCACGCCGTCGTCCTCGTCTCCTCGACCCGCGCCGCCGCCGGCGTCTACGAGGACCGCACCGGCCCCGTCATCGTCGAGTGGCTCCGCGAGCGCGGCTTCGCCGTCGACGGGCCGACCGTCGTCGCCGACGGCCCGGACTTCGCGATCGCGCTCGAGACCGCGCTCGCCACGAGCCCCGCCGTCGTCGTCTCGACCGGCGGCACCGGCATCGCCCCGGGCGACACCGTGCCGGAGGCGACCGCCGCGGTGCTCGACCGCGAGCTGCCCGGCTTCGGCGAGGAGCTCCGCCGCCGCGGCGCCGCGACGACGCCGACGGCCCTCCTCAGCCGCGGCCGAGCCGGCATCGCCGCCGGCGCGCTGGTCGTGAACCTGCCCGGCTCCTCGGGCGGGGTCCGCGACGGGCTCGGCGTGCTCGACGAGGTGCTCGACCACGTGCTCGACCAGCTCGCCGGCGGCGATCACCCGGCCTGATCGGGCGCGGCTCCGGGCGCGCCATCCGTGCTGCGTCGGATCGAGGCATCCGCGTCGCCCGCGTCGCCGGTCGCGCCGTCCGCGCCGTCCGCGCTGTTCGCGCTGTTCGCGTCGCCGGTCGCGCCGTCCCGTCGCCGTCGCCAGCGCTGCCGCTCGTGCTCGAGCGGGCGCGCGAAGACCGCCCAGCCGACGAGCGCGACGCCGACGCCGACGAGCGCGCCGGCGATGGTGTCGGTGAGCCAGTGCACGCCGAGGTACGTGCGGGTGAACGCCATCAGCAGCGTGTAGGCCACGCCGAGCGCCCACACCCAGAGCCGCGGGGCGATGATGCCGACCACCACGGCGATCGTCGCGGCGTTCGCCACATGCCCCGAGGGGAATGACCCGAAGTCGCTCGTGACCAGCATGTCCTCGGGCCGGGCCCGGCCGAAGAGGTGCTTCAGCAGCTGCACGACCCCGGCGCTCGCGGCCGAGGCGACGAGGAAGAACGCCGCGCCCCAGGGCCGACGGCAGAGGAGCAGCACGACCGCCCCGCCGAGCGGCACCACGAAGACGCCGATCGCGCCGCCGCCGAGCCGGTTCATCGTGAACGCGACGGCGTCGCCGAACGCGCCGCGGAAGCCGACGACCTCCCCCGCCCAGACCTCGTCGACGCCGATCACCCCGTTGCGCACCGCGATGAGGCCGCCGAGCAGCACCGCCACGAGGAGCACGCCGACGCCGGCGGCGACGATCACCCGGCGGTGCAGGCGGCGTGCCGCCGGGGCATCCGCGATGTCCGATTGCTCGTGGGCCATGCGCCCACGCTAGCCGCCCGGGCTCAGTCGCTGAGCGGCGGCACGCTGCGCGGGCGCACGAGCGCCCACAGCGCGGCGATCGCCACGACGGCCGCGGCGGTCATCACGACCGCCATGGGCACCGCGCTGCCGACGCCCATCAGCCCGATGAGCGGCGAGATGAGCCCGGCGAGGCCGAAGTTCAGCGCGCCGAGGAGGGAGGCCGCCGTGCCGGCCTCGTTCCCGTGCGAGGCGAGCGCGAGGATCTGCACGGCCGGGAAGGAGAAGCCGCACGCCATGATGAAGAGGAAGAGCGGCACGATCGTGCCCCAGAGGCCGGCGCCGGTGAGGTCGAGCACCGCGATCGCGATCGCCGAGCCGAGCAGCACGAGGGTCGTCACCGCGAGGATCCACTGCGGCTGCACCCGGCCGCGCATGAGCCGCGAGCTCGTCTGCACGCCGATGATGATCCCGATCGAGTTCACGCCGAAGAGGATGCCGTACTGCTGCGCGGTGAAGCCGTGCACCTCCTGGAACAGGAACGAAGAGGTCGAGAGGTAGCCGAACAGCCCGGTGAAGACCATGCCGCCGACGATCGCGGCGCCGAGGTAGACGCGGTCGCGGAAGAGCGCGCGGTAGCGCTCGCGCATCGTCGAGTGCCCGGCGGCGTGCCGGCGCTGCTTCGGCAGCGTCTCGATGATGAGGAACGAGACGCAGAGCACGACGACCACGCCGTAGGCGGCGAGCACCCAGAAGATGCCCCGCCAGTCCATGACCTGGAGGAGCTGCGAGCCGATGACGGGCGCGAGCACGGGGGCGAGCCCGTTCACGAGGGCGAGGCGGGAGAGCATGCGCACGAGCGGCTTGCCGCCGAAGAGGTCGCGCACCATCGCCATCGCCACGACGCCGCCGGCCGCGGCGCCGAAGCCCTGCAGCAGGCGGAAGACGGCGAGCCAGGTGATGTCGGGGGCGAACGCCGCACCGATCGACGCCCCGATGTGCAGCAGGGTGGAGAGGATGAGCGGCAGCCGCCGGCCGACCTTGTCGCTCCACGGCCCGACGATGAGCTGCCCGAATCCGAAGCCGATCATCGTCCCGGTGAGCGTCAGCTGCACCGCGGCGGCGCTCACCCCGAGCTCGTCCTGCAGCACCGGGAAGGCGGGCAGGTAGAGGTCGACCGTGAACGGCCCGAGCGCGGTGAGCGCGCCGAGCACGAGCACGTAGACGAGGCGCTGGCGGCGGCTCAGGCGGTCGCCGGGGTGCACGTGGACGGCGGACACCGAGCCGGTGTCGTCGGGACGGATGATCGGAATGGAGGCGGTGGACATGGGCTCCCTGGGCGGATGCGTCGGCTGGACGGCGGCGGAACGGCGGTAGTGGAACGGCGGTGCGTGACCGGCGGGCGGCTGGGCCCGTCAGGATCGGCTCCGGAGGTGCTGGAACCGGGCTCGGATCGCGCGCGGGTCGAGCACCCGCGCCCGGGGCGCCGATGGCCCCCGGGGATCGAATCGATTCGAGACATCCATGCTAGCGCATCGACGCCCGCGCGGGCGAGCGCCGCGGGGCGGACGGGGAGCCGGCGCTCAGCCGAGGTCGGTAGGGTGGCGGACGTGTCGAGCGACTTCCGAGCCTTCCCCGCAGACCCGGCCACGACGGCGCGCCTCGGCGAGCTCGGCCTCGACTACCGGCTGCTCGCGCCCGACGACCGCGACGCGCTCGCCGGCTGGTCGGAGGCCGACAACCGCGGCTTCCACCACCCGCGTCCGACCCCCGAGTTCCTCGAGCGGGAGGTCGCGCTCCTCCAGGAGCGCCGCGTCCACGGCGTCTACGATCCTGGACTCGACGGCCCCATCCCCGTCGCCACGGTCGCCAGCTGGCCGACCGCCCTCAGCGTCCCCGGCGGGCGCAGCGTCGATGGCTGGGCCGTCGCCGCCGTCACCGTCGCCGCGACGCACCGGCGACGGGGCATCGCCCGCGCGATGATGGAGGGCGAGCTCGCGAACGCCGTCACCGCGGGCGCCGCGGTCGCGATGCTCACCGCGACCGAGGCGACGCTCTACGGCCGCTACGGCTTCGCCCCCGCCGCGCGGGCGGCGACGCTCGAGGTCGACCGGCGCCGCGCCGTCTGGGCGGGGGCCGAGGCGCCCGGCCGGGTTCGGTACGTCACCGACGCCGCCGCGTTCCGCCGCGCCGCCGGCCAGATCGTGCGGCGGCAGGTCGCGCGCACCCCGGGCGAGATCGACCGCTGGCCCGCCCTCGTCGACCGGATGCTCGGGCTCGACGATCCCGCGGGCGAGCGCGCCCGGGCCACCCGCGTCGCCCGCTACGACGACGAACGGGGGCAGGCCCAGGGCTTCGTCTCCTACCGGATCACCCGCGACGGCATGGGCGCCGGCGTCGTCGAGTTCGACTTCCTCGCCGCCGCGACCGACGACGCGGAGGCGGCGCTCTGGCGGTTCCTCCTCGAGCAGGACTTCGTGTCGACGATCCGGGCCGGGCTCCGCTCCGTCGACGAGCCCCTCCGCTGGCTGCTCGCCGACCAGCGCGCCATCACGACGACGGTCGGCGACCACCTCTGGCTCCGCATCCTCGACCCCGCAGCCGCCCTCGAGGCGCGCCGCTACGAGGGCCCCGCCTCGCTCGTGCTCGAGCTCGACGATCCGCTCGGGCACGCCGCCGGCCGCTACGCGCTCGAGGTCTCGGCCCGCGGCGTCGCCGAGGTGCAGCGCCTCGACGACGGGGCGGAGGACCCCTCGTCCGAGACGAGGGCGGCCCGGCGCTCCAAGCCCGTGCACGGCCTCCGCCTCGGTGTCGACGCGCTCGCCGCCATGTACCTCGGCGACGCCCGCGCGAGCCTCCTCGCCCGGGCCGGTCGCGTCGCGGAGACGGGCCCCGGCTCCCTCGCCGTCGCCGACCGGCTGTTCTCGGCGAGCCGCGCCCCGCGCCTCAGCATCTGGTTCTGAACGCGGCCTCCGACGCGGTCCGCCGTCGCCGCTCGCGCACCCGGGTGCCCGCCCGTCGCAGCAGGATGACGACCGGGATCAGCACCGCGACGGCGGGCAGTACGACCGCACCGAAGGCGAGCACGCTGCCGATCGGGAACCGGCTCGCGCCTCCGGCGCCGAGGCCCAGGACGCCGCTGCCGAACGCGTCGCCCGCGACGAGCACCTCGGCGTCGTAGGTCTCGAGCGAATCGCGGCAGCTCACGGCGTAGCTGCCCGCGTCGTCCGCCGTGAACCGCAGCACCTGGACGAACCCGGGCTTCGGGGTCATCCACCAGAGCGTGTCGTCCCAGTCGAGCGACGGGCCCGTCCGCATCGCGAGCGCGCCGCCGCCGGGACCCGTCGCACGGCACTCGACGGTGCCGAGGTTCGCGGCGATCCCGCGGGCCCAGACGCCGGCGTGCTCGCCCGCGGCGAGCTCGACGGTCACCGCTTCTCCGAGCGGGCGCGAATCGGCGGCCGCCACCGACTGCACGATCGGCGCGACCCAGAGCCACCAGATCAACGCGGCGGCGACAGCGCACACGGCGGCCGCCGCGAACGCCGTCTGATCCCGGTGGCGCAGCGCGGCGGCTCCTGGCGCGGCATCCGGTCCCGGCACATCCGATCCTGGCGCGGCATCCGGTCCCGGCGCCCCGCCGGCCGGCGCCCGCCGGCTCAGCGGGCGTCCTGGCGGGGGAAGACGACCTTCTCGAGGATGATGATGATCGACGCGGCGACCGGGATCGCGACGAGCGCGCCCAGCACGCCGCCGAGCGTGCCGCCCGCGACCGCTGCGATGACGACGAGGGCGCCCGG
This sequence comes from Agromyces mediolanus, assembly GCF_044917495.1. Classification (GTDB taxonomy): domain Bacteria; phylum Actinomycetota; class Actinomycetes; order Actinomycetales; family Microbacteriaceae; genus Agromyces; species Agromyces mediolanus_B. The sequence goes on along the minus strand of NZ_JAVSSI010000008.1, from coordinate 134,734 downwards.
CACCGCGACCGCCTTGTTCATGATGCGGGGGCTGATGACGTACGCCTCGACCTGCATGTAGACGAGGTAGTAGATCGCCGCGGCGAGCGCCGTCACGGGCGAGGCCGCGAACGACACGAGCGAGATGATCACCGCGCCCGTGAGCGTGCCGATGAGGGGCACGAGCGAGCAGAGGAACGCGACGAACGCCAGGAGGATCGGCGCCGGCGCCCCGATGATCGTGAGGTAGATGAGGCTCAGCACGCCGTTCACGGCGCCGAGGGTCACCTGCCCGATGACGTAGCGGCCGACGGCGCCGGTGATGTCGCCGGCGACGTCGAGGTAGCCGCGGCGCGAGCTGGCGGGCACGAAGCGGGCCGAGGCGCGCTTCATCGCCCGCAGCGAGGCGAGGAAGTACAGGGTGAGGATGAGCACGATCGTCGCGCCCGTGAAGCCGCCGGCGATGCCCGCCCCGACCGCGAGCAGGCCGCCGCCGAGCGAGCCGATGTGCGCCGGGTCGCTCAGCCAGTCGCCGATCGCCTGGATCGCCTGGTCGATCGAGTCGCCGCCGGTCAGCCCGTTGATCCAGCTGACGAGCTGGCTCTCCCGCACGGCGACGACGATGCGGTCCCAGTCGTTCACGATGCGCGTGCTCTCGGTGATCACGATCGGCACGATGGTGGCGATGAGGCCCACGAAGAGCCCGATCACGACGGCGAAGACGATGAGGATGGCGGCCCAGCGGGGCAGGCCGCGCCGCTGCATCCAGCTCACCACGGGGTCGAGGCCGAGCGCGAGGAAGAGCGCGAGGGCGACGTAGAGGATGACCGTCGAGAGCTGGCCGACGATGCCGCCGAGCGCGAGGGCGACGAGGACGCCGAGCGTCGCGGTGAAGCCGATGCGGAACGCGTTGACCCGGAACGACGGCAGCTCGACGACGTCCGGCTTGCTCGTGGCGTCGCGCACGGTGGCCTCGGCCTTCGCCGGGCCGGAGGCCGATCGGGACTTCGACGGAATCCGCATGCTCCGACCGTAACCCCCGCCTGTGACGCAGCGGAAGGTCCCCCACGGCGAGTTGACAGGCCGGATCTCATGTGCTCGGAATGAACCGGCGGCGACCGCGTTGACCTCAAGGGGAAGACGCGCCCGTGGGCGACGCGCGCCCGCCGGAAGGAGCACCGTGACCGCAGAGACCGCCGTCGGATTCCGCTCGGAGCGCGGGCCCGTGCTCATCGCGCTCATGCTCGCGACGGGGCTCATCGCCATCGACTCGACGATCCTCGCGACGGCCGTCCCCTCCGTGGTCCGCGATCTCGGCGGCTTCGCGCAGTTCCCGTGGCTGTTCTCGATCTACCTGCTCGCGCAGGCCGTCTCGGTGCCGGTGTACGCGAAGCTCGCCGACACGGTGGGGCGGAAGCCCATCATGCTCATCGGCATCGGGCTGTTCCTGCTCGGCTCGGTGCTCTGCGGCTTCGCCTGGGACATGACCTCGCTCATCGTCTTCCGCGCCGTGCAGGGGCTCGGCGCGGGCGCGGTGATGCCGGTCTCAATCACGATCACCGGCGACATCTACACGGTGCGCGAGCGCGCGCGGGTGCAGGGCTACATCGCGAGCGTGTGGGCCGCCTCCTCCGTGATCGGCCCGACGCTCGGCGGGCTCTTCGCCGGCTACCTCAGCTGGCGCTGGATCTTCTTCATCAACATCCCGCTCTGCATCATCGCCGCGGTCGTGCTGTGGCGCAGGTACCACGAGTCGCTCGGGCGGGAGAAGCACCGGATCGACGTCACGGGCTCGATCGTGCTGACGATCGGGCTGACCCTGCTCATCCTCGCGGTCCTCGAGGGCGGGCAGGCCTGGTCGTGGCTGTCGTGGCAGTCGCTCGGCGCGTTCGGCGTCGGCGCGGCCCTCCTCGTCGCGTTCGTGTTCATCGAGCTGCGCGCGGCCGAGCCCGTGCTGCCGCTCTGGGTGTTCTCCCGGCGACTCATCGTCACGACCTCGCTCGTCTCGCTCGGCGTCGGCGCGGTGCTCATCGGCCTCACCTCCTACGTGCCGACGTTCCTCGAGATCTCGGCCGGGACGAGTCCGCTCGTCGCCGGGCTCGCGGTCGCCGCGCTGACCCTCGGCTGGCCGATCTCCGCGTCCCAGTCCGGGCGGCTGTACCTCCGGCTCGGCTTCCGCACCACGGCGCTCATCGGCCTCGTGATCGCGATCGCCGGCTCCGCCGCGCTCATCGCCGCCTCCGTCGTGCCGAACCCGTGGACGGCGGCGCTCGCGTGCTTCATCGTCGGCCTCGGCCTCGGCCTCGTCGCCTCGCCGACGCTCATCGCGGCGCAGTCCTCGGTGCCTTGGGCGGAGCGGGGCGTCGTCACCGGGGCGAACATGTTCCTCCGCTCGGTGGGCAGCGCGGTGGGCGTCGCCGTCTTCGGCGCCGTCGCGAACGGCGTGATCGAGCGCTCGGGTCTCGGCGACCACTCCCCCGTCGCGGTGCAGGAGGCGGCGACGGCCGTGTTCATCGCGGTGATCGTCGCCGCGGCGGCGACGATCGTCGCGGCCGTCGTGATGCCGCAGGCGCGGGTCGAGGACGTGGAGCTCGCGCCGAGCGAGGGCGCCCCGAGCGCCTGAGCGGTGACGCCCTGAGCGTGCGGGCGCCCGCGGGCGCGGCGCGTCAGGCCCGCAGCTCGGGCAGGCGGATGCCGAAGCGCTCGCGCAGGGCGAGCCGGGCGGCGTACCAGCCGTTCATGCCGTGCACGGCGGGCCCCGGCGGGGTCGACGCGGAGCACAGATAGACGCCCTCGATCGGCGTGCGCCACGGCGTGCGCGAGACGACGGGGCGCTTCACGAGCTGCGCGAGCGTCGTCGCGCCGCCGCCGAGATCGCCGCCGACGAGGTTCGCGTTGCCGAGCTCGAGGTCGCGGGCGCTGCTCGCGACCTGCGCGAGCACGACGTCCCGGAAGCCGGGGGCGAAGCGCTCCACCTCCGCGGTGACGAGCTCCGTCGCGTCGAACGCGGAGCCGGCGGGCACGTGCGTGTACGCCCAGAGCACGTGCTTGCCAGCCGGCGCGCGGCTCTCGTCGAGCACGCTCGGCTGGGTCACGAGGACGAAGGGATGCCGCGGCGCGCCGTCGGTGCCCGGCTGCCGCCCGGCCGCCACGGCGTTCTCGGCGGCGGCGATCTCACTGCGGGTGCCGCCGAGGTGCACGGTCGGGGCGAGCCCGACCTCCGCGCTCGCCCAGGGCACGGGCCCGTCGAGGGCGAAATCGACCTTCGCGACGCCGCTGCCCGGGCGGAACCGGTCGAGCGCCCGCGCGTAGCGGCGCGGCAGCTGCGCGGTGCGGAGCAGCGCCGGGCCGGTGTCGAGCAGCACGGCGCGGCTGCCGCGCACCTCGGCGAGCTCTCGCACCCGGATCCCGGTCTCGATGCGCCCGCCGAGGCGGCGGAGTTCCGCGGCGAGCGCGTCGGCGATGCGCTGCGCCCCGCCCGCGGGGAAGCCCCAGCCGGCCGCGTGCCCGTGCGCGGCGAGCAGCAGGCCGGCGCCCGCCGAGGCGAGGTTCGGCAGCCGGCCGGCGGCGTGCGCGATGACCCCCGTGAACAGGGCCGACGCGACGGCGCCCGTGAAGCGCGAGCTCCAGAGGCTCGTGCCCTGGTCGACGGCCCGCGCGCCGAAGCGGAGGGCGGCGACGGGGTCCCTGGGCATCCGGAGCAACTGCGATCCGGTGAAGTCGACGACGCCGTCGATGCGGGCGACGAGCGGCCCCAGCAGTCGACGCCAGTCGCCGCCGTCGGCGCCGAGGCCGACGACGGTGCGCTCGAGCTCCCGCCAGGCGAGCCCGGCGCCGCCGCCCGGCATCGGGTGGGCGTACGACAGCTCGGGCACGAGCCAGCGGAGTCCGTGCCGGGCGCCCGCCTCCCCGAGGAGGCCGAGCTCGCGCAGCACGGGCGACGCGAGGGCCGCGGGGTGCACCGCGGAGCCGACGTCGTGGTGGAAGCCCGGCAGCGTGAGCTCCGCGGTGCGGGTGGCGCCGCCGATCGTGTCCTCGGCCTCGAGCACGAGCACGTCGAGCCCGGCGCGGGCGGCGACGACGGCCGCGACGAGCCCGTTCGGCCCGCTGCCGACGACCGTGACGTCGCTCATCTCAGAACGCGGCGAGGTACTGCCACGGCAGCCCCGTCATGACGAGTCGGTGCCGCGGCCCCTCGGTGCCGATCCCGCTCGCGGCGTCGCCGTCGGTCGCGAGGTAGGCGGCGTCCTCCTGCCAGAGGATCGTGGTGCCCGCCTCGTCGAAGCGGCCCGCGAAGCGGTGCAGCTCGCGCCGGCGGAACCGGGCGAGGGCGGCGTCGGCGGATGCCTCGGCGGCGAGCCCGTGCAGCGTCACCCACGTCGGCGGCCACAGCGTCATCGCGCCGGCGGCGTGCCGCGCGAGCGCCTCCCCCGGCCGGATCCAGGCGACGGCGACGAGCTCCTCGGGTGCGGGCCGGATCTCGCCGTCGGGCATCCGGGCGGCGAAGAAGGTCGTGACGAGCCGCTTCTGCGCGATCATCGGCGGCACCCAGTGCGAGAAGGCGACGAGCTCGTCCGGGTCGACGTCGATGCCGATCTCCTCGCGGGTCTCGCGCACGGCGGCGCGACGGGCGCTCTCGACGTCGTCGATCGCGGCGCCGTGGGCGTCGGCGTCGTCGACCGCGCCGCCGGGGAACACCCAGGCGCCGCGGAAGGAGCCGCGGTCGTGCGGCCGCTCGGCGAGGAGCACCTCGAGGCCGAGCTCGCCATCGCGGAGGAGCACGACGGTCGCGGCGGCGCCGAGCACGGCTCGGGCGGCCGCGGGCGGTTCGGGCGGGGCGGTGCTGGCCGGCGCCTGCTCGTTCAGGGCGTCCATCCCCTCAGCCTATGCCCGAGCGCCGCACGGGTACACTGCCTGCGTGAGCGAGCGGGACGAGCAGGACGGCGCAAGCGCCACGTCGGAGGCGACGATCGTGCTGGCGCCGAACCCCGGCCCGATGACGCTCGACGGCACGAACTCCTACGTGCTGCGGGCCCCGGGCGCCGCGAACGCGATCGTCGTCGATCCCGGCCCCGATGACGCGGGGCACCTCGCTCGGCTCGCCTCGGCCGGGCCGGTCGAGCTCGTGCTCATCACCCACCACCACGCCGATCACGTCGCCGGCGCCGCGGCCTTCGCCGAACTCGTCGGCGCCCCGATGCGGGCGGTCGATCCCGAGTACTGCGCGGGCGCGGCGCCCCTCGTGGACGGCGAGACGATCCGCGCGGCGGGGCTCGCGCTCGAGGTGCTGCACACGCCGGGGCACACCGCCGATTCGGCCTGCTTCCTCGTGCAGGGCGAGGAGGGGCCCGCGGTGCTCACGGGCGACACGATCCTCGGCCGCGGCACGACGATCATCGCGGATCCGGACGGCGCGCTCGGGCCCTACCTGGACTCGCTCGCCCGGCTGCGGGCGCTCGCCCTCGCGGCGGACGCCCCCGTGCCGGTGCTGCCCGCGCACGGCGCGGTGCTGCCCGACCTCGCGGCGATCTGCGACGCGTACCTCGCGCATCGCGCCGAGCGGCTCGAGCAGGTGCGCTCGGCGCTCGCCGAGCTCGGTTCCGGCGCCTCGGCGGAGGCGGTCACGGACCTCGTCTACGCGGACACGGATGCCTCGGTCCGCCAGGCGGCCGAGGCATCCGTTCGTGCGCAGCTCGCGTATCTGCGAGGCGAGCGCGGCTGAGCCCTGCGGGCCCGGCCGGGCTTACTTGACGAGGGCGAAGCCCGCGGTCCAGGAGATGCGCTCCTGCACGGCGAGGGTGAGCTGGAGGAAGCCGATCGACTCCAGCTCGCGGGCGCGGGCGAGGCTGCCCGCGTCGACGGCCTCGAGGCCGCCGGCCCGGACGACCTCGGCGAGCGCGCCCTTCGCGGCGTCGTCGTCGCCGGCGATGAGGACGGTCGTGGGCGCGGTGCCGCCGACGGTCTTCGAGGCGAGGGTCGCGGCGAAGTTCGTGTTGAACGCCTTCAGCACCGTCGACTCGGGGAGGGCCGCGGCGAGCTCGACCGCGGCGGAGCCGTCGGCGGGCACGACGAGGCGGTCGAAGGTCGAGAAGTCGAGCGGGTTGGTGAGGTCGACGACGATCTTGCCGGCGAGGGCGGCGCGGTGGCGCTCGACGATCTCGGCGAGCGAGGGGTAGGGCACGGCCAGCACGACGATCTCGCCGGTGATCGCGGTCGCGTCGCGGCCGATCACCTCGACCGAGTTGCCGCCCGCGGCGACGATCGCGCCGATCGCACTGCCCATGTTGCCGCTGCCGATGATGCTGACCGTGGTCATTGCCGTTCCTTCCGTGCGCCCTGCGACGCCATTAGTTGTTCCAACAACCAACACCCTACGCCCATTCGGTTGTCGCGTCAACTATTGCGGTAGACTGGGCGCATGACCGACCCGACCCCCTGGCTCTCGCCCGAGGAATCCGCCGCCTGGGTGCGCCTCGTCGCGGTCGCCGAACTCCTGCCGACCGCGCTCGACGCGCAGCTCGGCACCGAGGTCGGGCTCACCCACTTCGAGTACGTCGCGCTCATGTCGCTCGCGGGCGCGCCCGAGCGCACCATGCGCATGACGGCGCTCGCCTCGCTCACGAACGCGACCCTGCCCCGGCTCTCGCACGTCATGCGACGCCTCGAGGCCCGCGAGCTGGTGCGCCGCTTCCCGTGCCCCGAAGACCGGCGGGCGACGAACGCCACCATCACCGATGCCGGACTCGCCCTCCTCGAACAGGCGGCGCCCGGGCACGTGCGCACCGTGCGCGCGAACGTGCTCGACGCCCTCACGCCCACGCAGCTCGAGCAGCTCTACGACATCGCGGGCGCGGTGCTCGGCAAGCTCGACCCCGACGAGCGGCTGAACGCCACCTCCTGCCAGTTCAGCGAGGGCCCGCGCACCCGCATCGCCTGAGGGCGCAGGCCCACCGGCCCCGGAACGACGACGCCCGCCCCGGGACGGATCACCGGGGCGGGCAGTTCGTGGCGGTGCGGACGCACCGGGCGGCAGGCGCTCAGCGCACCTCGTAGGTGAGGCAGTCCGCGTCGTCGGCGCCCGCACCGATGCGGACCGCCGTGGCGCTGCACTCGAGGCTGTCGTTGTGGATGCACTCCGAGCGCTGACAGGCGCCGACGTGGGTGACGACCTTGTCGAGCCCGCCCTTGGCGCTCAGCGGGATGAAGGTCGCGCACTCGGCATCCCCGACCGAGCCACCGATCGTGACGGCCGCGGCGTGGCAGTGCGAGTGGTCGTTGTAGGAGCAGCCGGCCACCGAACACTCGGTGACGCGGGGCAGTTCGTCGAGGGTCATGCTCATGTCGGCCTCCGTCGTCTCGTTGCGGGCGATGCTACTCCGGCGAGGGGCATCCCACCACGCATTCCGCGGTGTTTTTCCGCAGATCAGACGAGATTTCTTGCTTAGGTTTGCCTCACCTTGCCGAGCCCTCCGGCGCTCGGGTCCGGCGCGCGGGAGGGCTTCCGCCGCGCGCTCGGCGGCGCGAGGATGGGGGCATGGATGCCGCCGCCGCGCTCGACGAGATCGCCCTGCTGCTCGAGCGCGAGCTGGCGAACCCGTTCAAGGCGAAGGCGTTCCGGCGCGCCTCCGCCGCGATCTCCGGGCTCGACGCGGAGGAGCTCGACCGGCGCATCGCCGACGGCTCCCTCCGCCGCACGAAGGGCATCGGCGACACGAGCTACACCGTCATCGTCGAGGCCGCGGCGGGCGGAGTGCCCGGCTACCTCGCCGAGCTCCGCACGAAGCTCGGCGGCGGCGAGGCCGAGAGCCCGCTGCGGCGGGAGCTCCGCGGCGACCTGCACAGCCACACCGACTGGTCCGACGGCACCACGAGCTTGCCGGTCATGGCCGCCGCCGCCCGGGACGCCGGGCTCGAGTACCTCGTCGTCACCGACCACTCCCCGAGCCTCCGGGTGGCGAACGGCCTCAGCGCCGAACGGCTGGAGACGCAGCTCGAACTCGTCGAGGCGCTCGACACCGGGCACGACGAGGACGGCGGCGGCCTCGGCATCCGCCTCGTCCCGGGCATCGAGGTCGACATCCTGGCCGACGGCGCGCTCGACCAGCGCGACGAGCTCCTCGCCCGGCTCGGCATCGTCGTCGGCAGCGTGCACTCGAAGCTGCGGATGCCGAGCGAGGAGCTGACGCCCAGGATGCTCCGCGCGATCGCGAACCCGCGGCTCCACGTGCTCGGCCACTGCACCGGGCGGCTCGTCCGCGGCTCGCGCGGCACCCGCCCCCAGTCGGAGTTCGACGCGGCCGCCGTGTTCGCCGCGTGCGCGGAGCACGGCGTCGCCGTCGAGATCAACTCGCGCCCCGAGCGCGAGGACCCGCCCGATGAGCTCATCGCGCTCGCCCTCGACGCCGGCTGCCTGTTCTCGATCGACAGCGACGCGCACGCGCCCGGGCACTTCGCCTTCCTCGGCCTCGGCGCCGCGCGCGCCGAGCGGGCCGGAGTGCCCGCCGAGCGGATCGTGAACACCTGGCCGCTCGAGCGGCTCCTCGCCTGGGCGCACCGGGAGCGCTGAGCCGCGGCGCCGGGATCCGATTCGCGCGAGCCCGGCGGCGCGCCGCCCCTGGTCAGGTGCGGTCGTCAGGAGCAGAATGGCGGCAACGACTCCGGGGAGGAACCATGACGGTCGAAACGGTGCTCTGGTCGGTGCTCGGGCTCATCGCCCTCGTGGGAGGGGTGCTGCTGCTCAGCGCGCTCTGGTCGCTCCTGAAGGCGAAGGACTGACGCCCCCGCTCGCGGCGGCCGACCGTGCGGTCGGGTGCGCGACCGACCGCGATCGATCAGCCGAGCGCCTCGGTGATCGGCGTCGAGCCGCGGTTAAATCGGATCGTGCGCCCGATCGTCGCCGGCTGCGCGAGCGTCTCGGCGATGACGGCCGCGACGTCGGCACGGTCGACGGCGCCGCTCTCGCTCGCGTTCGTGTCGATCAGCCCAGTGCCGGGGCCCTGCTCGAGCGTGCTCGGTCCGAGGATCGTCCACGCGAGCTCGCTCGCCGCGAGCTCCCGGTCGGCGGCCGCCTTCGCGGCGGCGTAGTGCCGGAACGAGCTCGTGTCGGGCTCGACCCGGTCGGGCGAGCCGAAGTACGACACCATCACGTAGCGGCGGACGTCGACCTGCTCGGCGGCGCGCATCGAGCGGATCGCCGCGTCGCGGTCCACCGCGTACGTGCGCTCGGGGTTGCCGCCGCCGGCCCCGGCCGACCAGACCACCGCGTCGTGGCCGGCGATGAGCTCGGCGAGCCCGTCGACGTCGAGCTGCTCGATGTCGGCGAGCACGGCGTTCGCGCCCGCGGCGCGCACCGCTTCGGCGTGCTCCGGGTTGCGGATGACGGCGTCGACCTCGTCGCCGCGCTCGGCGAGGAGGCGCTCGGTGAGGAGGGCGACCTTGCCGTGGCCGCCGATGATCAGGATGCGGGTCATATCGGCTCCCTTCCGCGCTCCACGGTAGCGCGCGAGCCTGGACGGAGGATCGGATGCCGGTGACGAGCGCGGGCCTGCTGCTGCACCGCGACCGCGGCGAGGGGCTCGAGGTCTTCCTCGGCCACATGGGCGGTCCGTACTGGGCGAAGAAGGATGCCGCGGCCTGGTCGATCCCGAAGGGCGAGCTCGAGGCGGGCGAGGATCCGCTCGCGGCCGCCCGGCGCGAGTTCACCGAGGAGATCGGCGTCCCGCCGCCCGACGGCGAACCCGCCGAGCTCGGCGCGGTGCGCTACGCCTCGGGCAAGACGGTGTACGTCTTCGCCCTCGCGGCGCCCGAGTTCGCGATCGAGCGCGTCGTGAGCGGCACCTTCGAGCTCGAGTGGCCGCCGCACTCGGGCCGGCGGGTCGCCTTCCCCGAGGTGGACCGCGCCGAGTGGATGCCGCTCGGGATCGCCGCCGAACGCCTGGTCGTCGGCCAGCGGCCGGCGCTGTCGGCGCTCGTGGCGCACCTCGGCGGCGCGGCGGAGGGCGGCGGGAGCTGAACCGCGGAACACGGCGTCACACGCCGGCCCGGCTGCGTATCCTGACGGAGCGCCGATCGGGCGCGAGCGACGAGAGGAACGCATGACCCAGCCCCGACGAGCCGAGGCCGACTTCCAGCCGGAGACCGTGGCGGTCGTCGTCGGCCGCCCGCCGCACGAGCCCGACGAGCCGCTGAACACGCCGCTGCACCTCGCCTCGACCTACGTCGCCGGCGGCGCGCTCGAGTACGGCCGCTACGGCAACCCGAGCTGGAGCGCGTTCGAGGAGGCGCTCGGCGCGCTCGAGGGCGGCCTCGCCACGAGCTTCGCGTCCGGCATCGCGGCCGTCGACGCCGTGCTCGAACTCGTGCCGCCCGGCGGACTCGTCGTCGCGCCCCGGCACTCCTACACCGGCACCGTCCTCCAGCTCGACGCCCGCGTCGAGTCGGGGCGCATCCGCGTCGCCTACGTCGACGTCACCGACACCGCCGCCGTGTCCGCCGCGTGCGAGGGCGCGGCACTGCTCTGGTTCGAGTCGCCCACGAACCCCGCGCTCGAGCTCGGCGACGTGCCGGCGCTCGTCGCCGCGGCGCACGCCCGCGGCGCGCTCGTGGCGATCGACAACACCTTCGCGACGCCGCTGCGCCAGCGGCCCATCGCCGACGGCGCCGACCTCGTGGTGCACTCGGCGACGAAGTACCTGTCCGGGCACAGCGACGTGATCATGGGCGCCGTCGTGACCGCCGATGCGGAGCTGTCGCGGCGCCTCGTCGACCGGCGCTCGCTCGGCGGCGCCATCCCCTCCGCCTTCGAGGCGTTCCTCGCGCTCCGCGGCCTGCGCACCCTGCACGTCCGCCTCGATCGCGCCGAACGCAACGCCCGCGACCTCACCGAGCGGCTCGCGGCCCATCCCGCGCTCGAGGAGCTGCGCTACCCCGGCTTCGGCGCGGTGATCTCGCTCGTCGTCGCGGGCGGCGCCGCGGGCGCCGACCGGGTCGTCGCCGCCACCCGTCTGTGGGTGCACGCGACGAGCCTCGGCGGAGTGGAGTCGACCCTGGAGCGCCGTCGCCGCTGGGCCGCCGAGGCCGACACGATCCCCGCGGGCCTCGTGCGACTCTCGGTCGGCATCGAGCACATCGACGACCTCGCCGCCGACCTCCTGCAGGCGCTCGACGCGGCCAGCTGACCGGCTCCGGGTCCCCGACGTCGCGCGGGTCAGGCGGGTGCGACGCCGTCGAAGAGCAGGATCGGCATCGCGCCGAGCGGCAGCGACGGCGCGCGCACCCGGCGCACCTCCTCGGCGCGGAAGCCCGCGTCGGCGATCGTCTGCTCGGTGTCCCGATCGAGGTGGCAGCCGTGGCACCAGCGCACCGAGCAGGGCGTCGCGAGCCGCTGCACCGTGCGCTTCACGGTGCCCCGCGGCGCCCCGACGTGCTCGACGACGACGAGTCGTCCGCCCGGCACCAGCACCCGGCGGACCTCGGCGAGGGCGGCCCCGGGGTCGGGCACGGTGCACAGCACGTAGCTCGCGATCACCGCGTCGAAGGCCCCGTCGGGCACCGGGATCCGCTCGGCCGACGCGGCGAGCGGGGCCGCCTCGTGCCCCCATTCCCTGGCCCGGATGGCGAGCTCGGCGCGGCGCGGCCCGTCGGGCTCGAGGCCCGTCCAGACGACGTCGAGCGCGAGCGCACCGAAGTTCTCGCCCTCGCCGGCCCCGATCTCGAGCACCCGGCCGTGGACCCGGCCGAACCACTCGCGCTCGAGCTCGTCGAGCGCATCGTCGTCGACGAGGGGCGGGCGTTCCGGCTGCGGCATCCGGCCATGCGACCACGCCGCGCCCCGCGCGTCAAGCCCGTCGTCGTCCCGCCCGGCGGGGCCCCCGTCGCGCCCGCTGCCGGGCACGCGCTCAGACGCCGATCGTGAGCGCCGCCGTGTAGCCCTGCGCGACCGAGCCGGACATCGAGGCGATCTGGTGGATGCCGCCGTCGTCGCCGAACACGTTGTCGCTCGCGAGGCTCACGGCGGCGGCGTTCCGCACGCTCTGCTCGTAGCCGGCGGTGGCGTAGACGGCGTCGTTCGACTCCGGGGGCAGGGCGATCTGCGAGGTCTTCACGATCGGGCCCGCGGCGACGGCGTTCGCGACGTCCGCGTACACCTCGAAATGGATGTGCGGCCAGCGCCCCGAGTAGCAGGCCGGATAGATCGAGGTGAAGCGCACCGTGCCGGTCTCGTCGGTCGCCTGCACGCCGCGGAGGTAGTTCTCGGCCTCGAGCCCCGGGGAGTAGAGCGAGTAGCCGCCGGCCCGGTCGCAGTGCCAGAGGTAGACGCCGGCGCCGACGAGGGCGGCGCCGCTCGCGGCGTCCCGGACGGTCAGGGCGATCTCGAGCGGGACGCCCTCGGCCGTCGTCGTCGACGCGCCGAAGCTCCGCCGCAGGTCGCTGCGCACGATCCCGGAATCGTCGAGGACGTTGACGCCGTTCGAGCCGTCGGCGGGATACGGGCCGCCGGTCTCGTCGGGGACCTCGGCGAGGCCGTCGCCCGCCGCGGGCGTGCTCGCCGCCCCGGCCCCGCCCGTGTCGCTCGGCGCCGCGCTCGAGGAGGCATCCGTCGCCCCGCCTCCCGCGCAGGCCGCGAGGAGCGTCGTGAGCCCGATGCCGCCGAAGATCCCGAGCGCCCGGCGGCGGTCGACGAGGGTGCGGATGTCGTAGACGAGGCCGCGATGGTCCTCGTCGATCGGCACGCCGTGCTCGTCGATCCACCGGGGATCGGGCCGCTCGCGGTGTCCGGGATCCGGCTCGGCGGGCGGACGGCGCGGTGCGGGCGGGACGCTCGGCTCGTGACTCATGGGCCCAGCGTCGCCGCCGCGGCTCTGGCGGGGCTGTGCCCCGGCTGTGCGAGGGCTATGCCCGAGGCGTCGGTCCGCTCACATCACGCGCGTGCCGTCGGAGAGGACCGGCGAGATGAAGCCGATCAGGTTGCGGTCGGGATCGAGGATCGTGGCGGTGCGGCCGACGCCCGCCATGTCCTCCGGCGGCAACGCGTCGCTGCCGCCGAGCCCGATCGCACGCCGGTAGGTCTCGTCGACGTCGTCGACCGCGACGACGACGTTGCAGCCGTTCACCGGTGCGCCGACCTCGGGCGGCGGCCCCTGGCGCTGGGCGAGCCCGCCGTTGATGCCGTGGCCGGCGGCGCCGTCGGTGTTGCCGATCGCGCCCTCGCCCGTATCGATCGTCCAGTACGGGTAGTCGCCGAACTGCGTGAACCGCCAGCCCAGCAGTTCGGAGTAGAAGTCGACGAGCCGCTGCGGCTCGCTCGCGTGGATCTCGAAGTGCACGACGAGGTTGGCCATGGTCTCCCCTTCACCGCCGCGCCCTGCGGGCGCGGCTGCTTCGACGCCCCGCGGGCGCCGGCCGACCGGCCGGCCGGCCGCGGCCCAGGCTACGCCGGGCGCGTCGCCGCCTCCACCCCTGCGCGCCGAGCGGGAGCCGCACCGACTCAGCGGGCGCGCCAGTAGCCGCAGAAGTCGACGTTCGCCTTCGGGACGCCCCGGTCGTTCACGAGGTGGCGGCGGGCGCCCGTCGCGAGCTTCGACTCGCCGGCCGCGAACGCCGAGACGGCGCCGACGAACGGCGGCAGCTCGCGGAGGGCCTCGAGCGCCGCAGCACCGACGGCGGCGTCCGGCCGGCGCGCGACCCAGCGCAGCTCGACGCCGTCGGGCCCCTCGTCGGGCTGGGCGTCGGCGAGATCGGGCACCTCGACGACCGCGTGCCCGCGGGCCTCGCGCGGGAGGTCCCGCAGGATGCCGAGCACGGCGGGCAGCGCGCTCTCGTCGCCGACGAGCACGACCTCCGCGCTCTCGACGTGGCGGTAGCCGCAGCCCTGGTCGATGAGCGCGACGGTCGCGCCGAGCGGCAGCGAGCCCGCCCAGGGGCCGGCGACGCCGTCCTCGCCGTGCACGACGAAGTCGATGTCGAGCTCCCGCGCGTCCGGCCGGAACTCGCGCACCGTGTAGTTGCGGATGACCGGACGCGTCGACTTCGGCAGCGTCAGGTACTTGAGGTAGCCGCTCATGTTGAAGGTGTCGGCGAGATTGTCGAAGCGCGTGTCGTCGTTCGTCGGCACCGCGAGGCGGAACCACTGGTCGAAGCCGAGATGGCGCCACCCCGCGAGCGCCTCGCCGGCCACGGTCAGGCGCACGAAATGCGGCGAGAGGCGACGGGCCGCGGTGACCTCGGCCTGGACGACGCCGAGCTCGGAGTGGGTGACCGCGATGTTGCTGGATGCCACGGGGTGCTCCTGCCAGACGGAGTGAGTTAGGTAATGCTTACCTTAGCTGAACGCCCCGCGCGATGCCACGAGCCATCCGTCCCGCCGCGGCTGGCCGCGGAGCTCGAAGGCCAGGAGCATGGCGGAATGGGCATCATCTCGGCAGACCTGTTCCTCACCCTCGACGGCGTCTACCAGGCGCCCGGTGGCCCGGACGAGGACCCCTCGGGCGGCTTCCCCTTCGGCGGCTGGCAGGGCGCCTACTGGAGCGACGAGGGCGGCGACGTCGTCGGCGCGGACATCAGCCGCCTCGACGCGCTCCTCCTCGGTCGCCGCACCTACGACATCTTCGCCGCCTACTGGCCGCAGCACGACGACGAGATCGGCGCGAAGTTCAACGCGGTGCCGAAGTTCGTCGCGTCCCGCACCCTCGGCGAGCCCGGGTGGGCGGGCACGACCGTCGTCCGCGACCTCGCCGCCGAGCTCGGGGCCGTGAAGGACCGCTTCGAGGAGATCCACGTCATCGGCAGCGGCGAACTCACCCGCGCGCTCATCGCGGAGGGGCTCCTCGACCGGCTGCACCTGTACGTCTACCCGATCGTGCTCGGCCGCGGCCGCCGGCTCTTCGACGGGGTCGTGCCCGCGGCGTTCCGGCTGAGCGAGCCCGCGCGGACCCTGCCGAAGGGCGCCGTGTCGCTCGTCTACGAACGGGACGGCGAGCCGGTCACGGGCATCGACATCGGCGAGCTCGACGGCTGAGCGCCGCGACTCAGGCCCCCGGCAGTAGCGCCCGCAGGGTCTGGATCGTGTCGGCCTCGGCGACCCGCTTGTCGTCGCGGTAGCGCTTCACCCGCGCGAAGCGGAGCGCGACGCCACCCGGGTAGCGGCTCGAGCGCTGCACCCCGTCGATCGCGATCTCGACGACGAGCTCGGGGCGGAGGAACACGGCCTGCGCGGTGCGGTGCGACTCGAGCTCGGGGAAGCGCTCGGTCTGCCAGGCGAGCAGCGCGTCGGTGAGGCCCTTGAAGGTCTTGCCGACCATGACGAGCCCACCGGGCTCGCCGAACTCGCCTTCTGGGTCGAGCGCGCCGAGGTGGAGGTTCGAGAGCAGCCCGGTGCGCCGCCCGTAGCCCCATTCGGCGCCGAGCACGACGAGGTCGTAGGTGTAGACGGGCTTCACCTTGACCCAGCTCGCGCCGCGCCGGCCGGCCGCATAGGGCGAGTCGATCGCCTTCACGACCACGCCCTCGTGCCCGGCGGCGAGGGCCTCGCGCGACACCCGCTCGGCGGCCTCCGGGTCGGCGGTGACCTCGCCCGGGATGGTGAGTCCGCCCGCGATGCGACGGAGCTCGGCGCGGCGCACGGCGAGCGGCTCGTCGATGAGGTCGCGCCCGTCGACGTGCAGCACGTCGAAGAACCAGGGCCGCAGCACCGTCTCGCGCGCGGTCTCGGCGCCGAAGCGGGACATGGTCTCCTGGAAGGGGCGCGGGGCGTCGTTCTCGTCGAGCGCGAGGGTCTCGCCGTCGAGGATGACGTCGCGCACCGGCAGCGCGAGCGCCGTCTCGACGACCTCGGGCAGCCGTTCGGTGATGTCGGCGAGGCTGCGGGTGAACACGCGCACCTCGTCGCCGGAGCGGTGCACCTGGATGCGCGCGCCGTCGAGCTTGAACTCGACCGAGGCCTCCCCGGTGCCCGCGACCGCTTCGGCTGCGGTCGGCGCGGTCGCCGCGAGCATCGGCAGCACCGGGCGGCCGACGACGAGCCCCACCTCGGCGAGCGCGCCGGGCGGCCCGTGCAGTGCGAGCCTGGCGGTCTCGCCGAGCTCGCCGGAGAGCATCGCCGCCCGGCGCACCTCGGCGGGCGGCCGCTCGGCCGCCTCGGCGACGGCGTCGAGCAGCACGCCCTCGAGGGCGCCGGTGCGCACCTCGCCGAGGAGCACTCCGCCGAGGAAGCGCTGCTCGGCCTCGGTGGCGCGGCCGGTGAGCTCCCGCAGGAGCGCGGTGCGCTCGGCCGCCGAGCCGGGGCCGCCGAGTGCGGCGAGCCGGTCGAACGCCTCGTCGAGCTCGGCGACGGTGAGCGTGGGCTCCGCGGCGGGCGGCGCGCTCGCCGCCTGCCAGCCGCGCCAGCCGACGCCGATGCGCCCCTGCCGCAGCCGGCCGAGCAGGATGCCGACGGCGGGCACCACCTCGGACTCGGGCAGCCGGCGCAGCAGCGCGGCGAGCGCGGCGCGCTTTGCGAGCCGGGAGCGGGTGGCGCCCACCGCCTCGGCCGTCTCGACGAGCTCCGCGAGCAGCATGCGCCCAGTGTGGCATCCGCCGCCGACACGCGCCTCGCCCGCCTCGCCCGATCGCGGACGGGGCGGACGGGACGGACGAGGCGGACGGGACGGGTGCGGCTCAGCCCTCGCGTCGGGCGGCGAAGAAGGTGCGGAGGTCGCCCGCGAGCACCTCGGGGCGTTCGAGGGCGGCGAAGTGCCCGCCCTCCTCGAAGCGGCTCCAGTGCACGATGTTCGTGTTGTCGCGCTCGGCGAACACCCGGACGGTCTGGAAGTCGTCGGCGAACACCGCGACGCCGGTCGGTGCGGCGTTCGGCCGCGGCTCGGCCTCGGCGCGGGCATTCTCGAGGTAGCTCCGGCTCATGCCGGAGGCCGCGTTCTGGAACCAGTTCACGCTCACCTCGAGGAGGATCGCCTCGAGCGGCACGAGCGAGGTGCCGTTGCCGAAGGAGTTGAACAGCTCGCTGTAGGCGAGGAGGCCCACGGGCGAGTCGCTGAGCCCGACGGCGATCGTCTGCGGCCGGGAGGCGTTCATGGTGTTGTAGCCGCCGACCGACTGGAACCACTGCATGTGCTCGAGCGCCGCGTAGTCGGCCGGCTCGAGCCGCTCGAACTCGGCCGGGTCGCCCGAGGGGAACGAGAAGAGCTGCAGCACGTGCAGTCCGAGGAATCCCTCGGGGTTCAACAGGCCGAGCTCCCGGGCGACCATCGCCCCGTGGTCGGAGCCGTGCACGCCGTAGCGTTCGTAGCCGAGTCCGCGCATGAGGGCGTCGTAGGCGCGGGCGACGCGGGCGTTCGTCCAGCCCGCGGCGGCGAGCGGCTGGGAGAAGCCGAAGCCCGGGGCGTCGGGGATGACGAGGTGGAACGCGTCCTCGGCGCGGCCGCCGTGCGCGAGCGGGTCGACGAGCGCGTCGATCATGCCGAGGAAGTCGACGGCCGAGCCCGGGTAGCTGTGCGCGAGGAGCAGGGGCGTCGCCTCGGGGTGCGGCGAGCGCACGTGCAGGAAGTGGATCGTCTGCCCCTCGATCTCGGTCGTGAAGTTCGGCACGGCGTTGATCCTGGCCTCGGCGGCTCGCCAGTCGAAGGCGAGCCAGGCCTCGACGGCCTCGCGGAGGTACGAGTTCGGGGTGCCGGCGTCCCAGTCGTCGACCGGGGCGGGCTGCGGCAGCCGGGTGCGGGCGAGGCGCTCGTGCAGATCGGCGAGCTCGGCGTCGGGGACGGCGACGGTGAAAGGACGGAGGTCGAGCGGAGCGGTGGAGTTCGTCATGTCTCCGACGCTACGGTGGCATTAGGCACGTTCACTTCCTAATGAACCGCGAGAATCGCATCGGTCCACGATCCGTCCGGAGGAGGCATCCGCCATGGCCGACACCGCCGCACGCCTGCTCGCGCTGCTCGCCCTCCTCCAGTCCCGGCCCGACTGGTCGGGGCGCGAGCTCGCGGAGCGCCTGGGCGTCTCGCCCCGCACCATCCGCAACGACGTGGAGCGCCTCCGCGCCCTCGACTACCCCGTCGACGCGAGCCGCGGCTCGGCCGGCGGCTACCGGCTCGGCGCCGGCGGCCGGCTCCCGCCGCTCCTCCTCGACGACGAGGAGGCCGTCGCCGTCGCCGTCGGGCTCCGCGCGGCGACCGGCATCGCGGGGGTCGAGGAGTCCGGCGGGCGGGCGCTCGCGAAGCTCGAGCAGGTGCTGCCGCCCCGCTTGCGCCCCGTGGTCGACGCCCTGCACGGCACCATCGAGCGCGCCCCCGAGAACACCGGCACCGACGCCCCCGACCCCGAGGTCGATCCGGCCGCGCTGCGGGCCATCGCCGCGGCCATCCGCGACGTCGAGTGGTTGCGCTTCGAGCACGCGGGCGAGCTCCGCCTCGTCGAGCCGTACCGGCTGCTCAGCTGGCAGCGGCGCTGGCACCTCGTCGCCCGCGACCCCGAGCGTGAGGAGTGGGCGACGTTCCGGGTCGACCTCCTGGAGCTGCGGATGCCGACCCGCCGCCGATTCGCGCCGCAGCCGCTGCCGGGCGGCGACCCGGAGCGCCCCGACTACACGGCGTTCGCCATGCGCACGATCGCCGCGAGCGGCTGGACGGTGCACGCCCGGCTCCGCATCGACGCCCCGGCCGAGGCGGTGCTCGCCCGGATCAACCCCGCGGTCGGCGTCGTCGAGCCCGTCGACGAGGCGCACTGCGTCCTCGTGACGGGGGCCGACAGCCTCGACACCGTGGCCGTCTACATCGGCATGCTGCAGATGGACTTCACGGTCGAGTCGCCCGCGGCGCTCGTGCCGCTCCTCGACCGGCTCACCGCGCGCTACGCCCGAGCCGTCGCGGGCTCGGCGGACGCCGGCGCGGGCCCGGCCGACGGAGGCGCCGACTCGGCCCCGGCGGGCCCGACGGCCGACGCGCGTACCCTGGAGGAATGACCCGGCTGCTCGACCCCGCCGACTGGCGCGCCCGCGAGCGCGCGCACGCCGAGCGCGCCGACGCGCTCACGGCCGGGCACCGGGAGCGCAGCGCGCGCGGAGAGAAGCATCCCGTCGAGGACTTCCTCTACACCTACTACTCGTACTCCCCCGCGGCCCTCCGGCGCTGGCACCCGGGCCCCGGCGTCGAGCTCGCGGAGGCCACGGACGCGGAGCGCGCCGGCTGGCGCTGGTACGCGCCGGGCGAGGCGCCCGGATCGCTCCGGGTCGACGACGCCGCGATGCGCGCCGAGAAGGCGCCGCTGCTCGCCGCGGTCGAGCGGATGCTCCGGCTCACCGCCGCCCGGCCGGGGAGCTTCGGCTGCTTCGGCCTGCACGAGTGGGCGATGGTCTACCGCCAGGCCGAGCACCGCCACCCGGTGCCGCTGCGGCTCGGGCAGGCCGCGACGGACGCCGTCGTCGAGGCGCACGAACTGCGCTGCACCCACATCGACGCCTTCCGCTTCTTCACGCCGGACGCGGTGCCGCGCAACCGCTTCGCGCCGAGCCGCGAGACGCAGCCGGAGCTCGAACAGCCGGGCTGCCTGCACGCCGGCATGGACGTGTACAAGTGGGCGATGAAGCTCGGCCCGCTCGTGCCCGGCGAGCTGCTGCTCGACGCCTTCGAGCTCGCCCGCGACATCCGCACCCTCGACATGCAGGCCTCCCCGTACGAGATGAGCGCGTGGAGCGGCGAGCCCGTGCGCATCGAGACCGCGGACGGCAAGGCCGAGTACGTGCGCCGGCAGCGCGGCTTCGCCGAACGCGCGAACGCGCTGCGCGGCGCGGTGCACGAGGCGGCGTTCGGTGCGGGCGCCGCGGTGGTCGCCGCGCGCTAGCCGAGCCACTCCTTCGCCGCGGTGACGAGCGCCGCCACCCCGACGGTGAGGGTCGGCTGCGGCAGCGGCGCGAACTCGGGCGAGTGGTTCGACGGCAGGTGTTCGGGCAGCCGGCCGTCGGCGAGGCCCGCGCCGAACAGCGCCGGGTCGGCGCCGCCCAGGAACCAGTACACGAGCGGGGCGCCGGCCGCCGTCGCGAGCACGCCGACGTCCTCGCTGCCGGACACGGCGCCCGGCTCGAGCACGCGCTCCGCGCCGAACGCCGTGCGGAGCGCCTCGGCGGTGCGGACGCTCGCGGCCGGATCGTTCACCGTCACCGGGAAGCGCTCCTCGTAGGCGAACTCCGGCTCGCGGGGCGCCGCGGAGGCGGCCGCCTCCGCGCGGGCGATGCGCTCGATCGCGGCGAGCACCCGTTCCCGCACGTGCTCGTCGAAGGTGCGGACGCTGAGGCCGAGCTTCGCGTCGGGCGGGATGATGTTGTTCTTCGTCCCGGCGTGCAGCTGCCCGACCGTCACGACCGCGGCATCCCCCGCGGCGATCTCGCGCGAGACGATGCCCTGCAGCCGCACCGCCGTCGAGGCCGCGAGGTAGACCGGGTCGACCGTCGTCTCGGGCCGCGAGCCGTGGCCGCCGGTGCCGTGCATCGTGATCGTGAGCGAGTCGGCGCCGGCCATCGCGGGCCCGGGCTGGAGGGCGACGAGCCCCGCCGGCAGCGGCGCGACGTGCTGGCCGAGCACGACGTCGGGGCGCGGCACCCGCTCGTAGAGCCCGTCGGCGAGCATCGCCTCGGCACCGCCGCCCCACTCCTCGGCGGGCTGGAAGAGCACGACGAGCGTGCCCGCCCACGAGGCATCCGCCGCGAGCGCCTCGGCCGCGCCGAGGAGGCAGGTGACGTGCACGTCGTGCCCGCACGCGTGCATGACGGGGACCTCCGCGCCCTCGTGGTCGGTGCCGGTCGCGGTGCTCGCGTAGTCGAGGCCCGTGGCCTCGCGCACGGGCAGCCCGTCCATGTCGGCGCGGAGCAGCACGGTCGGGCCCTCGCCGCGCGCGAGGACGCCGGTGACACCGGTGACGCCGATGCCCTCGGTCACGGCGTAGCCGAGCCCGCGCAGCGCCTCGGCGACGATGCCGGCGGTGCGCTGCTCCTGGAACGACAGCTCGGGGTTGCGGTGCAGATCGCGGTAGATCGCGTCGAGGTCGAGGCTCATGGGCCGAGCCTAGCCGGGCGGGTGCGCCGGCGGGCCGGGCCGGGATGCCGGGAGCACCGCCGCGACGCGCCGACGCCCGGCCCCCTCGTGGGGACCGGGCGCCGGTCGGTGCGTCGATCGGACGCGGCGGATGCCCCGATCAGGCCTCCGGCTCGCCGCTCGCCCGCTGACGACGGCGGCGCACGGCGATGATCGCGATCACCGCGCCGGCCGCGAGGAGCGCCCCCGCGAGCCAGAGCGCCGTCTGGATCTCGGCGCCGGTGTGCGCGAGGCCGTCGCCGGCCGAGGCGGATCCGTCGCCCGTGCCGCCGGTGCCCGGCTCACCCGCGCCCGGCCCACCCGTGCCCGGCTCGCCCGTACCCGGCTCACCCGTGCCCGGCCCCGGCCCACCCGTGCCCGCGTCGGCCGCGAGCCGGATCGGCGCCCAGCCGATGAGCTCGCCCTCCGCCGACTGCACGACGAGCCGGTGCTCGCCCTCGGGCGCGTCGGCGGGGATCGTCGCCGGGACGGTGCCCTCGGCGTCCGCCGTCGGCGAGCCGAGCAGCTGCGGCTCGGAGTGCAGCCACACGTTCACCTCGAGCTCGGCGCGCGCGGCGCCGAGGCCGATCTCGATGGCCTCGCCCGGCTCGGCGCTCGCCGGCACGGTGACGCCGCCGCGGTTCGCCTCGGTGAGCAGGGACTCGTCGACCGGGGTCGGCTCGACCGGCGGGTTCGGGTCGACTGGCGGCTCGACGCCGGCCTCCGTGACCCACTTGCGGCCGTCGTCGAGCTTCGTGACCGTGAACTCGTCGTAGACCGCGCCGACGGGCAGCTCGGTCGTCGCGTTCGCCGTCTTCTCGGCGAGGTAGGAGCGGTAGACGAGCTGGTTCTTCGTCACGTCGACCACCTGGTAGGTGGTGACCCCGGCCCCGCGGAGCACCTGCGTGGCGTTGTTGTTCGTCCACACGTTCTTCTCGGGGGTCTCGAGCTCGTAGTGCTTCGCGCCCGAGTTGGAGACGACGTAGACGGGGCCGTCGGTGATGCCGGCGGTCTCGGTGACGTCGTCGTTGTGGTAGCCGCGCGCGTAGGTGTGGTCGTGGCCCATCATCACGAGGTCGATGTCGTGCTCCTGGAAGACCGGCACCCAGTACTTGCGGAGGATCGGCTCGTCACGGCCCGCGGAGGTCGAGTAGACGGGCTGGTGGAAGGTCACGACGTTCCACTTCGAGGGGCTCTCGGTGAGCACGTGGTCGAGCCACGCCGCCTGGAACTGGGTCCACAGCTCGCCGACCTTCGTCTGCGGGCACTCGGCGCCGGTGCACGAGGGCAGCACGTCGGGGGTGAGGAACGTGGTGTCGCGGGTCGCGTTCACCGTGATGAAGCGCACGCCCTGGTAGTCCGTGAAGTACACGGTCTCGGTGGCGAAGGCCGTCCAGTGCGCGAAGTAGGCGGCGTACTGCTTCGCCACGTCGCTCTCGCCGACGGCGAGCTCGGCGAGCTCGCCGATCGTCTCGGTCGAGGGGTTGTTGTGCGGGTACTCGAAGTTCGCCTTCCACGACTTCAGCAGCTTGTCGCCGGAGTACTCGTGGTTGCCGGGCGCCGCCATGACGTTCGTCGTCGCGGCCGAGGTCTTCATGCCCTTGAACCAGTTCAGCCACTCCGTCTCGTTCGACGAGGTGTTGATCAGGTCGCCCGCGTGCACGGAGCCGATCGAGCGCGGGGCCTTCGCCTCGGCCTGCGCGACGACGTTCGGCCAGGTCGAGTCGAGCCCGATCTGCGCGTCGCCGTAGTAGACGAACTGGAAGTCGGTGGCCTTCGGGTTCGCGGTGGTGAAGCGGGTCCAGTCGCTCCACGCGCCCTCGAGGCCGACGCGGTACTCGTAGGCGGTCGCCGCGGTGAGGCCGTCGACGGTCGCCGAGAAGTGCTGCAGCGGGTTGCCGTTCACGGTGCCCGCGGCGTAGGCGTCGACCGTGCGGGTGTCGCCGCCCTCGGCCGGCCGGATCTGCACCTGGCCGCTCGTGTGCGACACGTCGCCCGCGAGCCACGAGAACGACTGCGAGGTCGCGGGCGTCTCGGTCGGCGTGAGGATGACCCGGGTCGGCGGCACGGCGACGGGCTCGCCGGGCGCGCCCGCCTCGGGGAGCAGCGAGATCTTCGGCACGTCGAGGTAGATGTCCGAGCTCGAGGCGCGGTCCTGGAAGAGCGCGATCGCGACGGTGTTCGTGCCGTCGACGAGCACGTCGCCGTCGGCCGTGAACGTCGAGGCGAGCGGGTCGCCGTTGCTGTCGCCCGCGTACTCGAGGTTCGTGGTGCCGGTGACGCGGCCGTCGACGAAGCCGGCGACCTTCTCGCCGTTCACCCAGACCTGCACGGCGTCGTCGTAGACGAGGTCGCCGACGAGCTGGCCGACCTCGGCCGCGACGCCCGGCTCGAGCTCGAAGCTCGTGCGGAAGAAGTAGGTCGGCACCGTGGGGGCGGAGGTGCCGTTCAGGTAGTGGTTCAGCAGGGTGGCGGGCAGGTGCGGGCCGACGGCGGCGAGCTTGCCGCCCTTCGCGCCGAAGCTGCCGGGCGCCTGCTTCCAGTCGGCGTCGTCGTAGCCCGTGGTCGTCCAGACCCGGAGGTTCGCGTCGCCGCGGGCGGGGTCGGTGCCGTCGTCGAGGTAGTGCCAGGTGGTGGTGCCGTCGACCACCGGGGCGGTCGGCACCTCGATCGCGGGCTCCGCCGCGGCGGCCGTGGCCGGCACCGCGAGCCCGGCGACCGCGAGGCCCAGGAGCGCGGCGGTCGCCGCACCGCGCCGGGCCCGGCGCATCGTCGTCATCGTCATCGTCGTCTCTTCCTCATTCGTCTCGCGCGTTTCGCTCGTTCGGGCGCGCGCGACCGCACCCGCCTGGGATCAGGCGGGTGCGGAGCGCGGGCTTCCGCCCAGTGAATCGGCGACGGATGACCCGGGGCTGGCCCCCGGATGGCCCGGCGGTGAACCCCGGGTGCACGAGGGGGCCTCGGGTTCAACGCGCGGCGAGCCACTCCCCGAACGTCTGCCGGCCGAGCTCCGCGTCGGGGCCGGGCAGCGCTGCCCCCGCCCGCATCTCGGCCATGCCGCGCATCGGCAGGGAGACCGGCACGACCGGGCCGCGGCGGCCCTCGGCGCGGACGAGCCGGCGGATGAGCTCGGCGAGCTGCTCCTCGCGGGGGCCGGCGAGGTCGCGCGCCCGCCCCCGCGGCTCCCCCTCGGCGAGCGCGACGAGGTGCTCGGCGACCTCGCGGGCCGCGATCGGCTGCGTGCGCATCCGGGCGGCGAGCTGGACGCCGGCGACGCGCAGCCGACCGGCCATCTGCCCGGCGAACTCGTGGAACTGCGTCGCGCGGAGGATCGTGTGCGGCATCCCGCCCGCCTCGACGACGCGCTCCTGCGCGAGCTTCGCCTCGTAGTACGCGTAGGGGATGCGGTCGATGCCGACGATCGAGAGCAGCACGTGGTGGCCGACGCCCGCCTCGCGCTCGGCGGCGAGGAGGGTGCGGGAGGTGCCGGTGAAGAAGCGCTCGGCGGTCTTCCGGTCGATGGCGTTGACGTTCGCGGCGTCGATGACGGCCGCCACCCCGGCGAGCGCGGCGGCGAGCCCGGCCCCCGTCGTGAGGTCGACGCCGGCGGAGCGGGCGAGCACGACGGCCTCGTGCCCGCGTTCCCGTGCGACCTCGACGATGTGCCGGCCGACCGTGCCGGTCCCTCCCGCGATGGCGATCCTCACCGTGTCCTCCGTTCCGGGCCTGCGGCCCTCGGCGGGCCCGGTGCCCGCCGTCACTCCTCCGACGACGCAGCGCGCCGGAATGTCAGGCGGGCAGCCGGCGCATGGCAGGCTTGCGGCATGAGCACGGTGGATGCCTCGGCCGAGGCGGTGGCTGCGGAGCGCCCGGCGCTCCTCGGCCTCGCCTATCGGATGCTCGGCTCCTTCGCCGAGGCGGAGGACGCGGTGCAGGCCGGTTTCGAGCGCTGGCTGCGGCTGCCGGAGGCGGAGCGGGCCGGCATCCGCTCCCCCGGCGCCTGGCTGACGACGGTCGTCGGCCGGATCTGCCTCGACGAGCTCGGCTCGGCGAGGAAGCGCCGCGAGGCGTACGTCGGCGAGTGGCTGCCGGAGCCGCTGCCCGATGCGCCGGACGCGTTCGGCGGCCGCTTCGCCGCGGCACCGCCGGCCGACCCGGCCGAGCGCGCGGAGCTCGCCGAGGGGGTGTCGACCGCGATGCTCGTCGTGCTCGAGACGCTCACCCCGGCCGAGCGGGTCGCCTTCGTGCTGCACGAGGCGTTCGGGATGCCGTTCGCCGAGGTCGCCGAGGTCGTGGGCCGCTCCCCCGGGGCGTGCCGTCAGCTCGCCTCGAGCGCCCGGGCCCGAGTGCGCGCGGGCCGTGCGGGCGCGGCGACGGGCGAGCAGCACGCCGCGGTCGTGCACGCCTTCCTCGCGGCGGCGGCGACGGGCGAGATCGAGGCGCTCGTGCGGTTGCTCGATCCCGACGCCCGGCTCGTCTCCGACGGCGGCGGGCTCGTCTCGGCCGCCCGGCGGCCGGTGCTCGGCGCCGAGAAGGTGGCGCACTACGTGCTCGGCATCATCGCGAAGCGCGGCGAGGGGCTCTCGATCTCGCTGCGGGACACCGCCTCGGGCTACGTCGCGGTCTTCGCCCAGAACGGCGTCGTCGACACCGTCGTCTCGGTCGAGGTGCGGGACGGGCGGCTCGCGGAGCTCTGGCTCGTGCGCAATCCGGAGAAGCTGACGCGCTGGCAGGACGACGCGGCGTAGCACCGGGCGTCTTGTGCCCGGTGCGCGGCCGGTGCTACGGTCATCCACCTATGGGTACGCTGATCCGCCACTGAGGTGGCCCCGCCGCGTCGAGCCTCGCTCCGCGGCATCCGTTCCGGGCATCTTCGGATGCCGGCCATCCTCACCCCGATCCGTGATCGTGCGCCGCGCCCGCTCCGCGCGCCCGCCACCGGCGCTTCGACGACGAAGCCGGCCCGTGCGCCGATCGACGGATCGAGATTGCGAGTCGCACATGACCGCCCGAATCCAACTCTCCCTGCGCGGTGCGAGCGTCCGCTTCGCCGACCACCTCGTGCTCGACCGGGTCGACCTCGAGCTCGGCGCGAGCGAGCGCGTCGCGCTCGTCGGCGACAACGGCGCCGGCAAGACGACGCTGCTCCGCCTCATCGCGGGCGAGCTGCAGCCCGACGCGGGCGAGCGGATGCTCGTCGCCCCCGGCGGCATCAGCGCCCTCGAGCAGTCGCTCGAACTGCCCGAGCGGGCGACGGTCGCCGAGGCGATCGACGCGTGCTGGCGAGAGCTCCGCGCCCTCGAAGCGGAGCTCGCCGACGCGGGCGCGGCGCTCGCCGGCCCGGACGGCGGCGTCGTCGACGGGGCCGCGCTCGACGCCGCCGGCCGCGACGGGGCCATGCTCGACGCCGCCCTGGCCCGCTACGCCGCGCTCGTCGACCGCTACGAGGCGCGCGACGGCTACGGCGCGCCGACCAGGCTCGACGCGGGGCTCGCCGCGCTCGGCGTCGGCGGCATCGACCGCTCCCGGGAGTGGCGCACGCTCTCCGGCGGGGAGCGCGCGCGGATCGTGCTCGCCGCGGCGCTCGCCTCGAACGCGGAGCTGCTGCTGCTCGACGAGCCGACGAACGACCTCGACGACGCCGCCTGGGACTGGCTCCTCGCGGCGCTCGCACGCCATCGCGGCACCGTGGTCGCCGCATCCCACGACCGCGCGTTCCTGGAGCGCTGGACGAGCGCGATCTGGGAGCTCGCCGACGGCGGGGTCGCCCGATACGGCGACGGCTACGCGGGCTATCTCGCGGCGAAGGCCGCGGAACGGGAGCGGCAGCGGCTCGCGCACGAGGCCTGGCTCACCGAGCGGGCGCGCCACCTCGCCCTGCTGGAGGCGAACGCCGGGCGGCTCGCCGCCATCCCGCGCAAGCTCGACAAGCCGGGCATGGGGGCCGGCGCGTTCCGCGCGCGCGGCCGCGACCACGGCGCCATGGGGCGCATCCGCAACGCGAAGGAGCGACTCGAGCGACTCGCCGCGCAGCCGGTGGCCGCCCCGCCCGAGCCGCTGCGGTTCACGGCCGGGACGCTCGGCGCGCGGGCGGATGCGGCGGAAGCGCCGGGTGGTCGGGATGCCGCCGGCGGCGCGACGGCGGCCGCGGCGCCCCTGCTGCGCGCCGCCGGGCTCACCGTGCTCGGCGCGCCGCTGCCCGGGTTCGAGCTCGGACCGGGCGGGCGGCTGCTCGTCACCGGCCCGAACGGGACGGGCAAGACCACGCTCCTGCGCGTCCTCGCGGGCGAGCTGCCGCCCGAGCGCGGCACGGTGACGCGCACCGGGTCCGTCGGCCGGCTGCGCCAGCACGCGGAGCGGGTCGCCGAGCCGCGGACGACACTCGTCGAGGCGTACGCGGCGGAGCTCCACGCGGACCGGGATGCCGCGACCGAGCGGCTGTCCGCCCTCGGACTGTTCCATCCCGCCGAGCTCGGCCGCCCGCTCGGCGGGCTGTCGTACGGGCAGCGGCGCCGGCTCGAGCTCGCTGTGCTCGTCAGCCGGGACGTCGAACTGCTGCTCCTCGACGAGCCGACGAACCACTTCGCGCCGCTCCTCGTCGACCAGCTCGAGGCCGCCGTCGCGGCGTTCGCCGGGGCCGTCGTGCTGGTCTCGCACGACCGGCGGCTGCGCGAGCGGTTCCAGGGCGAGCGGCTGGAGCTCGGGGCGCGGATGGCTCCCGCCTGACGCGCGGGCCCGCCTGAGCCGGATCGGGCGGGCGCCGGCGTCAGTCGAAGGCGACCGCCCGCACCGGGGCGCCGTCGAGGTCGACCCGGAGCGGGAAGAAGCCCGCACGGATCCGCTCCGGCAGCCCCGCGAGCCCGCACAGGTTCTCGACGATGAGCCGGTCGGCGCCGAGCACGACCTCGTGCACCGGGAAGCCCGCGCCGCCGCCCGCGCTCGGGTCGGGGCTCAGGGTGTCGACGGCGAGCACGTGCAGGCCGCGGTGCACGAGCTCCGCCGCGGCGGCCGGGTCGAGCGCGGGGTGCTCGAGCGCCTCGTCCGAGTCGAAGCGGGCGGCCCAGCCGGTGTCGAGGATCACGATCGGCGGCACCCGTTCCGGCAGCTCCCCGCCGAGCGCCGCGGCCAGCTCGGCGAGTCCGTAGCGCTGCCCGGCGGCGAGGCCGTCGAGGTGCACGACGAGGGCGTCGCCGACGAGCTCGTCGAGGCCGATCGCGCCGGTGGTGCGCCCGCCGGCGACGGTGTGCGAGGGGGCGTCGAGGTGCGTGCCGGTGTGCGAGCCGAGGTGCAGCCGGGCGACGTCGACGCCGTCGCGGTCGAGGCGCAGCGCGGACTCGATCGCGACCTCGGGGTCGCCGGGGTAGACCCGCATGCCCGAGACGATCGGATGGCTGAGCTCACGCATCGCGGTCGGCGCCCCTTCCGGTACGTGCTTCGGCGCCCGCCGGGGCATCCGCACCCGCCGGGGCATCCGCACCATTATCCGCCGCCTTCGCCCGCCGCCGCGCTTCGAGCGCCCGCTCGGCGTCGCCGAGGACCGCCTCGTCCATCGCCTGGATCCCCGTCGTGTCGACCTGCACGACCGCGTCGGCGAGGTGCACGCTCGCCTCGCGGCGGGTGCGCGCCCGCTCCGGCAGCATCGCGAGGAGGTAGATCGTGAACGTCACGACGAACGCCGGGATCGTCGCCCCGACCGGGCTCGGCCAGACGTACACCCACAGGTAGGAGGCGGTCGCGCCGATCGCCCAGGCGCCGACCGCGATCCAGTTCACCCCGCCGAGGTACCAGTAGCGGCCGCCGCGGCGGCGCAGGAGGTCCACCGTGTAGCTCGCGCGCTTCACGACGTAGTAGTCGACGATCATGATCGCGAACACCGGCACGAAGAAGGCGCCGATCACGATGAGGAAGTTCGTGAACTGGTCGAGGAGCGCGAGCCAGGTCGCGCCGAGGATCGAGATCGCACCGACCACGAGCGCCGTCGGCAGGAAGCGCAGCTTCGCCCGTCCGGCCGCGGCGTGCACGATCGAGGTGGTCATGCCGTAGACGACCATCGAGTTCGTCGCCATCACCGAGACGAAGATGACGATCGCGATCGGGGCGCCGAACGCCGCCACGAGCACGCTCGGGTCGAAGGCGAGCGGCTCCCCGCCGCTCAGGATGACGTAGCCGATCGCGGTGGCGCCGAGGGTCATCGCGATGACCGTCGAGAGCGTGTAGCCGAGGCCCGCACCGAGGAAGCCGGCGCGGCTCGTCTTCGCGAGCCGGTTGAAGTCGGCCGAGAGGACCGTCCAGCTCACCGCGGTCGCGACGACGATGTCGAGCACGATCGCCGGCGTCTGGCCGATCGAGGGGTCCGCGGGGATCGCGAAGTACTCGCCGGGGGCGAAGCTCGTGAAGGCGATGAAGAAGATCCAGGCGATGATCGCGAGCATGAGCACGGCGAGCCACGGCTCGACCCGCGCGATCCCCTCGTGGCCGAAGATCGCCAGGATGACGACGATCGTCTGGCACAGCACGGAGAAGAGGATCGGGTTGGAGAAGCCCGTGAGGCTCGACACGAGCGCGTCGACCGTGACGCCGGCGAGCATCGCCTGCACCCAGCTCCAGCCCATCAGGATGACGAGGTTCGCCGCCATCGGCAGGAACCCGCCGCGCGTGCCGAAGGCCCCGCGCGCGAGCGCCATCGTCGGCAGGCCCGTGCGGGTGCCAATGTTGCCGATGAGGGTGAGCACGACCGCGCCGGCGACCGTGCCCACGACGATCATCGTGATCGCGGTGCCGTACTCGACGCCGGGCACGAACAGGGTGCCGGTGAGCAGGGTCGTCACGACGAGGTTCGCGGCGAGCCAGATCATGCCGATGCGCGGCGTGGAGAGGGTGCCGCGGACGGGCCCTGAGGTGTCGGACTGCTCGGCGAGGCGGCGGTCGAGACGGCGGTACAGCGACATTGCGTGCTCCTGGGGGATGCGGGGGTCGGTTCGGTCAGGGCCGCTCAGTCGGCGGATGCCGGCGAGAGGTGCTCGTGCACGGCGAGGAGCCCCTCGGCGTCGACGCGGAAGACGATGGTCTCCCGCTCGCGGTAGGCGTCCTCGCCCTCGCCCGTGTCGACGCGGGTCGCGACGTCGTGGCTGAAGACGGCGCCGCCCGGGAACGTCTGCACCAGGCGTCCGCTCGAGCGGCACTCGAGGACGCGCCATCCGCCAGCCACCCAGCCCTGCCAGAGCGCCTCGTAGGCGGCGCGGTCGTCGAGCCGCGCCGCCTCCGTGTGGAACAGGAAGCTCGCGTCGGGCGCGAAGCCGGCGAAGTAGCGCTCGCCGTCGGTCGCCGCGAACGCGTCGATGATCGCGTCGGCGGCGGCGAGCGCCTCCTCGGCGCTCGGGGTGCGGGTGGTCATCTGGGTCTCCTTCGATCCGGGGTGGATGCCGGGCGGCGGTCCGGGGTGGCTGCCGGTGGCGGCGCGGCGTCGCGGCCTCAGCCGCGCGGGGCCATCGCGCTGATCAGCTCGTACGCGACGTGCGAGGCGGCGACGGCGGTGAGCTGCGCGTGGTCGTACGCCGGGGCGACCTCGACGACGTCGGCGCCGACGATGCGCTGGTCGGCGAGGGCGCGGAGGATGCGCAGCAGCTCCCGGCTCGTGAGCCCGCCGGCCTCCGGCGTGCCCGTGCCGGGGGCGTGCGCCGGGTCGAGCACGTCGATGTCGATCGAGATGTAGAGCGGCTTGCCGCCGACACGGGCGCGGATGCGCTCGATCGCCGCTTCGACACCGCGCTCCTCGATGTCCTCGCTCGTGACGATCGCGAAGCCGAGACGGGCGTCGTCGCTCAGGTCCTCGACGCCGTAGAGCGGACCGCGGGTGCCGACGTGCATGCTCGCCGTCAGGTCGATGAGTCCCTCCTCCGAGGCGCGGCGGAACGGGGTGCCGTGCGTGATCGGGGCGCCGAAGTAGGTGTCCCAGGTGTCGAGGTGGGCGTCGAAGTGGAGCACCGCGACCGGGCCGTGCTTCGCCGTGACGGCGCGGAGCAGCGGCAGGGCGATCGTGTGGTCGCCGCCGATCACGACGAGCCGGTCGGCGTGCTCGGCGAGCGCGCGGGCGCCGGCCTCGACGTCGGCGACGGCCTCGTCGATGCTGAACGGGTTCACGGCGAGGTCGCCGGCGTCGGCGACCTGCTGCACCGCGAAGGGCAGGACGCCCTGCGCCGGGTTGAACGGGCGGAGCAGGCGCGAGGCCTCGCGCACGTGCGCCGGGCCGAAGCGGGCGCCCGGCCGGTAGCTCACGCCGCTGTCGAAGGGCACGCCCACGACGGCGATGTCGGCGTGCTCGACCTCCTCGAGGCGGGGCAGGCGCGCGAAGGTGGCGATGCCGGCGAATCGCGGGACGCGGCTCGCGTCGACCGGTCCGATCGGCGCCGGGCGCTCGCCGGGCAGGTCGCTGGGCAGATCGCTGGGCAGATCGCTGGCTTGGTCGCTGGGCAGATCGCTGGGTTGCATATTGGTAAACCTTTGATATTCTGGAGAAAACTCGCGGGCCATGCTACGGCGTGGGATGCGGTGACGCAAGCATGCGTTCGCGGCATCCGTGATCCAGGCATCCGGGGCGATGGGCCGTCGATCGGCCCGTGGCCGAGTCATCCGCGATCCGAACCGAGCGAAGGAGCCGCATGCGCCGCGCCGTCCCCCCTGGCCCCAGCTCCTCCCCGCTCGCGATCGGAGCGCACCTGCGCAACGCGCGCACCGCGCAGGGGCTCACCCTCGCCCAGCTCGCCGAGGCGAGCGGGCTCACGAAGGGGTTCCTCAGCCGGCTCGAGCGCGACGAGACCTCGCCGTCGGTCGCCACGCTGCTGCAGCTCTGCCAGGTGCTCTCGCTGCCGATCGGCTCGCTCTTCGCCGAGCCCGAGATCCAGGTCATCCCCTACGCCGAGGCGCCGCGGGTGAACTTCGGCGGCACCCGGGTCGCCGAGCGGCTCATGTCGCCCCGCAGCGAGTCGCGCGTGCAGCTGCTGCGCTCCGAGATGGCGCCCGGAGCGTCCGGCGGCGCCGAGCTCTACACGATCTCGAGCGACGTGGAGGTGCTGCACGTGCTGTCGGGCGCGCTCACGGTGCGCTTCGTCGACCGCGCGGTCACGCTCGTCGCCGGCGACGCACTGACGTTCCCGGGGCGGGAGCCCCACAGCTGGACGGCCGACGACGAGCTCGGCGCCGAGGTCATGTGGGTGATCGTGCCGGCGCCGTGGAGCGGCACGAGCTAGGCGGGGGCTCGGCGCACGTTCGGGGCGCGGCGGGTCGCGGTTCGAAGCCCGTTCGGCGCGCGGTTCGGCGCGAGGTTCGGCGCGGGGCGGGTGCGCGGTCAGGTGGCGCAGTGGCGCGGTCACGCGGCGCAGTGACGCGGGGACGCCGTTGCGCGGTGGCGCCGTTGCGCCGCGGGCACAGTGGCGCGGTGGCGCGGATCGCGGATCGCGGATCGCTGGTCCTCCTCCCCAGCCTGCGAGACCGCCCGTTTCTCCACACATCGAAGAGAGCTTCGAATCTTCGCCTCGATTCCGCGTAGCGTCGAACCATGGAACCCACCCCCGATCCGCCGGCCGCCCTCGCGGTGCTCGGCGAGCGGTTCGCCGCCCTCGCCGAGGCGTGGTCCGGCGCCGTGCGACTCGGCGCGGGAATGCTCGGCACAGGAGGAATCCGCGCAGGGGAAATCGGGGCAGAGGGAATCGGCGCAGGGCCGTCGCATGCCGCCGCCGACGCCGCGCGGGGTCTGAGTGACGACGGACTCGCGCGCGTACTCACGGCCGTCGCCGGCGTCGTGCGGGCCGCCGAGGCGATCGAGTCGGCGTGCTCCGCCGAGCTGGCCTCACGATGCACCGGGGAGCCGGGCGCCGACCCCGCCCGGGATCGCGGGTTCTCTTCGGCGACCCGCTTCGTCGCCGAACTCACCGGCCGCCGCACGAGCGACGCGGCCGCGCTCGTCGCCGTCGGCGAGGCGACCGCCGCGCGGTGCACGCTGCTGGGCGCACCGCAGCCGCCCAGACTCCCCCACCTGTCGCACGCACTCGCGACCGCCGAACTCGGCCTCGACGCGGCGGAACTCGTACGGCGGTTCCTCGATCGCGTCGCCCCGCGGGTCGCCCCCGAACTCCTCGACTCAGCCGAAGAGTTCCTCGTCGAGCGCGCGGCCGAGGCGAGCCCCGAACGCCTCGGGCAGCTCATCAAACTCCTCGAGGCCCGCCTCGACCCGGACGGCGTGCGACCGCGCGAAGACGAGCTCCGAGCTGGACGGGGCCTGCGCATCTGGGAGGACCGAGCGGGGATGGTGCAGCTCCGCGGCGCGCTCGATCCAGTGAACGGCGCCGCGCTGAAGGCGGCGGTCGAGGGGCTGGTCGGGGCCGAGCTGCGGCGAGCGCGCGACGCGAGGCACCGGCATCCGCACGCGCAGCCGGAGTCCCAGCCGCAGGCGCACACGCAGGCGTCGCATCCGGAGTCCCGGCCGCAGGCGCAGCACGAGCTCGGACCGCACGACGACACCCGCACCGCCGAAGACCGCACGATCGCCCAGATGAACGCCGACGCGCTCGCCGATCTCATGCGCCACGCGCTGGGCTGCCGCGAGATCCCGACGCTCCGGCAGACGACCGTCGTCGTGCGCGCCGACGCCGAGGCCCTCCTCTCCGAACGCGAGCGCTGGCACGGCCACGGCCGCGGCCACGGCCACGGCCACGGCACGATCGACGGCATCGAGCAGCCAATCTCGATCGCGAGCGTCCGCGCGCTGATCACCGCCTCGGGCATCGCGCCGTTGTTCGTCGGCAATGAGGGCGAGCCGCTGCAGCTCGGGCGCTCAGCTCGGCTGTTCAGCGCCGCCCAGAAGCTCGCCCTCGCCGATCGCGACGGCGGCTGCGCGTGGCCGGCATGCTCGAGGCCGCCCTCGCACACCGAGGCGCACCACATCGCGTGGTGGCACCGCGACGACGGGCGCACCGACCTCGACAACGGCATCCTGCTCTGCAGCCACCACCATCATCGGGTGCACGACGACGGCTGGCGCATCATCGTCCGCGGACGGGAGCGATGGTTCGTTCCGCCCCCGCACGTCGACCCGACCGCGACACCCATCCGTGCCGGCACCGCCGCCGACCGCGCGGTCCGCGCGCGCGTCGCGACCATGCGGTCGGGGGCGGCATCGGTCGACACGGCGGCGGTCGAGACCGCATCCGTCGCGACGGCGGCAACCGACACCCCACCCGTCGAGACGGCGGCAACCGACACGGCATACGTCGAGACGGCAGCAACCGACACCCCACCCGTCGAGACGGCGGCAACCGACACTGCACACACCAAGACGGCAGCAGCCGACACCCAGGAGGCCGGAACGACGCCGGCCGAGACGACGCGGGCCGCCTGATGACGCCGCAGCGATCAGGGGAGCCGATCGAGCGCCTCGCTCACCTCGAACAGCAGTCGGCCCTGCCGCTCGTGCCACTCGGCAGTGTCCGGCTCGGGCCAGCTCGACAGCTTCACGATGACCGAGTCGGTTCCAGGGTCGAGCCAGAGGTGCTGGCCGTGGATGCCGATGCCGCTCACGTTGCCGCGCGCGTTCCCGGTGCACCACCACTGCCGGGTGTACGAGCCGTTCGGATACGCCGTGGCGAAGCCCGCGTCGGACATCGCCGCAGGGTCGCCGCCCGCGAGCGTCCCACGCACCCACTCCTCGGAGACGACGCGGCCGCCCGGCGCGACGCCGCCGTCCAGCATCAGCCGTCCCACGCGGGCGAGGTCGCGAGCGGTGCACGACACACCGCCGTTGGCGAAGCCGAACCCCGCCGTGTCGACCGTGATGCTCGCGTCGCGGTCGGCGCCGAGCTTCGCCCAGAGCCGCTCCGAGAGCACCTCGGCGTAACGCTGCCCGGTGACCCGTTCGACGATCCAGGCGAGCACGTCGGTGTTCGCGGAGCAGTACTGGAACGTGCCGGTCTCGCCGCTGCCCCGCAACGTCGTGAGGAAGGTCGAGGTGTCGGCCGGGTCACCCGCCCGCCGGCTGCGCCAACCCGCGGAGCGGTCGTGCGTCTGCACCTCCGCGGCGGGGTTCACGTAGTCCTCGTCGTAGTCGATCGCGATCAGCATGTCGAGTACGTGCCGCACGGTCGGCCCGTCGAACACGGAGCCGGTGAGCTCGGGCACGTATCGAGTGACGGTCTCGGCGGGATGGATCAGGCCGTCGTCGACGAGCGCCCCCACCACGATCCCGCAGAGCGACTTCGACACGCTCATCAGCAGGTGCGGCGCATCCGGTGCGAAGCCGGGCCGGAAGTACTCGGCGACGAGCTCCGTGCCGCGGAGCACCAGGAACGCGTCGGTGAAGGTCGCGACGAGCCGCTCCTCGAGCTCGGGCACGAGCCCCTCGAGGCCGTCGGGTCCGCCGAGCCGCACCGTCGCCTCGCCAGGCGGGCGCCGTCTCGCGACCGTCGCGGTCGGCACGAGCTCGCCGAGGTGCGCGAACGCCCAGCGGTTGTCCGGGGCCTCCTGCCAGCTGTCGATCGTGGGCCGCCCGGGTGCGGCGCCCGGGAAGCGCGGCGGGTGCGCGCCGCTCATCGTGCCAGCTCCGTTCCGGCGCGACCGCCGCCGAGCCGCGTCCGCGACAGTCCCGCGTACACGGCCGCCGCGACGAGCATCCCCGCCGGCACGGACAGGTCGATGCCGCCGAGCTCGAGCGAGACCGGACCGGTCCAGACCTCGGTCGACAGGCAGAGGGCGGTCGCGAGTCCGCCGAGCAGTACCGCGGACATGCCGGGGATGCTCCATCCGCCCGTGTACCAGAACGGGCCGCCGCGGCCGGCGTCGAAGAGCGCCGCGCCGTCGTACCGGCCGCGCCGACGCAGCACGTCGGTCGTGAACACCGCCATCGCCGGCGCGGAGACGATGACGAGGAACTGGAGCATCAGATTCACCGCGTCGAGGAGGCTCGTCGACATGACGAGGTAGAGCGTGAGCGCCGTCCCGATCACGCCGACGACGATCGCGGAGGGGATGCGCCGGATGGGCACGCCGACCGCCTGCAGCGCCATGCTCGAGGTGTAGGTCGTCATCCCGTTCAGCGCGATCGTGTTCACGATCACGGCGAGCACGAGGAGCGGTCCGAGCCAGCTCGGCAGCAGTGCGAGGAGCGCCGATTCGATGCCGGCGGCCATCGCCGCGTCGCTGATCCCGGTCGCGAGCAGGGCGCCGACGACGGTGAACAGGATGCACGGGAGGGCGCCGCCGAGGGCGGTCGCGGCGACGATCCGCCACGGCTTCGTCGAACGGGGCAGGTAGCGGGCGATGTCGGGGCTGTTCGAGTACGACAGCGGCGTGGACGCGAGGATGGTGAAGCCGATCGTCATCGCCGACCAGAGCGGCACGCCTGAGAGCGGTTCCGCCGGCCGGTACGCCCAGTCGACGTGGGGCAGGATGCACGCGGTCACGGCGAGGAAGACGAGGAGCAGCCCGATCGTGATGATCGAGTAGCTCCGGATGATGAGCGCGTGCCCGTACACCGCGACGAGCACCGTCACGGCGGACACGACGAGGGTGACGAGCACCGGCCCGAGCACCGGGTCGTCGAACCCCCAGGCCGCGAGCAGGTCGGCGCCCATGAACGAGGAGGCGAGCCAGTTCAGCGCGAGGAACACGGCGGAGATGATCCAGCCGGTGAACGCGATGACGACCTTGTTGCCGACGACCCCATAGATGGCGCGGGTGATGACGGAGCCCGAGGTGCCGGCGGCGGGGCCGGTGATCGCCACGATGCCGGGGAAGACCCACGGCAGGCTGCCGACGACGATGACGACGATCGCCTGCCAGAGCTCCAGCCCCAGCAGGATCATCGTCGCGCCGATCGTGAAGTTCAGCACGCTCACGTTGGGCGCAGCCCAGACCCAGAAGAGGTCTCGCGGCCGGCCGCGGCGTTCGGATGGCGCGACGAGCTCGATGCCGCGCGTCTCCGGGCGACTGGGCGCGTCGATGAACGCGGCGGCGTGCTGCACACCGGCGAGCGGGTGCTGCTCGCCGACGGGGCGGGATGCCTCGCCCCTCGTCGGGGTCAGGGGGTCGTGGGTCGACACGAAGGTCCTCTCGGCTGGCCCGGCGGTGCGCCGAGGGAGCCGAGGCGTCATCGCATCCCGTCGGGCCATCCGCGGGCTATTGGTCACTCGACCAATGGGCTATTGGTCGCTTATCCAATAACATGGAGCGCATGATGTCAAGCGCACCCCAGCCGCGGGCCAGGAAGGCCCCGGAGGAGCGGCGCGAGGAGATCATCCGGGAGGCTGCCGGCATCGCCCTCGGCGAGGGCCTCGAGCGGGTGACCCTGCGGGCGGTCGCCCACCGGCTCGGCGTGCGGCCCGGCCTGATCAGCCACTACTTCCCGGTCGCCGACGAGCTCGTCATCGCCGCGTTCGTGCGGGCGGTCGGCGACGAGCGCGAGGAGCTCGTCACCGAGGGCGGCGACCCGCTCGCACGCATCGCCCGCTTCGTGGCCCGGGTCGAGAGCCCGGCGGCCGTCGACGTCTCCCGGCTCTGGCTGAACGCCCGGCACCTCTCGCGCTTCAGCCCCGCCCTCGGTGCGGCCCTCCTCGAGCAGGAGGCCCTCGATCGCGCCCGGCTCCGCCGGCTGATCGAGAGCGGGATGGCCGACGGCACCTTCCACTGCGAGGACGCCTTCGACGCCTGCATCCGGATCTTCGTCGCGGTCGACGGCTACGGCGCGTACGCGAACAACCTCGGCGCATTCGAGCACGACGCCTACACGCGCTTCGTCACCGACGCGACCGCCTGGGCACTCGGGCTCGACCGCGCCGAGCTCCGGGCGGCGGCCGGCGACCGCTGAGGCCGGGTACCGGGGACTCGCGCCCGACCCACTCGCACGGCACTCGGCACGAAGCGCTCCGCACGGAGCATTCAGCGCGTCAGCACTCGAACTCAGCCGGCGCGCGTCGCCGCCTCCGCCAGCCGAACCGGCTGGCGCAGCACCGTGCGGAGCTTCTCCGGCGCCGTGCGGCGGGCGTCGCTCAGATAGATCTCGTGGTGGTCGCCCGCGAAGGTCAGCCCGTGCTCGGGCAGGTACTCGTCGTGGAGCCGCGCGAGCGTCGGGCCCTCGTCGTCGTAGGAGCCGAGGTGCAGGATCTGCACGCAGCGCCCCTCGTGCAGGGTGCGCAGCTCGAGCGCCTCGATCGTGGCGCCCAGTTCGCCCGGCGCCTTCGCGAGCGCTCGCCCGCGCGCGACCTCGAGGTGCCCGTCGTCGATCCACTCGGGCTGCACGATGAGCATGGTCCAGCTCCACGCGGACTTGTCGCGAGTGACGAAGCTCGCGGGATCGTCGGCGCGCCACAGCCCCTCGAGCGGAGCGACGACGAGGTCGCGGCCGAGCTCGCGCTTGCTCAGGAACTTCAGCGCGTACGACACCGAGTAGAGCGCCTGCACGGCGGCGGCGTAGGCGGGGGCGGTGTTCGGGTCGCCGTGCCCGTCGATCGCGAGCACCCGCATCGGTGGCACCTCGACGACGGCGAAGTCGCGCGCGCTCGGCGCGTAGAGCTCGCGGAACGCGCGCTTCACGTCGTACTTCACGTCGGACTCTCCGTGGGACTGCGCCTCGGCCATGCGGCGACGATACCGGCGCCCGCCGACAGCCGACCGCGCATCCGCACAGCAACCGCAGCCGCAACCGCAACCGCGCAGCCGCGCAGCCACGCAGCAGCCGCACCCGCACCCGCAGACAGCCGCCGCCTCAGCCCTCGACCGTGCGCAGGTGCACCCGCTCGCCCTGCGCGCTCAGCAGGTTCAGTACCTCGGCCGGCTCGAGCGAGGCGCTCACCATGCCGTGCGGCACCCGGGTGTCGAACTCGGCCGCCTCCCCCGGCTCCAGCACGAGCTCCTCGTCGCCGAGCGCGAGCCGCACCCGCCCGCTCAGGACGTAGATCCAGTCGTATCCGCCATGCGCGCGCTGCGGCACCGGCGACTCGGGCGGATGCCCCGGCAGCACCATCTTGTAGGCGTGCAGTCCAGGGGTGTCCCTCGTGAGCGGGATGATCGCCTTCCCGTCACGGTAGAACGGCTTCGGCCGCACGCGCGGGTCGGCGATCTGCGGCGCCCCGACGAGGTCGTCGAGGCTCACCCGGTAGGCCGCGGCGAGCCGCATGACGAGGTCGAGCGTCGGCTTCCGCCCGCCGGACTCGAGCCGGGAGAGCGTGCTCACCGAGATGCCGGTGCGCTCCGACAGTTCGGCGAGGGTCGCCCCGCGCCGCTGACGGAGCGCCCGGAGGCGCGGGGCGACCGCGTCGAGGGCGCGTTCGAGCTCGTCGTGCGGCGATCCCGGCTCGGGTTCCGGATCCCATTCCTGCGCCATCGTCGCCTCTCGCCGCTCATGTTTGCCACTTCAGCAACACAGCTTGCCACATCCATCCGGCCGCCGCAGGATCGGGAGCATGGAGAACCGCACCCCGCCCCAGTACGACGTCGTCATCGCCGGAGGCGGCCCCGCCGGGCTCAGCGCCGCCCTCATGCTCGGACGCTCCCGCCGCCGCGTCCTCGTCGTCGACGAGGGCCTTCCCCGCAACCGCTTCGCGGGCCACATGCACGGCGTGCTCGGCCGCGACCACACCTCGCCGCTCGAGCTCCTCGCCGACGGCCGCCGGGAGCTCGGCCGCTACGAGGACGTCGAGCTCCGCGAGGGCGCGATCGTCGCCGCGACGCGCGGCGCGGCCGAGGCATCCGGCTTCCGCGTCGAGCTCCGCGACGGCGCCGTGGTCGCCGCCCGGCGCCTCCTCGTCGCGAGCGGCCTCCGCGACGAGCTGCCCGCCGTCCCCGGCCTCGCCGAGCTCTGGGGCCGCGGCGTCTTCGTCTGCCCCTACTGCGACGGCTGGGAGGTGCGCGATCGGCGCATCGCCGTGCTCGCCGGCGAGCATCCGAACCCGCACCAGGCGCAGCTCATGCGCCAGCTGTCCGACGACGTGGTCTTCCTGACCGACGGGCGTCCCGTCGACGACGCCGTCCGCGCGGGCCTCCTCGCGCGCGGCATCCGCATCGAGGAGCGCCCGCTCGCGCGGGTCGCGACGGATGCCGCGGGCGAGCTCGCCGCGCTCCACCTCGACGACGGCGCAGAGCTCCCGGTCGACGCCCTCCTCGTCGCACCCGTCCCGGCGCCGAGCGACGGACTCCTGCGCGCCCTCGGCGCGGAGCACGCCGAGCATCCGATGGGCGGATCCTTCGTCGTCGTCGACCAGATGGGCCGCACGAGCGTCCCCGGCCTCTGGGCGGCGGGCAACGTGACCGATCCGCGCTCCTCGGTCCCCTTCGCCATGGCGGCCGGGAACTTCACGGGCGCGGCGATGAACGCCACCCTCGTCGAGGAGGAGGTCGAGGCGGCCGTCGCCGGGCTTGCCGCGGCTGCCGCCGTCGCCGGCTGAGCCACGTCGCAGGCGCCGAGCTACGCGGGCAGGCGCTGAGCGACGCGGCTACGCGGGCAGGCGCGGCACGACGAGGGGCGTGCCGGTGTGCGGGTCCGGGATGATCGTGCAGGGCAGCCCGAACACCCGCTCGACGAGCTCGGCGGTCAGCACCTCGCCGGGCACGCCCGCGGCGACGACCTCGCCGTCGCGCATGACGATGAGGTGGTCGGCGTAGCGCGCGGCCTGGTTCAGGTCGTGCAGCACCGCGACGAGCGTGCGGTCGCCCGCGCGGTGGAGCCCCCGCAGCAGCTCGAGCAGCTCGTACTGGTGCGCGATGTCGAGGAAGGTGGTCGGCTCGTCGAGGAGGAGGAGCGGCGTCTGCTGGGCGAGCACCATCGCGACCCACACCCGCTGCCGCTGCCCGCCCGAGAGCTCGTCGACGGCGCGGCCGGAGAGCTCCGTCGTGTTCGTCGCGGCGAGCGCGGCGGCGACGGCCTCCTCGTCGGCGCGGCTCCACTGCCGGAAGAGCCCCTGGTGCGGATGCCGCCCGCGCGCCACGAGGTCGGCCACCGTGATCCCCTCCGGCGCGATGGAGCTCTGCGGCAGGAGGCCGAGGCGGCGGGCGACCTCCTTCGCCGGGTACTCCGTGATCGTCCGGCCGTCGAGCACGACCCGGCCCGCGGCGGGGGCGAGCACCCGGGCGAGGGCGCGCAGCAGCGTCGACTTGCCGCAGGCGTTCGGCCCGACGACGACCGTGAACGATCCGGTCGGGATGCTGAGCGACAGCTCCTCCGCGATCGTGCGCGTGTCGTAGGCGAGGGTGAGGCCCTCGGCCGCGAGCCGGGCGGGCGGGGCATCCCCCGCGTCCCGCACGGCCGCCGTCGCGGCGGCGCGCACCGCCGTCCCGACCGTGGTCCCGGTCACCGTGGTCCCAGTCACCGTCTCGGTCATCGTCGTCTCGGTCATCGTCGTCTCGCTTCCGTGATGAGCAGCCAGATCAGGTACACGCCGCCGACGCTCACCGTGACGACGCCGACCGGCAGCTGGGTGGGGGCGAAGAGGTGCTGGGCGACGAAGTCGCTGGCGGCGAGGAGGAGCGCGCCCATCGCCGCGGCCCCCGCGAGCGTCACGCCCGCCGAGCGGCTCAGCCGCCGGGCGAGCTGCGGTGCGGCCAGCGCGACGAACGCGATCGGTCCGGCGGCGGCGACCGAGGTCGCGGTGAGGGCGACGCCGAGCACCACGAGCACGAGCCGGGTGCGCCCGGTGCGCACGCCGAGCGCGGTCGCCGCGTCGTCGCCGAGCTCCAGGAGGTGGAGGCGCCGGCTCATCCCGGCGGCGACCGCCCAGAGCACGAGGAGCACCGCCGCCGCGGGCACGGCCTGCGCCCAGCCGACGGCGTTCAGCGAGCCGCTCGACCAGGCCGCGGCGGCGAGCGCGACGTTCAGCTCCGCGCTCAGGATCAGCCAGGTGTTCAGCGAGGCGAGCATCGCGGAGACGCCGATGCCGACGATGATGAGCCGGAAGCCGTGGAACCCCCGCCGGTACGCGAGCAGGTACACGACGACCGCCGTCGCGAAGCCGCCGAGGAGCGCGCCGGAGGCCGTCGCGAAGTAGCCGGTGCCGGTCGTGATGATGACGAGCAGCCCGCCCGTGTAGGCGCCGGTGTCGAAGCCGATGACGTCGGGGCTGCCGAGCGGGTTCCGGGTGATCGACTGGAAGATCGCGCCGGCCGCGCCGAGCGCCGCGCCGAGCATGAGCGCGAGGAGCACCCGGGGCAGCCGCCAGTCGAGCACGACGAGGTTCGTGCGCCGGTCGCCCTGGCCGAGCAGCGCGCCGACGACGTCGCCGAGCGGCACGGCGAA
The DNA here is from genome assembly GCF_044917495.1 of Agromyces mediolanus. Taxonomy (GTDB): domain Bacteria; phylum Actinomycetota; class Actinomycetes; order Actinomycetales; family Microbacteriaceae; genus Agromyces; species Agromyces mediolanus_B. The sequence goes on along the minus strand of NZ_JAVSSI010000008.1, from coordinate 92,431 downwards.
GTCGCCGGTGCCGAGGCTCACGACGCCCACGGCGAGCGCGGCGGCGAGCAGGGCGGCGACGACGATCGCGTGGCGCACCCCGATCCGGATGCCGAGGCCGCCGCCGGGCGAGTGCAGCTCGACGGCGCGGTAGCCGTGGTCGACCCGCGTCGGCGCGCTCACAGCCCGCTCACCCGCCGGCGCCGCACGAGCGCGATCAGCACGGGCGCGCCGACGAAGGCGGTGACGATCCCGACGGGCAGCTCGCCGCTCGGCAGCACGACCCGCCCGGCGACGTCGCTCGCGAGGAGCAGCACCGGGGCGGCGACCGCGCTGCCGGCGAAGATCCAGCGCTGGTCGGGCCCGGTGAACCAGCGCACCGCGTGCGGCACCATCAGCCCGACGAAGCCGATCGGCCCGGCGGCGGCGGTCGCCGCCCCGCAGAGCAGGGTGACGGCGACGATCGAGACGATCCTGGTGCGGACGATCCGCGAGCCGAGGGCGACGGCGAGCTCGTCGCCGAGCGCGACGGTGTTCAGCGGCCCCGCGACGAGGGCGGCGAGCACGAGCCCGGCGACGACGAACGGCGTCACCCAGCCGAGAAGCTCGGGCGGGGCGACGACGATGCTGCCGGCGTTCCAGCCGCGCATGCGGTCGAAGACGTCGGGCAGGAGCAGGGTGATGCCGCTCGTGATGCCCGCGAGGAACGCGCCGATCGCGACGCCGCCGAGCGTGATTCGCAGCGGATCCGGCCCGCCGCGGCCGGCGGTGCCGATGAGGTACACGCCGACGGTCGCGACGATCGCACCGCCGAAGGCGAACCACACGGTCGCGCCGAGCGAGGTGAGCCCGAACGCCGCGGCCGCCGCCGTCACCGCGAACGCGGCGCCCGCGTTCACGCCGAGCAGCCCGGGATCGGCGAGCGGATTGCGGGTGAAGGCCTGCATCACCGCACCGGCGACGCCGAGCGCCGCACCGACGAGGATGCCGAGCAGGGTGCGCGGCAGCCGCAGCTCGCGCACGATCGTCCCGGCCTCGTCGGCCGACCCCCCGATCGCGGCGAGCACCTCGGCGATCGACAGGCCCTTCGACCCGATCGCGAGGCTGAGCGCGACGCATCCTGCGAGCACCGCGAGGGACACGGCGAAGCCGAGCGTCCGGCGCCCGGCCGAACCGGCCCGCGGGCGCCGCTCCGCCTCGCCCGCGCCACCTCCGGGGGCCTCGCCCCCTGGAGCCCCGCCTCCGGCCGCACCGCTCCCGGTCGGCGCGCCCGGGGCCTCCGTCACCGACATCGCCGGCTCAGAGCCCGTGAGACTCGAGGACCGCGACGTACTCGTCCTGCAGCTCCTCCTCGTCGCGGGACCCGTCGTCCCACATCTCGCTCAGGCGCGTGCGCACGTCCTCGGGGAGCGCCTCGTAGCGCTCGCGCCACTGCTCGGCGCGCTCCACCCAGTAGCCGACCACCTTGTAGGCGGTGGGCGGCAGCCCGAGCTCGTGGCGGAGGTGCTTGCGGATGGCGCGGGTGACGGCGCTCTCCCCCGCGACCCAGACGTAGCCGGGCGTCTTCGGCAGCTCGCTCGCGCGCACGATGTCCTCGAGCCGGCTCGGCGAGTGGCCGTTGCCACCGTGCACCCAGGTGAGCTCGACGTTCGCGGGCAGCTCGGGACGGTGCTCGTCCTGGTCGTCGGCGACCTCGAGCACGAGCTTGGTCCGGACGCCGGCTGGCGCCTGCTCGGCGAGGCGCACCGCGGCGGGCAGCCCGGTCGCGTCGGCGACGAGCAGCTGCCACTCGATGTCCTCGGCGGGGGCGTAGAGGCCGCGCGGCGTGTTCACCCCGGCGATGTGACCGGGCTCGGCGCCGAGCGCCCAGGCCGCGGCGACGCCGCCGTCGTGGACGACGAAGTCGATGACGAGCCGGCCGGATGCCTCGTCCCACGCGCGCACGGTGTAGGTGCGCACCTCGCAGGGCTCGACGCCCTCGGGGAACTCCCAGTAGCCGTCGTCGGTGGCGACCGGCAGCCCGGGCTCGTCGTGCCCCTCGGCCGGCAAGAAGAGGCGGAGGTACTCGTCGCCGACGCCCGAGGAGACGAAGCCCTCGAGGCCGGGGCCGGTGAACTCGATCCGGATCATGCCGGGCGTGAGCCGGCGGACCTCGGCCACCTCGACGCGGTGCACCAGGTTCACTTCGGGGCGGCTCATCCGAGGAGCGCCTTCGCGATGACCTCGAGCAGGGCGGTCTGCCCGCTCGGCGAGCCGTAGCTCATCTCGTAGTTGTAGGGGAAGACCTGGCCGTTCGCGACCGCGGGCAGAGACGTCCAGAGCGCGTTCGACTTCAGCGCCGCCTCGTCGGTGATGAGGCCCGAGCCGTCCTCGGCGACGCCGGTGAAGATCACGTCGACGTCGGCGAGTTCGCCCAGCTGCTCGTGGCTCAGGGCGCGGCCCTCGCTGTCGGGCTCGCCGTCGCCGTCGCTGTCGGCGACCGTCGAGATCGAGAGGCCGAGGTCGGCGAACACGAGGCAGGAGATGCTGTAGCAGCCGACCTGCACCTGATCGTCCCAGTAGGAGGCGTCGGCGACGACGGGGTCGAGGCCGCGCGCGTCGAGCTCGGCGCGGATCTCGGCGACGCGGGCGTCGTAGGCGTCGACCCATGCCTGGTGCTGGGTGTCGCGGCCGAGGTCCTTCGCGAGCTGGGCGAACTTCACCCGCCAGTCGCCGCCGTCGAAGCCGTTGTAGGTGTACGTCGGCGCGATCGGGGTGAGCTGGTCGTGGAGGTCGGTCTCGTAGCCGAGGCCGTTCAGGATGAAGTCGGGTCCGACGTCGAGGATCTTCTCGAGGTTGAACTCGGGGTAGTTGTGGAAGGTGCCGATGCCCTCGAGCTCCTCCTGCGGGAAGAACGTCGGGAATCGGTCGAAGTCGTCGCGGATCGGCTGCTCCTTCGCGAGCGGGATGCCGAGGGTGATGAGCATGTCGACGTCGGTCGTGTAGAAGCCGAGGGCGGCCTTCGGCTCGGCGGGGATCGTGACCTCGCCGTACTCCGTGTCGACGGTGAGCGTCTCCGCTGCGGCGTCGTCGGCCGCGGAGGAGGCGGCGCAGGAGGCGAGGAGCAGGGTGGCCGCGATGGCGGCGGCGGCGCTGCGGAGCGCGCGCGAGGATGCGATCTTCATGTGGCCTTCACTGGATTCGGGGATGGGGCGCCCGGATTAGCTTAGGCTTACCTAACAGCGCCGCCTTCGATCCTGCATCACGCGGATGTCGCCCGCCCGCCATCCGATGCGGCGAACGCGACAGCTTGGCCGGATGCCCCGGCGAACGCGCCCGGCGTCGTGCCGAACTCCCGCCGGAACGCCTGCACGAACGCGCTCGCGGTCCGGTAGCCCACCCGCCGCCCGACGACCCCGACCGGATGATCGGCGGCGAGCAGCTCGACCGCGACCCGCATCCGCGCCTTCGTGCGCCAGTCGGCGAAGGTGAAGCCCGTCTCCTGCCGGAACAGGCGCGAGAGGTTGCGCTCGCTCGCGCCGACGAGCGCGCCCCACTCGTCGAGGGTCCGTGCGTCGGCCGGATCGGCGAGCACGGCGTCGGCGACCCGGCGGGTGCGGTCGTCGTCCGGCATCGGCAGGTCGAGCCGGGTGAGGTCGGCGCGCTCGAGCAGGCGGACGAGGAGCTGCTCGCCGAGCGCGCGCGTCTCGGGGTCGAGCGACTTCGTCTCGAGCTCCTCGAAGAGGGCGCGCACGACGACCGGCACCGCGACCGCGCCCGCGTCCCGTCGCGGGGCGGGCAGGGAGACCGGCAGATAGCTGCAGGCGAACTCGGTGCCCGAGCCCGCGGTCACCCGGTGCGGGAGGCCGGCGGGGATCCACAGCCCGACCGTCCACGGCACCGCGTGCACGCCGCTCGGGGTCTCGACGACGAGCGAGCCGCGCGAGCCCCACAGGAGCTCGTGCCGATCGTGCCGGTGCCAGCCCCATTCCTCGTCGCGGCGCACGACGAAGGAGCTCGTCATGATGCCCTCGGCCCGGACGGGCACGTCGAGCACCTCCGCCGCGAGAGCATGGCGGGTTGGCGACATCCTTCGGCTCCTTGTCGCTGATCTGATCAGGTGAGGCTATCCTAAGCTTTGGATCGTGCCTGCGACGACCCCCGCCAGGCGGCCGCCGCGCGCCGAGCGGGCGATCGCCACCGTGTTCCGCCGCCGGCGACTCCTCGTCGCCGGCTCCATCGCCGGCCTCGTCGGCCATCAGGTCACCGAGGCCCTCGTGCCCGTGCTCATCGGCGTCGTCATCGACCGCGCCATCGCGCCCGGCGATCCCCTCGCCCTCGCGTGGGCGCTCGCCGCGCTCGGTCTGCTCTTCGTCGCGCTCCTCCTCTCCTGGCGGCTCGGCGAGCTGGCCTCGGTCCGGGCGAGCGAGTTCGCCGGCCGCGACGTGCGCCTCGGGCTCGTCGCGCGGATGCTCGCCCGCCGCGGCTTCGCCGAGCCACGCAGCCCCGGCGAGCTGCTCAGCGTCGCCGGCACCGACGTCGACCGCACCGCCGGCATCGTCTGGGTGCTCGGCAGCGGCGGCGCCCAGCTCGCCGCGGTGCTCACGGCGGCCGTCGCGCTGCTCGCCATCTCGGTGCCCCTCGGCGTCGTCGTCCTCGTCGCCGCCCCCGTCTTCGTCGCGCTGATGCACCTCGTCACCGCTCCCCTCGAACGGCGGATGGCGCATGAGCAGGCCGCCGTCGCCGCGGCGAGCGCGACCGCGAGCGACCTGCTCACGGGGCTCCGCACGATCGCGGGACTCGGGGCCGAGCAGGCCGCCGTCGACCGCTTCGAGCGGGTGAACCGCCGCTCCCTCGACGCTGCGACCCGCGCCGTGTCCGCGAAGGCGGTGTACGCGGCCGTGAGCCTCGGCGGCTCCGCGCTGCTGCTCGCCGCGATCGCCTGGGCGGCGGGCGCCGAGGCCCTCGCCGGCACGATCACCGTCGGCGAGCTCATCGCCGTGCTCGGCCTCGCGCAGTTCGTCACCTGGCCGATCGGCGGGCTCGCCTTCGTCGCCGCCGAGCTCGCGACGGTGCGCGCCTCGGCGAGGCGGGTCGACGCCGTACTCGCCGCCCCGGGCGCGGTGGACGACCCGGCCCCGGCGGGCGCGACGGCTGCACCCACGGCGTCAGCACCCGCCGCGCCCGCGTCCGCGACGGCTGCACCCGCGCCGCGCGGCGCCGAGCTCGTGCTCGAGGCCGTCGCGACGCCCCACCTCCGGGCCGTCTCCGCGGTCGTCCCCGCCGGCACCATCGCCGCGTTCGGCGTGCCCGACCACCTCGCCGCCCGCGAGCTCGTCGAGGTGCTGGCCGGCGCCCGCACGCCGAGCTCGGGGCGGGTGCTCGTCGACGGCGTGCCGCTCGAGGCATCCGATGCCGTGCTCGCCCCGCCGCACGAGGCGGCGCTCTTCGCCGGCACCCTCCGGGACAACCTCGAGCTGCACCGTCCGCTCGAGGACGCCCGGCTGGCCGAGCTCGTCCGCGCCGCCGCGCTCGACGACGTCGTCTCCGGCGCCGGCGGACTCGAACGGCCCGTCGGCGAACGCGGCTACAGCCTCTCCGGCGGGCAGCGGCAGCGCGTCGCGCTCGCCCGGGCGCTCGGCCGCGACGCCGCGGTGCTCGTGCTGCACGACCCGACGAGCGCCGTCGACGCGGTGACCGAGGCGCGGATCGCCGAGCGGCTCCGGGCCGCGACCGCCGGGCGCACGACCGTGCTCGTCGCCGCGAGCCCCGCGCTCGCGCGCGTCGCCGACCAGCTGATCGAGGCCGACGAAACCGCACCGACCGCGATCGAGGTCACCGCATGAGCACCACCCCCCTGCCCGTCGCCGGGCCCCGCGAGACCCGGCGCGCGCTCCGACGCCTCTTCCGCGGACGCGCGGGCGCGCTCTGCCTCGCCGCCGCCGTGCTCCTCCTCGCCGCCCTCGCCGGGCTCGCGCTGCCCGCGGCCCTCGGCGGCATCGTCGACGCCGTCCTCGGCGGCGACCCCGCGGCGCTCCTCCCCCTCGTGCTCGTCATCGCCGGGGTCGGCCTCGCGAACGCCGGGCTCACCGGACTCGGCCGCGCCCTCGTCGCCCGCCTCGGCGAGCGCGTGCTCGCCGAGCTGCGCGGGCTCGTCGTCACCCGGCTCATCCGCCTGCCCGCGACGGTCGTGGAGCGCGCAGGCCGCGGCGACCTGGTCTCGCGCGCCTCGACCGACACCCGCATCGTCGGCGACGTGGTCTCGAACATCGTGCCGAGCTTCGCGTCCGCCGGGTTCACGGTCGTCGTGACCCTCGTCGGCCTCGGCGCGCTCGACTGGCGCTTCGCGCTCGCCGCGCTCGCGGCCGTGCCGGTGCAGCTCCTCGCGCTCCGCGCCTACCTGAAGCGGGCGCGTCCCGTCTACCGGGCGGCGCGGGCCGCCGAGGGCGAGCGGGCGCAGCGGATCCTCGAGTCCGTCGACGCCGCCGACACCGTGCGCGCGATGGGCGTCTCCGCGGAGCGCGAGCGGGTCGTCGACGAGGCCGCGATGCGCTCGGTCGAGCTCGAGCGCCGGGCCGCGCGCATCAGCGTCGGCTTCTGGAACCAGCTGAACCTCGCCGAGTTCCTCGGGCTCGCTGCGGTGCTCGGCGCGGGCTTCCTGCTCGTCGGCGCCGACCTCGCGACCGTCGGCGCCGCGACGACCGCCGCCCTGTACTTCCACGCCCTGTTCGGGCCGGTCGGCCAGGTGCTCGGCAGCGTCGACGAGCTGCAGAAGGCGGCGGCGGGGCTCGCCCGCCTCGTCGGCGTGCTGGAGCTGCCGGAACGCGGCAGCCGTCCTGCGCCGTCCCGCGGCGGGGCCGCCGGGCTCGAGCTCGATCGCGTCGGCTTCGCCTACGACGGGGCCACCGCGCTCGACGGGGTGAGCTTCGCGGTCGCCCCGGGCGAGACCGTCGCGCTCGTCGGCGCGAGCGGTGCCGGCAAGAGCACCGTCGCGGCGCTCGTGCTCGGCGCGCTCGAGCCGGAGCGCGGGCGGGTGCTGCTCGACGGCCTCGACGTCGGCGCGGCGACGGCGGAGACGCGGCTACCGCGCATCGGCCTCGCCGGGCAGGAGCCGCACGTCTTCGCCGGCCCGCTGGGCGACGACCTCCGGCTCGCCCGTCCCGGCGCGGCGGAGCCCGAGCTGCGGGCGGCGCTCGACGCGGTCGGCGCGCTCGGCTGGGTCGACCGCCTGCCCGAGGGCCTCGGCACCGTCGTCGGCGCGGGCGGGCACCGGCTCACGATCGTCGAGTCGCAGCAGCTCGCCCTCGCCCGGCTGCTGCTGCACGATCCGGCGATCCTCGTGCTCGACGAGGCGACCGCCGCGGCCGGCGGCGACGGCGATCACCTCCTCGACCGCGCGATCGCCCGCGTCGCGGCGGGCCGCACGACGGTCACGATCGCGCACCGCCTCGATCAGGCCGCCCGCGCCGACCGGGTGATCGTGCTCGACCGGGGCGCGGTCGTCGAGGAGGGCGCGCACGCCGAGCTCGTCGCCGCGGACGGGGTCTACGGCCGGCTCTGGGCGGCGTGGACGGCGGGACGATCCGGGGAACCACGTACCTCGCGGTGAACCCGCCGCGGTTCCGGGGGTTCACCGGATGCCGGGCCGCCCGCCGCCGCCCCTAGCGTTCGAGCCATGACCGCTGAACCCTCCCCGTCCGCGCCTGCCCCCGCGGCCGCCCGGCCCGCGACCCGCGTCGCCTGGCTCTGGGTGCTCCTCTCCTCCCTCGGCATCGTCGCGTTCGCGGTGACGCCGTACCTGACCGCCTCGCTCGCCTCGCTCGCGGAGTCGCCGGCCGGCGGCCTCGCCGGGCACTACGCCGGGCAGCCGCCGATGATCCAGGCGGTCTTCTACGCCCACGTCGTCGGCGGCGGGCTCGCCCTCGCGCTCGGCCCGCTGCAGTTCTGGCGCGGCCTCCGCGAACGGATGCCCCGGCTGCACCGCTGGGTGGGGCGGGTCGCGCTCGGCGGGGTCGCGATCGGCGGCGTCGCGGGCCTCCTGCTCGCGCCCGTCAACTCGGCCGGCCTCGTCGGGCTGTTCGGCTTCGGCGCCCTCGCCGCGCTCTGGCTGACCACGGGCGCCCTCGGCTACCGCGCCATCCGCCGCGGGGACGTGCCGTCGCACCGCGCGTGGATGATGCGCTGCTTCGCCCTGAGCTACGGCGCCGTGACGCTCCGGATCTGGCTGCCGCTGCTCATCGTCGTGCAGCTGCCGTTCACGAGCGGCGCCTTCGACTTCGACCAGGTGTTCCAGAACGCCTACGCGGCGGTGCCCTTCCTCTCCTGGCTGCCGAACCTCGTCGTCGCCGAGTGGCTGATCGCGCGGCGCGGGCTCCCCGGGCTCCGCTTCGCCCGCGCGGTCGCGCCGCGCGAGAGGATGGAGGCATGGACCTCATCGTGATCGGCGCGGGCGCCTGGGGGCTGCCCGCCGCCGCCGAGCTGGCCGAGCGCGGCCACCGCGTGACCCTCGTCGACCGCTACGGACCGGGCAACCCCTGGTCGAGCTCGCACGGACCGACGCGGATCTGGCGCCTCGCCGATCCCGACCCGGCGAAGATCCGGATGACCGCCGCGAGCCTCGCCGCCATGGAGCGGCTCTCGGCGATCGCGGGCGAACCGGTGTTCCTCCGCCGCGGGCTGCTCTGGCGCGACGACGGCGCCGCGCTCGACGCCTTCGAGCGCGCGCTCGCCGAGCAGGCGGTCGACTTCGAGCGGCTGCCCGCCGCGCGGGTGGGCGAGCGGTTCCCGGGCCTCGTCCCCGACGGCCGCGACGCGCTCTGGACCGCGGAGGCGGGACCCGTGCTCGCCGAGGCCTCCCTCGCCGCGCAGCGCCGCCGCTTCGAGCGCGCGGGCGGCGAGCTCGTGCTCGCGCACGTCGTCGGGATCGAGGAGACCCCGGGCGGTGCGCAGCGGGTGCGCCTCGCCGACGGCCGTGCGCTCGACGCGGAGCTCGTCGTCGCCGCGCCCGGGCCAGGTGCTCCCGCGCTCGTCGCGGAGCTCGGCCTCGGGATCCCCCTCCGTCCGCACCTCGAGCAGGTCGTGCACGTCGCCGACCCGGCGGTGCCGTCGGACGGGCTGCCCGACGTGATCGACATCGCCGCGGGCGGGCGGCCGACGCTCTACGCGATGACGACGCCCGGCACCGGGTACAAGCTCGGCCTCGACGCGCCGCTCCGCGACGTGGTCTGGGGCGAGGACGAGGACCGCGAGCCGGATGCGGCGCGCACCGCCGTCCTGCTCGACTACGCCCGGGAGGCGCTCGGCATGCGCGGCGCCCGGGTGGTCGACGCGAAGGTGTGCAGCTGGACGGACTCCCCCGACGGCCGCTTCGTGATCGGCTCGCCGAGGCCGGGTGTGGTGCTCGCCTGCGGCGACTCCGGCGAGGGCTTCAAGTTCTCGGCACTCATGGGCCTCGTGCTCGCCGACCTTGCCGAGGGGCGGGCGCCCGAGCTCGACCTCGCCCCCTTCCGCCTCGACCGCTTCGGGGCGGCGGATGCCTCGGGCCTCGACGCCCCCACGTCGCTCGGCACCGCGGGCTGACCGCGCCGGGGCGCGGCGCGGCTCGGCGCGGCCCCGGATCACACCGGCGGGCGGGCGCCCTCCCAGCCGACGGCGGCGGCACCGGCGGCCGCGGCAGCCGCAGCGGCGTCGCGGAGGGATGCCCCGAGCGCGAGCGCAGCGGCGAGGGCGCCGGCGAAGGCGTCCCCGGCCCCGGTCGTGTCGACGACGCGCTCCACGCGCACCGCGGGCACGGCGTCGACGCCGGACTCGTCGGCGACGAGGCATCCCTCGGCGCCGAGCGTGACGACGACCGAACGCGCGCCGGCCGCCTCGCGCAGGGCGAGCGCCGCCTCGGCCGGGGTCCCGGCGGCCGCGGCGGACCCGAGCAGCTCGGCGGCCTCGTGCTCGTTGACGATGAGCGGGTCGGCGCCCTGCGGCACCTCGTCGAGCGAGGCGGGCGCGGGCGCGGCGTTGAAGGCGAAGCGGGCGCCGATCGCGCGGGCGAGCTCGGCGGCCGCGGCGACGGCGGCGGGCGGGATCTCGGCCTGGGCGAGCACGACCGCCGCGCGCGTGGCGTCGGCGGCGAGCTCGATGCGCACCTGCGAGTTCGCCCCGGCGTCGACGATGATCGCGTTCTCGCCGTCCTCGGCGACCTGGATGAACGCGGTGCCCGTGGTGACGCCCGGGACGGTGCGGAGTTCGGCGACGTCGATGCCGAGGGCCGTGAGCTCGGCGCGGAGGGTGCGACCCGACTCGTCGTCGCCGACGGCGCCGACGAACGCGACCCGGGCCCCGGCGCGGGCGACCGCGGCGGCCTGGTTCGCCCCCTTGCCGCCGCCGGAGACCTGTACGCCGTCGGCGAGGATCGTCTCGCCCGGGCGCACCTGGCGCTGCACGGCGATCATGCGGTCTTCGTTGACGGATCCGACCACGAGGACGTCCGTGTCCATGGGCACCCCTTCTCTGCACGTCTGCACTGCACGTTCTGCGCTGCACGTTCTGCGTTTGGACGCGCGTCCCGCGCAGGTGGGCTCCACCCGCGTTCCGCACGTCGATCTACACGAGTAGATCCGCCTCGATCGTAGGGATAGCATGGCCGGGACGCAAGCCGTCGGGCGCCGGCCCGCGGCTCCGGAACCGGCCAGAGGAGGCGCGATGCCCGCACGCGACGACGCCCCGCGCGCCGCGACCCGCGACGACGTCGCCCGGCTCGCCGGCGTCAGCAGCGCGGTCGTCAGCTACGTGCTGAACGACGGGCCCCGCCCGGTCGCGGCGGCCACCCGGGCGCGCGTGCTCGCGGCGATCGCCGAGCTCGGCTACCGCCCGAACGCGACGGCCCGCGCCCTCCGGCTCCGCCGCACGCGCACGCTCGCGCTCCTCGTGCCCGACATCGGCAACCCGTTCTTCGCCGAGCTCGCGAAGGCCGTGCAGGCCGCCGCGTTCGCCCGCGGCCACGCCGTGACGTACGGCGACACCGAGTACGACCCCGAGCGCGAGCGCGCCCAGCTCGCCGCCCTCGCCGAGCGGCGCCCCGACGGCGTGCTCGTGATCGGCGGCACCCCGGAGCTCCTCGCACCGCTCCACGAGGCGGGCATCCCGCTCGTCACCCTCGACCACCCCGCCGAGCACGACCCGGGCGCCGGGCCGGGCAGCGTCGTGCCGGGCAGCGTCGCGCCGGGCAGCGTCGCGCCGGCCCCGAGCGTCGGCATCGACGACGTGGCCGCCGCGCGCGCCGGCATCCGCCACCTCCAGGAGCACGGCCACGAGCGGATCGCGCTCATCGCCGGCCCGCCGGGTTCTCCGGCCGCCCGCGCCCGGCGCCGCGCCTGGACCGAGCTCGTCGCACCGCGGCTCGACCCCGAGCTCGCCGCCGCGCTCGTCGCGACCGCCGGCTACACCCGCGAGGGCGGGTACCTCGCGGCCGGCGAGCTGCTCGACCGCGCGGCCGCGCCGAGCGCGGTGTTCGTGAGCGCCGACGTGCAGGCGATCGGGGCGCTGCGCGCCGTCGCCGAGCGCGGTGTTCGGGTGCCGGAGGACCTCGCGGTGCTCTCCTTCGACGGCACCACGGAGGCGCAGTTCACCTCGCCGCCGCTGTCGGTCATCCGCCAACCCCTGGACGCCATCGCCGAGGCCGCCGTGAGCCTGCTGCTCGACCGGGCGGGCACGGTCGACGCCCGGCGGATCCTCGTGCCGTCCGAGCTCGTCCCGCGCGACTCCTGCGGTCCGCACCCCGCCTGAGGGTCCCGCCCGCGACGCCGTCGAGCACCCCGATCGCCGATCCGATCGGCGCCACGCCGGGCCGGGTCATCCACCGTCGCATCGCCCGCACCCCGTCGACGGGTGGCTAGAGTAAGCGCCGAGGCGAGACTTCTGTTCGACTTCGGGGGAACAGCATCGATTCTCGGACCAATCGTCTCGGAGAGAGGTGCAGCGTGGCCACGACGAGCAGCGCGACGGCGGGGGAGCTCTTCCGGCTGATCCACACGGGCCGAGCGGACTCGCGCGCCGAGCTCGCCCGACTGACCGGCCTCAGCGCCTCGACCGTCGCCATGCGGGTCGACGAGCTGATCGAGCACGGCTACCTCGAGGAGGCCGGCCGCGGCGAGTCCACCGGCGGCCGGCGCCCCCGGCTCCTCGCCGTCCGCGAGGGCGACTCCGTGATCGCCGCCGCCGACCTCGGCGAACGGCACGTCACCCTCGTGCTCATGAACCGCCGGGGCGACGTCGTCGCCGACGCGGTCGAGCCGATCACGCTCCGCGACGAGCCCGCCGCCGTGATCGAGTCGGTCTGGGCCGCCGCGCAGGCGCTCGCCGCCGGCCTCTCCCCCGCGCCCGGCATCGAGGGCATCGCGATGAGCCTGCCCGGACCGGTCGACTCGCGCGACGGCCGCCTCCTCGCGCCGATGCGGATGCCGGGCTGGAACGGGCTCGTCGTCGGCGACATGCTCGCCCGCGTCACGGGGCTGCCGACCCACGTCGACAACGACGCGAACGCGATGGCGGTCGGCGAGTTCGTCGAGCGCGGGCAGTCGGTGGGCGAGCTCGTCTTCGTGAAGGCGGGCAGCGGCATCGGCTGCGGCATCATCGCGGGCGGCGAGCTGTACCGCGGCTACCGCGGCGTCGCCGGCGACATCAGCCACGTCGCGCTCGCGGGCGCGCCGCCCGTCGTCTGCTCCTGCGGCCGGGTCGGCTGCCTCGACGTCGTCGCGAGCGGCACCGCCATCGTCGACGCCCTCCGCGGCACCGGCGTCGAGGTCGAGCACCTCGACGACGTGCTCCGGCTCGCGCAGGACGCCCAGCCGCGGGCGACGGCGCTCCTCCGGGAGGCGGGCCAGCGCACGGGCGAGGTGCTCGCGACGATCATCAACTTCTACAACCCGCAGCTGCTCGCGCTCGGCGGACAGCTCTCGACCGCCGACGCCTTCGTCGCGGGCGTCCGACAGGCGATCTACACGCTCTGCCTGCCGATGTCGACCGACCTGCTCGAGATCGGCGTGAGCGCGGCCGGCCCGCTCGCCGGCGCGCGCGGGGTCGGCAGCTCGCTCCTCGCGCGCCTGCTGGAGCCGGCGCGGATCGACGAGGCGATCGTCGGGGCGAGCAGCGGAGCCGGCGCTGCAGCGATCGCCGAGGCATCCGGCCAGTAAATCCAATGATCGAAGAAAGTATGCTGACTTTCGCGAAGTCGACTCCGGGTTCACTCGACCGGTGATCTAAGCTGGGCGGCATGACCCAGCGCCCCCGCATCGCGATCGCCGGCATGGCGATCGAGTCCAGCACCTTCTCCCCGCACCGCGCCGGAGCACGCGACTTCCAGCGCGCCGAAGGCGCGGAGCTGATCCAGCGCTACTCCTCGCTCCGCGACGGCACGATGACGGATGCCGCGGAGTGGCTGCCGGTGTACTACGCGCGCTCGATCCCGGGCGGCGCGGTGCTCCGCGAGGTCTACGACGACATCAAGGGCCGCATCCTCGACGGGCTCCGCGCGCTCATGGCCGACGGCGGCCTCGACGGGCTCTTCTTCGACATCCACGGCGCGATGAGCGTCGACGGCCTCGACGACGCCGAGGGCGACCTCATCACCGCCATCCGCGAGGTCATCGGCGGCGACGTCATGGTCTCCGCCTCGATGGACCTGCACGGCAACGTCTCCGACGCGCTCGTCTCGCAGGTCGACCTCATCACCTGCTACCGCCTCGCCCCGCACGAGGACACCTGGGAGACGCGCGACCGGGCCATCCGGAATCTCGTCGAGACGCTCCGCGACGGCCGCACCCCGCGCCGCGCGCACGTCACCGTGCCGATCCTGCTGCCCGGCGAGAAGACCTCGACCCGCGTGGAGCCGGCGAAGAGCCTCTACGCCCGCATCGACGAGGTCGAGCAGCGCCCCGGCATCATCGACGCCGCCATCTGGATCGGCTACGCCTGGGCCGACGAGCCCCGCTGCCACGGCGTCGTCGTGGTCACCGGCGACGACGACGCCGCGATCACCGCGGCGGCGGAGGAGCTCGGCCGCGCCTTCTGGGACGTCCGCGACGAGTTCGAGTTCGTCGGCCCGCCCGGGACCCTCGCCGAGGGCGTCGACGCCGGCCTCGCCGCGAGCGACACCCCCTACTTCATCAGCGACTCGGGCGACAACCCGGGCGCCGGCGGCACCGGCGACGTCACGTGGACGCTCGCCCAGCTGTTGCAGGACGAGCGGCTCACCGCCGAGGGCGCGCCGACCGTGCTCGTCGGTTCGATCTTCGACCACGAGGCGCTCGCCGAGCTCCGCGGCGCGACCGTCGGCGAGACCGTGACCGTCACCGCGGGCGCGCGCGTCGACCACGGCCCGCACGGCCCGGTCGAGATCACGGGCGTGCTGCACTCGCTGCACGAGGGCGACCCCGACGCCGGCGGCGTGGCGGTCATCCGCGTCGGCGGGCTGCACGCGATCATCACCGAGTACCGCAAGGCGTACCACGACATCGCCGACTTCACCTCGATCGGGCTCGACCCCTTCGCGGCGCAGATCGTCGTGACGAAGATCGGCTACCTCGAGCCGACGCTCTACGACGCGCAGCGCGGCTGGACGCTCGCGCTCACGCCGGGCGGCGTCGACCAGGACCTCGGCCGGCTCGGGCACCACCGCATCCAGCGCCCGATGTTCCCCTTCGACGCGTTCGAGACGGACCCGGCGCTCACCGCGCGCCTGTTCGGCTAAGTCGGCGGGCGTCGGCGTCGGCGTCGGCGCCACTTCGCCCGGGCGCCAGCGCCACTTCGCCCGCGCCAGCGTCAGCGCCACTTCGCCCGCGTTGCGCCACTACACGTGGCGCGTCGCGGCGGAAGTGGCGCTGGCGCTCGGGTGCGGCCTCCGGGCCGGACGGCGGATGCCTCGTCAGCGCCCCCGTCGGCGTCCGCGCCACTTCACCCGCGTTGCGCCAGCACACGTGGCGCGTCGCAGGCGAAGTGGCGCACACGGCCCGCACGTGTCCTCCGGCCGACCGCCGAGCTCCCGCCCGAACCCCACTTACTCCAATTTCATGAAAACTTAGTTACTCAAACGTAACAAGTTCGTGATTGTTGGCGTTGTTCCTTCGTGCAGGATGAATTTGCGTCGAGATTCTGCACGAATTCCATCCCTCGACGAAGAAACAAGGAGGTTTGATGCGTACGACAGTGATGCGGCGCCTGCTCGCCCCCCTCGGGCTCGCCGCTGCCGCGGCCCTCGTGGTCACCGGCTGCACCGCGCAGGGCGACGAGGCGTCGAGCGGCAAGGACTCCGTCAGCTACGCGCTGCCGGCCGGCACGGGCCCGAACTGGATCCTGCCGATCTCGAGCCCCGACACGATGGCCACCCACAACAGCGCCATCAAGGCGACGATGTGGCCGCGCCTGTTCGAGTACAACGGCACGAGCGGCACCATGGAGTGGGACCAGAAGGCCTCCGCTGCCAAGGAGTACGAGTTCTCCGACGACCACCTCTCGGTGACGATCACCCTCGCCGACCTCGACTGGTCCGATGGCGAGCCCGTCTCCTCGCGCGACGTCGAGTTCTGGTACAACCTCGTGCGCTTCAACGCCGAGAAGACCGGCGGCTACTCGGCCGGCCTGATCCCCGACAACATCACGAACTTCGAGACGGTCGACGAGAAGACCTTCACGCTCACGTTCAACCAGGTCTACAACGAGGAGTTCCTCCTCGCGAACCAGCTGAGCCTCGTCTACCCCATGCCCCAGCACGCCTGGGACAAGACGAGCGCCGACGGCGAGGTCGGCGACTTCGACCGCGACGAGGCATCCGCCGTCCAGGTCTTCGACTACCTCTTCTCCGAGGCGAAGGACATGAAGACCTACGCCACGAACGAGCTCTGGCAGACCGTCTCGGGCCCGTACGTCGTGAAGAGCTGGTCGGACTCCGGCCAGGTCGAGCTGACCGCGAACACGAAGTACACGGGTGAGGACACGCCCTCCATCCCGAACGTCACCTTCCTGCCCTTCACCTCGGCGGACGCCGAGATGAACGTCGTCCGCTCCGGCGAGGTCGACTACGGCTACGTCACGAGCGCGCAGCTCACGAACGAGGCCCAGTTCACCGACCTCGGCTACCGCGTCGAGCCGTGGGCCGGCTGGTCGATCACGTACATGCCGTACAACTTCGCGAACCCGGAGATGGGGCCGATCTTCGATCAGCTCTACATCCGCCAGGCGCTGCAGCACGCCGTCGACCAGGAGACCATCTCCGACGTCATCTGGCACGGTGCGGCGACGCCCGACTACGGCCCCGTCCCGCAGACGCAGGACAGCGCCTACCTCTCGAGCGAGCAGAAGGACAACCCCTACCCCTTCGACCTCGACGCGGCGTCGAAGCTCCTCGCCGACCACGGCTGGACGGCCGGCTCCGGCGGCACCCTCGAGTGCACCAACCCGGGCACCGGCGCCGACCAGTGCGGTGAGGGCATCGCGGCGGGCAAGAAGCTCGAGATCGTCGTCACCACGCAGAACGGCTCGCAGGAGACCGACAACATGATGAGCGAGATCCAGTCCTCGCTCGGCAAGATCGGCGTCGCGATGACGATCGACGCGAAGCCGCTCGACTCGGTGCTCACCGAGGCGCAGTCCTGCAAGACCGAGGGCTCGACCACGTGCACGTGGCAGCTCGTCTTCTTCGGCACGGCCGGCTCGTGGTACTTCCCGGCCTACCCGACCGGCGAGCGCGTCTTCGCGAAGGACACCAAGTGGAACGCGGGCCAGTACGACAACCCGGAGGCCGAGGAGCTCATCACCCAGATGACCGCCTCGACCGACAGCGAGATCGCCCAGAAGTACTCGGCCCTGCTGGCGCAGGACCTGCCGGTGATGTGGATGCCGAACCCGGTCTACCAGGTCTCGGTCATCAAGGACGGCCTCGACATCGGGCACCAGGACCCGGGCGCGTCGTTCTTCCCGCAGCGCTGGTCCTGGAGCGAGTGACCGGGCCCGTCCCGGCACGAACCGTGAAGTGAAGTAAGGCAGCAGCAATGGTGGAAGCAGCGCGGACCGCGGTCCGAACCGCGTCGAACGGCGCCGGGATCCTGAGGTTCCTGGCACGGCGCATCGTTCAGGGGGTGATCGTGATCCTGATCGTCACCCTGATCGTGTTCGCGCTGCTCCACCTGGCCATGCCGCAGGGGCCCGCCCAGGGCATCCTCGGCATGCAGGCCACGCAGGAGCAGATCGACGCGTTCAACCGCGCGAACGGCTTCGACCGGCCGCTCTGGCAGCAGTACTTCACGTTCCTCTCGCAGATCGCCGTCGGCGACCTGGGCGATTCGTTCAAGCTGAACCGCCCGGTCGCCGACGCGATCGGCCAGCGTCTGCCGAAGACGCTGGTGCTCGCGCTCATCTCGATGGTCGTCGCGCTCATCGTGGCGATCCCGATGGGCATCTACCAGGCCGTCCGTCGCGGCAAGACCGGCGACTACGTCTTCACCACGATGAACTTCATCATCTACTCGACGCCGTCGTTCTTCCTCGGCCTCGTGCTCGTCATCGTCTTCGCCCAGTGGCTGCACCTGGTGCCCGCGCTCGCCCCGCAGGGCGACACCGTGGCGCAGGTGCTCGCGAAGCCCGCGGGCCTCGTGCTCCCCGTCGCGACCGCGGCGCTCGGGATCATCGCGACGATCTCCCGCTACATGCGCTCGGCGACGATCGACAACCTCTCCGAGGACTACGTCCGCACCGCCCGCGCGAAGGGCACGCCGATGCCCGTCGTCATCCGCCGCCACGTGGTGCGCAACTCCCTGACGCCCGTGATCGCGATGCTCGGCTACTACCTCCCCGTGATGTTCGGCGGCATGATCGTCGTCGAGTCCCTCTTCAACTACCCCGGCATGGGCCTCCTCTTCTGGACGAGCGCGCAGACCGGCGACTACCCGGTGCTGCTCGGCTGCGTCCTCGTGATCGCCGTCGCCACCGTGGTCGGCTCGATCCTCGCCGACCTCGTGCAGGCCCTGCTCAACCCGCGCACCCGAGGAGAGCTCGCATGACGACCGCCACCGCAGCCCAGCCGGCGACGCAGCCGGCCGCCCGCTCGCCGTTCCGCCGCGGCCTCCGCCGCTTCCTGCAGAACAAGCTCGCCCTCTTCGGCGTCGTCACGATCGTGCTGTTCCTGCTGTTCTGCTTCCTCGGGCCGATCCTGCACCCGACCGACCAGGTGCACACCGACCTCAAGAGCACGATGCTCCCGCCGGGCTCCCCCGGCCACCCGCTCGGCACGGACGACGTCGGCTACGACGTGCTCGGCCGGCTCATGATCGGCGGACAGGTGTCGATCCTCATCGGCCTCGCCGCCGGCATCCTCGCCACCGTGATCGGCACCCTCTGGGGCGCGATCGCCGGCTACGTCGGCGGCACCGTCGACGCCGTGATGATGCGCATCGTCGACGCGGGCATCGCGATCCCGGCGACGTTCCTCCTCCTCATCCTCTCGGCGATCATGCGGCCGAGCGTGCCGCTCATGATCGTCGTCATCGGCCTCGTCTCCTGGCTCGTGCCCGCCCGCCTCGTGCGCGCGGAGTCGATCTCGCTGAAGTCCCGCGAGTACGTGCTCGCGATCCGCGCGATGGGCGGCACCCACGGCCGCGCCGTGGTGAAGCACATCGTGCCGAACACGGTCGGCACGATCGTCGTGAACGCGACGTTCCAGGTCGCCGACGCGATCCTCCTCGTCGCGTACGTCTCCTTCCTCGGCATGGGGCTGCAGAAGCCCGCGACCGACTGGGGCGCGATGCTCACGGGCGGGATGACGTACACCTACGCCGGCGCGTGGTGGCTGATCTTCCCCGCCGGCCTCTGCATCGTGCTGACCGTCTGCGCCTTCAACAGCATCGGCGACGGCCTGCGCGACTTCTTCGACGTGAAGGGACGCGACCGTTGAGCGCCACCGACCGCATCGCCGCCCCGGAGGGCGCGACGGATGACGCGGAGACGCCCATGCTCCGCATCCGCGACCTCGCCGTGACCTTCCGCACCGACGACGGCCCCGTCGAGGCGGTACGCGGCATCGACCTCGACGTGCGCCGGGGCGAGGTGCTCGCCCTCGTCGGCGAGTCCGGCTCGGGCAAGTCGGTCACCGCGATGGCGGTGCTCTCGCTGCTGCCGGCGACCGCGACCCGCACGGGCTCGATCGAGCTCGACGGGCGGGAGCTCACCACCCTGAGCGAGCACGAGCTGAACGGCGTCCGCGGCAAGGAGATCTCGATGGTCTTCCAGGAGCCGATGACCGCGCTGAACCCGTCGATGCGGATCGGCGACCAGATCGCCGAGGCGCTGCTGAACCACGGCGTCGGCTCGAAGCAGGAGGCCGCGCGGCGCGCCGTCGAGCTGCTCGAGCGGGTCGGCATCCCCGAGCCCGCGCGCCGCGCCGCCGGCTACGCGCACGAGATGTCCGGCGGGCAGCGCCAGCGCGTCGTCATCGCGATCGCGCTCGCCTGCGAGCCGAAGCTGATCATCGCCGACGAGCCCACGACCGCGCTCGACGTGACGGTGCAGGCCGAGATCCTCGACCTCATCCGGGAGCTCGCGCACTCGAGCGGCACCTCCTTCCTGCTCGTGACGCACAACATGGGCGTCGTCGCCGACATCGCCGACCGCGTCGCCGTGATGTACCGCGGCGAGATGGTCGAGCACGGCACCGCGATGCAGGTGCTCCGCGAGCCGAGCGCCGACTACACGAAGCGGCTCCTCGACGCCGTGCCGCGGCTGCCCGAGGGCGGCGAGACGGTGCCGCCCGCGGGCGAGCCGGATGGCACCGCCCCCGGCGGCACCGCCCCCGGCGGCACCACCCCCGGCGGCACCGCCCCCGGCGGCGTCGCGCTGCCCGTGCCGGTGCTCTCGCTCCGCGGATCGAGCGTCACCTACCGCAAGGCGGGCAAGAGCTTCACCGCCCTCGACGAGGTGACGGTCGACATCGCGGCGGGCGAGATCCTCGGCCTCGTCGGCGAGTCGGGCTCGGGCAAGTCGACGCTCGGCAAGGTCGCCCTCGGCCTCGCCCCCACCTCGGGCGGCGAGATGCGCCTCTTCGGCCAGAAGCTCGGTCGCGGCGGCCTGCGCGGTCGCGCGGAGCGCCGCCTGCGCGGCCGCGTCGGTGCGATCTTCCAGGACCCGGGCTCGAGCCTCGACCCGCGGATCACGGTCGGCGAGGCGATCGCGGAGCCCCTCGTCGTGCACCGCGCCGTGCGCCCGATGTCGGGCCGCGACCGGGCGGCCCGCGTGCGCGAGCTGCTCGAGGCGGTCGAGCTGCCCGCCTCGTACGCGAGCCGCTTCCCGCACGAGCTGTCCGGCGGGCAGCGCCAGCGCATCGGACTCGCCCGCGCGATCGCGCTCGAGCCGGAGCTGATCATCGCCGACGAGCCGACCTCGGCCCTCGACGTCTCGGTGCAGGCGGCCGTGCTGAAGGTGCTCCGCGAGCTCCAGGAGCGCATGGACTTCGCCTGCCTCTTCATCAGCCACGACCTCGCCGTCGTGCACGAGTTCTCGCACCGCGTCGCGGTCATGCACCAGGGCCGGATCGTCGAGCTCGGCGCCACCGACGACGTGCTCCTGCGCCCGCAGCACCCGTACTCGCAGCGGCTGCTGGCCTCGGTGCCGGTGCCCGACCCGATCGCGCAGCGCGAGCGGCGCATCGCCCGCCTCGCCGCGCGGAGCGCCGCATGAGCGGGGCGACGACGGCCGGGTCCGCGGCGGGCGCGGTGACGCTCGAACTCATCGCCCAGGATGCCGCGGCGGTCCGGGTCGCGGCGTCGATCGGCGCCGCGCGGGTGGAGCTCTGCCAGGCGCTCGCGCTCGGCGGCCTCACCCCGTCCCTCGGCACGATCGAGGCGGCGGTGCAGACGGCCGGCGAGCTGGTCGGCGTGCACGTGCTCATCCGCCCGCGCGGCGGCGGCTTCCGCTACACGGCCGACGAGCTCGCCGTGATGGAGTCCGACGTGCGCGCCGCGGTCGCGGCGGGCGCGGCGGGCGTGGTGATCGGCTGCCTCGACGAGGCGGGCCGCTTCGACCTCGACGGGATGCGCCGGCTGCGGGATGCCGCGGGCGGCGCCGGCGTCGCCGCCCACCGGGCGATCGACGTCTCGGCCGACCCGCTCGAGGCGCTCGACGCCCTGATCGAGCTCGGCCTCGACCGGGTGCTCACCTCCGGCGCCGCGCCGACCGCGCTCGCCGGGCGCGACACGCTGCGCGCCTTCGTGGAGCGTGCCGAGGGCCGCCTCGTCGTCATGGCCGGCGGCGGGGTGACCGCGGCGGATGCGCCCGGCATCCTCGCCTCCGGGGTGCGCGATCTGCACTTCTCGGCGAAGCGCACGGTCACGGGCGACGCCGGCGGCGTGCGCATGGGCTCCGCGGGCAGCGGGGTCGGCGACTACGAGGTCGCGGATGCCGCGATCGCCCGCGAGATCGCCGAGGCCGCGCGCGCCGCGGCGAGCCTCGTGCCTGCGGACCTCGGCGGTGCCGCTCGATGATCGGCTCCACCGTGCTCGGTCTCGATGTCGGGGGCTCGAGCGTGAAGTACCGGCTTGCCTCGGCGGGCCAGGCGGACGGGATGCCCGACGCCATCGCCGAGGGCGTCGCGCCCGCTCTCGCCGACGATCTGCCGGCGACGCTCGCCGAGCTCGCCCGCACCGTGTCGGCCGGTCACCGGCTCGCGGCGGTGGCGGTCGCGATCCCCGGGCTCGTCGACGAGGCGACGGGCACGGTCATCCGCTCGTCCAACGTCCCCGCGCTCGACGGCAGCGCGCTCGGGCCGGAGCTCTCGACGCTCCTCGGCGTCCCCGTGCGGATCCTGAACGACGGCCGCGCGGCCGCGGTCGCCGAGGCCCGCTGGGGTGCCGGGGCCGGGCAGTCCGACGTCTTCACCCTCGCCCTCGGCACCGGCATCGCGGGCTCGCACCTCGTCGACGGCGTCATCGCCGACGGCGCGCACGGCTCGGCCGGCGAACTCGGGCACATCGTCGTCGAGCCCGGCGGGCGGCTCTGCTCCTGCGGGCAGCGCGGCTGCCTCGAGACGCTCCTCGGCGCCCCGGCGCTCCGCCGGGCCTGGAACGCCGCCGGCGGCGAGGGCTCCGCCCGCGAGCTGCTGGCCGCGTACGACGAGGGCGACGACCGGGCCGTGCCGATCGTGCGGACGGCGGCGCAGCACCTCGCCGACGCCGTGCTCACGCTGCTCGCCCTCGTCGACCCCGGCGTCGTGGTGGTCGGCGGCGGACTCGCGAGCGCGCCGCACCGGCTGGTCGAGCTCGCCGCCGGGTACGTCGCCGAGCAGGCGACGTTCCACCGGGTGCCCCCGATCGTGCCCGCCGAGCTCGGCCGCTGGGCCGGGGCCGTCGGGACCGCGGCCGAGGCCCGCGCGCTCGCCGCGCGCGTCATCGCCGCCTGAGACCGGCGGAGGCGGCCGGGCGCCCACACATGCCCGCGCCGCCTCCGCCCATCCCCGGCGGAATGGTTTGCGCCACTTCCGCGTTGCCACCAAGCACGGGCGCCGCGAGGGCGCGCCGGCATCGACGGGGAGGCACCACATGGCAGCACAGGGCGAGGGTCGGGTCAGGCAGCTTCGGCTCGTGGCATCCGTTCCGGAGGGCGAGGACTTCGAGGCGACGCTCGCGTTCTACCGCGACGTGCTCGGCATGCCGGTGCAGGAGTCCTACGAGGCCGAGGGCGACGCCCGGGTCGTGATCCTGGATGCCGGGCGCGCCACGCTCGAGCTGTCGAACGCCGCCCAGGTGCGCTTCATCGACCGGGTCGAGGCCGAGGGCAAGCCGAGCGCCGCCCTGCGGGTCGCGCTCGAGGTCGACGACTCAGTCGCCGCGACCGACGAGGCGGTCGCCGGGGGCGCCGAGCTCGTCGCCGAGGCCCGCGAGACGCCGTGGCGCTCGATGAACTCGCGGCTGAACGGCCCGGCCGGGCTCCAGCTCACCCTGTTCCAGGAGCTCGACGAGGCGTAGCCCCGAGGCGTGACGGCGAGCCGTCCCCGCCCGCTGGCGTAGGCTCGCCGCGTGGACCTCCGCTTCACCGACGAGCTCTGGTACTGGCGCGGACCGGCGCCGTGGCATTTCCTCAGCGTGCCGCCCGAGCAGGCCGAGCTGATCGCCGAGCTCGCGCCCGGCGTGAGCTACGGCTGGGGCATGATCCCGGCGACGGTCACGATCGGCGGCAGCGAGTGGACGACCTCGCTCTGGCCGAAGGATGGCGGCTACGTGGTGCCCGTGAAGACGTGGGTGCGCGAGGCCGAGCGGCTGGAGATCGGCGACCCCGTCGCGGTGCGCCTGCGGATCGGCTGAGTCCGGAGCCGAGCTCACCGGGCCCCGAGCGCGACCTCGCGCAGGACCGGCGTCCCGCCGCGGAAGTCGCCGTGCCGCGCCCACTCGAGCACGATCCGCACGAGCACGACGGCACCCGCCTCGAAGGAGCCCGCGAACTCGGGGAAGGCGTCGAGGTACTCCGAGGTGCAGCGCTCGAGCTCGGCTCCCGCCGGGAGCTCGGCGCGCCCCTCGGCCTGCAGCGTCGTGCCGTCCGCGCCGCCCACGACGACGGCGACACGTCCGTCGCGGCGGAGGTTCGCGATCTTGCGCGAGTCGGGCTTCGCATCGAAGAGCAGCTCGCCGCGTCCATTCGCGGTGATCGCGAGGTAGGCGGCCTGCGGGGAGGCATCCGGTCCGAGCGTCGAGACGACGCCCGCCCGCTGCGCCCGGACGTACGCGATCAGTTCGGCGAGCTCCATCGCGCCAGCGTAGCGCCGCCTCAGCGCGACAGCTCGCGCGCGGGCGGCACGACCTCGCGGCCGGTGTCCCAGGGCTCGGCCCAGCCGAGCTCGTCGAACATGCGCGAGAGGATCAGCGCCGTCACTCCCCACACGAGCCGCTCCCCGACGGTGAACGCCGGCGAGCGGTGCACGAAGCCGTCGCGCCGCAGGACCGTCATCGCCCGGTTCGCGGGCGCGAGCAGCTCGGCGACGGGCACCCGGAACACGTCCACCGACTCGTCGTGATCCACCGCCGCGACGCGGGACTGCTGCGTCCACCACGCGGGCACGGGCGTCACGAGATGGCGGCTGAGCGGCACCGGCATCGGCGGCAGCTCGCCGAGCGGTTCGACCCCGCTCGTCTCGACGCCGGTCTCCTCGCGGGCCTCGCGGAGCGCGGCGGCCACCGCGCCGTCGTCGGATGCCTCGAGCCGCCCGCCCGGGAACGCGATCTGCCCGGCGTGGGTGCCGAGGGTCGCCGCCCGGCGGAGCAGCAGCACGTCGAGATCGGCCGGCACGATCGTCGCGGCGGCGTCCACGGGTGCGGCCGGCACGCGGTCCAGCACGCCGAACAGCACGAGCACCGCGGCGGGACGCAGTTCCGACGGGTCGGGCATCACGAGCCCCGGGATGCGGGTCGTCGGGGCATCCGGCCCCGGGAACCAGTCGAGGCCGCGCTCGCAGAGCGCGAGCAGTTCGGCACGGGCATCCACGGCCCCAGCGTAGCGAAGCGATGAATACCGTTCACCCGAGCGCCGCGCAACCCTCAGCCGTCATCCACGAAACCGCGCGTACGCTGTGGAGAATGCTGATCATCAGCTACAACCTGCGGAAGCACCGCGCGATCTCCGAGCTCGCGGCGCTCGATGAGCGCTACTCGCCCGACGCCATCTGCCTGCAAGAGGTGGACACGGCGGGCCTCGCCGAGGACATCGGGCGGATGCAGCTCGCCCACTCGACGACCGGCAACCGCCTCGGGCTCGCGATGTACTACCGCCCCGACCGCCTGCTCCCCCGTGACGTGCGCGCCTTCGCGCTGAAGAAGTCGCTGCACGACCGGGTGCTCCGGCCCGCGCACGAGCGGCTGCTCGCGGTGCGCTTCGACGATCTCGAGCACGACCGCGAGCTCACGATCGCCTCGTTCCACGCGGCCCCGCTCACGGCGCTGAACTCGCTGCGGCGCGCGCAGATCAACGCGGCCCTCGGCGAGCTGCAGCTGCTCGGCCCGAACCTGCCCGCGCTCATGGTCGGCGACTACAACTACCCCGTCTTCAAGGACAACCTCGCCGAGAAGGTGCGCGAGGCGGGGTACGAGCTGACGCTCAGCGACCGGTACACGTACACCCGCTACCGCTACTTCCGCGGGCACTTCGACTTCGCGACCTCCGCGGGGCTCGACCTGCGCAGCATCGAGACGCTGCCGCGCGGCGAGTCCGACCACCTGCCGATCCTCGTCGACGCGCACTACACGGGCGCCGAGGTCGAGGCGGACATCGACGTCGTCATCTGAGCGGCGGCAGCGGCGCGCGCAGCAGGCGCCCCGCGGCGCCGCCGAGGACCCGACCCGTCACCCGTCGAGCGCACCGCCGACCGCTCCGACGAGCGCCCCGAGGAGCACCGCCCCGACCATGACGGTCATGGCCGCGACGAGCGGCCGGCGGCTGCGTTGACGGCTCCCGCGCCGGGCGAGCCGCACGATGGCGACGACCATGCCGACGATGAGCGCGATCGCGGTGGCGAGCATCGCGAACCAGCTGCCGGAGCGCTTCAGCACCGCGCAGACCTCGCCCGTGCACTCCATCGCGCCGACGCCGACCAGGGCGCCCGCGATGAGCGCCGCCCCGGCGACGACGAACATCAGGATGAGCACGAACACCGTGAGCAGCACGTTCGTGAGCGGATCGTTCACGGGGCCGTCGGTGCGGGAGCTCATCCTCGGAAGCCTACGCGGTGCGCCCTGCACCCGCTGGGATCGCCCCTCGCACGGGGGCGTGCCGCGCGCCTCCCCCGGCGCTACGCTGGCGCCGTTCGCGGGCAGTTGCGCCGCGGCGCATCCGGTTCCACCCCTACGAGGAGCACGATGATGACGACCACTGCGACGACCACCGACCCCGCCCTCGACCGTCCGCTCCCCGGAGCGACGTTCGGGCAGGCGGTCTCCCGATTCTTCACGAAGTACGCCACCTTCTCCGGCCGCGCGAGCCGCAGCGAGTTCTGGTGGTGGTACCTCGCGAGCATCATCGTGAACGGGGCGCTCTCGCTCGCCATGTCGCTGTCGGGCGGCTGGATGTACGACGCGACGACGAACACGATGACCCCGCCGAGCGGCGGCTACGTCGTCTTCGCCTCGATCCTCGGGCTCTGGGGGCTCGCGACGTTCATCCCGTGGCTCGCGCTCAGCTGGCGCCGGCTGCACGACTCGAACCGCCCGGGTCCGTGGTGGTTCATCGGGCTCATCCCGATCGTCGGCGGCATCATCCTGCTGGTGTTCTTCCTGATGCCGAGCGACCCCGCGGGCGCGCGCTTCGACCGGGGCGCGAGCGCCGCGCGCTGAGCGCCGCGCCTCAGCGCCCCAGGAGCCGGTTCAGCCAGCCCGGCCCCGCGACGAGCGCGGCCGGTGGGAGGCGTGCGCGCAGGCCGCGGTCCGCGGTGACGACGAGGGGCCGGAGGGATGCCTCGGCCGCGGCGAGCTCGACGATGGTCGTGTCGCCGTCGGCCGGCGCCGGGACGACGAGGATGCCTGCCGGCGCCGTCGCCGTGCGCGCGGCGCCCTCGACGACGGCGGTGATCGCGTCGAGGCGCAGCGGCGCGCCCGGCAGCGCCGCGCCCGGCTCCGCTGCGCCCGGCTCGGGCCCCGCGACCTCGGCGCCGACGAGCCCCGGCAGCCCGGCGAGGAGCCGCGTCGCCGCGCCCGCCCGATCGCGCCACCAGCCGTCCGGGCGCGAACCCATGACGTTCGCGACGTCGACGATCAGGCGCACGGGGATCAGGTGCACGGGCTCGGCGGTCATGCTCCGATTGTGCACCCGGCGCGAGCAGCTGCGCCCGGGGCGCGGTTCACCCCGCGTCGGACCCGCTCAGATCGCGGGCCACCACGAGGCATCCGTCCAGAGCCCGAGCTCCTGCTCGAGCGCCGCACCGACCCGGAAGACCGCCGCGTCGTCGTACGTGCGCCCGACGAGCTGCACCCCGGTCGGCACGCCGTTCGGCGCGATCCCCGAGGGCACGGCGAGCACCGGCACCCGGCCGATCACGTTGAACGGCAGCGTCATGAGCTGGGAGAAGATCGCGGTGCTGTCGGTGCAGGGCTCCTCGGCGGCGAGCCCGATCGAGGCGACGGTCGGGCAGAGCAGCACGTCGTACCCCGTCATGAGTTCGGCGAAGGGCCGGTAGAACGCCGACTCGGCGACGAGGCCGTCGACGTAGCCGCCCCCGCCCGCCGCCTGCTCCGCGAAGGCGCGCGTGTACGGCATGAGCTGGGCGGCGCGCGCGGCGTCGCCCTCGACGATCTGCTCGATGAACGGGCCCATCACCGCGCCGAAGTGCGGCCATGCGGTCTCGAGCACGCGGTCGGGCCCCCAGGGCAGCGCGACCTCGACGACCGTCGCGCCGGCGGCGGCGAGCGCGGCGGCCGCCGCCCGGGTGTTCGCCTCGACGGCGGGATCGACGTCGTAACCGCCGAGGTCGAGGCAGAGGGCGACGCGCACGCCGTCGAGCGATCCGACCCGTCCGGAGACCTCGGCGATCTCGCGGAGGGAGGCCGCGTCGCCGACCCACGGCCCGGAGAGGACGTTCTGCAGCAGGGCGACGTCGGCGACGCTGCGCCCCATCGGGCCGTCGGCGCAGTAGGTGTCGGAGTTGAAGGGGGCCATGCCGGGCACCCGGCCGAACGGCGGCTTGAAGCCGACCACGCCGCAGAAGGAGGCGGGGATGCGGATCGATCCGCCGATGTCGGAGCCGGTCGCGAGAATCGTCTCGCCCGCAGCGAGCGCGGCGCCCGAGCCGCCCGAGGAGCCGCCGGGCGTGTAGTCGGGGTTCCACGGGTTCCGGGTGACGCCCCAGAGCTTCGAGTGCGTGACCGGGGCGCAGCAGTACTCGGGGGTGGTGGTGCGCGCGTGGACGACGGCGCCGGCCGCCAGGATGCGGTCGACGATGGGATGCGTCTGGTCGGCGACGTTGCCCCGCTCGAGGAGGCAGCCGTCTTCGAGGAGGCGCCCGGCGATCGGCTGCTCGTCCTTCAGCATCAGCGGGATGCCTTCGAGCGAGCCGAGCGGCGCACCACCGCCGGCCGCCGCCGAGAACCGCGCCTCGGAGGCGGCGGCCGCGGCGCGGGCCTCGTCGATCCACTCCTCGGTCACCGCGTTGATGGCGGGCTCGGCCGCGGCGGTGCGGGCGAGCACGGCGTCGAGCAGTTCGACCGGGGAGAGCTCCCGGCGTCGGAACAGCTCGGATGCCTCGGTGGCGGTGAGGTGGTGCAGGTCCATCGGCGGGTGCCCTTCGCGCGGCCGTACAACGTACGGCTCCGTACAGTGTACGGACGATACTCTTTCATCCATGCCGTCCCGTCAAGAGGCGCCCGCCGCGCGCCCCGCGCTCAGCCGCCGCGAGCTCGCCGCCGCGGGCATCGCGCTCATCGAGCGCGACGGCCTCGACGCGCTCACAATGCGTCGCCTCGCCGCCGAGCTCGGCTTCGCCCCGATGAGCCTCTACACGCACGTGCGCAGCCGCGACGACCTCATCGATGCGATCGTCGAGCAGCTCATCGAGCGGCTCGACCTGAGCGGGGGCAAGCCGAGCGCGCCCGCCGCCGACTGGCGCGAGCTCGTGCGCCGGACGCTCGGCTCGTACCGCGATCTCGCGGTCGCCCTCCCCCGCTCCTTCGAGCTGCTCGCGCTCGCACCCTACGACGCCGCGCCCGTGGCCCCGCACCTGCAGGCGACGATCGAACGGCTCGAGGCGGCCGGGCTCGGAGCGGAGGCCGCCCGGCAGATCCTCGGCATCATCGACGGCTACGCCTCGGGGTTCCTCGTGGTCTGGGCGCGGAGCGGCCGACCGGGCGGCGGCGCGCACGGCGAGGCCGTCGGCGAGTCGCCCACCGGAGTCGCCGCGCTCCGCGACCTCGACATGTACGACCGCGGCATCGACGCGATCATCGCCGGCCTCGACGCCACGCTCGTGCGGGGCGGGCAGGACGGCCGGGCATGACCCGCGCGTACCGCTACGACGTCGACCTCGTGCGGATCATGTACGACTACACGGACTCGGTGGTGTGGTTCCCGGATCCCGTCGACTACGACGCGAGCGGGCTCAGCGCCGAACTCGTCGCCGAGCTGCGCGCGTGGAGCGCGCTCTACGAGGAGGGCCTCGACGAGGACTTCCATTGGCGCTCGCCCGACTATCCGGACCGCATCGACCGAGCGCGACAGCGGCTCGCGCACCGTCTGGGAGACGAACTCGGCGAGGGCTTCGAAGTGGAGTTCGATGTGCCGCACGGCGTCTGGTTCGGTCCGCGCACGGCCCACTACCGATCGAGCGCTCCGGCGACGAACCCGGCGGCAGCGGCCCACTTCACCGGGCTTGCTCGGGCCGCCGCGGAGGAGCGGGCGTTCTGGGAGCAGCAGCCGGCTGCTGCCGGCTCGTGGTTCGCGCATCAACCCCTGAGCGGCGAGGTCTTCTCGGCCGACGGCGCCTGCTCCGTGACACGCGAGCAGGCGGAGCACTTCGTCTCGAACGACAATGAGCCTGAGGACTAGGCGGGCGGATCAGTCCAGCTCGTCGAACAGGATGGCGCGCGCTTCAACGCCCGCCCGCCGTGCGACGCGGTCCCGAGCCCGCCGCTCGGCCGCATCCACGGTGAACGCGACGGCGCGCACCCCGAACTCCGGCGCCGACACGACGATCAACGGTCCCGCCCGATTCGTGCGCACCCGCACCACTTCCGGTTCGATATCCGCGAGGGCGTAGGCGACCTCGTCATCGGCGTAGCCCGCGGCCCGCAGCCCCGCCTCGACGCGGTCGGCGCGCGTCCGAGACGTCGGCTGCGGCGCTTCGACGCGCGGTCCGCGCAGCTCGTGCCAGCCCATCACCGCCGCGAACGCGAAGATGAGACCGAGCACCACGAGCCCGAGCACGTTCATGCCCTCAGGCTAGGCGAATCGGGGCAGGACCGGGCGAACACCGTGCCGCCCGCTCGCGTCCCTCGGCCAGCGAACGAGCTGCATCGCCTACGATCTGGACGGAACAAGGAGGCGCCGCCGTGAGACTCACCCACGACCCCGAGGTCGACGCCGCGTACCTCACCCTCGGCGACGCGATCGCGCCCGGCTCGATCGATCGCACCGTCGAGCTCGAGCCGCCGATCGAAGGCACGATGCTGCTCGCCGACGTCGATGCGAGCGGGCGCATCCTCGGCTTCGAGTTCATCGGCGCCCGGCGACTCCTCGACCCGGCGCTGCTCCGCGACGCACCGCTCCCGTAGACCGCCCCGCACACGCGGAACGCCCGGCCCTCCGCGGAGGGCCGGGCGTTCCGCGCGTAGAGCAGTTCTACAACACTTGGTGCGCGAGTTCAGGGGAGGAGGCGATATCGACTGTCGAGCCGAACGTCTGACCGTCGGCGTTCTCGGGGTACTCGACAGCCGGAATCGCTGCGGAGGCGACGCCGCCTTCCGGGATGGCGGAACTGCTCGCCGCCGAGATCAACGCCCGTAGGACGCTCACGCTCTCGACGGCACCGAGCACCCGGGCGGCGACGCGTCCTTCTTCATCGAGGATGAGCGTCGAGGGCACAGCATTGGGCGCGACCTCCCCGGCGAACGCGAGCTGCGCGGCGCCGGAGTCACGGTCAAGGATCGAGGGATACGCGATTCCGTAGTCCCGTTCGAACGAGGCGGCGTTCTCGGCCGAATCGCGCACGTTGACGCCCACGAACACCACGTCGGGGAGTTCGGCATGCACCTCGGCAAGGATCGGCGCTTCCGTG
Organism: Agromyces mediolanus; assembly: GCF_044917495.1. Classification (GTDB taxonomy): domain Bacteria; phylum Actinomycetota; class Actinomycetes; order Actinomycetales; family Microbacteriaceae; genus Agromyces; species Agromyces mediolanus_B. The sequence goes on along the minus strand of NZ_JAVSSI010000008.1, from coordinate 61,701 downwards.
CGGCATGGCGCGCACGCAGCGAACCAGAAGTTGACGACCGTCACTCGCCCCGCAGTGTCGGCAGACGAGAAGGTGCCGCCGACGGTTTCACCGGCGAAGTCCACTGGACTCCCCCGTTCCACGAGCGGGACCTCGGTGATCGTCCCGTCACCGGAGACATACCCCTTCGGCTCCGCCTCCGCAAGCTGTTCCGCCAGCGGCTCAGAGGCGCAGCCGACCAAGGAGAGGGCGAGTGCCGCCGCAGCGAGGGCCCTCCCCCTCCGAACACGGCGCGAAGCTTTGGGATCCCAGATTGGAGCCATCTCCTCAACCTACCTCACGACCGCGCTACCGCGGAAGATGGCCCAGTTGACCGCTTGTATCCATGGGTGCATTCACGCGCCCGAACTCGCGCCGTAGAAACGAAGCAATGCACCGCCAACAAGGCGGCGCAGCGACCTCAGCCCGGAAGGACAGGAGAAGAAGATGCCCAAATTCTCGAGGTTGATCGCAACGGCAGCGGCAGCGACCCTCGTCCTCGCCGCAAGCCCTTCCGGCCCAGCCGTCGCATACGGATATGCAAGCGGAGTCCACAATTGCCCGGCGTCCTGGTATGGACAGATCACCGTAACCGCGAAGGGATCGGTGCGCGTCTACGCACCAGGCGATCGCTCGGCATATGGTGAGACGATGAACTCTACTGGATACCAGACCGTGACGTTCCGCGGAGCCCGTGGCGGTGGACTGTGGGCTGTCGATGCTCTGGAATCGACCGCGGACATCTCGAGCCAGACGACATTCTGCGTGTAGTCCGGATGTCGAGACAAGCCCCTGCAGCGCAGCGCTTTCGCAGACGTTACGGACTCGCCGTAGTCTCGCCCCGCCGCTTGCTTCGAGACTCTGTGCATCTCGCGCTCATACCGAGTGGGGCGGTCCCGAGCGGGTCGTTTGAATCCTTGGCACAGTTCGAAGCGGAAGCAGGCGCGTCTGCTGCCTCCATCCTGATTGTCGACCTCGACGCCCGCCACCCTCTCGGCAATCCACGCATGGTGGACTCGCTCATGGAGTCTCCTCTCGAAGCGGTAGTTGGACTCGCCACAGCGCAGTGCAGGAGTGCTGAGATGCGATTCCGACAAACCGCGCTGCGGCTACGACGCCGTGGCTGGCGTATCGCGAGTGGTGAAGCCGGTCTTGATGAGCTGCGCTCGATCGTCAACTCGATCGTCCGCTCCGAGTACGGCGATGAGTCGCTCGTCTTGACCGACCGACAGCAGCAGGTTCTCCACCTCGTCGCGTCCGGCATGTCCAATTCTGAGATCGGCGAGCGCCTGAAGATCACCACCGGTACCGTCAAGCGGCATATCCACGACTGCTTCGAGAGGCTGGGAGCGAGCACTCGACTCGACGTGATCATCCGAGCCCATCAGCTCGGGATCATCGAGACGGTCCCTGAACTCGCGCACCAAGTGGTGTAGAAACGCGAGAGAAGCGGAACGCCCGGCCCTCCGCGGAGGGCCGGGCGTTCCGGTCGATGGGGTTACGCGATCGCGTGCGTGCGGTGCGGGTTACGCGGCCTGCGGCATCCCGGTGGCGGGGACCGCGGATGCCACGACGAGCTCGTCGCCCGAGGCATCCACCCGCACGAGTCCGCCGTCGCCGAGCTCGCCGGAGACGAGCAGGTCGGAGATGCGGTCGTCGACCTCGCGCTGGATCAGGCGGCGCAGCGGCCGCGCGCCGAACTCGGGCTCGTAGCCGTGCTCGGCCATCCACGCGACGGCCGCGTCGGTCACCTCGAGGCCGATCTCGCGCGCGCCGAGGCGGGCACTGGTGGCGCCGAGCATGAGCGACACGATCCGGGCGATCTCGTCCTTCGTGAGCTTCTTGAACAGCACGATCTCGTCGATGCGGTTCAGGAACTCGGGACGCATCGCCTCGCGCAGCTTGCCCATGACTCGGTCGCGCAGGTCCTTCTCCGAGGAGAAGCCGTTCGCCGAGGCATCCGCCGACGCGACAAAGCCGAGTGCGCCGGACCGCGAGGCGAGGAACTCCGACCCGAGGTTCGAGGTCATCACGACGACCGTGTTGCGGAAGTCGACCGTGCGGCCCTGCCCGTCGGTGAGGCGTCCGTCGTCGAGCACCTGCAGCAGCAGGTTGAACACGTCGGGGTGCGCCTTCTCGATCTCGTCGAACAGCACGATCGAGTACGGGTTGCGGCGCACGCGCTCGGTGAGCTGGCCCGCCTCGTCGTAGCCGACGTACCCGGGAGGGGCGCCGACGAGCCGCGACACGGTGTGTCGCTCGCCGAACTCCGACATGTCGAAGCGGATCACGGCGGACTCGTCGTCGAACAGGCGGTCGGCGAGCGCGCGGGCGAGCTCGGTCTTGCCGACGCCCGTCGGTCCGAGGAACAGGAACGAGCCGACCGGCCGCTTCGCGTCGCCCATGCCGGTGCGGTTGCGACGCACGGACTTGGCGACGGCGGTGACCGCGTCGTCCTGCCCGATCACGCGGGCGTGCAGCTCGTCCTCGAGGGTCGCGAGGCGCTCGCGCTCCCCCTCGGTGAGGCGGTTCACGGGGATGCCGGTGGCGCGCGAGATCACCGCGGCGATCTGCGCCTCGTCGACCGTGGTCCCCTGAGCCTGTCGAAGGGAGTCCTGGCTGGTTCCCTGAGCCTGTCGAAGGGAATCCGCCCCCACCTCATCCAGCTTCCCCTGCACCTTCGCGATCTCGTCGCGGATGCGGGATGCCTCCTCGTAGTGCTCGGCGGCGACCGCGGCGTTCTTCTCGGACTCGAGCTCGGCGAGCCGCGCCATGAGCGCGGGCACGTCAGTCTTCACGCCGAGGCGGAGGCGCAGTCGCGCGCCGGCCTGGTCGATGAGGTCGATCGCCTTGTCGGGCAGCACCCGGTCGGGCAGGTAGCGGCTGCCGAGCTCCACGGCGGCGCGCAGCGCGTCATCCGTGTACTCGACGCCGTGGTGCTCCTCGTAGGCGGGCTTCAGGCCCTGGAGGATGCGCACGGCGTCCTCGATCGAGGGCTCGCCGACGCGCACCGGCTGGAAGCGGCGCTCGAGGGCGGGGTCCTTCTCGATCTGGCGGTACTCCTTGAGCGTGGTCGCCCCGATGAGGTGCAGCTCGCCGCGCGCGAGGCGCGGCTTCAGGATGTTGCCCGCGTCCATGCCGCCCTCGCCCGCGCCTCCTGCGCCGACGACGGTGTGCACCTCGTCGATGAAGACGATCAGCTCGCCCCGGTGGGCGGCGATCTCCTCCATCGTCTTGGTGAGGCGCTCCTCGAAGTCGCCGCGGTAGCGGGTGCCGGCGAGCATGCCCGGCAGGTCGAGCGCGATGACGCGCTTGCCGAGGAGGGCTTCGGGCACCTGCTCGTCGACGATGGCCTGCGCGAGGCCCTCGACGATCGCGGTCTTGCCGACGCCCGCCTCGCCCACGAGCACGGGGTTGTTCTTCGTGCGGCGGGAGAGGATCTCGATGGTCTGCTCGATCTCGTCGGCGCGGCCGATCACGGGGTCGAGCTCGCCGTTGCGGGCGCGCTCGGTGAGGTCCATGCCGAACTTGTCGAGCGTCGGCGTGGTTCCCTGAGCCTGCTCGCTGGTTCCCTGAGCCTGTCGAAGGGAATCCTCATCGCTGGTTCCCTGAGCCTGTCGAAGGGAATCCTCCACCCCGTCCCGCATCGTCTGCGTCAGGGCTTCGGCGGTGACGCCCGCGCGGGCGAGCACCTGTCCGGCCGGGGCATCCTGACCCAGCACGAGCGCGAAGAAGAGGTGCTCGGGGTCGATGTACGTCGCCCCCGAGGAGCGCGCCACCTGGTAGCTGTGGAACAGCGCGCGCGATGCCGAGGGCGTGATGGTCGCGGCGTCGCGGCGCTCACCGAGCTCGTCGAAGGGGACGTCGCCGGATGCCGGCAGGCGCGTCTCGGTCGCGGTGATGATGCGCTCGGGGCTCGCGCCGACGCGGCGGATCGCCGCCTGCACGCTCTCGTCCTCGACGATGACGCGCAGGATGTGCAGCGCATCGAGCTCGGTCTGGCCGCGCTCGAGGGCGAAGCGTCCCGCCTGCTGAAGAATGCTCTGGGTGCGGGCCGTCAGGAACCGGCTGAGGTCGATCGACCGCGCCTGACGGGCCTGCTCACCCGCGAGGTATCGGGCGAGGAACTCGTCGAACGAGCTCGCGCCGGCCTCGTTGAAGTCGTTGGGCACCTGGCCTCCTGGTTGAAGTTGAGTGTGGTTCGCTCAAGTTCAACGCGAAGCTGCGCTGAGTATTCCCCTAACATCGAGCGCGAGGCGCACGATTACCAATCCACCCCCATCGCGGTGCGAACGCAGGCGATAATAGCCAACTGTGATTACCCGCCATGCAGCGTCGCCGAAGTAGGCTCCGAAGCTGAGGTAGCCCGCGCGTCACCACCAAGAAGATCGTTTTCCTGGCAACCCAAACGACCTCGAACATACCTGGGCGCCTCGAAGCGTCACATCGCTAGATCCCGCGAACTGGGCCGGCCGACACTGCCAGCTACTCCCGGACTCTTGTGATGCCCACGTGTGATGCCCACGGTGAATGATCCGCGATCGCCTCCGGGTGGGCTGTTGGCCAGATCGTCTTCCCAAGCTTACTGCTCGGTCAACGGGCGAGCGATGCTATTAGCGGGATGTGGCCACTGAAAACCGTCATCCTCCAAACGGGGGGCCAAACTCGCAGCGGAAGTTGACGATGAATTCAACGAGGCACGGAGTAAGCGTCGCAAGTAGTAGCCCGTACGCCACCAGTGCTATGACGCCGTGGAAAACAACGAACTGGCCCGACGTAAGCACCGAACTCCAACGGGACCGAGGGAAGGCTTCAGGGTCCTGAAAGCCAGACGTATCCATATCGAAGGTTCGCATCGCTGGCGACGCCGAGATCGCGTCCTTGTAGAGTTCGCGAAACAACCTCTCCTGCCGAAGAAAGTACGCGTCCAGAAATGCGAAACCAAAGATCGGGAGGAACGCAAGCGTCACGACGAGCGGGTCACCACGATCGGCGGCGAACGCCAAAAAGGCCGCCGAAACCGTCAGCGACCAGCCTTTGATCACGAAGGAGTTGCCGGCCTGGCGAGTGATTACCGCCTGAACAAGCTCCAGGTGTTTGACGCGATCTGACTCCACCGCGAGTCCTCGACTAGTAGCGCGCCCGGATGGCAATGGCATCCTCGACCCACGCCTCGAGGTTGTCCTTGATGTGCGAATAGACGTAAGTGCTCGTGCTGTAGGGCGGATCATACGTCTTCACAATTGAACTAAGTGACTTGTCTCCCACGGAGATCCCACCGAATGGATTTCCACCCTTGGTGTCTTGGTCGCCGTTGAGGTTCTTCAAGTTATGAATGTGAATGCCGAGCACGCCCTTGCGGTCGTTCCACGCCTTAATGATCTCGTAGTTCACCCACTTCCGCCCAGCCGTTTGGGCCCCGATGAGAACCACCAAGCACGATTTGCCGCTCATCTCGGTGGCAATCCACTCCTTGATCGCCGCTTCACCGCCGCCCTCGACTTCCTCCCACTTGTTTGCCGAGAGAATTGGCTGCCCTTCAACTACTCCCATGTTCTTAACCTGAGAAACCCTTTGGGAGTCTCGCTTGTAGTGAAAGCTGTAGAAGACCTTGCGCACCATGTTCACCTTTGACTGATCGCGCCGACCGTCGGCACTAACTCAGGGTCTCAGGCAACGCCGCGACACATCCTCATCAAATAGACCCCCAAAACGGGGGGATTACTCCTTTCTCCCGCCAGTTCCGCACCCATCGCCACACCTCGGCAGTTGTCCGACGATCGAGCGAACAACGACAGGAGCCCGCAGAGTGACGCAGCGAGAGCTCGGCCGCGTCCTGAAGAAGTTGATCTACGACGTGATTGCAGCACGTGGCGGACCGCTCGGAGCGGCACACATCTAAGTCGGCCGAAATGCACCCAAGCTCTTGTGATCCGTCTACCGAGCTACCGGAAACACGTGGACCTAGTCGACGGGTCGCGGGTACGTGGGCGCACGACTCTCAGGATGGCAGACGCGATATTGTCCTGGTCAACACGCAAGTACTGCGGCGTGAGCGTCGTTGCGGGCAGATCCTATGAGTTGGAATCACCGGGTTCTGAAGCCGCGTACTGCTTCGCGCAGAGCTTCCCAAGCGTCGTCCTTCTGCGCTTCGCTGTAGTCACTCTCGGGCGGCCAGATGCGGCCGATCCTGTCGTTCTCCCACCGCGGGACTATGTGGACGTGGAGATGCATCACCGTCTGGCTTGCAGCGTGGCCGTTGGACTGGATTATGTTCAGCCCGTCAGGCTTCAAGGCCACCCTGATTGCCGATGCGACAACGAGGGTGGTGCTGGCGACACGGGATGCAGTGTGCGCGTCGAGCTCCCACACATCAGGCACATGGCGCCTAGGAATGACCATGGTGTGCCCGAGGACTGCCGGCTCGGTGGGGAAGAAGGCTACTGTTCCCGTGTCACGGTAGATCTCTCGGGCGTCGGGATCCTCGTTCATTACGATCTCGCAGAACGGGCAATCGGTGTGCATACCACTCATCAGCACTGGTAGTCCTTGTCCACCCACATGACAAGGTTGACCTTGATGCTCGCGTGCACCAGCTGGCTCATGCCAGACGTTCCCGTATTGATCCGCCACGCGTCACGGTCGTAGTAGAAGCTATAGAAGGCGGACTTGGCCATTTCGTAGTCCTTTTCGGATGTGCATAGTCGGTGCGCTCAGGGCCACGGTACCGGGAGCGACTGGGTTTCTTGGGCAGCCGCGACAATGGCGCAGAACGCGGCTAGTGGCCCGCCCGCAACAGGTGAGTTCGGAGCCACGGCTCGCTCTCGGGCGCCAGCAGTCCGGCGCGCAAAGCGCGGCGAGGGGCCACGAGAGTGCTTTACACAGCGCTGGAGGTCACAATGCCGAACAGTCGCGAAATTGCGACGGTCATCCTGATTCTGGCTGGCATCCTCCTGGTCCTCGTCTTTCCGAAAGTCCGCCGCCCAGTTCTGGCTGGCGTAACCGACGTCGCCCTTGCTGCACCGAACCGGGCGATTCTCCGCGTCCTCGCGCTGTACCTCGGGTGGTGCGCTGCTTGGATCTTTCTTGCTTGGCGAGTCGGTCTCTGGAGTGTCGATCTACTCAAAGACTCGATCGTCATCGTTCTAGCTGTCGGGCTCCCGGTCCCTTTCAAGGTGTTGAAGCCCAAGAGCGGGCGGCGCCATCCTCCGCACGATGATCTCGTGCGCGTCGGGGTCGGAGAGGTCACAGGGCATTCTCTCCGTAAGAACCTCGGGAGCTACCGAGGCGCGCAGCCACCACCGCCCGCACCCCTTCCAGCACCACCTGCAGCGCCGGCGAGTCCGCCTGACTCCTCCGGTGCACGGCCGACACTCCCCTGGTCGACGCGGGCTGCGCGGTCGGGATCGCGACGAGGTCCGGATGCAGCTCTGGCCGCCCCATCCGAGGAACCAACGCCACCCCGAGGCCGGCGCGCACGAGTTCCAGGTGGTTCTCGAACTCCATCGATTCGTGCACGATGCGGGGCGCGTTCGCGACGCCGTCGAACAACCGCCGCAGCCACTGGCGGCAGATGGTCGAGTCGAAGGTCGCGATCCAGTCCTCCTCGGCGAGATCGACGGGCGTAAGCGAAGCGAGCCCTGCCCGCGCGAGCGGGTGGTCGCGGCGCAGGATCACGTCCGCGACATCCGTGAACAGCGGCGTCTCGACGAGGTGATCGGGCATCGCGAGCGCGACACCGCCCCAGCGGTGCACGATGCCGAGGTCGCGCTGCCCCGACGCGACGAGCGCGATCGTCTCCCACGGCTCGCTCTCGCGCAGGGGCACGCGCAGCTCGGGATGCTCCGTCCGCAGCTTCGGCAGCACGTCGACGAGCAGCCCGCGCACCGCGCTCGAGAACACGCCGATGCGCACCTCGCCGACGACGGGTCCGCGATCGGCGGCGGGACCACCGGCGAGATGCAGGTCGGCCTCGATCCGTTCGAGCTCGGCGAGCACCGTCGCCGACGAGGTCACGAGCTGCCGACCGGCATCCGTCAGCACCACCCCGCGGCCCGCCCGCTCGAGCAGCGCGACGCGGGTGCCGCGCTCGAGCCGCTTGATCTGCTGCGACACCGCGGATGGCGTGAACCCGAGCGCGTCGGCCGCCGCTGCGACGCTGCCATTGGTGGCCACGGCGCGCAGGGCGACCACGGCTTCGAGATCGATCATGCACGGATGCTACCGAATCAGCCACAGAAATGATCGCTGGTGTTTCCGGATGCTTCGCGCTGAACTCGGAGGATGACGCGACGAGACATGCTGCTGGCCGCCCTCGTGGCGACGATGTGGGGCTTCAACTTCGTCGTCATCGACTGGGGCATGACCGGCATCCCGCCGCTCCTCTTCGTCGCCATCCGCTTCGCCGTCGTCGCCCTCGCGGTCGTCGTCGTGCCGCGCCCGCTCGCGAGCTGGAAGACGATCGTCGGCGTCGGCCTCTTCATGAGCCTCGGCCAGTTCGCGCTGCTCTACACCTCGATGGCGCTCGGGCTGCAGCCGGGGATCGCGGCGCTGCTGCTGCAGGCGCACGTCGTGCTCACGATCGTCGTCGCGGCGCTCGCGCTCCGCGAGCGGCCGACGCGGATGCAGACGATCGGCGTGCTGGTCGGCACGGTCGGGCTCGGCGTCGTCGCGCTCGGACGCGGCGGGGATGCCCCGGCCCTCGCCGTCGTGCTCGCCCTGCTCGCCGCCCTCTCCTGGGCGATCGGCAACGTCATCTCGCGGAAGGCGGGACCGGTCGCCCCCGCGAAACGGCTCGGCGCGCTGTCGCTCACGGTGTGGTCGTCGCTCGTCGTGCCGCTGCCGGCGCTCGCGCTGTCGGCGCTCATCGAGGGGCCCGACGCCATTGCCGCGGGCCTCGCCGCGTTCGGCTGGCGCCCGATCCTCTCGACGCTCTACACCGCCGGACTCTGCACCCTCATCGGCTACGCGATCTTCAACGCCCTGCTCGCGCGCAACCGGGCCGCCGCGGTCGTGCCGTGGGTGCTGCTCGCACCCGTCGTCGCGATGGCGTCCGCGGCGCTGCTGCTCGGGCAGGTGCCGAACGTGTGGGAGGCGGCGGGCGGCGTGGTGCTCGTCGCCGGCGTCTTCATCGCGAACGCGCCGGCGCGGCGGCGCCTACAGCGCCCCGGTCGCCGGCTTCTCGACGACGCGTCCGCCGCCCTCGAAGGAGAGCAGCCGGTCGGCGAGCTTGTCGACGAAGAAGCGGTCGTGGGAGACCACGACGACGGCGCCGGGGAAGTGCGTCAGCGCCCGCTCCATCACCTGCGTCGAGGTGATGTCGAGGTGGTTCGTGGGCTCGTCGAGCACGATCACCGCGGCGCCTGAGAGCAGGCACTGCGCGATCGCGACGCGCGCCCGCTGCCCGCCCGAGAGGGTGCCGATCTTCTGCTGCAGGTCGGCGTCGGAGAACTGCAGCATGGCGAGGAACCGCGCCACGCTCTTCTTCGTCGCCGTGAACGCGAGCGAGTCGGGGTACGCGTTCACCGCGTGCCCGACGGTGTCGGTCAGGTCGAGCTCGGCGTACACCTGGTTGTACGACACGAAGCGGGCGCCCTTCGCCCAGCGCACGGTGCCCGCGTCGGGCGACGTCACCCCGGTGAGCACGTCGAGGAGGGTCGACTTGCCGGATCCGTTCGGCCCGATCACCGCGACCCGGTCGCCGCGCTGCAGATCGAAGCTGAGCCCGTCGAACACGGGCGCGCCACCGAACGACTTCGACAGCCCGGTGACGGTGAGCAGGTCGTTCGACACCTTCAGCCCGTCGTAGATCGAGGTGATGATCTGATCGATGGGGCGCGGCGCCTGCCGCTTCTTGATGTCGGCGAGGCGGCGCGCGACGGCGTTCGAGGGGTTGCGCGCCGCTTCGCGACGGGCGGATGCCGCGGCCTGCTCGTAGGCGAGCAGCTCCTCCTCGTGCGCGAACTGGCGCTCCAGCATCTTCAGGCGGGACTGCTTCGCGTGCACGTACGCGGAATAGTCGCCCTCGTAATCCTGCAGGCGGTAGTTCTCGATCTCGATGATGCGGTCGACGACGCCGTCGAGGAACTGCCGGTCGTGCGACACCACGAGCACCGCCCCGGCGAAGCCCTGCAGCCAGTTCTCGACCCACTTCACGCCGTCGAGGTCGAGGAAGTTCGTCGGCTCGTCGAGCAGCAGCACGTCGGGCGCCTGTACGAGGATCAGCGCGAGCGCGGCGCGGTTGCGCCATCCGCCCGAGAGCCGGTCCACCGGGAGGTGCCGGCGCTCCTCGTCGAAGCCGAGCCGGGTGAGCACCGTGTCGATCGTGGTCTCGTAGGTCCAGCCGCCGATGGCGTCCATGCGCTCGAACAACGCGCCCTGCTCGGTGAGCAGCTTGTCCATGGCGGAGGCATCCATCGGCTCCGCGAGCTGCACGCCGATCTCGTCGAGCCGGGCCTGCGTCGCGTGCACCTCGGTGAAGTGGTCGCTCAGCGTGTGCTGCACGCTGCGCTCGCCGTCGAGCTCGGAGAACTGCGAGAAGTAGCCGATCGTCGTGCCCTGCGTCACGTCGACGGTGCCGCCCGTCGGCTCGCGCCGACCGAGCACGATCTCGAGGAAGGTCGACTTCCCCGTGCCGTTCTTGCCGATGAGGCCGACGCGGTCGCCCTTCCGGAGCTTCAGAAACGCCTCTTTGAGCACCGGTCGCCCGTCGTAGTCCATGCTGACGTCGTTCAGGCGGATCAGGCTCACGGGTGTCCTCGCGTCGGGGGTCGGGAGCGGCGAGACGGATGCCTCGAGCCGCCAGTCGACTCTACCGAGCGCGGCTGTGCACGGGCGGCGACGCCGAGCGACGGAATGTGCGAGGCTCCAGGTCGCGCGAACGTAGATCGGAGGGAGATGCGGATGCCCCAACGAGTGCTCGCCGTCGCGGCATCCATGATCGCGCTGACGCTGCTCGTCGGATGCACCCCGACCGCTACGCCCGCGTCGCCGAGCACGCCGGTGTCTGTTCCTCCGCCGTCGACGTCGGCGACACCACCCGCGCTCGACCTGAGCACGCCACCCGCCGGCAACCTCGAATCCTTCGACGCTCTCGCTCATGAGGTCATCGCACGGGATGCGCCGACGACGACGTCAGATTTCGTCGACGCGCTGCGAACAGCAGGCGCAACCGACGAGCGCCTTGAGTTCGGCACGGACCTGACGACCGAGGGAAAACCGGTCGATGCGTACTTCTGGGCGGTGCGGTTCGACGACGGATGCCTCGTCGGCCAGTTCCGGCCGCTCGAACCGGACCCCGATCGGCAGTACCTCAGCGCCGAGGCACCGCTCGTGCGCGGCCGTTGCCTCGTGGCCTCTCAAGCTGAGAGCCCCGAACAGACCGGATAGGGTCGCACCATGCACCCCGCCTCGCCACGGAACCCGCGGTCACTCCTGTGAGTCAGACCACCGCCGAACTCGTGTTCGCAAGCATCGGTTTCGTCGGCTTCTTCGCGTTGGGCATCGCCTCGATCGTCGTCCCGCGCCGAGTCGGCCGGTTCTTCCAAGTGGGCGGAGGCCCGCTTCTTGGCCCCCGGTTGGCCGCCAAGATGTTCTCGACGGGCCGCATCCGTTACACCGGGTGGGTGTTGACCCTCATGATGCCCTTCGTGGCGTGGGGCGCGGTCACGAACATCCTCGCGTAATCACCCCGCGTCGCGCGGCGGGTTGTGCATGAACTCGATGCGGATGCCGTTGTCGTCCTCGACGAACGAGGCGTAGTACCGCTCGTTGAAGCGCGGGTAGAGCTTCGGCTCGCGGACGACGTTCCACCCGGCATCCGTCGCGACCGCGTGCAACCGGTCGACCTCGTCGCGGGAGTCGACCGCGAAGGCCAGGTGCTGCCAGCCCACCCGGCCGTGCTCGTGCGGCCCCGACTCGGGCTCGCGCGCGGCGAAGACGATGAACTCCGTCTCGCCTTCCTTGTACCAGGCGGCCGAGTCGTCGTGCTCGCCCTCCTTCTCGAAGCCGAGGGCGGTGAGCACGGCGTCGAACTGGTCGATGCCGCGGCGGAGGTCGGCGACGGAGATCCCGAGGTGGTCGAAAACTGGCATGCGCACCAGTCTGACGGATGCCGGCGACCCCCGCGGATGGGCAGCGCTCCCCATTCCCCCGACGCGAGCGCGGGGATAGCTTGGCCGCACGCACGATCGAAGGGAACACCGATGCGCACCACCATCCGCACGAAGACCGCGGCGCTCGCGACCGCGGCGAGCCTCGTCCTCGGCGGCGGGCTCGCGCTCGCCGCCGCCGCCCCCGCGAACGCCGCCTACGAACAGATGCAGACGTACAGCAACTACCCGACGAAGCAGCGCTGCCAGTCGGAGCAGACGTACGCCTTCCAGCGCATCGCGGCGACCGGCCACACGCGCACCGCGTACACGCCGTGCCACTACCAGGACTCGAAGCGGAAGTGGATGTTCCAGGTCTGGTTCATCTGAGCCGGCACTGAGCCGAACGAGCTGAGGGCCGCCCCGGGATCGGGGCGGCCCTCGACTCATCCCCGCCGCCGCACCGCCGCGACCACCCCGGCGACCGCGACGAGCCCCGCGCTGACGAGCAACGGGCCGACCGCGCCGAGCGCGCTCGCGTAGGCCGCGCCGCCGAGCACCGGTCCGACGGCCGCGCCGACGTTGAGCGACGCGGTCGCGTACGAGCCCGACATGGTCGGTGCTCCCGCCGCGACGCGGATCGACGCGGCGATGAGCGTGCTCCCCACCGCGAACGACAGCGCCCCCTGCACGAAGGCCAGCACGAGGAGCGCAGCCGGGTGCGCGGCGAGCGCCGCGAAGGCGCACCAACCGGCGAGCAGTGCGACTCCCCCGACACGCAGGATGGCTCGTGCGTGCCGGTCGCCGAAGCGACCCGCCGCCCACACGCCGAGGAACGATCCGAGCCCGAACAGCGCCAGCACGAGCGGCACCGCCGACTCGGCGAGTCCGGCGCGCTCGGTGACGAGCGGCGCGAGGAAGGTGAACGCGCAGAACGTCGCGCCGTTCACGAGCGCCCCGAGCGCGAGCGGACGGAGCAGCGCCGGGCGGCGGAGCTCGGCCAGCTCGCCGCGGAGCGGCGGCGCGGCGGGTCCGTCGCCGCGGGATGCCGTCGAGGCATCCGTCCGCGTCGGCACGGCGAGTGCGACGCCGAGGAGCGCCGGCAGCGACAGCAGGGCGACGCCCCAGAGCGACGCCCGCCAGTCGAGGAGCGCGCCGACCGCGGCCCCGGCCGGGACCCCGACGATGAGCGCGAGCGTCGTCCCGCCGAGGATCACGGCGAGCGCGCGGGCGAGCCGGTGCGGCGGCACGAGCGCCGAGACGGTCGAGAGGGTGACGGCGAGGAAGCCCGCGTTGCACAGCGCCGCGACCACGCGCGTCGCGAGCAGCACGCCGAAGTGCTCGGTCAGGGCGCCGACGACGTGCATCGTGATGAAGCCGAGGAGGAGCGCCGAGAGCGCGATCCGTGGCGACCAGCGCCGGGCGAGCGCCGCCATGAGCGGCGCGCCGACGATCATTCCGACGGCGAAGGCGGTGGTGAGGAGCGCCGCTTCGGGCACGGTGACGCCGAGGTCCGCGGCGATGGTCGGCAGGAGGCCGGCGAGCATGAACTCCGAGGTGCCCTGCGCGAAGACCGCGACGGCGAGCAGCACGATGAGGATTGGCATGAGTGAACTCCGATGGTGGTGACGGTCGGTCGATGACGGACCGGCACACCGGAGCCCCGAACCGGGCTCGGCGCAGCGCGAGGCGATGCAGCGAAGCGCGCGCCACTCAGAAGGCGCGATGGAGGTTGGAGCTACCGGCGGGCCGGCAGCTCGACTCTGGATGCTTCGGGAGAACTCACCCGGCCAGGCTAGCGGATGCCTCGACGAGCTAGCGTGCGTCGGTTGATAGGGTGCCGGGACACGCGCGTCGCGAACCAGGGACGACGCAGGAACCCGGGGGCCACGATGAGCGTTTCACCGAATGACGCCCGAGCGGCGACGCCGAACCCGCGCCTCGCATTCCGGTACCTCATCGTCGGGCTCGTGGCGGAGCTCGTCGCCCTCGGCGCGTGGTTCGGGGTCGCGCTCCTCGAGCAGGGCTCCCCGCCGGCCGTCGCGCTCACCTTCGTCGCCATCGCGCTGCACGCATTCTCGCTCGCGTTCCTGCTCGCCGCGACCATCTTCGGCATCGTCAATCTGCGCCGCCGCGTTCAGCCCACCGCCATTCAGCTGCTGGCGGCGCTCGCGCTCCCGATCGCGGTGGTGCTGCTGGTGCCCTTCGTGGTCGTGCTGTTCCTCATCACGACCTCGTAGACGCTCGACGCGTCGCGGAGGTCCCGAGGTACGCGCGTGCGTCTCGGGTGAGCAGGAGGATGAGGGCGACGAGGAGCAGCCCGACGTCCAGGAGTGCGACCGGCGTCACCCGGAGCGACACCACTGCAGCCGCGATCAGCAGTATCGGCACGCCGGCCCAGACCCACGTCTGCCCGCGCCAGCAGGCGAAGGCGACCGCGAAATGCGCGGCGGCGCACACGGCCGCGAGCACCACCGTCTGCCAGTCGCTCGCCGACGGCCCGGGCTGCGGGCCCGGGAAGAGGATGAACGCGATCGGGATCGTCCAGAAGGCACCCGCGAACGTCACCACGCCGCTCGCCGCGGCCACCGGTGCCGGAACCGCGCGCGACGGGACTGCGTTCCAGCCCGCCGGACGCCTCGCACGCTCGGGTCGCTCGATCTCGGCAGACACCGCGAAGCGCCGCGCCGCCGGCATCCACAGCAGGATCACCGCGGCGAGCGCCGCCGCAGCCGCGCCGAGCAGCACCAGATTCGGACTGGCACCGCTCAGCACCGACACGGTCATCAGGGCGGCGTACACGGCGATGACGATCCTCGGCCACCGCCTCCGTCGCCGCACCGCCAGCGCGGCGCTGGCCGGAACCGCGACGGCCCCGACCGAGACGAGGGCGAGCAGCACGGCGGTCGGCGCCACGACATCGGCCGGAAGCCCCGCGTACACGGACGGGAGGAAGAGCGGGACGGCGTTGATGAGACTCGGGCCGGCGCACGCGGAGAGGAGGAGCGTCGCCCAGCGGACGGTGGACGGTGGCGCGGGTCGGGTGACCGGAACACTCATCGAGGATCACCCTGCGGTTGCTCGGAACACACCCCGCTACCCGAGGGCTCCGCGCTGCGCGCACGTGCGATCAGTTCTTCGATGAGCTCTCGGTACACGAGATCATCGACCGGGGAAAGCGCTCGTGATGTCGCATCCACCGGCACGATTCCGAGCTCGTACCTCTCGCCATTCGCGGACCCGGCGACGAGAATCGCACGTTCCACGAGAGTGCCGAAGTTCGCGGTCCCGACTTCGATCGACTCGACTCGATCGAGGCGCAACCGCGCGCCGGCCGACCAGCGTCGCCGCCGCCCAGCGGTGTGCAAGGTGAGGGTGCGGTCGTCCAGGGTCATCATCTGGTAGCTGATCCAGGGCCGCAGCCAGCTGAGGAGAATGCTCAGTTCCGCGGGTGGGAAGGTCGAGAAGTCAGCGGTCGTGCGCACTGCGATGGCGCGATGGTCATCGGCCGACTGCGCTGCAGACCGGAGGTTCGCCCGTCCCATCGCGAAGTACAGCGGCCACAAAGCGAAGGAGACCAGCGCCATCACGGTGACCGCGACCGCTGCCCCGAGCGCAGCGGAGAGTCCGCCGTCGCGGCCTTCGACAAGCGCAACGGCAGCGACGACCAGCGCGAGGTAGGCCACATGGACCGCGGCGATGCGGCGCCGTCGCGGGAGTCCCGGTCGTCTTCGTCGCCGAAGGAGCACACCGCTCGGTTCCATCACGTTCCCATGCCCGTCAGTATCCACCACAGCAGGACAACGCCCAGCCTGGCATAGGGGGCGTTCCGAAGAACTTCGCTTGGCGAGTGTGACCGCTCTCGACCTGCCGAGCGAACGCATCACGGTGCGCACTCGACACTATTCCCCCCTTACCGGCCGGAGCCTCAGTGCGCTCCAGTCACCGCGGTCGACAGGAGCCGATCCGTGTAGTCGTAGCAGTACGACGTCCGCGATGCGCCGTCGGCTCTGACACCGTGCCCTCAGCTGGCTCCCGTTTCGACCACGAGCGTCTCGAAGCGGAACGGGCCGGGGCATTCGCCGAACGCGCCCGTCCGTTCGACGGTCACCGGGATCTCGAAGTCGCCGTCCACGAGCGGCGCCACCGCGCCAGCGTCGCCCGACTCGACGAGCACGCGCAGCATCCGCTCGCCGCCGTCGCCCATCACCCCGTCGCCGAGGTGCTGCGCCTCCTGCGGCACCCGCCACACGCCGCCCGGCATCGTCGCACCGACGGTCGGCTCCGCGCCGCGTTCGACGGACGCGGGCACGCAGTCGGCGCCGAAGCACGCCGAGACCTCCGCCGAGTCGGGCAGCACCGGGTCGAAGGCGACCACCGCGGGGCCGGTGTAGAGGTACCCCACCGCGGGGCAGGCGACGGCGCCGGGGCCGGCGCATCCGCTCAGCACGAGGGCGAGGCCGCCGGCGAGTGCGGCGATGGCGGCGGCGGTCGTCTTCGTCGTGGACACGTCTCGAGCCTGCCAGGATGCCTCCGCGCGCACGGGCGGGCCGGGGCATCCGTTGCCGAAGCGATGCGCGATCGTCTCGGAATCGGTACACGGCGCCCCCAACGCGCCCGGTCCGCGGTTCGTCGCTTCCGCCGGTCGGAGGCGCATGCGAGGATCGGCATATGAGCCCAGCCGTCCGCGCCACGTACGTCGAGATTCCGGCGACCGACCTCGACCGAGCGGTCGCGTTCTATGCCGAGGTGTTCGGCGCGAGGGCGCGGCGCACCGTCATCGACGGACATCCGGCCGCCGTGCTCGACGAGGCGACGCCCGACGATGCCGTCCTGGCCGAGGGCGCGCTCATCGCGCTCATGAGCGGTGAGAGCTACGAACCTGCCCTGGCCGGCACCCGCGTCTACATCACTGTCGACGACGTGCCCGCAACCCTCGCCGCGGCACTCGCGCACGGCGCGGTCGAGCTCTACCCCGCGACGATCTTGCCCGACGGGCAGACCGTCGCCGAGTTCACCGACAGCGAGGGCAACCGCCTCGCCGTGAGCGACCGCTGATGGAGAAGGACGCGAGCCGCATGATGCCCGCCGACTGGCGCGCCCTCGAAGCGCACATCGCCGACCGCTACGTCGAGGCGGTCGGCGCCTTCCTCGCGGCCCGCCCCGGCGAGCGCGTCTACGGCGTCGCCGCCCATGTCTTCTACGGCGAGACGGGCGGGGTCGTCGCGTGGCCCGCGCTCGCGGTGGGCAGCGAGGAGTCGCTCGCCGCGGCCGCCGAGGGGTCGACTTTCAGCCCCGAGAAGCTGCGCTGGAGCCCCGCCGACTGGGCGTTCCAGCTCGACCCGAGCGACGCCGACGACGCCTGGGCCGCCCTCGTCGAGGCGGCCGCCTGTGCTGGTGACGACGCGCACTGGGAAGCGGTGTATGCCCGCTTCCTGCGCAGCTTTGCGACGGCCGCGAAGCTCGCACTCAAGCGGCTTCGCGCTGAGGGCGACGTCGCGCGCGGCTTCATCGCGGTCGCGATGGACGAGGCGTGGGAGCTCGTCCCCCTGAGCCTCACGAAGGCCGAGCTCGAGCGGCACTTCCCCGAGCTCGGCGAGGAGGCGCAGGAGCTGGCCCGCCTCGAGGCGCTGCCCGTGCCGCAGCGCGCCTCCGCCCTCGGCGAGCTCCTCGACGCGTACGTGCCGGGCATCGTCTCCACCGAGGACGCAGAACGGCTACTGCGCGGGCTCGGCGAGGCATCCGTCGACGTCGCGCTCGAACGGATGCCCCGCTCGCACCGCCGCTGGCAGTGGGCGAAGCTGCTCGCCGACCTCGGCATCCCCCGCGCCGACGCGATCGACGCGCTCGCGAGCGTGCTGCGCGCGAAGAAGCTGCCGGAGCCCGACCGCGCCTGGGCGGCCGCCGCACTCGCCCGACTCGGTCGCCTCGACCTGGTGCTCGCCGAGGCCGAGCGGATGCCTCGCTCCGTGCTGCTGCGCGGGCTCGCCGCGCCCTACACCTCGTTCCGCGACCGGGCGGTGCGGCACCTGCCGCTCGACTACGCCCCGCTCGAGTCCGCGCTCGGCGCCCACCCCGAGCTCGCCGAGGCGATGCTCGACGAGCTCCGGCCCGGCAGCGGCTACTGCACCATCGACCCCGACGAAGCCGACACCGCCCGCGCCGCGCTCGGCTCCTCGTTCGAGGTCGTGCGCCGGCACGCGCGGGCGGTGCTGGAGGACGCACGGCGGTCAGCATGAGCGCGGCGCCCGACGCTGCGCTCGGCGCCGCACTGCTCAGGGTCGCGGCCGAGGCATCCGTCCCGTCCGCCGCGCTGCGCGACGCCGGGCTCATCGACGCCGTCCCCGAGCTCGCGGCACTCGCCGCCACGCCGCAGGATCCGCAGTGGCACCCCGAGGGCGACGTGCTCGTGCACTCCCTCGGCGCGGCGGACCTCGCGGCCCGGCTCGCCGACGAGCAGGGCGCTGAGCCGGATCGCCGACGGCTCCTCGTCCTCGCCGCGCTGCTGCACGACGTCGGCAAGCCCGCGACGACGCGCGCGCACGAGGGGCGGATCACCTCGCTCGGGCACGCGGAGCACGGCGGCGCGCTCGTGCGCGAGCTGGGTGGGCGTCTCGGCTGGCCGGGTTCGCTCGTTCGTCCGCTCGCCGCGCTCGTCGAGACGCACATGGCGCACGTCTCGGTGCAGGGCGAGCCCACGCGGCGCGCGGTTCGCCGACTGCGCACCCGCCTCGAGACCGCGGATGCCTCGCTCGCCGACTGGGCGGTCGTGGTGCGCTGCGACGGTGAGGCCCGCGGCGCGGCGGCGCGCCCGGATGCCTCGCTCCCCTGGCTGCGGGTCGCCGCCGAACTCGGCTGAGACCGGCCGGCCTCCCCGCCCGACGCTGCGCCTGTTGCACCTGCCCGCTCTGCACTCCTACCCCTGCACTCCTACCTCTGCCCCTGCTCCATCACCGGCCGGCGTCGCTGCGGGAGGAGATTGACGCGCAGGGAGGCTTCCGGATGCCCGAGCGACCTCCCGCGGAGAAGATCTCCTCCCGCCGTGAAGGGAAAGCCGGCGGAAGCTCGGCGGCGCACACGGCTGTGGATGACTCGCGGCGCATGTCGGGCGTCTGAGCGAAGGTGGAACGATGCTGCCCGCCCTGTTCTGGAGCCAGTACTGGCTCGCCTCGTTGACGCTCCTCTTCCTGTTCGTGCTGGTGTGGGGCTGGACGGTCATGGTCGGCATGGCGCCGTGGGGCCGGGGGTCCCGACTCGGGCGATGGGAGCGGCGCGCGGCGCGGCTGCCGCGGTGGTGGCGGGCATGCACGGCTCCACCGGCTCCGCGCCGCGCGGCGGTCGGTCCGAGCCATGCGCGGCTCGAAGCGGCGATCGGGCGTGCCGCTCGCACCGCGCACGACGCCTGGCTCGGCATCTGGAGTGCACCGACGCTGCTCGCCTGGCTCGTGTTCGGGCTCGGCGCCGCGCAGGCGGTCTGGACGCTCCTGACGTTCGTGGGGTCGCGCTCGACCGGGTGGGTGCTGCTCGCCTTGGGCGTGTTCGCGCTCACCGTCGTTCCGATGCTCGTGACCCTCTCCCTCCGCGAACGGGCGTGGCGCGCTCGCGCGCCGTTCGAGTGGCGCTTCTGCATCCTCGCCGCGCAGGCGGTGGAACGGGCAAAACAGGCGGTCGCGAACCCGGCACCCGGCCGGGGCGACGTGCCTCCGACGCGGGCGCTCGAGGAACTCGTCGAGCACCGCGAGCTGCCGCGCATCACGACCTCGGACGCCGTGCTCGCCGAGCGCTGGCGGCTCGGCTCGCGCCAGCTCGGCCGAGCCGTCGGCGAGCAACGTGCCCGGCGCACGAGCGGCGCCGCACTCGTCGACCACTACGTGGAGGCGGCGTCGCGGCTCACCCTCACCGGCAGAACCGCACCCCGGCTGCGGCTTCGCAGGCCGAGCCCGCCCGGCACCGGCGGGGCGATCGAGCGCCGACTCGATCCGTTCCTGAGGTCGGCGATCGTCATCGCCTCCGCCGGGCTCGTGGCGGCGATCGCGTCCGGCCTCATCATCACCGCCGAGCGCGGCGATGCAGTCGCGATGCCGCTCGACGCCGTGCCCGCCTGGCTCAACGGCCTCGCTTCCGTCGCCACCGTGCTCACCCTCGTGCTGAGCGCGGTGCGCCCCTGGTCGGCCCGCCGTCGCGCCCGACCCGACGCACTCGCCGGCTGAGCGAGCGCATGGGCAGCGCTGCCCATTCCGCTGAGGGCTGCTCCTCACTAGCCTGGGGCCACGCCACCGCGGGCGACCGCCCCGGTGGAACCCTCGGGGGAAGGAACGCAGATGCGTGGACGTGGAGTGAAGACCCTGGCGGCTCTCGGAGTCAGCCTCGCGATGGTGTTCGGCGGCTCGGCCGTCGCGAACGCCGCACCCCAGACCTGGTACTACATCACCGGATACAGCCAGACCGACTGCCAGCGCATCTCGAACCAGTACCGCGGGCTCGGGGCGCGCATCGTGACGGCCTGCCACAAGCGCTCGTACGACCAGAAGTGGGCGTTCTCCTACTACTGGATCAACTGACCAGGCCCCGGCCCCTGGCGGGAGGAGATTGTCGCCGAGGGAGGCCTCCGGGCAGCGAAACGACCTCCCGGGGCGACGATCTCCTCCCGCCGGGATCCGGCACGGGGAACACCGCCCGCCCGACCCAGCACCGGCAACACCACCCGCCCGGCCGAGCACGGGCAACACCTCCCGCCGGGCCCGACACCGACCGCGCACCGGCCCCCGGCTCAGGCCGCGGAGCTCCCGGCGGCCACGATCGCGGTGACGATGTGCTCGGCCACGGCCTCGGCATCCAGCTCGCGGACGACCCGGGTCGCGCCGCCGCCCGGGGTGAAGGTGCTGCGCCCCTCGCCCTCGCCCTCGCGCTCGATCGCGACCCGTCCCGGCTCGGAGAGCTCGAACAGCCCCGGCTCGGTCAGGGTGAGCACGGTCACGGGGTCGTGCGGCACGTTCCACTCGACGTTCCAGTAGCGCCACCACTGCTCGATCTCGGCGACGATGACCCCGCCGAGCGGGCCGGCCGCGCCGATCCGCTCGAGCTGGTCGCGGCGGATCTCGACCTTCCGCGTCGCCTCGAGCCCGGTCACGGTCGTCGGGATGCCGGCGGCGAAAACGAGCTCGGCGGCGGCCGAGTCGCTGCGCAGGTTGTGCTCCGGCTCGTCGTCGGTGAAGGCGCCGCCCATGATCCAGAGGTGGCGCACTGCGCCGGCGAAGCGCTCGTCCGCCTCGATCGCGGCGGCGATGTTCGTGAGCGGCCCGATCGCGACGACGTCGATCTCGCCGGGGTTGCCGACGACCTGCTCGACGAGGAACTCGACGGCGTCACCGGGCTCGACGCGCTCGCGCTCGAGCTCGTCGTGCAGCGCGCCCTCGTGGCCGGCCCACCAGATCTCGCGGCCGGAGCGGGTCTCGGCGCGGCCGGCGTAGACGGGCACGTCGCGGCCGGCGAGCTCGATGAGCCGGCGGCTCAGCCGGGCGCGCAGCAGGGTGTCGCCGTAGACGGTGGTGACGCCGACGAGCTCGACGGCGGGGAGGCCGAGCAGCTGGCTGAGCGCCATGGCGTCGTCGACGTCGGAGCCGAGGTCGGTGTCGAGGATGACTCGGTGGGCAGCGCGCATCGGCGGTGCTCCTTTCGGGGTGGTGCGGGAAGTGCGGGAAGTGCGAGAACGAACCGGCTACTTGAGCCCGGTCGTGGAGACGGACTGGATGAAGTAGCGCTGGAAGCCGATGATGATCGCCAGCGGGATGAGGATGAGGATCACGGATGCCGCGAACAGCACCCCGTAGTCGACGGCGAACTGCCCCTGCAGGTTCGACAGGGCGACGGGCCCGACGATGTGGTCGCGGTCGGTGCCCATGAGGAGCGGCCACACGTACGCCTGCCACTGGAACAGGAACAGCATGAGCCCCGCGCCGATGAGCGCCGGCACCGACAGCGGCAGGTAGATCCGGCGGAACACGCCCCA
Organism: Agromyces mediolanus; assembly: GCF_044917495.1. Taxonomy (GTDB): domain Bacteria; phylum Actinomycetota; class Actinomycetes; order Actinomycetales; family Microbacteriaceae; genus Agromyces; species Agromyces mediolanus_B. Next base: position 39,585 of record NZ_JAVSSI010000008.1, on the reverse strand, counting down.
CGGTCCGAGGCCGTCGAGGCGGGCGGCCTCGACGAGCTCCTCGGGGATCGCGAGGAAGAAGGTGCGCAGCAGGAAGATCGCCATGCCGTTGCCGAGGCCCGGCAGGATCAGCCCGAAGAACGTGTTCTGCAGGTTCCAGTCGCGGAACATGTCGGCGAGCGGGATCGCGATCGCGTCGAACGGGATGAGGAACGACAGGATGATGACCGAGAACACGAGGCCCTGGCCGCGGAACTTGAACGCCGACAGCCCGTAGGCGGCGGTCGCGCAGATCACGAGCCCGACGACGACGGTCACGAGGCTGATGAACAGCGAGTTCAGGATGGCCCGGCCGAGGTCGGTGTCGAGGAGCGCGAAGTAGTTGTCGAACGTCGGCGTGAGCGTGAAGAACGTGCGCCATTCGAGCGGGTTCAGGTAGCGGAACGTCTCGTCGCCGGGGCGGAGCGAGTTCACGACCGTCCACCACAGCGGGATGAGGAACGCGAGGCCGATCACGGCGCCGAGCACCGAGGCGCCGACGGGGCCGAGCCGGCGTCGGCTCGAGCGGCGACGGCCGGCCGGCGACGGCGACGGGGACGGGGCGAGGGATGCGGTCATGTCAGTCCTCCGTCTTCAGCAGGCGGAACTGGAGCGCGACGATCACGAGCGTGATGAGCACGAGGATGACGACCTCGGCCTGCGCCGTGTTCAGGTCGCCGAGCGTGTACGCCCTGGTGAAGATGTCGTACATCAGGAGGTTCGTCGACCCTTCCGGTCCGCCCTTCGTGAGGATCTGCACCGGGGCGAAGACGAGCAGGTTCGACACGGTGTCGGCGACGAGCACGAAGGCGAGCGGCCGGCGCACGAGCGGGAAGGTGATGGTCCACAGCTGCCGCCACGCGGAGGCGCCGTCGAGCGAGGCGGCCTCGTAGTAGGAGCGCGGGATGTCGTTGATGCCCGCGATGAGGAACATCATCCAGTAGCCGACGCCGATCCACGACAGCAGCACCATGATCGAGGCGAGCGCCTGCTGCGGCGAGGTGAGGAACGGCTGCGCGGGCAGCCCGAGGAGGTCGAGGAACGCATTGGCGAGGCCGTCGGGCCGGTAGATGACGCTCCAGATCACCGCGGAGACGGCGGGCGGCACGGCGATCGGCAGGATGACGAGCGAGCGCCAGATCTTCGAGCCGGCCGCCTTGCGGGTGTAGAGCACTGCGAGCAGGAACGCGGTCGCGACCTGCAGCGGGTTGATCAGGATCGTGAAGACGAGCGTGACGAGCAGCGCGTTCTGGAAGTCGGGGTTGCCGAACAGCTCCAGGTAGTTGCCGAGGGCGACGAACTGGGTGCCGCCGAGGAGGCTCGTGCGGAACAGGCTGTCCCAGAGGGCCACGGCCGCGGGCGCGAGCCGGAGCACGAGCAGCGCGATGAGCGCCGGCGCGAGGAAGGCGAGGGCGATGAGGGCGGGATGCCGCCGCCCGCGCCGCGTGGGGCGGGCCGGCGGCGCCGGCCGCACCGCCCGGCGGGCGCGGGAGTCCGCGCCCGCCCGGGTGGTGGGAGTGGTCATCGCAACTTCTTCCAGGCGTCCAGGATCTGCGTGGTCGCCTGCTCGAGGCGGGCGGCCGGGTCGGAGCCGTTGCGGATGTCCGCGAAGGCGGTGTTCATCGCCGACTCGAACTGCACGTACCCGACCGAGACGGGCCGGGGCACGGCGGTCTCCTCGATCTCGTAGGTGATGAGGTCGGCGACGCCCGCGGCGTGCGCGCCGCCGAGCTCCTCGAGCCCGGGCAGGTACTTCGCCGCGGCCTCGGTGTTCGACGGGATGATCGTCGTCGCCTCGGTCGTGGCGAGCGCCCCGGCCGGGTCGAGCGCGGCGAACTCGATGAACTCGCGCGCCGCGTCCTTGTTCTTCGACGCGGTGTTCACGCCCCACGACCAGGAGCCGGTCGGGGTCGCGACCTCGCCGCCCTCGAAGTACGGCATCGGGGCGACGCCCCAATCGAAGCTCGCGTCGGAGGCGAAGCGGCCGACGTCCCAGGGACCGCCGACGAAGAACGCCACGTTGCCGTCGATGAACACGGGAGCGGTCTGGAAGCCGCCGACGCCGCGCGGCGAGAGGCCGCTCTCGAAGGTGTCGCCGTACCAGGCCATGGCCTGCTGCCAGCCGTCGTTCGTGACGTCGACGGTGAGCATGTCGTCGCCGGTGATGCCCGAGCCGCCGCCGAGGGACTCAGCGAGGGGCTGCAGCTGGTAGTACGCCTCGACCTGCTCGAGGAGGAGGCCGTACTGGGTGCCGGCGGCCTGCGCGGCACGGCCCGCGTCGGCGGTCTGCTCCCACGTCCAGCGGGCGGCGGGGTCGGCGGTGGGCGCCTCGACGCCGGCGGCGGCGAGCGCGTCGCGGTTGAAGAAGAGCATCTGGGTCGAGTTCCAGACCGAGAGGGCCCACATCTTGCCGTCGTACTGGTTGATCTCGAACTGCGCGGAGCTCGTGGCGGCCTTCGCCTCGTCGGAGAGGTCGCTCAGGTCTTCGAGGAAGCCCTGCGCGGCGAGCTGGGAGAGGTTCGGCTGGTCGACGGCGTAGACGTCGATGGTGTCGTCCTTCGCGCCGAGCCGCTGCTGCAGCGTGCTCGAGTACTGGTCGAACGGCACCTGGGTGTAGTCGATGGTGATGTCGGGGTGTTCGGCCTCGAACGCCTCGATGACCGGGGCGAAGGTCGCCGGGTCCTCCGGGCCGAGGAACCGGACCGTGCCGGATCCGTCGCCGGCCGAGCCGGAGTCGGCGGGGGCCGAGCAGCCGGCGAGGAGCACGGCGCTCGCCGCGACTCCCGCGAGCAGCAACGCTCGTGAACGCTTCATTGGGTGCACCTTCCGTCGGGGGATTCTCGCTTCCGTCTTCCGCGCCGGGCTTGCGCTTCCAGGATCGCGGGGATGCCGGTTCCTGGCCAGTGCCGGGGCGGGGGCCCCGGCGCCGGACGGATCGCCTGCGCCGTGATCGCGTCTGCTGGGAACGGATCTAAGCGGATAGACGAAGCGGTTAGATGGCACTCTAGGCTACCTCCTCCAGGTGCGCAAGATGCCGGCTCCGCGGCATCCGGTCCCCTCCACCGGTTCGCCGCACTGCTAGCATCCATGCAGGTCTAACCGCTTAGCAGGAGGGAGCCCGCGATGGCCACCGGACGCGACGTCGCCCAGCTCGCCGGCACTTCCACGGCGGTCGTGAGCTACGTCTTCAACAACGGTCCGCGGAACGTCTCCCCCGCGACCCGCGAGCGGGTCCTCGCCGCGGCCGCCGAGCTCAACTACCGGCCGAACGCCCTCGCCCGCGCGCTCAGCTTCGGCCGCACCTCCACGATCGGGCTGATCGTGCCCGACATCGCGAACCCCTACTTCGGCGAGCTCGCCCGCGCCCTCGAGGACGCGGCGATGGAGCGCGGCGAGCTGCTCCTCATCGGCGACTCGAGCCTCGACCCCGAGCGCGAGCGCCGGCACATCGCCGCCTTCGTCGAACGCCGCGTCGACTCGGTCGTCATGGTCTCGCTCCTCGACGAGCCCGACTTCACGGCCTTCGCGCAGGCATCCATCCCCGTGATCGCCCTGCACCCGATCGCCGACGACGCCCCCGCCGCCTCCCTCACGATCGACTACGAGCTGGCCGCGCGCACCGCGGCGGCGCACCTCGTCGCGCACGGCTTCGACTCCATCGGCCTCCTGAACGGCCCGGCCCACTCCGTCGGCGCCGGCCAGCACCGGCGCGGCTTCGAGGCCGCGCTCGGCGAGGCCGGCCGCGAGCTGCGGCACGACGAACGCAACAGCGGCACCTCCCGGGCGGATGCCTCGGCCGTCTCGCTGCGCTGGCTCGCCGAACCCGATCGCCCCCGCGCGATCACCTGCGCCACCGACGAACAGGCCTACGGCGTGCTGCACGCCGCCTACCTGCTCGGCCTCCGGGTGCCGGAGGACCTCGCGGTGATCGGCTTCGACGGCACCGAGCACTCCGAGTACGCGGTGCCGCCGCTCACCACCGTGCGGCAGCCGATCCGGGCGATCGCCGCCCGCGCGATCGAGCTCGTCGTCGGCGCCGCCGACGCGGACGACGCCGACGGCGAGCGGTTCGACCGGGTCCGCGAACTGGCCGGGCACGAGCTCATCGTGCGGGCCTCGTGCGGGTGCGCGCGGGACTGAACCGCCCGCCCCCTAGCCCCGGAGCTCCCGGCCGTGCCAGCATGTCCTCACCGACGAGTCGGGAGGCCGCCATGCGAGACACGCTGCACCACTCCCCCGACGCACGACTGTCCACCCTGCCCGGCGCGACGATCATCCGGCGCATCCGCCGACTCCTGCTCTGGGGCCTCGGCACCGCGCTCGTCTACGCCGGGCTGAGCGCCGCATCGAAAGGGCTCTGCCGCGGCGGCGTCTCGGGCGACGGCGGCTTCGTCGACGGCGACGGGCAGACGAGCTCCGCCGTGCCGCTCTGCGTGAACCTCGTGCTGCGGCCGAGCCCGATCGTCTACGTCGCGATCGCCGCGATCGTGCTCATCGCGCTCACGCTCGTGCTGCGGCGGGCGGTCGACGAGGCATCCGCCCTCCGCACCCTCGACCGGGCCGTCATCCTCATCGTCGCCGTCACCGCCGCCTGGCTCGCGCTGACCCTCGTGTCGTTCATGTCGATCCCCCTCGACAGCTGGGACGGCGGCGAGCAGTTCTGGATCCCCTTCACCTTCGGCAACGTCGACATCGACGTCTCCCCGATGCAGACGAGCGGCTGAACCGCCGGTTCAGCCGAGGGGATGCCGCGCGCGCCCGGTCGGCGTACGCTGTGCCGCGACTCGATCAAGGGGGACCACGATGGCCGAACTCGCACCGATCCAGCCCTGTCTCTGGTTCAACGACCAGGCGCGCGAGGCGATGGAGTACTACGTCGGGGTGTTCCCGGACTCGCGCATCAACGCGGTCGAGGCCTACCCCGACGAGTCGCTCGACGAGCACTTCGCGGGCATGGCCGGCAAGGTCATCAACGGCAGCTTCACGCTGAACGGGGTCGACTTCGTGTGCCTCGACGGCGGCCCGCTCTTCACCTTCAACGAGTCGATCTCCTTCGTCGTCTCCTGCGCAGACCAGGACGAGATCGACCACTACTGGTCGAAGCTCTCCCACGTGCCCGAGTCGGAGCAGTGCGGCTGGTGCAAGGACCGCTTCGGCGTGAGCTGGCAGATCATCCCGGCGAACATGTCGGAGCTCACGCGCACGCCCGCCCAGGTGCAGGTGATGATGGGGCAGAAGAAGGTCGTGATCGCCGAGCTCGAGCAGGCCTAGCCGCCGCGGTTCAGCAGGGCACCTGGTAGGTGAAGCCGAAGGGGTCGGGCAGGTAGCACCAGCGGTACTCGCTGCCGGTGCCGTCGCCGCCGTCGTCGTCCCACGACTCCTCCGGTTCGGGCTCCGGCGCCGGCGTGTTCGCGGTGTTCGAGGCCCGGACGGCCGCCGCGGCGTCGACGTAGCCCTGCGCCGTGCTCGCGAGCTCGGCGAAGGGCGGAGCCTCGGCGCGGCCCGCCCACGCGACCGGCAGCGAGGTCTCGGCGATCGCCTGCAGGCCGGCGACCGACTGCTCCATGGCGGCCCGGGTCTCCGCGGTCGCGTAGCCCGAGGCGGCGATCGTGGCGGTCCCGGCCGCAGCGCCCGCGGCGGCGACCGCCACGATCGCGGCGTCGACGCCGTCGACCGCCTCGCGGACCGCGCCGTCGGCGAGGTCGAACTCGTCGGCGAGCGCATCGAGCCGCGCGACCTCGGCGTCGAGCTCGCCCCGCGCGGCGTTCCGCGCGGGGCCGTCGATCGCCTCGTAGTGCGCCCGCACCTCGGCCGCCTCGGCCCCGGGGGCCCAGTCGAGCGCCGACCCGGGCGCGGCATCCTGCACGGCGCTCGGGGTGAGGCTGGCGGCGAGCGCCTCCACCGCCCCGGTGAGCGAGCCGGCCGCGTCGGCGGAGAACTCCGCGGCCTTCCCGGCGACGAGCTCCCCGACGCCCGCGGCGGTGGACTCGGAGTACTCGCTCGCGAGCCCGGCCGTCGCCTCGAAGCGCGCCGACGCCTCCGTCGCTGCGGCGACGGCCACCTGGAGCCGCTCGGCATCCGCCGCGGCCTGCTCGCCGACCGCGGCGCGATCGGCCGCCCAGAGCCCGAGCGGCACCCCGATGCCGACGAGCAGCGCGGCCACGGCGACCGGCACCAGCCATCGAAGCAGTCGCCGGCGGCCGCCGCTCGGCCCCGGCCGCTCGCCCGGTGTCGGTTCGTGTTCCATGCTGGCCTCCGTCCGCACGCCCGATCGGCGCGCCCGGCAACGAGACTCGCGGCGGCAGGCGCCCGGGCGCATCACCCCGGAGGGTGAGGCCGCCACATCACCAGCCGAACCGGCATCCACCGCGCTCCGCCCGGCCGCGGCGGATAGCCTGGGCGAATGGATGCCTCCGCCTACGCCGCCGCGCTCCGCACCCAGCTCGACCGCGCCTCCGGGGCCGCCGAGGAGAAGCTCGCCCGCATCGTCGCCGCGGTTCCCGACGCCGCCGAGGAGCTGCAGCTCCTCGTCTTCCCCGACCAGGACGGCGAGGGCGGCTTCTCGATCGTCGCGACGCTCGAGGGCCCCGACTCCTACGTGCTGAACCGCGCCATCGAGGACGATCGCACGCTCTTCGAGGTCGTGCATGGCGCGCAGGGGCCGACGCCCCCGGTGCCGATGTTCGCGCCGGGACGGGCGGGCTTCGAGGTGCGCGACGCCATCGTCGACGCGGCCAGCGGATGGCTCGAGGAGCTGTGGGAGCGCGCGGCGCGCGGGCGGAGCCCGGTCCCCGGGTACATCGCCGGCATCGACGGCTGGGGCACGGTCGACCCCGTCGAGCTGGAGGCCTGAGCCGGTCCCCTCGCGCATCCGGCCGCGATCGCGGCGCACGCCGCAGGCGCCCAGCTGCCGTTCACCTCCAGCTTGGATACAAGTTGTATCCTGGGCGCGATGTCCAAGACGCAGCCCGAGAAGCCCGCCCAGCCCGCCGACGCGAGCGGCCCCGCAGCCGCCGGCCCCGGCCACGCCACCGCGCACGCCGCGGGGCTCGAACGGCGGCTGCGCCGCTCCCGCATCCTGAACGTCGTGCTCGGCGCGATCACCGCCTTCCTCGCCGTGGTCGTCATCGCGCAGTCGCTGCCGGGTTCCGCGGGCGGCGCCGCGGCGGACGCCCCGCCCGCGAGCAGCGACACACCGGCGACCGGCGCCCCCGCCGCCGGCACGAACCCCGAGAACCCGGCCATCGCGAAGCGCGACCCCGACGACCCCTTCGCCATCGGCAGCGTCGACGCGCCGATCGTGCTCGTCGAGTGGGCCGACTTCCGCTGCCCGTTCTGCGCGGTGTTCACGAACGACACGATGCCCGTCATCCTCGACGAGTACGTGGACTCGGGCCTCGTCCGCTACGAGTTCCGCGACGTCGCGTTCTTCGGCGACGAGTCGGTCGACGCCGCCGTGGCCGCCCGCGCCGCCGGCGAGCAGGGCCGCTTCCCCGAGTACCTCGCCGCGCTCTACGCGGCCGCCCCCGAGTCGGGCCACCCCGACATGCCGCGCGAGAAGCTCGTCGGCTTCGCACAGACGGCCGGCGTCCCCGACCTCGCCCGCTTCGAGGCCGACCTCGACCGGCAGGACCTCCGCGACGCCGTCGCGAAGAGCACCGCCGACGCGCAGGCGCTCGGCGTCTCGAGCGTGCCGTTCTTCGTCGTCGGCACCCAGGCGATGGCGGGCGCGCAGCCGGTCGACGCGTTCCGCCAGTTCCTCGACACCCGCCTCGCCGAGGCCGGCGTGGACGCCCCCGGGGCCGGCCAGGCGGACTAGCCCGTGGAACTCGGCCTCGCCGGCGCACTCGTCGGCGGCATCCTGACGCTGCTGAGCCCGTGCTCGGTGATGCTGCTGCCCGCGTTCTTCGCCTACGCCTTCACGACGCCGGCGAAGCTCATGGCGCGCACCGGCGTGTTCTACCTCGGGCTGATCACGACCCTCGTCCCCATCGGCGTGCTCGCCGGCACCGTCGGCGCGTTCGTGAGCGCGAACCGCGTGCTGCTCGTCACGATCGCCGCGGTCGTCGTGATCGTGCTCGGGCTCGTGCAGCTCCTCGGCATCCCGCTGCCCGCGTTCACCCGGGAGCAGCCCGGCGAGGTGGGCTCGATCGCCTCGGTGTACCTGCTCGGCACCGTCTACGGCCTCGCCGGGGTGTGCGCGGGCCCGGTGCTCGGCTCGGTGCTCGCCCTCGCCGCGCTCGGCGGGAGCCCGCTGCACGGCGGCATCGCGCTCGCGGTGTTCGCCTTCGGCATGACGGTGCCGCTGTTCGTGCTCGCCTTCGCGTGGTCCCGCTCGGCGTGGGTGCGCCGGCTCGTGCGCCCGCGGACGGTGCGCATCGGCCGCTGGACGAACACCTGGACGCAGATCGTCGCCGGACTCCTCGGCATCGGCATCGGCGTGCTGCTCCTCGTCACCGACGGCACGGCGGCGCTCGGCGGCGTGCTCGGCGCGACCGCGCAGTTCGAGCTCGAGGCCTCCGCGCTCCGGGTGACCTCGGCGGTGCCCGATCTCGCGGTCGCGGGCGTCGCGCTGGCGGTGCTCCTCGGCGCGTGGCTGCTGCACCGGCGGAGCCGGCGGCGGGCGGATGCCGCGAACGGGAGTCCGGCGGACGCCGCCGCGGGCGACGGCGGGACCGCCGCATGACGCGCGCGGCGCGGACGCATGCGGCGGCGGCTCCCACCCGCGATGATGGGCGGATGCCGACCCCGGAGAGCGCCGCGCTCCGCGCGCACACCGCCATCCGCCGGGCGATCCTCGACGGCACGCACCGCCCCGGCGAGATGCTGAGCGAGAACGAGCTCGCCCAGCGGCTCGGCATGAGCCGCACCCCGGTGCGCTCGGCCCTCACCAGGCTGCAGGACGAGGGCTGGATCACGATCTACCCGAAGCGCGGCGCCCTCGTGCGCGAGCTCGGCGACCGCGACATCGCGGAGCTCGCCGACGCGCGCCTCATCCTCGAGTCGATGGGCGTGCAGCGGGCCTCGTCCGAGGTGCGGCGCGCCCTCGCCGACCGCCTCGAGTCGCAGCTCGACGCGCAGCGCGCGGCCCTCCTCGCCCGCGACCTGGACGGCTTCGTGACGCTCACGATCGCGTTCCACCGCTCCTTCGTGGAGGCCGCGGGCAACGCCGTGCTCGCCGAGATCGCCGACCGGCTGACCGACCGGCAGCGACTGCTGCTGAGCGCGCACCGCGAGACGCTCTTCACCCGCGTCGAGGAGACGATCGCCGAGCACCGGGCGCTCGTCGAACGCCTGCGCGCCGACGATCCGGCCGGCTTCGCCGAGGCGCTGCGCGGGCACCTCACCGGCACGCACGGCGCGGAGCTCGGCCCGGTCTAACCCGGCCCGGCCCGGCGCCGCTCTCCCGCTCTCACCTGCGCCCAAGGGGTCGGGGACGGGACGGGACGGCTACTGCGCGGCGCGCTCGAACCAGCGGCCCTGCACCTCGGTGACGTCGATGCGCACCCAGCGGTCCTTCTGCTCCGGCGCCCACGGCTCGATGCCGAGCCGCTCGGCGGCCTCGACCTCGCCCTGCCGGTCGAACTCGCGCGCGGTGCCCTTCGCGACCACGCTGAAGGCCTCGCGCTCGGTGAAGCCGTCGATCTGGAAGGCGACGTGGTCGCGGATCGTGAGCTCGAGGAGCTTCGTCCCCGCCGCCGTGCGGAACACGATCGAGGTGCCGTCGACCTTGTGGTTCACCGGGAAGATGTCGACCTCGCCCGCGACGGCGAGCCCGACCCGGCCGTACGGCGCCGCCCGGAGACGCTGCCAGCACTCCTCGTCGCTCAGGTGCCTGGTCGGATGCCGTTCGTCGACCTGTTCGCTCATGCTCCGAGGCTAGGCCGATCGGATCGGCAGGGCCAGAGCCGGGACGCGTCATCGACGGCGGCTGCCTCGCCGCCGATGTCGGCGGGGCGCGGCAGAATCGGGCCATGACGAAGCCCACGCAGATCGATCCGCCCCAGCTCTTCCGCAGCCCGGCGTTCGCGCAGGGCATGCTGGCCCCGGCCGGCCCCGTGCTCTACGTCGGCGGGCAGAACGGCACCGACGCCGAGGGCGCCCTGCTGAAGGGCCTCCGCGCCCAGACCGAGCAGGCGCTCCGCAACGTGCTCGCCGTGCTCGCCGAAGCCGGCACCGACGCCGAGCACGTGGTGAAGCTCACCATCCACCTCGCCCCCGGCATCGACCCGTCCGACGCCTACGCCGCCACCCGCGAGGTCTGGGGTGACCATCGCACGGCCGTCACCGTGCTCGCGGTCGCGCCGGCCCGTCCCGGCGCCCTCGTCGAGATCGACGCGATCGCCGCGGTGCCGGCGGGCTGAGCCCGCATCGGCCGGGCGGCCCGGCTCAGGCGGCGAGCCGCCCTACGGCCCGTGCCCGGATGAGCACCGCCTGCCCGTCGAGGTACGCCACCGGCAGCTCCTCGACCGCGACGAGCTCGATCGTCTCGGGGTCGGCGCCCGCGAGCCGCGCCCGCTCGGCGGCCTCGCGGGAGGCATCCGCCCGCGACGCCCGCCGATCGGTGCCCTCGAGCCGATAGATCTTCTCGACCTGACCGGCGATCTCGCCGAGCGCCGCGCCGACCGCGTTGGCCGCGCCGAAGTGCTTGGGGCGGATCAGCTCGGCCACCCCGTCGAGCTCGTCGGGCGCGATGATGCTGCCGCCGCCCACGAGGATGACGGGCACCGGGGTGGCGTTCGGCTTCATCCGGTCGATCGAGTCCTCGAGCAGCTCGCGGATGCCCGCCCACGCGGCCGCGCCCGTCTCGGCATCCAGCTCGGGGGCCGAGAGGCCGTCGATCTCCGCGCCGCCGACCGCGAGCGCCACGTCGGTCGCGGTCAGCGTGCCGCCGCCGAACGCGAGTCCCTCCTGCGGCAGCCGGTAGCCGACGCTGTCCGGTCCGACGGTGACTCCGGCCGACGCAGCGGCACCGCCCGCGTCGCCGGCGCGGCGACGCACGACGGTGCCGCCGCCGAGGCCGACCGAGAGCACGTCGGGCATGCGGAAGTTCGTGCGGATGCCGCCGATCTCGACCGCGTGCGCGGACTGCCGGGGGAAGCCACCGACGAGCACGCCGATGTCGGTCGTGGTGCCGCCGATGTCGACGACGAGGGCGTCGGTGGCGCCGGAGAGGTGCGCCGCGCCGCGGATCGAATTCGTCGGGCCGCAGCCGATCGTGAGTACCGGGAACTCGAGCGCGTACTCGAGCTGCATGAGCGTGCCGTCATTCTGCCCGAAGTACGGCACCGCCTCGATGCCGCGGGCCCGGAGCGCCCCGACGAAGCCCTCCGCCATCTGCGTGAGCGTGCGCATCAGCGCGGCGTTCAGCACGGTCGCGTTCTCGCGCTCGAGCAGCCCGAGCGAGCCGATGCGGGCCGAACGCGAGACCGGCACGCCGAGCTCCTCGGCGACGATCTCGGCGACCCGCTCCTCCTGGCGTTCGTCCACCGGCGAGAACACGCCGACCACGGCGACCGCGTCGACCTCGCCGTGCATGGCGCGGCAGGCCGCGCGCACGGCGTCCTCGTCGAGTGCGGCGAGCAGTCGACCATCGACCTCGTACCCGCCCGCGATGAGATACGCGTGGTCGCCGATCGCCCGGCGCAGGTCCTCCGGCCAGCCCTCGAGCGGCGGCACCGCGGTCGTCGCGGGCGCACCGAGCCGGAGGATGCCGACCCGGCCGAGGCCGCGGCGCTCGACGATGGCGTTCGTGCAGTGCGTGGTGCCGAGCATGGCGTGGGTGACGAGCGCCGGATCGATGCCGGCGGCCTCGATCACCGCGTCGATCGCAGCGGCGACGCCGTCGCCGGTGTCCGCGGTGGTCGGCCGCTTCACCGAGGCGACGACGCCGAGCCGGCCGTCGAGCACGACCGCGTCGGTGTTGGTGCCGCCGACGTCGATGCCGATGCGGTACCCCTGCGCTGCGGTCATCACGCCGCCTCCTTCCGCTCGCGCCGCTGCCGGGCGAGCTGTTCGACCGGAACCCAGTCGACGTCGTAGCCGAAGTGGCCGGGGCCCGCGGTGGCGAGACCGGCCTCGGTGCGCCACTTCTCGTGGCAGGGCATCGCGATCACCGTGACGCGGGCGCCGTAGCGCAGCGCCTCCGTCGTGATCGGCATGCCGGTGGCGAGGTCGAGCACCGCGATCAGATCCGGCGTCACCGCGGCGAGCTCGCCGTCGCGGCGGGCGAGGAGCATCTCGTTCTGGAAGTCGAGCCGGAAGCCGCTCCCCCGGTCGTCGCCGACCCCGTCGAGCTCGGCCGCGCCGCGGGTGAAGCCCCCGACGACCTCGCGCTGCAAATCGGCAACCTTCCCGTCGAACAGGCGCACGGCGTCGAGCTCCGCGCAGAGCGCGTCGATCTTCTCGTCGTCGCGCAGCTCCGCGCCCGAGGCATCCCGGCCACGGAGGATGCGGCCGATCCGCTGCGCCTGCGTGAGCGTCGCCGGGATGGCGCACTCGCGCACCACCTCGCCGCCGTAGGCGTAGTCGATCATCGTGGCGGCCCCGCCCATCTCGACGGTGGCGGCGCGGGCGAGCCGCTCCGACCAGGCGCCGTCGACCGGCCGGCTGACGACCTCGTTGCCGTGGTGGTCGACGAGCACCGTCGCGCCGGGGCCGTAGCCCGCGAGGTGGAAGGTCACCATCTGCGCCTCGGGGAAGGCCCGGCCCATCGCATCGCCGTCGACCACGGGCAGCCCCGCGAGCGCGGCCGCCGCGATCGGCAGCATCGAGTTGCCGCCGCCGACCTCGATCGGCATGATCGCCGTCGGCACTCGGCGCACGGCGCCCTCGATCGCCTCCAGCGCGGCGAGCAGCTCGGACTCCGCCTGGATCCGCTCGACGCTCACCGAGGGGGCGCCGATGCCGCCGATGGGCACCACGAAGTCGCGGTCCTCGAGATCGTCGACGTCGATGAGGCGCACCGGGCCGTGGAGTCGGATGAGGCGCTTCGCGATGAGGGAGCCGACGTGCGGGTCGCCGCCGCCGCCCGTGCCGAGCACGGCCGCGCCGAGGGCGATCTCGTCGATGTCGGACTCGGTGATGAGCCGCTCGCTCATGCGCGGGCCCCCTCCTGCTGATCGGTGGCGGAGCCGGTGGCACCGGCGGAGCCGGCGGTGCCGTCCGCCGCGGGCTCGACGTGCTCCGGCAGCTCGCGCTGGCGCAGCGGCAGCAGGGCGAGATAGGCCACGAAGCCGACGACGAGGCCGTCGAGCGCCGAGATGGTGGTGAGGCTGAACCAGCCGAAGCCGAGGCCGTCGGCCGGGTTCGTCGTCGCGAGGGCGACCAGGATGCCGACCGCCCACGCCGCGATCGCCCAGCCGTCGACGGTGGGAACGGCGGCCCCCGCGCTCCAGCGGGCGCTGCGGCGCCCCGTGAGGTAGGCGGCGAGGTAGACGCCGCCGTAGGGCGCGATCACGACGCCGATCGCGAGGATGAAGGGCACGAAGAAGTCCGCGGCGCCCGCGACGGCGATGACGATGCCGATGGCGCCGCCGATGATCGTCAGGGTGCGGCGGTTCAGCCGGCCGTTGATCGAGGCGAAGCTGAGCGCGGCCGAGTAGATGTTGGTGGTGTTCGTGGTCCACTGCGCGAGGATCAGCACGACGACGGCGATGACGCCGAGCCCGAGGGCGAAGTAGATCGTCATGAGCTCGGACTGGTTCATCACCCGGGCGAGCAGGATCGCGACGACGATGATGATCGAGTTGCCGAAGAAGAAGCCGACGAAGCCGGCGGCCATCGCCTGCTTCGGGGTCCTCGCCCAGCGCGCCATGTCCGGGGCCGAGACGACGCCGAGGATGAAGATGCCCATGACGAGCGAGACCGCCCCGCCGAAGGTGATGGTCGCCACGACCGGGGCGTCCAGGCCGCTCGCGCCGTGCATCGCGAAGGCGACGATGACGCCGACGACGAGCAGGATGAGCAGGAGCGGCACGGCGAGCGTGCTGAGCCGGGAGATCGAGCGATAGCCCCAGAGCGCGGTGAGCACCATGAGCGCGCCGCCGATCGCGGTGAACAGCTGCACGGGCAGCTCCAGCCCGGTGAGCTCGGTGAAGGCGATCTGCGCGTTCGAGCCGAAGAAGCCGGCCTGCACCGCGAACCAGCCGAGCAGGCTGATCGCGAGCGCGAGGGCGAGTACGGCGCCGCCGATCTTGCCGAAGACGGCGCGGGAGATCATCGCGGTCGACAGTCCGGTCGCGGCGCCGACGTAGGCGCACGCCATGGCGAGCAGGCCGAGCAGGAGCGAGCCGGTGACGGTCGCGAGGATGGCCGGCCAGAACGCCATGCCGGAGGCGAGCGCGATGCCGAGGAAGGCGCCGGAGAGGTCGATGCCGATCGCGATCCAGACGGCGGCGATGGAGATCCAGCTCTTGCGCTGGTCGGCGGGCACGGTTCCGTGCTCGTAGTCGGTGGAGTCCATGGGGGTTCTTTCGGAAGCGTGTGGCCGAGTCGCCCGACGTTCATGAACATCGGGCAACTCGGGAGTTCGGGGGAGGAAGCGGGGGATGACGGTCAGGCGGACAGCGCAGCGGCGAGCTGCCGCCAGGCGAGCTCGAAGCGCTCGCGGTAGACCTCGGGCGCGTAGTGGGTGAGCTGCAGGAAAAGGCCGTCCATGATGACGAAGACGAGGGCGGTGAAGCCGTCGGGGTCGCCGGGGGCGAAGCTGCCCGCCGCGACGCCGTCGTCGTACGCCCGCCGCACGGCGGCGGCGAGCTCGGACTCGGTGTCGAGGAAGATCTGCCGGAGGGCCTGCCCGTCGGGGCCGTACTCGGCGAGCGCGGCGCGCAGGCTGAATTCGGCGAGGTCGGGTCGGTCGCGGTAGTAGGACTCGATGCCGCCGAGGAAGTGCCGGAGCCGGTCCAGGGGCGGCAGCTCGCCGCTTCGCTGCACGAGCTCGTCGAAGAACGCGGTGTGCTCGACGACGACCTCGGCGTAGACCGCCTCGTACAGCGCTTCCTTGCTGGGGAAGTGCGCGTACAGGGAGGGCGTCTTGATTCCGACGGCCCCGGCGATCTCGCGCAGGCTGGCCTCGGCGTAGCCTCGTCGCCCGAACACCGCACGGGCTTCGGTGAGGATCTGCGCTCTGGTCATGGCCTGCCTAACGATCATTAGTTAGGCAGAGGCTAGTCCGCGATTCGACCTCGCGCAAGGTCGGTTTCGCCGGGCGTCGGAGTTCAGAGGGCGAGCTTGAATCCCACGTGCGACGGCGAGAAGCCGAGCCGTTCGTAGAAGCGGTGCGCCGCCTCCCGGCGCGCGTCGCTCGTGAGCTGCACGAGCCGGGCGCCGCGCTCCCGGGCGTGCGCGATCGCCCACTCGATCATCGCCGCGCCGATCCCGCCGCCGCGGAGCGACTCGTCGACCCGCACCGCCTCGATCTGCATCCGCGTCGCCCCGCCGCGCGAGAGGCCCGGGATGAGCGTGAGCTGCATCGTGCCGACGACGGCCCCGCCCGGCCCCTCGACGACGACGAGCAGCTGCGCGGCATCCGCGTCGATGACGTCGAAGGCGCGCAGCGCCCCCGCGTCGTCGCTGCGCGACTCCTCTCGGCGCAGCACGTCGTCCGCGAGGAGCGCGAGGATCGCCGCCACGTCGTCGCGACGGGCGCGGCGGAGGGCGTAGCGGGAACCGGATGCCTCGATCGTGGTGAGCGTCACGCGTCCACGATGCCACGCACCGAGGCATCCGGCGGGCCGCGCCCGGCTCAGTCGGCCGTGACCGCGCGGAAGAAGCCGGCGACGTTCTCGCGCAGCGCCTCGATGCGGCGCTCGCGGGCCGCCTCCACGTCGAAGCCCAGGTAGGCGACCGGCGGACGCTTCCTGACGTTCTTCGAGCACTGGAAATCGGCGCAGACGAGCGTGCCCACGGTGTCGCCGCGGCGGCCGGCCTGACCGGCGCGCTTCGCGACGTAGAAGAGCACGTCGTTCGGCAGGTGCACGTCCTCGCACCAGGCGCACTGCGGCCGGGAGCGCAACCGCCCCTCGGCACGGCGCAGCATGATGCCGACCGGGCCGTCGTCGCCCGCGGTGACGGCGTAGGCGACGAGCGGCAGCTTCGGATCGCGCCAGCCGAGGAAGTCGAGGCGATCCCAGTCGAGCTCGGCGAAGCCGGGCGGCAGGGTGACGGCGGCGCGCTCGCGCACGCTCGCATTGACGAAAGAGGCGCGGATCTGCGCGTCGTTCAGGGGAAGCATGATGAAGAGACCTTTGTCTGCGTGGCGCCCGCAAGCGGGCGACCGGAGGAATCGATGACCTCGGCGCGCGGGCGCGCCGGACTGCGGCCCCTCCTGCTCGCGCGCGGAGGAACCGGGGGCGGGGTCACCTGATCGCGGCGCGTGGGGCGCCGGAGACCTCCTGGATGCAGACGGATCGAAGCACGGGGTCGAGTGTACTCCGGTGCCCTGGGGCGAAGTCCGGCCGGCTCAGCGTCCGGCGTAGCGGTCGAGGAAGTCGATCGTCTGCACGAAGGCCTCCTGCGCCTCCTCCAGCTTGAAGTGGAACTGGTACTCATGCGGCAGCTTCGGCTCGTGGTCGGCCGGCCAGAACAGCTCGGTCGTCTCGACCCCGGCGTCCTGCAGGGCCTTCGACATCGGCACCGACTCGATCCAGGTGAGCGGATCGCCGTTGCCGCCGCTGAGGTACGTCGGCGGGAGCTCGTCGGTGACGAAGTCGATCGTCGACATCGTGCTGCCGGCGTAGTCGCTCGACCAGTTCTTCGTGCCCGTGTACGCCCAGAGCGCGACCTTCAGCCCCCACTGGCCGATGCCGTTCAGCTCGGCCATGGCGGGCAGGTCGTAGACGCCGCAGTTCAGCACGAGTGCCGAGAGCTGCTGCGGCTGCAGCGCGGGCTCGATGCCGAGGAGGTTCGCGTACTTCTCGTTCGTGGTGAGCACGGCGAGCTGGCTCGCGAGCTGCGCACCGGCGGAGTCCCCCGCGAGCACGATTCGGTCGGGGTCGACGCCGTACTCCTCGGCGTGGGAGAGGAGGTAGCCGAGGGTGTCGTTCAGCTGGTTCACGGCCGTGGGGTAGACCGCCTCGGGCGCGACCGTGTAGTCGACGCCGATCGCCGTGTAGCCGTGGCTCGCGATGAGGCTGAGGTACGGCGCGACGTTCTCCTTCGAGCCCGAGATCCACGCGCCGCCGTGGATCCAGACGACGGTGGGGTGCGCCCCGGTCGCGCCCGCCGGGGTGAACACGTCGAAGCCGGTGCCCGGGCCGCCGGCGACGTCGGTCGCCTGGTCGAGCCGCGCGTCGACCGGGCCGCCGGGCTCCGGACCGTACTCGAGCATCTCCTGCACCGTCGCGGCCCCGCCCTGCTCGAAGACCGAGCGGATGAGCATCGCCGAGGGCCACGGCGTCGCCGAGGTGATGCCGGTGACCGCGATGAGCGCGAAGGCGGCGATGAGGCCGGCGAGCGTCCAGCGCCGCGCACGTCGCGAGAGTGGCGGGCGCCGATCGAGGACCGCGGCGTCCGGGTCGGCGGCGGGACGGTCGGCGGCTGAGTCGGTGCGCGATCGACGGGTCACGCCTCACATGCTGGCAGGCGCCCCGCGTTCACCCGTGCGGCGCGCCGGATGCCCCGCCACCGGCTGGTGAGACGCGCGACGCGCCGGAGCCGCGGGGGAAGCGGCTCCGGCGCGTCGCGGAGGCAGGGCCTTACTGCACCGACCAGCCGCCGTCGCTCGGCAGCACGGCGCCGTTGATGTTCACGCCGTCGTCGCTCAGCAGGAAGGTGATCGAGGCGGCGAGCTGCTCGGCCGTCGCGATCGTGGGGATCTGCTGCTGGAACGGGGTGAGCCGGGCCTGTCCTGCCTCCGAGACGTGCGGCGGGAAGGGGATGCCGGTCGCGACGCCGCCCGGGGCGACGGCGTTCACGCGGATGCCCTGCGGGCCGTACATGAACGCGGCGTTGCGGGTGAGGCCGACGACGCCGTGCTTCGAGACGGTGTAGGCGTTGCCCGAGGCGTTGCCGCGGATGCCCGCCTCGCTCGCGACGTTCACGACCGAGCCGCGGCCGGCCTCGACCATGGCCGGCAGCACCGCCCGGGTGAGCATGAAGACGCCGGTCAGGTTGATGCCGATGACGCGGTCCCAGATCGCGTCGCTCGTCTCGGCGAGCGGCGAGAAGTCGTCGTTCACGCCGGCGACGTTCGCGAGGCCGTCGATGCGTCCGCCCGCCGCGGCGACGACGCGCTCGATGTCCTCCTGCTTCGTGACGTCGGCGGCGACCGCGACGACCTGCCCCTCCGGGGCGGACGCCGCGAACTCCTCGAGGCGCTCGGCGGAGATGTCGACGGCGACGACCCGGCCGCCCTCGCGCACGATGCGGGAGGCCGTCGCCCGGCCGATGCCGGACGCGGCGCCGGTGACGACGATGGTGCGGCCGTCGAAGCGGCCGGAGGTGATGCGCTCGGTCCAGCCGGATGCCTCGGCGTCGTCTTCGGGCATGACGCCGCCGTTCGCCTTCAGCACGAGGTCGTCGATCACGGACTGCGGGAGCTGGCCCTGACTCAGGGCGACGAGCTGCTGCAGCGGAAGCCCCTTGATCGGGGCGAGGGTCTCCTCCGAGGCGCCGCTCGCGGCGAGGAGGCCGCGCACGAGCGGGCCGCCCTCCGGGTGCTCGAGCCACTGCTCGATCGAGCTGTTCGCGGTCAGGGGGTGGTGCGACATCGGGGTCTCCTTCTTCGGTCCCAGGCGCGTGATCTCGCGTCCCCTCCAGAATATCCGACAGGTGTCGGATATCCGACGAATGTCGGAAATCTCCCAGACTCCTGGGCCGAGGCCTGGCAGAATCGCACGGTGGACGCACGAATCGAACGGACCAGGCGCGCACTGCAGGGCGCACTGCTCGAGCTCGCGCACGAGCGCCCGTTCGACGAACTGAGCGTCAGCCTGATCGCCGAGCGCGCGGGCGTCAACCGCAGCAGCTTCTACCAGCACTACGGCGATCGCGACGAGCTGCTCGCCGACGCGCTCGACGCCGCCGCAGCGGCGGCCGGAGCCGACGCCCCGGCCCTGGAACTCATCCCCACCGGACGCCCGCCGGCCGGCATGGCGCACTTCCTCACCCACTTCGCCGACCACGCCGAGCTGTACCGGCGCGCCCTCGGCCCGCGCGGCTCCGCGCTCGTCGCCGCCCGCCTGCGCAACCGCGTCGCCGGCCTCGTCCGCGAGGGCGTCGAGCACACCCACTCGCACGCCTTCGACGACATGCCGCTCGAGCTCGCCGCGGCCGGCATCGCCGGATCGATCGTCGGGGTCATCACCGCCTGGCTGGAGCTCGACCCGCTCCCCGACGTCGACGTCGCCGGCGAATGGGTGTGGCGCATGGTGCTCGGCCCCGGCGACACCCGCTGAGCCGTGCGGCACGGCACGGCACGCACACTGCGACATATCAAACCGTCCGACCGTTTGTAGTCAGCCAAAGTGCGGACTGCCATTGAGGCGTGCACCCTGGAAACTGAAACAAGCGGCCAGTTCGGTGCTGGCGTTCGACCCGCTCCTCACATCGAGAAGGAGCCATCGTGTCATTCGCACCACCGCGGACACTCACGACGCTGTCCGTTTTGTCCATCGTCGCGGCACTCATTGCGGTGTCCACCCCCGGTCCGGCTGCGGCCGCCGAGTCCGTCGAGCCGGAAGTGGCCGCGCTCGAACAACATGGTCTGCTCACCCCACCCGATGACCTGGAGGGCATGACGCGCACTGGCACAGCGGAGGTCGAGCCTTCGTCGGCGAGCGTCGACAGCCCAGACGGACTCACGATCCCCACTCCTGAGGGAACCATGTCGCTTGTTCCCGCAGGCTTGCCTGAGTCCGACGAAGTGGGCGGCGTGCTCCAATATCGGGCGGATACCTACAGCATTGTGGCCACCACAACCGCGTCCGGCGTCGCGAACGCGATGTATGCGGTGTTGTCCGGTCCGGATGCCCCCGACTCATATCGCTATGAGGTAACGGCCGACGGCTACCCCGCACTCCTCGTCGAACTCGGTGGCGCCATTCTCGTGCGCAACGCAGACGGCGAAATCGTAAACGTCATCAACCCAGCTTGGGCGATCGACGCCAGTGGCACCTCCCTCCCGACCCACTACGAAATCGAGGGGAACGAGATCATCCAGGTTGTCGACCACAGAACGGCCACGTACCCCGTTGTTGCGGACCCAGCCGGCGCATGCGATGCCCTCTCATGCACGATCTTCTTCAACAAATCCGAGACGAAAACCGCATCTGAGGGGGCCGCCGCCGCCGCTGGCCTCCTGTGCGGAGCGATGGCGTTCCTGAGTGGTATCGGCGGGCTTGTATGCGGCGCATACGGTGCCGCGCTGACTATCGTGGCGATCCAGGCAAGAAATCAAGGCGACTGTCTTGCGTTCCGCGCGTCGAGGTACGGCCTCTACACTCCATACCCGTTCATCTACGATGACGCCCGCTGCCGCTAGGAGGTGCCCGATGATCACCGCACGTGAGCTCCGCGCCGTTCTGCTGCACGGCCCCTACCTGATCGCAACCGTGGCGGTGTTCGGAATCGGACTGGCCTTCATGGTCCTCTTCGCCGCAGGACTCGTCGGTGGCGCCGCGATCGGCTGGATTCCATTCGCGGTGCTGGGTCTGCTGCTCCTCGGCGCGAGCATCGCCAGGCGACGCCGTCACGACGCAAGCTAGACCGGTACGCACTGCTCCCACACCCGCCGTCGCACTGTCGGCGGCGGGTGCCAGACTCGGCGCATGGGGATCGAAGTCCGCCCGGCCGACGTCTTCGACGACGTCGCCGCCGTCATCGGGCCGAAGAAGCCGACGTCGAACGTGTGCTTCTGCCTGAGCTACCGTCTGCTGTCCTCGAAGGAGAACGTCTCGCTGAAGGAGCCGGCCCGCTCGGCGCGGGTGCGCGAGCTCTGCGCGCAGGACCCGCCGCCCGGCGTGCTCGCCTACGACGGCGACGAGCCGGTGGGCTGGGCCGCGGTGCACCCGCGCGCCGACACGAGCTTCGCGAAGAACCGGCGCATCCCGCACGTCGACGAGCTCGACGTGTGGTCGGTGTGGTGCTTCCGGGTGCGGCCCGGCCACCGCAAGCAGGGGCTCGTGCATCACCTGCTCACCGGCGCCGTCGAGTTCGCCCGCGAGCGCGGTGCGCCCGCGATCGAGGGCTACCCCGTCGACAACCGCGGCGAGAAGGTCGACCTGACCATGGCCTACGTCGGCACTCGCGCGGTGTTCGAGGCGGCCGGCTTCGAGAAGGCCGCCGACACGCAATCGGTGCTGTCGGGGCATCCGCGCGTCATCATGCGGCTCGACCTCAGCTGAGCGCGAGCTCCCGGTCGGAGTCGAGCGCCGCGTCGGCGCCGCGCGCCGCGTCGGGCTGCCCGTGATCGGCGCGCACGACGCGCAGCACCGACAGCGCCGGATCGGCCGCGCCGCGCACGTGCCCGCCGGGCATCGCCGCGATCCGGCGGAGGAACGCGACGACCTCGGCCGTGATCCGCTCGCCGGGCAGCACGTTCGGGATGCCGGGCGGGTAGGCCGCGAGCGAGTCGGTCGACACCCGGCCGATGGCCTGCTCGATCGGCACCGCCTCGCCGGGGGCCAGGAAGGCGTCGCGGGGGCGCATCACGAGCGGCCCGGGCGCGGGCAGCGCGAGTGCGCCGGCGCGCTCCACGAGGGCGTCGCCGGCCGCGGGCTCCACCACGGGGAGCGCGTGGAGCGCCGCGACGACACGGTCGACATCGGGCACGGCGCCCGCCCCGAGCACGGCGACGATCGCCGAGTCGGTGGAGATCTCGAAGGAGACGCCCTCGTGCTCGAGCCGCTCGCGCACCTCGTGCCCGTTCAGCCCGGCGGCGCCGACGTCGATCGAGACCCGCAGCGGGTCGACGGCGAAGATGTCGTCGAAGCGGCCGAAGCCGTCGCTCACGATGCCGAAGCGGCCACGTGCCCGAACCTCCTCGCGCAGCCGGTCGGCAGCCTCGATCGAGGCGCCGATCCGCGCCTCGCCGTGCTCGATGCCATCGCGGGCGAGGTCGAGCGAGGCGAGCAGCAGGGCGCTCGTGCTCGTCGACTGGGTGAGCGCGAACGCGCGCTCGAGCAGCGGCTCGAGCTCGGCTGCGAAGGGACCGTCGCCGAGGTGCAGCATGGCCGACTGGGTGAGGCTGCCGGCGAGCTTGTGCGTGCTCGACACGACGAGGTCGGCGCCGAGGGCGAGCGGGTTCTCGGGCAGATCCGGGTGGAAGCCGAAGTGCGCGCCCCAGGCGGCGTCGACGATGAGCGGGGCGCCGACCGCGTGCGCGGCCTCGGCGAGCGCGGCGACGTCGGCGACCGCGCCGAAGTAGCTCGGCGAGATGAGGTAGACCGCCTTCGGCCGCGTCTCCCCGCGCTCGATAGCGTCGCGGAGCGCGGCGGGCGAGACGCCGTGGTTGATGCCGAGCACGGGGTCGATCGTGGGCGAGACGAAGGCGGGCACGAGGCCGGCGAGGATGATGCCGTCGATGAACGAGGAGTGGGCGCTGCGCTGGGCGAGCACGGGCTCGTCCGCGGCGCGGAGGGAGCCGAGCGCGATCGCGGCCATCCGGTTCGCCTGCGAGGCGCCGTTCGTGAGGAACCAGGTGCGCTTCGCGCCCCAGGCGCGGGCGGCGAGCCGCTGGGCCTCGTCGAGCGCGTTGCCGGGGCCCTTGTCGAGCCCGGAGAGGAGGGGCGTCACGTCGTGGCGCAGCAGCTCGGCCCCGAAGTACTCGGCGAGCGCGGGCGCCGCCTGCGCGTCGGCACCGTGCCCGGGCACGTAGAGGCGCACCCGATCGTCGCGGGCGGCGTACTGGGCGAGGGCGTCGGCGTAGGGGGCGGTCATGCCTCGATCATCCTCCGCAGCGCTTCGATACGGAATAGCGGGTAGGCTGCATATCTCAATATCTGGTATGGAGGTGAGCAACGATGCTCGACCTGCGTCAGCTGCGCGCCCTGCGGGCGGTCGAGGAGCACGGCTCGCTCGCCCAGGCAGCCCGGGCGCTCGACTGGAGCCAGCCCACCGTCTCGCACCATCTGGCCGCGCTCGGGCGGGTCACCGGTGCGCCCGTGATCGCGAGCGACTCGGCCGGCACCCGGCTCACGGCGGCGGGCCTCGCGTGGCTGCCGCACGCGGTCGCGCTCACCGATCGCGCCGACCGCGCGCTCGCGGAGGTGCGGGAGACGGTCGAGTCCGGGCGGCGCACGGTGCGCTTCGGGGTATTCCCGACGGCGGCCGCGCGGCTCCTCCCCCGGCTGGTCCGCGCGCTCGACGAGAGCGGCTGGCAGGTCGAGTCGTTCGAGGCCGAGCTCGACGCCATCGAGGCGGAGCTCGAACGGATGACCCTCGACGCGGCCGTCGTCTACGACACCCCGGGCGAGGCGCCGCAGGCGATGCCCGGCCTCACCCGCACCCGGCTCTTCACCGAGCGCTTCTCGCTCGTGCTCCCGGCGGGGCATCCGCTCACCGACGGCGGGCCGGTGCCGCTGCGCGCGCTGGCCGAGACCCCCTGGATCATCGGCACGAAGGACGACGACCCGGTGGATGCCGCGTTCCGGGCCGCCGCCCGGCGGGCCGGCTTCGAGCCCGTGATCGGTCCGCGCAGCGACGACTACCGCGTAGTCGTCGAGTACGTGGCGGCGGGGCTCGGGGTGGCGCTCGTGCCCGAGCTGGCCCTGCCGGTCTGGCGCGACGACCTCGTGCTCGCGCCGCCCGCGGGGCTGCGGCTGTCGCGCGAGGTGTCGCTCGTGACGGCCGCGACGATGGACCCGCTGCTCCGCGAGGCCCTGTCGACGGCGCTCGGCGCGGGCGCGGCCGGGGCCGGCGAGCGCGCGCCCGCCTAGAGCACCGCGCCGATCATCGCCTCGCCGAGGGGCGTGCGCAGGTGCAGCACGCTCGCGCCCTCGCGCCGGCTCGTGACGAGTCCGGCCTCGCGGAGCACGCCGAGGTGGTGCGAAGCGGTCGAGACGGCGAGGCCCGCCTCGGCGGCGACCTGCGAGGTGCTGCGCGGGCTGTGCGCGGTGAGCAGGATGCCGGCGCGCGCGGGTCCGAGCAGGGCGCCGAGCGCGGACTCGATCGAGGCGGGGTCGCGCGCCCAGCGCTCGGTGACCCCCTGCGCGGGGTAGAACACCGTCGGCTGCGCGGGCGGCTCGGTGAGCACCATGCAGCCGAGGGAGCTCATCACCGAGGGCACGAGCACGAGGCCGCTCCCCCGGCAGTCGAGCGCCTCGCGGTGCAGACGCAGCTGCACCCGCACCGAGCCCTCGCTCCAGCGCACCGAGGGGTGCAGTTCGTCGATCATGCTCGCGAGCCCGGCCGTCGCGACCCGCCGCGAGCGCACGGCGATGTCGGCGCGGAGGATCCGTTCGAGCTGCGGCCACACGGGTGCGAGCGCGGCATCCCAGACCGCGTCCCAGGCGTCGGCGACCATCGCCCGTGCGCGCTCGGGCGCCGCGATCATGCGCCGGAGCGCGGCCTGCCTGGCGCCCTCCGAACGGACGACCATCTTCTCCAGGTCGACGAGCATGGGCGCGATCGGCGCGCGGCGGATGGCCTCGGCCTCGTCGGCCGGCTCGAGGTCCCACGCCGGGTCGCTCGTCAGGAAGTCGGGCAGGTAGCCGTCGACGCCGATGAGCACGGCGAGGAGCTCGAAGGGCTCGCGCGGCAGCCGTTCGCGCACCGCGCGCAGCCAGCCCCACTGCAAGGGATGCTCCGCCGGCCGCTGCAGCACTCGCACCGCGTGCGCGAGCTCGTGGCCGGGCGAGACGCCGAAACGGATCGCCGAGACGTCGCCGGGCGCGAGCCGGAAGTCGACGAAGTTTCGATCCACATCGAAAGACTACCGAGCGCGGATGCCTCGGGCGGAAGCTCATGGCATGTCATCACACGTCGTCACCGCCGAGGAGCTCCGCATCGGCACCCGCGGCACGCGCCGCTTCGAGGGCCGCGAGCACGAGGCCGCCGTCTCGTACTTCTTCGTCGACAACCGTCCCGGCGAGGGCGCCGAGCGGCACTGGCACCCGTACCACGAGACCTGGGTCGTCATCGAGGGCACCGCCCGTGCCACGATCGGGGACGAGGAGCTCGTGCTCCGCGACGGCGACACCGCCACCGTGCCGCCGAACACCTGGCACGGCTTCGTGAACGCCGGGCCCGGGCGGCTGCGGCTCATCGGCATCCACGCGTCCGACACCATCATCCAGACCTCCTGACCATCCGCCGACCCACCAGGGAGAACCGCATGTCGTTCCAGAGCTACCTCGACAACATCGAGACGAAGACCGGGCTGACCCCCCGCCAGTTCATCGAGCTGGCCCGCGAGCAGGGCTTCGACGAGTCGACGAAGGCGACGCCCATCGTCGCCTGGCTGAAGGCCGACTACGGCCTCGGCCAGGGCCACGCGATGGCGCTCGTGCACGTCATCACCAAGGGCCCGAAGATCAGCCAGAAGCACGTCGGCACCGACGGCACCCACAGCGACGCCTCCGACATGCTCTGGCTCGACGGCAAGGACACGAACCCGAACGGCTGAGTTCACCGGGCATTCACCGCGGCACCCCCGACCGTCCTCCTTCGGCTCCTAGCTTCGCTCTGGCGCCGCGGTCCCGACGCCCGCATCCACAGCGCGGGCGGCCCGGCGCCAGACGGAGGACACGCGTTGAAGAAGCAGTACGCACTCGGTGCGCTCGCCCTGTCGACCGCGGTCGTGCTCGGCCTCGCCGGCTGCGCCGGCGGATCGGCCGACGCCGCGGGCGGCGACGGAGGCACGGATGCCGCGACGGCCACGAGCCTCGCCGACTTCGGCGACCTCGCCGCGCTCGAGGAGGCGGCGAAGGCCGAGGGTCAGCTGAACGTCATCGCGCTCCCGCGCGACTGGGCGAACTACGGCGAGATCCTCGACCTCTTCGCCGAGAAGTACCCGGAGATCACCATCAACGAGGCCTCCCCCGACGCGTCGAGCGCCGAGGAGATCCAGGCCGCCGAGACGAACGCGGGCCTCGACACCGCGCCCGACGTGTTCGACGTCGGCCTCACGGTCGCCCTGCAGAGCACGAAGCAGTTCGCGCCGTACCAGGTCGCGAGCTGGGACGACATCCCCGCCGAGCTCAAGGAGCCGAGCGGACTGTTCGTCGGCGACTACGGCGGGTACATGTCCATCGGCTACGACTCGTCGAAGTTCGCCGAGCCGTCGAGCCTCGACGCGCTCCTCGGCGGCGACTACAAGGGCGCCGTCGCCATCAACGGCGACCCGACCCAGGCGGGCGCCGCGTTCGCCGCGGTCGGCCTCGCCACCGTGCAGTCCGACGGCACGCTCGACGACTTCCAGCCGGGCATCGACTTCTTCCA
The DNA here is from genome assembly GCF_044917495.1 of Agromyces mediolanus. Taxonomy (GTDB): domain Bacteria; phylum Actinomycetota; class Actinomycetes; order Actinomycetales; family Microbacteriaceae; genus Agromyces; species Agromyces mediolanus_B. The sequence goes on along the minus strand of NZ_JAVSSI010000008.1, from coordinate 13,188 downwards.
GCAGCTGAACCAGGCCGGGAACCTCCTGAAGGTCGACGTCACCACCGCGACGGTGACCTCGGGCGAGACGCCCGTCGTCTTCGACTGGGACTACCTGAACGCCGCCCACACGGCCGACAACCCCAACTGGAAGACCGTCATCCTCCCGGGCACCGGCTACGCCGGGTACTACAACCAGGCCATCAACGTGGACGCCCCGAACCCGGCGGCGGCCCGGCTCTGGCAGGAGTTCCTCTACAGCGACGAGGTGCAGAACCTCTGGCTGAAGGGCGGCGCCCGCCCCGTCCGCGCCGAGGCCATGGCCGACGCCGGCACCATCGACCAGAAGCTCTTCGACGCCCTCCCCGCGGCGCCCGAGGACACGGTCGTGCCGACCGAGGAGCAGTCGACGAACGCCGGCACGCTGCTCGGCGAGAAGTGGGCTGCGGCGGTCGGCTGAACATGACCGTCGCCGCTCCCGCGGCACCGCTCGTCGCCGCCGCCGGGACGGAGGAGACCCCTCCGCCCCGGCGGCGCGTCGGCTCCGGCGCCGCGGCGGTGCTCGGGCTCGTGCCCTTCGCCGCCTACCTGCTGATCTTCCTCGCGCTGCCCACGATCCTCACCGTCGCGAGCGGCTTCGTCGACGCCGACGGGAGCTTCACGCTCTCGAACGTCGCCGCCCTCGCCGACCCGGTGATCGTGCAGACCTTCGCGAACTCCGCCTGGCTGTCGGCGCTCACGGCCGCGGGCGGCGCCCTGCTCGGCGCCCTGGCCTGCTACGCCATGGCCGGGCTCCCCGAGACGGGCCGCACCCGCCGCCTCGTCGACGCCGCGAGCGGCGTGCTCGCGCAGTTCGGCGGCGTCATGCTCGCCTTCGCCTTCATCGCGACCATCGGCCTGCAGGGGCTCGTGACCCTCACCCTGAAGGACCGCTTCGGCATCGACCTCTTCGCCGAGGGCGCGTGGATCTACGGCCTGCCCGGGCTCATCCTCCCCTACCTGTTCTTCCAGGTGCCGCTCATGGTGATCACCTTCATGCCCGCGATGAGCGCGCTGCGCCCGCAGTGGGCGGAGGCGAACCTCACGCTCGGCGGAACCCGCGCGGGCTTCTGGCGGTACATCGGCATCCCCGTGCTCGCGCCCTCGTTCCTCGCGAGCCTGCTGCTCCTCTTCGCGAACGCGTTCTCCTCCTACGCGACCGCGGCCGCCCTCGCGAGCCAGGGCTCGCAGATCGTGCCGCTGCAGATCCGCACCGCGCTCACGAGCGAGACCCTGCTCGGCCGCGAGAATCTCGCGGGCGCGCTCGCCCTCGGCATGATCGTCGTGATGGCGGTGACGATGTCGCTCTACGCGCTCATCCAGCGCCGCGCCGCGAGGTGGCAGCGATGAGCGCCCGCGGCTTCGCCCCGCATCCGGCCGTGCGCTGGACGATCGGGCTCGTGCTCATCGTGCTCTTCGCGATCCCGATCGTGTCGATGGCCGAGTACACCCTGCGCGACGCGACCACGGGCGGTCACTCGCTCGTGCACTGGTTCGCGCTGTTCGACCCGGCGAAGGCGGGCACGTACCGGCCGATCTGGACGGGTCTCGGCAACTCGGCGGTGCTCGCGGTCGTCACCGTCGCGATCGTGCTGCTGCTGCTCGCCCCGACGATGGTGCTCGTCGAGCTCCGGTTCCCGAAGCTGAAGCGCCCCTTCGAGTTCCTCGCGCTGCTGCCGATCTCGATCCCCGCGATCGTGCTCGTCGTGGGGCTCGCCCCGATCTACCTCGCCATCGGCCGCACGATCGGCACCGGCATCTGGCCGCTCGCCTTCGCCTACGGCGTCACCGTGCTGCCGTTCGCCTACCGGGCCATCCAGGCGTCGATCGACGCGACCGAACTGCGCACCCTCGCCGAGGCGGCCCGCTCCCTCGGCGCGAGCTGGCCGGCGGTGCTCCTCCGGGTGCTCGCGCCGAACCTCCGCTCGGGGCTCCTCGCGGCATCCCTCATCTCCGTCGCGGTCGTGCTCGGCGAGTTCACCATCGCCTCCCTGCTGAACCGCCAGAACCTGCAGACGGCGCTCGTCGTCGTCGGCAAGCAGGACCCGTACGCCTCCGTGATCCTCTCGCTCCTCGCGCTCGTCTTCGCCTTCGTGCTGCTCGTCGTCATCGGGCGCATCGGCGGCGGGACGCCCCGCGCCCGGCGCACCGGCACCCGACCCCCGAAGGACCAGCCATGACCGACACCGCCATCGCGACCGCCGACAACGCGATCCTTGCCGGGGCCCGCGACGGCACCGCCGTCGCCTTCGAGGGCGTCGTGAAGGACTACGGCCAGACCCGGGTGCTGCACGGCCTCGATCTCGCCATCGAGCCGGGCGAGTTCGTCTCCCTCCTCGGCCCCTCCGGCTGCGGGAAGACGACGGCGCTGCGCGTGCTCGCCGGCCTCGAGCGCGCGAACGGCGGCACCGTGCGGATCGGCGGAGCGGATGTCTCGGCCGTGCCGACCAACCGGCGCGACCTCGGCATGGTGTTCCAGGCGTACTCGCTGTTCCCGCATCTCGACGTCACGGCGAACACCGCGTTCGGCCTGCGGATGCGGAAGGTCGCGAAGCGCGAGGCCGCGCGGCGGGTGCGCGACGCCCTCGCCCTCGTCGGGCTCGAGGGGTTCGGCGACCGCTTCCCGCACCAGCTGTCCGGCGGCCAGCAGCAGCGCGTCGCGCTCGCCCGCGCCCTCGTCACCGAGCCGCGGGTGCTGCTCCTCGACGAGCCGCTCTCGGCGCTCGACGCGAAGGTGCGCGTCGCCCTCCGCGACGAGATCCGGCGCATCCAGCTCCGGCTCGGCATCACCACCGTGTTCGTCACCCACGACCAGGAGGAGGCGCTCGCCGTCTCCGACCGGATCGCGGTGATGAACGCCGGCCGGATCGACCAGATCGGCACCCCCGAGGAGCTGTACCTCCGCCCGGCCACGGCCAACGTCGCCGAGTTCGTCGGCCTCTCGAGCGTGCTGCCGTGCACGGTCGCCGGCGGGGTCGCCGAGGTGCTCGGGGTCCGCCTCCCGATCGTCGGCGAGCAGGCCGACGGGCCGGCCGAGGCCTTCGTCCGGCCCGAGAACGTGCGCCTCGGCGGACCGATCGACGCCGTCGTGCTGGAGAGCACCTTCCTCGGCAGCGTACGGCGCACGGTGCTCCGCACCGAGGGCGGGCAGCTGCTCCGGATGCAGCACTCCGTCGGCGAGCGGGTGGAGTTCGGCGAGCGGGTGTCGCTCGGCATCGAGCCGGCCCCGGTCGCGGTGCGCGCCAGGGAGGGATGAGGCGGGCGGGCGGATGACGCGAGCCGGCGCCGGCCGCTGCGCGCCCGCTCCCAGGGTGAGGCTCTAGGCTCGGAGCACCGCCTTCCGATCGACCCTGCAGAGGAGCCCGTCCGCCATGAGCGATGCCGCGAACCTTGACGTCTTCACCCGCCGCGAGTCCGAGGTGCGCGGCTACGTGCGGGCGTTCCCGACCGTGTTCGACCGCGCGAGCGGCTCGACCATCGTCGACGCCGACGGGCGCGAGTACCTCGACTTCTTCGCGGGCGCGGGCGTGCTGAACTACGGGCACAACAACCCGGCGTTCACCGAGGCCCTCATCGCCGAGCTCGAGCGCGGCGGCATCATGCACGGCCTCGATATGGCCACCTCCTCGAAGCGCGCCTTCATCGAGGCCTTCGAGCGCCTCGTGCTCGAGCCGCGCGGCTTCGACCACAAGCTGCAGTTCACCGGCCCGACCGGCGCGAACGCCGTCGAGGCCGCCCTCAAGGTCGCTCGCCAGGCGACGGGCCGGCAGACGGTCGTCGCGTTCACGAACGCCTTCCACGGCCTGAGCCTCGGCGCGCTCGCCGCGACCGGCAACAGCCACTACCGCGGCGCCGCCGGCGTCGGCCTCGACGACATCGTGCGCCTGCCCTACGACGGCTACCTCGGCGACGGCGTCGACACCCTCGACCTGCTCGAGAAGATGCTCGACGACCCGGGCTCGGGGCTCGACCTGCCCGCCGCCGTCATCGTCGAGGCGGTGCAGGGCGAGGGCGGCATCAACGTCGCGAGCGTGCCGTGGCTGCAGCGGCTCCGGGCGATCACGGCGGAGCGCGGCATCCTGCTGATCCTCGACGAGATCCAGGCGGGCGTCGGCCGCACCGGCACCTTCTTCGCCTTCGAGGCCGCGAACATCGTGCCCGACCTCGTGACCGTCTCGAAGTCGATCTCGGGCTCGGGCCTGCCGATGTCGCTCGTGCTGCTGCGCCCCGAGGTCGACGTGTGGCAGCCGGGCGCGCACACCGGCACCTTCCGCGGCAACAACCTCGCCTTCGTCACCGCCCGCGTCGCGCTCGAGCGCTACTGGGCCGACGACGCGTTCACGCGCGAGGTCGCGCGCAAGTCGGCGCTGCTGCGCAGCGAGCTCGAGGCGATCGCCGCCGAGCACCCCGAGCTCGAGTTCGGCGTGCGCGGTCGCGGCCTCATGTACGGGCTCGTCTGCGAGCTCGACCGCGGGCTCGCCGGCCGCATCTCGAAGGCGGCGTTCGCGCGCGGGCTCGTGATCGAGACCTCGGGCGCCCACGACGAGGTGCTGAAGTTCCTGCCCGCGCTCACGATCTCCGACGACGAGCTGCGTCGCGGCCTCGACATCGTGCGCGAGAGCCTCGCCGAGGCGAAGGGGAAGTAGCCCCGGCTCGCGCGGCAGGATACCGCGCGCCCCGTTCTGGAGCTACCATGCACGCATGGACCGGAACGAGGGCGGCGGCATTCCGCCGTCGGCCGAGCCGCCGTTCCAGGCCGTCAGCCCAAACCTCGACCGCTTCTCGCGCTCGTCGCTCGACCCCGGCACGCTCAGCCGTCGGCGCATCGTGCGCACGGGCATCGCGCTCGGGGCACTGCTGCTCGTGATCGTGGCGGGCGTGAGCTGGTCGATCGCGCTCGGCTGACGCCGACACTGCTGCCCGAGCCGAGCTAGGCCTCAGAACTGCGCGCCGCTAGGCCTCGAGCCCGGTGCTCTCGAGCCCGGTGTCGCTCAGGTGCCGGGCGCCGTGGCTCAGCACCTTGACGACGACGCCGCGACGGCGGAGCTCGGCGAGCGTGCGGAGCTCCTCGTCGACGTCGCGGCCGAGCGCGTGCACGGTGGCGACGACGAGCACGTCACCCGACTTCAGCGTGCCGAAGAAGCGGGCGAGGCGCTGCTCCCACGACTCCGAGAGGTTCTCGGGCGCGGGGTGGCGGAAGTCGGAAATGGCGACGCCGAAGTGCGCCAGGTCGTCGCGCTGCTCGACGATCGACGGCATGTCGTCGCGCGAGACGACGAGCCCGACGAGCCGGGAGCCCGCGGGGCGGGCCATCCACCAGTGCCCGTCGCGCTGCAGCTCGACGAAGCAGTCGGGGCACTCGATGGCGGCGTGGATCGCTTCGGCCTCGGCCATGGATCCCGTGTTCGTCTCGCTCATCGCCCGCTCCTCGTCAGTTTCCGCGCTCCCCTCCAGGGTACGGCCTCCGGCCGACACCCGCCCGGGGCATCCGCCGCTCAGCCCTCGGCGAGGAACGCCGCCGCCCCCTCGCGGAAGACCTTCGATCCCGGCGCGTTGAAGTGGTGCCGGCCGGGCACCTCGAGGAAGCTCGCGGCGGGCGTCGCCTCGGCGAGGCGCTTGGACTGCGGCAGGATGGCGTCCTCCGAGCCGGTCGCGAAGAGCACCGGCTGACGCGGCGGACGGGCGGGATCCGGATCGGCGTCGCCGCCGGCCATCCCCTCGGCGAGCGCGATGAGCGCGAGGAGGTCGTTGCCGGGCACCCGCTCGGCGAGCGAGACGTAGCTGCGGGTCACCCGGTCCTCGACCGGGGTGCCGTGCTCGGCGTAGGCGCGGGCCTGCTCGGTCTTCAGCCGGGCGAGCGGTCGGCCGTCGGGGATGCCGCCGAGCACCGCGCGCGCGACGTGCTCGGGCGCCTGCACCGCGAGCTGCCAGCCCACCCGCGCCCCGAGCGAGTACCCGGCGTAGCGGACCTCGTCCACGAGGTAGGTGTCGAGCACGGTCACGAGGTCGGCGACGAAGGCCGACATCCGGTACGCCTCAGGGTCGTGCGGATGCCCGCTCGCCCCGTGCCCGCGCTGGTCGACGCCGAGCACGCGGAAGCCGGCGGCGAGGAGCTCCCGCACCCAGCCGGTCTCGACCCAGTTGTCACGGCAGCTCGAGGCGAAGCCGTGCACGCAGAGCACGGTCGGGGCGTCGTCCTCGCCCCAGGAGTAGGTGGCGATGCGCGTTCCGTCGGCGGCGAGCACGAACTGCGGCGCGGGCAGCTCGGTGCGCGCCGGCACCCTCTGCTCGGTCATCCTTGGAAGTCCTCCGGGTCGACGTCGTCGAGGAAGCGCTTGAACTCCTCGAGCTTCGCCTCGTCGGCGGCCGAGGGCGGCGCGTCGGGATCGGCGGCGGATGCGGCGTCCTCGTCGTCCTCGTCGGCGCCCGCCGTGAGCGCGGCGGGGATGGCGGCGTCCTCGAAGACGGACTCGTCGACGACGATGTCGGCGCCCGCCCGCACGGCGAGGGCGATCGCGTCGCTCGGCCGGGCATCGACGAGGCGCGGGCCGCTCGGCGTGACGAGGGTGAGCTCGGCGTAGAAGGTGCCGGCGTCGAGCTTCGTCACCTCGGCGCGGGCGATGCGCGCGCCGAGGAGGTCGATGAGGGTGGTGGTGAGGTCGTGCGTGAGCGGCCGCGGGGTCTGCTCGTCGTTGATCGCGACGAGGATCGAGTTCGCCTCCTGCGCGCCGATCCAGATGGGCAGCACCCGCGGTTCGCCGGGCCCGTCGACGAGGGGTTTCAGCAGCACGAGATGCTGCCCGGCCTGGTCGAGCGCGACCCCGAGCACGCGCATCATGATCATGCCGCCACCTCCCCTCCCATGGTAGGCGGAGCGGTGCGGATGCGGTCAGCCCCCTCCCGCTCGGGGCCGGGATGCGCTGAGATGGGAGGGCGCCCCTCGACCCCGGCGGGCGCGACGCCGAGCGCGAGGGGGATGCGATGAGCGGCTGGACGGACGAGGAGCTGGAGCGGATCGGCGCGGCGGAGGAGCTGCAGCTCGCGTCGACCAGGGCGGACGGCTCGGTGCGTCCGCTCGTGATCATGTGGGTCGCCCGGGTGGGCGACGGGCTGTACGTGCGCTCCGCCTACGGCGCGGATGCCGGCTGGTACCGCCGCGCCGTGGCGAGCGGGCACGGGCGGATCGTCGCGGACGGGATCGAACGCGACGCCCGCTTCGCCGTCGTCCCGGCCGAGCCGGCGGCGGAGGTGCAGGAGCCGCTCGACGCCGAGTACCACCGCAAGTACGACCGCTTCGGCCCCGCCATCGTGGGCACGGTCGTCGGGCCGCACCGCTACGACGTGACGCTGCGTCTCGATCCGCTCGACGGCTGAGCCGGGAGACTCGACGGCTGAGCGCGGAGCCCGCCCCTGCGGCTCAGCGCGCCAGCCGGATCCAGGCGAGCGCGGCGTCGACCGCGTCGGCCGGGTCGCCCGGCACGCCGCCCTCGGCCCAGGCGCTGAGGGCGGCGAAGGTCGCCGCCTCGTAGGCCGCGGCGAGCGCGGCGCACACGGCGGGTGTCGCCCCGGGCAGCCGCTCGGCGAGGTGCGCGGCGAGCCGGGCGGTCCAGAGCCGGTTGGCCGCGGCGGCGGTGGCGACGAGCTCGGGCTCCGCGGCGATGAGGCGGAACCAAGCGGCGGCGCTCCGGGCGACGTGCTCGTCGTGCGAGACGGAGGCGACGATCGCCCGGCGGACGGCGACCGCGGGGTCGGGCTCGGCGCGGAGCTCGGCGATGGCCTGCTCGAGGCGCTCGTTCGCCGCCTCGACGCCGGCCCAGGCGATGCGGTCGCGGGTGCCGAAGTGGCGCATCAGGGTGCGGGCGCTCACACCGGTCGCCTCGGCGAGCTCCTTCCAGCCGGTCTCGGCGTAGCCGCGATCCGACCAGAGCAGGAACGCGGCCTCGCTCACGGCACCGACGTCGACGATGCTCGGGCGGCCCCGGCCGCGGCCGGTCGTGGCGCCCGGGCCGGTCGTGGCACCAGGGCCGGTCGCGGCATCCGGGTCTGCGTCTGCTGCCGATTCCATGCGAACCTCCCCCGCACCACGATTATTGGCGTATCGTGTCAAATATACGGCACCACCCCGCCGTTCTCGCGAAATCGGAAGGACTCCCCATGACTCGCACCTACGTCGTGACCGGCTCGGCCTCCGGCATCGGCGCCGCCACGAAGGGCGCGCTCGAGGCCGCAGGCCACCGCGTCATCGGCATCGACCTGCGCGGCGCCGAGGTCGAAGCCGACCTCTCGGCACCCGAGGGCCGCACCGACGCCGCCGCACGCGCGCTCGAGCTGGCCGGCGGCGTCGTCGACGGCGTCATCGCCTGCGCCGGCATCTCCGCGCCCGTCCCCGCCACGATCTCGGTGAACTACTTCGGCGTCGTCGAGCTGCTCACCCAGCTCCTGCCCGGGCTCGCGAAGTCCGACGCCCCGCGCGCGGCGGTCGTCTCCTCGATGGCCTCGCTGCAGCCGAACTCCGCCGAGCTGGTCGAGGCCGCGCTCGCGGGCGACGAGGAGGCCGCACGGGCCATCGCGGGCGAGCTCGCGGCTCAGGGCCCCGAGGTCGGCTACCTCGTGTACCCCTCGTCGAAGCGCGCGCTCTCCCGCTGGGTGCGCCGCGCCTCGATCACGCCCGAGTGGGCCGGCGCCGGCATCCCGCTGAACGCCGTCGCCCCCGGCACGGTGCTCACCCCGATGACGGCCGGCCTCCTCGAGACGCCCGAGGGCCGCGCGATGGTGGATGCCGCGGTGCCGATGCCGCTGAACTCGCACCAGCCGCCGGAGTCGATCGCGAACCTCCTGGTCTGGCTCACGAGCGAGCAGAACACACACATGGCCGGCCAGACGATCTACTGCGACGGCGGCGCCGACGCGACGCTCCGCGGCGACGACATCTGGTCCTGGAACGACCCGGCCTGAGCCGCACTCCCACCTCGCCTCCGAGTTGCCCGACTTTCCTGGAAGTCGGGCAACTCGCTTTGGAGCGGTGCCGGCTCAGCCGCCGATCGCGCGCACCAGGGTCGTGCTGATCGCGTCCTCGCGGAAGGCGAGCTCGGCGCAGCTCACCGTCTCACCCGTGTCGGAGATGGCGAGCTGCCGCGTGCGCAGCTGCGGGGCGCCCGGTTCGCGGCCGAGGAGCCGCGCGGTCTCCTCGTCGCACGCGACCGCCTCGAGCGTCGACTCGTACTTCACGATGCGCGCGCCGTTCAGCCGGAGGAATCGCGGCAGGTCCATGCCGAGGTCGGCGAGCTCGGTGGGGTTCAGCCGTCCGCCGCCGAGCTCGCGCGGCAGGAAGTCCCGCATCACCATCGCGGGAGCCCCGTTGATCGCGAGCGTGCGGGTGACCCGCCACACCTTGCCGTCGGCGCCGAGACGCTCCGCCCCGAGGGCCGCGGCCACCCACTCCGGCGGCGCGAGGTGATCGACGGCGAACGCCGCGAGACTCGCCTCCCGACCGCTCGCATCGATCTGCCCGGGGAGCGAGCCGATGTCGTCGAGCGCGACGTAGATGCGCCGGAACGGGCCCGCCGAGGCATCCCGCTCGCGCGGCGCGATGAAGGTGCCGGCGCCCCAGCGGCGCACGATCGCGCCCTCGTACCAGAGCCGGTCCAGCACCTCGCGCACCGTGACCCGGCTGACGCCCGCCAGCTCGGCGAGCTCCGCCTCGCTCGGCAGCCGCTCGCCGGCGCCACCCGCGTCGAGCAGGGCGCGGATCGCGGCTTCGGCGGCGGTGACCTTGCTCGAGGCGGGCATGGCTCCCATTATCGCGGCGGCCCGCCGCTCACCAGGCGCCGATGCGGAAGAGCTCGCGCGGCGTGTTCGGGAAGCCCTCGGCGATGATGAGCTCCGTCAACCGGGCGAAGAGCTCGTCGCGGGTCGTCCGCCAGGCCGGATCGGCGGCCAGGTTCCGCTGCTCGTCGGGATCCGCGACGAGGTCGAAGAGCTGCTCCCCGCCGCCGTCGGGGTAGTACGTGAAGCGGAACCGCTCGGTACGCACCGTGCGCGCCCACGACGACGGCCGCGCCTCGACGTGGCTGTTGTTCGACTGCACGTAGACGGCGTCGCGGGCGGATGCCCCGGCCGCGACGTCCGTCCGGCCGAGCACGCTCGGCAGCAGGGAGCGCCCGTGCAGCATCGGCAGCCGCCGCTCCCCGTCCCGGGTGTGCTGCGGCAGGGTCGGCGGCTCGACCCCGGCCCAGTCGTACACGGTCGCGGCGATGTCGGTGTGCTCGGCGAGCTCCGGCCGCTCGCCCGGCACGGCGCCGGGCGCGACGACCACGAGCGGCACGCGGATGCACGGGTCGTAGTGCCGCTCCCACTTGCCGAGGAGGCCCTGGTCGTGGAGCATCTCGCCGTGGTCGGAGGTGAACAGGAGGAGGGCGCCGTCGAGCCGGCCGGCGTCGGCGAGCGCCTGCCGGATGCGGCCGAGCTCGTGGTCGAGGTGCGCGAGGTCGGCGAAGTAGAGCCGGCGGTGCCGGCGCCAGTCGTCGCGGGCGTAGCTCGGCTCGCGGTAGCGCTCCTGATCGAAGTACGGGATGGGCCGCTCGGCCCACTCGGCGGGCACCGGCGCGGGGATGGCGTCGACGTCGACCCGGTCGACGAACTCGGCGGGCGGTGCGAAGGGGTTGTGCGGCTGCACGTAGGAGACGTGCGCGAAGAGGTCGCGCTCGCCGCCCTCCGCGAGGAAGGCGCACGCCCGATCGGTGATCCACGCCGTCTGCGAGACCTCGGCCGGGAAGGGCAGCTCGTACGCCTCCTCGGTCGACTCGGGGAAGCGCTCCTGGGCGGCGAGGATGCGTGCGCGCAGGTCGACGTGCTCGGGTCCGTAGTCGAGGAGGTCCTCGGACATCGTCATCCACACCGTCGAGAGCGCCGCCTCGTAGTGCTCGGGGTGCTCGCGCTCAACCCAGTCGATCCACTCGCCCGCGCGGAGGTCCTCGGTGTTCGCGACGACGTCGTAGCCGTAGACCGTGTAATCGGGCACGAGCTCTTCGAGCTGCGTGACGTGGTGCAGCTTGCCGAAGGCGCCGGTGCGCCAGCCCGCCTGCTGGAGCCCCCGCATGAACGTCGGCACGCCGGGGTCGAGGTCGTAGCCGCACTCGGTGACGCCGTGGCTCGCGTTCGACAGGCCCGTGGCGATGCTCGCCCGGGAGGGGCTGCACACCGGGTTGGTGCTGAACGCGTTCCGGAACGTCGCCCCCGCGGCCTGCAGCGCGTCGAAGTTCGGCAGCTCGACGATGCCCGAGCGGGCCGTCTCCAGCCACTTGGCGGCGAGCTGGTCGACCATGAGCAGCACGATCGTGCGCGGCTCGGCGGGGCGGGTCATACGGTGGTCCCTTCGGAGAGCGGGCGGGCGGCTGCGGCATCCGGGTCCGCGTCGTCGCGACGCGCCTCGGCGCGCACGACCCGGGGCGCGAGGAGGGTGCAGACGATCATGAGGAGCGTCAGCACGCCGAGGTAGAGCGAGACGGAGGTCGTCGTGCCGGTGGCCTCGGTGAGGCTCGCGGCGATGAGCGGGGTGAGCCCGCCGCCGAGCACCGCGGCGATCTGGAAGCCGAGCGAGATGCCGGTGTAGCGCACCCGGGCGGGGAACAGCTCGAAGAAGAGCGCGGCCTGCGCGCCGTACGCGACGCCGCCGAGGGCGCCCACCACGGGCATCACGGCGAGGATGAGCGGCACCGAGCCGGTCGAGCCGATGCCGAACATGAGGAACGGCGCGACGAGGATGAGCACGGCGCCGACGAGGTATGCGCGGGTGCGGCCGAGCCGGTCGGAGAGCCAGCCGCCGAGGAGCGTGGCGAGCAGGTAGCCGGCGGCCGCGACGAGGTTCGCGAGGGTCGCGGTCGCCGGGGCGATCTGCATCTGGTTCACGAGGTAGGAGACGAAGAACACGCCCTGGGTGAAGCCGAACGCGGCGACGGAGATGTACATGCCGATCGCGACGAGCACCATGCGCCAGTGCTTGCGGAGCGTCTCGAGGACGGGGACCTTCGGCGGGGCGGCCACGGCCTCGCGCTCGCGGAACGCCGGCGACTCCTCGATCTTCGAGCGGATGATCAGGCCCACCGCGACGAGCACGACGCTGAACAGCAGCGGGATGCGCCAGCCCCACGCGTCGATCTGCTCGGGGGTGAGCAGCACGAAGAGCAGGGTGACGACGCCGGTGGAGAGCATGATGCCGAGGCCGCTGCCGGTCTGCACGGCAGAGCCGAAGATGCCGCGGCGGCGTTCGGGCGCGGACTCCATCATGAGGGTGATGGCGCCGCCCCACTCGCCGCCGATGCCGAGGCCCTGCACGAAGCGCAGCAGCACGAGGAGCACGGGGGCGAGCGCGCCGACCTGCGCGTACGTCGGCAGGAGGCCCATCAGCATCGTCGCGATGCCCATGGTGAGCAGGCTCGCGACGAGCATGGGCTTGCGGCCGATCCGGTCGCCGAAGTGCCCGAAGACGATGCCGCCGATGGGGCGGGCGAGGAAGCCGACGGCGAAGGTCGTGAAGGCGAGGAAGGTGCCGAGCACCGGGTCCTCGGCGGAGAAGAAGAGCCGACCGAACACGACGGCGGTGAGGGTGCCGTAGACGTTGAAGTCGTAGAACTCGATCGCGTTGCCGACCACCGTGGCGGCGGTGAGCCGACCCATGGGGGTGCGCGAGCCGGGGGAAGCTTGCTGGCTGGTCACGGAATCTCCTTCGATTCGAAGCCGAGAGGTATAGACGTCTTGTGCAGAGCGAGCGTAAGCGCTCTGCACGAGGACGTCAAGACCTCTCGCAGGATGATTCGAAGAGGTATGGATGTCTCCGCCTCGCGGTGTCCGTGCACGCGGAGCCCATGCACGCGGTGTCCGTGCACGCGGCGTCTGCGCACGCGGAAGGGGGGGGGGGGGCCCCCCCCCCTCCCCCCCCCCCCCCCCGCCCAATAAACCCCGCAAAAAACCCAAACCCACAACCCCCCCCCCCCCCTTGCCCCACACCGCGGGGGGGGGTTTGTTCACGTGTTAAACAACAAAACCCAGTTCTACAACCAACCCCCCCCCCCCCCGGTTTTTAAAACCTCCCGCCGTAATTTAAAAAAAAAAAAATAAAAAAAAAAAAAACAAAATATATTTTTTTTTTGTTTTGTGTTTTTCTAATAGTCG